>NZ_JONP01000008.1 GCF_000711725.1 Roseomonas aerilata DSM 19363 | reverse complement strand
ACATAGCCTAATCGCGTCTGGCGCTGCTCGGAGTGGCGCTGTCACCTTGCCGAGCCGGGCGGCACGCCTGGTTCACGGGCAGCCGGGAGAGGTGCGATGAAGACCTACGTGGGACTGGACGTGTCGCTCGACGAGACGGCGATCTGTGTCGTCGACGAGGTGGGGAAAGTGCTGGCGGAGAGGAAGGTGCCATCGACGCCGGAGGCGATTGCCGGGTTCATCACCGGCAGGACCTCGGAGGTGGTCCGCATCGGGCTGGAAACCGGTTCCCTCTCGGTCTGGCTGCACGGCGAGCTGCGCGCCCGTGGGCTGCCGGTGATCTGCATCGACGCGCGCCATGCGAAGGCGGCGCTGTCCATGCGGATCAACAAGACCGACCGGAACGATGCGGCCGGGATCGCCCAGATCATGCGGACAGGGTGGTATCGCGAGGCGCACGTGAAGTCGGGTCCGAGCCATCTCGCGAGGGCGCTGCTCGCCTCACGCGCCCTGCTTGTCGGCATGCGGGGCGACATTGCGAACCAGATCCGAGGCCTGCTGAAGACCTTCGGCGTGATCGTGGGCAAGCCGGTGGGCGGGTTCCGGAAGAAAGCTGGGGAGGTTACGGCCACTGATCTGGCAGAGAGCCCCGAACTGGCCCGCCTCGTTGAGACGCTCCTGGCCGCGCGCGACGAGGTGTCGCGACAGATCGCCGCTCTGGACCGCGAGGTCCTGCGCACCGTCCGCGCGAACGACGCCTGCAAGCGGCTCATGACCGCACCCGGCGTGGGAGGCGTGATCGCGCTCTCGGTCTGGGCCGCGATCGACCACCCGGCACGGTTCAGGAAGTCGTCCAGCGTTGGCGCCTATTTTGGCCTGACCCCGAGGCGCTACGCCTCGGGTGAGATCGACCGGAGCGGGCGGGTCTCCAAGTGCGGGGACAAGGATGTCCGCACCCACCTCTACGAGGCAGCGAACGTGATCCTCACCCGGATCCGCCGTCCCTCGACCCTGCAGGCCTGGGGGCTGGAGCTCGCGAGGCGCTCGGGGTTCAAGAAGGCGAAGGTCGCGGTCGCGCGCAAGCTCGCGGTCATCCTGCACCGCATGTGGTGCGACGCGAGTGAGTTCCGCTGGACCGCGGGAGATCCCACCGCCGCCTAGCCCATCAACCCGGCCGCCGTTGGCCGAACGAGTTCGTCCCCGCCGGGACGAGGGCGAGGGTTGAGGCCGACCCCTGGTATGCCAGCCCGCCGCGGCGGGTAACGGCGAACACCACATTGGCCCACCCAGACCCACCCAAGGCCATGGTGTGGCGGCTCAGGCCGACCACGAAGAGAACCATGAGCCCGGCGGTGTCGATCATCGAAACGCTTGACGGGCCCAATTAGAGAACCGGGGGCACGACCAACGGCACGGTCCAGCATGTTTGCCATGTGGGACTCTTCCATCCTTTGGTGAGGGCGGCCTGCGCCGATCACTGCCTGCGTGTGCATCGCCTCAGCCGCGGTCCTTCCCTGCGCCAGCAGCATCTCCACCTGCCGCAGCTTGGCCACGATCTCCTCCGGCTTGTGGTGCCTCCTTGCCATCCCAACACCCTCCACAGATCCACCGGTCCCACATCACCGGCGGAGCGCTTCTACGGGGTCAGGACCAGGGGAGTGGTGGGCCAAGCGTCATCCCAGGCCATCGTCAGGGTCTCAGACGCTGGCGTCAGCCTGCACAGGCTTCACCGCCACCAGCGTGGCGTCCCGGCTTTGAAAGCGAAACGCGTCGTATACCAAGAAGGGGGACGCGCATGCCCTTCTGTAAAACCTGGGACCAGGGCAGGCCATGACAAATGAGGCCTCGGCGCTGCCCTGCGTCACAATTGACGTGAGAAGTGAGCGTTAGCGCCTGCCACAAGCGGCTGTTGCCGCTGCGTACGCAGCAGCAAGCGCAGCGTCCGCCAGGGCAAGAGCCTCTCTAGCTGCTGCCAGCCCGAGATCAGTAACAGCCGTACCATCTGCCAAAAGCGGCATGCGCGTCCTGGAGCGGGGTGAGTCGACCTCTTGAAAGCGGATGTATGCCGCCAACCGAATTTGAGCAGCGGCGAAGTAAGCTTTGACTGCTTCGGAATCCGCCTGGCTGTCGTACGAATCCGTGGTGGCCGGAGGCAGCGCGCGGTCAGCGGCATCGCCTGACTGAACTGGAATTCGTCCACTTTGCGGGGAGGCATCTTCGCAAAGCTGAGGGGGCCGTGTTTGTGAGCAAGTGCGCATGGGGTTCTCCGAAATGAGCGGGGACATCCCGCCATTAAGGCTACTCCGGCGAACACGACTGTCGAGCAGTTTTTCCACTCAGAACAAAATAAATGATGTCTTCAGAAGATCAGCCAGGTACCCGCACAACAGCATGGGGGCGGCCCATTCTTTGAGCCGAACCGCTTGGTTGCAGTTTGATCCCATGTAGGCAGTGCCGAGGTCATCACAACCTGGCCGGATACCGGTCGACTCTCTCCTGGTAGGGCTCAGTGGCGTTTGGCTCAAGACGCCCGGGATGGGTGGGCTTCGCCCATGGGTCTGGATAGATGCACCGAGGCGCGTACCCCGACGCTTCGTACTGAGATACTGCAATCGCACGTCCTAATTCATAGAGCCATGTCGATTTCTGTTGCCGTTCGCCAAGCCGCCACGAATCATGAAACATTGGGGTGCCTCGTCCTCGTAACTGATGGCCGTCCCAGCGTCGTGGTTTAAACGCAGGCGGGAAATCGATGGCTCTGTTGGTCAAGGATGTCGTAACGGCAGAGACATCCGGGCTCGGGACAACGGCAGATACCCGTATTCACCGGTTTCCAGCCCTGTGCGAAGACGGCATCGCCCCAAATACGGGAGCTACGTCGGTGAGTCGGCGGCGATCAGAAGCAACCCTGATGCCGCCGGAGCATGCCGCAGCATTCGGCTTGCCCGAATGGACTGCCTCCTGGTGGATCGGCCGCGAGGGCGAATTGCACGCGGCCCTGAACGTCGCCGGTGCCGCCGCACCTCACCTTCGGGACCTTGCGCTCCTCCTGCTGCCCAGACTCCCTCACCAAGTGCGAGCCTCCAGTTCGATAAAGGGAGAGGGCGAGCACGAGTTCTCCCGGCTCCTGCCGCTGGCTGAAGCCCTTTCTCATCGGTGGACGTCGTTTAACGGCGAGCATTGGCTGAATGTGATCACCGCTGATGTAGACCATGCGGACTGGAGGACCACTCTCCTGGACTTGGTCGCGAACAGGGGGCTGCCTATGCCCCTGATGACGGTCCAGTCGCCATGGAAGGGCACCGTCCACATCGTCTGGTTGTTTGAGCGTCCGATCTGGAAGAAGTGCGGGAAGCAGCTCCGATTTCGCAAGGGCATCTCGCGGGCTCTGACTCTTGCGTTTAGCGCATGCAGCCGGTTCGGGAACGCCCTGCAGAAGAATCCCTGGCACAACGCGCCGGAGGTGGTCGCCGCCGACCCGGATCTGCCGTGCGGAGATCCCACTGGCTGGATGGCCTATCAGGAAGCAGCGACCGGCACGACCTACCACACCCAAGTCATGGGCCTTGGCACGGTGTCGGGGAAGGATCTCCTGCTTCCCCTCATCGACCTCGCCACGGAAAGCAGGGTTACGCTAATTGAACCGAGGATCGGGCAGGCAGGCACGGACGGCCGTTATGTCACCCTGGCCGCAATCGGTGAGGAGGGAGAGCAGCCCCGCGGAACGCGACTGTTCCATCGCGCGGCCAGGACTGTCTGCCGCGCCTTTACTGGTGATGCAGGTCGCATCCTGCAGATCGTCGAGCGGACTGCGATCGCCATGAACAGCCCGGCCGACCGGCAGGCTATCGAGGCGATCTCGTCGTCGATCACCACATGGATGAACACCCGCTGGCTGGGGCCGCTGGGAGACCGGGTGGCCGCGCCTGGACCGGGGGAAGGAACGTCGACCACGGCGTCATGACGGGTGAAGCCGCAGACAAGGGCGGCGAGGCACTGGATGCCTGGAGAGAGCTATCGACGACGGAGAAGCAGCGGGCCGGTGCCATACGGTCCAATGCTCGGCGGACAGCCAAGGTCGACAATGCGATCAAGACGGCCATCGGCGCGATGCTGCGTGAGGGAATCCGGCTCACACAGAAGGCCGTCGCCGAGCGCTCTGGCCTCTCCCATTCGACGGTGCATCGGCGCTGGAAGTCGCTCGATATGGCGGCGATGGAGGCCAAGGAAGACTCGGACGACGGTCTTATCCGCCCCTCCGGCAGAACTGTCCTCTCCTCACCTGGCCTGCCTGTGACACCCTACTCCGTGGCAAAGGAGGTCAACGGGGTGGTCAGGGAGCGCTTGGCTGCGGAACGGATGGCCATCCTGGGATACGAAGAACAAGCCGTCCGCCTGCTGCGCCGGAGCGCCACGATGGAGGCGGTGAAGCCTGTGCAGGCGGACGCCAGCAAGCCCCTCCTTGCAGCTTACCAGACCGCATGCCGGGCGGAGCGGGACCTCGTCCGGCGCATTCTGGGCCGCGAGGCGCGGGAGCGAGCCGTCCTGAGCGCTGTGGCACGTCGGAACTGGCATGATGCCCACCTCGAGGACGAGGAGGCCTGGCGGGTGCGGTTGGCAGATCTGATCACCCGGCGGGAGAAGGTCGTCGAGGACTACGCGGAGCGTCCCTCGGCCGCGGCGAGGATGGAACTGATGTACAATTCCATCATCAAGGCGGAGTGGCGAGCACGTCGTCGCGCCCGGGGAGAGCCTGAGCCGGTCACGATCAGGACAAGGCGCCGGACTGCTGGATCCTGGCACCTCGGACCGGACGCGATCGATCTCGCTGTTCCTTGGTAGGGGCAACCTCTCATCGGCACCGCAGGGATTTTCGTCACTCCGGGTCCTCGCCGACCTCCACTACAGGTTCGGGCATCATGCCCTCTGCCTCCTCGCCCCATAGTACCAGGCTGGTTGTCAGGCCCGTCGTGGCTTTCGCCTCGGCCACGAAGGCATTCATCGCTTCATCTGTTGGATCGATGAACCGGAGTTCACGGACTGCGAAGTCGCGGAACTTCATCTGCCTCTGTCCGGGATTTTCACAGGCGGCGAGCCGCGCACTACTGACCGCATAATAAGCCAGGAGGCCGTCATCAAATTGCAAGGCAGATATGTAGAGCGCTTCGCGCTCTTCGAGGTCGTCCTTGAACTCCTGCGGGACTGCGACCGTCAGCGCACCGGTGACGGACGATGGTTCCGTCAGCATCGCATGGAGGCTGCGTAGCTGCTCGCGCCAGTGCCTCCAGGATCTCGACAGCATCTTCACGTCGTGGATGTCTGCGAAGGAAAGCACCGTTTCCAGTTCCTGCAGGATGAGGCCCAGTGCTGCAGTGTTCTCCCGAGGGCGGAAGGCGAGGGATTCATCGATCCGCGCCTTGGCTATCTGCCTGCCCCGGAAGAGCATCTGCATTTCCACTGGTTCGCTGAAAGCAAACACCGCTTCAAGCGCATGGAAGCGTACCAGGTCACGGTACCCCATCGGCACGGTGTCCGGCCCTTTCACCGTTATGGTGAAGGTTGGACCCTGGATGCGGAACTCGAAATTCGGGTGCGTGATGACTATGCGGTCGCGTTCTGGATCACCAGAAGGATCAGGCACTACCAAGGCCTTTACCATCATCCGCACTGCCGATGGTGATCTCAGGCGCCTCCACACGAGTTCGACATCCCAGGGCGTTGGCACCAGTCTGACCGATACAGGCTGACCTGGGAGAGAAAGCGGGATGGTAATGTTCCACCGCGTCTCCGCCGCCTCGAAGTCCACTACTTCAAGGGGCCGGTTACCCAGGAGGAACTCCGCGTAATCGTCGTCGCTCTCGGTCCTGACCTTGAAGGTGCCGCTGATGCGCCGTTCAGGAAAACCGGCTTCCTTCAGAAAGGCTGCCTTCTCCTTCAGATAGGCATCCGCATCAGGGCCGACTGGCTCGTCGAGCGCCTGGCGCAGGACTTCGTAGGTCGGCAACAGTCCCGCTGCAGCCTTGGGCAAAGGCACACGGAATTCCACCCGGTTGATGCGAGTCGAGCGGCCACTAGCCTGCATCTCCCGCAGCCTGCGAAGCACGCCTTCCAGAAGTGCCCCATGCATGTGCATGACATGCATCCGGACGGGATCCAGGCTCTCCGACATCTCCAAGACGCAGAGGAAGGACGGGTTCGGGATTTTTCCCAGGCGCTCAGCCGCCGAGAGGCGGAGGTTCACCTCCCGCGCCCCCTCCCAGACGGTCTTTACTTGAACTAGGCGTTGCAGAGGCACCGGACGAGCCGCGAGGTCTCCCTCGACCGCCACCTCGGCACCGGATTCCTCGATCAGGAAATCCCAGCCCCAGCGGTCGGCGCTCGGGGCGTGTGCCAGCAGTCGGGCCTGGGTGCACATCTTGCGAAAGAGATCCTCGCCCAAGCGGCCGAGTTCGTCCGGCGTGAGGGAACGCACCTTCTTGATCGATGGTGACTTCTTCTTCACCAGACACACCTCTCCCGTGCTGTCTCTGCTGGCGCCGATTTGCCGTGGAGGTACTGGCCGCGCGGCAGGCACCCAGTGCTAGCGTCCATCGTGTTCAGTGCGAACCCGATCGTGTTCCTGGCAGAGCATGTCGGTCCGTCCTAGATGAGTATCCTCGCTCGGCAGCGCCTGCATGCCTGGACGCCGTCCTACAGCACCAACGTGGCTTCGTAGTGGAAGGCCTTGGTGGTGACATCCTTAGCCATTGAATTCATCCTCTCAGCGTAGCCGGTGGCTCATGTCAGGAAAGCCGCCCAGAACTCCAGCACTGCAGAAGGATTTCTCTGGTTCCGTTGCTAAAAATCGGAAAGTCGCCTCTTCCGCCGAATCGGATGTTCCCTTTAGGTTCCGTGAAATGCGCCCTCCAACCCCCATCGAAATGCATGTGCCTCGTCCTCGACGGTCCTTGCCGATCTCCGGGACCAGGTCGCCCGCCTGGAGCGCGTGGACCTGGGAGGGCGTCCATCCTCCCACCATCCCTTCGGTCATGAGACGCTGGACGCGGCACTTCCTGGGGGCGGCCTGGCCTTAGGGGCGCTGCATGAGGTCGCTGGCACCGGCACGGACATCGAACACGGGTCGGCGGCCGCCCTCTTCGCCGCCGGATGCTTGGCCCGACTGCCGGGCATCGTTCTGTGGGTTCTAGAACGTCCAGACCGTCCAGACCGTCCAGACGATGTCGCCTGCGCCCGCCTCATTGCTGAAGCTGCCAAGGAGGTCTCGCAACCCGACACGCAGGGGCAAATCGATGGGTTGTTGGGGCGATGCCGAATATCCTAGGGCTTGGCTATCTCGCTGTCACAACAACCTGGAGCAAGCTGAGAGGCTTCGAACCCTCCACGGTGATCGTTGCTCGACCATCAGGCGGACGGGAGAAACGGCACTCCGCGACGTTGCTCGGCTGGAGTCCACCGGGACCTGCGCTACAGTGAGCCCCGCTGACGGCGATGCGAACGGGGTACTGCGGCGCAGGCGCCTGCCCGAGCTTGGTTGCGTCTGGTCCGGTCGCGACGACAAGGATCTCGGACACGTCGGACGGAAGATCAATGATGGGCAAGGTCGCCTGTCGTTCGTCATCAAGGCGGATCAACCCGTCCCCGGGTGAGGGCAGGTGTCGTGCGACGGGGCCTGAGATCGGGGCCAACCGGGTTTTGATGAAGGTGCGCGCTGCGGGGCTAGTCACCGCCATGTCGATGGCCATCCCGCGCGATGGGCAGGCCGACGAGATCGCCGAGGCAACGCTCGCGATCCTTCCGCCAACGAGACCCGGACCGCCGCTGTCGCCATTGCAGTTCCTTGATTCTGCCGACGGCGTATTGTCCCGGCAGAGCAGCATGCTGCCTTTGAACCCTTTCTTGCACGCCGTTACTGGTGCGGTGACCTCGACTTGTAAGCCCGGTGCCGTCAGAGACGACCCGAGAAGACCACCTCCCGACACTCCGAAGCCGACCATCGTCATGTTCGTCAGGGGAACCGGCTGGTCAGCTGCGAGAGTAAGCGGTGCGATGCCGTCGGCGGGCCGGGTAAGCCTCACGATGGCTAGGTCCGCTTCGATGGACGGCATTGGCATTCCGCCGGGCTTCTCGGGAGCCAGGCTCCTCCAGGCGTAGTTGTCATGGATCTTGATCTCCGCGATCGCGATCCTTCCAGCGTGATGGAAGACGGCCTGCCAATCATGAGCGACGGGGAAACAGTGCTTACGTCGAACCGGCTTGTCCCGGCCATCACCGCAGAAGCAATGGGCGGCGGTGAGGATTTGATCCGGCGCAATAAGACTACCGGAGCAGACCGGAACCGCCTGCCCGCGGATGTTCCGCACGAGCATTGCGACAGCGACGTGCCGCGTTGTGGGACTTCCTTCATTAAGGATCAGCTGTGAGAAAGCAAAATCTCGGAACATCTCGAAAGACAGAGAGATGGCCGCGGCCGATCCGGTCGTGAGTATAAGCGCCAGGAGAGCCGCGAGGCGGATCACTGACCGGACCGGGCAGCGGCAAGCTTGGCCCGCACGGTGATCAAATCGAGCTCCGCTTGGTTGCGCGCGACCTCCGCCTGGATCGCAGCGGTACGTGTATCGGTCGAGGCACTCGTGGCGAGTGCCTTCGCGAGTGCGGCGGCACCTTCCGCCGGAGCCGCCGTCGAGGCGCCACGCTGCGTCGTAGGCGTGCCGTCCTGCTGGAAAGCGATGCTGTATGAGAGACTTTGGAACAATCCTGCCTGAAGAGGTAGCCGCCTCGGTACACCCCACTGAGCCACGCCAAACTGGATGGAGCTGGAGGTCGGGGTGACGGTGCAATCAGTCCCCGCGGGGCAGACCACGCTTGTGGTCAGATCGACCCGGACGGGTTCCCGGTAATGGTAGTCGGCACTGGGAGGAACTGCGACCGACTGTGGCGCGGTTCCCGTGGCGTAGCGGAGGGTGGCCGTCATGTTCGGTGGGGTGGTCCAGGGGACGGCGACGAGTATGTGGCGTTGGACGAGTGCTTGCCCGGTGATCGGCTGATCCAAATGAGGCATGTCAGCTGGTGGCGAAGAGGCGAGCGCGAGGCGTACCGTCTCCTCCGTGCGCAGCCGAGCGCGCAGGCGTTCAATCTGGACTGTCCTTGCGGTCAGCGCATCCGCCACGAGGGGTGTCCGGTCAAGCGATCGGAGGGCGGCCTCTAGCGCTGCGACGTCGGCAGCCGTCTCGTCGGTACATCCGGCCCGTACCTGCCGGACGGTGGGGCGGTCGCCGCCCGCCGCTCCCCCAAAGCCGGGTACGCCGACGGCGAGCGGGGCGAATTTTACTACCGCCTCAGCGATCGCAGCCAGTATGGGCCCAGTGCGATCTTCCGCCTTCCCGCCGAGCGACCGGACCATCCCTTCGGGATAGGTCTCCGCGTTGAACTCGGCAGTCCCGAGTAAGCCGCCCATGCCCTCAATGACGACGGAGCGGCGGTTCGACCAGTCCGTGGTCACCACGGGCGCAGCGGACGTGGAGATAGCGATCCTGAGCGGCGAGCAGGAGCGGACCTCGGTGGTCACCCGCACATCCACCCCCTCGGTCCTCGGCAGGTACCAACTGACCGCGGCGGGCGCGACGCCGTCGCTTCCGAGCTGGTCTGCCGGGCTGCCGCATCCCACCAGCAGACCTAGGCCCAGAGCCACTGCGATCATCGGAAAGTGGAAGCGCATCTACCTAACCACGTCCTGTGGAGAGACAAACATGATTCGTTACCGACAACTGGGGGTCAATGCAAAACACTGCCCGCAGTAAGAAATATGAGCTGCAGGCGGCGCTGCTGCGGCAGCCTGTAGAGGAGCACTGAACCGGGACCCTCGCCAAAGCCAGTCTATATTCCTGACTCAATACAGAGAACTGATGTGAGGGTGGGGTCCCGACCGGCGCCAATCGGGATCCAACCTCACACAAGAACTCGCTGCGAGTTCAGTGCGTTGCGGCCGATTTTCAGAGGGGTCTTGGTTCGGCGCTGAAGCACAGCGAGTGGGCGGAACGCATCCTGGGGCGGGCTGACGAGGTCCGGCGGCCAGAGCCGGGGAGCAAGCGCCAGCCACAGACAAAGATGCCGCCAACCAGGGATTTCAGGTGAGGCGTGACGAACCTGCAGACCGGCGGAGGCAGCACACCTGGGGAACGGGTGCGGACTGCGAGCTATGCCGACGGTCCTGCCCGCATTTGTCGCATGGAGTACTGCTCCACCAAGTCGGAGAGATGCCGATCAGCCCCTAGCAGCGAGTGCCACAAGCTCCTCGAGGTCCAGATCGCGTTCCAGATCGTGGAGCGTCTCATCATCGATCTGGTGCGCCCGGTGCAGGCGGACCAGCTCGGCTCGCCCTGCGGCCACGGCGGCGAGGATGACGCCGTAATGTGCGGCGATATCCTGGGCGCGGTCCTCATCGCTTCCGGAGAATTCCGTCGAAATCGTCGCCCGGCGCCGGTAGCTGTCCAGTAGGCGCGGATGGAGGAGGGAACCGTCGGGCGAGTAGGCCACCCGCTGCACTTCCTCGAACTGCGCCTTGAGCATGGAGGCTTCCGCGGAGTGGAGGTCGAGCGGTGGTTTGCTACGCTCGTCTTCCTGAAGTCCTGCGAGCCGGATGACCAAGCCGAGTGTCGTTCCCTGAACCAGGACTGTCACGAGGATCACGGCGAAGGCTGAGACCAGCATCAGGTCACGCCCTGGCATCGTCTCGGGCAGGGTTAAGGCCACCGCGAGGGTGACCACTCCTCGCATGCCTGCCCAGCTCATGACGCTCGCGGCTCGTGGTCCGAGTGGCTCGGCTGTGCGAAAGCCTGCGCGGTTCAGAAGGCCGAGAAGCGCATCCGAGCCGAATATCCAGGCAAAGCGTGCCAGAATGACGGCCGCGATGATCGCGGCCACCGACCAGGCCATGTCCTGCACCACGATGCCGATCCCGCCAACGCGGTCGATGACGCCGCGCAGCGACAGGCCGATCAGGATGAACACCGCCGCCTCCAGCAGGAAGATCATCGCCTGCCAAGACGAGAGGGCACGCACCCGGACGCTCGCTGTCAGGACGACGTGCTGGTACCAGCCGCAGACGAGACCCGCTACCACCGTCGAGATGACGCCGGACACATGCACCATCTCACCAGCGATGTAGCTCATCCAGCAGACCAGCACGGAAGCGGCGACCATCAGGTGTTCGTCCGCAAGGCGTCGCAGTAGGAGGATCCATACTGCTCCGATAACACCACCAACGACGATCCCGCCGCTTACGAGGTACGCGAAGCTGCCGATAGCCTCGCCAAGGCTGAACGACCCGGTGATGACAGCTGCTACTGCGAAGCGGAACAGCACCAGCCCTGTCGCGTCGTTGAGGAGGCTCTCGCCTTCCAACAGGGTGCCCAGTCGGCGTGGCAGCTTGACCCGCTGAAGCACCGCCCTGGCCGAAACTGCGTCGGGCGGTGAGACGATGGCGCCCAGCGCGACGCAGGCCGCCCAGGGCAGTTCCGGCACGGCCAACTTCGTGACGATCGCGACGGCAGCCGCTGTGAAGAGCACCGCGCCGACTGCCAGCGAGGCGATGCCGCTGAGATGGCGCCGGAAGGGCGCCAGCGCCGTGAACCAGGCGCCATCCATCAGGAGTGGTGGCAGGAAGATAACCAAAACTAGGTTAGGGTCGAGGTCGATGGTCGGCAAACCTGGAACGAACGCCAGCGCGCCACCGCCGACCAGGAGAGCAACGGCTGGTGGAAGCCCCAATCGAGGGGCTACATACTGCAGCACCAGCACTGCCAGGAGCATGCCAACGATCAGCTCGAAGACTTCTACAGGGTGCATGGCGTGCCGAACCGTCTGAGCAATGAGGCTAAGCTGTCACCGAAGTCCGAAGGGCGTCAATTGCGGCCGCCGCTATACGGCGGCCACTCGCCAGAGACCGAGGCAGAGCATCCAACACACGGATAGAGCACGGGATCGGAACTCTCCGAGGTCACGCTGGCGCCTGTTGCCGATGGGATGCGGCTGCTGGAGTGAGCGCCCAGGCCGGTGAACTGCAAGCTGTCCTCGGCTTCTTGATGGGTGACGTAAGCGCACTTCAGTATCGAGGCCTGCGGATCCTCATCGAATGGTGCCACCTCTATGGGTCTGTCCTTGGCCGCGCACGCGGCCCCTTTTGCGGGGCAAGCGTCAAGCTACGGTCAGTCTCCGCCTTGGGATCCGCGTTGTCAGGGTTCCAGGCGAAGGGTTCACCTAGGGCTAGACCTGCGCTTTCCAGCGGTAAGTCGTAAAGGGAGCGGCAGACCGCCTGATCCTTCTGCCTCGAATGAGGAACGACGGCGTTCTGGGATCTTGAGATGCCGCAGTCGCCGTGGCTCAGTGCGAAGCAAGGCTCCGCCGAAGGCGCGCGATGGCGCCAGGCAGGCCGCGCACGGTCAGCACCCGCCCGGTCTCGTCGTGCTCCTCGGACAAGACACGTGCGCTCTCGTACACATCGCCGAGCAGCCCCTGCTTCGCGTAGGGCAGCACCAGCACATCCTCCACCATCGCGGCCTCGAAGAAGGCAATGATGGTGTCCCGCAGCGCGCTGACATCGTCGGGCGCGCGGGCGGAGAGCATGATCGCGTCCGGATGCTTCTCCATCAGCGCAACTCGCCCGGCGGCATCCATGCGGTCCATCTTGTTCAGCACCAGGCGGGACGGCACCGTGTCCGCCCCGATCTCGCGCAGCACGCTGCGGCTCACCTCCAGCTGCGCCTCATAGGTCGGGTCCGAAGCGTCGACCACGTAGAGCAGCAGCGACGCCTCGAGCGCCTCCGCCAGGGTGGAGCGAAACGAGGCGACCAGGTCGTGCGGCAGCTGCTTGATGAAGCCGACGGTGTCGGAGACGAGCACGCGCGGCCGGGTCTCGGGCTGGAGGACGCGGACGGTCGTGTCGAGGGTGGCGAAGAGCTTGTCCTCGACCAGCACCTGGCTGCCGGTGAGGGCCCGCATGAGGGAGGACTTGCCTGCATTGGTGTAGCCAACCAGAGCCACCCGCAGCTGGTCCCGTCGGGCGGACCGGCGCTGGTCGCTGTCGCGCTGCACCGCCTCGAGCTGGTCCTTCAGCTCCGAGATCCGGTCCCGGATCTTGCGGCGGTCGAGGTCGAGCGTGGTTTCACCAGCGCCCGGTCCCTGCTGCCGCCCGCCACCGCCAGAGGATTCCCGCAGGCGCGGCGCGACGTATTTCAGGCGCGCCATCTCCACCTGCAGCTTCGCCTCGCGCGTGTTGGCGTGGCGGTGGAAGATTTCGACGATCACGCCGGTACGGTCGAGCACCTGCGCCCCTGTCGCTCGTTCCAGGTTGCGGATCTGGCTCGGCGAGAGTTCGTGGTCGACGATGACGAACTCGGGCTTGCGGGCGGCGCCCGGGTCGGGTTTGGCCGGATCGGCGGGCTCGGCCGCGCCTTCGAACCGCTGCCGCGCTTTGGCCCTCGGGGCAGGTGCCATTGAGCCGACAAGGCCGGTGCCGCCGGTGAGCGCCGCAAGCTCCGCTAGCTTACCGCTGCCCAGCAACGACCCGGCGCCGGTGCCCTCGCGCCGCTGCGACACCGCGCCGACCACCTCGTAGCCGAGCGTCTTCACCAAGCGCTCCAGCTCTTGGAGGCTGGCCTCGTGCGCGATGTCATCGATCTCCGGCTTCTGTATGCCGACGAGCACGGCGAGCGGGATGGGCGGCTTTGTCTCCATGGCGAAGGCCTAGCACGGGACGGCACCGGAAGTGGAGCGCCCGCCTCCCCTGCCAGCCTCCTGCCTCGCTCCGGGCGCTTCCGGCGAACGACGGACAGTCACAGTTCCGGTCCGGACGCCTCATCTGACCATGGGGGCGTCGCGGCAGCCCCGCTAGGGGCCGCAATGTTCGCGGTGCGATAAGGCAAGAGCGCCCCGTTCGGGCTGGACCTTTGCTCCGGTGTTCGGAGTGGTGGGCGTCTTGATGCTGCCAAGCCGAAGGCATTCGTACTCGCTGCCGAGCGCGCCGACACCGAGCTGGCAAGCAGCTAGGCTAGAAGTGACACCCACGCCCGCTTGTGCGTAGCAAGGTGGAGAACGCCAATTGCACATCTCACCCCACTTGATCATGGGCTAGCTGTGATCTGATGTCCGCTCTCGAGGCGTTGTCGCGCCAACATTGATGACCACACGGGCGCGAAGTCGACATCGCCAGATCTAGCCGGAGGCAACCGGACCACTTTCACTGGCACCACAGCACCAAAGCCAGGGGACAGGGTTCTACATGGCCGCATCGGACCATTGGGCTTTCTGCTCAACCACGGCCGCTGCACCGCAGATCGGGGCGAACAGTCCGTCAGAAACAGGCAAGTGGACGCACCCGGCCCTCCGTCCTAGCCTCCAACCATGAGCGACGCTGACATCAACGGACCCACGTCTGAGGCCCCGATCCCCGTCACCCACGATATGGGTGGCGCCTCACGCTTCCGCTGCACAGCCGTGGAGCGTGACGAGGCACCTCCGGATGATTTCGGCAAGCGCGTGGATGCCCTACGCCAGCTTCTTGCGCAGAAGGGATTGATGACGGTGGATGAGCTCCGGCGGGGCATCGAGGCCATTCCCGAGGATGAGTATCTGGCGCTCACCTATTACGAGCGCTGGCTGCGCTCCATGACCACGCTGATGCTTGAAAAGGGCGTCCTCAGTCGGGAGGATCTGCGATGACCCCTGCCGAGGGCACCAGCGCCGCCGCCTCCGACCCGCCGGGCAAGTCCGCCTTCGCGGCGCCGCGCTTCGAGCCCGGCGCGCGGGTTCTGGTCCTGGATGACTGGCCAGAGCGCCGCGGTCCCTGCCACATCCGCACCCCTCATTACCTGCGAGGGCGTACTGGCACGGTGCAGCGCCTTCTCGGTTGCTTTGCGAGCCCAGAAGATCTCGCTTTCGGTCGCCCAGCGTCGAGGCGCGCGCTCTACCACGTCCTGTTTGAGCAACAGCCAATTTGGAATGAGGGTCACTGCGGCGACGAGCTGCTCGTCGAAATTTTCGAGCACTGGCTTGAACCCATCGAGGCTACGAAGAAGGCGATCTGAATGAGCGCGCCAACCCGCCCCGACTCACCTGTCCGCCTGGAGGCGCTGATCGGCGCCCTGAAAGGGCGGGGCATCCTGACCGAGGATGAGCTAACCGCCCGCCAAGCCCAGACCGATTGCGCGAGCCCCGAGATCGGCGCCCGCATGGTGGCTCGCGCCTGGCTCGACCCTGAGTGGCGCCGCCTGCTGCTCTCGGACGGTTCCGCTGCGGCCGAGGCCATGGGCGTGTCCATGGCTGGTGCGCCGCCGCTCGGCGTGCTCGAGGATATGCCGAGACGGCACCACTTGGTCGTCTGCACCCTCTGCAGCTGCTATCCGCGCGCGGTGCTCGGCTATCCGCCCCACTGGTACAAGAGCTTTGCCTACCGTGCCCGAGCCGTGCGCGACCCTCGCGGTGTGCTGGCGGAGTGGGGAACTGTGTTGCCTAAAGGAGTGGAAGTGCGGGTGGTGGACAGCACTGCTGACTACCGGTGGATGGTGTTACCGCTGCGGCCTGAAGGAACCGATGGCTGGTCCGAGGATCGGCTCGCTGCGATTGTCACTCGCGACGCACTGGTGGGCGTAGCGCTGCCGCAGGTGACACCCCGCACTGTAGCCGTCTAACCGGGGTTTGCCTCCGAGACAACTACCTGTTGGCCGCCTTGTGGGTACCGACGTTCTCATGCCACTCAACGGGGATACCGTCCCAGGACGCCAGCTGCTTACCCGGCCACTTCCTTCGAAGGTAAACATGGTAGGCGTCCGGCGTCGCCTCGACGTAGCCAGATTTCCCATCGACAAGCTTCAGGTGCTGCGCGAGTTGCTCAGCCTGATCCAGCATGTACTTGTCCGGCTCGCTCATGGCAGTCCACCTCCTAGACGTGGCAACCTTGACGTATGGAATCACTACACATGGGGCAGAAGACGCCGAGCTGCACCACCTTGTGAGCCCCTGCGCAGTAAGCTCCGGTCACATTGCTCAGACTTCTCGATAGGGCCTGCGGCACCTCTTCGAGAGCCGAGGGGAGGTGCTCAAGCAAACAGCTTCGCGACCGCTACAGTCTCGGCGGGCACATCGACGTCCGCAATTATAACGTCGCTTCGACGTAGCTTCCCGAGATCCCAGGCATCAATGCTGCCCGAGCCTTCCTTAATGTCAGGCGCTGAGCTTCACCATGGAAAGATGCGGGCGGTACACATAGCCGTCCTTGTCCTTCACTTCGACGCGCACACCACGGACGGTAGGTACCGTCCTTACAACAGTGCCGCGCCGTGCGGTCGTGACGCCCGCACCAGTCGTCTTGAATCGCACTGCTTCGCCGCGCTTGAACTGATTTGCCAATGTCAGGCTCCATTTTGACCGAGCACACATAGTCACGCGCAGTCTGGATAGCAAATCGCAGTGCACTCAAATGCGTTGAAGCTACCTGATGGGAAGCCTTTCACAGCTCAGCACAATCTTCCCTGGCCGCAAATCTCTCGGGAGGTGAGCTAGGCTGCTACAGCTGGACCGTCGTCATTCCGGCGATTTGCGCAGCTCGCGCCAGCTTCCCTCGTGAAGCTCAACATCGAACTTTTTCGCTGCGGTCTTGATGCGGGTCCAGGCTTCATCCCGCTCGTCGTCAGTGACGCCCTGGACCTGATTGAAGCGTGCGACAGCGTTCCGGACGTGCCGAGCGTCCTCCAGTGGCTCCTTCCGCTGTTTGGGAAACGCGAACTGCCGTGCCGAAAGATCATCCCGATTTTCACTTCCAAGTTTGCTCATGCTCGATCCTCCATGATGAGCGGATGAACGCCGCTCCCACCTGCTGCGTTACCTTTGTGTCTGCTGATCATCTGGCGGAGAAGTTGCACTGGTTCTCCAACCCTCAGCCCGGATAAGAAGGCGGCGAGCACGCTGGACGATAGGCAAGTCGATCATCCGGCCCTCGAAAGCCACCGCACCTGATCCCTGGGAGAGCGCCATTTCGAAAGCTGCAACCAGGCGGCGGGCCCGGTCCAGCTCCTCCTCCGTTGCGCCGTACTCCTCGTTGATGATGGGCACATGGGCGGGATGGATGCACGATGCTGCTGCGAAGCCCAAGGCGCGGGCGCGACGCAACCCCGCCCGATAGCCCTCCAGGTCGTCCAGGTTGGAGAGGCTACCCAGCGAGCCCATGGGCACGATCCCAGCCGTCCGGCAAGCCGCGATGCATTGGGCGGCCCAGACATACAGACCGTCGGCTGTCGGCGCGGCACCGAGCTCCGTCGCCAGGTCCTCGCCACCGATGCCCATGGCCGCCATTCTCGGGTCCGCCGCGGCGATCGCCGCCATCCAAGGCAGGGCGGATACCGTCTCGACCAGTGCCAGGAACCTCGTGCTGCCCATAGCCATACCGCAAGCGAGCTCACGCTCTGTCACCGCGTCGGAGAGGAGGCGGACATGGTCGGGGCCGAGCACCTTAGTCAGCATCAGCGCTGCGACACCCGGTCCGACCGCTGCCGCGATATCCGGTACGGACAGTGACAGTGGCTGATTGATCCGCACCACGACGGCTGCACCGGCCTGTGTCACACGTGGGACGGCGCCGACTAGCGCGGCTCGGGCTGCTCCCTTCTCCGAGGGAGGGATCGAATCCTCGAGATCCAGGATAATCGCGTCCGCGCCACGCGTATGCGCCTTGGCGATGAAACGTTCGGCTGTGGCGGGGACGAAGAGGAGCGAGCGCCAATTCATGATGCGGGCGCCTGCGCGGCAC
The DNA here is from genome assembly GCF_000711725.1 of Roseomonas aerilata DSM 19363. GTDB lineage: Bacteria > Pseudomonadota > Alphaproteobacteria > Acetobacterales > Acetobacteraceae > Roseomonas > Roseomonas aerilata. The sequence goes on along the minus strand of NZ_JONP01000008.1, from coordinate 237,916 downwards.
CCGTCTCGATCAATCGGTCGACCTCCGCGTCCTGGTACCCCGCCTGCCGTAACACCTCCCGTGTGTGCTCCCCCAATCGTGGGGCGTACAGCTCCTCCTCCCGCATGCCGCCGCTAAAGTGGTTCGGCACAGCGGTTCGGCGCAGGCGGCCCTCGCTGGGGTGATCCTCCTCCCGAAAGAAGCCCCTATCGGCGAGGTGAGGGTCCTCCATCAGGTCCTCCAGCGTGTTGTAGCGGGCGCAGGGAATGTCGCGCCCCCCGAGGATATCGAGCCATTCCGCCGTCGTCCGCTCCCGCAGCGCTTCCATGCGCAGGCGGAAGTATGCCGCGGCGTTGGTCGTGCGCGCCGTGGCAGAGCAGAACCGGGGATCGTCACGCAACTCAGGTCTGCCGATCGCCTCGAAGAAGCCGAAGGCTTGTGCATTGGTGTTGGGGCCTACGGTGATGTGGCCGTCCTTCGTCGCCATCGGGCGGTACTCGGGGCTGAGGATACGGTTGTCGCCGGTCGGGCCAACCGGCGGGTCGAAGGTCGCCGCACTCATGTGCTCGCTCATGACGAAGGAGGCCATGTTCTCGAACATGGGCACCTCCACCGCTTCCCCGACGCCGGTGCGCTCGCGCCGATACAGCGCGAAGCCGATGCACTGGGCGGCGATGATGCCGGTGATGTGGTCCGTCATTACCATCGGCACGAAGCGCGGCTCCCCTGTTGCCCGCTCGAAGGTGGCCGCCACACCAGACAAGCTCTGGATGATGGGATCGTAGGCGGGGCGCTCGGCGTAGCGGCCGCCAGAGCCGAAGGCGAGGATGCTGCAGTGGATCAGGCGTGGGTTCACACCGGACAGCGCCTGATGGTCCAGCCCCAGCCGGGCGAGCGCCGACGGGCGGATGTTGGAGACAAAGACATCAGCTCCCTCGACCAGGCGCTGCATCGCAGCGATCCCCTCGGGTCGCTTGAGGTCAAGGCAAATGGAGCGCTTGTTACGGTTGAATTGGATGAACTTGCCGGACATCCCGGGATTCCGGCTGCCTTGGGCGAGGTTCCGCAGCAGGTCTCCCCCGGGCGGCTCCACCTTCACGACCTCTGCCCCTTGATCGGCCAGGGTGCGCGTGCAGATCGGGCCAACCACGACGGAGGTTAGGTCCACCACCCGGATACCCGCAAGCGGACCACTCATGCGCCGAACTCCAAGGTCATCTCCGCTGCCAGGAAACCCGCCTTGTCGGCCGCCCAGACGCGTGTGCCGCCCCCTTCCGCTACGACGCCACGAAGGGTCATGTGGTCGCCAACGAACATCGGCCGCGCGAGACGGGCGTTGAAGCCCTTGAGAGGGCCAGGCGCGCGCCTGAGTGCGGCATCCGCCATGAGATGCATCGTCAAGCCCCCGTTCTGCACCACTCCCGGATAGCCCTCGGTGCCACGTGCATAATCAGCGTCATAGTGGATCCGGTGCGCGTTCCAGGTGATGGCGCCGTAGCGAAACACCTGAACGGGGTCGATGGGCACGATGTCGGCCCAGGCCGCCTCGGTTGGCGCGGGCACGGGCGGGTTGGTTGCGCTGGAAGCGCCGGGCCGCACGGCCTCGCGGTACAGCGCGTCGAACTCTTCGACCGCAACGACCTCCCCGCGCGCCTCGACTGTCCGCCGCATCGTCAGCAGCACCATCTCGCCAGTCCGCCCCGACTTGGGGGTAATCGCGGCGACCTCGGTCCGCCGCGTTGCCGTGTCGCCCACGCGCAGCGCACCGGGGGTTCGAACCCGCCGCCCGGCACCCATGCGACGCGGTAGCGGGATGGGCGGCAGGAACTCCCCGGCCCGCGCGTGCCCGTCAGGGCCGATGGCGGACTGCCGCGGGATGTCAGCGAAGAACAGCCCAAACCAGTGCGGTGGCAACGCATCACCAAGCGCGACCGCCTCGGGATCGCCGTCGAAGGTCGCTGCGATCCGGCGTACGGCGGACAAGGTGATCTCCTCCTCGTCCGTGCGGCTCCGGCCGATCCAGGTGGACAGCTCCGGCATGGTGGCGGCGATGGCTGCGGCAGCGCTCATTGAACGACGATCTCCAGACGGCGGATAAGCGCGGCCCATAGCTCGCCGCGACGGCGCAGGAAGGCCGCGGCCTCCTCGGGTGTGTTCGCCTCCGCCGGGTCAGCGCCCACGCGGAGAAATCCGGCGCGAACCGCTTCGGTCGCTAAGGCTGCGTTCAGCGCCGCGCTCAGGCGTGCCACGATTTCCGGTGATGTGCGAGCGGGCAGGCCAAGAGCGAAGGCATTCACCGCCTCGAAGCCCGGCAAGGTCTCGGCTACGGTCGGTACCTCCGGCCACTGCGGATTACGCGCAGCGCCGGTCACGGCCAATGCACGGATATTAGGGTCGGCCTTGACGGGCTCGGCTTCCGGCAGGCCCAGGCAGCGCGCCTTGACGCGTCCCGCGAGCAGATCGGTCATGCCCTGAGTGCTCTGGCGATAGGGCACGTGGATCATCCGTAATCCACCCGCCTGCTCCAGCAGCATTTCCATGGAGAGATGCGTCGTGGCGCCAATGCCAGAGGACGCGTAGGGCACGTTGTCGGGATGCGCTCGCACGTAATCGAGAAACTCGGCCAGAGTTCGTACGGGCACAGAGGCATGGACAAGGACAACGTTCTGCGCCGTGCAGAACAGCCCGAGCGGCAGCAAGTCATGCTGCCAATCGTAGCCAGGATTGCGGTACAGGGCCGCGTTTACGCCGCCAAGCGTCCCCGTTGAACCGCTGAGGATGGTGTAACCGTCTGCCGGTGCCCTCGAGACCAGTTCTGCCGCGACGTCGCCAGCCGCCCCCAAGCGGTTGTCCGGCAGCACCGGCTGACCGAGCCGCTGCGCCATGCCGTCCCCGATCAGGCGGGAGACGATGTCCGTCTGCCCACCGCCTCCATAAGGGATGACAAGGCGGATCGGCCGGTCTGGGTAAGCTGCATGAGCAAGTTCGGGCAGGACCAAGGCTGCCGTGAGGGTAAGGGTCGTCCGACGCCCGATGAGCGCTGCCGAGGTCATCTCCTGGGTTCCCTTCCCCCTCGCGCTCATAGGCGCCGTTGCGAGCACCCTAGCCTGGCGGATAACCTTGCGATGGTTCACGTGTACGAAATTCGAGGTCTGGTGGCCGAGAAGGACGTTACTTGAGTATCGAACTCAGCTTGTGGCACGATTGAGGTACTGGAGCTTTTCGCCGAGGCAGCCCCTCGTCGTCTAGCCACCGACGGTTTGCTTACCTACCTTCCTACGCATGTCCCGCTCCCCTGCTGCCGACCTAGCCCCCCTCATCAAACTCCTGCAAGCGGGCGTCCCACCCGCCCGAGCTGCTGCCGAATTCTCACGCGTCCTGGCGATCTGGACGGCCGAACTCAAGGATGACGGCGAGCAACTACAGGAGCGGCTGTCCGGCTTAGCCGAGCAGATGACGACGGGGATCGAAGAGATGCATGAGGGCATCGCTGAGGCGAGCGACAAAGGGAAGCCCACTCTGCGGCGGATACTCGCGACGCATGAGGCCGTGCTGGACGAGGTGCGGAAGGCGCAAGGGGCAGGTTAGACATCGTCTCCGCCCCTCGCCGGGAAGTTCAGCGCAGCACGTGAACCTTCGGGAGCTCTTGTGGCACCTGTTCGAACGGCCACCTCTGGCCGAAATCGGAGCGGCCGCTTTCAGGAGGAAAGCAGGTCAAAGCTGCCAGCGCTGGTGGTAACCGCGTTCGCATGCTTCAGATGCGAAACTACCCGCTCTTTTGGTTGAAAGAGCGGCGGAGCCAAGGGTACTCGACGGGTAGGCGCACAGGAGGGACGGCGGCCTATGAGTAAGATCGAGGAGCGGCTGAGCGCGTTGGGCCTCTATCTTCCAGCGCCTGTCCAACTGCCACCTGGGGTGAATCTCAGCTTTCCGTGGGTGCGAGTTCACGGTGACCGGGCATTTGTCTCCGGCCATGCTGCTTTAGCGCCAGATGGCTCGCTGGCGCGGCCACTCGGGCGTGTGGGCCAGGAGTTGACATTGGAGGAGGGCTACCAAGCGGCGAAGCTGACGGGCCTTGCCGTCCTCGCCAGCTTAAAGGCGGAACTTGGCGAACTCGACAGGATAGCCGCTTGGCTGCGGGTTTTCGGGATGGTGAACGCCACTCAAAACTTCGACCAATTCCCGCTCGTCATTAACGGGTTTACCGATCTGATCGTCGAACTATTCGGGCCGGACCGGGGTAAGCATGCTCGATCTGCTGTTGGTATGGCTGGCCTGCCGTTCGGTATAGCTGTCGAGATCGAAGCCGAGGTTGCCATTCGCGCCTGAACTTTACAGGCATCGGCAAAATCGGCCATCGGGCAAGCACCCACACCGCACAAAAGACCGGTGGGGGCGCATAGCGGCAATTGACGTGTTGAGGGATCGTAGTTCTGCGTTCTACAGCAAACGGGGACCTATCCGATCGAATGAGGCCTGCCGAGGTTCAAGGAGCGGGCCAACCGGCTACCCTCAAGGAGCTGCTGCAGAATGATCCTGCTGGCCAGCCTTCTTGAATAGAGCTGCTTCCGAACTCGCATCTTTGCGCAATCCTTGACATCAACACTGTGAACGTCGATCTCCCGGTCCGAGACCCGGTCCGGGCCCCTCTGGCATAGGCTCCTCTGGCGGCCTGTGTGATGTCGGATCCTTGCACTTCCGACGCCAGCAGGAGCCTGACATGTTCCGCGATCTGTTTTTCACCCTCATCAATCTGTTGATTACTGAGCCTGCGAAGACTGAACTGAGCGCTCGTCTTGCTCAGCTTGGCGCACCACAGACCATCATGCGGGACGTCGCCAGCTGCGTCTCGGCCGCCTCTCCTGTGCTCACTGAAACCTACATCGGGGACCCGGTCCGCGGCGTCCTGACGGCAGCAAGGATTTGGACGGGCATGACGACCTACGAGGCCGTGCTTCAAGCCGATGTCCCGGCATGCGGGCCTGTCTTGCAGGCTGCTCAGCCCTATCTCTCACACAAGGGCAGCTGAGCGTACCGCGGCTGGTTGAGGTAAGCGGCGCGGCATCAATCGGCCTTCACCCCGGCCTCCCGCAGTACCCCCTGCCACTTGTCGGCCTCGGCACGAAGGAAGGCGTCAACCGATGGTGGGGTGCTGTCTGATACCACGGTGACACCCAGCTCCTCCAACCGCCCCGGAGTTCCAGCTTGGCGAGCGCGTTGTTCACGGCGCCGTTCATGCGCGCGATCGCCTCGGGCGGGGTGCCTGCCCGCGCGAGGAGGGCGTTCCAGGTATAGGCCTCATAGCCCGGGAGCGTCTCCGCGACGCTCGGGACCTTGGGCAGCTGTGACAAGTGCGCAGGCGCTGTCACCGCCAGCGCCCGGGCTTGGCCGGAGCGGGCCATGGGGATCGCGGTCGCGGCGCTGTCGATGACCATCGCCACCTGTCCGGCCAGCATGTCCGCAACGGCAGGCGCGGCTCCGCGATAGGGAACATGCACCACGTCCAGCCCCGCCTGCCTCTTTAGCAATTCGGCCGCCAGGTGCTGGGCACTGCCGTTCCCGGCCGAGCCGTAGGCAAACCCGCCAGGCCTGCCGCGGAACAGCGCCAGCAGCTCGGGCAGGCTCCGGACCGGCAGGTCGCGGTTCACGAGGACGACCTGTGGAACCGTCCCCATCAAGGCGGCGCCCCCAAAGTCGGCAATCGGGTCGAAGGCGAGGTTCGCCACCAGCACAGGGTTCACGACATGAGCAACGGTCGCGACCAGGAAGGTGTGGCCGTCGCGCGAGCCGTTCGCCACGGCGCCCGTGCCGACCACGGTGCCCGCGCCGGTGCGGTTCTCCACGATCACCCGATGCGACAGGGAGGCGGAGAGCGCCTCGGCGAGCAGGCGAGCCGCGACGTCCGTCGGACCACCGGCGGCGTAGGGCACCACCAGGCGGATGGGCTGGGTGGGCCAGGACTGCGCCAGGGTCGGGCGAGCCGCCAGGACGCTGGTCGCGGCGAGAAGGGTACGGCGCCTCACGACATCAGCTCCACACGCCCGCCAAGGCGGCACCCGGGACCGTCCGGATCGCGGCGCACGTGGATCTCGCTGGGACGGCCCATGGCCTCGCCCTGGCGGACAAGCAGCCCCGCCTCTGGCGCGCCCAGCCCGTAGAGGAGCGCGGCGGCCGCGATGCCAGTAGCGGCGTCCTCCGGGTAGCCGGAACTGCGCGGAAACTGGCGAGCGTGGACGACACCGTCCGTGTCTCCGGCCCAAGGGTAGAGGCCTGTGGAGCCGATCGCTTCGCAGGCCGCGCGCACTCGGGCCGGGGCCGGGTTCAGGGCGTGCAGCCGCGCGAGGTCAGCGACGGGCACGAGGGTCTTCACGCGGCTGGTGGCGGCGTTCAGCACAGAAGACCCGGGGCGAAGGTCCGCATCGGTCAGGCCGAGTGCCGAAAGCACGACGGTGATGTCCCCAACCGTCTCGACCCGCCCCGGAGGCTGGGTGACCTCGACCGCCCCTTCCGCGCCGAAGATGGCCCGAACCGGCCCAGACAGCGTCTCGATGCGGAGTTCCGGCCCGGGCGCGCGCCCCTCGGCACGGAGCAGCCAGGCAGCGCCCAGGGTCGCGTGGCCGCACATCTCCATCTCGTGCTCAGGCACGAAGAAGCGGAAGCGGAAGTCCGCCGTTCCGGACTCCTCCGGCGGCAGCACGAAGCCGCTCTCATGCCCGTGGTGGACGGCCAGGCCTCGCATGACCTCGGCATCCATGCCGCGGGCGTCGAGCACGACTGGACAGGGGTTCCCGCCACCCGGTCCGGCCGGGAAGACGGAGAGCAGAATAGGGGGCGAGGGGATCGGCTGCATGGGCACAGTCTGGCCCTCAGTGCGCCCGGCAGGCGCGCCCGATCAGGCCTTATCTCTCGCCCGATCGGGCCGCCGATGGTGGGCCGCCGGTGTGCTGACGGAAGAGTCGAGCGAGGTGGGACGGCGAGGCCAGACCCACGGCATGGGCGGCCGCGAGCACGCCTTGGCCCGCTCCGATCCGCTGGGCAGCCTCCCGGACCCGCAGACCGCCAAGGTAGTCCGCGATGCTGGTGCCGGTGTGGCGCCGGAAGATCCGCGTCATCTGACGGCGTGACAGGCCGAAGCGGGTGGCGAGGTCGTCCAGCGCGTGCGGCTCCTGCAGCCGTGCCTGGAGGTGCTCCGCAATGGCCTGCACGACTGCCGCACCGTGCTCTGCCGGGGTGGGTTCGGGTCCTGCCTCCGCGGCCTCTTCCAGCAGAAGGCGCTCGGCGAGCACAGCCCGCTCGGATCCCTCCGGCAGGGCATCCCGGTAGGAGAGCAGTGGAAGCATCGTGGGTGGCACCAGGCCAAGTTTCCAGCCGCGCGATGCTGGAAGCCAGCGCCTGAGCCGGGTGGCGGGCGCGTACAGGACGATATGGCGATGGGCGACGTCCGCGGCCCGGGTGCGGTGGCCGACACCCGGAGCCACCAGGAGCGCCTCGCCAGGACGGATCCGGCTTGGAGAGGGTCGTCCTTCCATCTCGAACAAGATTAGTCCCCGCCGGGGAAGCAAGAGCATGGCGCAGTCGTGCGCGTGCCAGTCTGTGGCGTAGTCGGATCGGGCAACCGTGGCGGCTGCCCAGTCGGCTTGGTTCAGGGCAAAGACCATGCCCTCTGGTATCAGTCACCGGCCGCACGTGGCGAGCGGAAAGCCGATCGACACCGCTGGATGCGTTTGGCATGTGCCGTTCGGACAGTTACCCGGTAGGGGGACTTCAATAGGCACCTCAGTTTAGGTGGCCAAGGTCGAAGGCGCTCCGTTTCACGAACGGCATCGCAGGTGTCGCGTCGCTGATCCGCATGCGGTCACGGCAGTCCCTCTCGGGTCAGCCGACAGCTGCTCAAGCTAGGAGGTTCACGATGAGCGCGGTTCGGCCCAACGATTCCCGGTCACCGATGCCGGGTTCCGTCACTCGCCAAAGCCTGCAACTGCCGACCTGTAGGCCACGTTCCCGATAAACCATGCCTGCTCGCTCCGCAGTTACCCGCGACACATCCATTCGGACGTACCGGGCGAAGCGCGACTTCAATCAAACCCGCGAGCCGCCCCCAGGAATCGTGGAGGCTCTACCTGGACCGGCACTGAAGTTCGTCGTGCAGAAGCATGCTGCCCGGAAGCTTCATTGGGACTTCCGGCTCGAGCACGGCGGCGTCCTTTTGAGTTGGGCTGTCCCGAAAGGCCCCTCCCTGGATCCCGCGGATAAGCGCCTGGCCGTGCGGGTGGAGGACCATCCGCTCGACTACACCTCTTTCCAGGGCAGCATTCCCGAGGGCAACTATGGGGCTGGAACTGTTGAGATCTGGGACGCCGGAGAGTGGGTGCCCGAAGGCGATCCGGAGGACGGCATAGAGCAGGGCGAGCTCAAGTTCCGGCTTTCGGGTTCACGGTTAAGGGGCGGATTTGTTCTCGTCCGCCTGCGCCAGCGAGGGAGTGACAAGGCCGATAACTGGCTGCTGATCAAGGAGCACGACGCAGAGGAGCGCGCGGGTGCCGATGCGGAAACGCTGGAGGCTGAGATCCCTGCACCGCTTGCTGACAAGGCCTCCACACGGCGGAAGACTGCCGCGGCTCGGACGGCCACACCCGGTGCGGCGAAGGCGAAATCCTCGGCTGAGCCAGGCTCAGCGCCGCGGGGGGATGCCCCCGCTGGCGCAGTGCCCGGCCCCTTACCCGAGAGCCAAAAGCCTGAACTCGCCACCCTCACGGACGAGCCGCCCGAGGGCGACGAGTGGATCAGTGAGGTCAAGTTCGACGGCTACCGCCTTCTCGCCTGGAAAGAGGGCCGTCAGGTTCGTCTGATGACCCGAAACGGCCAGGACTGGACAGCCAAGCTCCCGGACGTCGCCCGCGCGGTCGCCTCCCTGAAGCCCAAGACCCTGCTGATGGACGGTGAACTGGTCGCCCTCCGCGAGGACGGGCTCTCCTCCTTTCCCGCCCTGCAGTCCGCGCTCGCCAACGGCGGCAGCAGGAAGGCGCTGTTCTTCTACGCCTTCGACCTTCTGCACCTGGAGGGTTGGGATCTCCGCGGCTGCCGCCTGGTGGACCGCAAGGCGGCCCTGAAGCCGCTTTCCGACTGGGGCGGGGCGCTCCGCTACTGCGACCACCTGGAGGGGGAGAGCGCCCGGGTCCGGAAGCAGGCCTGCGCCCTCGGCCTCGAGGGGATCATCTGCAAGCAGGCGAACTCACCCTATCGCGCCGCGCGCACCCGGGACTGGGTCAAGGTGAAGTGCCAGGGACGCGAGGAGTTCGTCGTGCTCGGCTGGACCCCACCCGCTGGGAGCCGGACGGGCCTGGGTTCTCTTCACCTCGGCTTCTACGACGAGCAGCGGAGGCTGCGTTACGTCGGCGGTGTGGGCACTGGCTTCTCGGAGGTGGAGCTCCGCTCCCTGACGCGACGGCTGAGCGCCATGCCAAGCACCCCTCCCGAGAACATGCTCTTCGCCGGTGAGCCGCCCGACCCCGCGATCCGCTGGGTGCGGCCCGAGCTTGTGGCAGAGGTACAGTTCATCGGCTGGACCGGCTTTGGGCGCATCCGCCACGCGACCTACCTCGGCCTTCGGCAGGACAAGGAGGCGGACGAGGTCATGCGCGACGTGCCGCCCTCTGAGGTCGAGCCGCAGGTGTTCCAGCCTCGTGGGCAGGTCAAGGCGACCATCGTGCACGCCACCGCGCCGAAGCGCGGCAGCCAACGCGTCGGTGCGGTTCAGATCACCCACGCCGAGCGGGAACTCTGGCCCGGCGTGACGAAAGTTCAACTGGCCGCCTACTGGCGTACCGTCGCGGAGGTGGCGCTGCCCGGCATCGCTGGGCGGCCGCTGGCCCTGCTCCGCTGCCCCGAGGGCATTGAGGGGGAGCGCTTCTTCCAGAAGCACGGCAACAAGGGCATGCCCTCCTCTATCCGGGACGGCACGGCGGCCGAGGGTCCCTACTTGGCGGTCGACAACGAGGAGGGGCTGGTCGCCTGTGCGCAGATGTCGGCCATCGAGCTGCATGTCTGGGGCTCGCCCGAACGCGACACCGCACATCCTGACCACATCGTCTTCGACCTCGATCCCGGCCAGGGCGTGCCCTTCGCCGACGTCGTGGCGGCCGCCAAGGAGGTCCGCGCCCGGCTGAAGAAGGCGGGCCTGGAGAGCTTTTGCCGGACCACGGGCGGCAAGGGCCTCCACGTCATCGCGCCCGTCCAGGGCGCCTCCGGATGGCTCGCCGTGCGGGCTTTCTGCCGCCACTTCGCGGCGACCATGGAGGCGGAGATGCCCGACCGCTTCGTCTCGATTGTCGCGAAGGCCAAGCGCCGCGGGCGCATCCTTGTGGACTGGCTGCGCAACGGGCCAGGCGCCACGGCGGTGGCGAGCTACTCGCCCCGTGCCCGCCCCGGCGCACCTGTGGCCACGCCGCTGTCCTGGCGCGAGGTCACGGCCAAGCTCGACCCCATGTCCTTCACCATCGCGACCGTGCCCACCCGTCTCAAGCGACTGAAGGCCGATCCGTGGCAGGGCTACGGAACCCTGCGGCAGTCCATTCCCGAGGAGACGCCCTGATGGCGCAGAAGCACCCGATCTGGCGGGGACACCTCCGCCTTGCCCTCGTCTCCTGCCCTGTGGCCCTCTACACGGCGCACAAGACCTCCGGCGACCTGAGCTTCCACCTGATCAACCCGAAGACGCAGAACCGCGTGCGGATGGTCACGGTGGACGCCGGGACCGACAAGCCGGTCGAGCGGGGCGAGCTCGTGAAGGGCTACGAGTTCAAGAAGGACACCTACGTCGTCCTGGACGACGCCGACTTCGAGCGGGCGAAGATCGATACCTCCGACGTGCTGACTGTGGACAAGTTCGTCGCGGCCGACGCCATCGACCCGATCTACTTCGACGCGAGCTACTACCTCGTGCCGGACGGGAAGGCCGGGCAGGACGTCTACGTCGTACTGCGGGACGCCATCGCCAAGAGCGGGCGCATGGCGCTCTCGCGCCTCGTGCTCGCTCGCCGCGAGCGGGCGATTGCCATCGTGCCGATGGACCGTGGACTGGTGCTGCACACGCTGCACGAGGAGCGCGACCTGGAGGATCCGAAGGAGCTCTTTGCCAGCGTACCCGGTGGCAAGCCTGACCAGGAGATGGTCCGGCTGGCCACCCAGCTCGTGGACCGGCAGACCGGCAAGTACGATCCCGGCGACATGGAGGACCGCTACGAGGCCCGCCTGCGCGAGGTGATCGAGGCCAAGCTCCGTGGCGAGGAGGAGGCGCCGGAGCCTGAGCCAGAGGAGCGGCGGGATAACGTCATCGACCTCATGGCCGCCCTGAAGCGCAGCCTTGGCCAGACCACCGACGAGGGGAAGCGCGCCCCAGCCAAGAAAGCGGTGTCGCGGTCAGCATCGAAGTCGAAACCCAAGAAAGCAGATGAAGGCCGCACAACCGAGAAGGCAAAGGGATCGCAACCGGCTAACCGCAAGAGGGCCTAACCAGAGCGATGGTCATAGCCAGGGCATGGCCGCCTCCTGCCATCCGAGCATGGCGACGACTACCTGAATCATGGAACCGGTGATGTGGCTGTCCGTCACTGCCCTGCTCGAAGGATCGTCCATCCATCGATCCTTGGATCCCTCCTCACCATCCTGCGCTGAGATGAGGGACGTGGCCGCACGGCGGATTGGGCGCCTCCCTACCCGCAGGCTAATGCCACCGGGCGCTTAGAGGCCCACCGGTGTATCCGCGAACAACCGAGGCAGCGAGTCGGCCAGGCACACTGAGAGGATGCGCGCGTCCGCCTCGCCGACACTCGCGAAGGCGTGACGCATGGTGCTGTCAATGTAGACGCTGTCGCCCTCATCGAGACGCGTGGGTTCGTAGTACTCGGTGTGGAGTTCGATGCTGCCCGAGATGACGTAAATGTACTCCTCGCCCTCGTGGCTGGCCCAACTCTCTGGTGGTAGGACCTCACGGGTGCAGATGGTCATGAGCAGCGGAACCATCGCCTTCCGGGTCAGCTCGTTGCAGGGCACCAAGTAGTCGTAGCTGTTGAAGCCGAAGCGCACGCCTTCGCCGCGCTTCGAGATCACACGTCGCCCCGTGGCGAAGCGTGGGCTGGTAGGGCTGAGAAGGTCGTCAATCCGCAGGCCCAAGGCACGGGCTACCCGGGATACGGTGTCGAAAGAGGCGCCACTCTTCCCGTTCTCGACCTTGGACAGGGTGCCGACTGCCACGCCGCTTTTCTCGGAGAGGTGTGCGAGGGTCCACTGCTTGGCCCTGCGACCGTCACCCAGTTTCCGCCCTACTTCCGGCTGGCCCAGTACAACCGCCGCACCGGGACGCCGGACCTCCTCGGGAGCGAGGTGCGCCGGAGCGGTTTGTTTGCGCTCCACTGACTTAGCCATCGTGCCAATTCCTCGATTTTCGATATCGAAAAATCTTGCGGTTCATCGAAAACAGGGGAAACATACCACCGCTATGGAGAAGCGCACCATGAAGGTTGCGGTCGCAAGCTTCGAGTTCGAGGGTAATACCCTCTCCGACCAACTCCACCGGCGAGAAGACTTCGCCCGCAAGGTGCTGGCTGAAGGCGCCGGGGTGATACCCGCCACTGAGGGGCGTGACCTGGCGGTCACGGGTGGCATTGAAACCCTCCAGGTGGCGGGCTTCACAGTCCATCCCGTTCTCGTGGCGCATGGTGGCTCCGGTGGCAGGGTGGAAGGCACTTTCTACCGAGAAACCCGGGATCGCATCATCACGGGCATCGCCGCCCTGACGCCGCTCGACGGCGTGTTCCTGGCCCTGCACGGTGCCATGATCTCCGAGGGCGAGGACGACCCGGAGGGCGAGATCCTCTGGCGCCTGCGCGAGGCGCTCGGCCCTGACGTGCCGATTGCCGCCAGCCTCGACCTGCACGCGCATGTCACGCCACGCATGGTGGAGGCCGCCACCATCCTGGTCGGCTACGAGACCTACCCGCACGTCGACGCCCACAGCACCGGCGTCCGCGCCGCGCAGCTCCTCGTGGAAACCCTTTTGGGAAAGGTGCGGCCGACGATGCGGCTGAAGAGGCTGGACGCCCTCCTCCCGGTCGCCGGGGGCGCCACCAACGGCGACATGCCCATGGCTCAGCTGCGGGTCTCGGCTCGAAAGGCGGAGCAGGAACGCCGGGTTCTCTCGGCCAGCTACTTCCCGGTCCAGCCCTGGCTCGACATCCCGGACCTGGGGATCGCCGGGCTGGCCATTACTAACGACGATGCCGCAGGCGCCGAGCAGGTGGCCGATGCGATAGTGCGCGAGATGTGGGACCGCCGCCGCGAGTTCGAGATCCCCCTGCTCGCGCCGGACGAGGCGGTGCTGCGCGCCCTGGGCCACTCGGCGCGGCGCGTGTTGATCTCAGATGCGCCGGACTGCGTCGGTGGCGGGGCACCAGGCGATGCTCCGGCTGTGCTCGCTGCCCTGCTGCGGCACGCGACGCACGTCCCGGCCGCCGTGCTGGTGGTCGACCCGCCTGCGGCTGCCGCGGCGAAGGCGTCCGGGATCGGAGCGACACTCCGCACCGAGCTGGGTTCCAAGCTAGACCCCCGCTTTCATCCGCCCGTCGAAGTCGAGGCGGTGGTGGAGAGCCTGCACGATGGTCATTTCGTGTACGGCGGTGGCATCAGCGCGGGCACGCCTGGCAACATGGGGAATACCGCAGTGCTGCGGGTGGGCCAACTGCGGATCGTCGTGCCGACCTTTGCCACTTACGAGTACGCCGACGAGCAGTACCGAGCCGTCGGTATCGACATCGGGTCCTGCCGCATCATCGCTCTGAAGAATCCGATGAACTTCCGGACGATGCTCGATGAGGAGACGGACTGGCTAATGATCTCGGGCGCCGGTCCCACCACGCCGAGCCTTGAGAGCATCGACTGGCGGGTGAAGCAGCGACCCTTCTGGCCCTGCGACGACCTGCCTCAGCCTAGGTATCTCGGAGAACACCGCCAGTGAACAAGCCCCTCCTGTCCTGGCCGCCACGCCGGGAGATGGCGTCGTACGCCCCGGCTGATCCACGCTTCGCCGACGGCACGGCCTGGGTCGACGGCGCCATTGTTCCCGTCGCAGAGGCCACCTTGCCCTTGCTCGACTGGGGGTTCCTGCGCTCGGACGCGTGCCAGGAGACGATCTCTGCCCGCGATGGCGTCCTCTTTCGACTGGACGACCACCTGACCCGCTTCGAGCGGTCGCTAGGGCGCCTGCGCATGACCTCGCCGTTGCCGCGTGAGGAGATCCGTCAGGCCGTCCACGCGCTGATCGCGGCCGCTGGGTTTCGTGACGCTTACGTGCAGATCATCATGACGCGCGGCAGACCTCCTATCGGCAGCCGTGACCTCCGGCTTTGCACCAACCGCTTCCAAGCCTTCTGCATTCCTTACGTCTGGATTGCGCCGCCGGAGGTGCAGGAGCGCGGACTGCACCTGCATGTCAGCCGCCGCCTGCGCGTGCCGCCTGCCTCGGTGGACCCGATGGTGAAGCACTACCACTGGCTCGACTTCGAGATGGGCCTGATGGAGGCCTACGACGCCGGTGCCGAGACGGTGGTGCTCTGCGATACCGACGGCAACATCACCGAGGGGCCGGGCTTCAACATCTTCGTTCGCCAGGGCGACCGGCTGCTGACACCGCGGCAGGGCATGCTGGACGGCATGACGCGCCGCACGGTGCTGGAACTCTGCGCCGATCTCGGTATCGCGGTCGACCAAACTGAGGTCTCGCTCGACGCACTACGAGGCGCCCAAGAGGTGTTCCTGACTACCACGGCGGGCGGCGTGCTGCCGGTGACTCGAGTGGACGACGTCGCCATCCAGAACGGACCGGGCGCCTACACGCGGCGCCTGCACGAAGCTTACTGGTCGCGCCGAGCCGAAGGATGGCTTGGCGAGCCGGTCGATTACGCCACCTCACCCCCTCCAGCGAAGCAGGTGACCTGATGATTGATCGTCGTGGCCTTCTGGCCGCCGCAGGTGCAGCGATGCTCGCCCACCCCGCGCTTGCCCAACCCGCCTCGGCCCGCGTCCTCCGCTTCGTGCCGGAGACGGGGCTCATCGTCCTCGACCCCATCGTCACCACCGCGGCCGTCACCACCATGCATGGCTACGCGGTGTTCGACACGCTCTACGGCGTGGATGAGCAGCTCCAACCACAGCCGCAGATGGCAGAGGGTGCGCGCAGCAGCGATGACGGCCTGAGCTGGGAGATCCGGCTGCGGGAGGGCCTGCTCTTCCACGACGGCGAGCCGGTCCGGGCGCGCGACTGCGTCGCCAGCCTGCAGCGCTGGAGCAAGCGGGACAGCTTCGGCCAGGCGCTCGCCGCGGCGGTCGAAGCCTGGGAGGCGCCGGACGACCGCACGCTACGCATCCGGCTGAAGCGGCCGTTTCCGCAACTGCTCCGCGCCATCGGTAAGCCGCATTCCTCGCCCGCCTTCATCATGCCGGAGCGGATCGCGCAGACGGACGCGATGATCCCGGTGACTGAGATGGTCGGCTCCGGCCCCTTCCGCTTTCAGCGGGATGAGTACGTCGCGGGCAGCCGCGTGATCTACACGCGTTTCGACGCCTACAAGCCGCGCGATGAGGCCGCCTCCTGGAGTGCTGGAGGCAAGCGGGCGCACTTCGAGCGCGTCGAGTGGCACATCATGCCCGACGCCGCGACCGCCAGCGCCGCGTTGCAGGCGGGCGAGGTGGATTGGCTGGAGACGGTCCAGGGCGACCTCGTGCCGGTGGTGAAGCGGAATCGCCAGATCAATGTCCGGCCCCTGAATCCACTCGGCCTGATCCTCGGCATGCGCTTCAACCACGCCACAGCGCCTTTCAACAACGTGGTGCTCCGCCGCGCTATCCTCTCCGCCGTCAATCAGGACGACTACCTCCAGGCCGTAACAGGCGGCGACGCGGAGAGCTTCCGCCTCTGCCGCGCGATGTTCCCCTGCGGCCTGCCCGGCGTGAACGAGCTGGGCACGGAAGCGATGCGGCAGCCACCCGACCTCGGCAAGGCGCGTGCGGCCGTTGCCGCGGCAGGCTACAAAGGGGAGAGGGTCGTTCTGCTGCACGCTTCCGACCACCCCATCGTCGGCCCGCTCGGGGACATCACGGCGGACCTGCTTCGCAAGCTCAACATGAACGTCGAGCAGCAGACGATGGACTGGGGCACCGTGGTGCAGCGGCGGACATCCAAGGAGCCCGTCGAGAAGGGCGGCTGGAGCATCTTCCACACGACTTGGCCAGGGTCGTCCGTCACCAATCCTGCGGAGAACCTCTACATCCGCGGGCAAGGCGCTACCGGGTGGTTCGGCTGGCACGACAGCCCCGAACTGGAGAAGCTGTCCGTGGATTGGCTGCAGAGCACGGACGCGGACGAGCGGCAGAGGCTGTTGGACGCCGTTCAGCGGAGCGCGTTCGAGACGGTGCCGGTGGTGCCGCTCGGGCAGATGCTGCCGAACATGGCGCATCGGACCAGCCTCACTGGCATCGTAACCGCGTCGGCGCCCGCCTTCTGGAATGTGCGGCGGGGCTGACGCCGACGCTCCTGGCTGCCGCGCGCCACAACCTTGGCGCGCGTCCTCCCCCTTATCGAGGTTTTGCTAATAAGGTTCCTCTTATAGGCCTTGGCCGCGGCTAGGCGCCCGCACCTCGGTCGGCACGCTCGCCGTCGGTACTGCGTAATCATTCAGTCCAGCCCGGTCGGCTAGAATTCTGCCCCGCTGCTCAGGGTGCCACGGCGGGCGCAGCACGCCTCACCCACCACTCCGCGGCAAGAAGGTTTGGAATCCAGCACAGCCACGCGATAGCGGGGTAGGACAGGCAACGAGGTGCCCTCGTTTACGAGCGCGACCGTGCCCACCTGCATGGCATGGCCCGCAAGAAGATCCCCAACCACTTCGCCGCCTATGCTTGGTTCGCGGAGGCTGGTTGGGTCTTCGCGATGCACAGCGTCCAACTCTGGGCCGACCCCGCTAGGGCTAGCGCACGTTTGGCCGTCCTGGGGGCCGAAAAGCAAAAGGCTTTCGCCGAAGGCGCGATGAAGGCCAGCACTGCCGCCCTAAGCGGGGCAAGGCCCGAAGCTATCGCGAAAGCCGCCATGGCATCCGCCCGCCGTCGTGTGCGGGCGAATGCGAGAAAGATCCAGAAGGGGTAGGAAAGAAGGTAGGAGAACTTCCCCGGAGGCCCTGCGCGACATCCGCCTGCGGCGGAACTTCACTTGGCCAGTCGCATTAAGTTCGCTCGCCGCGACAACCTGCGCGAGTTTGCCCGACATGCCTGCGGATACCTGCACTCGGAGCCTCGGGTGTGCCAAACATCACGCGCGGGATGGTCGCGGTGCTGTTAGTTAGAGCAGGCTGCCTTGGCTCGGGCGCACGTCGCCGCCGGGCAAGGTCTCCTCGTCCGGCTGGTCGCTCCTCCCGTGTCCCACGACCCGCAGCAGCCCATCCGGCAACGGACGCTGCAACTCCTTGGCCACTGCCCAGGGCGCCGTCATCCAGGCCTCCAACTCGTCGGCCTCGGTCAAAATCACCGGCATCGCTTTTGGATGGATCGGGCCGACCTCGGCGTTCGGCTCGGTGGTGAGGAAAGCGTAGAGGTCGGCCGTCACCTCGCCCTCCTTTACCTTCCGCACCGACGTCCACTGCGGCACCCAGATCCCGGCGAAGAAGGCGAGCGGCCTCTCCTCGCCCTTACCCAGCGCGAACCAGGCCGGAACGGACTTCCCCTCTACCTTGTCCGGCTCGCTGAAGGCCGTGAATGGCACGACGCAGCGATGCTCGCGGGAGAGCCAGCGGCGCCAGTGTGGCGAGGCGGTGTTGCGGACGTTCGTCACGCCGGGGTCGGATTTCTTGCCCTGTAGCGCGAAAGCAGGGGACGGCATGCCCCAGCGCGCCATCGCCAACTCGTACACGCCGTCCGCAGCAGTACGGACGATCGGCGCTGCATAATCCGGATAGATGCCCGGTAACGTCTGGAGATTACCCGCGAGATCCCGCGTGTAGCGGGTTGCGTCCTGGATGGCGCGCTGGTTGGTGCGGGCTGTGTAGAGGTTGCACATACCACCGATGATAGCGGAGGGGTTGGTTGCCGGGCCACCCGGCCCAAACGAAAACCTCCCACCGCTGTAGAGGGACCAAGACGGGCGTCGCTAGAGAAGCGGTCGGGCTCCCGGTTCCGGCATTGGCTTGCCCATACTGCCTTCCCCCAAATTCCTGCTGGCGGCCTCAACCTCGTCTCCAGGCGCTGCCAAGCGCTTAGCACAACGTCGTGGAACTCCACGCTAAACCGATCGGCTTTGGCACGGAGTTCCATGGTTAACGGCGATGCCTCTGGTGCTTGCTCAGTCCAGCCCACTTGTGCAGCTTGCAATTCTACATGTAAAATGTAGATAGGATGTATGACTCAGCCCAAAGCCGTTGTTTTTGACCTCCTCACTGCGCTCCTGGACAGCTGGTCTGTCTGGGACGCCGCCGCCGGAACCGAGGAAGACGGGCGCCGTTGGCGTGCCCGCTACCTGGAGCTGACTTACGGCTGCGGTGCTTATCGGCCCTATGAGGTGTTGGTGGCCGAGGCGGCGCACGACGCTGGCCTGCCGCCCTCCGCTCCCGCCGCGCTCCATGCCGGGTGGGACGGGCTGCAGCCCTGGCCCGAAGTCCCGGCTGTGCTTCGGGATCTCAAAGCGCGCGGCATGCTGCTGGGCGTCGCCACGAACTGCTCTGTCGAGCTCGGTCGCCGCGCCGCGGCCCGTTGCGGCGTGCCTTTCGATGCTATCGTCACCTCCGAAGAGGCTGGGTTCTACAAGCCGCGGCCTGAGCCCTACCGCGCTGTCCTCGCCGCCCTCGGGGTGGAGCCACAGGACGCGCTCTTCGTCGCGGGCAGCAGCGCCGACGTGCCCGGCGCGGCTGGTGTCGGGATGGCGGTGGTCTGGCACAACCGCGTCGGCTTGCCCGCGCGGCCCGGCCCCGCCCCGCTGCAGGAGGCGCGGACCCTGGACGCGGCGCTGGAGGGCTTGGCGTGACCGCGACGCCTCGTCTTCTGCTCGACCGCGAGCGGCTGGAGCGCAACGCCGCTCGGCTGCGCGCGCGCTGCGCGGCTCTTGGTGTCACGTTCCGGCCGCACCTCAAGACCGCCAAGTGCATCGAGGTGGCGCGCGTCGCCCATGAGGGACAAATGGGGCCGGTCACCGTCTCCACCCTGCGCGAGGCAGAGTTCCTGATCGAGGGGGGCTTCGCTGACTTCGTCCTTGCCACCGCGATCACGACGGACCGGCTGCACCGTGTGGCGGCGCTCCAGGATCGAGGGGCGCGGGTCGCCGTCGTCGCGGACGACCCGACTATGGTGCGAATGCTGGGGGAGGCGGCCGCACAGCCGGTGGACCTCCTGCTGGAGGTAGATTGCGGCGAGCACCGTTCGGGCACGGACCCTGACGGCACCGTCCTCCTCGCCGCGGCCGGGGAGGCGGAACGGCACCCTAATCTTCGCCTGCAGGGCGTCCTGACCCATGCCGGGCACTCCTACGGCACGGACGATCCGGCGCGTCTTGCGGACCTCGCGGAGGTCGAGCGCGATGCGGCCGTGCACGCGGCGGAGCGTCTCCGCGAGCGTGGCCATCGGTGTCCTGTCGTCTCAGTCGGCTCCACTCCCACCCTGCTCTTCGCCCGCCACCTGGAGGGCGTGACGGAGGTTCGGGCGGGCGTATCGCTCTTCTGGGACCTGGCCCAGCTTTCCCGCGGCATGTGCAGTTGGGACGACCTTGCCCTCTCAGTCGAGGCGGCGGTTATCGGGCACCAAAGGACCTTCCCGGGCATGGCGGGGGCGCTGGTGCTGGATGCCGGGGCGCTCGCGATGAGCAAAGACATTGGTGCCAATGCCTTTATGCCCGAGGCCCGCTTCGGGATCCTGGCGGACGCCGCCACGGGCGAGCGCCTGCCGCTCTCGATCGCGGTTCTGCACCAGGAGCACGGCACCGTGCCCGTGCCAGATCCCGGCTGGTTCGAGCGGCTGCCGCTAGGCGCACGGGTGCGCGTGCTGCCCAACCACGCCTGCCTGACTGCCGCTGGCGGTCATGGCGGCTACGACGTGCACATGGGCGACGGCGTGCCGACGGCACGCTGGGCGCGCTGCGACGGGTGGTGAGCGTGCAGGTCGTCACTGCGCCTGACCTACCGCCGCCCGCCGGGCACTACGCCCACGCGGTGCGCGCGAGCGGGCTGCTGTTCATCTCGGGCTTGCTAGGCGTCCGGCCGGAGGAGCCCGAAGACCGGCTGCTGGGTGCAGGCGCCCAGGCTGCCGCCGTGCTGCGCCGCCTGGACCGGGTGCTGGCGACGGCAGGGTTGGAAGGCCACCACGTCGCGCGCCTCGGCGTCTACGTCACCGACGTCGCCCACTGGGCGCCGGTGAACGCTGCCTGCGCCGCGTTTTTCGGCCCCCATCGCCCCGCACGAACCATCCTGACCTGCCCCGGCCTGCATCACGCCTCCCTCGTCGAGATCGACGCCGTCGCCGCCTTCCCGGAGCCCTCCCCATGATCCTGAGCCGCCGTGCCATACTGGCCGCCCCGATGATCCTGCCCGCCGCGGCACAGGCCCAGGCCGCCTACCCCAACCGGGCCATCCGCCTCGTGGTGCCCTTCGCGCCGGGCGGCCCATCCGACACCCTGGCGCGCACCTTCGCCGAGCGCCTCTCGGCCATCCTCGGCCAGCCGATGCCGGTCGAGAACCGCTCCGGCGCGGGCAGCACGGTCGGCAGCGATGCCGTCGCGAAGGCGGCGCCGGACGGCTACACGCTGCTGTTCAACAACATCAGCCAGGCGACCAACCCGGCCTTCTTCGCCCGCCTGCCCTTCGACCCGCTGAAGGATTTCGCGCCCGTCGGGTTGCTGGCCGAGAGCCCGGTGGTGCTGCTCGGCGCGCCGAACCTGCCGGTGAGCGACCTGCGGGCTTTCCTGGCCCTCGTTCGCGACCACCCGGGCCGCTACGACTACGGCAGCGCCGGGAACGGCACAGCGGCCCACCTGGCCGTGGCCAAGCTCCTCTCCTCGGCAGGCCTCTCCATGAACCACGTCCCCTACCGCGGGGTAGCGCCTGCCACGAACGACCTGATGGCTGGGACCATCGCCCTGGTCGGAGATACGGCTACCACAGGCCTCGGCCAAGCGCGGGGCGGTACCCTCAAGGGCCTGGCCGTCACCTCCGCACAACGACTGTCCCAGGCCTCGGAGATCCCGACCGTCGCCGAGAGCGGCTTCCCAGGTCTGGCCGACTACACCATGGCCTCCTGGAATGTGCTGCTTGCCCCCGCACGCACCTCTGAGCCGGTGGTCGCGCGGCTGAACGAGGCCGTGCGGCAGGCGAAGGCCGACCCGACCTTCCGCACGCGGCTGAAAGCCCTGGGCAACACGCCCATGGACGACGCGGCGCCCTCGGCCATTGCAAACTTCCTGGAAGCCGAGCAGGCGCGCTGGGGCGAGGTGCTGCGGGCCGCTGGTATCCGGCCTGACGGATAGCCCGACTTGCCGGGCGCCTCTGCCTGCCCGAAATCGGAAAGATGACGAATCGCGCCAAGACCACGGACGACCCCCTTCCAACCATCGGTCCCGCGCGGGTGGTGGACGAGACAGTGGCCGCCCTGCGGCAGGCGATCCTCTCAGGTGATCTGCGGCCGGGCCAGAAACTCTCTGTTCCGGCTCTCGCCCTTCGCATGGGCATCTCCCGCTCCCCCGTGCGAGAGGCCGTGCTCGCCCTGACCGCAGAGGGGCTAGCCGTGGAGAGCCGACGTCGCGGCGTCGTCGTGACCGAGCTTGGCCTCAAGGAGACGGATGCCATCCACGAGGCGCGCGGCCCCCTGGAAGGCTTCGCGACGCGGCTCGCGGCAGAGCGAGGCCCCGCCGATCTCGGCGAGCGGCTGGATGCCATCCTTGCCGAGCAGGCCGAGGCTGTGGCGGCGGGTGACGAGGATAAATACTTCCGCACGAACGCCGCCTTCCACAGTGCGATCGCCGCGGCCTGCGACAATGCCGAGATTTACCGCCTTCTCGTCTCGCTGGAGGGGCGGATGGCCCTAGCGCTCCGGCAGGTTGCCGCTCGCCCTGGACACCGGGAAAGTGGCATCGAGGAGCACCGCAAGGTCGTCGCAGCCATTAAGGCGCGCGATGGAAGCGGCGCGGAAGCCGCCATGCGCGCGCACCTCGCCGCAACCCGTCAGCGGGTGGTGAGCACGCTGCACCCAGACGACCGAATGACCGTAGGGTCGGGCGCCGCCGAGTAGAGTTATCGTTCTACGGCCGCCTCCTCGCGTTTTGGCCGAGAAGAAACCTTCCGCTTCCGAGATCGTAGCGCGTGAGAGCGGACATCGATGCTCTGACGGATGCCGCTGCGGCCCATCGAAAATCTCTGCCTCAACTTGCCCGGCCACCTCCTGATAGGCTGCCGACCCGCTCTGCTGCGAAGCGCTCGCGCAGCCACGTCGCGGCCGGGCCGCAGGGCCGCTGCTTGTGCCAGACCAGCTCCAGCGCCACGGGCCAGTCGCCCTTGTCGAACTGCAGGTCTGGCGTGACGAGGTCCGGCGCGGCGGGGGAAGAGGCGATGACGTGGTCGGAGACGAACGCCCAGCCGATCCCGTGCTTCACCATCTCCAGGATGACCCAGTGGCTCTCCACCCACCAGACCTCGGCAGCTACCCGCAGGCGCCGCTTCTCCGGCCCGTCGCTGCGTGCAGCCACGAGGATCTGGCGGTGCCGCTTCAGCTCCTCCCACGCAACCCTTTCCTTCGCCAGCGGGTGATCGCGCCCGCAGACGAGCTTGAGAGGCACCCAGCCGATGGTCTGGAAGCCCAGTTCCGTCGGCAAACCCTCCTGGCGCCACATGACGCCCAGGTCGGCCGTGCCGGACTGCACCATGCGGCTGACATCCTCCATCAGCGGGAAGAGCAGCTCCAGTTCTACGAAGGGGAAGTGCCGGGCGAACTCGGCGAACAGGGCGCCCAGTGCGTGCTCGGGGTAGAGTTCGTCGATGGCGATCACCAGCCGGTTCTCCACCCGCTGCTCCAGGCTGCTTGCCACCCCGATGAGGTGCTCGCGCCGGTCGAGCACCACGCGCGCCTCCAGTAGGAGGCGCTCCCCTGCCGGGGTGAGCACCGGGTTCCGACCCGCTCGACTGAACAGTTCCAAGCCGAGGTCCGTCTCGAGGTTCGCCACCTGGGTGCTGACGGCCGATTGCGCCTTTCGCAGCGCACGGGCGGCACCGGAGAAGGACCCGGCCTCGGAAGCCGCCACGAAGGCCTGAAGCTGTTCGAGCGTGACGGCCATCTATCTGTTTCCTAGATACCTTCCAACTTGCTGGCCTGAGTATCGCAGATAGAAAGCGGCCCATCACCCAGGCATTTCGGGGCAAGACCATGCGCAGCACACGCGACCGTATCCGCCACGCCATCCTGTTCGAGGTAATCGGCCTCGCCCTCATCATCCCGCTCGGGACGCTGCTGTTCGGGCTACCCGCTTCCGACATGGGCGTGATCGGCGTCGGCAGCGCCTTCGCCGCGACGGCCTGGAACTATGTCTACAATCTCGGCTTCGACCACGCGATGCAGCGTCTGGCCGGACATACCCGCAAGAGCCTTCCCTTGAGGGTGGCTCACGCCGTGCTGTTCGAGGCGGGGCTGCTCGTTATCCTGCTTCCGCCCATTGCCTGGTACTTGGGCATGAGCCTTGTCCAGGCTTTCATTATGGATGTCGCGATCGCGGCCTTCTACGTGGCCTACGCGTTCGTCTTCAACTTCGCCTACGACCAGACGTTCCCGCTACAAAGCTGGGATAAGGTCGCTGTGGAGCCATTCCGCTGAGAATGCACGTGACTCGTGCCCAAGGGGCACGGGCGACTGTAGGCAGAACGGCTATTTTGGGAGGCGGCAGGCACCAAAGAGATCGCTCGTATCATCGTCCGACCTCGCCTCTACGGCGGACGGTATCCATTACCTCCGCAAGGATCTGGACGCCCCGGATGATGCTGCGCGCATCGAGGCTGGCGTAGCCAACGACCAGCCCTGCCGCATCGGGCCGGTCCGCCGCCGATCCCGGGGCGTAGAGAGGCGTGACGGGGTACACGCCGAGGCCCGCCGCGTGCGCCCTGACAGTCAGGTTTTCCTCCTGGTGTCTCGGCACGCTGTTCAGCCAGACGACCACATGCAGCCCGGCCTCGACGCCGACTACCGTCACCGCATCACCCAGCGTGGCCGAAAGCGCGGCGAGCAGCGCCATCCGACGTTCGGCGTTCCTGCGGCGGACACGACGGACATGCCGCTCGTACGCGCCGCTCTCGATCAGCTCGGCGAGGGCTTCCTGCTCAAGGCCCGGAGCGTGCCGGTCGGCCAGCCGCTTGGCCTTGGCAAATGGCTCCGACAGCGCCTTCGGGACGACGAGGTAGCCAAGCCGTAGGGTCGGGGAGAGCGTCTTGGAGACAGTGCCGAGATAGATGACCCGCCCGGCACCATCCAGAGCCTGGAGGGGCGGTATCGGCGCGATGTCGAAGCGATACTCGCTGTCGTAGTCGTCCTCGATGACATGGGCGCCCGTGCGTCGCGCCCAAGCCAGGAGTTCACGGCGCCTGCCCGCCGACAGGACCCCGCCGAGCGGGAACTGGTGGGAGGGCGTGACATAGGCCAGCGATGCGTCGGGCAGGCTGTCCGTCCGCATGCCCTCCCCGTCGACGGTGACGGGAGCCACCTGCGCCCCGGCGGCGAGGAAGACCTGGCGCGCGAGGGTGTAGCCAGGGTTCTCCATCACGGCCCGGTCCTCCGGGTCGAGCAGCAGCCGCGCGCACAGGTCGAGGCCCTGCTGCGAGCCGTTCACCACGATGACCTGCTCCGGCTCGCAGCGCAGGCCGCGCGCCCGCCATAGGTAGCCCTGCAAGGCGGTTCGCAGGCGGAGTGAGCCGCAGGGATCATCGTAACGCAGGCGTGGCTGTCGGCGCAGGATGACGCCCGTGACTGCCTTCCTCCACGCAAGCGTTGGGAAGTCCGCTGCGGACAGGTCACCATAGCGGAAGTCGGCCACCAGCGAGGGGGCGGAGGCGACGGAGGGCAGCGGGAACTCGGCCAGTCGCCGCCCGAAAGCCGAAAGCTGGCCGGTCATCGTCGTGGAGGCGGAGCGGGTCGGTTGGGGGGAAGAGGGGCCAAGGCCCCGCGCCACCTGAGCCCGGGCGCCCTGGCGTGTCTCGACGTAGCCTTCCGCGATGAGTTGCTCATAGGCGGCGGTCACCGTCGTCCGCGAGATCCCCCATTCAGCGGCGAGCGCCCGGGTCGAGGGCAGCTTGTCGCCAGGCCCGAGCAGCCCGGAGGCGATCCTGGTCTTGATGGTGTCGCAGATCCGCTGGGTGACCCGGGCCTGCGCAGCGTCATCCGATGCCATCCAAAACTGGCCCTCTGCACTTGGCAGAAACTGGCCGTTCCTTGTGGGCCAGGGCTGATGCATCGTCCAGTCCGGTCAAGGAGCCCAGCCGATGTACGTCCCGCCCGCCTTCCGCGAGGAAGACCTCCCCGCCCTGCACGGGACGATGCGGGACGCGCGGCTCGCGAACCTCGCCACGGCCACGGCCGAGGGCCTGATTGCCACGCCGCTGCCACTCTTCCTGGCACCTGACGAAGGCCCGTACGGCACGCTCTACGGCCACATGGCGCGCGCGAACCCGCAGTGGAAGCTGCCGCCCGTGGGTGACGCCATGGCGCTGTTCATGGGGCCGGACGCCTATGTCAGCCCCGCCTGGTACCCGTCCATGAAGGAGCACGGGAAGGTGGTGCCGACCTGGAACTACGTCGCCATCCACGCCTACGGCCAAGTGGAATTCTTCGAAGACGCCGACCGCCTGCTCGACGTGGTCACACGGCTGACGAACCTGCACGAAGGCCCCCGTGCCGAGCCCTGGGCCGTGACCGATGCCCCAGAGGGCTTCATCTGGGCGCAGCTCAAGGGGATCGTGGGCCTGCGCCTGCCCATTACACGTCTCGAGGGCAAGCGGAAGATGAGCCAGAACCGCATCGCCGAGGACCGGGCAGGCGTTGCCGCCGGGCTCGCCGCGAGTGACCGGCCCTCCGACCGGGTCGCTGCGGCTCTGATCCCGACCTGACCCTTGCAGCCCTCGCCAAGGTTCCTCCCGTGCCAGATCTGACCCAGCTCGCCCTCTACGTCGCCGCCGCCCTGCTGCTCGCAGTCACACCGGGCCCAGGCATCTTCTACGTCGCGGCGCGCACGCTCGCTGGCGGTCGTGCGGAGGGTATCGCGTCCAGCTTTGGTACCGGGCTTGGCGGCATGGTCCATGTGCTCGCGGGAAGCCTGGGCGTCTCCGCCATCGTGCTCGCGAGCGCGGAACTCTTCACTGCGCTGAAGCTGGCCGGTGCCGCCTACCTCGTCTGGATCGGGTTCCGCACCGTCCAGGCCGCTCGCCGGGATGCCTCGGCGGCCCTGGCCGGGGAAGTCGTGGCGCCGCCGATCGGGCCGCGCCGCGCATTCCGAGAGGGCGTGCTGGTCGAGGCGTTGAACCCCAAGACCGCAGCCTTCTTCCTCGCTTTCGTCCCGCAGTTCGTGGATCCGGCCGCCGGAGCCGTCGCCCCACAGTTCATGGTGCTCGGCATCATCTCGGTCGTGCTCAACACCCTTGTGGATGTTGTGGTCGCCTTCGCGGCGAGCGGCATCCGGGGCGGTGCCCGCGCGCGTCCCGTGCTGATCCGGCGCCTCCGGGCGGGTTCAGGAGCCGCGATGGTCGCCCTGGGTGCCGGACTGGCGCTGGCGAAGCGCCCCACCGGCTGAACGCGTCGTCTCAGCAAGGCCCGACTTGTGTCTGCTCCTGCCTGGACTGGCTTCCTACCACCAGCAGAAAGGTCCGCTTACGGGATGTCAGGAGAGACCCAATCGGTGACCGACATGGGCGCGAAGCTGCCGCTCCTGCCAGCCCTCATCGGGATGTAGTTCGGCGGCTGGCTTTGCCTGAGCGCGCAGCCCGAGATCTTCCGCCGCGGCTTCTTCATCCCACTCCTTCTCGGCAGCGAACCGATCTGACGGGGGCTGGCATGACCGGCCGCCGTGCCCTGGCTCTTACCCGCGCAACGGTGCTGAGCTTGGCCGCTCCCCTCCATGCTTGAGCAGACAAGGCCTCCACGCTCGCAACGCCGTTCGACACTCCCTTCAGCCACGCGCCTCAGACACCGTCCAGGAAGCTGCGGAGCTGCTTGGACCGGGTTGGGTGTTGCAACTTCTTCAGCGCCTTGGCCTCGATCTGGCGAATGCGCTCGCGGGTGACATTGAACTGCTGGCCGACCTCCTCCAGCGTGTGGTCGGAGTTCACGCCGATCCCGAAGCGCATCCGCAGCACACGTTCCTCACGGGGGCTCAGCTCGGATAGGGCGCGGGTCGCGGCATCCCGCAGGCCCGCATGCACCGCCACATCCAGCGGCATAACAGCGTTGTCGTCCCGGATGAAGTCGCCGAGGTGACTGTCCTCCTCGTCACTGATCGGCGTCTCGAGGCTGATCGGCTCCCGGGCGATCTTCTGCGCCTTGACGACCTTGTCTACCGGCAGGCCCATCTTGGCGGCCAACTCCGCGGGCGTCGGCTCCCGCCCGAGTTCGTGCATCATCTGCCGCGACGTGCGGTTTAGCTTGTTTACCGTCTCCGTCATGTGCACCGGCACGCGGATGGTCCGAGCCTGATCGGCAATGCTCCGTGTCACCGCTTGGCGGATCCACCAGGTGGCGTAGGTCGAGAACTTAAAGCCGCGACGGTACTCGAACTTATCCACCGCCTTCATCAGGCCGATATTGCCCTCCTGAACCAAGTCGAGCAGCTGCAGGCCGCGGTTGGTGTACTTCTTGGCGATCGAGATCACGAGGCGCAGGTTCGCCTCCGTCATCTCCTTCTTGGCCCGGTTCATGTCGCGCTCACCTCGCGCCACAACCGCCTGGACGCGCCGGAACTCGTCAACGGGCATCCCCGCCTCGGCGGCGAGTGCCAGGATCGCCGAACGGGCGCTCTCGGCCTCCTCCGCATATCGGGTGGCCAGTGCCATCCACCCTCTCCCCTTGCGGTTCGCAAGGCCGGGGATGAAGTCGGGCGACGAGCCTGCGGCGCGGTAGGCCGTCAGGAAGTCATCGCGCTTCACACCAGCTCCCTCGGCGACGCGCAGCAGCTGTCCCTCGGCAGCGGTCAGCCGCTTGTTGAGGTCGCGCATGCGGTCGACGAGTTCGGTAATACGGTTCGCATGCAGGTGCAGCTTGCCGACGAGCGCCACAAGTTCGCTGCGCAGTCGGGCATGGTCCGCCTCTTCGCCGTGCGACAGGGATCCGCCATCGGCGTAGGCGGCCATCCGGCGCAGCTGGAGGCCTCTCATCCCGTTATGGGCTGCTTCGATCGCGGCAAAGGAGGCCAGGGCCTCGGGCTTGACCTCCTGCTCCAGGACGGAAGGGGAGGTCGTCGCGGACTGCCCCTCCGCCTCGTCCCGCTCTTCGTCGCCCTCGCCATCATCGACCGGTCCCTCTCCAGCGCCCGCGGTCGCCTCAAGGTCAAGTACGTCGCGCAGGAGCATGCGCTCCTCGCAGACGGCGGTCGCCCAACCGAGGATCGCGTCGAGCACCAAGGGGGCCTCACAGAGCCCCCCAATCATCATGGCGCGCCCGGTCTCGATGCGCTTGGCGATCGCGATCTCGCCCTCACGGGTCAGCAGCATCTTCTCACCCATGTCGCGCAGGTACATGCGGACCGGGTCGGCGCTGACGCCCGCCTCGGCCTTGATGTTGCCGCTGGCGTCCTCGTCCTCCTCCGCAGCTGCCCCCGGCTTGCCGGGAACCCCGACATTGACGCCGTCGGCTTCGTCGGCGTCGTCCTGGTCGGACACCTCGACACCGAGATACGTCAGAACACGCAAGGCATCCTCGATGCGATCGGACGAGATCTGTTCACTTGGCAGAGCGGCTTCAACCTCGGCGTGGGTGACGTGGCCACGGCTCCGGGCGATCTCTGCGAGCTGCCGCAGGGCACGTCCTTCGGCTTCGGGCAGCGCGGCAAGCAGGGCCTCCTCACGCTCGTCCAACACCAGCTCGCCTGCGCCTGTCACTGCCATTTCGAACTCCACCAAGAAGACGCACGACGTCGCGCGCTCGGCCGTGAGGCGTCGCGCGGAGGCGCACATCTGCAACCTGTGTGCGCTAATTTCTAGGCCGGATGCGTGAAGCTTCCCGCCTCCACCGCATTGCCGCCCTGCATCCTCGGCGCTTGCGGTACTACAAGGGAGCACTGCCGATCGGGCCTCCCAGGATCCGCGAGGCTGCTTTCAGTGAACCGCGGATCATGGCCGACACCCTTGAGCCCCCTTAATTAGCTCCCGGCGTGCAGAAATAGCCGATGAGCGGCTTCAGAGTTCGGAACGCTGGTAGTCAGCGCTCCTCTGCAACAGGCAAGACTATGGTGCAGCGCAGGCCAGCCGCCTGAAGCTCATAGCTGGTCTCGGCCCCCAGTTGATGGGGCAAGGCCTGCTCGATCAACTCACGTCCATAGCCTCGCCTAATCGGACGTGCGTTAAATCCCAAGAATACCGGCACGCCAGTTTCTTCCCAGTCGATCCTGAGTTGCCGCGCACCGTTCGGCTTCTCTCGCAGACGCCAGGCTGCCTGAAGCCGACCTTCCGGCTGGGAAAGGGCACCATACTTCAGGGCGTTGGTAGCAAGTTCGTGCAAGCCTAAAACGAGTGTCTGCACCATGGACGAGCGCAGGCGCACGCCAAGTGGCCCGTCCAGCCTCACCTGCGGTCCGCTCGCGCAGCTATCTCGGCCGTGTCAAGTTTGGCCGAGTGAGGGCAGTCTGGTGCCGCTGCAAGTACGGCGATGCCAATACGAGGAAGCAAGTCGGTGTTAAAGGAAAGCGTAACGGACTCCACTTATGCCTGGCGGCGCCTGATCGCGGCAGTGCTTCTGGCCACCATCGGCGGCATCGGCCTCTGGTCCATTGTAGTTGCGCTTCCTGCCATCCAGGCCGACTTCGGTGTGGCCCGGGCTGACGCTTCGCTGCCCTATACCCTTACCATGCTCGGCTTCATGGTCGGCGGGGTAGCCATGGGCAGGCTGGCGGACCGCTTCGGCGTGGTCCTGCCGGTTGTCATCGGCACGCTCGGATTGGGTGTCGGCTACATCGCCACGGCCTTTGTTGCCGACCTGTGGCAGTTCGGGGTGCTTTACGCGCTGTTTGTCGGCGGGCTAGGCAGCTCCGCGGTGTTCGGACCGCTGGTAGCGGACACCTCCTTCTGGTTCACCCGGCGCCGAGGCATTGCCGTGGCGCTCTGTGCGAGCGGCAACTACTTCGCCGGTGCCATCTGGCCACCTATCCTCCAGCACTTCATCGCAGCTTACGGCTGGCGCGCGACGCATGTCGGCATCGGCCTGTTCTGCGTGGTCACCATGCTGCCACTGGCACTCGCCCTGAGACGGCCGCGGCCGATGCAAGCTAGCGAAGCCAATGTGCAGGCTACGAATGGTCTGGCCCAGCTAGGCCTTTCACCAAATGCGCTCCAGTGCCTCCTCATGCTGGCTGGTGTCGCCTGCTGCGTCGCGATGGCCATGCCTCAGGTGCACATCGTAGCATATTGCGCCGATCTTGGTTACGGGCTCGCGCGCGGGGCGGAGATGCTCTCCCTTATGCTCGGCTTCGGCGTCGTCAGCCGCCTGATCTCCGGTGCAATCACCGACCGGGTCGGAGCACCCGTCATGCTGCTACTCGGGTCGGGTCTGCAGGCGATTGCTCTGGCGCTGTTCCTGCAGTTCGACAGCCTTGGCGCCCTCTACATCCTCTCGGC
Organism: Roseomonas aerilata DSM 19363; assembly: GCF_000711725.1. GTDB lineage: Bacteria > Pseudomonadota > Alphaproteobacteria > Acetobacterales > Acetobacteraceae > Roseomonas > Roseomonas aerilata. The sequence continues at coordinate 207,068 of NZ_JONP01000008.1, read as the reverse complement.
GATCTTTGGCCTTTTCCAGGGTGGTATCGTGCCGAGCTATGCAGTCATGGTCAGGCAGTTCTTCCCGTCGGCGGAGGCCGGGCTGCGGGTGAGCCTCGTACTGTCCGCGACCCTCGCGGGCATGGGGCTGGGCGGTTGGCTGTCGGGTTTGATTTTCGACGCGACGCTCAGTTACCAGCTGGCGCTGGTGAATGGCATCGCCTGGAACGCCCTTAACCTCACCATTGCTGCCTGGATCGTTATCCGGCTGCGTACCCGGCCAGCACCTGCGGGAAGGCACCTAAGAGCCTAAACCAGCTTCCACGGCTCCCAACCCAACAAGACGCGATGGCGGGATTGATGCGGCACTTTTGCGCTTGAGCCGAGCGTAAAGGGTGCACGCGCACGCGTTCACCCTTTACGCGTTCGGAACCCTCTTCCGTGTGCCGCTTCCCCGGCTTGGAGTGCTTCTCGGCGTCCACTCCTATCCGATCGCGAGGCGGCAGCTGATCTCCTGAAGCGTCAGCCGAGCTGGTACGCCGGTTCCTGCGCCAGCGGCATCGGAATCTGGAGCCGCTCCACCATGGCCTGCACGTATGGCGCCGCCGAGCAAAGGTGCTGGAAGGCGCGGTCCGGCAGGTCCAGCCCGGCGGCGCGCGCGACCCCGCGCAGGGCATCCTCCTGGTTCGCCGAGAGCAACGACGGCTCAGGATCGGGCACCGACGGGGTGACTCGCGGCGGAGCATGCGGATCGAGACATGGCCGAACCGAGCGCCAGTCTGTCGCACCCTCGAAGGCGTGCGCCACCCGCAGGACCGTCGCCTCGTCAAAGGGGCGGCCTGCTACCTGCATCGACAGGGGAAGACCCTGATGGAAGCCGATGCACTGCGCCAAGGCCGGGCCGGTCGGGATGTTGAAGGGCGTCACCAGTGAGGTCGTCTTTCGCCAGAACTGCAACGGCCTGTAGGCGTCCAGGCGTGGCGCAAGACTCGGCGCAGCGGTGACCAGGACGTCAAAGCGCTCGTAGAGCCGGTCGAACTCCTCCATCATCATCCGTCGGAGGCGCTGCGCCTGTACGTAGTCCGCCCCGCGGAAGAGGATGGCGGGCAGGATGCGCGCCAGGAAGTCCTCGCCGAAGTCGCTGGGCCGTTCGCGGAGCGCCTGGGCATGGACGGCATGGATCTCGCTCTCGCCGATGACGATCTTCACATCGTTGTAGGCGGTTGAGGGTCGAATGCGGACCTCCTCGAGTTGGGCGCCGAGCTGGCGCAGGACGCCGAACGCCTCCTCGAGCGCCCTCACTGTGGCAGGAGCCGCCCCGCCTTCCTCCTCGTACAGGTGCCGCAGCACGCCCACGCGTAGCCCGCGGATGTCGCCCGTCAGGGCAGCGCGATAATCAGGCGGAGAGATCGCTGCGCTCGCCGGGTCGCGCGGGTCGTGTCCGGCCATGGTCTGGAGGGCGATGGCGCAGTCCTCCACCGTCCAGGTCAGCGGCCCGACATGGTCGAGGCTGAAGGAGTTCGGCATCACCCCGCGCCTGCTGACGAGACCCGAGGTCGGCTTCAGGCCGACCAACCCGCAGAACCCTGCCGGGTTCCGGATGGACCCGCCCGTGTCGCTGCCGATCGCGAACGGCATGAGACCCGCCGCGACGGCGGCGCCGGAGCCGGAGGAGGAGCCGCCGGTGAAGTGTTCGGGGTTCCAGGGATTGTGTGCGGGCGGCCAGGCTAGGTCGAAAGAGGGGCCGCCATGCGCCCCCTCATGCGTCGTGAGCTTGCCAAGCAGGATGGCCCCGGCAGCGCGCAGCCGGGCCGTGACATGGGCGTCCTCCGCCGCCATGCGGTCGGCATAGACACGGGACTGCCCTGTGGTTGGCAGCCCGGCCGCGTCCACGACGTCCTTCAGGCCGTAGGGAATGCCGTGCAGCGGGCCCTGGGGACCGCCTGACAGGATCTCTCCCTCGGCGCGCCGTGCCTCCTCTAGCGCGGCCTCAAAGGTCGGGCGCAGGTAGGCGTGCAATTGCGGCTCCAGCGCCTCCGCCCGCGCGATCAGCGCCGTCACCAGCTCGACGGGCGACAGGGAACGCTGGGCAATCAGCCGCCCAGCCTCCGCGACGGTGAGGAAGGCGAGTTCGTCGGTGCTCATGATACCTGCCTCCGGAGAACGTGCAGCGCGCAAAGCGAAGATCGGGTCAGTTCTGGGTGATGCCTGCCGCCTTGATCAGGGCGGCCCACTTGTCGCGCTCCGACAGCACGAAGGCACGAAATGCCTCCGGGGTGTCCGCCTTCTGCTGGGCGCCCTGCTGGAGGAGCGCCTGCTGGGTCGCGGGCTCGGACAGCGCCCGGATCAGGGAGGCGTTCAGCCGGGCGACGATCGGTCCGGGTGTGCCGGACGGTGCGAAGAGACCGTACCACCCCTCAACCGCATAGCCGGGAAGCCCGGACTCGGCGATCGGCTTCAGGCCGGGCAGCAGCGGCGAAGGATAAGGGGCCGTCACCGCCAGCGCGCGTAGCCGCCCACCCTGGACGTGGGGCAGGCAGGTGGCGATGGAGTCGAACATCACCGGCACACGCCCGCTGAGCAGGTCTGGATAGGCGGCGGCGCTGCCGTTGTAAGGCACGTGCACCATGTCCACGCCTGCGAGATTCTTGAACAGCTCGCCCGAGAGGTGGATCGTGCCGCCTGCGCCGCCCGAGGCGTAGGAAAGGTCCTGGCGCTTCGCGAGGGCGATCAGGTCCGGGACACTCCGCACCGGCAGGTCCGGATGAACGACCAGCACATTCGTCACGGACGCGACGTGCACGACGGGCGTGAAGTCCCGGATCGGGTCGAAGCGCAGGTTGCTGTAGAGGCTCGGGTTGACGGCATTGGTGCTCGCCGCCCCGAGGAGGAGCGTGTAGCCGTCCGCCGTGGCACGCGCAGCGACCTCGGTCCCAATATTGCCGCCCGCCCCGGCGCGGTTCTCGACCACCACTGGCTGGCCAAACTGGTCAGTAAGCTTCTGCGCGACGAGGCGGGCGAGGATGTCGGTGGTGCTGCCCGGGCCAAAGGGGGCGATCAGGCGGATAGGCCGCGAGGGATAGGCATCCTCCTGCGCCTGGGAAGCGCGAGAGAAGGACAGGAGGGCAGCCGTGCCGAGAAGGCCGCGACGGAACAAGGTTCTCATGGGAACACTCCTGCTGGACGTGAAATCGCGTAGCGCTTCCCCGCCGAATACCTACTCGCTTCATCCGATCCCATCCAACCGCGATCCTATTGTCATCCACGCCCCGAGAACCTCAGAAAATGACCGAGAAGGGACCGCATGAAGGGCGGTTGGCGATCGTCGTCCGGGCCACGATCTTCAACGAACGGCGGACCCAGGCCTCCGCTAACTCGAATGCGGCGCAACCCGTTAAAGCGTTGAGGCTTTGGTAGATGCTGTGGGGCACGATGGCTAACCCCACGTTGCTGGCACCGAACTGCAGCAGCACCTGGAAGCTGTCCACATGAATGCTTCAAGGCCTCTATCAGACGTGTACGTCTCCATGCCCGAGTTCACCCGACAGATCCCGAGGAGCGAAGGTAAGAAGAGCCAGCCAAGCGTAAAAGGCCAGCACTGCCGCAAGTACAATCCAGCCTGGGATCGGACCCAGCGATAGATTCTGAATGATGCCTGGAACAGGCTTGGCGGGATCTATCGGAACCTCCTCCTGCAGGAGCCGCGAGGACGAGATTTTGAGTACCCAGGCTGCGAGCAGTACCATAAACATCGGGAAGTAGTTTCGACGAAGCCTGCGAGTCATTGCCGTCTTCCGCGAGATTAGAAAACGCGGTTCACGCAAATCTGTCCCGATGCGCCACGCCCACTCGGCTTCCGCATCCGCGCGGGGCGCAAAGACCTGTGCATAGTAGTTCCGCTCCAGAAGTCGAACTCTGGTCCTGTAGAAATCGAAGAACCGGTAACGCCGCGCTTCAATGGAGAGTAGAAGAAGCACCAAGAGCATAGCGAAAAGGAGCACGCCGTGGTGAGCGTTTGGCGTCGAGAGCGACACGGAGAGCATTCCCGCCACCACTGTAACGGCCCAGTTGGTGGTCATATCGATGCGCGCCCGCCACCCCGCCATCCGGCCGATCTCGGCTCGGTGGAAGTGAGCCACGACAGTGATCAGTTCTCCTGGTGCCGAAGGGAGTGGGGGGCTGAAAGGGCGCTCCCCACTGTGAATCGGCTCCCCTTGCATGCCGTTCATTGCTGCCTCCCTGCTACCCCGAAGCCTTACGTATTCTAGGATATCCCACGCGAGTAAACGGCTCTGCCCCATGGTTTGGTGGAGAAGTCGACAGCCGCCATCACACCAATCGCCATTATGTCCAACGCAATCCGCTGACCCGCTTCTGCAGCCGCAAGCAGTGCCACCCCTCCCGTTGATCAGGCGCTTTCCCAATCGGGGGTCGACCTTGTCGGATGAGCAGCTGCCTGCTCACCGCCCGCCAAGCTGGACAGAGCTACCTCCTCCTGTGCATGCCATAGGGCAGCATACCGCCCACCTAGGGTGAGCAGTGTGTCGTGGCTACCCCGTTCAACAATCCGGCCATCCTCCATTACCGCGATCTCGTCGGCATTCCGCACGGTGGATAGTCGATGAGCGATGACGAGGGTGGTCACCTCGCTTGCGGCAGCCTCCAGGGCCGATTGGATGTCCCGCTCTGTCCGAGTATCGAGTGAAGCCGTAGCTTCGTCGAGAATGAGCAGGCGTGGCCGCCTCAGAACGGCTCGGGCGATGGCTACGCGCTGCTTCTCCCCGCCAGATAGGCGAAGCCCTCGCTCCCCGACCACCGTGTCCCATCCGTCCGGTAGCGCTTCCACCAGGACCGACAATCCTGCTACGCGCGCGGCTTCCAGCAGTGCGGCTTCAGGAGCGTCGGGCCAAGCAAAGATAACGTTGGCGCGCAGCGTGTCGTGAAGGAGCACGGTGTCCTGCGGTACCACGGCGACTGCCGAGCGAAGTGCAGCGAGGGAAAGATCAGAGATGGGCATCTTGTCCAGCCGTAGAGTGCCACTATCCGGACGGTATAAACCGCACATCAGCCGGGCCAGCGTTGACTTGCCCGACCCTGATCGCCCCACCACCGCCAGTGTCTGCCCTGCTGGGATTGCTAGGCTGATGCCGTGTAGTACTGGACGCCGAGGATCGTAGCCAAACTGCAGATCCTGGATTGCGAGTGCCACCGGCCCCTGGCCAGCGAGAGTTTGCGTGCCGGGAGACAGCGCCGTTTCCCCTGGCTCTGCCATCAGTTCGCGCAGGCGGGCGGTCAGATCGAGGCCCTGGACCACCTCTCGCGCCATCTGACCCAAACGCTCAACCGGGCCAACAACTTGGAGGACGTACGCATTCACCAGTACGAAGCCACCTGGTGACATACGGCCTGCCGCAACCTCGCCAGCCGCCAACAGGAGCATAGTACCAAGAGCAAGGGTGAAGATGGCCGACAGCAGCAAACCGTTGATTGCCACTATTCGGTTATAGAAGTCCCAAGCGGCGCCGCCACGCGCAAAGGCTCCTCCAATCTTCTCCTCAACGAAAGCCTCGCGCGTAAAAAGCTTTACGGTTTCCTGGCTAACCAGTGCATCGGAGGCAACACCCTGTGCCTCGGCATCCGCTCTGGCGGCCGTCCGGAAACTTCCACGCTGGCCAAGAATACCGCGGTGGAAGACCAAGCCATAGGTCAGCACGAAAGCCAGCAGCACCCCGAGGATGGATGTTGGAATGGAGGCACTGAGGAGTACGGCACCTACCGTACCCACCTCCACCACAAAGGGCAGCGCCGTGAAAACTGCGGCGTCGAGCATGCGCCGCCAGCCGCGTACACCGTCAGTGACGGTACGGGCGAGTTCCCCGGCCCGCCGGTCAAGATGTACGGCGTGCGGTAGCGCGAGAGCATGAGCATATGCCTTGCGGTAGAGGTCCCGCTCAAAGCCGCGCGCCACCGCCCCGTATGCGAGGGAGACGCCCTGCCGCAGGGCACGGGAGAGCCCTGCCATGGCGGCGTAGGCAGTGACCGCCACCAGGGCGGCGGGCAGATTGCCCGCCGTCAAGCGATCGACACCAGTGGTCAGCGCCAGGGGCGCCAGTCCCTGAATTCCTGCTCCGAGTGCGACGAGGCTGGAGACGAAAAGCAGGCGGCGCCGCTGCGCGGGGGAGAGGGCATCCCAGAGCCCTCTGCGGAACTCGCCAACCATCCCGCGCAGGCGGTGACGCCGTAGCTCATGCAATGCTGGTGGTGAGTACATGCCCGAGAACATGGCCCTTCACTGGGCATCTTCGAGGTTCGTTCCTATGCGAATCAGTGTCGAACTAGCTGCCTACCGAAGGTGGCCGCAACAGGCTCATCGTCGCTGCCCTGCGCAATGGCAAGGGCGAGATGCAGGAACCCGCCGACTTCGCTTCGGCCACCGGAGGGGGGCAGCAATACGTTCAGCAGGGAGCGGGTGGCACTGGGCAGCCTTGGTGCCAGTACCGACGATCGTCGGCGCAAGGGTCGCACCGCCGTCTTCCTCTAGCGCGGCCGCCAAGCTTGGCGGCCGTGACCGGCGCTGGGCTGTGCATTGGCGGGACAGGTCACCAAGTGAGCACTCCTGCAACCGCCCGGAGCCCAGCACCTATGTCCGACACTGAAACCGGCACAAAAGGCGTCGACCTCCCCGCGCTGCAGGCAGATCTCGCCGATTTGCTACAGCTCGAGAACGACGCGTTGCCCATGTACGCCATGGCAATCTCGGCCTTGCGTGATCAGGCGCTGCGGGAAAAGCTTCAGACCTTTCGAGAGGATCATCGGCGGCACGCCCGTGATTTGACAGCCCTTATCCGCGAGCTCGGCGGCGTGCCGCCCGTGATGCCACACCTGCCAACGGGGCTGCTCAAGCTCGGGGTCCAAATGGCCGGGCTACCCGGTGGTGACCAGACCATCCTGCTCGGCTTCGTTTCGAACGAGTGGCAGTCGCGCGAGAAGTATGCCCGCTACGCGGCCAAGTCCTATCCGCCAGCCATGAAGGCACTCATCAGTGGCCACGCCGCGGACGAGGCGAGGCACTATGAGTGGGCCTGCGGCGCCCTGCGCGATCTGGGATGCGGCGAGCAAACGATCGCGGGGCAGGCAACCCAGGCCTTTGCGCGGGTGCACGGCTCCGTTGCTGACGTCTTGGAAGGGATCGGACGCGCAGCAAATGAGGCCGTGCTCCGAATGACCCGGAGGAGCTAGTCGGCAGACCACGATCCGTTTCGACGTCGCTGCAAATAGAAGCGAGCGGCCCTTCCGCTAGCCGGTCTGGATCTTCCTCGCGTTTGCCCGGACGCGGCGGCGAGCTGGTGCCATGGCCAGCTTGGCGACCGTTTCCGGCGAAGCCCCGCGCATGGCAGCGGCGCCTGCTTTCATAGCACCTTCAGCGAACGCCCTCTGCTTCTCGGCTCCGAGAGAGATCAAGCGGGTGCCTGCCTTGGCGGGATCGGCCCAAAGCTGCGCGCTGTGCATCGCGAAGACCCATCCGGCCTCGGCGAGCCAGGCGTAGGGGGCAAAGGGGTTTATCGTGTTCTTGCGAGCCATACGCTTCATTTTAGGCAAACGAGCGTCGCGGGACGAAGGCGCTTTGACTGAGGCTGATCCGCATCCGTCGGGAGGGTCACGGAGAAGTAGTCATTTAAAGTGCGTGCGTTTCAAGACGCTGTGCCACCCACCAGTATGCTGTAACCCAGCTGCTCCTCCGCCAAGCGTGCAGGACGGATGTTCGGAACCACAGCCCTTACCCAGGTCCTCGATCCCTAAGGGAAGGGAAAGGAGACCTACGTTGTTGCTCGACCGGTCCCCATTGGCATCCGCTATTGTCGGGCCACCGGCGGCGCCGATCCGCTCGAGGTCAAAAGAGGCCCAGTTACCGAGACCAGCCTTCGCTAGGCCTGCACGGCGAGCGGCTCGTACCGCTGGGTCATCGAGGGAGCGGAGTGCACTCTTGATGGCGTCCGCGATCAGGAGGGTAGAATCCCGACCCCGGCCAGCCCAGAGATCGACGTAGACGACCTTGGCTCCACGGGTGCGGAGCTCGTCGCCAAGGTCGTTCTTGGCAAAGGTTGTCTTGCCCGTGCGCCACGGCGCGGTAAAGAACAGCCCGGAGGTGCGATCGAACGGGCCAATGCCCAGGAGGGCGTCTGCGTAGCCCCGCGCCAGCGCCGGGCGCCGATGGATAAAGAACTGAACACCAGACGATCCCACGTGGCTTTACCCCGGATTATTCCTGCAAAAGTAAATTATGGTCGCGTGAATAAAAGTGAATAAAGATGACCACTCCCTATGCTCCGCGTTGCGGAGCAGGACTCCTCAACAAGTGGTCACTGTAATGGCCGTCCGATGGTTGTTGTCCAGGGGCGTGCTCCTGGTGTTTCTCTGGTCCGCTAATGCTGACGCGCAGTCCACTGGAGGCACCTGCTCCAATCGAGTGCTCGTCCGCTATGTCTATGCCGTGCTGCTTAACCCGGGCAGTTACGAATACCGCGCTTACATCCGAAATGTTACCCACGACACGCTTGGCTGGACCTTGTCAGTGGGCTCGTTCCCCAACGTCGTCAGCACAACGCCCGACGACCTGATGCGCGGAGTCCTGGCACCCCATGCGGGTGGAACCGTGCGCATCGGCAGAGGCTCTACCGCCATCAGCCTAGATACGGTCGAGGTGCTCTACGATCGCACAGGCGGAGCAAAGCCCTTCATTAGTTTACACTCCTGCTCGGTACGCCCCCGTTAGCCGATGGCAGATGGCAGATGGCAGATGGCAGATGTGATAGGCACGACGTCTCGTCATACGCGGCGGGAGAGAAGCACGAGTGGGTGTTAAGCTTGGTTCCGCCCTCCTCACGTTGCCCTATCTACTGGGATCCTCCTACCCATCGTGCGGCCATCCCTGCCTGCAAAATCATCAGGCGGCGAGGCGAGCTCTGCTCATCCGCAGGGTGGCAACCATGCCGCTGCTCAGCCACTCGAACGAAATGGCGCCGCCTAGCTGCCCTGAGATGCTTCGAGCCACCAACTTGCTTCCGTAACCCATTCCCCCGTTGGGCGCCGTGACGGGTGGACCACCCTGCTCCTCCCAGACGAGCACAACCTCATCGTCACGGACCGTGCACCGCACGTCTAATGTGCCACTAGGCGTCGAGAGCGCGCCGTACTTGACCGAGTTCGTCGCCAGTTCGTGGACTACCAGAGCCAGGGTAGATGCCGTGATCCCACCGACCTGTACCTCAGTCACGCTGACCCGGACACGTGAGTTGGGAGCCACCTCGCCGCCATAGGGCGCCAGCAGTATCCAGAGAAGGTCACCTAGCAGGGCGGGTTTCTCCCGCATCTCGCCAGGTGAGGGCCGAACAAGGTCGTGGGCACGACCGAGCGAAGTCAGCCGCTGTGTCAGATCGTGTGCCATCTCTTGAGTGGTGGTCGCCGAGCGCGCTGCGATGGCGGTAAGGGCCGAAGCAATAGAGAATAGATTTTTGACCCGGTGGCTCATCTCACCGGCTAGCATCTCGCGCGCCTCTTCGGCCTTCTTGCGCCCGGTGACATCCAGGAAAACGCCGAACATGATCCGGTCAACAATGCCGACATCAGCGCCCTGGCCGCGGGCGGAAATCCACCTGATTTCGCCATCCTGTCTAATTCGGAAGTCAATCTCGTAGGCGCCTGCCTGGGCGCGGGTTTCCTGAAAGGCCGTCCTGACCCGCTCGAGGTCAGCTGGGTGAATGCGGCCAGATAACTCTTCGAACGTGACCACGCCTTCCTTCTGAACACACCACAGGGCACGGGCACGTTCATCTAGCGCTATCTCGTCGGTGTCGACGTTCCACGACCACAGGGCGATCCCAGCAGCGTTGGTGGCAATTCGCAGGCGCTCGGCATCCCAGACCAGGGCGCTCGATCCTTCCCAAGACACGGTGCCGGATCCTCCAGGTGCGTCGAATCGATGCAATCGAATGCACGGTTCCGCGCAAGCCTATGGCATATTAGTTTAGAGGAGTGAAACTCGCGTGGTGCTTGCTGAACCTCAGCCAAGAGGTGGGTAGTTTTGTTGTCGGTAAACTAGATCCTGATGCAGGACCTTACAGCACTGGTTTTCAGGTCCGGAAAGGAGGCAGGCGACCCATCCATTCAGATAGCCGTGCAGGTTGGCGGGGAACCTAGGTAATCCGCATCTTTCCCAACGGCTTCACGATCCCCTACTAGCCACCGCGCCAAGCGGCATGTCTATCTGGCAGCGCAGGCCAGTCGGCTCAAAACTGAGCTGCGCCCGTGCCTGCAATTCGTGGGACAATCCCCGCTCGATGAGGCGCGACCCGAACCCGCGGCTCTGTGGCTGTTCCGGAACCGGTGGTCCATCGACCTCGACCCAGTAGATGATCAACCGCTCCCCGATCGGGTCCGACTGTACACTCCACCGGAGCCGGACGTGACCCCCTGGCACCGAAAGCGCACCATGCGCTACCGCGTTTGCTGCCAGTTCATGCAGTGCCAAACCTATCGCCACGGCCGCGTTGGGACGCAGCAAGACTTCTGGTCCCTGCACGTCCAACCGAGTGACAACCGCATCGGTAAGGGCCGTCACCTGGGCCGCCGCAAGATCGCATAACGGTACGTCCGCCCACTGTCGTCGCCCCAAAAGTCTATGCGCGCGAACAAGGGCGCTCAGGCGCCTCCTGAAAGCGATTTTGAACTCGGACGCCGTCTCTGCCCCCGGTGCGGTCTGGGCTGCAACAGCCTCGACGGTGGTCAGAGTATTATAGACCCGGTGGTTGACCTCAGCAGCCAGGAGCGCTCGCTGCTCTTCAGCACGCCTCGTCAGAGTCACATCGCGTTGCGTAGCCACCCACTGGGTCACACGGCCATCTTGCACGACAGGCGTGATCAACCACTCGACAATGTACTCGCTGCCATCCTTGCGATAGTTGACGGCCTCACCTTGAAAACGCTGTCCTGACCTCAATGCCACTCTCAGTTCGTGGAGGACAGCAGGATTTGTTTTCGGCCCTTGGAGAAAGCGGGGGCTTCGGCCCAAAACTTCTTCAGAAGTATATCCTGTCATCCGGCAAAAAGCGGGATTTACATATTCGATGGTGGGACCCGGCGCATCGAGTTCCGCGCCAGTGATGACAACTGCCTCGCCAATGGCCTCGATGGCAGTGCGCAGCAGAGCGGCCTCGCTGTCGGAGAAGCTCGGTGGTACGGAAGTGGTACCCTGGACGTGGACGTGACCTGTGGGCTGGTCTTCGTCACTTGCTGCAGGGGTCATCAGGGTTCAGCGCGCTCCGCCTCAGGCCGTCGCGGCACCGGGAAAACTCCAACAACGGGCGCCATTTTGCGGTTTCCGGAAAGCTGCATCACTTTAGACGCCTGATATCAAAACGCTGAGTAAGGCAACCGAACCCCTCTCCAATAGTTGATCAAACAATTCTTCCCGCCCCCAAAACCGATCCGCCTTCTATCTCACCCCGACAGTTTGTGCTTCAGCGCCGAACCGGAACCCCTCCGGGAACTGGCCACAAGGCACTTATCTCTCAATAAATCTCGGCTGGAGGATGGGGTCTCGATTGCCGCCAATCGGGACCCCATCCTCACGGGAGCTTTTCTGGGTGAATCAGGAACATGGGCTGAGTTTGGGTGGGGTCCGGGTTCAGCGCTTTTCTACAGGCGTTTAATACACCGGTGACGTTGCCTCCCTGCTCGAGACCATCGCTCCTCCCTGTTGCCCGGCGCAGCAGATGGTTGCTGTTTTAAGGTCAAGCATAATGCTCGACGGTCTGAACCCGGCAAATCAAGGAACGCTAAGTCGGCAGCTGTCCGGGGTTAGGGAAGGCGCCTGTGTTACTCAGCGACGGGTCCGCGCTGGCACTGGCCGGTGAGCGTGCGTGACTGCTCGTCGTCTAGCGTGCGGCCACCCTCTGGGTTGGCTACGGTGAAAACCGTGCTCAGTCTTGCCGCGAGCGTCTCCTTGTCGACAGCCATCCTGAATGAATAGGCGGCCTCCCCGGTTTGGGTATCGGGGAGGAACCATTGGACGTCGTAGGCGGCAGGGGTCTCAAAGAACTGGCTTCCAACGCTCACTTGCTGGCCGTTCAACCGGCGTAGCTGCCGCCGATTGAGGGATATGGTCACCGTTGAGCTGCTGTCGGGATCTCGCGGGTCCCGGAAAGTGCAGGCGAGGCCATCCCTGGGCAGCAGCAATTCGCCCAGGGTTTCAGCCGACAGGATAATGGGCGCGGCCTGCTGGACAGGACGCCTAGCCTGGACGACGCGTTCCGTGGAACAGGCGGAACACCCCAGGGCGAGAACGGCGCCCAGAATTTGGTCGGTGCGTATCATATATGAGACATGGTGGGAGACCGTATCTATTCAACGGCAGAGGGCAGACACATCCCGTCTTCCGTTCTTCGTGGCTGACCTCCTCATCTCCTTCGGAAGGCGCGGTCCTTTTAACACTCTCTCAGTTCGGGCTGCGTCCGTGGAAGAGCCCTGCACATTGCCCACGCAGCCATTTGTTCGCCGCGTCCTGATGGAAGCGAGCGTGCCAGTGCAACTTCACCGTGAAGCCTGTGATGGCCATCGGACAGGGGTAAAGTTGTAAGCCGTTCAGCTCAGCAAGCGTCGTCCCGATGTGACGTGGCAGGGTGACGATGAGGTCGGTGGTCGAGAGGATCGCACCGAGGCCGAGAAACCCGGGCAACTCCAGTACCATGCGGCGGGTGATCCGATGGCGCTGAAGGGCATCCTCCTGCAGAGCGTGGCCAGTACCGGAGACGATGCCAACATGGCCTTCGGCAGCGAACTCGCGGAGCGTGAGTTCCGCACCGAGCCGGGGATGCTCACGGTTCGCAAGGCATACCCAATCCTGTTCGTAGAGGGCGAGTTGGTAGAATCCGGCCTCGAGTTCCGGGACGAACCCGAGCGCCAGGTCGACTTCGCCTGACTGGAGACGGTGGCCTGTATCCGGGCCAATCCTGACCACTTCGAGCTGCGCAAGCGGCGCCGCGTCGCGGAGCTTGGCAAGGATGCGCGGTAGCAGAGTGATGTGGCTCGCATCGGTCATGCAGATGCGGAACTGCCGTCGTGTCGTCCACGGCGTGAATGCCGGTTCCGGTGCCGATACCTGGCGCAAGGCCTCCAGGGCGGCGCGCGCTGGACCGGCGAGAGCCTCCGCCCGCGGAGTGGGAAGCATCCCCTCCGCTGTCCGCACGAACAGGGGATCATTAAGGGAGCGGCGGAGGCGACCGAGCCAGATGCTGATGGTTGGCTGGCTCTGGCCGAGCTGCTCCGCGGCGCGGGTGACGCTGCCGCCTTGGTAGAGAAGCAGGAACAGGCGAAGCAGCTTCGCGTCCAGTAGTGGCTCGAGTTCGCCCTCTGCCATACCTGCGGCCCCTATTGCCATTCGCAATAGCCTCTATTGAGACGTTCGAATACGCAATACAGGCGCGGCGCGCCAGGATAGCTCCATCAGAACGGCGGTTAGTCTGGAGGAGCGAGCCTTGAGGATCTGTGTCCTGGGTGCTGGAGCACTCGGGAGTGCACTGGGTGGTGTGCTGGCAGATGGCGGAGCAGATGTCCGCCTCCTCGGCCGGGTAGCCCATATGGAAGCCATAGCCCAGGACGGCCTGATGCTCCGGGAAGGGCAGCGCGACCGGAAGGTTCGCCTGCAGGCGCATACCGATGCGGCTGCCATTGGTGCGGTCGACCTCGTCATCGTGCTGGTGAAGTCCTTCCACACCCGGGAGGCAGTGATGGCAGCCCGTGCGCTGGTCGGCCCAGAGACCACGGTGCTCTCGCTACAGAACGGACTGGGTCACGAGGACGTCCTGACTGAGGTGGTGGGCCGTGACCGGGTCATTGCCGGAAAGACCTACGTTGGTGGCGTGATGCTCGCGCCCGGCCATGTCAGGGTCGGAACACTCGGCAAGGAGACCCTGATCGGCGAACTGGACGGAACGGTTAGCGCGCGGGTGAGACGGATCGCCGCTGTCTTTGAGGCTGCCGGTCTTGCTATTTCGGTCAGCACCAACATCCTCGGCGTGATCTGGGACAAGCTCCTGGTCAACGTCGCCACCGGCGCCCTGAGCGGCATCACGCGCCTGCCCTACGGGCCGCTCTACGCCGTGCCGGAGGTCGAGGAATGCGCCATCGCCGCGGTGGCGGAGGCTATGGCCGTGGCGCAGGCTCAGGGCGTCACCTTAGCGACCCGCGACGCGCGGGAGGCCTGGGTCAAGGCGGCCGAGGGCCTCCCGCCCGAGTTCAAGGCGTCGATGCTGCAGAGCTTGGAGAAGGGTTCCGCGACCGAGATCGACTTCATTAACGGCGCGGTGGTTCGTTGGGGCGAGCGGAGCGGGGTGCCGACGCCGGTAAACCGGGCGCTGGTCGCCTGCATCAAGGGCATCGAGGCGAGCTTGGGCAGGGATGCTGCCGTCCTGGAGAGGGCCGCATGAGCGCCCCGGCCCGCTGCTACGTCGAGCACGTCGCCATCCGCGTGCGCGATCTGGACTGGCACCTCCGCTTCTTCCGCCAGGCTCTCGGCATGGAAATCCGTGACATCGACGGCGAGGCAGCGGCGCCACGTCAGGTCTGGCTACGTGGCGGTCCTCAACTCGTGGCGGACCCGGACTTCGAGGGCCCGGAGGGCCGCCTTTTCCACCTCGGGGTCATGACGACTGACCTGGAAGCATCCATCGCCGCCGCGCAGGACTGGGGAGTGCGGGAACTGCCGCATGGCCGCAACTGGCTGGCCCTGCCGGACGGTCTCGTCGTCGAGCTGCTGCAGGCCAGCCCTGGCGCCGTTGAGGCCGCTCTCGCCGTCAATCCCCGTGCCTGAGGAGAGGAAACAAATGTCAGAGGACCGCTACTACGAGGATGTCCAAGTCGGTGACGCGTCGGTCAGCCCGGAAGTGACCGTCACCGAGGCAATGGTGATGACCTATGCCGAGCTAACCGGGGACTTCACGCCGGTTCATACGGACGAGGAATACGCCCGGACCACACCCTTCGGCACCCGCGTGGCGCACGGGCTCTTCGGCCTCTCTCTGGCCGACGGTCTCAAGACCCGCTCCGACCTGCGTTTCCACCCTGGCATGTCGCTCGGCTGGACCTGGGACTTCGTCGCGCCGATCAAGCTTGGCGACAAGGTGCGCGTCCGGTTCCACGTCGCCAGCATGCGGACGACCAAAAGGCCGGGCTGGGGGATCGTCGTCCTGCCGTCCGAGCTGATCAATCAGCGCGACGAGGTCGTCCAGCGCGGCGAGCACCGCCTGATGATCCCGCGCAGACCCGTCGCAGAAGCGGCTTGAGCCCCACCATTTCTCGAACCGGAGTTCACCCATGGCCGCCCAGCCACGCCCGCTCTCAGGCCTCAAGGTCATCGACTATAGCCACTTCCTCGCCGGGCCGTTCATGTCGCGCGCCCTCTCCGCGCTCGGCGCCGAGGTTATCAAGGTCGAGCGGCCCACCGAGGGTGACGCGGGCCGCGCGCACCCGTATCTGATCAATGGCCAGAGCGGGTACTTCCTGCAGCAGAACATGGGCAAGAAGGGCCTGTGCATCAATTTGCGGGACCCGCGCGGTCTCGAGCTGCTGCACAAGCTGGTCGAGACGGCCGACATCTTCGTGGAGAACTACCGCCCCGGCGCGCTCGACCGGCTGGGCCTTGGCTACGCCCAGCTTTCCGCGCTCAACCCCAAGCTGATCTACTGCTCGGTTTCCGCCTATGGCCACACCGGCCCGGACTCCGAGCGGCCAGGCTTCGGCCTGATCGCCGAAGCGAAGTCGGGCGCGATGGCGCAGCTCGGCATGCCGGGCGAGCCGCCGCCGCTGCTGCGCATGCCGCTGGCGGACATGTACACCGGCATTCACGGGGTGGCGGCCATCTGCGCCGCCCTGGTCGGGCGGGCGACGTCCGGGAAGGGCCAGCACATCGACATGGCCCTCTACGACTGCATGGTTTCCATGCACGACTTCGCCATTCAGCGCTACACGCTCAGTGGCGGCCGGGAAGTTCCCGTTCAGACCGGACACGACCAGCCGGAGTCTACCGTCTACGGCGTCTTCGAGGCGCGCGACGGCTACCTTGTCATTGCCGCCCAGGTGGACGAGGCCTGGAAGCGCCTTGCCCGCCTGATCGGGGGCGAGGAGTTGGCCGCGGATCGCCGCTTCCTGGACCCCGACAGCCGCAACGCCAATCGCCTTGAAGCCCTGGCCTATGTGCGGGCCTGGGCCCGGGCGCAGCCCTCAAGACAGGCTTGCATCACAGCCCTCGACGCCGCGGGCGTGCCCTGTGCCCCGGTCCAGACAATCGGCGAGGTGATCGAGGATCCGCAGATCAAGGCACGTGGCATGATCGTCGAGCAGGATCACCCGGTGCTCGGCCGCATCCGCCTGCCGAACCTGCCCTTCCGCTTCTCCGATTGCGACACCTCGCCCACCGGCATCGCGCCGACGCTCGGACAGCACAACACGGAGGTCGCGGCCTCGCTCGGCTACCCGGCGACCGCCATCGAGGCGATGCAGCGCGACGGCGTCCTCTACGCGGAGGCGGGCGCCCACCAGGCCGCAGCCGAGTAGGCACACGCAAAGCCAACCAGAGCGCTGGTTGGTCATCGATATCCAGAACGGATGGCCCAAGGCCACCAAAGCAAAGAGGAAGTCCAACAACATGCATCGTCGTCACGTCTTCCAGGTCGCGCTTGGCTTGGCCACCGGCACCGCCCTCGCGTCGAAGCCGGTGATCACACAGGCGCAGTCCGCCTATCCGAGCCGCACTGTCACGCTGGTAGTACCCTGGGCCCCTGGCGGCTCTCAGGACACCTTGGCTCGCGTCCTGATTGAGCCGCTCTCGGCCCAGCTCGGTCAGGCCGTGGTCGTGGACAACCGTCCTGGCGCAAGCGGCACCGCCGGTTCTGGCACGGTGGCGCGGTCGCGTCCGGACGGGCACACGCTGTTGATGGGCTCCAGCAGCACCTTCGCCATGGCGCCGCACCTCTACCAACTGCCCTACGACAACGATCGTGCCTTCAGCGCGGCAGGGCTGATCGCGTCGATGCCGATCCTCATGCTGGTGCCGAGCAGCTTCCCGGCGAAGAGCGTGAGAGAGTTTATCGACTTGGCACGGCGCCCACAGGCCCGGCTCTCATATGCCTCCTCGGGCGTCGGCAGCTCCACCCATCTAGCGACCGAGATGTTTCTCCAAATGGCGCAGCTCGAGGTGCAGGACGTCACCTACCGTGGTGGTGGTCCGGCCGTGCAGGGCATGCTGACGGGCGAAACCCAGATGACCTTCCAGACGGCCGCAACCGTCCTGGGTTTCATGAAGTCGGGCGACCTGCGCGCCCTGGCGGTCGCCAGTCCGACGCGCATCGCCTTCCTTCCGGACATTCCCACCTTCGCTGAGTCCGGTCTCACCGACTTCGAAGTGGTCGAGAACATTGCCCTGCTGGCACCGGAGGGGACGCCACAGCCGATCCTCCAGCAGGTTAACGCAGCCGTGGCCAAGGTCATGGCGCTGCCACAGGTGCAGGCAAAGCTGACGGAACTCGCCATCACGCCGACTGTTCGCCCGCCCGCCGAGTTCACGGCCTTTGCGACCGCGGAGAGCGCGAAGTGGCGGGAGCTCATCCGCGCCCGCAACATCCGCGTCCAGTAGGGATCGGCACAGCTCATCGAAGGCAGGTGTGAGGGAAGGAACGGGACATGATTGGTCGACGCAGCTTCGGGGTGACGACGCTAGGCCTTGCGGCGGGCCTAACAGCGATAAGAGGTGCCGCCGCGCAGGAGAGCTGGCCGACGCGGCCGGTAACGGTGGTGGTGCCCTGGGGGCCTGGAGGCTCCACGGACACCTTTGCCCGTCTTCTGGCGGCGCGGCTCGCGACTGACCTCGGGAAGCCCTTCCCGATCGACAACCGCTTCGGTGCGAATGGCACGATCGGCTTCGCGTCGGTCGCTCGGGCACGGCCGGACGGGTACACGGTGATGGTGGCGACGGTCAGCACCTATGCCATGGCGCCGCACCTGCTCCAGCTCCCATACGACAACGCGACCGCTTTCTCCGGCGTCGGGCAGTTGGCGCAGATGCCGATGTTTATGGTGGTGCCGAAGTCCTCCCCCATCCGGACCTTGGCCGACTATGTCGCCCAGGCGAAGCGCTATCCTGGCCGGGAGACCTACGCCAACTCGGGCGCGGGCTCCTCGACCCATCTCGCGACCGAGCTGTTTCTGCAACAGGCCGGTATCCAGGTCACCGAGGTCGGGTACCGAGGCGGCGGCCCGGCGACCCAGGCCGTGATCAACGGCGAGGCAGGCATGGTCTTCGTGGTCAGTTCGGGAGTGATGCCGTTCCTCCAGTCGGGCGACCTCCGCGCCCTGGCGGTCACCACGCGGGAGCGCACGCCGCTCGCGCCAGATGTCCCGACCTTCGCGGAACTGGGCTTTCCCGACTACGAGGTGGTCGAGGATCTTGCCATGCTTGCGCCCGCCGGAACGCCCACTCCCATCCTAGAGCGTCTCAATGCGGCTTGCGCCGCCGCCATGCAGGCGCCGGAGGTCGCGGAGCGCCTGACCGCCCTTGCCGTGACTCCCAAGGTATGTCCCGCCTCGGAATGGCCCAGCTATCTAGTGGCGGAGAACACGAAATGGCGGGATCTCATCCGGTCCCGTGAAATCCGCATCCAGTAGGGAAGACGTCTATGGTGGAGGACTGCCCAGTATCAGCACTTGGGCGGTCCTCTAGCATCTATCTTTCGGGCGCCTCGTACCGTCGCGGTGGCCCAGATTACACGGAGACGCCTCGGCATGCCGGATAGGATGATACCATCGCCCGAAGGCGCGACGCGCCTCTACGCGGTGATAGGCGACCCGGTGGCCCAGGTGCTTGCCCCAAGGCTGATGAACCGCCTGTTCGCGGATAATGGCATCGACGCTGTCATGGTGCCTGTACAGGCTTCCACGGAGAGGCTGAGCGCCGTCGTGGAGGGGCTGAAGTCCACGGGGAACTGTGACGGGATCCTCGTGACCATCCCCCACAAGTTTGCGGTGGCCCATCTCGTCGAGCGCCGGAGCGGAATGGTCGAGCTCACGGGCGCGGCGAACGCGCTCCGACGTGATCCGGACGGTACCTGGTCAGCCGATAACTTCGACGGGCGGGGCTTCGTCACCGGTCTGCTGAAGGCAGGACAGGACCTGCGAAACGGGTCTGTCGTCCTGTTCGGCGCGGGTGGTGCCGGTGTCGCTATCGCGGCCGCCCTTCTGGAGCAGGGCGCGCAGGAGTTGCACGTGGTCGACCCAGTACTGGGCAAGACGGCAGCACTGGCGGAGCGGCTGTCCGGGCGCTGGCCCGGCGCTGTCCATACCCCGGCTCGGCCGCCTCTGGAGGATGCGGCAGTCGTCATCAACGCGACACCTCTCGGTCTCCGTGCTGAGGATCCTCTGCCCTTCGAGCCTTCGGCGCTGAGACCTGGTACCCGTGTTGCCGACATCATCATGAAGCCCGCGGAAACCAGGCTGCTGCGGGAGGCCGCCTCTCTCGGTCTTCCGGTTCAGCCGGGCATCCACATGCTGGCCGAGCAAATCGGCCTTTACCGGGAGTTCTTCCGCCTTGGCGAAGAGTCCCAGGTCATCGCTTTCGCGCCGGTCCTCTGAGGAGCTGCATTATGTTGTCCTCAGCCGAGGCGGCTCCGGCCACACAAGGCATTCCACGTCGCGTGGCGCTGGTAACCGGCGGGGCGGGCGGGATCGGCGGAGGTATTGTCGTCGCCCTGACACGACGTGGGTTCGATGTCGTCGTCGGCGACCGGTCCTTCAGCGCCGAGCGAGAGGCTGACCTGAGGGAAAGGGCTGATCCATCGGCCAGGATCGCCTTCGTGGCCGGGGACATCGCTGACCTGGAGGATCACCCCCGTTTCGTCGATGAGGTCTATGCAGCGTTTGGACGCCTGGACTGCTTGGTCAATAACGCCGGGGTCTCCGTGGCCTCGCGCGGCGACCTGCTCGACGTATCCGTCGCAAGCTACGACACGAATTTTGCCGTCAACACGCGGGCAGCCTTCTTCCTGACTCAGGCTGTCTGTCGCCGTATGTTGGCAGCCGAGTCCCAGGGGGTGGAGGGCAGCCGCTCGGTCGTCTTCATCTCGTCATCCAACGCCGCGATCGCTGCACCAGAGCGCGGGGAGTACGCCATGTCGAAGGCGGCGGTGTCGATGATGGCAAAGCTGTTCGCAGTCCGCCTCGCGGCACATGGGATCTGCGTGTACGAGGTGCGGCCAGGGTTGATCCGGACGCCCATGACGGCAGTGGCGCGCGACCGCTTCGATGCACTGCTGGCCGAGGGCTTTACGCCCATTAACCGTTGGGGAACACCGGACGATGTCGGCCGAGCTGTGGCCACCCTGGCTGCTGGGGATATGCCATTCGCGACCGGGATGGCCGTCCAGATCGATGGCGGCATGCACATCCACCAGTATTAGTTGATCAACGTGACGTCCCTGGTGATGGGCATAGAGGTGCTCGCCGAGGCCGCGCGGCGCTTCCTGGTCATCTAATACCCGGCTCGTAAAGTTCGGACTGACCGCAGGTACAGGTGGTCTGCTCCGCTATAACTTTGCGCTCGTGGCCGCCGTGAGCGTAGTCTGCCACCGAGTAGGACGTCCGGCATGCCGACGACACGCCTCTCCCTCGCGCACCTCACCGTCATGCCCTGCGGGCCACTGGAACTGCTGGACGCAGCGGCGGCGGGCGGCTTCGATGCGGTTGGCCTCCGAATAGTCCCGCCGATGCCGACCGACGTGATCTTGCCCGTGACCGGCGATGAGGCGATGATCCGCGCCATCCTGGAGCGCCTCGATGCCACCGGGCTGCGGGTCCACGACGTAGAGGCCGTGTGGCTCACCCCGAGGACAAACATCGCCGCCCTGGCGCCCGCGCTGGAGACAGGGGCCCGTCTCGGCGCGGGACACCTCCTCGTCGTCGGCAACGACCCTGACGTGAGCCGCTGCCACGACAACTTCTTCCGCCTCTGCGAGCTCGCGCGCACTCACGGCCTTTCGATTGCCCTCGAACCTATGTCCTACGTCGCCCTGAATACGGTCGGCGCGGCGCTTGCCATGCTGCGGGAGGTGGCGCAGCCGAACGCGAGGTTGCTCGTGGACGCGCTGCACCTCTGGCGCTCCGGCGGCTCACCGGCCGATCTGCGCGACATTGCGGCTGACCTGTTGCCCTACATGCACCTTTGCGATGCGACCCTCGCCTCGCCCCCGCCCGAGGGGCTCCGGCCGGAGGGACGGGGCGGGCGCTTCTACCCCGGAGAAGGCAACTTGCCGCTGCGTGACTTCCTCGCAGCTTTCCCACCAGAAACTCCGATTGCGATCGAGGCGCCCTGCGCGCGCGACATTGGCCTTCTCGCTACTGAGAAAGGTCGCCTCTGTGGTGAGGCAACGCGAGCGTTCCTCGAACTCAATGCTTGAGCGGATGGCGGCCGCCTCGCGCCGCTGTCTTCCCCAGCGTTCAGGCGCGGGTGAAAGAAGCGCTGGCCCGCTTTGGCGTGCTAAAGCCCTTGCCATGAGGGTCGAGAGGGTTCGTCTTATACCAACCGCCTCAGAACGAGGGGATGTAGGTTGGCCAAACGCCCCTTGGTCCTCGCCCACCACGTCGCGAACGGTTCCCGGTCGGCGCCGCTGTAGCCGATCGGCTCCAAGGATGGATCCCGGGCCAAGTCGTGGCGCACGCGTACGTCGATGAGCATTCCTCCCGTTAGAAGAGCGTGGAGGGATCCTCAAGATGCTGCGGTTCGTGCCATATTAAACCCCCGCACATCGCACTCCGAGCGCCAACGGCGTCTAGTGCAATACGAGCGGGACGTGCAGCAGGGACGCCCAGAACAGAAGCTTCCCATCCCTCAAGGAATGCAAGGTCGGCGATGAAGCAGGCTGATCCGCGTTCCATTGGTTCAGCGGGAGCCCCAGCCAGTGTCGCCAGGGCGCCCACCAGGTCCTACCGCCTCCTATTCGCCAACAGACCAGCGACCCACCCGACCGCACCCGCGATAAGCAGGGACACCACCGGTTGCTGATTGACGGCCTGAGCCGTCCCAGACATCCCTGAGGAAGTAGCTGGTGTCTTGCGGACGCGGAGGATCCCCCACAATCCCTGGGGCACCGCCCACTTCAAAATGCCGCTTCTATAGGCGTAGTCCCCCGCACCATGGACCTTGAACTCGTACGTCCTCGCAGTACCCGTCGTGATCGCTGACTCCGACGAAACGCAGGGGCCCACTCCCTGGCCCAGAAACCGGTGCTCTCGCCAGGCTACCCCATGGATGGTGAAGCTTTGATTCCGGGGCTTATCGGTAGCGCCAATCAGGTGGAGCCTGACCAGGCTCTGTTCCGGCACAGAGAAGACGGGGGTCGCAGGGTTTGGGTTGGAGAGCCATCTCTCAGACTTGCCCTGCAGGACCCGTTGTATGTCGGGGCCAACCGGTTCGGACCTGTAGTTGAACCCCTTCTGTCCCTGATCCTCGTGGTCGGCCTCCTCCTCGCCATGGCTTGGCAGTTCGTCCTGTATGGGAATGTAGATGTTTCCCCGTAGGTAGTGCCGGAGACCGTCCTGGAGCAGCAGGACGACCTCCTCCACGCGCTGCTCTCCCTTGCCCTTCCCGCTGACCAGGGTAGCGCGAGGGCCATCCCAGGCCTCCTGGTGACCGACGGCTGATGAAGCGCCAGGCTCCACCCAGATAGGGGTGGCGTCCCTTGGTTCGACGATGAGCGCACCGATAAGGCCGTGATGCCGGTGGTTGCGGAAGTCAGCCATGTCCTGGAGGAGGAGTGGCCCCAGCGGTTCCCCACCATTAGGGTTAGGGTTCTCCGGGGATGGCGGCGGGCGATCAGTCTGCCATTCGTAGACCACGGTTTGACCTGGAGGCGCGCTCTGCAACCCGTTGCCTGTATTCCGGCCAACGTTGGCGCCATCGGAATGCTTGACGTCGAAGCGCAGGAGGTCCGCGTGCATCGAGACCTGGGAGGACACCGGACGGGTCGGGCGCTCCAGGACTGCACTGCGCTCCTCGACGGGCACGGTCGGTGCAAAGGGCTCGGGCAGCAGTTTGGTGCCAGGTGGCAGGCCGTTGGTCAAGCGCACCCTTACCGTCTCTCCCTCTCGGCAACGGAGTACCAGTGGCTCAGCAGGATCCCCTGGGGGGGCCTGGCGAACTGGCCTCTCTGTACCATCAGGACCGATGACCTTCTGAAGCTGGTAGACGAGGCCAAAGGGGTCAACGAGATCTGGGTCTCTGTAGACGATCCGCCTCATCTCCGCCCGGACGTGGAACTCCCGGATGAGCCCAGATACCGGTGGAGCAGCAACAGGTGGGTTATCGAGCTTCAGCAACCCGCCGGTGACAGCATCTCCATCTGCAGGGTTGTGGGCGCGGATCAGGCCCCAGCAGCCCAACCAAAGGTCATCTGCGCTCGATAGCTTGTAGAGGTAGTCGCCCGATCGGTAGGGCTCCCCCTGGATGAACGTAAAGGCTTCAGCAAGGCCAAATGTCTGCTGATTGCGGATCGCAGAGTCCGGGTTCACCCGGAACCGCTGCCAGCGCATGCCGTGGATCTGAAAGCTGTGCTGCTCTTCATGGGATCCCTGGACCAAGCGGAACCAGAGAGGATCGTCAGCGTAGGTGTCAAAACGGACCGTGTAGGGATCCCGATTGTAGGGAGTTCCCGAACTGAACCAGTAGGCGGGGTCTACAACATCAGCAGCGGCCGGACCTGTCCGCAGGCGTTCGTGGATGGGATCACTGCGATAGTTCAACGCCATGACACCCTGATCCCCATGGCCGCCCGGGTGGTCTGGTGGATTCAGCGGGTTGTCGTCGCGATCCCACATCGGGATGAAGTCCTGAATGCCGATGCAGAATTCCCTGGTCCATTCGGGTGTCCTGCCTGGCACTCGAATGCGTGCCTGAAGACCGCTGACGATCTGTCGCCCCTCACGCGGGTGGTAGAACTCTGCTCCAGGGGGCTCGACGATCAGTGCACCGAACAGACCATGCTTCTGTCGATAGTTCGCGAAGAGATGGTCGTGGAAGAAGATGGTCCCGAACTCCTGGTCCAGCCACCAGCGGTAAACCATCTTCTTGCCCGCAACAGGACCGCTAATGTAGTTCCAGCCAACGCTGGCACCGTCAGCGCAGATCGGGTCGAACTTGACCATGTGAACATGCAGCGTGCACTCGCCCTCCCACGGGCGCTCTGCGCATGGAGGGAACGCAAGGTCGAACTCGGTTTCCGGGATCTGCAGGGGCAGCTTGTTGTGGAGTGTCAGGTTCAAGATCTGGCCGTGCTGCGCCCGGAAGAAGAGCGGCTGTTTGATGTCGCCCGGTTGTGGCTCCCCATCGGCATCTCGATAATAGAGATGCCCCTGCTTGTCGTGCCAGCCGTAGCCGTTGTACTCGACCGGCATCGTGGCGACCGAGATGTCATGGCCCACTTGGCGCGGACCGTTCGCGCTGTACTGTGATGGTCCTCCCTGCGGCCATTCGGCATCCTGTCCAACGACAAAGGGGTGCCGGGTGAACATCTCGCCGGGCACCGGATTGCCGTTGAAGGCATCCTTCTCTAGGGCTGTCGGCACAGGCCGGTAATCGTAATCCGCTGGAAGTGGTTGACCCTCCAGAGGCCAGGGAGGAATCGGCGACTTCTGTCGGACCTCGCCTGGGATGTAGAGAGGATATCCAGGGTGCGTCGGTGTGGGAGCGGGTGGCACACGGCCCGGTAGTGGCCACAGTCGCTCGACGGGGGTGCCGTCCGGATAGTGGTCGAGCCGTCGTCCAGCGTAGACAGGATCCGGGATGGAGATCAGCGGGCTCTCCACGTTCTTCTGAGCCCCTCTCTGCAACGTCTCGAAGGTGCGGAACATTCCCCACATACCCTCGTGAAAATGGGGGTAGAGGTGGCAGTGCCAGATGACATCGCCCGCAACCTGATGACGGTTACCCGCACCCCAGGCGAGCTCAATGGTATGCGCTGTCTGCGGACTAACGGAGATGGCGTCGATGCGGGGCGATGTCCTGTCCTCTGGGACGGCGTGCCACTCGTAGAGGTGGAGGTGGAAAACGTGTGTTTCCCTTACCCCGGCATGAACGAAGCGGATGCGGACGGGATCACCGATGTAGGCCTTTAGGATCGGTGTTGCCGGATCACCGTACAGCCATGAGCTGTGGTGCTGCTCTTCATTGAGCACGGGGCGGTGCAGCACGTGTCCCTGGCGTAGCCATCGCCATAGGGTCTGTTCGCGGTTGACCATCGGCTCCGCACGGTAGGAGATCGGCATGATCGGCAAGGGATCATCCCCTGCGCCGTGCCCACCATGCGCACCTCCGGCACCACCGGGTTCCGCAGCCAAGCAAGGGTCCTGCACGACTTCCACATGCGGTGGGACGAACTCCGGCTCATCGTGGAAGAAGATGACGAACTCGCGGTGATCCTCTGTGTGGAAGTCGTGGTACTCGCGGGGTGTCTCCCAGGGGTGGTGAGGCAGCGTCGTTGCCGACGTCGGGAAGACCTTGGATGGAGCCTGACCACTGGAGATGACATCGAGATACAAGCCGTCCAATGGCCCATCCTCTGAAGTGCGGCCTGTAATGGGATCTCGCCAGATCGCGTGCTCGGGCTCGACGATCAGGGCGCCAAACAAACCATGGACGTTGGTCCCGTCCTCACCGCCCGAGTAGCTGCCACCGTCATGGAACGGGAAGACGCCTTCGTCCTCACAGGCCCACTCGAAGCGGCGGTAGGCACCTGGTGCTACCAGGGAAGGCGGGTTTGCGCCGACTTCGGATCCATCATCCGACCTCACATCGTACCCGGGTCCTACGAGATGCAGGCCAACCCAACGAGCTTGGATTTCATTGTGGAGTTGAATGCAGAGCTTCCGGCCCTTGTTAACCCGCACGACCAAGGGGCGAACAAGAGGGTGTGGGGCTCGCGCTTGTTTTTGCGTCTGAGGAAAGGGCATTCCGAGCCGACCCGCGAGGAGCAGCGCCTCTGCTTTATACGGGGTTTCATCCGTGCCATCCGCCAGAGCACGAATGTACTTCAGGAGCGGGAGGTTTATATTCAGGGCAAAG
Organism: Roseomonas aerilata DSM 19363; assembly: GCF_000711725.1. GTDB lineage: Bacteria > Pseudomonadota > Alphaproteobacteria > Acetobacterales > Acetobacteraceae > Roseomonas > Roseomonas aerilata. Next base: position 180,934 of record NZ_JONP01000008.1, on the reverse strand, counting down.
ATAAGGCCGTTGTGGTCGTGATCACCCTCTCGATTGTAGTAGATCGGCATCTGAAGGGCGGTGACGTGGTACTCGGCTGAAGCCGCAATGGGCGCAGCATGAGCACTCGTGCCTGCTTGTTGGGCCATGTTTCTCTCCGGCAGATGCAGGAAAAAAGGACGCACGACGACCGCCCGAACCTCTGGTCCGGCAAAACTTTTTGCGCAGATCTTCCAAAAAGAATTAAACCGAACTGAACAGCGTCTTCATCAGGGGGGGCGCTGAACGCTGCTTAAAAACCGCGCTGCTTTTGCTGGTGCCGCATCTGAGTTTGATGAGCTATCTTTATGCAAGTTAAAATTGTATGGGCAGAACCGAGCGTCACATGGAGTTGAGAAGTAGCCGCTAGTTACCGCGTCAAAACAGGTGACATGGCTGATACCACAGCACGGGGTGGTACCCTCAACGCACTCAAATGATAGTAACCTTTCTCTTGCGGTGGCGGTCTGTGACCAAGGACACGTCCGCCTGTTTCGGGTGCCTTCCTACTATTCGGCGGCCCAGCCGTGGGCGAACCGCCATGAACGGGTTACGGCATCGGCCTGATCGGTCATCCAGGTTTGCGAGAAGCTGCAACCTTGGTGCCCAGGCGTCGGTACGCCGTTTGAGTGCTCCCGCGCGCCTCGCCCCTCCTATCCACGGCAGTCGACGTGCTGCTGAAGAGCGTCCGTCAGGACATCGATCTCTATGTCGTGGAGATGGCTATGCGGAGGACACCCAGGGCTATCGACACACGACCGCCAGTCACCGCCGAGAAGATGATTATAGTTATTGCTTACTGCAGGCGCCGTGACGATCATGTTGAAGTGGGGCGTCCCGATCGTGTCAGCTGCCAGGCACCACGATCCAGAGCGCTCCAGACATCCGGGATTGGCTTCCGATGCTGTGCGCAAGACGCCCCACACGGGCAATGATGAGGGTGGTGCTGCGGAAGACACAAGTCTTTTCGACGGCAACGATGCCGTTCCAGGTCGAGATCCCCGTGAGAGCCCGCCGACGGCGACTGCAAGTTCTATTCCCTTGCACGGACGCCGATCATGCCCTTTGACGGCTTCGATACCGGTGCCGCCCTCATCCTCCCGCCGCACGCTGGAGTTTGGTGGAAGGGGCATGAGGCAGAATTGCAGGCCGCTTTGCTGGTCGCGGAGAGTGCCGCACCGCATCTCACCGATCTCGCCCACATGCTTCTGCCGCGCTTGCCGCGGTATGTTTTGGCGTCGTCGTCGATCAAGGGTGCTGATGGTCGTCCCTCATCGAGGAGGCTGCCCCTTGCTGAGGCTCTCCAGCACCAATGGATTGCCTTCAATGGAAAGAGCTTTGTCAACACTGAGTCCGCCGACATCGACGAGCCGGTGGAATGGCGCTCTGGTTTGTCGGACATGGTGAACCGGCATGGGCTACCGATGCCCGCCGCGATGGTAGCGTCACCTTGGCGCGGCACTGTTCACCTGCTCTGGATCTACGAGACCCCCTTTAGCAATCGGTGCGAGGCGGCCACACGACTGCGTCGGGGTATCAAGCGAGGCCTAAGGATGCTCGGCGCCTGCCCCCGCTTCGCCAACCGGCTGCAAAAGAACCCTTGGCATCGGGCGGGAACCCCAGTCGTCCCTGACGAGGGCATTCCCAGCGGCGACCGGGCGATTTGGGAAGGCTACTGTGCTGAGAGTACGGGACTAACCTACCACACAGAGATACTGGCGCTCGGCACCGTCCAGGGCCGGGATCTCTTCTCACCGCTTGCCGCCGAGGCGACAGGGCGGAAGATCACTCTGCTTGAGCGCAGACCAGAGAAGGCCACCGGTCGCCAAATCCCACTGAGCGTCTCCGGTGCGGTGCTGGGCAAGAAGGGATCGAGGCTGTTTCACGCTGCCGCGCAGGCAACCCGCCGGGCCTGCACAGGGGATTTCGACCAGATCCATGATCTGGTGTCCCGCACTGCCTCAGCCATGCGCAGCCCCGCCGGTGCCAGCCAGATTGTCAGCATCGCCACCTCAATCACCGAATGGATGAACTCCCTATGGAGGGGCCCACTCGATGGGAGAAGCCGGTGCGGAGGATCGGCTTCGAAGCCAGTCAACACAGGGGTCATGAAGGTCGAGGCCAGCAAACAGGGTGGCGCTGATCTCGCTCTATGGCGAACGCTCGACACACAGGGGAGGCAGAGTGCAGCCGCGAACCGGACCAACAGGGTAAAGCGCCAGAAGAACGATGATGCGGTCCGGACGGCGATGGAGGCCCTGGTCCGGGAAGGGGAGGCCGTGACCCAGGCCGCGGTAGCGAGGAGGGCTGGGGTTTCCCTGTCAACGGTGGAGCGTCGCTGGGGCACACTCGAGGTCGTTCGAGGGGGCAGGGACAAGAACCCTTCATACGGTCTTATCCGCCTCTCCGGAAAGCCCCCGGTCCCCCAGGAGGAACCCTTGGTCATTCCCTCAGAGGGTTCTGCCTGCTCGATGCGCGTCCTGGCAAAGGAGGTGCGCGCCTCACGGGCCGTGGATCGCCACAACGAACGCAAGGTCATCCGGCGATTTCGGACTCAGGCTTCCCGCCTGATGCGTCGAGGTGCCCGCGACGAGATCATCCCGACCCTCAGGCCCGGCTGTTCTACGCTTGTCCAGGCTGCTCATGCGGAAGCCCTCGTGGCGCAAAGTGACCTCAGACGCCGCCTGGCAGGACGGGAGCAGAGGGAACGGCAGAAGATGGCCGCTCAGGACCGTGAGGCATGGCATACCGAGTATGCCCTGGCTGAAGGGGCATGGATGGATCGGCTGGAACGCTTGGAAAGGAACCGCGACCTGGCGTTGAGCAAGGCTGAGGACCGGGAGAGAGATGTCGACCGCATCCGCCTGATGTTTGCGTCGATCTTCTCCGCCGAGTACCGGGCTCGTCGCCGGGCCAGGGGCGAGCCGGAACGGGCTTCTCAGAGCCGCTTCCCCTATCGGGATCGGCGCCGCAATCCGAGGGTGCAGGCTCCTACCTCGGATGCTCCGTGCAAGAGGCCTCAACAGGCCAAGACGGTGCCCTCCACCTACACGCAACCGGCCTTCATGCGTCGTCGTCCACCAAGCATCTCTACGAACGTTTTAGATCACCCGCTGGTCGGAAGCCCGGCGCATCAGTGACATGACGCCTCCCCCTTCTAGCGCTCGGCATCTCAACCAATGGTGCGAGCGCATCAGGGGGAATGGCTTGGGGACTGCTTCGGTCTCCTGCTCTTTCAGCCGCAGCGATTGATTGCCGCATGGGTAAAGGCGAGCTCACCTCACCGGAGATAGCGGCGGATGTGATCATGCCGGGCGGGGCCGCCATTCATCGATGTGCCAGACCCCTCCGTGGTTCCCCATGCCGAGGCTGGTCAGAGACGCCACCAGGAGCGTGAGATACGTACGGAAGCGCATGCGATGACTGCTCTCCTGGCAGAGATGAACAACGCCGATACTGTGCCCCGGGCTTCTCTGGTCGCCCGGCGCCATTGAGTGCGGAAAAGCTCGGTCTGCCAGCAGGTGCGTCGATAGCGGTCACGCGCGGCGGCCTGCTCACGGTTCCTCGGATGGCCTGTGGAAGCGGCAGGCTCCTGGTAGTTCTTTGCCGTGTTCAGCCTTGCTACACGGCAACGATGCTGGGGAAAAAAGCGCACAAATTATAGTTGGACTCACTCCACTCGTGTTCCTTATTTGTTCTTCCCATGAACAACCTCTTTGCCCCCTCAGAGGCAGTGATATCCACGCTCCACTTGGAGGCGGCTGAGGTGAGAGGTGGGCATCTCCAGAGTACTGAGTTCCGAATAGGCAGGGCGGCAGCAGCCTAAACGCTGCCTGTCCGCATCGCAGATTTCACCGACATTACCATCGGAACTCTAAAAATGATCCTCATGCACTTGGGGCTGGAACGCGCGCGTTCATTGCTCCTTACCGAGGCCGACCGCCTCGAACATCTCGCCCGTGACCTCCGCGCCATCGCCGAGGGTACCAGCCCTACTCCGGCTGACCTCCATGCCGCTCCCGTCGTCGACCACTGGCAGTGGAGTTCACGAACCATGAGGACGGTTGTTGGAACGGTTCAAGGGCATCCCCGCCTGCCAGACGGCCCGGTCCTTACAACCGAACTCTGGGCCGTGGATCTTGAACGCCGTTGGGCCCGGACGCTGTCGCGATACTACGTTCTCGGTGACCAGCGCGGGGAGGCTGATCATGGCGGTTGATCGCAGGAAGCCTCGGAAATCCTCGTTGGGCAAAGGTAACCCACCTCTCGCGGAGGTCGCCCCTCATCTCCCTACAAGTCCAAGCACCGGCAAGGATGCCCCACCCGATCAGGGGAAGGCTCCTGCCGAGGCAGTGGTAAACTCCACTAAGGGCTGTGAACTAAACGCGCGGCATACGAGCAGGCTCCCAGTCCCTTGGGGAGACAACCTAACATCGGAACTGAATCCCTTCCGTCGTGCTGCCGATCTCACTCCATCGACCGTTGTCGGCCTGCTCATCCTTCGTGCCGCCCTACTGGTACAGCCAGATTTCCTGGTGCGTGCAATGGAACCCGGCACCGTGTCCGTGCTCCATCTTCCCAGCAGGGAGTGGAGTTATAACGTCATTGAGGCCTGGAACTTGGTGGTGGACGCCGTTGTAGCGCCTGAGGCATCCCTCGAAGGTGATGCTCTCGCCCAGGCATCCTACCACCGTCTCGCGCGCGCCCGTTCGGAAGCCAGTGCTGACTACAATGGCACCTCCAAGATCAAACAGGTTGTAGCCCTGGAGAAGGCGACGCGAGCAATCGACCGCTCGCAGGTCCCCCGAGACAGTCTCAGTATGCAAAGGCCTGTGCATGCCTTCTCTCACGAGCCTGACAACCTCCTTCCGCACGATGTCATCCTGGCGGAAGACCAGCGGCTTGTCCTTGAACTGCCAAACACCGAGGCCATCGGTTTGGTGGCAAGTGCCCTCTCCTCAGATGATGGTTGGCCATCCGCGCAGTTGCCGCGGGTGCCTCCACCTATTGTCGCTGCTGCCAGTACTCTGACGCCCACCCTTATCGACCTGGCAAGACGACCAGGTCAGACGCCGGGTGCCTATCTGCAGCGCCTTGCAGACCTGATCGTTAAGAACGATACCATTGCTGCGAGAGGCAAGGAGTCTACGGGGGTTACCCTGGATGACCTGCCGGGCCTTGGTGCCGTGGGCGAGTGGGGCCAACAGACAGCTGCAGATCTTCGGGCCTATGCAGCTGAGCTTCTTCCGTGGTCTGAGCTTGACCGTGGCGTAGTTCTGGAAGGACCGCCCGGTACAGGTAAGAGCACATTCGCTCGTGCATTGGCTAACTCAGCCGGTGTGGATTTTGTCTCCGCATCACTTGCTCAATGGCAGGGTGACCGCGACGGCCATCTCGGTACGCTGTGTGCCGCAATGCGCCGATCTTTCGAGGAGGCACGAAGGAAGTCGCCGTGTATTCTCCTCATCGACGAGGTGGACGCATTCCCAACGCGCGCGTCAATCCGGCATGTACACAGGGACTACACGGTGCAGGTGATCAATGCACTGCTAGAGCAACTCGATGGTGCCGCCGATCGGACTGGAGTGCTCGTGGTCGCCACGTGCAACGAGGCGTCCGGGTTGGACCCAGCCCTGCTCCGTTCCGGACGGTTGGAGCAGATTATCCGGTTGGAGAGGCCGGATGAAGAGGCACTGATAGACATCACGCGAGTTTACCTCGGTGATAGCTTAACGGGCGCAGACCTCAGACCCGTCGCAAAGACTGCACATCGTCGTGGTGCCGTTGGAGCGGACGTTGAACACTGGTGCCGGGGTGCACGGAGACGGGCCCGGACTGCAGGGCGTCCCATGCGGCTGGAAGACCTCACCGCTGAAATCGGGGAACCGCCACCTTTGCATGGACACGAGGCCATCTGGCGCATGGCGCTGCATGAAGCCGGACATGTGCTGGCCTGCGCTGCCTTAGATGCATCATCCGTTCAAGGGGTGACCGTCGATCCAGCAGTCGGTGGCCGGTCGGCTACCATGGTCAACACTTTCGAGCTCCATCGAAGGGTGCCAAACGCAACGAGGCCTCAGGCCCGAGCGAAGTTGAGAGTTGCCCTCGCGGGTCGTGCAGCCGAAGAAATCATCCTCGGGGAGCCCTCAAGCGGAGCAGGTGGAACGGCTGACTCGGACCTGGCGAGGGCAACCAGAATGGCAGGTATTCAAGTCGTATCCTCCGGTCTCGATGAGCACTTTGAAGGTTTGCTATACCTTGGCGATGCCGATGACCAGCAACGGTTGGACAGCCTTCTGCTCCTGCCAGAGGTCCGCGGTCGAGTAGCTGCCGTCTTGCGCGACGCATACGCAGATGCCCTGGACCTCGTTCGACGAAACCAACCGGAGGTGGAGCGAGTGGCTGGGGCCCTGGTAGAGCGAGGATCGCTGTCTGGAGAGGAGGCCCGAGATCTCCTTGGTGACCTGGGGCTTGAGGGGAACACCCGGTGAGCGGTCTTACAGACAGCCAGGGATGGACGTCTCTGGAAGAGGGAACGCGGCTCGGACGCTACGTCACCGTGAGGGACACCAATGGTGTCCTCCATGCAGTGGCCACCTCCGCTGTGGCGGCGATCTGTGAAACGGAGGATGGCGCCCTGCTCATGCTGCCGGGGGGACGCATGGTCCAGGTGGAGCACTCGCTTCGGACGGTGCTCTCCTGGCTGGAGGTGGGGGTGCGCTGACACACGTCCCTCCGGCATCCCTCCGGGGATGCCGGACATAGACTGCGGGGACATTCTTGAGCGACAGGCCCGCGTGTCGAATTGAGCATTCGCAGTGACGGTCTTGGCAGGCGAATTCTTGGACGAATCCTTGTGGCACAGGACTGGAGGGCACCTGCAGTGTCCTGAGCGGGGTTTCCCTTCCACTGCCCGTGCTCACGCCTGCCCGTGGGTACCTCAGGATTCATGCCTGCGTTAGGGTCGATGCCATTGCGGTAGGAGCAGGGTGCACCCACTCTGATATCGGGAACCTGTCGGGATAAAGATTTCAGAAATCATGCGGCGAATTCTACTATGCCGCCCGTCGGCATGACGCAGAAGGACCACCTGGAACGCCTTTTGGCCAACGGCTCTGTGAAGAGGTCGTCGGAGTTGCTTGCGGGTGGCGTCCGCCCGCAGGCGATCGCCAACGCGTTGAGGTCCGGCTTCATCACCCGCAGCGCGCGGGGAGCGTACCACCTGACGGGGGCATCACCGCCTGCGGCGATGGTGGCAATTGCATCAGCATGCGCCCGCATGCCCCATGCCGTGGTCTGTCTGACATCAGCCGCCTTTTTGAATGGCCTGGTCGATCAGCCTCCTTCGGTCACATGGCTTGCTCTCCCCGCACAGGTGCACATGGCCAAGAAAGGCCACTCGCCGTCCCGGGTACTCCGCTGGAGCCACAAAGGAGCCTTGGAAGTCGGGGTAGTCCAGGGTGAGGTTTGTGGAGTCCCTATTCGGCACACCGGTCCCACTCGCACGATCGTCGACCTCATCCGCTACGCACGTCATCTTGGGGGCGAACGCCCTGGCATCGATGCAGGACGCCGTTTCCTGGAGCAGGGCGGAGATCCTCTGTCCATTCTGACGGCCGCTAAGGAGCTGGGTATCCCGGCGAGGGCCCTGCGTACCCTCACGCTAGTCGTCGAGGCTCTCAGGGCACCCTGAGCCTCGTTGTGGACCTCGCCCCGAAGAGGGGGTGTGACCTGTTCCACGGTTGGGCACTGAGTGTCGCGTCTGATCAAACAGGAAAGGAGAGGCCCACCCGCCGTTGGTATCCTAGCAGGAGGTGAGATGACCACGATGGTCTAACCCGCAGCGTGTAGAATTTCGCTCAATATTAACGATTCGACATAGGGGTTATCTTCCCTCCATGCTCCTGATGTCTTTGGATCAGGAGAGGGAGATGAATGTATTTAGAGGAGATCCCAAGCAGCCCCTGACGCCGCCCCCGGCGCCATGTCGCCAGCTCGACCTCTTTGGGATAGCTGCAGACAGGCCCAGAGGTTCCATTGCTCCCGAGGAGCATCCCCTTCTTCACGGGACAGCCCCCGAGTTTCTAGCCCTCGCAGAGGCCTTTTCGCGCACGCCCCAGGCCGTTGCATGCATGCTCACCGCCGCACGCCTCCAGGGTCTCCTGCCGGATGCACCGGACAGGGTGTGGCTCGGTGCCCCCCTGCGAGTCTACGTCCCGAAGACAGGTCCCGCACCAGCGCGGGTGCTGCGGTGGAGCAACGCCCAGGCCTTCCACGCGGGCGTGCAGCGAGTTGTGCTCCACGATGTCACCATCCTGCTCACGGGGCCTGCTAGGACGGTTGTGGACCTAGTCCGCTATCGACGGCATGTCGGTGGAGTAGAGGCGGCCTCTCAGTGCCTCCGGACCTTCTCGAGAGCAGGTGGCACCCCCACGGATCTCCGGTCCGCGGCTGCAGCGGTCGGGATGCCTCAGCGAGCACAGGACGCCCTGGACCTCCTGATCCTCGGGGCAGGGTTGACCCGGTCATGAACGCCTCACCCGAGAAGTCAGCACCCCTGCCTGGAACCCAGGCGCAGGTGGTTGCGGATCGCGCTTGGTCCCTGACGTACCTGAAGGAGGTCGCCCGAAGCCGAGGTAGCGACCTCATGGGCGTTCTCGCCCGCTATGCCGAGGAGGAGATCCTCGCCGCGCTGGCCACCTCCACCTACCGGACGCGATTTCCGGTGCATGGGGCCTGGGCGATGGCATCATGGTGCGGCCGCTTTCTGCGACCAACATCGGGGATCGATCTCTTGGATATGGAGCGCTCCTCACCGGATCAGGCCGTCGCGCATCTCGGGGCTGCCATTGGTCCCATGCCAAGAGGGCTTGATGTCGACTGGTCTCGTGCCCGGGTGCGGACACTATCCCGGCGGCGATCTCCGCTGCACACGATAAGCCTGCCCACCCAGTTGGATGCTGCCTGCTTCCAGGTCGCAATCAATGTCATGGAGGCGAGGCGGCCTGCACCGGAGATAGAGTTCCATCCCCTGCCCCAGGAGTTCAGAGCAGGCCGCCGCCGCTGGATTGCCAGCACCAACGCCGAGGAGATGGTAGCGGAGAAGGCGGCCCTGCTTGTGACCTATGGGCCCGATCACACTCGCCTCAAGGATATCTGCGATTTATGGCTGCTGAGTAAACACCTGAGGTTCAACTCGGATGACCTGATCGAAGCGATGTCGGCCACGTTCGCTGGGCGTGATGCCGCCAAGATGATCCTCAGGAGGGATGGATACTGGGAAGCGGCGTTTGACCCGTCCATCAGGGGCAGGACAGCACTGTTCCAGTGGGCGGACCTCTCGCATTCGATGCGATCAGACGTCCGACCCCCAAGTCTCAGGAAGACCTTGCAAGAGTTGGCGGAGTTCCTGTTCCCCCTCTTCAAGGCACTGCGTGGCGAACGTGCTGCCCCAGGATCCTGGGATAGGGATGGACGGTGGACGCTTCTATCGGGGTGCTCGTCCGCGCCGCGCCGCTGTCCGGTTATCGGTGGAAGCCGGGATGAGGGCTCCGATGAGCAAGGCAACGAAGCCGCCAAGTTTGTCTCAATTGGGTCGCTGCTCCAGGGGGAGATCTCCCGCATGGCTGTCAAGGGAGCCCACAAACCGAAGTGAACCCTCTAGATAATGGCAGCCGAGATGGGGCAACGGACTTCGATCAGTTCGCGATGGACAGCCATGCCAACCTGATCACGGAGCTGTCCGCTCGCGATCTCAGGGATGCATTTGGCACGTTCGGCAGCAACACGGAGGGGTGGTATCAACGATGGCGGGATGAGGTTCGAAGGCACTGCGAGCAGTCCCCAGAACGGCATCGGTCACACCCGCAACCGAAGCCCTGATCCTGCCAACGAGTAAGCTGTTGCGACGGCTGGTCCGCCCTACTGACCAGTGTAGCCAAGTGCTCCACACGGACCATCAAATCCGCGCTCAGGCCGCTCTGGAAACACGACCCCGCTGGCCGATACGCTTGCTCTCGTGGGTAGGGAATGGATCGGGTAGCCGTGCTCAGCCATCCAGCCCAGCTGGTCCTAACTCCACCACGCACATGATCACACGACAACGAGGCTCTTCAGCATCATGGTTACGACAACGCGGACCCTGAACCCTCTGCCCTTTCATGACCTCGAACCCAAACGATTCGAGGATCTCGTGCGGCAGCTGCTCTACGATTTCAGACCGTGGCGACTGCTGGAGGCAACTGGGCGGGGCGGGGCCGACGATGGGTTCGATGCCCGGGGTTACGAGCGCGCTGGGGATCAGAGCGCTGTCGATCCGGAAGGCGACCTACCATCTGGAGATGACGACGAGGGTGCAGCTCCGGATCGACTTTGGCTCATCCAGTGCAAGCGGGAGAGAGCCATAACGCCATCCAAGATGGCCAAGCACCTGGCTGATATCCCTGATACGGAAGCAGGGACGCTCTACGGCATCGTCTTCGCCATCGCCTGCGATGTCTCTAAAGCAACCCGAGATGTCCTGCGGCAGTGGGCTGCCCGGAACGGCATAGCGGAAGCCCATATATGGGCGAAGTCGGAGCTCGAGGATGCTGTCTTCCAGCCCAAGAACGACCACATCCTTTTTGCGTATTTTGGGATCTCTCTCCAGATCAGGCGACGTTCGGCTCGAACGGCTATTCGGGCACGGCTCGCGACAAAGAAGCGCTGCGAAAAAGTCCTATCCGAAGGTAGGACCGTGTTGCTGCGCGACTCAGAGGATGACAGCTATCCCGACCAGGACGCCGATAAGGTGGGGAAGCAAAACTGGCGAGTCACTGAGATCCTTGAAATGCATCCCCGTGGCTTGATCCTCCTAGCGTCTCGCCATTTCGCTTACCTCGCCGACGACGGGGTCAGATGGGATTGCTTGGACGGGTTCAACGACGGCACGAAGTCGCGGCATGAGGACCCTTGGATCACTCAAAAAGACGAGGCGAAGACGGCAGAAGATCGGGCAACAATCATCTCCGTATGGTCATTATTGCCCCTGGAGAACCGAGCGATGGCAACCCGGGTCATCCTTGTGCCCTATGACAGCATCCTGGCAATCGATGACACTGGCGACATGTGGGCGTCCTATCCGCACATCTACCTCGACGAATTGGGCGGTAAGCTGGGGGGACTGGTTATCGAAGGCGTCCAGGGGTACCCGCCGTCCAAGCTCTACGCGGAACGGGCACAGCGGATCTCGGCATTTCCCCCTGAGTTGCAGAAGTGGCGTGTTGCGCCTCCTCCTGCCCAGACTGCTAGAAAGAACAAATGATGTTGGCCGCTAGGAGTAGCAGAGTGCTCACGATGCAGGTGACGGACGTCCTAGGCTAGCTGAAGCCAGATCAGTGCAATGGCTCACGATAAAGGAAAGGCTGCTCCAACCGTCCGTCTCTCGAGGGCGACATGGCCGATGACGGGTCAACCCAGGGCCTTATCCCATCCCACATGGCGGATCGGGCACCCCAACCCCGCGAGCAGGAGATCTACCGCGAGGGCTGGTAAGCTCGTTTTAGCAGCGTTGTCAGATCCTCCACTAAGACAGCCAGATCCTGTGTTAGGGCCGCACGAAGGCGCTCTGGTGGCGTCAGGTGGATAGGGGGCAGGACGTCACTGCCGCCCCGCATGCTCATCCCGCCACTCAGACGCCGGAACTCCTCTCGCCGCATCCAGGGCTGATAGCTGGCCCCGATCAGCGAGATCACAGGCACGATGTGACGCAGAGCCTGGGTAGGATCGATCTCGTCCAACACTGCGGAGCCAAAGCGGAGCCCCTTTTGGATTGCGCCAACCACATCTTCCTCGATCAGAGCCTGCATTCCACCTCGACCTTCAGGCTCCAAGTGGATTGTTACCCTGACCCCCCCAAGCTCATCGACGGCCAGAGAACCACCACGTTCCTGCGAGATTGACAGGACAGAGCCATCCAGGCGCGAGGTTGTCGCTTGGGTCGGCGTGAGGAACTTGAGCGGTCCGAAGAGTGCCATCTGCTGCAACCGATCAGAGAGAGCTGCGGCCTCCAGTTCGGACGGGCGGAGCACAGATTTCCGGGGACCGCCCGCAATCGCTGTTGCCACTGAGATTCCGTAGTAGTGGTACTGCCTGTCCTGACGGGGCAGGAGAGCCGTTGCACGGCTGAGCAGTTCAGCGGGATCGGCGGCAGTCTCGGCGCGGTTGAGCTCCCAGGAGTGCAGTGCTCCAGTCACTAGTTCGCGTAGGTCGTCCGCTTCCGTGAAGCGCTTGGTGATCCGCCCTTCCACCCACTCCTGCACCTCACGGATGAAGGCTTCCTGATCGGGCTCGCGTGGTCCTAAAGTTGGTTCCCGGACAAAGGCAAAAATTGGTCTGGTGTCCTTGGATGTCCGAAATTCCTCGTGGGTTGCGGACAACCCGGACGCCTGCTTGGCGCCATAACGCTCAGTGAGGATCAGAACCACCGCCCCAGCGGCCCTGACGCTGTCCAAGCATGCCACACGGGGCGATGTCGCCATCGCCGGGAAATCCTCGGCGAGGATGACCTCATGACGGAGTGCCCGGATGGCCGGGATCGCTGCGGCGCGCAGGTCCTCGTGGCCGGTGATCAAGGAGCTGACGAAAACCTTCATGGCAGAAGGACTCTTTCTCGATGGCGCTCACATCGTGGTCTGTAACGACGCCCACCTTGCATCGTCTGCCTACCTGATGGACCGCCATCGGTGATTTCCTGGATGCCCGATAGCAGAAGTCACATCGAGCCACTCTAGCCGGGCCATCCATCACCATTCGCCGAAGTCACCTTCTCGGCGGAGCCCTCCATGCGCACCCCTTCCTGGTTCCGTCAGCCCACGACCGCCCACACCAGTGGCGACTGGTTCCACCTCCTCGTGACGCCCGCCCAAGGATGGGTGGACGTCCTCGACCGCGAGATGGCCAACCACCTCAAGTTACCGGCCGTCAATCAGGCCCTCCGCCAGGACCCTGGCTGCATGGAAGCCCACCTCGTCCTGGCCGCGCACACCACCAACCGGGACATGGCCCGCCTGCACCTCGAGAAGGCTGTCAGCACGGGCAGGGCGCTCTGGAACCCCGTTGCCCGCGCCCAGGGTGACTTCGCCTGGTGGGGCGTGACGGCCACCCGCCCGTTCATGCGGGTCATCAAGGCACTAGGTGACCTAGGCAGAGAGATGGGCGACGAGAGGGTAGCCGGGGTCTGCTATCGTAAGCTCCTGGCCATGAACCCCTATGACAACCAGGGTGTCCGGCTTCTCATTGAGTATGACATCGAGGGCGAGGTGGAGCCGCCTGCATGGGGAAGGTAGGTGATCTGGAGATCTCGTGATCTGACACCTGGCGACTTTTATTCGACATCGAACTGAATTGGATCTACACAGTAGAAGCCGAAACGATCCGAAAAGAGATCGTCCAGGGTAGGCGCGAGGAAGCCTCATGCAAACCGTGACGTCACCTCCTAAATCCGGCGCTCTGAGCCATGCTCGGATCCGAGCTATGCTCCAGGACGCCGAAGGGCTGGCGGCCGCTATGCGCGAGCAGTTGGCAAGACGGCCACAATCGCTGCCGTCGAGAGCCAGAGCCCTGCTCTTCCTGTTCGTTGCCCATGGCTTCTCGGCCGAAATGCGCCGTCGCCTCCGCTAAGCCACCCATTGCGCCCAGCGATCCTGCGAGAAGGCCACTAGCCCCACACGCAATGCCCTGGCCTGCCATCCTATCCATGGGTGACCTCGTGACCAGGGAAGGCAATTACGCTGCCTCTGTGGAGTGCCACCGGTCGACGCTGTACATGATCTCAGGTGCCTGTCGGGGCGGACGCTTGGTTCCCGGGTATGACGTCCGACCCGATGTGTAGGCGTCTGGGTGGAGGATGTAGGGGACAGGGCATCATCATTCCTGCCCTGACCCACCACAAACACCAAAAAATGCGCAACAGGATTTCAAGCAAGAAGAAAGAAGGAAGTCAGGGAGTACAGAGAGTTAGCTGAGGAGTTGTCTGGATAACTGGTATTTTGTCCAGACAACCGCGGCGAGCTATACTAGGCTACACGTCCAGGTTCGCCACCTTCAGCGCATTGCCCACGATGAAGTCGCGCCGGGGCTCGACCACGTCGCCCATCAGCGTCGAGAAGACGCGGCCGGCGTCGTCGGCATCCTCCACGGCCACCTGAAGAAGCGTGCGCGCCTCCGGATCAAGCGTGGTCTTCCAGAGCTGGTCGGGGTTCATCTCGCCCAGTCCCTTGAAGCGCTGGACCGCCAGGCCCTTGCGGCCCTGAGCCAGGATCCGGTCGAGCGCGGCCATCGGCCCGCGCGCCTCGTGGCGCTGCGCCTCGAACTGCAGCACCGCCGGCTCGTTGAAGTCGGCGGCAAGGCTGTCGCGCCGCTCCTCCAGCCAGCGCCCCTCGGCCGAGCGCAGGGCGACGGGATCCAGGTGGTGGCTCTCCGTCACGCCGCGTACCTGGCGGAAAACGCGCAGCCCCTCCTCGTCCAGCGTCGCCTTCCAGCTGCGCTCGCTGGCCAGGGCGAGCTCGTTCAGCCGGGCAGCGAGACGCGGGGCGGCATCCGGGCGCGGGTTCGTGCCGAGCGCGCCGGCAACGGCGGCCTGCTCCACGATCTCCGCGGGCAGGTTGTTCGCCAGCCGCCGGATCCGGCGCGTCGCGGCGCGCATCTCGTCCACCGCTCCGCGCAGGGCCTCGCCGGCGACCTCGCGGCCATCGGCGTAGGAGAGGCGGGCGCCGTGCAGCGCCTTCTCCAGAAGGTACTCCTCCAGCGCGCGGTCGTCCTTGAGGTAGCGCTCCTCGTTGCCGCGCTTGGCGCGGTAGAGCGGCGGCTGCGCGATGTAGAGGTAGCCGCGCTCGATCAGCTCCGGCATCTGGCGGAAGAAGAAGGTCAGCAGCAGCGTGCGGATATGCGAGCCGTCGACGTCCGCGTCCGTCATGATGACGACGCGGTGGTAGCGGAGCTTGTCCGGATCGAAGAAGGGCATGTTCGGCCGGTCCGGGTCGCGCGCGCCGATGCCGGCCCCGAGTGCCGTGATCAGCGTGCCCACCTCGGCGGAGGACAGCATCTTGTCCATCCGCGCGCGCTCCACGTTCAGGATCTTGCCCTTGAGCGGCAGGATCGCCTGGTTCGCGCGGTTGCGCCCCTGCTTGGCGGAGCCACCGGCCGAATCACCCTCGACGAGGAACAGCTCGGACTTCGCGGGGTCCTTCTCCTGGCAGTCCGCCAGCTTGCCCGGCAGGGTGGAAATATCGAGCGCGTTCTTCCGCCCCACTTTCTCGCGCGCGATCTGCGCCGCGCGCCGCGCGACGGCCGAGAGCACGACCTGATCGAGGACGAGCTTCGCCTCCTTCGGATGCGTCTCGAACCAGTGGCTCAGCGCGTCGGCCACCGCCATCTGCACCACCGGCTGCACCTCGGAGGAGACGAGCTTGTCCTTCGTCTGGGAGGAGAACTTCGGGTCCGGCACCTTCACGGAGAGGATGCAGGACAGGCCCTCGCGCATGTCCTCGCCCGAGAGTTCCACCTTCTCCTTCTTCGCCTGCTCGGCGGCGTATTTCGTCACCACGCGCGTCAGCGCCTGGCGGAAGCCCGCCTGGTGCGTGCCGCCGTCGCGCTGCGGGATGTTGTTGGTGAAGCACAGCGTCCGCTCGCGGGGCGAGCGGTTCCACCACATCGCCATCTCCACGCGGATGCCATCGGTCTCCTTGCTGGCGAAGGAGACGGGCGGCTTGAACAGCGGGTCCTCCGCCGCATCCATCCACTCCACGAAGGCGACGAGGCCACCCTCGAAGAAGAACTCCACGTCCTGGGCGGGGGTGTGCCGCTCGTCGCGCAGGTGGATGCGCAGGCCGGAGTTGAGGAAGGCAAGCTCCCGCAGGCGCTTCTCCAGGATGGCGAACTCGAACTCGGTCTTGGTGAAGGTCTCGGCGGAAGGCTTGAAGGTCACCTGCGTGCCGGTCGGGTGGTCGCTCGGCCCTACCACCTTCAGCGGCTGCACGGTCTCGCCGTACTCGAAGCGGATGAAGTGCTCCTGCCCACCACGCCAGATGCGCACCTCCATCCACTCGGACAGCGCGTTCACCACCGCGGCACCGACGCCGTGCAGGCCGCCCGAGACCTTGTAGGAGTTCTGGTTGAACTTGCCGCCGGCGTGCAGGCGCGTCAGCACCACCTCGGCGGCGGAGACGCCCTCCTCGGCATGGATGTCGGTCGGGATGCCGCGTCCGTCGTCGGTCACGGTCACGCTGCCGTCGCCGTTCAGCACGGCGTGGCAGGTGGTGGCGAAGCCGGCCTGGGCCTCGTCCACGGCATTGTCGATGATCTCGAAGGCCATGTGGTGCAGGCCGGAGCCGTCGTCGGTGTCGCCGATATACATGCCCGGGCGCTTGCGGACGGCCTCAAGCCCCCGCAGCACGGTAATGGAGGCGCTGTCATAGGCACCATCGGCGCCGGCAGCGGCGACCTCGGCCTTATGGGCGGCGCGGGTGGACTCGGTCATGCGGGCAGGGAACCTCTTGGGCCGGATCGATGGGCGAACGGCCGGGCGGAATCGTGTTTCGTGTATATAAGGATTACGCGCGCGAGAAGCCATGGCCCCGACGGGGTAACCATGTCTTTCAGCGCATAAGGCCGCGGGATGCCCTGCCTTCAGGCCGTCTCCGGCACGATCCCTTCGGCCTCGATCGAGAACCTCTCCGCCACGCCCCCCAGGGAGGCGAAGACGCCGGGTTCCGTCCCCGTCAGGAAGCTCTGCGCGGGCAGTGCCGTGAGCGCCGCGAAAAGCGCCTCCCGCCGGACGGCGTCCAGATGGGCCGCGATCTCGTCCAGCAGCAGCAGCGGCGCGAAGCCCCGGGTGGCCGCGATGAGCGCCGAATGGGCGAGGACCGTCGAGATGAGCAGCGCCTTCTGCTCCCCGGTCGAGCAGAGCTCGGCCGGCACGCCCTTGGGCAGGTGGGAGAGCCGGAGGTCGCAGCGATGCGGCCCGCCCAGCGCCATGCCGGCCGCCGCGTCACGTCCCCGCCGCGCGGCCAGCGCCGCGCGCAGCCCGTCCTCCACCTGAAGGGCGGACTGGGTCTCGAGCGCGGAAGCCGTATCGCATTCGAGGGCGCAGAGAGCCGCCGGGAAGGCGCCCGCCAGCCCCTCCGCCAGGGCCCCGTTCAGCCGGGCTACCAGGGAGCGCCGGGCGGCGGTCAGGGCCACGCCGTGGCGCGCCATGGCGTCCTCCAGCCCGTCCAGCCAGCGGGCCTCCACCCGGCCGCCGTCGCGCCCCTCGGCCAGCAGGCGGTTGCGCTGGGTCATGGCGTTCTCGTAGGCCGAGACCTCCCGCGCGTGGTTCGGGTCCAGCGCCCAGACCAAGCGGTCGAGGAAGCGGCGGCGCCCCGAGGCGGCCTCCTGGAACAGCCGGTCCATCTGCGGGGTCAGCCAGACCGCGGCCACCAGCCGTCCCAGCTCCGCCTGGGAGCGCACGGGGGCGCCGTCCAGCCGAAAGGTGCGCTTGTCGGCCGGTCCATCATGGGCGGTGCCCGTGCCGAGGTCGAACACCCCCTCCGGACCCTCGAAACGCCCCGAAACAGCCCAGGGAAGCGAGTCCTCCCCCACATGGCGCCCAAGGTCGGCGATCCTCGCCCCGCGCAGCCCCCGCCCCGGCCCGAGCAGGCTGATCGCCTCCAGCAGGTTCGTCTTGCCCGAGCCGTTCTCCCCCGCGATGACGACGATCCCGGCCGAGAACCGCAGCGCGGCCTGCGCGTGATTGCGGAAGTCCTGCAGCTGAAGGCGGGTGAGGCGAAGGGTGGGGTTCACGCGGGAAGGGATCGTCCAGGAAGGCTGCCCGGTTGCCATCATCGGGCGGAGCGCCGCGAAAAGCTGTTCCAAGCCGTCCGCAAAGGGTGGTCCCATGGCTTTCGCCGTGCCTGGCGGCATGCAAGCCCATGGGAAAGGCCGCGGCGATGGATATACCACAAACCGGCCCTGGTGGACCCCTCCGCCCGGCCCGCACCGCCGAGCCAATCCGGAGGGCCGTCTGGCGCCGCTTCGACTGCCCTCCCACATACCTGCCCGGCCAGTCCGGCCCCTTGCCCTACACACGCCGCGCGGCAATGGATCGAACCACCACCACGAGCGTTGAGCGTGATGCCTTTCAGCACGAAGGATACGGAGCTTCTCGGGCACCTGACGCGCCGGCTGGGTTCGGACCATCAGGCCGAGGCAGACACGGCCCGCGAGCGGATCAGCCAGTTGCTCGCCCGGCACGGCCTGAACTTCAACGACTACGCCGAGTGGGTGGAGGCCGGCGTCCTGGCGGACGGGCATGCCGAGCCGCAGCGCGAGAATGTTGAGCTTCGGAACGAGATCGCCCGCCTGCGCGAGGAGGCGCTGGGTCTGGAGGCCGAGCTGGTCAGCCTGCGGAGCGCGGCGCGGCTGCAGCTGGTCCCCGCCGCGGTGCCCTGGCCCGGCACAAGGACCAACCGGCCCCGCAAGCGGCACACATCCGCTCTCGTCCGCACGGCGGTCTTCAGCCTTATCGCCGCCCTGCCCCTCGGCTGGTTCCTCTCCGGCCCGCACCGCCCCTTGCCTGCACGCCCTGCCGCGAGCATCCCAGCGAGAGACATCCTCCCCGCGCCATCGGGGACCGACAGTGCAGATCGGCTGGCTTCGAACCTTCCTGTCCGCACGGGCGCGGAGATCGATCCGGCAGTGGGGAGCGCCTGGAGGCCGCCGGTCGGAAGCCGGCTTGCCTCGGTGCTGGAGGACAGCGTGATCCTGAGCACCCCCTTCCCCTCGAGGGCAACCGAGCAGCCGATTGGCCGGGGCAACCGGGTTGCCGTCCTTCGGCAGCTCGTCGCGAACGGGCGCCAGTGGGCCGAGGTCACCAGCCCAACGGTGAGCGGCTACATCCCGCTCGACCTCCTGGACTTGCAGGAGTAGCCGGCAGCCCTCACACCCGCATGGGCATGAGGACGTAGAGCGCCTCCGGCTTGGCCGCGTCCTGCACGATGGTCGGCGCCGAGCCGTCGGCGAAGCGGAACTCCACCTGCCCATCCACCTGATCCGTGATGTCCTTCAGGTAGCGGGCCTGGAATCCGATCTCGAGCGGGGCGGCGTCGTAGCTGACGGTGTCGTTGTCCAGCTCCTCCTGCGCCTGACCCTGCTCGGGGGAGGCAGCCGTGAGGAGAAGATGGTTCTTCTCCAGCGAGAGCTTTACCGGACGCGAGCGCTCGCTGCTGATCGCCGCCACCCGGTCCACCGCGGCGGCGAAGGCGGTCTTGTCCACCGAGAGCACCCGGTCGTTGCCCTTCGGGATCACCCGCTCGTAGTCGGGGAAGGTGCCGTCGATGAGCTTGCTCGTCAGCGTCACCGTGCCGAGCTTCACCTGGAGCTTCGTGTCGGAGAGCCGGAACTCGATCTCCTCCATCGTCTCGTCGGCCAGCTTGCGAAGCTCGTTGATGGTCTTGCGGGGCACGATCACGCCGGGCATGCCGGCCGCGCCCTCGGGCAGCGGCTCCTCCACGCGGGCAAGGCGGTGGCCGTCGGTCGCAACCGCCCGAAGAACCTTCGTCCCGGCCACCTCGGGCGCGTGAAGATAGATACCGTTGAGGTAGTAGCGCGTCTCCTCGGTCGAGATCGCGAACTTCGTGCGGTCCACGAGGTCGCGCAGCATGCCGGCGGTCAGGGAGAAACGGTGCGGCAGCTTGCCCTCGGTCATCGAGGGGAAGTCCTCGACCGGCAGCACCATCAGGCCGGTGTTGTAGCGGCCGGCGCGCAACGCCAGCGGCGCGTCGCCGCCGCGGTGGTCCAGCTCGACCTTGGCGCCATCGGGCAGCTTACGGACGATCTCGAGCAGGGTCGCCGCCGGGGCGGTGCAGCGGCCCTCGCGCGCCACCTCGACACCGCCGATCTCCTCGACGATGGCGATCTCCATGTCGGTCGCGGTCAGCCGCAGCCCGTCCTTGGTGGCATCCATGAGGACGTTGGCCAGGATCGGAATGGTGTTGCGACGCTCCACCACGCCCTGCACATGGGCAAGGGCCTTCAGGAGCACAGCCCGGTCCACCGTGAACTTCATCGCCGCCACCCCCCGCAACGCCATCGGGGGCGGAGAGCCCCCGAATGAGCCCTCTATCATCGTGAAAACGCGGCGTGAAGCCTAGCGCCCGAAGCGGGAGGCCCGCCCCTCAGGTCTCCAGCATGCGCCGGAGCAGCTCCACGTCCTCGGCGAAGCCGGCATCGCCCTGCATCAGCTCCGCCACGCGGGAGACGGCGTGCATGACGGTGGTGTGGTCCCGGTTACCGAAGCGCCGCCCGATCTCGGGCAGGGAGCGGGAGGTGAGCTGCTTCGAGAGATACATCGCCACCTGCCGCGGCCGCGCCACGTTCCGCGCCCGCCGGGCCGAGGACATGTCGGTCAGGCGGATGTTGTAGTGCTCGGCCACCCGCTTCTGGATCTCCTCGATCGTCACGCGGCGGTCGTGGGCGCGGAGGATGTCGTGCAGCACCTCCTGGCAGGATTCCAGCGTCACCGGCCGGCCGAAGAGGTTCGCGTGCGCGATCAGCCGGTTCAGCGCCCCCTCCAGCTCGCGCACGTTGGAGGTGATCTTGTGCGCGAGGAACTCCAGCACCCGCGCCGGCACGTCCACCTGGGCGGCGTTCGCCTTGCTCTCGAGGATGGAGATGCGCAGCTCGTAGGTCGTGGCGTGGATGTCGGCCACCATGCCGCAGCCCAGCCGCGTCCGCAGCCGGTCCTCCAACCCTGCCAGGTCCGAGGGCGGCTTGTCGGAGGAGACGACGATCTGCTTGCCCTGGTCCACCAGCGCGTTGAAGGTGTGGAAGAACTCCTCCTGCGTGTTGTCCTTGCCGATCAGGAACTGCAGGTCGTCGATCATCAGCACGTCGACGGAGCGGAGGCTTTCCTTGAACTCCATCGTGGACTGCGAGCGCAGCGCCGCAATGAAGCGGTACATGAACTTCTCGGCGCTCATATAGGCGACGGAGCGCCCCGCGATGCCCGCCTGCGGCGCCCGGATGGCCCAGGCGATCGCGTGCATCAGATGCGTCTTGCCCAGCCCCACGCCGCCGTAGAGGAACAGCGGGTTGAACCCCGGCGAGTTCGGCTTCTCCGCCACGCGGCGCGCGCAGGCATGGGCGAACTCGTTGGGCTTGCCGACGATGAAGCTGTCGAAGGTGAAGCGCGGATCGAGCGGCGCGGCCCAATCACCACGCGCATCGACCTTCTGCGACTCGGCGCGGACGGCCTCGCCCGGCGGGCGCGTCGCCGGCAGCGGCTCCGCGAGGTCCGCACCGTCCGGCACCGGCGCGGATTCACGCGCCGCCTGCGGGGCCGCAACGCGGATGTCAACGCGCCGCACGCCCACCGCCTCGGCCTGCCAGAGCGCCCTCAGCCGGTCGCCGTACTGCCCGCGCAGCCAGTCCCGCAGGAAGCGCGTGGGCACATGGACGATCGCCTCCTCGCCCTCCACGCCCGCGAGCGTCAGCTGGCGCAGCCAGGTGCGGTACTCGGCCTCGCCCACTTCCTCGCGCAAACGGCCGCGGATCCTCGCCCAGGCCGCATCCAGCCGCACGTCGTCCACGGAACCGGTAGCGGATGCGGCGGGCGAGGCATTGGCGTGCTGATCCGGCATGCGATCCACCCGAAGCCCCCCTTATTCATCCCCGCGGCAACGCGTGGACGGACCCTGCACCACGAAAGGTAACGTGCCATCCGGTCCGCCGCAAACGCCAAACACGTTCACGCCAAAGACACACAAGCAACACGCAAGAAAAAGCGCCACGGCGCGCAAGCACCGTGACGCATCTGCCTCACGACTTTACTCGGGATGACTTACGTGAGGACGCCCCGAGGGGCGCCCTTACTGGCTTACGCCGTGACGGCGATCGCCTTGATGCGCGCCGACAGACGCGACAGCTTGCGCGCCACGGTGTTGTCGTGCGTCACGCCCTTGTCGGCCGCGCGCTGCAGCTCGGGCTGCGCCAGGCGGAACGCCTCCTGGGCCTTCGCCTTGTCGCCGCCCGTGATCGCGTCCTCGACGGCGCGCAGGAAGGTGCGGACGCGCGAGCGCCGGGCGCGGTTGCGCTCGAGGCGCTTCTCGTTCTGCCGGATGCGCTTACGCGCGGAAGCGGTGTTCGCCATGGGAGCTGAGAATACCAGTCGGATTGTTCATGGGGCGCGGTCCGCCGGGGACGGCCGCAGGAAGGGGGGCGTTCTATCCACAGCCCCCCGACGAGTCAAGGAAAGAGGTCCACCCCTCTCAGGCGTTCCGGAAGGCCGGCTTCCGCTTCTCGGCGAAGGCGGCCATCCCCTCCTTCTGGTCCTCCGTCGCGAAGAGGCTGTGGAACAGTCGCCGCTCCAGCCGCACCCCTTCGCGGAGTGAGAGCTCGTGGGCGGCGTTCACCGCCTCCTTGGCCATGGCGACGGAGGGCTGGGAGAAGGCGGCGATCGACTCGCCCATCTTCACCGCCTCCTCCACGAGGCTCTCCACCGGCACCACGCGGGTGACGAGGTTGGAGCGCTCCGCCTCGGCCGCGTCCATCATCCGGCCGGTCAGGATCATGTCCATCGCCTTCGACTTGCCCACCGCGCGTGTCAGCCGCTGCGAGCCGCCGGCGCCAGGGATGATGCCGAGTCGAATCTCAGGCTGGCCGAACTTCGCGTTCTCGGCGGCGATGATGATGTCGCACATCATCGCCAGCTCGCAGCCACCGCCGAGGGCGAAGCCCGCCACCGCCGCGATCACCGGCTTCTTGATGGTGAGCACCGTCTCCCACTTGTTGCCGATGAAGTCCTCGAAGTGCACGGCCGGGTAGGTGCGGTCCTTCATCTCCTTGATGTCGGCGCCCGCCGCGAAGGCCTTCTCGCTGCCCGTGAGCACGATCGCGCCCACCGAGGCGTCGGCGTCGAAGGACTTGAGGGCCCCGCCCAGCTCCGTCATCAGCTGGTCGCAGAGGGCGTTGAGTGCGGCCGGCCGGTTGAGCGTGACCAGCCCCACCTTGCCGCGCGTCTCCACTGAGATCATCCCGTAATCGGCCATGGCGCCCCTCCTTGCTCGACGCAGGCTGTGGCGCGGCGGGGGCGCGGTCAACGGGGCGCGGGAAAGGAGCGTCGATCAGCCGCGGTGCTCGACGCGCAGCCTCAGGGGACGGGACTCGCAGCCGGGCTTAGGAGGGCCGAGGGCCGAAGCGTCTTCCGGCCGCTTACCGCCGCCGCTCCGGCCAAGCCACCACCACGCCGCCCGTCGCGATCACCGCCGCTCCCAGCAGGGTCCAGCGGTCCGGCGGATCCCCGAAGAAAAGGGCGGAGGAGAGAGTGGCCCAGATGAGCTGGGTATAGGTCATCGGCGCCAGGATGCTGGCCGGGGCACGGGAATAGGCCTGGATCAGCAGGTAGTGCCCGCCGCCCCCGAAAACGCCGGTAAGCGCCATCAGCAGCCAGCCGAAGCCGTCGGGCGCCTGCCAGACGAGGGGCTGCGCCAGCGCCGCGACCGACCCGGCGGCGAGCCCGGTATGCAGGATGATGGTGCTCGGCGAATCCACCACCGAGAGCTTGCGGGTCAGGATCTGGTAGGCCGCGAAGGCAAAGGCGGTGCCGAGCGGCAGGAACAGCGCCCAGTGCGGCGTCTCGCCGGTCAGGAAGGGCGGCCGCAGCGCGACCATGACGCCCAGCAGCCCGATCGCGATGCCCACCCAGCGCCGCCGCCCCACCGTTTCCCCCAGCACCAGGGCGGCCAGCGCAGCGGTGAAGATGGGGGAGGCGAAGGTGACCGCCGAGGCATCCGCCAGGGGGATGTGGAACAGCGCCACTACGAAGAGCCCGTTGGCCACGAGCAGGCAGAGGCTCCGCACCGCCTCCATCCCCGGGGCGCGGCTGCGCCAGGGCAGGCGGCCGGTGGCCAGGCGCAGCGCCAACCCCACCACCACCGTGTGGAAGACGAAGCGCATGAAGACGATCTGCGGGACGGGGTAGTGGGCCGTCAGCACCTTCGTCAGCGTGTCCAGCACGACAAAAAGCGCGATGGCCGCGAACTGGAAGAGCAACCCGGCGAGGATCGGTGACATCGGGCGGCATCATCGCATGCGGCGAAGGCCCCGTCCCTCCGCACCGGAGGAAAAGGTGCCCCGCCCGGGGCGGGAGGCCTCAGTCCGCCGTGACGTTCGCCGCTCGCGCCACCGGCCCCCAGACGGCGTCCTGCGCCCGGATCGTCTCCGCCAGCTCAGCCTGTGTGGAGCCGACCGGCTCCGAAGCCAGCTCTCGCAACCGTGCCGCGACGGCGGGATCGCGGGCAATCTCGATCATCACGCCTTCCAGCCGCGCCGCCAGGGCCTCCGGCAGGCCGCGCGGGCCGACCAGGGCGAGCCAGGTCTCGGCCACGAAGCCCGGCACGGACTCCGCCACCACCGGGATGTCCGGCGCGAGGGCGGAACGCGCGGGGGAGGCGATCGCGACGGCCCGTGCCCGCCCGTCCCGCGCCGGCGGCAGCCCGGTGACGACCGTGTCCGTGTAGAGGGAAATCGTCCCGGTCAGCAGGTCGGGCAGGGCCGGACCGGTGCCGCGGTAGTGCACGATGGTGCATTCCCGCCCGAGCTCGCGCATCAGCAGCGAGACCGCCAGGTGCTGCGTCGTCCCCGCCCCCGGCGTGCCGCAGGGCAGCGGCCCCTTCTCCAGCGCCGCGCGGAGGGAGGCGATGTCGGTGATCCCCGCCCGCGGTGCCGCCAGGAAGATCACGGGGATCGCGGCGAAGCGGCTGATGGGCGTGAAATCCGCCAGCGGGTCGAAGGGCATGCTGCGGTAGATGTGACGGTTGATCACCAGCGGCCCGGCGGGAACGGCGCCGAGCACGTTCCCGTCCGGCGCCGCCTTGGCCACGGCATCCGCCGCGAGGTTGCCGCCCGCCCCCGTGCGGTTCTCCACCACCACCGTGCGGCCCAACCGGGCCGACAGTCCCTCCCCCATGACACGCGTCAGCAGGTCGATCCCACCCCCAGGCGGGAAGCCGACGATGAGGCGGATCGGTGCCCCCGCTTGTCCACCACCGGCCTGTCCACCCGTCTGCGCCTGAACAGGCAGCGCTACCAGCAGCGCGAGGGCGGCGGCGCGGATCAGGGCAAGCGGACGCGGCATCGGTTTCCTCCGGTTTAGGGCCGGACGGTCCCGCCCCCTGCCCGCCGCGTCAACCCGCCCGCCTTAGCGAGGCACGAGCACCACGACGGCCTGGGCGGAGGCGGTGACGACGATATCCTCCGCCTGAGCCACAGGGACCGGGGCGCCGCGCGCCATGGCGGCCATCATCGGCCGCGGCGAGGGCGCGTCGCCGGCGTCGAGGTCGATCTCGGCAATCCGCTCCACCCGCATCCCGATCCCGGCGGCCAGCGCATCGGCCCGGCGCCGCAGGGCATCGAGCGCCATGGCGGCGGCCTCCTGCCGGGCCGTGCGCCGGGCATCCCGGGTTAGCCCGTGCTCCAGGCCGGCCAGGGCGAGCCCGCGGGACTGGAGCGTGCCCAGAAGATCGAGCAGGGCCGATTGATCCGCCGCCCGCAGGTTCAGGCTCTGGCTGGCCACCCAGCGCGGCGGATCCTCCTGCCGGTAGGTGCCGTAGGCCCCGGTGGAGGCGGTGACGCCCGGGGCGCCCCGCGCCGTCTCCAGCGCCGCGGTCATGGCGCGGTTCACCGCCGCCTGCGCGGCCGCGGGAGTAGCCTCCCTCGCCTCGTAGCGGAGGGTCGCCCTCACCTCGTCCGGCAAGCGCGTGACCTCGGCCGATTCGGAGAGGCGGAGCAGCGTGCCCGGCCCTGGGTAGACCGGCACGGTCTCGGCCGCCGCCGTGCCGGAGAGGAGCGCGAGGAGGAGCAGGATGCGTCGCATGGGGCCGAGCTTCGCAGCGCCGCATGGCGAAGATGCGGCGGCCGCCTCAGTCCTTCCGGCCCGGCAGCACCGCGCTCATCACCTGCCGCGCCGTATCGAGGATCACCTGCCCTCGCTCAGGGTCGTGCAGCAGTGCGGAGACGAGGTGGGAGGCCTGCTGCACCTGGGTATGCGGCGGCAAGGGCGCGACATTCGGGTCGGTGCGGAACTCGAGCACCACGGGCCGGTCGGAGGCCAGCGCCTGGTCCAGCGCCTCCCCGACCTTGGCGGGGTCGTCCACGAAGATGCCCCGCAGCCCCGCCAACTCGGCAAAGCGATAATAGGGGAAATCGGGCAGGCGCTGGGTGTCGAGGAACTTCGGCATTCCCTCCATTACCCGCTGCTCCCAGGTCACCTCATTCAGATCCTGGTTGTTCAGCACGATGCAGATCCAGGTGGGGTTCGACCAGGAGCGCCAGTGCTGCGCGACCGTGATCAGCTCCGCCATGTTGTTCATCTGCATGGCGCCGTCGCCGAGCATCGCGATCACCGGCCGGTCCGCATGCGCCATCTTCGCCGCGAAGGCGTAGGGCACCGCCGCCCCCATGCTGGCGAAGCTGCCCGAGAGCGAGCCCCGCATGCCCCGCCGCATCCGCAGGTTCCGCGCGTACCAGTTCACGCAGGAGCCGGAATCGCTCGTCAGGATCACCCCGTCCGGCAGGCGTGGGGAGAGCTCCTGAAAGGGCAGCTGCGGGTTGATCGGATCGGCCTCGGCCCGCGCGCGCTTCTCGAGAAGCTCTTGCCATTCCTGGTTGTCCGCCGCGATCCGCTCACGCCAGGCGCCATCTTCCTTGGCCTCCAGCAGCGGCAGCAGGGCGCGCAGCGTCTCGGCCGCATCGCCCGTGAGCGGCACCTCCATCGGGTAGCGCAGGCTGAGCATGGCCGGCTGCAGGTCGATCTGCACGCCCCTCGCCTGGCCCTCCTTCGGCAGGAACTCCGACCAGGGAAAGCTGGAGCCGACCATCAGCAGCGTGTCGCACTCCTGCATCAGGTTCCAGCTCGGCCGCGTGCCGAGCAGCCCGATGGTGCCGGTCACCCAGGGCAGGTCGTCCGGCAGCACGTCCTTGCCGAGCAGCGCCTTGGCCGCCCCGGCGCCGAGCCGGTCCGCCACCGCCTCCAGCTCCGCCACCGCCCCCAGCGCGCCGGCGCCGACGAGGATCGCGACGCGCTTGCCCTCGTTCAGCACGGCCGCCGCGCGTCGCAGGTCCTCGTCGCGCGGAATAACGCGGGGCGGCGTCCAGCCCACGCCGGAATGGATCGTGCCGTGGGCGTGCGGCGGATCCTCGTAGCTCTCCTCGGAGAGGTCGTTCGGGATGATGAGGGCCGTGACCCGCCGCTCGCCCATGGCCGTGCGCATGGCGCGGTCCACCAGGTGGCGCATCTGGGCCGGCACCGTTGCCTGCTGCACGAAGGCGCCGGCCACTTCCTTGAAGGCGGTCATCAGGTCCACCTCCTGCTGGTAGTGACCGCCGATCGCGGGGCGGACTGTGTGGCCGGCGATCGCCAGCATCGGCACGTGGTCGCCCGCCGCGTCGTACATGCCCGTGAGGAGATGCGTGGCGCCGGGCCCGCTGGTCGCGAGGCAGACCCCCACCTCGCCGGTGAACTTCGAGTGGGCGCTCGCCATGAAGGCGGCCATCTCCTCGTGGCGCACCTGCACGAAGCCGATCTTGTCGGTGCCGAAGCGCTGCAGGCCGCCGAGCAAGCCGTTCACCCCATCGCCTGGATAGCCAAAGACGCGGCGCACGCCCCAGGCGTGCAGGCGCTCCCAGAAGAAGTCGCTGACTTTTCTGGCCATGCAGTCCTCGCGATCGATCAAGCTCGGGGGCGCCCGTAAGGGGCGTCGCGTTCCGCCCATCGGCATGAAGGCTCGGGGGGAACGCCCCCCTTCTGGGCCAGTTGCGCGAATTGACGGGCCCGCGGCCGAGGACGACCCTATCCAGCTTGCGCCGCCTTGGCCGCGATAGCCCCTCCTTGCCCGGACGCGCTGACACCCCATGCCCCTCTGGCTCGCCGCCACGCTTTCCGCCGCGCTCTTCCAATGCTGGCGCACCGCCCTCCAGCAGAAACTTCGCGGCACCCTCTCCCTCAATGCCGCCGCCGCCGTGCGCTACCTCTACGGCGTGCCGCCCGGCCTCGTCCTCCTCACCGGCTGGTGGTGGATCACGGACGGCACCATTCCCCATTTCGGCCCGCGTGCCCTCCTGCTCTGCGCCGCCGGCGGCGTGCTGCAGATCTTCGGTACCGTGTTTCTCATCGCCTCCTTCGCCCCGCGCGGCTTTGCCGTCGGCACCGCCTATTCCAAGACCGAGGCCCTGCAGGGCGCGGTCTTCGCGATCGTCCTTCTCGGCGAGCACCTCTCACCCCTCAGCTGGGCCGGCATCGCCCTGGGGGTTTGTGCGGTGCTCTGGCTCTCCATGGCAGGCCAGGTCTCGAGCCTCGGTCAGGCGCTGCGGGCCACGGCCCAGCCCGCGGCCCTCTGCGGGCTCGCGGCCGGCAGCTGCTTCGGGCTGACGGGCATCACGATCCGCGCGGCCAACCAGGACCTCGCCGCGGCGGACACCGTGCTGGGCGCGCTCTGCACCGTGGTCGTCACCAATGTCATGCAGGCGTTCCTGCAGGGCGCCTGGCTGCTGGCGCGGGAACCGGGCGCGATGACCGGGGTGTTGCGCAACTGGCGCAACGCGGCTCCGGTCGGGCTGCTCTCCGCGCTCGGCTCGGCCTGTTGGTTCTCCGGCTTCGCCCTCGCCCCCGTGGCCCTGGTGCGCTCGGTCGGGCAGGTGGAGATCGTCTTCACCCTCGCCTTCGGCCGCTGGTACCTCAAGGAACCGCTGCGGGCCCGCGACGCCGTGGGCGCGCTGCTCATCGTCCTCAGCGTGGTGCTTGTCATTCTCGGCTGAGGATCTCTTGGGGACAGCGCCCTCGTTCCGCCTCTGGCCCTGACCGCCGCGGCCTGCGAGAAGGGAATGAATGGAGCACGCGCCCAATTTCCTCGCGAGCCTTGTCATCGGGCTTGCCGCCGCCTTCGCCTTCGGCCTGGCCGCGCGGGCGCTCCGCCTTCCGCCGCTCGTCGGCTACCTCGTGGCAGGTGTCGCGATCGGTCCCCATACCCCCGGCATGACCATCGACGGGGAGTTCACCCGGACCATGGCGGAGGCGGGCGTGGGCCTCCTCCTCTTCGGCGTCGGGCTGCACTTCCAGCCGCGCGACCTGCTGGCCGTCTGGCGCGTCGCCGTGCCCGGCGCCATGGCGCAGGTCGCGATCGGCACGCTGCTCGGCGCCGCGCTGGGCATGACGCTGCCTGGGCTCGGCTTCGGCCCTGCCCTCGTCTTCGGCCTCGCCCTTGCCATCGCCTCCACCGCCGTGGCCACGCGCGCCCTGGAGGAGCGCGGGCACCTCTCCGGCGAGGCCGCGCGGATCGCCCTCGGCTGGCTCGTCCTGCAAGACCTCCTGGTGGTGCTCGGCCTCGTGCTGGTGCCGGCGGCCTCCGGCGGGCAAGAAAGCGGCCTTCTGGCCGCGGTGCTGCTCGCCCTCGTGAAGCTCGCGGCCTTCGCGGGGATCATGCTGGTGGTCGGCCGGCGCGTGCTGCCCTGGGCGCTGCGCCAGGTGGCCCGCTCCGGCTCGCGGGAGCTGTTCACCCTGGCCGTGGTGGTGGTGGCGCTCGGCGTTGCCTTCGAGGCCGCCTCCCTCTTCGGCGTCTCCTTCGCGCTGGGCGCCTTCTTCGCGGGTGCGATCCTCGGCGAGAGCGACCTCGGCCACCAGGCCGCGGCCGAGACCCTGCCGCTCCAGCGGATCTTCGCCGCGATCTTCTTCGTCTCGGTCGGCATGCTGCTCGACCCTTTCCGGGTGCTGGACGCGCCCGTCACCTCGGTCCTGGCCCTCCTGGTCGTGCTGGTGGGCACCGGGGGCGCGACCTTCGCCCTGCTGGTCGCGCTGCGCGTCGCGCCCGCCACCGCCGCCGTGGTCGCGGCCGCCCTTGCGCAGGTCGGCGAGTTCTCCTTCGTGCTGATGGAGCTGGCGATCGGCCAGGGCATCCTGCCGGAAGCGCTGCGCGGCCCGATCCTGATGGGCAGCTTTGGCGCCATCCTCCTCATGCCCCTGACCTTCCGCGCCCTCACCGCGCTCGCCGCCCGCCTTCCCGGAAGGGCGCCGCCGGCGGAGGACGGCCGGTCCCGCCTGCTCGCCCAGCTGCCGCGGATGGAGGGCCACGCCATCCTCGTCGGCTACGGGCGGGTCGGCGTGCTGGTCGCCGCGGCGCTCCGCCGCCACAACCTTCCCCTCATCGTGGTGGAGGACGACCGCCACCGCTCCGAGGTACTCGGGCGGCAGGCCGTCCCGGTCCTCTGGGGCAACGCCACCCAGGCCGAGATGCTGGAGGCCGCCCATATATCCCGCGCCCGGCTGCTGATCGTGACCCTGCCGCTGGCCTGGGAGGCGCGCCGCGTGGTCGAGCTGGCCCGGGCCGCCAACCCGGGCATCGAGGTGGCCGTCCGCGCGCATCACGATTCCGAGGTTGAGTGGCTCAACGCGCAGGACTCCACCGGCCTCGCGGTAATGGGCGAGCGCGAGGTGGCACTGGGGATTGCGGACTTCGCCATGCAGCGGATGGGGGTGGCCACGAGCACCGCGCAGGCCACCGTGGACGTTCTCCGCAAGCGTCGCGTTGCGGACGCCGCTGTGGCAGGGCTGGGGGTATGACCCTGCGCTTCGACCCGCCAGCCGGCACGCCGCACCTGACGCGCCTCATTCTTCTCCACGGCGCCGCCTGCGGTCCCTGGATCTGGGCCGACGGGTTCGCCCAGCGCCTCGCCCGGGCCGGGCACCCCTGCATCGCCGTGACGCTCCACGCCGCCACCCTGTCGGAGCGTGTGGCAGCCGTGCGGGAAGCGCTTGAGGAGGGGCCGGCGGTGCTGGTCGGCCACTCGCTCGGCGCCCTCATCGCCCAGCGACTGCTGGACGACAGCCGGGTGCGCGGGGCCGCCCTCCTGGCGCCGGTGCCGCCCGAGGGCCTCTGGTGGTCCAACGCCCATCTCGCCGCCTCCGATCCGATCCTCTGGGCGGAGGTCGCGCGGCTGACCGGTTCGGGCGAGCCCTCCCCCGCCCTGGCGCGCGGCCTCTTCGGTCCGGCCATGGACCCGGCCGCCGCCATGGCCCACGCGGTGCGCCTGCGGGACGAATCCCCGGCCGCCCTCATGGAGGCGCAGATGCCCCAGCCCGTCGTGCCCGGCTGGATCCATGGGCGCCCCGTGCTCGTCCTCGGCGCGGAACACGACCGGCTGATCCCGCGGGATGCCATGGACCGCTGCGCGGGCTGGCACGGCGTGGCCGCCCGCGTCCTGCCGGGAACCGGGCACCTGCTGATGCTGGACGAGGGCTGGGAGGCCGCGGCGGACCGGGTCTCCTCCTGGGTGCCGGCGGGCTGAGGGAGCGGCCCTCCCGCGGCTAGCCCGCCTGCATGCCGGTCGCCCGGACCACCTCACCCCAGCGCGGCCGGGCCCGGGCGATCCAGGCCCCCGCCTCCGCCGGTCCGCCCGTCCGGGCCGAGAGATTCCAGTTCGCAAAGCGGGCGCGCACCGGCCCCTCCTCCAGCATCCCGATCGCCTGCGAGGCGATCCCCGCCGCAAGGCCCGGCGGCAGGCCGCGCGGCGCCATCAGCAGGTTGGCGAACTCCATCTCGAGGCCGGGAAAGCCCACCTCGCCGAGCGTCGGCACGCCCGGGAGGGTATCCAGCCGCCCGGCGCTGGAGACAGCCAGCGCGCGCACCTGTCCGCTTCGAACGAATTCGGGCGCCCCCGAGATCGCCAGGAACCCGACCGGCACGTTGCCGGCCACGAGGTCGGTCAGCGCGGGCCCGGAGCCGCGATAGGGCACGTGGACGAGCGCCGCCGCCGGCAACCCCGCGGCCAGGCGGAAGGCCTCCATCACGAGCTGCCCCGGCGTGCCCACCCCGCCCGAGGCATAGGGAAGCCCGCCCTGCCGCGCCTTCGCCAGGAACTCCGCCATGCTGGCGATGCCCGAGGAGGGATGAGCCAGGAGGACCTGGGCGAAGGTCCCGAGCACCGCCACCGGCTCCAGCGCCTCGGGGTCGTAGCCGAGGTCGGCGTAAAGGTAGGGGTTCACCGTCAGGGTGGTATCGATCGTCAGCAGCAAGGTCCGTCCATCCGGCCGCGCGCGCGCCACCTGCGCCCCCGCCAGGTTGCCGCCGGCGCCGGCGCGGTTGTCCACCAGCACGACGCCCCCGGCGCCCGGGGTCGCGCCGGGCCGCAGCATCCGCTCGGCCAGCAGCCTCGCGATGCCGTCGGAGGCGGCGCCGGGCGGGAAAGGCACGACGATCCGGTAGGGGTCCGGCGCCTGCGCCTCGACCCTGCGCGCCGTGCCGAGAAGAAGACCCGAGGCGAGGCCGAGCACCCGCCGCCGGCCAGGGTGAGGGATCCCCGCCATCAGCCGACCTTCATCCCGGTCTCCCGCGCGATCCTGCCCCATCGCTCCCCCGCAGCGGCGATCCAGGCGGCGGCCTCCTCCGGCCCGCCCGCCTCGGCATCCACCCCCCAGGCCGCCAGCCGCGCCCGCGTTCCCGGTTGGGCCATGACGACCGCGACCAGCCCGGCCCAGTCCCGCCGCAGCTCCGCCGGCAGCCCGCGCGGCGCGACCAGCACGAAGGCGAAGCGCACGTCGAAGCCCGGATGGCCCAGTTCGGCCACCGTCGGGGCCTCGGGCAGCATCTCCATCCGGTGGGTGCCCGAGACGGCCAGCCCCCGCAGCCGCCCGTCCCGCACGAAGTCGGCGCCGCCGCCCACGGCGAGGAACCCGACCGAGACCTGCCCGGCGATGAGGCTCGTCAGCGCCTCCGCATTGCCGCGGAAGGGCACGTGCTCGAAGGCGGAGGCCGGCAGGCCGAGGGCCGCCCGCAGCGCCTCCATCGCCAGGTGCCCGGGCGAGCCGCTGCCCGCCGAGGCGTAGAGAAGCGGCCGGGCCCGCGCCGCCGCCGCAAGCCCCGCGAGATCGGTGATTCCGGAGGCGGGGTTCACCAGCAGCGCCAGCGGGAAGGTGCCCGCGATGGCCACGGGCTCCAGATCCCGCGCGGGGTCGAAGCCCGGATTGGCGTAGAGATGCGGGTTGAGGCTGAGGGTGGTGTCGATCACCAGCAGCAGGGTCCGCCCGTCCGCCGGGGCGCGCGCGACCCCGGCCGCGGCGATGTTGCCGTTGGCTCCCGGCCGGTTGTCCACCACGACCGTGCCGCGCAGCCGCGCCGCCTCGCCGCGCGAGGCCCCTTCGGCCAGCAGCCGCGCCATCCCGTCGAGGGCGGCGCCCGGCGGAAAGGCGGCGACGATCCGCGTCGCCTCGCCCTGCGCCCTTGCGGGGGCCGCGGCGGCCAAGGCCAGCATTCCCGCCGCCCGCCGCGTGATCACCATTCTTGCCACGGCTTGCCCCCCGGTACCGGGCCTACCGCCGGTCCTCTCTTGCGCCTAGCCTGGGGCCGGGAAACAGCCGGAAGCAAGGGCGCGATGACCGCCAGGAACGTTCTCTTCGTGATGTCGGACCAGTTCCGTTGGGACCACATGTCCTGCGCCGGCCACCCGCACCTGCCCACGCCGAACCTCGACGCGCTCGCAGCCCGCGGGGTGCGCTTTGCCCAGGCCTATGTGCAGTCCGGCATCTGCGGGCCCTCGCGCATGTCCTACTACACCGGCCGCTATGTCTCCTCGCACGGTGCCACTCATAACCGCGTGCCGCTCTCGGTCGGCGAGGTGACGCTCGGCTGGCACCTGCGGGAGGCCGGGCGCAGCCTCGCGCTGGCCGGCAAGACGCATGTGCTGCCCGATGCCCGCGGGCAGGCGCGCCTGGAGGTGGATGGCGCGAGCGAGCTGAAGGTGCTGCTCGACGAGGGCTGGTTCACCCTCGTGGACCGCCATGACGGCCATCATGGCGAGCCCGATTCAGCCTATGCCGACTGGCTGCGCGCCAAGGGCTATGACAGCCCCGACCCTTGGACGGACTACGTCATCGCCGTCGATGGCCCGGACGGCCCGCTCTCCGGCTGGAAGATGCGCAACGCCCGCTATCCCTCCCGCGTCAGGGAGGAGCACAGCGAGACCGCCTACACCACCGACATCGGCATCCGCTTCATGGAGGAACAGGGGGACAAGCCATGGGTGCTCCACCTCTCCTACGTCAAGCCGCACTGGCCCTATATCGCGCCCGCACCCTATCACGCGATGTTCCGGCCGGAGGACTGCCTGCCCGTCGTGCGCGGCGAGGCGGAGCGCGGCCCCGGCGCGCACCCCGTCCTCCGCGAGTTCCAGAACGAGGAGGTCGCCCGGAACTTCGCCCGCGACGAGACGATCGCGACGGTACGCCCGGCCTATCAGGGCCTGATCGCCCAGCTCGACCACCATCTCGGCCGCGTCTGGGAGGCGATGGAGCGGCTCGGCCGCTGGAAGGACACGCTCGTCGTCTTCTGCGCCGACCACGGCGACTATCTCGGCGACCACTGGCTCGGCGAGAAGGAGCTGTTCCACGACCCCGTCCAGCGCGTGCCCTTCATCCTCTACGATCCCTCGGCGGAGGCGGACGCGACGCGCGGCACGGTCGAGAACCGCTTCGCCGAGGCGATCGACGTGGTGCCGACGATCCTGGACGCGCTCGGCCTCGAGCCCGCCGAGCACGTGGTGGAGGGCCGTTCCCTCCTGCCGCTCACGCGCGGACGGGAGGTGGCCTGGCGCGACGCCGCCTTCTCGGAGCTGGACTGGACCTTCCGCGGCGCCCGCCGCCGCCTCGGCCTGCCGACCGGCCATCACCACGCCTGGATGGTCCGCACCGAGCGCTGGAAATACGTCCACTGGACCGGCGGCCTGAGGCCGATGCTTTTCGACCTCGCCGCCGACCCGCAGGAACTGCACGATCTCGGCGATGACCCCGCCATGGCCGAGACCTGCCGGGAGATGCGGGAGCGGCTGCTGGCCTGGTTCCAGGGGCTGAAGCGCCGCACCACCATCACCTGGGCGGAGGCGGAGCTGCGCACCGACAGCCACAAGCGGGCCGGCGTCTTCCTGGGCGAGTGGTGAGCTCCCCGGCCGCGCTCAGTGGGCCGGGGCCCGCTTGCCCCGCCCCGCCTCGGCCCGGACCGAAACCTGGGCCAGCACGGCACCGGCAACGAGCAGGACGAGGCCCAGCGCCAGCATGACGCCCATGGTCTGGAGGCCCGCGAACATCGGCCGGGTATAGCCACCGAAGGGATTCCACCCGATCACCCCCGTGATGAGGATATAGGCGGCGAAGGCCAGGGATACCGCGCCCGCAGCGAAGGCCACGAGACCGGCGATGTTCAGGAAGCGGGGCACGCGACGTTCCTCCGGGGACCACCGGCGGGACCATCGCATGACGGGAATCGCCCGCGAAGGGGGATGGCCGCCCAGCCCGCATCCCATATCAATTGCCAAACTTCAGCCCACCCGGGAGCCTCCGCCATGCCGATCGACGAGAGCCGCACCTTCCTGCCCGTGAACATTGCGGTGCTGACCGTCAGCGACACGCGCGACCTCGCCTCCGACCGCTCCGGCGACACGCTGGCCGCCCGGATCGAGACCGCAGGCCACCGGCTGGCCGACCGCGCCATCGCGCGCGACGAGGCGGACACCATCGAGGCCCATCTCCGCCGCTGGATCGCCGACCCGCAGGTGGACTGCGTGATCACCACCGGCGGCACCGGCATCACCGGCCGCGACGTGACGCCTGAGGCCTTCGCCCGCGTGCTGGAAAAGGAGATCACGGGCTTTGGCGAGCTGTTCCGCATGCTCAGCTACGCGAAGATCGGCACCTCTACGATCCAGTCCCGCGCCATCGGCGGCGTCTCGGGCGGCACCTACCTGTTCGCCCTGCCCGGCAGCACCGGGGCAGTGAAGGATGCCTGGGACGATATCCTCGTCCACCAGCTCGACGCCCGCTTCCGCCCCTGCAACCTGGTGGAGCTCATGCCCCGCCTGCTGGAGCACCTGCGGGCGGCCTGAAGACCGGTCCTGGCAACTTCCCGCTTCCTGCCCACGTTCGGAGCCCTGAAACGAGCGGAGGCACGACATGGCAGACAGCGGCTTGCGGATGGCCCAGCCCGGCGAGGCGGTTCCCTTCGAGATCCCTGGCGCGACCGGCGAGTTCAAGATCCAGATCCTGAACGAGGACCGCTCGAAGGGCGTCGTCACCTCCATCGTCCACCTGCCGGCGGGCGGGGTGATCCCCGCGCACTACCACGACGCCGGATCCGAGATGCACTTCGTGTTGGAAGGCGACCTGATCGAGGCCGGCCAGCCGCTCGCGGTCGGCGCCTTCCTCACCCATGCCAAGGGCGTGGTGCACGGCCCGCATGAGAGCAAGGGCGGGGCGAAGGTCCTGACCGTCCAGACCTGGCAGAGCGAGGGCGGCAGCTTCGACTTCCGCCCCGCGGAAGGTGGCAGCGCCCAGCAGGGTGGCTCTCAGGGAAGCTCCGCCGGAGGCACTTCCGGCGGGTCGTCATCATCCCAGGGGCCTGGTCCCGGCGGTGCGTCCCAGCCTGCCAACGTCGATGCCGAGACCCAGGAAGAGGCGGCCCAGGATCACGTGAACAAGGGCTACTCCTGACGCTGACCGGCCGCCCCTCCGGGGCGGCCGACGTCAGGCCAGGGCGCGCGCGAAGACAGCGGGATCGACGTTCCCGCCGCTGATGACCACGCCAAGGGTCCGCCCCCTCGCCGGCACGCGCCCGGCAAGGACGGCGGCCAGCGCCACCGCGCCGCCCGGCTCCACCACCAGCTTCAGGTGGTCGAAGGCGAAGCGCATGGCGGCCAGCACCTCCTCCACCGTGACGGCCACGCCGCCCGCAAGGCGGGGACGGTTCAGCGCGAAGGTGATCTCGCCCGGCCGGATCGAGAGCAGCGCGTCGCAGAAGGTGGAGCCCTTGCCGTCCGCGGCCAGCCGCTCCCCCGCCGCGAGCGACCGTGCCGTGTCGTCCCAGCCCTCCGGCTCGGCCGCGATCACTTCCGTGCCGGGGCTCGCCCCCTCCACCGCCAGGGCGCAGCCGGCCACCAGCCCGCCGCCACCGGTGCAAACGACCATCGCATCCATCCGCAGCCCGGCCGTGGCGGCGTCCTCCACCAGTTCCAACCCGGCGGTCCCCTGACCCGCGATCACGTCCGGATGGTCGAAGGGCGGGATAAGGGCGGCGCCGCGCTCCTCGGCCAGTCGCTTCGCCAGGGCCTCTCGGTCGGTGTTCAGCCGGTCGAAGAAGGTGATCTCCGCCCCCCAGCGCCGGGTGCTCTCGACCTTGATGGCGGGGGCGTCCTGGGGCATCGCGATCAGCGCCCGCACCCCTTCCGAGGCGGCCGCGCTGGCCAGGGCCTGCCCGTGGTTGCCCGAGGAATGCGTCACCACCCCGCCCGCGCGCTGGTCCTCGGCCAGGCGCAGCACCGCGTTCGTCGCGCCCCGGAACTTGAAGGAGCCCGTGCGCTGCAGCGGCTCCGGCTTCACCAGCACCGTCCCGCCCGTCAGCGCGTCCAGCACGGGGTGTCGCAGCATCGGCGTGCGGACAACGCGCCCCGCCAGCCGGGCGGCGGCGGCGCGGACATCATCGTGGCTGGGCAGCGGGCTCATGCGAACTCCTTGGCAAAGCGGCGCGGATCGACGAGCGGCACGATGTCCCTGAGCCCCTCGGGATCCTCCTCGTTCACCAGCGCTGCAAGCAACTGGCCCGCGGCCGGAGCGGTCTGGATGCCGTATCCCCCCTGCCCGCAGTTCCAGAAAAATCCCGGCGTGCCGGAGGGGCCGATGGCCAGCCCACGGTCCGGCGTGAAGGTCCGGAGGCCCGCCCAGCGGTGCTCCACCCGGCGCACGGGGATATCGAGTGCCTGTTCGAACCGGTCCGCGGCGACGGCCACGTCCAGCTCGTCCGGCTGGGCGTCGCAGGGATCGCTGTCCGTCTCGTCGGCCGGCGAGACCATGAGCTTCGCCCGGGCTTCGGGCCGGGCGTACCAGGTATGGGCGACATCCCCGAGCAACGGCCAGGCCGAGACGTCGTGCGGCGCGGGATCGACGATCAGCGCCGTCCGTCGCTTCGGCTGCAGCCCCAGCGGCGCGACGCCCGCGATGCGCGCGACCTCGTCCCCCCAGGCCCCCGCCGCGTTCACCAGCACGGGCGCGGCGAAGACGGTGCCGTCGCCTGTCTCGGCGTGCCAGCGTCCCGCCTCCTGCCAGATGCGCCCGGCGCGCTGCCGCAGGGCGAGCACCCCGCCGGCGGCCCGCACCGTCCGCAGGAAGCCCGCGTGCAGCGCGGCCACGTCCATGTCGAAGGCATTGCGC
This sequence comes from Roseomonas aerilata DSM 19363, assembly GCF_000711725.1. GTDB lineage: Bacteria > Pseudomonadota > Alphaproteobacteria > Acetobacterales > Acetobacteraceae > Roseomonas > Roseomonas aerilata. The sequence goes on along the minus strand of NZ_JONP01000008.1, from coordinate 142,668 downwards.
TGGATCGCGGCGGCGGCGGCGTAGCCGGGCCGCAGGGCCGGGGCCATGGCCCGCACCGCCTCGGGCGTGATCGGCTCAATCTCCTCGCCGCCCGCCATCATCGCCTCCAGCGCCGGGACCTGCTCGGGCGGCGCCAGGTGCACGACGGGGCGCGGTGTCATCAGCGGCACGTCGGCGAAGCCCGGGGGCGGGTTGCGGAAGAAACTCCCTGAAGCCGCCGTCAGCACCTGCGCGTCCGGCGTGCCGTAGTTGAGGATCCAGATCGCAGCCGAGCGGCCGGTGGTGTGGTAGCCCGCGCTCTCCTCCGCCTCGAGGAGGGCGGTGCGGCGGGTCGTCGCCAGATGCGCCGCGGCCGTCGCGCCGCCGATGCCGGCGCCGATTACCAGCGCGTCGAAAGCTTGGATATCCATGCGCCCATCGTGCGGCGCGGCACGCATGGCGGCAACCCGGCCGCCGGCATTGACCTCGTTTCACGAACGACTTAGGTGCGATCGCGAAAACCACGCCTCAACGGGGAAAAATCCGGTCGCGAGAGCCGTTCCGCCCCGCCAGTTCCCGCCGCGGGCCGATCCGTGGCAGACCCCGCGCGCCTGACCCCTCCTTCCGGGTTTCCTCCCATGTCTGACCCCTCCCCGCCGGCCATCCTGCTCCGCGACCTCGCCCGCGAGTTCCGCGGCCGCGGCACGCCGCTCCGCGCGCTGGACGGCGTCTCGCTGGAGGTCGCGCCGGGCGAGATCTTCGGGATCGTCGGCCGCTCGGGCGCGGGGAAATCCACCCTTCTCCGCTGCGTAAACCTGCTGGAGCGGCCGGACAGCGGCACGGTCTCCGTCCTCGGCCAGGAGATGACGCGGCTGGACGACGCCGCCCTGCGCAACGCCCGCCGCGGCATCGGCATGGTCTTCCAGCACTTCAACCTGCTCTCCGCGCGGACCGTCGCGGGCAACATCGCCTTCCCGCTCGAGATCGCCGGCATCCCGCGCGCCGAGCGGGAGGCCCGCGTGGCCGAGCTGCTGCCGCTGGTTGGGCTGGAGGCGCGGCGCGATGCCTTTCCGGCCCAGCTCTCCGGCGGGCAGAAGCAGCGCGTCGGCATCGCCCGCGCCCTCGCCTCCCGCCCCCGCGTCCTTCTCTGCGACGAGGCCACCAGCGCCCTCGATCCCGAGACGACAGGGGAGATTCTCGCGCTTCTCCGCTCCATCCGGGACCGGCTGGACCTGACGGTCCTGCTGATCACGCACGAGATGGCCGTGGTGAAGGCCGTCTGCGACCGCGTGGCGGTGATGGAAGCCGGCCGCGTGATCGAGCAGGGCCGCGTCTTCGATGTCTTCACCCGGCCCCGACACCCCACCACGCGGCGCTTCGTGGCGGAGGTGATCGGCCATGTCGTGCCGCCCGGCACCCTCGCCCAGCTTCCGCCGCCGAACCCGGGGGAGGAGCGCCGGCTTCTCCAGGTGCTCTTCGCCGGCCCCTCCTCCACGCGCGCCGTGGTCAGCGAGGCCTCCCGCCGCTTCGGGCTGGACCTGAACATCGTCTCCGGCCGGATCGACGCGATCGGGGCCGAGCCCTACGGCCTCATGGCCCTTGCCGCCTACGGCCCGCCCCCCGTCGTCGCGGAGGCCACGACCTGGATGCGCGGCCTCGGCCTCGACGTTTCCGACATCGCCCCCGAGGGGCCCGAGCACGCGGCATGATCCCCTGGCTTCCCCCCGCCCTGACCGACCTCCTGATCGAGGCGACCTGGCAGACGCTGCTGATGACCTTCGGCGGTGCCGTCGTCGCCATCGTCATCGGCCTGCCGCTCGCCCTGCTGCTGCACACGACCGGGCCGGAAGGCCTCTCGCCCAATGGCTGGCTGAACCGCCCGCTCGGCCTGCTGGTGAACGCGGTGCGCTCGACACCCTTCATCATCCTGATGGTCGCGATCGTGCCCTTCACGCGCCTCGTCGCCGGCACCTCGATCGGCACCACGGCGGCCCTCGTGCCGCTCTCCCTCGCGGCCACCGCCTTCATCATCCGGCTGTTTGAGAATGCGCTGCGCGAGGTGGACCGCGGCGTGATCGAGGCCGCGCGGGCCATGGGCGCCACCCGCACCCAGATCATGGCCCGCGTGCTGGTGCCGGAAGCCCTGCCGGGCCTGATCGCCGCCATTACCGTCACCCTCGTCGGGCTTGTCGGCTACTCGGCCATGGCGGGTGCCATCGGCGGCGGGGGGCTCGGCGATCTCGGCATCCGCTTCGGCTACCAGCGCTTCATGCCCGAGGTCATGGCGACGGTGGTGGCCATCCTCATCCTCTTCGTCCAGGGGCTGCAATCCCTGGGCGACTGGCTCGTCCGGCGTTTCAGCCGGCGCTGACACACGGAAGACGAACGATGAACACCACCCGTCGCAGCCTGGGCACCCTGGCGGCGCTCGCCGCCCTCTCTCCGATCGCCGCCATGGCGCAGGATGTGGGCACGGCCCAGCGCCCGCTCCGCATCGGCGTCACCGCCGGGCCCCACGCGCAGGCCATGGAGAAGGTGCGCGAGATCGCGGCCCGTGACGGGCTGGCGATCCGCATCGTGGAGTTCACCGACTACATCCAGCCCAACGCGGCCCTCGCCGCCGGGGACCTGGACGCCAATTCCTACCAGCACCAGCCCTTCCTGGACGCCGCGGTGCGTGACCGCCGCCTGCCGCTGGTTTCCGTGGCGAAGACCATGATCTTCCCGATGGGCCTCTACTCCCGCCGCTACAAGAAGGCGGAGGAGGTGCCGAATGGTGCCCGCATCGCCGTCCCGAACGACCCGAGCAATGGCGGCCGCGCCCTGGTGCTGCTCGCCAAGGCGGGTCTCTTCACCCTCAAGGCCGGCGCCAATTCCAGCGCCACGGTGGCCGACATCACCGCCAATCCCCGCCGCATCCGCGTGGTCGAGCTGGAAGCCGCCCAGCTTCCGCGCGCGCTGGAGGAGGTGGACCTGGCGGCCATCAACACGAACTACGCCATCAATGCCGGCCTGAACCCCGTGCGCGATTCCATCGCGATCGAGGACAAGGACAGCCCCTACGCCAACGTTATCGCCGTGCAGGGGAAGGATCGGGACGCCCCCTGGGTGCGCCGCCTGCTCGCCGCCTATCGGAACGACGAGGTGAAGAAGTTCGTCGAGACGACCTTCCAGGGTTCCGTCGTCCCCGCTTTCTGATCGCAGGAGATCAAGCCGCTATGCTTCGCCGTTCCCTTCTGGTCGCCGCGCCAGGGCTCGTCCTCGCGCGGGGTGCGCTCGCCCAGGGCGCGAATTTCGGTACCGCCTCCCGTCCGCTGCGCGTCGGCGTCACCTCCGGCGTTCATGCCCAGGTGCTTGAGCGCGTGCGCGACGTCCTGGCACGCGACAACTTCGTGGTCCGAATCACCGAGTTCTCAGACTTCATTCAGCCGAATGTCGCCCTGCAGGGCGGCGAGATCGACGCCAACACCTACCAGCACCAGCCGTTCCTCGACGCCCAGAAGGCCCAGCGCGGCTACGACTTCGTGCCCGTCGGCAAGACCGTGCTGACGGCCATGGCCGTGTTCAGCCGCAAGGTGAAGGCGCTGTCCGACCTGCCGAACGGCGCCCGCGTCGCCATTCCGAATGACCCGACCAATGGTGGCCGCGCCCTCGTGCTCCTCGCCGAGGCCGGGCTGTTCAAGCTGCGCGCCGGGGCCGACTTCCGGGCGACGGTCGCCGACATCACCGAGAACCCGAAGCGCATCCGGATCGTGGAGCTGGAGGCCGCCACCATCGCCCGCGCCATCGACGACGTGGACGCGGCGGCCATCACCGGCAACTACGCGGTCCCCGCCGGGCTGATGCCGGGGCGCGACAGCCTGGTGGCCGAATCGGCCGAGGGTGCCCGGACGAATCCCTACACCTGCCTCGTCGTGGTGCGGCGCGCGGATGCCTCGGCCCCCTGGGCGACGAAGCTGGCGGCCGGCTACGCCGATCCTTCGGTCAAGGAGTTCGTGGAGCGGGAGTTCGGCGGCGCCGTCGTCTCGGGCGCCTGAAACGGAAAGGGCCGGGGAGAAATCCCCGGCCCTTCTCGAATCGCAGCGATCTCGCCCGGCTCAGGCGTCCGGTGAGATGACCATGCAGCTGCCGCGGGCGCGCAGCCGGTCGCAGGCGCTCTGCGCCGCGTCGCGCGAGAGGCCGGAGACACGGGCGCGATAGAGCGTGTTGCGGCCCTGGGCCACCGGCATGACCGTCGGGCGGCCGTTGCCGGCGCCGTTCCGCGCCTGGCCGGCGGCGTCGCGCGCGAGGTTCTCGCTGGCGAAGGCGCCGACCTGGATCGCCCAGCTGCCATTTGCGGCGGGCGCCGGCGCGGCCTGGGCCGCGGGCCCACCGGCGCGCATCACGCCCGGCGGCAGGCCTCCGCGCGCCATCGGCGGGGGCAGCGTTCCCGCATGGGCGGGGGCCACGAGGAAGCCGAAGGGCCGCGCGGCCGGGCGCTCCGGCGCCGGGTAGCTCGGCCGCGCCTCGGCCGAGGCGACGGCGTAGGAGCGCGGGGCCGGCGCGGTCTCCGGCGGGTCCGGGATCGGGTCCATCCGGGCGACCACCACCGGCGCGGGCTCGCGCGCATAGGTGGAGCCGTCGGGGATTGGGTCCATCCGCGAGACGACGACCGGCGCGGGCTCCCGCGAGTAGGTGGAGCCGTCGGGGATCGGATCCATCCGGATCACGTTCGGGCCGAGCGAGGCGAGCTGCGTCGGAGCCGGCGCCGCGGCCGGCGGCGCGCTGTAGCCATAGGTCGAGCCGTCGGGGATCGGCTCCATGCGGATGACCTGGCCGGGCGGCAGCTGGGCGAGCTGGACGCCAGGGTCCGTGTTACGCCGCTGCTCGCGCAGGGCCAGCATCGTGGCGGGATCGCCCGTGCGGCGCGGCGGCGGGTTGAGGGAGATGTCGGCCGCGGCATAGACCTCGTCCGGCGCGCGGCGGTTCGGGTGCACGCCCGCGATCCGCGGCCCGATTCGGGCCACGTAGTTCCGCGTCTCCTCCGGCATCCGCCCGCCGGCCCAGAGATAGTTCTCAAGGCGGCGGGGACCACCGTTATAGGCCGCCAGGAAGCCGGGCGAGCCGTAGAGCTGGTACATCTCGCGGATATAGGCGGTGCCGGCCATGAGGTTGGCCCAGGGGTGGTACGGGTCGTCGCCGAGGCCGTACTTGGCGTTCAGCTCGGCATAGGTGCCGGGCATGAGCTGCAGGAGGCCCATCGCGCCGACACGGGAGGTCGCGGTCAGTCGGCCACCGCTCTCCTGGCGCATGACCTCCCGGATCCAGCGCTCCGGCACGTCGAAGCGGGCAGAGGCCTCCTTGATATAGGGGCCCCAGGGGTCGGAGGCGGGACCGGGCGGGTCGTAGCTCGCCAGGCGATTCGTGGATGTGCTGCGCAGGTTGGTCGTGGGACCCGCGACATCCGGCTGGCTGCCGCAGGCGGCCAGCGCCGCCACGACGGACATCGCCGCCAGCGTCCGCGCCCCGCGCACCAGTCTGCGCGAGCGCGCAGCTCGAGCGATCAGGTTCATCCCCTCAACCCCCTGTTCCCTGCCGGCCGGCGAACCGGTCAGTGCGGAAGTCTCCGGCGGCGCGTCCCCACGCACCGCCATCGGCCCCCGTCGGCCGCGATTGATCGTCGCAAGCCAGGGCTAACGGATGCTTGCGGCGGCCGCAAGGAGACTTTGCGGCCTCCAAGCGACTGAATCGCGGTCAAAACCCTGGCAGCACGCCCGCCGCCGGTCCGCGCGACGATGCCGGGGCCTGTTGCCAAGAGGCCGCTTGGGAGCAATCTGGCAGGCGTCCCCAACCGGGAAGGCTCCGTCTTCCAAAGGATTCCCAATGGCCCCTCGTCCCTCTGACATGCCCGTTGCACGAATTTTCGGACTGCGGGCGGGCCTCGCCGCCGCGCTCCTGGCGGGCGGGCTCTCGGCCTGCGCGCCCCAGGACACGGGCGGGGTCTACAACGCGGCCGCGATCGGCCGCACCGCGATGGTCTCCTACGGCACGATCGTCGGCACCCGCCCGGTGACGGTGCGGGGCAACGGCTCCGGCATCGGCACGGCCGCGGGCGCCGTGGCGGGCGGCGTGGCCGGCTCCTTCATCGGCGGCGATCCCCGCTCGAACGTCCTCGGCGGCCTCGGCGGCGCCCTCATCGGCGGACTCGCGGGCAACGCGATCGGCAGCGGCGTCAGCACGGGCCAGGCGGTCGAGTTCACCGTGCGCGAGGACACGGGCGGCGACTTCCAGGTCGTCCAGACGAACGAGGAGGGGCTGCAGGCCGGCGACCGCGTCGTCATCTCCCGCGGGGACCGCACGCGGATCAGCCGCGCGGCCGGTGGCCCGCCTCCTGGCGCGGTCTACCAGCCCGCCCCCTACGGGCAGCCCGGCTACGGCTCCCCCGCCGGATACGCCCCGCCCTACACCGGCGGCCGGAAGTAGCGGCAACAGGGGCGCGCCGCTGGCCCATCGGGCACGGGCCGGTGTATAGGCGCGCCCCATGCTTGCAGGTCCTCTTACCCGTCCGGAAACCTTCCTCTTCGACGCGGCCTCGCCGCGCCGGGGTGAGATGGCACTCGCGGACCTGCGGGAGGGCTTCGCCTCCTGGCGCCTCGCCTGGGCGCTGGCCCGCCTCGACCTGCGGAACCGCTACCGCGGCTCCGTGATCGGGCCCTTCTGGATGACCCTCTCCACCCTGCTCATGCTGGTGGGGCTCGGGCTCCTCTATTCCCGCCTGCTCGGGCTCAGCCTCGGCGAGTACCTGCCGCACCTGACCGTCAGCCTTGTCGTCTGGAACGTCATCGCGGGCATGGTGAACGATGCCTGCACGACCATGACGACCGCGGAGGGCGTGATCCGCCAGCTTCGCGTACCCTTCACGGTGCATGCCCTGCGGAGCGTCTTCCGCAACGGGCTGACCGCGGCGCATAGCCTGCCGCTGATCCCGATCGTCTTCCTCGCCTTCGGGCACCTGCCGGGGCCGGAGGGCTTCCTGGCGCTGCCCGGCCTCCTGCTGCTGCTGGCGAATGCCTTCTTCGCCTCCATGCTGCTCGGCATGATCTGCGCGCGCTTCCGCGACATCGGGCCGATCGTCGCCAATGTCATGCAGCTCGCCTTCTTCCTCACGCCCATCCTCTGGAAGCCGGAGCTGCTGAAGGACATGGCCGTGTGGCTGCCGCTGAATCCCTTCTACGCGGTGCTGGAGACGTTGCGGGCCCCGCTGGTGGAGGGCCACGGCGGCGGGCTGGCGGTCTGGGCGGCGGCCCTTCTCTACTCCGTGGTGCTCGGGGGCCTTGCCCTCGCCTTCTTCGTCCGCTTCCGCGGCCGCTTGGCCTTCTGGGTCTGATCGCCATGGTCCGGATCGAAGCCAGCGGCCTGCGGGTCGAGTTCCCGCTCTATCACCTCGGCGCGCGCAGCCTGAAGAAGCGGCTGCTGGCGCGGGCCGCCGCCCGTGTGCGCACGGACGAATCGAACCGCGTCGTCGTCAGCGCCCTGCGCGACCTCGACTTCCAGATCGCCTCGGGGGAGCGGGTGGCGCTGATCGGCCGCAACGGGGCGGGCAAGACGACCCTCCTCCGCGCGCTCGCCGGCATCTACGAGCCCGTTGGGGGCCGCCTGGCGATCGACGGCTCAGTTGGGTCCCTGATCGACCCCGCCGCCGGCATGGACCATGACAGCACCGGCCGCGAGAACGTGCGCTTGCGCGCGCTCTACCGGAACCTCGACGCCGCGGCGCAGGCGGAACTGGAGGCGGAGGTGGCCGAGTTCGCGGGCCTCGGCGAGTTCATGGACGTGCCGATCAAGGGCTACTCGGCCGGCATGTCCATCCGGCTCGCCTTCGCCATCGCCACCGCCATGCAGCCCCAGATCCTGCTGATGGACGAGTGGTTCATGGCGGGCGATGCCGGGTTCATGGAGAAGGCCGAGGCAAGGCTCGCGAATCTTGTTTCCGGTGCGGACATCCTCGTGATCGCCACCCACGACATGAACGTCGTCCGCCGCTGGTGCACCCGCGCCATCCATCTCGATGCCGGACGCATCGTGGCGGATGGACCCGTGGAACCCGTGATCGACGCGATGCTCGCGCAGCACTGAGGGGCAGCGTCAGCCCCTCCCCGGCCCGAGCAGGACCGCCGGAACGCCGCCCACCCTGGCGCCGGGCGGCACGTCCCGCACGACGGCCGAGCCGGCGCCCACCACCGCGTCGGCGCCGATCACGATGCCGGGCCGCACCGCCGAGCCCACCCCCACCAGCGCTCTATCTCCCACCAACACGCCTCCTGCGAGCGCGCTGCCGGGCGCCGCATGCGCAGCCTGGCCGAGCCGGTTGTCGTGCTCCACGATCGCCGCGGTGTTGACGATCGCCAGGCGCCCGATCTCGGCATCGGGGCCGATGCAGGCGCGGGCCATCACCACCGTCCCTTCCGCCACCCGCGCGCTCGGCGAGAGTTGCGCGGCGGGATGGATTACCGGCGGCAGGCGGAAGCCGAGGGCGGCGAGGCGGTCGCCCATTTCCTGCCGCAGCGGGTTGCTGCCCAGCGCTACCACCGCCTCCGAAGCCCCTTGCGCCCGCAGCCGTTCCAGCAGCTCGTTGCCGCCCAGTACGGGGACGCCGAGGACGAGCGGCGCCGGCGGACGCGGATCGAGGATGCCGAGCGGCGGCGGGAAGCCCGCGGCCCGCAACGCCTCGATGACCACCTTCGCGTGGCCGCCGCCGCCGATGATCAGCAAACGCGGGAGTTCTGGCAGGGCGGCTCTCCTGGCGGGATCGCGGCCGGCGGGGCGACCCTGAGGATGGCCTCTCCTTGCCGGCCGCGCCGCACTGCCCTACCCGTGTTTCGGATGGAAGCCCCGCCGCGATGATCCTTTGGCTCGATGTGGAGGACCTCTTCCACTACGCACTCCGGAACCCGCGCCCGAGCGGCATCCAGCGGCTCTCCTTCGAGCTCTATGCGGGGCTGCGGGACCACCTCGGCGAGGGGGTGCGGTTCTGCCGGCACGACCCGGTGGGGGATGCTCTCCGGACCGTTCCCTGGGAAGTGGTAAGGCAGCTCTTCGCGGGCATGCTGGAGGCCTCGTCGGATACGGGGAGGAAGGAGCCGGCTTCGCCGCGGCCACGCGGGGCGGCGCAACCGGCGAGCTTCACGCGCCAGCTCGCCGGGCGCCTGCCACTCGCGGTGCGCGATCCGCTGATGCAGGCCGTGGCTGCCCAACGGGCTGCCCTGGCCGCGCAGAGAGCAGCGCTGCGGCACGGCGCCCGATCGCTGCGCGCGGCGCCGTCGCTCTTCAGTGGCGCCACTTCCGGCCGCGGCGAGGGCGGCGTGTCGCAGGGACAGGACATCCGCGAGATCGCCCGGCCGGGCGACGTGCTCGGCGTGCTCGGCTCCCCCTGGTTCCACAATGATTACGGCGGCTTCCTCTCCCGGACGACGGCGGGCTGCTCCATGCGCACGGCCCTGCTCGTCTACGACCTCATACCACTGCTTCGGCCGGAGTGGTGTGACGCGGGGCTGGTGCGGGTCTTCAGCCGCTGGTTCTCCGGTTTCGCTCCGAAGGTTGACCATCTCTTCGCCATTTCCGAGGCCACCGCCCGCGATGTCGAGCGATGGTCCGAGCGCGAGAGGGTGCGGCTGAACCTGCCGGTGCGCACCCTGCCCATTGGAAGCGGCTTCAGCGGCCCGCCCGTCGCTGCCGCGACCGTCCTGCCGATGGGCCTGCAACCGGGCGGCTATGCCCTGGTGGTCTCCACGATCGAGGCGCGGAAGAACCACCTCCTCGCCTTCCGCGCCTGGCGTCGCATGGTGGAGGAGATGCCGCCCGAGGCCGTGCCACAGCTCGTCTTCGCCGGGCGGATCGGCTGGCTGGTCGAGGACCTGATGCAGCAGATCGAGAATTGCGGCCATCTCGACGGCAAGATCGTCGTGGTGCCCGACCCGACGGACGCGGAGCTGGTGGCGCTCTACCAGGGCTGCCGCTTCACCCTTTTCCCCTCGCTCTACGAGGGATGGGGCCTGCCGGTCACCGAGAGCCTCTCCTTCGGGAAGCTCTGCATCGCGTCCGACCGCACCTCCCTGCCGGAGGCGGGCGGGCCCTTCTGCCTCTATGTCGATCCCGAGAACATCACCGGTGCCACGGAGACGATCCGCCGCGCCTGCACCGACGACGCGCTGATCGCGGAGCGCGAGGCCGCCATCCGCGACGACTTCCGCCCCGTTCCCTGGCGCCGCTCGGCCGAGGTGCTGGCGGGGTATCTCGGCCTGGAGCCGGAGGCGGCCCCCTGACGACTCCCCCGCCGGCAGGAGCGCCGATCGAGCTGAAGCCGCGTCGTGGGGTCGGTTTCTACTCGCCGGCCGCGACGCGGCTGCGCCAATCCGCCAGCACGGTCTCCAGGGTCTCCTCCCAGGGGATGGTGGGGGACCAGCCCAGCGTCTGGCGCGCCAGGGTGGGATCGCCCTGCACGCTCTCGACATCGGTCGGCCGGAGCCGTGCCGCATCCTGCTCCACGCTCGCCTCCACCCCGGAAAGGCGGAGCAGGGTATCCAGGATATCGCCGATCCGGCGCGGCTTGCCCGAGCAGATGTTGAGGGCGACGCCCGAGGGCAGGGATTCGATCTTCGCGAGCGCGGCCACGTAGGCGGAGCAGACGTCCCGCACATCCAGGAAGTCGCGCCAGCGGTCGAGCGCGCCGGTCCGCAGGACAGGCGGCTGCTGCCCGGCCTCGATCCGCGCGATCTGGTGGGCAAAGGCCGCCACTGCGAAACCGTCCGCCTGGCCTGCTCCCGTATGGGTGAAGGCGCGCAGGCGCACGACGCGAAGGCCCCGCAGCGCCATCTCGCCCATGGCCAGGTCCGCCGCCGCCTTGCTTGCGGCATAGGGGTTGGCCGGGGCCAGCGGCGTGTCCTCGCCGACGGGTTGGCCCGACTGGAAGGCAAGGCCATAAACCTCGCCCGAGGAGGCCATCAGGAAGGATGCGCGGGGTGCCGCCTGGAGCACCGCCTCTCCCAGTGCCACGGTGCCGAGGACGTTGGTGCGCCAGACCGCCAGCGGGTTGCGGAAGGAGGCGCCCACATCGGCATAGGCCGCGAGGTGGAGCACGGCGTCCGGCCGCACGGCCGCCACGGTGTCGGCCAGCGCCGGCGCCTCATCGACATCGAGGATGACCGTCTCGTCCGCACCCGCCGCGGGGCCCTCGCTCGCGCGGCGCCTCGCCCCAACGAGCACGGCCTCCGGGAAGGCCTGCCGCAGCGAGACGAGCAGGTGCTGGCCGACGAAGCCGCCGGCACCGGTCAGCAGGATGCGGGCGGGACGCCCCGGGCGCCCAGACATGGGCGCTCAGCGCTGCCGAGCGCGGTGACGGGCGAGGTCGGCCTCGACCATCTCCTTGATCATGTCCTCGAGGCTCGTCTCCGGCGTCCAGCCAAGCTTGGCGCGCGCCTTGGACGAATCGCCGAGCAGCACGTCCACCTCGGCGGGGCGCATGAAGGCCGGATCCACCTTCACGAAGGCTTCGTAGTCCAGGCCGACATGGGCGAAGGCGATGCGGCACATGTCGCGCACGGTGACGGTGCGGCCGGTGGCCACGACATAGTCGTCGGGCACATCCTGCTGCAGCATCAGCCACATGGCCTTCACGTAGTCCCGCGCATGCCCCCAGTCGCGCTTGGCGTCGAGGTTGCCCATGGGCAGCTCCTTCGCCAGGCCGAGCTTGATGCGGGCCGCCGCGTCCGTGACCTTGCGGGTGACGAACTCGATGCCGCGCAGCGGGCTCTCGTGGTTGAAGAGGATGCCCGAGGAGGCGTGAAGGCCGAAGCTCTCGCGGTAGTTCACGGTCATCCAGTGGCCGTAGAGCTTCGCCACGGCATAGGGCGAGCGCGGGTAGAAGGGCGTCTTCTCGCTCTGGATCGGCTCCTGGATGAGGCCGTACATCTCGGAGGAGGAGGCCTGGTAGAAGCGCGCGCCGGGAGTGGCGAGGCGAACCGCCTCCAGGATGTTGCCGGCGCCGAGGGCGGTGACCTGCCCGGTGAGCAGCGGCTGGTTCCAGGAGGTCTTCACGAAGGACTGGGCGCCGAGGTTGTACACCTCGTCCGGCTTCACCTCCTGCAGGATCCGCAGGAGGGAGGAGAGGTCGATCAGGTTGCCGTCCATCATCCGCACCTGCCCGGCAATGCCGAGCCAGCGGAGGCGCTCGTCGATCACGTCACCGGACGAGGAGCGGCGGAGCAGCCCAAAGACCTCGTAGCCCTTCTCGAGCAGGAGTTGCGACAGGTAGGCCCCGTCCTGTCCGGTCACACCGGTGATGAGCGCGCGCGGCATGTTATCCAGTTTCGCTGGTGATCAAGCCGGGTGCCTTTAGCGGCCCTGCCCCGTGCTTGCTAGACCACCCTTTCTCCAACGTTAATTTCAATAACCCGTCAGTTCCAGCGCCTGCCGGTAGTCGGGTGGGGGAAGGCGTATCGGCGGAGGGCGGCGAAGAGCCGGATCGGCCGCGATGCGGCGCAAGGCGGCGGCGGCTTCGTCGACGTCGGGTTCGGCCCAGCAGGTTTCCGGCATGTCGTAGGTTTCCTGCGGATCCCGCGCAGGGACGAGATGCCAGCCCACGGGGTGGCAGCCGGGCCCCGTCATGAAGTCAGTATTCCCGGACCATCCGGTCGCGACCACCGGGCGGCCGAGTTCCATCATCTCGGCGATCGCAAAGCCGAACCCCTCTGCGCGGTGCAGAGAGAGCAGCGTGTCACTTGTGGCCATCAATGCCCAAAGGTCGTTCCGCGATAGGGCCGCATCGATGACTCGCACATTCAGGCGCGCCGCCGCGGCCTCCGCGACCCTTGCCCAGCCGCTGCCAGCCTTGTCCGTACCATGCGTCTTTATCACCAAAACGTGATCTTGTGCGTCACCGAAGGCCCGTGCGTGGGCCTCGATCGCGCCCAGAGGGTTTTTGCGGGCGAGGGACGACGTGGCGTCGAAGACCACGAGCGTGACGAAGGCCTCTTCCGGCAGGCCGAAATCCTGTCGGCCCAGCGCGGAGGGCGCCGGCCGAGGAAGCGGATAGGGCACGACCCGGACTGGCGGGCCATGCCGGCGGCGGCAGGCTGCCGCGACGAATTCCGTGCCGACCCAGATGGCGTGGCAGGCGGCGAAACCCCGGTCCCAGTCCCGGGGGACCTGCGGCAGTTCCCAGTTCCACACACCGATGACCCGCTTCCCCGCTACCGCCCGCCGCCCGAGGGAGAGCAGCGCCCAGGGCAGCATCGGGCCGTTCACATGGACCAGCAGCGTTCCCGGCCCGGCCGGCACAACAGGCGGCGGCCCGGCCGGGCCCTGGCGCAGCGGTCCCGTCAGGTCCGCTTCCCCCACCTCGAAGCCCTGGTCGCGCAGCCCTGCCGCCAGACGGCGCGTCGCGGCGCCGAGGCCGGTCGTCGCGCCGAAATAGCCGGCGACAGTCAGCGGCAGGGAGGGGGGCGGGGCCGGGCGTGCGATCCTTGGCGCGAGGGCGGCGGTGAGGGTGAAGAGCGCCTCCCGTCGCGCCCCTCGCGGCAGGCGCGACCAAACCGATCGTAGAAGGCTCATCCGCGCATCTCCGGCAGGCGCCGCAGCCAGGCGAGCAGCGTACGGGCCTGGGCATTCCAATCGGTCAGCACTGCTCCGGCCGAGCGGGCGCCGGCGGAGAGGGCACGGCGGCGCGCGGGGTCCAGGATGGCCGACATCGTCTCGGCCAGGGCGGGGGCGGAGGCGTCGCGCGCCACGAGGCCGCTTATCCCGTGCTCAAGCTGCGCCGACAGGCCGCCCACCGGCGTCGCCACCACCGGGACACCCATCGCGAGGGCCATCGGCAGGACACCAGACTGGCTGGCCTCGCGATAGGGCAGAACGACCGCGCGCGCCGTGGCGAGGAGGGACGGCAGCTCGCTGTCCGGCACCCAGCGCGGCTCGACCGTCACACCCGGCAGGGCGGAGAGGCCGGGCGCGCAGCCCTCCACATCCCCCTCTCCGACGACCCGCAGCGTGACGCCGGGATGGCGCGCCCGGAGGGCGGCGAAGGCATCGCGGAGGAGGTCCAGCCCCTTGTAGGCGCGCACCCGGCCGAAGAAGAGAAAATCGGTCACGGGCGCCGCCGCCCCCTTGTCGCCGACGGGAAGATGAGCCCCCAGCGGCAGGCGCAGGATCGGCAGGCCGGGGCGGCGGGCCGCCACCGCCTGCGCGACGCTCTCGGAAAAGGCGACCGCCCCCGAGGCGGCGTTCAGCTCCTGGCGCAGGCGCCAGTCCCAGGCGAGGGCGGGGTCTCCGGGATGCGGCAGGGCGTCGTGCACGATACTGACGAAGGGAATGCCCGCCCGCGGCAGCGCCCCCGCGACGAGCGGCGTCCAGACATGGTTCATGGCGGAGACCACCACCTGGGCCCGCGTGGCAACGGCCTGCGCGACCAGCCGACGCCGGAGGACTGGTAGCCGCACGAGGCCGAGGGCCGCGCCTGCCGCGCCATCGAAGGTCGGCACCGCGTCCAGGGAGGCGCCGAGGGATCGCGCCTCGGGAAGCAACGCGTTGCGGTCGGCCAGCGACAGGGCGAGCTCCGTTCCCGGGGATCCCGCCAAGCCGCGCGCCAGGCAGAGGGTGAACTGGGCCCCCCCGCCGCGACGCCCCCAGTACCAGAGCAGGATCCGCATCAGGCCGGCCCTATCATCGGTCGCCGCCCGGCGAAAGCGCCCCACCGACGGCTTGGCGCGTGCCGATGATTGGTGCATAGCATATCAAGGACTTGGCCTCGGAAGTGACGAGGAAGGGTGATGATATACAATCCCAGGTTGCAGCACCTCTCGACCCTGACCTGACCTGGGCGCTTGCCCGGGAGGGCGATGTCGCGCGGCCGGTCCATGCCGTAACGCAGGATGGGCTGGCCGGGTGGTTAGCGGGGCTCGAACCGGCTGTCGCGGCCTTCCTGCGCGAGAGCGGCTTCACGGCAGAAGCGGGACGGGTGCTTCTCCTGCCGGGTGGCGCGGGCGTCTCGGCGGCGGTGCTCGGCCTCGGAAAGGGGGATGGTTCCCCCTGGCCCTACGGCGCCCTGCCCTTCGGCCTGCCGGAAGGCACCGTCTGGCGCCTCGGCGACGGCTGCGACCCGGCCGCCGCCACCCTGGGCTGGATGCTCGGCGCCTATCGCTTCGCCACGCACAAGGCTCCGGCGCGGGCGCCGGCCCGGCTGGTACCGCCCGAGGCAGAGGAGGCGCGCGTGCTGGCGGAGGCAATTCTCCGCGCGCGGCAACTCATCAACCTGCCCGCCGCCGATCTGGGCCCCGCCGAGCTGTCGGATGCGGTGCGGCGCCTGGCCGAGCGCTGCGGCGCCGAGTTCGAGGAGGTCGAGGGCGAGGCCCTCGTCAGTGGCTTCCCCGCCGTCTCCGCAGTCGGTGCCGGCAGTCATCGCGCGCCCCGCGTCGCGATCATCCGCTGGGAAGGAGCGCCGGACGCGCCGCTCGTGGCGTTGCTCGGGAAGGGCGTCTGCTTCGACACGGGCGGCCTCGACATCAAGAGCGCCGACGGCATGAAGCGCATGAAGAAGGACATGGGCGGGGCCGCCATCATGCTCGGCCTGGCCGAAGCGCTGATGCGCCTGCGCGCGCCCGTCCGCCTCCTCGTCGTGATCGGCGCAGTGGAGAACGCGGTTTCCTCCACCGCCATGCGGCCGCTCGACGTGCTGCGCACGCGGGCGGGGCTGACCGTGGAGGTGGGCAACACCGATGCCGAGGGCCGGCTGGTCCTGGCCGACCTGCTCTCCTTCGCCGCGGAGGCGCGGCCGGCGCTGATGCTGAACGCGGCCACGCTAACCGGCGCCGCGCGGGTGGCGCTCGGCCCCGACTTGCCGGCGCTGTTCACGAATAGCGAAGCAGTGGCAAGCGCTCTATCCGCGGCGGGCGAGTCATGCAACGACCGCGTCTGGCGCCTGCCTCTACACGATGGTTACGCATCCTGGCTGGAGAGTTCGGCGGCCGACCTAGCCAATGTTGGCAGCCGACCAATGGCGGGAGCGATCGTCGCGGCACTTTTTCTTCACCGCTTTGTTCCGTCGGGCATACGTTGGGCGCACCTCGACGTTTACGCCTGGAACGATTTCGCGAGGCCCGGTCGGCCAGAGGGTGGCGAGGCGACAGGGCTCCGGGCCCTGCATGCTGGCCTGATGACCCTGCTGCCCCTCCTGGCGGAGCCGGACCGGTCCCCGCAGGTAGGTGGGTTGGGCGGTTGATCTGAGACAGAGCGTTCCCGGTTGGGACGCCTTGAGAAGGAATACCCCGATGCCCGTGCAAGGCACACCGGACCAGTTCGTCGGCATTCTTCGGGACACGATCGTCGCCCTCGTCCGTCGGGATGGACCAGATCTTTCGGCGCGGCAGCTCGGCGTATTCCTCACGGTCTATCTTGGCGAGGGACCCCATACGGTCCGCGGGCTTGCCGCCTCACTCAATGTCTCGAAGCCCGCCATCACCCGCGCGCTGGACCGGCTGGGGGAACTGGACTTCGCCCGCCGCAAGACGGACCCGCAGGACCGGCGCTCGGTGCTCGTGCAGCGCACGGTGAAGGGCGCCGCGCTGCTCCGCGAGATGCGCACGATCATGGGCGAGGCCGCCGCCTCCTCCGATGAGACGAAGGAGGCGAGCGCCACGGCGCAGGCCGTCAGCAATGTCATGCCGGCCAAGCGCGCCGGCTGATGCCCGGTGGGCGAAAGCCCTCCTGCGCCTCAGAGTTCCGGCAGTTCACGGACGAAGGCGCGCCAGTCCTGCCGCTTCGCCGCCGCCAGCTCCGTTCCGTCGGGCAGCTTGGCATAGAGGCTGAGGACGCCCTTGACCCAGAGGGCGTCGAAGGCCGCCTCGCTCGACAAGGCGAAGGCGGCGCTCCGGTCGAAGACCCCGTCCCGCACCTTCGGCAGCACCTTCACGATCCACCAGGCCGAGCCGGCTGCGAGGACGGCGAAGCCCACCCATGTGTGGATGTAGAGCGTGGCCAGCAGGCTCACCACGAGCAGGATGGCGGGGATCGTGACGTTCTCCATGCTGCGATAGACGGGAGAGCCCGGCGCGTTCATCTGCCGGATGTTGATGCCCAGCTTCACCTTCTCCGCGCTCAGCAGCCCGCGCAGGCGTTCCAGTTCGCTCATGTTCCCACCCCCGGCTCGGCCCGCAGATCGAAGGCGGCCTCCATCAGGGCGCGGGTGTAGGGCGCCCGGGGCGCGGAGACCACCTGCTCGGTCTCGCCTTCCTCGACGAAGCAGCCGTCCTTCATCACGACGATCCGGTGGGCCAGCGCCCGGACCACCCGCAGGTCGTGCGAGATAAAGAGATAGGCTAGGCCGCGCCGGGCCTGCAGGTCGCGCAACAGGTCCACGACCTGCGCCTGCACGGAGACGTCGAGGGCGCTGGTCGGCTCGTCCAGCACCACCAACTCAGGCCCTAGCACGAGGGCGCGGGCGATGGCGATGCGCTGGCGCTGCCCGCCGGAGAACTCGTGCGGGTAGCGGACGGCAGTGGCGGGATCGAGCCCGACTTCCCTCAGTGCATCCGCCACGCGGGCCTCACGCTCTGCGCGCGCGAGGCCGGGCTCGTGAACCGCCAGCCCCTCCCCCACGATCTCGCCCACGCTCATCCGCGGCGAGAGGCTGCCATAGGGATCCTGAAAGACGATCCCCATCCGCCTCCGCAGCGGGCGCAGCGCGGCCCGGGAAAGGCGCTGGATGGGCGCGCCATCGAGCCGCACCTCGCCTTCCGACCTCTCGAGTTGCAGGAGGGCGAGGCCGAGCGTGGTCTTGCCGCTGCCGCTCTCCCCCACGATGCCCAGCGTCTCGCCGCGGCGGAGTGACAGGTCCACGCCGTCCACGGCCTTCACCTGGCCGACCACGCGGCGGAACAGGCCGCGGCGAATCGGGAAGTGGACGGTCACGCCCTTCGCCCGCAGGATCTCGGGGGCGTCGGCCGGCAGGGCCGGGGCACGGCCGCGCGGCTGGGTCTCAATCAGCATGCGCGTGTAGGGATGCGCCGGGTGGGCGAAGACCTCGGCGACCCCGCCCTGCTCCACGGCACGCCCGTCCTTCATCACCACGACGCGGTCGGCATGGCGGCGGACGATGGCGAGGTCGTGTGTGATCAGGAGCAGGGCCATGCCCAGTTCCCGCTTCAGCCGGGCCAGCAGTTCCAGCACCTGGGCCTGGATGGTGACGTCCAGCGCCGTGGTCGGCTCGTCAGCGATCAGCAGGCGGGGGTCGTTGGCAAGGGCGATCGCGATCATCACCCGCTGCCGCTGGCCGCCCGAGAGTTGGTGGGGATAGGCGTCCAGACGCTCCGCGGCGGCACCCAGCCCGGCGCGCTGGAGCAGCTCGATTGCCCGCGCCCGCAGCGCCGCTCCGCGGAGAGGCCGATGCAGGGTCACCGCCTCGGCCACCTGCCGCCCGACGGTGTGCAGCGGGTTGAGCGAGGTCATGGGCTCCTGGAAGACCATGCCCGCCACGCCGCCGCGTAGGCGTTGCAGCTCGGCGGCGGGGGCGTTCAGCACGTCCACCCCATCCAGCGCGATGTGCCCCGCCGGGTTCGTGCCGCCCGGGCCGAGAAGGCGCAGGCAGGAGAGGGCCGTCACGCTCTTTCCGCTGCCGCTCTCGCCGACCAGGGCGAGGGTCTCGCCGGGGTTGAGAGCGAAGGAAACGCCCTGCACGACTGTCTGGCCGCGGAAGGCGACGGAGAGGTCGCACACATCGAGCAGCGGCGCGCTCATCGGCTCCCCCCCGGCTGCTTGCGGGGATCGAAGGCGTCCCGCACGGCCTCGCCGATGAAGGCGAGCAGGGTAAGCATGCCGCCGAGCACCACGAAGGCCGTGATACCGAGCCAGGGCGCCTGGAGGTTGTTCTTCGCCTGGGAGACGAGCTCCCCTAGGGAGGGCGAGCCGGGGGGCAGGCCGAAGCCTAGGAAATCGAGGCTGGCGAGGACCGTCACGGAACCGGCGAGGATGAAGGGCAGCATGGTCAGCGTGGCCACCATGGCGTTGGGCAGGATGTGGCGGGCCATAAGCCGGGCATCCGAGACGCCGAGCGCGCGAGCGGCGCGGACGTAGTCGAGGTTGCGACCGCGCAGGAATTCCGCCCGAACCACGCCCGTTAGCGCCATCCAGGAGAAGAGGAGGAGGAAGCCGAGCAGCGAGAGGAAGCTTGGCTCGATCACGCTGGCCAGGATGATCAGGAGGAGAAGCTGGGGCAGGCCTGACCAGATCTCGATCACCCGCTGGAAGATGAGGTCCACCCAGCCGCCGTAATAGCCCTGCACCGCGCCGGCCACGACGCCGATGACGGATGAGACGATGGTGAGCGTGAAGCCGAACAGGACCGAGATGCGGAAGCCGTGGATGACGCGGGCCAGCACGTCGCGTGCCTGATCGTCCGTGCCCAGCAGGTTGCGAGCGGATGGGGGCGAGGGCGCCGGGCGGCCAAGGTCGCGCACGACGGTGCGGTGGCTGTAGCGGATCGGCGGCCAGAGGGCCCATCCGCGCTTCTCCACCTCCTCGGTCAGGGCCGGGTCGTGCCAGTCGGCGGCGGTGGGGAAGCCGTCGCTCAGCAGGTCGCTCTCGGCGTACTCGACGAGGACGGGGAAGAACCAGTGGCCCTCCACCTTCGCCACGATCGGCCGGTCGTTGGCGATCAGCTCGGCGAAGAGGGTGATGAGGAACAGCGTGCCGAAGATCCAGAGCGACCACCACCCCCGGCGGTTCGCGCGGAAGTTCGACAGGCGGCGTCGGGTGAGCGGCGAGAGGGTCAACGGCGGGCGCTGAAGTCGATCCGCGGGTCCACCAGCGTGTAGCTGATGTCGCCCACGATCTGCATGACGAGGCCGAGCAGGGTGAAGATGTAGAGGGTGGCGAACATCACGGGATAGTCGCGCCGGATGGCCGATTCGAAGCCCAGCAGGCCCAGCCCGTCGAGGCTGAAGACGATCTCCACCAGCAGCGCGCCGGTGAAGAGGATGCCGATGAAGGCGGCGGGAAAGCCCGCGATGATCAGCAGCATCGCGTTGCGGAAGATGTGCCCGTAGAGCACCCGCCCCTCCCCCGCCCCCTTGGCGCGGGCGGTCAGGACGTACTGCTTGTTAATCTCGTCGAGGAAGGCGTTCTTCGTCAGCATCGTCAGCCCGGCGAAGCCGCCCACCACCAGGGCGATGGTGGGCAGCACCATGTGCCAGGCGTAATCCGCCGCCCGCTGCCAGAAGGGCCAGGCCTCGCTGCCGCTGGTGGTCAGCCCGCGCAGCGGGAACCACTGGACGAAGGAGCCGCCGGCGAAGAGCACGACGAGCAGGATGGCGAATAGGAATCCGGGAATGGCGTAGCCGAGCAGCACCACGCCGGAGGTCCAGGCATCGAAGCGCGAGCCGTCCCGCACGGCCTTGCGGATACCGAGGGGGATGGAGACGAAGTAGATGATGAGCGTGGACCAGAGCCCGAGGGAGATCGAGACCGGCAGCCGCTCGAGGATGAGGTCCAGAACCGGCCGCCCGCGGAAGAGCGACTGGCCGAAGTCGAAGCGCAGGTAGTTGCCGATCATCTCCGCGAAGCGCTGCGGCGCCGGCTTGTCGAAGCCGAAGCTGCGCTCGATTTCCTTGACGATGGCAGGGTCCAGGCCGCGGGCGCCGCGATAGCCGGAACTGCCGGAATCCTGGTTCGAGGAGGGCGCGCGGCCCTCCACGTTGCCCTCGCCCGTCAGCCGGCCCATCGTGCCGCCGCCGCCCGAGCGCAGCTCGGCCAGCAACTGCTCCACCGGACCCCCGGGGGCAAACTGGATCACCACGAAATTGATGAGGATGATGCCGAACAGGGTTGGCACCAGCAGCGCGAGCCGCCGGAGGAGATAGGCGCCCACCGATCAGGCCGGGGAGCGCCGGGCCGAGGCGAGCGCCGCGTCACGCGCCGGGTCGATCCACCAGGCCTCGAAGCCAATGTCGTAGCGCGGGTTGCGCGTCGGCCGGCCGAAGCGGTCCCACCAAGCGATGCGGAAGACGCGGCTGTGATAGTGCGGCACGACGTACTGCCCCCAGAGCAGCACGCGGTCGAGCGCGCGGGTGCGGGCGATCAGTTCCGGCCCGTCCGGGGCCGCGACGACCAGCTCCACGAGCGCGTCCACCACCGGGTCCTTGATGCCGATGGTGTTCTGGCTGCCGGGCTGGTCGGCCTTCGCGCTGGACCAGTAGTCGCGCTGCTCGTTGCCGGGGTGCAGGCTCTGCCCGAAGCTGTCGAGCGTCATGTCGTAGTCGAAGTTCTCCACCCGCACCTGGTACTGCGCGAGGTCGATGGTGCGGACCCGCGCCTCCACGCCCAGGCGCTGGAGGGACTGGACATAGGGAAGAGCGAGCCGCTCGAAGGTGGCGTCGCTGAGCAGGATCTCGAAGGTGAGCGGCTGGCCCCCGGCGTTGACCATCCGCCGGTCGCGGATGGTCCAGCCGGCCTCGCGCAGCAGTTCCAGGGCGCGGCGGGTGTTCTCGCGGTTGTTGCCGGAGCCGTCCGTCACCGGCACCCGGAAGGGCTCGGTGAAGAGGCGCGCGGGCAGCTTGTCGCGGAAGCCTTCGAGGATCGCCAGTTCGCGCCCCTCCGGCAACCCGCGGGAGGCGAAGTCCGAATTGGCGAAGTAGGAGGTCGTGCGCGCGTAGGAGTCGTAGAACAGGTTCTTGTTCATCCACTCGAAGTCGAAGGCCAGCGCCATGGCCTCCCGCGTGCGGGCATCGGCGAAGATCGGGCGGCGCAGGTTCATGATGAAGCCCTGCATGCCCGCCGGAAGCTCGTGCTTCAGCTCGTCGCGCTTCACCTGCCCGCGCTGCACCGCCGGGAAGTCGTAGAGCGTGGCCCAGGAGCGGGCGATGTTCTCCTGGCGGAAGTCCACCCCCCCGGCCTTGAAGGCCTCGAAGGCGACGGTGGCGTCACGGAAGTACTCGTAGCGGACCACATCCACGTTGCGCGTGCCCCGCATGGTCGGCAGGTCCCGACCCCAGTAGTCGGGCACCCGACGGAAGACGACCGAGCGTCCTGCCTCGAAGCGCTCCAGCCGGTAGGCGCCGGAGCCGAGCGGGATTTCGAGGCTCGGCTGGGCGAAGTCCCGTCCCTCCCACCAGTGCTTCGGCAGGATGGGGAACTGGCCGAGGATCTGCGCGAGTTCCCGGTTGCCGTCAGTCCGGAAGCGGAAGGTGACGCGGCGCTCCCCCTCGGCTTCTGCCCCTGCCACGTCGCCGTAGTAGTTGCGGTAGCGGGGGTGGCCTTTCTCTATCAGGGTCCGGAAGGTCCAGGCGACGTCCTCGGCGGTGATCGGACGGCCGTCATGCCAGCGTGCGCCCTCCCGCAGCTCGAAGGTCACGGAGCGGTTGTCCGCCGGCAGCTCGATAGCGCCGGCAAGATGGCCATAAGCGGTGTTCGCCTCGTCGGAGGCGCCGACGAGCAGCGTGTCGTAGAGCCGGCCCAGGCCCGTGGCCGCGGTGCCCCGCAGGATGAAGGGGTGCAGGCTGTCGAAGGACCCGAGCGCGGTCTGCGCCACCTCGCCTCCCTTCGGCGCCTCGGGATTCACCCAGGGGAAATGGGTGAAATCCGCCGGCAGCGCCGGTTCCCCGAGAAGGGACAGCGCGTGGACGCGGCGCGGCCCGGCCACAGGCGGCGCCCCCTGGGCCAGGGCAGGCAGGGCGGGCAGTCCGGCGGCAAGGCCGGTGGCGAGGAGGGTACGGCGGCGCATGAGGGGGAGAGTGGGGGCTAAAGCCCGCATGCTCAACAGCCCGCCCTCAGGCGGAAAGTAACGCGACGCAGGCGGGCAGCAGGGCCGGGTCGCCCACGGCCAGCACGTCGCCTGATGAATCGAGCGTCAGCGGGCGGCCGGCATGGTCGGTCACGCGCCCTCCCGCCCCCTCCAGCACCGGGACGAGCGCCCCCCAGTCCCAAGGCTTCATCGTGTCCTCGACGACGATATCGACAAGGCCCAGGGCCATGAGGCCATAGGCGTAGCAGTCCCCGCCCCAGGTCGTGCGGCGGGCGGCGCGGCGGAGCGCCTGGAAGCCTGCGTCCTTGCCGGGCGGGAAGATGTCGGGGCTGGTGCAGGACAGCTCGGCGGCCCCGATCTCTGGACAGGGGCGGCAGCCGACCTCCCCGCCCAGCGGGCCGCGGAAGGTGGTGCGGCGCCCCTGGACCCCGATCCAGCGCTCCCCGGTTGCGGGCTGGTCGATGAGGCCGAGAACGGGCCGACCGCGGTGGAACAGGCCGACCAGCGTGCCGAAGAGCGGCCGGCCGGTGATGAAGGCGCGCGTGCCGTCGATCGGATCCAGCACCCAGACCCATTCGGCGTCCGGGCGGTCAGGGCCGTACTCCTCCCCGATCACGCCATGGTCTGGGTGGTGGTGGGAGAGGTAGTCGCGGATCGCGCGCTCGGCGGCGCGGTCCGCCTCGGTCACCGGGCTCGCGTCGCCCTTCGCCTCCACGAGGAGGGGGGAACGAAAAAGGGGGCGGATGACCGCCCCCGCCAGGTCCGCCGCGGCCTCGGCCGCGGCGACCATCCCGTCCATCAGCCCGGCGCCCTCAGGGCAGCGGAACCGGGTTCGCGGAAAGCGAGCGCAGGTAAGCGATCAC
The DNA here is from genome assembly GCF_000711725.1 of Roseomonas aerilata DSM 19363. Taxonomy (GTDB): domain Bacteria; phylum Pseudomonadota; class Alphaproteobacteria; order Acetobacterales; family Acetobacteraceae; genus Roseomonas; species Roseomonas aerilata. The sequence continues at coordinate 119,064 of NZ_JONP01000008.1, read as the reverse complement.
GTCAGCCCGCTGCTTCGTCTGGTTCAAGCCGGCGAAGGCCATGCGGGTGCCGGGCACGGCCGCGGCGGGCTTGTTGAGGAAGGCGTTCAGCGCCTCGTAGTCCCAGGTCTTGTCGTGCAGGCCCTTCATGCCCGCGGAGTAGTTGAAGTCCTCGCGGTGCGCGTGGGGTCCGCCGACCACGCCGTAGAGGTTCGGGCCCACGGCGTTGCGGCCACCCTCGTTGAAGCTGTGGCAGGCGGCGCAGACGCGACCTGCCAAGGCGCGGCCGTCCTCGACGCTGGCGCTGGCGAGGAGAGGCGCGATCGGCTCGAGCGCGGGGGCAGCCGCCGGGGCGGCGGCCTCGACGACCTCGCCGGTGGCGATGGCAGGCTTCTCCAGCCGCTGCGGGTGCACCACGATGCCGCCGACCAGGCCGGCCACCATGAAGCTGATGCCGGCGGTGAGCACCGCCGCAAACGCCTTGTTCGTCTCGAGGCTCATACGCGCTGCCAAGTCCCGTGCTGTGCCGCATCTAACGCCTGGCCGTCCGCGCGTTTGCGCGGCCTTGCCGTCACGGCTAGAAGCCGGCGAACCATAATGTTCCCAGGTCCCCGCGACAACCCGTGGCCGTCCAGCGGGGTGTCCCGGTCGGACCGGGGAGATGGGGTCGCCGTCGCGAAGGGCCAGCCTTGAAGCCGATTATCCTGATCCCGGCCCGCATGGCCTCCACCCGCCTCCCGGGCAAGCCCATGGCCGACATCCACGGCCGCCCGATGATCGTGCACGTGCTGGAGGCGGCGCGCGCCGCCGGGATCGGGCCCGTGGCGGTCGCCTGCGACGCGCCGGAGATCGAAGCGGCCGTCCGGGCGGCCGGCGGCACCGCTGTGATGGTGGCGGAGGACCTGCCTTCGGGCACCGATCGGATCGAGCGCGCCCTGGCTCTGCTGGACCCTGGCGGCACCCATGACGTGGTGGTGAACCTCCAGGGCGACCTGCCGGCGATCCCGCCCGCCCTGCTCCAGGCGGTGCTCACCCCCCTGAAGGAGCCCGGGGTGGACATTGCCACCCTCGTCGCCCCCATCGTCAACGCGGAGGAGGCGGCGGCGCCGAGCGTGGTGAAATGCGCCTGCGCCTTCGCGGCCGGGCAGACCGTGGCGGCGGCACTCTACTTCTCCCGCGGCTGCATTCCCTCGGGGGAGGGGCCGCTCTGGCACCACATCGGCCTCTACGCCTTCCGCCGGACCGCCCTTGCTCGCTTCGTCGCCCTGCCCGCCAGCCCGCTCGAGAACCGGGAGAAGCTCGAGCAACTCCGTGCGCTGGAGGCGGGCATGCGTATCGCCGTCGCCCGCGTGGACCATGCCCCCTTCGGCGTGGACACCCCCGCTGACCTCGCCCGCGCCCGCGCCGTCCTGCATCCCGGCCTGGCAGCGCAGCGGTCCGACCAGAAATAAAAGCCAGGGAACAGCCCCCTCGTGACCCAGACCTCGGCCAAGACCATCGCCTTCCAGGGCCTGCCCGGCGCCTATTCCGACCTTGCCTGCCGGGCGGCCTATCCCGGCTGGACCACCCTTCCCTGCCCCTCCTTCGAGGCGGCGATGGCTGCGGTGCGGGAGCACCGGGCGGAACTGGCCATGCTTCCCTGCGAGAACTCCCTCGCCGGCCGGGTGCCCGATATCCACCGGCTGCTGCCGGACTCCGGCCTGCACGTCGTCGGCGAGCACTACGAGCGGGTGGAGCATTGCGTCCTCGCCCCGGCCGGCGCCACCATGGAAACCATCCGCCGGGCGCATTCCCACCCGGTCGCCCTCGGCCAGGTGCTGAACCTTCTTCGCGACAGGCGCTGGGAGGCGGTGATCGAGGCCGATACGGCCGGCGCCGCCCATCTCATTGCCGAGCGCGGCGGGGTGGAGGACGCAGCCATCGCCTCGTCGTTGGCCGGCGAGATCTACGGCCTGCAGATCCTCCGCCGGAACGTGGAGGACGAGGCGCACAACACGACCCGCTTCTACGTCATGTCGCGGGACCCTATCCTTCCGCCGGTCACGGCGCCGGACAGCGTGACCACCTTCGTCTTCCGGGTCCGCTCCGTGCCCGCGGCCCTCTACAAGGCGCTCGGGGGCTTCGCGACGAACGGCGTGAACATGACGAAGCTCGAATCCTACATGCTCGACGGTCGCTTCACCGCGGTGCAGTTCCTCTGCGACGTGGACGGCCACCCCGACCAGGCGCCGCTGCGACGGGCGCTGGAGGAGCTGCGCTTTTTCTCGCGGGAGGTGCATGTCCTCGGCTGCTACCCGGCGCATCCCTACCGGCATGAGCAGGCCGAGGCGGCCGAGTAGGCGCGCGGGGAAGCGGGCGGGGCGCCGATCCCGGCTTCCGCGCCGCCCGGCCTTGCCGTAAGCAGTCCCCAAGCAAACCGTCCTGGGAAAGGAACGTCTCCGCATGACCTCTCGCGTGAACCGCCGCGCGCTGCTGACAGCCGCCCCGGCCGCCGCCGTGCCGATCGCCCTCGCCGCCCCGGCGATCGCCCAGACCAACCCGGAGGTGCGCTGGCGCCTCACCTCCTCCTTCCCGCGCAACACCGACATCCTCTTCAGCACCGCCGAGACCGTGGGCCGGCGCGTGGGCGAGCTGACCGAGGGCAAGTTCCGCATCACCGCCTTCCCCGGCGGCGAGATCGCCCCGGCCCTTTCCGCCCTGGATGCCGTGCAGTCGGGCAGCATCGAGTGCGCTCACACCGCTTCCTACTATTACATCGGCAAGGATCCGGCCCTCGCCTTCTTCACGGCCGTGCCCTTCGGGCTGAACGCCCGCCAGAACACCGCCTGGCTCCGCTTCGGCGGCGGGCAGGAGCTGATGAACGAGATGATGCGCGAGTACAACGCGATCGCCTTCCCCTGCGGCGACACGGGCGCGCAGATGGGCGGCTGGTTCAGGCGCGAGATCCGCACCGTCGATGACGTGAAGGGCCTGAAGTTCCGCATCACCGGCCTCGCCGGCCAGGTGTTCCAGCGGATGGGCGCGACGGCCTCGGTGGTCCCGGCCTCGGACATCTACTCCTCGCTCGAGCGCGGCACGATCGACGCGGCCGAGTTCGTCGGTCCGCACGACGACGAGAAGCTCGGCTTCGCGCGCGTGGCACCGAACTACTACGCCCCGGGTTTCTGGGAGCCGGGCGCCCGGCTGCACTTCATCGCCAACCAGCGCGCCTACGACGCTCTGCCGGCCAACTACAAGGCCGCGATCGCCGTCGCCTGCGCCGAGGCGGATGCCGAGATGGTGGCCAAGTACGACGTCGCGAACCCGCTGGCTCTGCGCCGGCTGGTGGCGGGCGGCGCGCAGCTCCGCTTCTGGTCCCGCCCGATCCTCGAGGCCGCCTGGCGCGCCACCAACGAGGTGATGGACGAGCTCGCCGGCAAGAACGAGCGCTTCAAGAGGATCCTGGAAAGCCATCGCCGCTTCCGCGACGACGTCTACACCTGGCACCGGGTGAGCGAGAATTCATTCGACAACTTCGCCTTCACCGCCTCCCAGACGGTGCGCTGAGCGGTCCGAGAGGTTAAGGGGGATGGGGTGGGGCCGGGGGCTCCGCCCTTTCCTGTTTCACCCATCCCCCTGCCCTGACGGAACTTCATGGACATCGCCGGTTTCCTGTCCGCCCTGCTGATGGGCGCGGTGGAGGGGCTCACCGAGTTCCTGCCCATCTCCTCCACGGGCCATCTCATTCTTCTGCGGGAGCTGATCGGCTTCCAGGGCCCGCCCGGCAATGTCTTCGAGATCGCCATCCAGCTCGGCGCGATCCTGGCCGTGGTGGTGGTTTACTGGAACGACCTGTGGCGCATCGCCGGCGGCATGTGGCGGCCGGGGACGCTGGAGCGCTACTCCGCCACGAACATCCTCCTCGCCTTCCTGCCGGCCATGGTCATCGGGGCGCTGCTGCATGGGCCGATCAACCGGCTGCTGTTCAACCCCTGGGTGGTGGCGGTCGCCCTGGTGGTCGGCGGTGTCGCCATCATCCTGATTGAGCGGAAGCGCCACGCGCCCACGATCGCCTCCGTGCCGGAGATCGGGCCGATGGCCGCCCTGATCATCGGCTTCGGGCAGGTGCTGGCGATGATCCCGGGCACCAGCCGCTCCGGTGCCACCATCATCACGGCGCTGCTGCTGGGGGTGGAACGGCGGGCGGCGGCCGAGTTCTCCTTCCTTCTTGCCATCCCGACCATGCTGGCCGCCACGGTCTTCAGCCTGTGGAAGGCGCGGAACGACCTCGACATTTCCAGCCTTGGGCAGATCGGCGTGGGCTTCGCGGTGGCCTTCGTCGTCGCCCTCGTGGTTGTGCGGGCGGTGCTGGCTTCTATCTCCCGGATCGGCTTCACCCCTTTCGGCTGGTATCGCATCGGCCTCGGCGTCATTATTCTGGTGTGGCTCTCGCTTCGCTAAGGCTGTGTCCTGCCGGCAAGCCGCCGGCAAAACCTCGCCTGAGCGCTTGCCAGACCTTACGGGCCGGGACCGATTTGACGTATCGCCCGCCTAACGGGTCAGAGGAGAGGGGACATGTCGGAGTCGCGGGCAGGCAAGAGACTGCGCGTCACCCGCTGTGGCCTTCTCGGGACAGGGCTGCTCGGCTTGTGCTTGGTGGCAATGGGCCGCCCGGCCGGCGCGCAGAGCTGGCCCAGCGATGCCGGCCCGAGGGGCGATATGCTCGGCCTCACCCTTCGCCAGTTCGAGCGGCTGGACCCACCCCCGATCGAGGCCGTCTCCCGCGCGGAGCGGGTCGTGCCGAACCTTTCGCCGGCTGACCTGATGCCGAGCGGCTCGGTCGATGTTGGGCTTCCGGTCGTCGGCCGTCCGCTTGCGGCACCGGGGAGCGGCCGCGCGCATCGCCCCGCCCTGGCCGCGCGACGGCCCATTCTCCACCGGCAGGCTCGCGGCGGAACGCCGGCCGCGCGTCCGGTGGTTCGCGCGGCCGGCGAGCGCGAGAAGGAGCTATCCCGCGAGCTGGCCGACCGCGACCGTCAGATCCGGGAGCTGCGGCGCGAGATCGACGACGGCCGCCAGAGGGAACAGGAGCCGCGCGGCCTTGGCAGCAGCCTTTTCGGCGTCAATCCGGCCGCCGCGGCTACCGTAACGCCGCGCTGAGGCACGCGCGGCAGCCTGAATTTTCAGCAGGAGGCATTCACGGCCGAGGCGGCGGGAGCGCGGCGCGGCTGGGATTGCCCCAGTGCAGGTCGGGGCACCGGAGCGCCCCGAACGCGGGTCAGGCCGCCAGCAAGGCCACCTCGTAGTCCGCCTCGGTCTTGGCGCGCACCTCTTCCTCGGTGACGCCGGGCGCCAGCTCGATGAGGCTCATCCGCCCGGCCGCCTTGTCGATCGCCATGACGCAGAGCTCCGTCACGACCATGTCGACCACGCCCTGGCCAGTCAGCGGCAGGGTGCAGGCGCGCAGCAGCTTCGGCTTGCCGCCCGCCGTGTGCTCCATCAGCACCACCACGCGCTTCACCCCGGCCACCAGGTCCATGGCGCCGCCCATGCCCTTCACCATCTTGCCCGGGATCATCCAGTTGGCGAGGTCGCCGTTCCCGGCCACCTGCAGGGCGCCGAGGATGGACAGGTCGATATGCCCGCCGCGGATCATCGCGAAGCTGTCCGCCGAGGAGAAGAAGCTCGTGGTCGGCAGCTCGGTGACGGTCTGCTTGCCGGCGTTGATAAGGTCTGGGTCCTCCTCGCCCTCATAGGGGAAGGGGCCCATGCCGAGCATGCCATTCTCGCTCTGCAGCTGGACGGAGACGCCCTCGGGGATGTGGTTCGCGACCAGGGTCGGGATGCCGATCCCGAGGTTCACGTAGAAGCCGTCCTCCAGCTCGCGCGCGGCGCGGGCGGCCATCTCGTCGCGGGTCCAGGCCATGGCCGGATTCCTCTCAGCGGGTCGGAAGGGGGTCGGTGCCGGCGGCGGCCGGCGTGGCGGGCGCGGTGCGCTTGCGGGTCGTGCGCTGCTCGATCCACTTCTCCGTGCCGCTGGGCACGACGATCATGCGCTTCACGTAGATGCCGGGGGTGTGGATGTGGTCCGGGTCCAGCTCGCCCTGCCCGACCATCTCTTCCACCTCCACAACCGTCACCCGGGCGGCGGTCGCCATCATCGGGTTGAAGTTCCGTGCCGTCTTGCGGAACACGAGGTTGCCCTCCGGGTCGGCCTTCCAGGCATGGATGATGGCGAGGTCCGCCATGATCCCGCGCTCCATGACGTAGGTGACGCCGTCGAACTCCTGGGTGGGCTTGCCCTCGGCGACCGCGGTGCCGACGCCGGTGCGGGTGAAGAAGGCGGGAATGCCGGCGCCGCCCGCGCGGATGCGCTCGGCCAGGGTGCCCTGCGGGTTGAACTCGATCTCCAGCTCCCCGGCCAAGTACTGCCGGGCGAACTCGGCGTTCTCGCCGACATAGGAGGCGATCATCTTCCGGATCTGCCGCGTCTTGAGCAACAGGCCAAGCCCGGCATCGTCCACGCCCGCGTTGTTCGAGACGAAGGTGAGGTTCTTCACGCCGCTGTCGCGGATCGCCTCGATCAGCAGGCCCGGGATGCCGCAGAGGCCGAAGCCGCCCGAATGGATGAGCATCCCGTCCCGCAGCACGCCGGCGAGCGCCGCCTTCGCATCGGGATAGAGTTTCCTGCTCATCGGGTGGCTTCCTCCAGGGATCATCGCGAGGGGAAACTATCCGCCCCGGCGGCGACGAGAAAGGGGGCCAGAAAGAACGCGGGAGGGGATTGCCTGCCCGGAGCGAGGCGGCTATATCGCGGCACCCCAAGGGTGGGGGGCCATAGCTCAGTTGGGAGAGCGCTTGAATGGCATTCAAGAGGTCGTCGGTTCGATTCCGATTGGCTCCACCAATCAAGCCGCCGGTTTCCGAGTAGTCGGGAACCGGCGGTTCCTTTTTGGGGGCAAAGCGGACGGGTGTTCGCCGGACGCCGTGTCGCCGGTGTGGGGATCGGGTAAAGGCTCACCCTCATGCGCATCGCCCTGATCCACGCCCTGCGTCATTCCCCGCCCCCGGTGGAGCGCGCCTTTGCGCGGCTCTGGCCCGAGGCGCGGCTGATGAACCTGCTCGACGACAGCCTGTCGGCCGACCTCGCGCGCGACGGTTCGATCACCGCCACCATGACGCAGCGTTTCCTGGACTTGTCGCACTATGCCGTCCGCACCGGCGCCGACGCGATCCTCTTCACCTGCTCCGCCTTCGGCCCCTGTATTGAGGCTGTGGCAACGGAGCTGCCCGCCATTCCCGTCCTCAAGCCCAACGAGGCGATGATCGAGGAAGCGGTGGCCGTCGGTCCGCGAATCGGCCTCCTCGCCAGCTTCGCGCCCACCCTGGCCTCGATGCCCCGCGAGTTTCCGGCCGGCGTCGCGCTCGAGCCCAGGCTGGCCGAGGGGGCGCTCGACGCGCTGAACCGCGGCGACGTGGCGGAGCACGACCGCCTCGTGGCGGAGGCCGCCGCATCCTTGCCCCCCTGCGACGTCATCGCCCTGGCGCAGTTCTCCCTCTCCAGCGCGCAAAGGCTCGTGGCGGAGCGGACCGGCCGCCCGGTGCTGACGACGCCGGAGAGCGCCGTTCGCAAGCTTCGGCGGCACCTCCAAGGATAGGGAACAACGGGGCGCGCCGCTTCGCGGCAGCCTGACGCAGGCCCGCGCATGGTCCGGCCGCGCGAACAGAAAGGCCGACCCATGCGGAGGTCGTCCTGTAGTTCAGACAGGGCGATAGCGCACGGGCAAGGCGCGGGACCGGATGATCAGGGTTCCAGCACCTTCGGCGTTGGGACGGTGAGCCCCGCCGCCTCGACGTCGTCCTTCAGCCCCGTGCCGGTAAGCTTGCGCGCCAGTGCTTCCCGCATCAACCAGGCGAGCTTCGCCGCCGCCAGTTCCGGCGCGAGGCCGCCGGCGGCGTGGATGTTGGAGATGCAGTTGCGCTCGGAATCGCGGCGCCCGGTCCGGGGCTCGTAGGTGAGATAGATCCCCAGGCTGTCGGGCACGCTCAGCCCCGGGCGCTCGCCGATGAGCACGGCGACGAGGCGCGCGCCCAGCCGCGCCCCGATCTCGTCACCGAGCGCCACGCGCGCCTGGGTGGCGATGACGGCGGGCGCGATCCTCCAGCCTGCCAGCCGTTCGAGGCAGGCGTGGAACACCGGCGCGGCGTGGCGCTGCACGGCCGTGGCGGAGAGCCCGTCCGCCAGCACGAAGGCCACGTCGCAGGAGGCGCCCTCGGACAGGTCGAGGCTTTCCGGGCTCAGACGCCGGCCGAGATCGGGACGACGCAGGTAGGTGCTGCGGTCCGGCGCCATGCTGCGGGCATGCAGCACGGGATGCGGGCGCAACGCCGCTTCGAGCGCTTTCCCATCCAACGGCGTGTGCACGGCATCGCGCGCCAGGGCATGGGCCATCTGGAAGTCCAGCACCTCGCGCAGCGGGAGCGCGTCGCCGGTCAGGCCGAGGCCGATCCGGGCACGGGTGGCGGCGCGCAGCCGGGCCCAGGGGTCCTGCACGGGCGCGTCAGCCACGCGCGCCGGCCTCCTGCGCGAGTTGCATGAGGCGGGAGGAGGCGAGTTCCGGCGGGTGGATGGCCCCGTTTGGCCCGGCGATGCCCATGCGGGCCAGCCAGGCCTCGAATTCCGGTGCCGGGCGCAGGCCGAGCATGCTGCGCAGCGCGAGAACGTCGTGGAAGGAGAGGCTCTGGTAGTTGAGCATGATGTCGTCGGCGCCGGGCACGCAGATGAGGAAGTGCACGCCCGCGACAGCGAGAAGGGTCATCAGCCCGTCCATGTCGTCGCCGTCAGCCTCGGCATGGTTGGTGTAGCAGACATCGACGCCCATCGGCAGGCCGAGCAGCTTGCCGCAGAAATGGTCCTCCAACCCGGCGCGGATGATCTGCTTGCCGTCGTAGAGGTATTCGGGGCCGATGAAGCCCACCACCGTGTTCACCAGAAGCGGCCGGAAGGCGCGGCAGACGGCGTAGGCGCGGGCCTCCAGCGTCTGCTGGTCCACACCGTGATGCGCCTCGGCCGAGAGGGCGCTTCCCTGGCCGGTCTCGAAATACATCACCTCGCCCGAAGGGCCGGCGCGGCCCAGGGCCAGCGCCGCGTCGCGCGCCTCGCGGAGGATGGCGAGATCGACACCGAAGCCGCGATTGGCACCCTCCGTGCCCGCGACCGACTGGAAGACGAGGTCCACGGGCGCGCCGCGGCGCATGATCTCGATCGCGTTGGTCACATGCGTCAGCACGCAGGTCTGCGTCGGGATGTCGTAGCGGGCGCGCAGCTCGTCGAGCATCCTCAGCAGGGCCATTGCGTTCGGCACGCTGTCCGTCGCGGGATTCACGCCGATGACGGCGTCGCCCGAGCCGTTCAGCAGCCCGTCGAGCGTGGAGGCGGCGATGCCGCGCGGATCGTCGGTCGGGTGGTTGGGCTGCAACCGCGTCGCCAGCCGCCCCTCCTGCCCGAGGGTGGAGCGGAAGGCGGTGACCACTCGGCGCTTGCGGGCCACCGTGATCAGGTCCTGGTTCCGCATGAGCTTCGAGACGGCCGCAGCCATCTCCGGCGTCAGGCCGGGGGAGATCGCGGCGAGGGCCGCGGCATCCGCCTCGTGCGAGAGCAGCCAGTCGCGCAGCCCGCCGACGGTCAGGTGGGCGATGGGGGCGAAGGCGGCGGCGTCATGCGTGTCGAGGATGAGCCGCGTGACCTCGTCGGCCTCGTAGGGCACCACGGCCTCGTTCAGGAAGGCGCGCAGGGGCAGGTCCGCCAGGGCGAAGCGGGCGGCCACGCGCTGCGCGTCACTGGCAGCGGCGAGGCCGGCCAGTTCGTCGCCGGAGCGGCGCGGCGAGGCGGCGGCGAGCAGATGGGGCAGGCCGTCGAACACGTGCCGCTCCCCACCGGCGATGGCGCTCCAGCTCCCCATAATCAGGCCACCGCCGTTTGGCACGGGCCGGCGGCGGGGGGTCGATACCTCATGCGTCAGGCCTTGTTGCGGCCGTGCGATCCTGGCGGTGGGCCATCGCCGTCAGCGGCGGAATGTGCCGCATTGGGCATTTCTCCGCCCCGGCTGTCCATCATCGATTCACGGCGTCCCCGTCGCCGGTCGGCCCGCCTGACACGCCCCGTCCGGGGCTGCCGAGGGCGCCCCTGCCCTCCGGCGCGAGGGCCGTCAGCCCTTCCAGCTTCAGCCGCGCATCCGCCAGCAGCCGCGCCTTGGAGGCGCGGCCCGCGTCGAGGTGGCAGAGCAGCAGCACCGCCGCCCCTTCGCGGTCCCCCTCCTCCAGCCGGTCGAGAATCGCAAGGTGCTCCTCGGATTGCGTGGCGAGGCGGCCCTGGTCGAGGGCGATGACGTAGCCCACCACGCGCCGCAGCCGCGTCACCCGCAGCGCGGCATCCGCGAAGAAGCGGTTGTTGGAGGCCTGAACAAGGGCGAGGTGGAAGCCCGAGTTCAGCTCGAAGACCTCACGCGGGCTCGCCGTCGCGGCGCGCCCAAGTAGGTCCCGCTGCTCCCGCCGCAGCCGCGCGAACACGGGGGCGGGCAGGTGGAAGCCGGGATCGAGCAGCGCCGCCGGCTCGATGGCACGTCGGAAGCGGTAGGATTCGTCGTAGCTCTCCGGCCCGTCGATGAGGGAGAGGAAGCGCCAGGTGCCGGCGGGCGCCCGCTCCGTCCAGCCCTCGCCCATGGCCTGCAGCAGCGCGCGGTGCACCGGGCCGCGGGCGGCGCCGTAGCGCCGCGCCAGCTCCGCTTCTCCAACGACGTCCGGCAGGGCTCCGGACAGCCGGTCCGCGGCCAGGCACCAGTAGATCCGCTCCGCCGCGCCGGCCTCGGGCGCATCCTCCCCGGTCGGGGGAAGTTCGCGCAAGGTCAGGCGCCCGTTTTCCAGCCGCGTCACGACCCCTGCGTCGAGCAGGAGCCGGAGGGCGCCGCGCACGGGGGAGCGGGAGGTGCCGAGGCGCGCCGCCAGCTCGCTCTCGCGCAGGAACTCGTCCGGCTCGGCCGAGGTCCGCAACCCCTCGACGATGGCGCGGGCGAGCTCACGGTGCAGGATGGCGGCGGGCGGGCGGGGCATGGCAGCGCGCGGGCCTCAGGCGCGGGTCGCTTCCGGCACGCGGCTCGCTTCCAGGGCGCGACGCAGGATCATCGGGATCATCCCGCCGGCCCGAACGAGGGCGACCTCCCGCGCCGTGTCGAGCAGGGCGGTCGCGGTGCCGGCCAGCGCGGTTCCGTCCGCGCGCCGCAGCGTCACGCCGACCGCCGCGCGGGGCGTGAGCGCGGCGGGATTCCAGTCGATCTCAAGGAGGTCGCCGGGACCGATGCCCAGCGTCTCCGGCCGCCACCCTTCCGGCAAGCGAAGCGGCAGAACGCCCATGCCGACGAGGTTGGAGCGGTGGATGCGCTCGAAGGAGTTCGCCAGCACCGCGCGGGCGCCGAGAAGCTGCGCGCCCTTGGCCGCCCAGTCGCGGGATGAGCCAGTCCCGTAGCGCTCCCCCGCCACGAGGACCACGGGCAGCCCCGCCTCGGCATAGCGCGCGGCGGCGCGCCATACGGGCAGGACCTCGCCGGTCGGGGCGAAGACGGTCAGGCCCGCCTTCAAGCCAGGGCGGAGGTGGTTCACCACCGTGCGGTTCACGAAGAGGCCGCGCAGCATCACCTCCCAGTTGCCCCGCCGGGAGGCGTAGACGTTGAGGTCGCGCGGGTCCTCGCCGCGCTCCACCAGCCAGGTGCCCGCGTCGCTCCCGGGAGCGATGGCGCCGGCGGGGGAGATGTGGTCCGTGGTGATGTCGTCGCCGAGCACCATCAGCGGGTGGGCGGCGAGCGTGCCGGCCGGCGCCTCCTCCGGCCCGAAGTTCACGAAGGGCGGCCGGCGGAGATAGGTGGAGGCCGGATCCCAGGGGAAGCGCGGCGTGGCCGGCGCGTCCAGCGCGGCCCAGGCGGCGGAGGCGTCGGCCTCGGCGCCCGCGGCGGCGATGTCGGCGGGATCCAGCCCTTGCCGCGCGAGGGCCTCGATCTCTGCGGCGCGCGGCCAGAGATCGCTCAGGTGGACGGGCCGCCCGCCGGAATCGGTGGCCAGCACGTCGCGCCCGATGTCGATCCCCGCCCGGCCCGCAACCGCATAGGCGACGACGAGCGGGGGCGAGGCGAGCAGCCCGGATTCAAGTTGCGCATGCACCCGGCCGGGGAAGTTGCGGTTGCCCGAGAGCACGGCGACCGGCTTCAGGCCGTCGCGCTCCATCGCCTCCTGCACGACGGGCAGGAGAGGGCCGGAATTGCCGATGCATGTGGCGCAGCCGTATCCGGCAACGCCGAAGCCCATCGCCTCCAGGTCGTCCAGCAGCCCGGCGCGGCGCAGGCGCCGCTCGGCGGAGGGCGAGCCGGGGGTAAGCGAGGTCTTCACCCAGGCGGGCACCGAGAGGCCGCGCGCCCGCGCCCGCCGCGCCACGAGGCCGGCGGCCACCAGCATCGGGAAGTCCGAGGTGTTGGTGCAGGAGGTGATGGCGGCGATGGCCACGGCGTCGGAGGGGATGCCCGCACCCGCCGCGCTGTCCGGCACCGTCCCCGACGCCGCGAGGGCGGCCGGCACCTCGGCCGTCGCCAGCCGGTCCTGCGGGCGGCGCGGGCCGGCAAGGGACGGGCTGAGCGAGGACAGGTCCAGCTCCAGCACCCGCGTGTAGCGCGGTGCGTTCTCCGGGTCGTGCCAGAGCCCCTGCGCCCTGGCATAGGCCTCGACGAGGGCGACTTGCGCCTCGGGGCGCCCTGTCTGGCGCAGGTAGTCCAGCGTGTGCGCGTCGATCGGGAACATGCCCGTGCTGGCGCCGTATTCGGGCGCCATGTTGGAGACGACCGCGCGCTGCCCGGCCGTGAGGTTGCCGACGCCGGGGCCGAAGAATTCCACGAACTCGCCGGAGACCCCTGCCTTGCGGAGGAGTTGGGTGACCGCGAGCGCCACGTCGGTGGCGAAGGTCCCGTCCGGCAGGGCGCCGGTCAGCCGCACCCCGAAGACCTCCGGCACGCGCAGCGAGACGGGCACGCCGAACATGACGCCCTCCGCCTCGATGCCGCCCACGCCCCAGCCGAGCACGCCGATGCCGTTGATCATCGGCGTGTGGCTGTCCGTGCCCACCAGCGTGTCCGGCACGGCCCAGGCCACGCCGTCCCGCGTTTCCGTGGTCACGACGGAGGCCAGGCGCTCGAGGTTGATCGTGTGCATGATGCCCGTGCCGGGCGGGAAGACGCGGAAGCCGCGCACCGTGTTGGCGGCCCATTTCATGAAGCGGTAGCGCTCGGCGTTGCGCTCCATCTCGCGCGCCATGTTGGTGCCGAGCGCGCCGGGGGTGGCCGAGACGTCCACGGCGAGGGAGTGGTCGGTCGAGGTGGCGACGGGGACGGAGGGATTGAGGCGCAGGGGATCGCCGCCGGCCTCGGCCAGGGCGTCGCGCATGCCGGCGATGTCCACCAGGGCGGGGCCGCAGGTGGTGTCGTGCATCAGGATGCGCGCGGGGGCGAAGGGGATCTCCGCTTCGCTCGTGCCTGTCCTGAGCCAGGAGAGGATGGCGGTGCGGCCAGCCTCCCGCACGGCTGCGTCCTCCTGCCGCAGCACGTTCTCCAGCAGCACCCGATGCACCCAGGGCAGGCGCGGCAGGTCATCCCCAGCGGCTTCATGCAGGTCTCTGATGCGAAGGCGGCCGAAGGCGCCGGCCAGGATGCATTCGGACATAGGGGTCTCCCGGTCGGCAAGGTCCTGACACAGCCAGGAGGTGGTAGTTTATTATCATAGAAAACACTACTGCTTGTCTGCCCCGGGTTGAGCGCAGCATTCTGGGATGCCTTCACTCTCCGACAGGTGGGGCCGGCCATTGGTCCCCGGCACCGCGAATCACCCCTGAGCAGCCCCTTCCTGTGCCATCCTCGCCCAGCGGATCGGCTGCGGCGCTTCCGTCGGACCGTCGGCGGCTTGAAGAGTTGGCTTGCGGGGGGTAGCGCCAGCGGGCTGCCGCCCAGCCGGCGGAAACGAAGATCAGGAAGCGGGAGAACGATCCATGTCAGGAGCGGATCACAGGGCGCACTCTGGAACGCGGAGCCGGGAAGCCGTGGTACTCGCACCCATGGTTGGGCTCGCCTGATGCCGCTGCTCGGTTGCGTGGCGGACGACTTCACGGGAGCGACCGACCTCGCGAGCACCCTCGTGCGGGGCGGCATGTCCGCGGTTCAGGTGATCGGCGTGCCGGAGGGTCCGCTGCCGGAGGCGGATGCCGTGGTGGTCGCGCTGAAATCACGGACCAACCCGCCGGCCGATGCCGTGCGCGACAGCTTGGCCGCGTTGGATGCGCTGCGGGACGCGGGCTGCCGTCAGTTCTTCTTCAAGTACTGCTCCACCTTCGACAGCACGGATGAGGGCAATATCGGCCCCGTGGCGGACGCGCTGCTGGAGCGGCTGGGCGCCGGCTTCGCCCTTGCCTGCCCGGCCTTCCCCGCCAATGGCCGCAGCGTCTATCGCGGCCATCTCTTTGTGGGCGACGTGCTGCTGAGCGAGAGCGGGATGAAGGACCATCCCCTCACGCCCATGCGCGACCCGAACCTCGTGCGCGTGCTCGGGCGGCAGACAGCGGGGCGTGTGGGCCTCGTGAACTTCCCCGTGGTGGAGCGCGGCGCAGGCGCGATCCGGGATGCCATGGCGGCCCTGGCCACGGAAGGTCACCGCTACGCCATCGTCGATGCCGTCACCGAGGCCGACCTGATGGCGATCGGCGAGGCGGCGGCGGAGCACCCGATGCTCACCGGTGGCTCGGGCGTGGCCATGGGCCTGCCGGAGAACTTTCGCCGCCAGGGCCTGCTGCCCGCGCGCGATGCGGCGGCCCTGCCGACGAGGAGGGGGCACAAGGCGGTGCTCGCCGGCTCCTGCTCGCGCGCGACGCTCGGCCAGGTCGCCGCGGCCCGCGCGTCCCTCCCGGTGCTGGAGCTGGACCCGCTGGCGACGCCGGACGCCGCCGCCCTTGCCCGCCAGGCGCTGGACTGGGCGGAGGCGCGGCTGGGCGAGGTGCCGGTCGTCATCGCCGCCTCCGCCCCGCCCGAGAAGGTGGCCGCCCTGCAGGCGCAACTCGGCCGCGGCGACGCCGGCGCGCTGGTGGAGGAGGCGTTGGCCACGGTCGCGGAGGGGCTGGTCGCGCGCGGCGTGGGGCAGCTCGTCGTCGCCGGGGGCGAGACCTCGGGTGCGGTGGTCTCCCGCCTCGGCCTGCGAACCCTGCGGATAGGCCCTGAAATCGATCCGGGCGTGCCCTGGACGCATGCGGAGGGCGCTTCGGGCGGGCTGCACCTCGCTCTGAAGTCGGGCAACTTCGGCGCAGCCGATTTCTTCACCAACGCCTTCCAGGGGGAATGACGGCGATGGACGAGACGGCGCTGCGCGAGGCGATCTGTGCCCACGGCCGGCTGCTCTTCGGGCGCGGGTACTCGGTGGGCAGCGCGGGCAACATCTCCGTTCGCCTGCCGGACGGATACCTGATGACGCCCACCAACTCCTCCCTCGGGCGGCTGGAGGCGGCGCGCATCAGCAAGCTCGACACCGAGTGGCGCCACGTCTCCGGCGACAAACCCTCCAAGGAGGTCTTCATGCACCGGGCCGTGCTTACGGCACGGCCCGAGGCCGGCGCGGTGGTGCACCTGCACTCGACCCACGCGACCGCCATCGGCTGCCTCGCGACACCCGGCGAGGACGCGCCCATCCCGCCGCTGACGCCCTACTTCGTCATGCGCATCGGGCGGCGCCTGCCGGTGATCCGCTACTACCGCCCCGGCGACGCGGCGATGGAGGGCGACATCCACGAGGCGTCGAAAGGCGCGCGCGCCGTGCTGCTCGCCAACCACGGGCCGGTCGTGTCAGGCAGCACGCTCGACGACGCCGTCTACGCCGCCGAGGAACTCGAAGAGGCCGCCCGCCTTGCCCTTCTCCTCCGCGGCCTGCCCGCCCGGGAGCTCACGCCTGAGCAGGTGGACGATCTGCTGAATACGTTTGGATAGGTGGGGCCTGCGCGCCTTCGGGCGGTGCTCCGCGGCTCCCGGAGAGGGCGCTGCCCTCTCCGGACCTCACCTGCCAAGGGCCTGAGGCCCTTGGATCCCCATCTGGCTGTCGCGGATGCGATGATCAGAGCCGGTTCTCTCCTGGCGCCTTTCCTGCGTCTGCAGTCGCCTCGGGTCAGTGACCCGAGGCGCACCGGCCGCAAGGCGTCCTAAACTCAAAGAAAAAGATGATGGTGAGGGGTCCGGGGAGAGGAAGAATTCCTTCTTTCTCTCCCCGGATTCACCCGCACCGGCCGGTCAGAACATGGACCCACTGCGATCAGGCAGCCCTGGCAGCCGCCGTCCGAGCTTCCGCCGTGACGTGGCCGATGAGTGTCATGACGGGCCCGCCACGCTGCCACGCGGGCGCTTGGGCGACGAGGTCGTCGAGGCTGCCCTGGAGGAGACGTTGGTCGGGGGTGCCGCCCGCCTCGATGAGCGCCGCGGGGGTTCGGGGATCGAGACCCGCCGTCAGCAGCCCGTCACGGAGCGCGGGCAGGGTGGAAACACCCATGTAGATGGCCAGCGTCTGCCCTGGGCGGGCCAAGGCCGCGAAATCGAGGTCGAGGCGTCCATCCCGCGTGTGGCCGGTGGCAAGCGTCACGGCACGGGCATGGTCGCGATGGGTCAGGGGTATGCCGGTCGAGGCGCCGCAGGCCAGCGCCGCGGTGACGCCTGGCACCACCTCGCAGGCGATGCCGGCGGCGCGACAGGCCTGTAGTTCCTCTCCGCCGCGGCCGAAGACGAAAGGATCGCCCCCCTTGAGGCGCACGACCCGCTTACCCTCGCGGGCGAGGCGCACCAGCAGGGCGTTGATGCCTTCCTGGGGAAGGCAGTGGTTGGCGCGGCTCTTACCGACATAGATGCGCTCGGCGTCACGCCGCGCGAGGTCCAGCACCGCCTCTCCGACCAGGCGGTCGTGGACGATGACGTCCGCCTCTCCCAGCAGGCGGAGCGCGCGCAGCGTCAGCAGGTCGGCGGCACCGGGACCGGCACCGACGAGGTGAACCACGCCGGCCGGCCGCGCCTCGGCGGCGCCCAGGGCGGCGGTGAAGGCGGCCTCGGCCTCGGCTTCGCGCCCGGCAACAGCCAGGTCGGCGGCAGGGCCGGTCAGCGCGGCATCCAGGAAGCGCCGGCGGGCGGCGAGGTCGGGCAGGGCGGCGCGCACGGCCTCCTTGAAGCGCCCGGCAAGCGCGGCGAGCCGCCCGAGTGCCGGTGGCAGCACGGCCTCGATCCGCGCCCGCACGAGGCGCGCGAGCACGGGGGCGGCGCCCCCGGTGGAGATTGCGATGGTGACCGGCGCCCGGTCCACGATGGCCGGCATCACGAAGGAGCAGAGGGAGGGGCGGTCAACGATGTTCACGGGCACCCCGCGCGCGATGCAGGCATCTGCGAGGGCCCGAAGGTCGTCATCGGGTGCGCCGGCGCCGATCGCGATGGCGCAGCCCTCGGGCAGCGTGGCTCCTGCCACGGGGTCGAAGGTCGGCAGGCGCTGCACCACCGCCCCTGCGCGCGCGAGAAGCGCGGCCTTGACCTCCGCCGCCTCGCCCTCACCCACCACCAGCGCCACACGCCCGCGCAGCGAGAGAAACAGCGGAAAATGGTCCATCACCCAGCTTACCCGGGCAGCCAACGCGGTGAAATGGACGGAATAAACTAAAATCGGCCGTCAATTTGGAATACCGTTCCCTTGTCGGGATCGTGAAATCCAGCCTTCTACTGGAGGAGAGTGGAGGGATCACGACATGGCAGCCAAGCCGAGCGGGGCTGAAGCGATCAAGTCGGCCAGCGCCGGGCTGCGCGGCACCATTGCCGAGGAACTGGCCCAGGCAGACGCGCCCGGCGGGCTGAGCGAGGCCGCCTACACGCTGCTTAAGTTCCATGGGACCTACGAGCAGTTCGACCGCGACACGGCGACCGCCCGCAAGCAGTCCGGCCAGGACAAGGACTGGCAGTTCATGGTGCGCGTGCGGGCGCCTGCCGGGCGGCTGACCGCGGCCCAGTGGCTGGCGCTCGACGCGCTGGCGGACGAGGACTCGGACGGCACGATGCGCCTGACCACGCGCCAGGGCCTGCAGTTCCACACCGTCCGGCGCGGGAAGCTGACGCACTGCATCGCCTCCATCGAGGAGGCGCTGCTGACGACCATGGCCGCCTGCGGCGACGTGGCGCGCAACATCACAACCTCCCCCGCACCGCGGCGCGACGCGCTGCACGCGCGGCTGGAGCGGGAAGCCTTCGCCCTTTCCGCCGCCCTGCTGCCGCGCACGCGCGCGCACCACGAGATCTTCCTCGGCGGCGAGAGGGTCGGTGAGGCGGAGGAGGAGCCGCTCTATGGCCCGACCTACCTGCCCCGCAAGTTCAAGACCTCCCTCGCGCATCCGGCGGACAACACGCCGGACATCCTCTCCAACGACCTCGGCTTCATCGCGCAGACGGACCAGGCCGGGGAGGTGACGGGCTGGATCGTGACCATCGGCGGCGGCATGGGCATGACCCATAACAAGCCCGCCACCTACCCGCGCCTGGCGGACCCCGTCACGGTGATCGGGCCGGACGAGGTCGAGGCGATGGCGCGCGCCGTCCTGCGCCTCTTCCGCGATCACGGCGACCGATCGGACCGGCGCCACGCCCGGCTGAAATACGTCGTGGCGGAGCGCGGCGTGGAGTGGGTGCGCGAGCGGCTGTCGGAGGATCTCGGCCGCGCATTGCCCCCTGCCCCGCCCCTGCCGAAGCTGGAGGTGCCGGAGCTTCTCGGCTGGCACGATCAGGGCGACGGGCGCTTGTGGCTCGGCGTGCCCATTCCCTCCGGCCGCATCGCGGACCGGCCGGGCATGCGGCTGCGCACCGCGTTGCGCGAGGCGGTGGCGCGCTTCGGGCTCGACCCAATCGCGACCCCGCAGCAGGACCTCATCCTCTCCAACGTGCGGCCGGAGGACCGGACCGCGCTGGAGGTTTTGCTGCGAGGCCACGGCATCGTCCTCGCCGAGGAGCTCTCGCCGCTCGCGCGCTGGTCGCTCTCCTGCACGGCGCTGCCGACTTGCGGGCAGGCGCTGGCCGAGGGCGAGCGCGTGCACGCGCCCATCGTCGCGCAGGTGCAGGCGTCGCTCGCGCGGCACGGCCTTCTGGACGAGCGGATCTCGCTGCGCCTCACCGGTTGCCCGAACGGTTGCGCGCGGCCCTATGCCGGCGAGATCGGCGTGGTCGGGCGCTCGCCGGGCATATACGCGCTTTTCGTCGGTGGCGACTTCGAGGGAACGCGGCTGTCCTTTCCGCTGGTGGACAAGCTGCGCACGGAGGCGGTGGGCGCGACGCTCGATCCGCTGCTGGCCCGCTTCGCGTCCGAGCGCGAGCCGGGCGAGGCTTTCGGCGACTTCTGCCACCGCCAGGGCCCGGACGCGCTGCGCGCCCTGCTCACGCCGGCGGTTGCCGCTTGATCGCCGCGGAGCGGACGGTGCGTGGCCCTGGACGTTCCGGAGGGAGAGTCATGAAGCGAGCGCCGACAACGCTTCGTGCCTCGCCGGGCGCGGCCGCCCCTCCCCGCCTTCCCTCCGCGCCTTTCTCTATCGACCTTCGCCGCGTCGCGGCCTTCGTGGATGGGCCGCTGCGCGTGATCACGCTGGTTATCGTCGTCCTGATGTTCGTCAGGATCTTTCTCAACTGAGGAGGGTGCCCCACGCGCTTCGGCGCAGGGACCGTTCCCATTCCGCTACTTCGACTTTGGCCCCGGCTTACCAAGTGGGTTCATCGCCTCCAGGATGCGGGCGGTGGTGGTGAGGCCGAGATCGGCCATCCGGAAGGGCAGCATCGCGAGGTCGAGCGGAATCGCGGCGGCGGCCGTCATGGCCGCGAGCGGCGCACCGCCGCTCTCGACATCTTTGCGCCAGCCACCGCTGACGCCGCGGCCGTCGCGCACGGGCTCGAACAGCGCGCCGGTCGTGTCGTCGCTCTGGCCGCTCGAAAGAAAGCCGCGATGCAGGCTGCGGCCGGTGAACCAGGTGGTGAAGGTCGGCGCCATGCGCTTCTGCGCGATCGCGACCTTGCCGAAGCCGCCGACCACGACCTCGGCCTCCGGGCGCTGGGAAAGCCCCACGACCGCCTCCGCCACCTCCTCCGCCGTGTAGACCGGCGGCGCGGCGCGCACGTTGCGGCCGCTGAAGTTCGCGGCGTGATGGAAGAAGGGCGTGTCGATCACCGAGGGCAGCACCGTGCAGATGTGGATGTCCTGCTGATCCAGCACCTCCTGCCGCAGCGCCTCCGAAAGGCCGCGGATCGCGAACTTGCTGGCGGCGTAGGGGGTGCCGTCCGGCTTGGCCAGTTCACCGACGATGGAGCCGTTCTGGACGAGCGTGCCGTGGCCCTGGAGGCGGAACTGCCGCATCGCCACGCGCGCGCCGTGGACGTAGCCGAACAGGTTCGTCTCGATGACACGGCGCCAGACGTCCATCGGAATGGATTCGAGCCGGCCGAAGGCTGCGATGCCGGCATTGTTGAACCAGAGGTCGATGCGGCCGAAGCGCTCGAGCGTGCGGCGGCCAAGTTCCTCGACCTGCTCCTCGCTCGTCACGTCCGTCGGCACCACCAGCGGCACGCCGCCGAGCTCGCTGCACTCGCCCGCGGCCTCGTCGAGCATCTCCGCACGACGCGCGGCGAGAACCACGGCGGCGCCTCGCCTCGCGAAGGCATGGGCGGTGGCGCGCCCGATGCCGCTGGAGGCGCCGGTGATGACGACAACAGGACGACCGGATGACGATGTCACCGCGCGTCCTTTCGAAGCGGGCGTCGGTTCGGACGGCGTGACGGAGATCGCGGTGGAGGGATCGGACATGGATGTTCCGCTTCGCCGGCGCCCGTTCGGGGGATGGTCCCACGGGCGCGGATGGTCGCGGCCGCCTGATGCACGATGCAGCTCGGGCACGCCGCCAACCTATGTGAAGAGAGCGGCGTATAACGGGCTCACCTCTACGCGATCCGCATCAAAGGCCTGCCGCACGCTCTGTTTCGGCAACCAGAATGGACGATATCGCGTTCGATGCTCCTCACTGCAGGTGATCTCAATGCTTGATCCCACACTCCTCGCCGGCCTGGTCGATCGACATGACCTTGCCATCTCGATGTACGTGCCGCTCACACCCGAGATGCGCGACATCCGCATGCAGTCGGCGACGCTGCGTGATGCCGTCGGGGAGATCGAGCGCAAGCTGGAGCAGCGCGGCCTCGACCCTCGCCAGCGCGAGGAGATCCTGACCCCGCTGCGTGAAGGTCTCGGCGGCCTCGACATCGCGCAGCACCGCGATCCCGCGCTCGCAGTCTTTATGGCGAACGGCGCCCCTCGCGTCGTGCCGCTGCCGGAGGAGGTCGCGTCCAGCGCCACCGTCGGGCACCACTTCCACGTCAAGCCGCTGCTGCCGCTGATGGTGCGCAACCGTCGCTTCTGGCTGCTTGCCCTCTCCGGCGCGAAGAGCAAGCTCTACACGGTGACGCCCTTCGGGGCGCAGGAGGTGCCGCTCGACCTCGGCACGCCGGATGCCGATCCGCCCGAGGGCTACGAGCACGGCTCGGACGACAAGGACCAGGGCGTCGGAAATCCCGCGCTGGGTGACGCCACGTCCTCGCTGATGGACGACCAGCCGCGGCTCGTCCGCGCGCTGCAGAACGCGATCGGCAGTGACCCGGCGCCGCTGATCCTCGCCGCGGACGCGAAGATCATGGGGCAGATCCGCAAGCTGAACGTGCTGCCCGGTCTGCAGGAGGAGGGGCTGACGATGAACCCCTTCGCTTTCCCACCGTCCGAGCTGCACCAGCGCGCGCTGACACTGATGCAGCCGGTGTTCGAGCGCGAGATCGACACGGTGCTCGACCAGATCAACGCGCGTCTCGGCGATGCCGCATCGAACGTCGCCATCCGCCTCGAGGAAATCCTTGCCGCCGCCGAGGAGGGGCGCGTGGATTCGATCGTGGTTGCGGCCGACGAGAATCTCTGGGGCGGCTTCGATCCGGCCACGGGGATCGTCGCGCATGGGCGTCCATCCGGCCCTGACGAGGACCTGCTGAACCAGGCGGCGGCCGTCACGCTGCGCCATGGCGGCTACGCCTACGCGCTGCCGCGCTCGCGCATTCCCCGCGCGGTGCCCGCTGCCGCCACGCTTCGCTACTGAGGAGGCCGACATGGACCGCCCGCTCGACATCGCCTTCCACAACATCGAGCCCTCCGAGGGGATCAAGGACGAGATCCGGCAGCACGCGGAGAAGCTGCAGAAGCGGCACTCCGAGCTTGTCGCCTGCCGTGTCTCGGTGGAGGCGCTGCACAACCAGCATCAGACGGGCAACGTCCCGGAGGTGCATATCGTCCTCTCGATTCGCGGCCGCGACCTCGCCGTCTCGCGGGAGCCGCATCAGTCGGGAAATCGCTACGCCCATCCTGATCTGCGAACCGCGATCCGCGATGCGTTCAAGGCGGCGGAGCGGCAGCTGGAGTCGGCCAGGGGCAAGTAACGCGCGCCCGGGCAGGAGGCGGGAGCGGCCGCTCCCGCCTCCTCAGCGGCGCTCCACCTTCCCGGCAAGGCCGAGGTTCAGCGCCAGCAGGCGCAGCAGCCCGTGGACACCGGCCAGGGTCGGCACCGGCTGCCCCAGCCGGGCCCCGAGTTCCACCAGGGCTCCGAGGATCGGCCCCAGTTCCATCTCCCGGCCGGCCTCGAGATCCTGCACCATCGAGGTCCGGAAGGCGCCGAGCCGGCGCGTGACCGTGATCCGCCCCTCCGGATCGCCGAGGCCCGTGAGCCCGATACGCTCGCCGAGATCCGCCATCTCCCGCATCATTGCCAGCGCCAGGCCGCGCGTGCCGTCGTCGTCCAGCAGTTGGAGCACGTCCGCCCGCGCGAGGGCGCCGAGCGTGTTCATGTTCGAATTGCCCCAGAGCTTGGTCCAGACCTCGCCGCGGATGTCTCCGACGGCCTCCGCCGGGATGCCGCCGGCGCGGAAGGCCGCCGCAAGCGCGGGCGCCTGGCCCGTGCCGTCCGGGTCGCCCAGCAGCACACGATCGGCCTTCATCAGGCGGATGCGCCCGGGCGCCTCCACCCGGCTACCGGCGTGCACGACGGCGCCGACCACGCGCGACGCCGGCAGCGCCGCGGCCAGCGCGCCGCCGGGGTCCACCGAGTCCAGCACCATCCCCTCGGCGGGCCCGCCGAAGCCCTGAAGGAACCACCAGGGCAGGCCGTTGAGCGCTGCCACGACCCGCGTGTTCGGGCCGAGCAGAGCGCGGATGAGGGGCAGCGCACCCGGCAGATCCTGCCCCTTGAGGCCGAGCAGCAGCAGGTCCGGTCCGGCGAGGGCCGCCGGGTCGTCTGTCGCCGCGACCGCGAAAGCCTCGGAGCGCTCGCCCTCCGACAGCACCAGCCCGTCGCGTTGCAGCGCGGCAAGGCTGGCCCCGCGCGCGAGGACCCCGACCTCGTTCCCGGCCCTCGCCAGCCCCGCGGCCAGCCAGCCGCCGATCGCCCCCGCGCCGAGCACCGCCACGCGCATGCCGCCCTTCCCCCGATCCTGCCGGGAGATTATGGGAGGGCGCGGCGGGCGCCCAGCTTCGGCTCCTGGCGGAAGGGGCCCGCATCACCGCCGGGGCCCACGTCCTGCCCGATACCGCGCCCGTCCAGATCCATTTCCCGCATCCGGGCGCGACGATTTTGCCTCTGCTGCCGCGCGGCGAGGGCTTCCCAGGACCGCCCATTCCCGCGCCCGCGCGTTGTTGCCGCTGGACGACCCGACGACGCCACCGATGACGCCGAGAAAACCCGCGATGCCTTCCCCGATGTCCTGCCAGCCGCTTCGATAGCGCGCCCGTGCCAGCCCGCTCCCCGACCATTCGCGCGCGCCTTGTCGCCATCGTCTTCGCCATGGTGCTGCCCTTTGGCGCCGTCGCCGCGGCCACCGCGGTCCTCACCTGGCGGTCTGGCCGGGAGGCGACGGAGCGCGACCTGCAGGCTCGCGCCGCCTCCCTGAGCCTCGTCGTCGCGCGCGAGCTCGACGTGGCCCGGGCGACGCTGGCGGTGCTCGCCTCCTCCAGCACCCTCGACACGGGGGACCTGGCCGGCTTCTACGAGGCCATGCAGCGGGTTCCCCGGCCGGAGGGCACGCGCATCATGCTCTCGGACGCCTATGCGAGGATGCTCGTCAACTCCATGGTGCCTTTCGGCACGCCCCTTCCACGGCGTGGCGACACCGGCATCATCGGACGGGTGTTCGAAAGCGGTGAGGCCCATGTCTCGGACCTCTACACGGGGCCGATCACGAACGAGCCGCTCATCGCGATCGACGTGCCCGTCAGCCGGGAGGGACGGGTCCTCTACGACCTGAGCATGGGCTTCCGCCCCGCCATCCTCGGCCGCGTGCTGGACGGCCAGCGCCCCCCGGGCAGCGCCTGGGTCGCCGCGGTGCTCGACGGCAGCGGGACGATCGTCGCCCGCACGCCGGATATGGATGCCTATCTCGGCCGGCAGGCCACGGCCGAGGCTCGGCAGGCCATCCAGGCCGCCGAGGCCGGCCTCTTCGAATCGCCCTCCGTCGATGGCAAGCCGATCCTTGCCGCCTTCAGTCGCATGCCGGGCTCCCGCTGGACCGTGGTGGTGGCGATCCGCCAGGCGCGGCTGCGCGCCGGGCTGTGGCGCTCGCTGGCAGGCTTCGGCGCGGGCGGCGCTGCCCTTCTGCTGTTCGGCCTCGCCCTCGCCTGGCACCAGTCACGGCGGATCGCTGGGGCGATCGGGGGGCTCGCCACGCCCGGCGCGCCCACGACCGGCGTGCGGGAGGTGGAGGAGGCGGCGCGGGCCCTGGCGGAGGCCGCCACGGCCCGCGATCGCGCGACGATGGCCCTGGCCGGCAGCGAGGCGCGCCTGCGGCGGGCGCAGCTGGCCGGGGGCGTGCACCCCTTCGAGATCGGGCCGGATGGGGTGGCCCAGTGCGGCGATGGCCTGCGCGCCCTCTTCGGCCTGCCGCCGGGCGCGCGCTTCGACCACGTGACCTGGTCCGCCTGCCTGCACCCGGCCGACCGGGCACGGATGACGGCGGAGTTCGACCGGCTCGCGCATGAGGGCGGCTCGACGGAGATCGAGTACCGCGTGGCGCCGCCGGGCGGCCCGGCGCGCTGGCTGCTCAGCCGCGCCGAGTTGCAGCCGGGCGAGGGCGGCGGTCCCGGCACGATCGTCGGCGTCACGCTCGACGTCACCGGCCGCCGCCTTGCCGAGGAGCGGCTGCGCGAGAGCGAGGCGCAGCTGCGCGCCCTCGCAGGCACGCTGGAGGAGCGCGTGCGCGAGGAGGTGGCCGCGCGGGAAGCGGCGCAGGACCGGCTGGCCCAGGCCGAGAAGCTGACCGCGCTCGGGCAGCTCGCCGGCGGCATCGCGCACGACTTCAACAACGTCATGCAGGCGGTCCAGGGCGGTGCCGGGCTGATCCGGCGCCGGCCGGAGGATGCGGAGGGTGCGGAGCGCCTGGCGGGCATGATCGAGGACGCGACACGGCGCGGCGTCTCGATCACCCAGCGGCTGCTCGCCTTCTCCCGACGGGGCGAGCTGCGGGCCGAGGCGGTGGATGTGCCGGCGCTGCTGGGCGGGCTGCGCGAGGTGCTCGCGCACACCCTCGGCGCAGGGATCGAGGTCGTGGTGGAGGCGCCCGCCGGCCTGCCTCCGGTACTGGCCGACCGCGGGCAGCTCGAGACGGCGCTGGTCAACCTCGCCACCAACGCGCGCGACGCCATGCCGGGCGGCGGGCGCCTCACCCTCTCCGCAAGCGAGGAGAAGGTCGCGGAAGGGAGCCGGCCGGAGGGCCTCGCGCCCGGCTCCTACATCCGCATCGCGGCGTCCGATACCGGCACGGGCATGGACGCGGCCACCCTGGCCCGCGCCATGGAGCCGTTCTTCACCACCAAGGTGGTGGGCAAGGGCACCGGCCTCGGCCTGCCGATGGCACGCGGCTTTGCCGAGCAGTCGGGCGGGATGCTGGGCGTTTCGAGCGAGCCGGGGCAGGGCACCACGGTCGCGCTCTGGCTGCCGGTGACGAGCCCTATGGCGGAGGGCAGGCCCGGCCTGCCCGGGTCCGGCGGGGTGGCCGCGGGAGCACGCATCCTGCTGGTGGACGACGAGGATCCAGTGCGCGATGTCCTTGCCGAGGGGCTGGAGGATCGCGGCTACCACGTCCTGCAGGCGGGGAGCGGCCCGGCCGCGCTCGCGCTGATCGATGCGGGCGAGGCGGTGGACCTGCTCGTTTCCGACCTGTCGATGCCGGGCATGGACGGGGTGGCGCTGATCGGCGAGGCGCAGCGCCGCCGGCCTCGCCTGCCGGCCATCCTGCTGACCGGCTATGCCGGGGATGCGGCGACGCTACCGGCGGACGGCGCGCCGCGCGGCGCCTTCAGCCTGCTGCGGAAGCCGGTTGGCGCGCCGCAGCTCGCCGACCGCGCCGCGGCGCTGCTGAAGGCCGCGGGGCCGGGCTAGGATCTCGCCGCGGCTCCGGTGGCGGCGGCGAGGTCCCCCCCGGCCGGCGCCGCTACTGCCGCTCGATGCCGGCGCGCGCCACGACCTCCGTCCAGCGCGCCACCTCCGCCGAGACGAAGCGGCGCATCCCCTCGGGCGAGGTCGGGCTTACCTGGGTGCCCAGCCCCTCCAGGCGTTCGCGCACCGCCGGCTGGGCGAGGGCCGCGCGCAGTTCGCCGTTCAGGCGCTCCACCACGGCCGCGGGCGTGCGTGCCGAGGCGGCGAGGCCCACCCAGGAGACCACCTCAAAGCCCGGCACGGCCGCGGCGACCGGCGGCACCTCCGGCAGCGCCGGCCAGGGCGCCGCGCTGGTGATGCCGAGCGCGCGCAGCTTGTCCGCCGCGATCGCCGCGCCGGTTACGGTGACCGAATCCACCATCACGTCGATGCGGCCCGAGAGCAGGTCCGTCAACGGCTGGGTGCCGCCGCGATAGGGCACGTGGGTGAGCCGGATGCCCGCCATCTGCGCCAGCAACTCGCCCGTCAGGTGCTGGGTGGAACCCACGCCGACCGAACTGAAGGTGAGGCCGCCAGGATCGCGCCGCGCGGCGGCGATCAGCTCGGCCAAGCTGCGGATCGGCCCGTCCGCCCTGGTCGCGACCACGAAGGGGAAGACGGAGACGAGCGAGACGAAGGCGAAGTCCTCCACCGGGTCGAAGCGCAGGCTGCGGTACATGGCCGCCGAGACGGCGTGCCCGCCTGTGAGCAGGATGAGGGTGTGCCCGTCCGGCGTGGCGCGCGCGGCGTACTCGCTGGCGATGTTGCCGCCCGCCCCGGTCCGCGCCTCGACCACCACGGGCCGGCCGAGTGACTCTGACAGCGGCGCGGCGATGACGCGGGCGATGACATCGGCATTCCCGCCGGCGCCGAAGCCGTGGACGAGGGTGATGGGGCGATCGGGCCAGGACTGCGCCCGGGCCGCCCTCGTCAGACCCGCGAGGAAGGGGGCCGCAATGAGCCCCCGCCGGATGTTCTGCATCGACCTTTCCCTCCCTGAACCGCCCTCCTTGTCCGGGACGGTGGCGCGCCGACGCTCATGACTGATCAGAAGCAGGAGCCCATGCGATGGCTCGGCGCTGAGCGTGGCGATCTTCGCGCCAGCATGGCCCTCGCTTTCGAGGCCCGACAAGCCCCCTGGGCCAGCGTCTCCTGCACTGGCGGACGGCATCGCGGAACGGGTGCCGTCCTGCCGGATACTTGCGCGCAGGCGCTCGTTGCCTGAGCGCGGGGGCGCTGCCGGCCTACTCGCCTGGCGAGGCTCAGAAAGGATGACCGTGAGAGGCGGCGAGAAATGTGCTGGCCATGTGTTCAACCCACGCGCGGATGACTGATTTGCAGGCAGCGAAACGAGCCTTTCGCGCGCAGAACTGCAGTCGTCGTGAAACGCTCCTGGCCAACTTGCTGATGCACGATGTCGATAGACCTGAGAGGTCGATGAGCCTCTCCTTTCTGCCCCTTCTCAAGGCAGATTCTTCCTGCCAGTCAACGCAGCGCCGTGATCTATCGATGCACGCGGGTCGGCCTGCAGCGACGCAGGCCGTGGCGGTCTCCCAGCCTCGCAGACGGCGGTCGAACGGCGGCTCGCCTCCCGGCTTCCCATCGATGGAATTTCGGAGGACCCGCGTTATGGATCCCTTCACCCGACGCCCATCGATGTCGGCAAGCGCTGCGGTCGCCACTCGATGAACCAGGCCGCGATCAACGCGCTTCTCGTTCGTTACTCGCGGGAAGGCCTGCGGGGGGTGCGGCTGAAGGGCGGCGCCCCGTGTATCTTCGGCTACGGCGGAGAGGAGATGGCGGCGATGCGCGAGGCGGGCATGGCGGTGGAAGTAGTGCCGGGCGTTATGGCCTCCGTCGCGGTGACGCCGGGTATTCCATTCACCCATCGGGGCGTCTCGCGCGGCCTGCACGTCATCACGGCGCAGGGGGCCGAGAACCGGCTTCGCAACCATGAATGGCAGGCACTCGCCCAGGTCGGCGGCACGCTCGCGGTCTATATGGGCGTGCGCATGCTGCCGAAGCTCGACGCCCGGCTGGCCAGGGCTGGCCTTCCCCTTTCCACGCCCGTGGTCGCCGTGGAGAATTCAACCCTACCGGGACAGCGGGCGATCCCGGGTGGGCTGGGCTGCATCGCCGGGCGGGTGGCCGGGATCGCGCCGGAGGGCCCGACGCTCCTGCTGATCGGCGAGGCCGTCGCCCCAGGGCACAGGCGCTGCGCGGAGGAGGAGCTGCTGGATGCCGCATGACCGTGCCGGGCCCGATATCGACGAGGCCGAGCCTGAGCACCCCTTCGCCCCCTTCGTCCGCACGCTCGGCCGCGGGCCCGGCCGCTCCCGCGCGCTGACGCGGGAGGAGGCGCGCGAGGCGCTGGGGATGATCCTCTCCGGCGCGGCCGAGCCCATCCAGGTCGGCGCCTTCCTCATGCTGCTGCGCTATCGCGGGGAGGACTCGGAGGAGCTGACAGGCCTCGTCGAGGCGGCGCGGGCCGAGGTGGGAGCCGGTCCGGCACCAGCGGGGCAGGCGGTGGCGCTGGACTGGCCCTCCTACGGCTCGGGCCGGACGCGCGGCGCGCCGTGGTTCCTGCTCGCGGCCCTTGCCCTCGCGCGCGCGGGGCACCGCGTCCTCATGCACGGCTCCAACGCCTTCACCAGCGGCGTCCCGGTGCTGGAGGCGCTGCCGCTGCTCGGCCTGCGCGCCGCGGAGAGCCGAGAGGAGGCCCTCGACCAGGTCGAGCGGACGAACTTCGCCTACCTGCCTTTAAGGGCCATGAGCCCCCAGCTGGACGGGCTTCTGCACCTGCGCGCCCTGCTCGGGCTGCGCTCGCCCATCAACACGGTCGCGCGCCTCATCAACCCGGCCGACGCGCCCGCCGGCGTGGATGGCGTCTTCCACCCGCCCTATATCGCCGCGCATCTGGCGGTGGCGCAGCGCATGGCCCGGCCTCGCCTTCTTGTCGTGAAGGGTGGCGGGGGGGAGGCGGAGCGCGGCCCCGCCAAGCCGGTGGCCGCGCACCTGATGACTGGTGCGGCGGTGGAGGTGCTCACCCTGCCCGCGCTGTCCGACAGCCGGTCCACGACGGCAGACTTCGCGGGGGTCTGGCAAGGCAGCGTCCGCGACGCCCACGCCGAGGGGACGATCGTCGGCACGATCGCGCTCGGCCTCCTGGCGATGGGGATCGTCGCGAGCGCCGAACCGGCCGATGCCGAGGCGGAGAGGATCTGGGGAAAACGGTTCGGTTGACGCTCGGTCCGAAGGCCTGAACGCGCACCGACGCGACGGCGCGGCTTGCGCTGGCCTGCTTCATGCACAAGCTCGGTCAGGTGCATCAGGCAGCCGAGCCTTCCTAGGCAAAACCACGATCCGCCATGGGGCAGCATTTGCCAAGCACGGAAGTGGGCGGTTAATTGGGGCAAAGAGATGGAGCCTGGCTCTATGATGCTGCGAAACAAGCTGGCGGGAATGATCCTTCTCGCCACTCTCCTGGTCACGGCGGCGTCTGCCAGCGCCCAGACGAAGGTGGTCATCGGCGCGGCATCGGCGAGCGAGATGGCGGCGCCGATCTACGTCGCCATCGACCAGGGCTATTTCCGTGAGGCCGGGCTAGAGGCCGAGCTGGTCGATTTCCGCGGTGGCGCGCCGGCCATCCAGGCCCTCGTCGGCGGTGGCATCAACGTCTGCATCTGCGCGGTGGACCACGTGGTACGGTTGCGGAGCCGCCGGCAGGACGTGGTGGTGGCCGTGGAGCTGGACACGCGCCACTCCTACGCGCTGGTCAGCCGGACGGGCACGAGCTACGCCTCCGTCGCCGATCTTCGGGGCAAGCGCATCGGCATCACCTCGCCGAGCAGCCTGACGGACAACACGCTGCGCTGGGCCCTGGCCAAGGCCGGCCTCAACCCGGATCGCGATGTTGAGATCGTGGGTGCCGGGGGTGGTGCGAGCATGAAGGCCGCGATCGACAGCGGCCGCGTGGAGGCCGGCATGGTCATCAACGCGGACCTGCTTCACATGCAAACCGGGAGCAACAACGGCTACCGGGTCGTGCAGGATTTCCGGGGGATCCCGTATCCTTCCCTCGCGCTGCTGACGCGGGAATCCTGGTTCACGCAGCAGCCGGACGCTGCGCGCGGCTTCGTTCGGGCCGTGCTGCGCGGGGTGCGCGCCATCCGCGCGGACCGCGCCGTGGCCCTGGCCGGGCTGCGGCGGCAGTTCCCCGACTACAGCGAGGCGGAGATCGACGCCCTTGCGGCGGACGTGCAGGCGCGGCTGGCGCCGGACGGCCGGGTGGAGGAGGCGGGCTACCAGACGCTGCTCGAGATGCTGCTGCCGGCCGAGCCCGGCCTGCGCCGCATCCCCTTCGCCGAGATCTCCATCCCCCCGGTCCGGGACTGAGATGCCCGCCGCGGTCGAGGAGGCACCCGCGCTGGTGCCGGCAGGCGCGCCGGCCCCGCGCCGCGGCATGCCGGGCTGGCTGACTATCACCCTGCAGCGGATCCTGCTGGTGGGCGCCGTGCTCGCCGCGTGGCAGGTCGCGACGGACCATTTCATTGACCCCTTCTGGGTCAGCCAGCCCTCCGAGATCGCCCTGCGCCTCTGGACGATGGCGGCCAGCGGCGACCTTCTCTTCCACGCCACGGCCACGGCCTGGCAGGCGCTGCTCGGGCTGCTGCTCGGGCTCGTCGTCGGCGTGCTGGCGGGCGTCCTCTACGCGGCCTTCCCGCGCGGGGCGCAGGTTGCCGATCCGCTGGTGATGGGCCTCTACAGCGTGCCGCGCGTGGCCTTCGCACCGCTCTTCATCATCTGGTTCGGCATCGGCCTTTTCTCGAAGGTGATGATGGCCTTCTCCATGGTCGTCTTCGTCTATCTCCTCAACACGGCCCAGGGATTGCGCGAGGTGGATCGGGACCTGCTGGACGCGATGCGCAGCATGCGGGCGCGGCCGCTCTGGTTGCTTTGGCACGTGCGCCTGCCGGCCATCCTGCCCTGGATCTTCGGGGCGACCCGGATCGGCATCGGCCTCGCGCTCGTCGGCTCCGTGCTGGGCGAGCTGCTGGGGGCCAATCGCGGCCTCGGCTGGTATGTGGAACGTTCGGGCGGGCGGCTGGACACGACCGGCGTGATGGCAGGCCTCGTCGCTCTGATGGCGATCGCCGTCATCGGCAACGAGATCGTGCGGCTTATCGAGCGCCTGGCCCTGCGCGGAGCGGCGCGGTGAGTGCCGCCATGGGCGCCACCGGGCCCTCCCCCAAGCTCGCCTTCGAGGGCATCACCCTCGATTATCCAGGCCTCCGTGTGCTGGACGGCATCGACCTGTCCCTCGCGGACGGCGAGTTCCTGGCGATCGTCGGCCCCTCCGGCTGCGGCAAGTCCACGCTGCTGCGCCTGGCCTCGGGGCTGCTGGACCCGACGGGCGGCCGCGTGCTGCTGGATGGGAAGCCCGTCTCGGGTCCGCCGCCCGGCGTCGGCTTCATGTTCCAGCGGGACACGCTGATGCCCTGGGCCGATGTGCGCCGGAACGTGGAGGTCGGGCTGGTGCTCGGCGGCACCCCCACCCGCGAGCGACCGGCGCGGCTGGCGGAGCTGCTGGCGCTTGTCGGGCTGACGGACTTCGCGGGGCATCGCCCGGCTCAGCTCTCGGGCGGCATGCGCCAGCGCGTGGCCCTCGCGCGGCTGCTCGCCTACGCGCCCGACATCTACCTGCTGGACGAGCCCTTCGGCGCGCTCGACGCGCAGACGAAGATCACCATGGGCCGGGAACTGCTCCGCATCTGGTCGCAGCGCCGGCGGAGCGTCGTCTTCGTCACCCACGACATCGAGGAGGCGGTCACGCTCGCCGACCGCGTCGTCGTGATGGCGCCGCGCCCCGGTCGGGTGCGTTCCATCCATCGCGTGGACCTGCCGCGCCCGCGCGACCCCCGCTCCCTGCGGGCCGACGCCCGGTTCCGCGAGATCTGCGCGGCCATTTGGAACCACATCGTTGAGGAGGAGCCCGCCCATGACTGAAGCGATGCCGGGCGTGCGTGGACAGGGCGCGGCAGGACATATCGAGACCGACGTGCTGGTGATCGGCGCGGGCGGCGCCGGGCTCTATGCCGCCATCGAGGCCGCGCGCTCCGGCGCCCGCGCGCTGGTCATCGACCGCTCCCTCATCGGCCGGGGCGGCGCGACGGTGA
Organism: Roseomonas aerilata DSM 19363; assembly: GCF_000711725.1. Classification (GTDB taxonomy): domain Bacteria; phylum Pseudomonadota; class Alphaproteobacteria; order Acetobacterales; family Acetobacteraceae; genus Roseomonas; species Roseomonas aerilata. The sequence continues at coordinate 86,319 of NZ_JONP01000008.1, read as the reverse complement.
TGGCGCAGATGACCGTCGCCGCGGCGATCGGCACGGAGCAGCCGGACGACTGGCGGGACCACTGGCGCGATACGCTGGCCGCCGGCCGCGGACTCTGCGACGCGCGGCTCGCGCGGCTGCTCTGCGAGGACGGCGTCGAGGTCATCCGCGAGATGGACCGCTGGAAGGTCGGCTGGGCGCGCCACGCCGATGGCCGGATCCGCCAGGCCTTCGCCCCGGGGCACGACCGCCCGCGCTGCGTCTACGTGGATTTCCTGAGCACCGGCCCTGCCGTCTCCCGCACCCTGCGCACCCAGGCGCAGCGGCAGGAGGGTGTCCAGCGGATGGGCGAGATGCTCGTGACCGACCTCGTCGTCTCGGACGGCGCGGTGCAGGGCGTGGTCGCGCTCGATCTTGCTCATGGCGTGCCCGTCACCATCGCGGCGGGGGCCACGATCATCGCGACGGGCGGGCTGACGCGGCTCTACCGCCGCAACAGCGCCTCGGCCAACATGGCGGGCGACGGCTACGCCCTCGCGCTTCGCGCCGGCGCCGCGCTGATCGACATGGAGTTCGTTCAGTTCTTCCCCATCGGCCATCTCGCGCCGCGCATGGTAGGGATGGACCCGATCATGTGGGACCCCTTCCGCTATAAGCTCGGCGGGCGCCTGCTGAACGGCGTGCGCGAGGAATTCGTGGACCGCTACGGCAGCACGGACTCCGGGAAGTACGTGACCACGCGCGACCTCGCGACCTACGCCATCACCAAGGAGGTCGCGGCCGGCCGCGGCTCGCCCGCTGGCGGCGCCTGGCTGAGCTTCGAGCACGTGCCCGAGGCGGTGCTGCGCGAGAATTTCGGGCCGGTGATCGACCGCCTCGCCGCCAACGGCATCGACCTGACGAAGACCGCCATCGAGGTGGCACCGATCGCACACTACCACATGGGCGGCATCCGCGTGGACACGTCCATGTCCACCGGCCTTCCCGGCCTTTACGCCGCCGGCGAGGCGGTGGGCGGCGCGAACGGGGCCAACCGCCTCTCCGGCAACGCCATCACGGAGGCGCTGGCCTTCGGCCGCGTCGCGGGACGCGAGGCGGCACGCTTTGCCAAGGGCGGCATCGCCTGGGATGCAGCTAAGGCGGCCGATGGCGTGGCGCTGGCGCGGGCCGCCGGCCCTGCACGGCCAGGCTGGAACCCGGCCGCGGGTTTCGCCCGGCTGCAGGACATCATGTCGGACCTCGTCGGTCCCTTCCGGACCGAGGCGGGACTGGCGGAGGCCGCGTCGCGGCTCAGCGCCTTGGCCGCGGAGCTGGGCGAGGTGCCGCCCGGCCCGCCCCTTCCGCACGACCTCGCGCGCGCCGACTGGTTCGACCTGCGCGCGGCCCTGCTGGTCGCCGAGACCGTCATCCTTTCCGCCACGGAGCGGCGCGAGAGCCGCGGCGCGCATCAGCGCGAGGACTATCCGGGCCTGGACCCGGCATGGGAGACGAACCAGGTGCTGACACTGGACGGCGGCGCGCTGCGGCTTGCGCAGCGCGCGGTGGTGAAGGAGGCGGCATGAGCGTCGCGCTTCTCGACATCCGGCGCGGCGGCCCGGGCGAGGCGCCGCGGCGCCAGCGCTACGAGGTGCCCTTCGAGCCCGGCCGCTCCGTGCTGGACGGGCTGCGCTGGATCCGCGAGCACGAGGATCCCTCCCTTGCCATGCGCTACGCCTGCCTGAACGCGAACGCGTGCAAGGAGTGCATGATGCTGCTCGACGGTGCGGTGATCTACGCCTGCACCGCTCGGCTGGAGGAGCGCGAGATGCGGCTCGATCCCCTGCCCAACAAGCCGCTGCTGCGCGACCTCGCGACCTCCATCGCCCCGCCGGACGAGCGGCCGCCGGAGCCCGCGCGCCCCGCCCCCGCCCCGTGACGGCGGCCGAGGCGCCGGCCTGGCTCGGGCGCCGTGTTCCGCGGATCGAGGACGCGGCGCTGCTGCGCGGGCGCGGACAGTTTGTCGGCGATATCGTGCGGCCGGGGATGCTCCACGCGCGCTTCGTCCGCAGCCCCGTCGCGCATGGCCGGCTGCTCGGGCTGGAGGTGGAGGCGGCGCGCCGCGCCCCCGGCGTGCGCGGCGTCTTCACGGCCGAGGACTTCCGCCCTCACCTCACCTCTCCCGAGCTCGCGGTCGCCATGCCGGCGGGGGCGATCCGCTACGTCGTGAACCCGCGCGTGCTGGCGGCCGACGAGGTCTGCTATGCCGGCGAGGCCGTCGCACTGGTGGTGGCTGACACCCCGCATGCGGCCGAGGACGCGGCGGCGCTCGTCCGGCTCGACATCGAGCTCCTGCCGCCTGCGCTCGATCCGGGGTCCGCGCTGGAGCCCGGCGCGCCTCGGGCGCGGCTCGGCTGCGCCGACAACCTGCTCGCCCGCTTCACCGTCGCCTATGGCGAGGTCGCGCCCGCCTTCGAGGTGGCACCGCACGTGTTCCGGGACCGCTTCCACCTGCACAAGGGTGGCGGCCACTCGGTGGAGACGCGCGGCGTGCTGGCCGAGCACGACCGTGTGGACGACATGCTGACCGTCTGGTCCTCCGCGCAGATGCCGCACCGGAACAAGGGCGTGATCTGCGCGGCCCTCGGCCGGGCGGAGGACCGGGTGCGGGTGGTCGCGCCCGATGTGGGCGGCGGCTTTGGCCCGAAATTCGTCTGCTACCCCGAGGACGTGGCGGTGCCGCTCGCCGCGCTGCTGCTCGGCCGCCCCGTGCGGTGGATCGAGGATCGGCGCGAGAACTTCGCCGCCACCACGGCAGAGCGCGACCAGCTCTGGGATGTGGAGGTCGCCGCGGACGCGCAGGGGCGCCTGCTCGGCCTGCGCGGCCGGCTGTTGCACGACCACGGGGCCGATACGCCCTATGGCATCGCCCTGCCGCAGAACTCGGCTACGAACCTGCTCGGCCCCTATGTGCTGCCGGCCTACCGGCTGGAAATCTCCGTCGCGCTGACGAACAAGGTGGCGGCGACGCCGACGCGCGGGGCGGGGCGGCCGCAGGGCACCTTCGTGATGGAGCGGATGCTCGACCGCATCGCCGACGAGTTGGGGATAGAGCGCGCCGAGGTGCGGCGCCGCAACCTCATCCCGCCCCTCGCCATGCCCTACCGCACGCCGCTGACGACGCGCGACGGCGCGGCCATGATCTACGACAGCGGCGACTATCCCGCCTGCATGGCGGATGCGCTGCGGCTTGCGGGCTACGAGGATTTTCGTGCCCGGCAGAAGGCCGCGCGCGAGGCGGGTCGGCACATCGGCATCGGCCTGTCCAACTACGTGGAGGGAACCAGCCGCGGGCCCTTCGAGACGGCGGCGATCAGTATCGGACCCTCCGGGCAGGTGGTGCTCTCCACCGGGGCCTCCGCGCAGGGGCAGGGAACGGCGACGGTGCTCGCGCAGGTCTGCGCGGGGGTGCTGGACATGGACCCCGCCCGGATTACCGTTCGCACCGGCGACACAGCCGCGATCGCGCAGGGCCTGGGCGCTTTCGCCAGCCGGCAGGGACCGGTGGCGGGCGCCGCCGTGCTGCAGGCCGCGCGGCTGGTGCGGGAGAAGGCGCTGCTCGCGGCCTCGCACCTGCTGGAAGCCGCGCCGGAGGATCTGGAGCTCGTCAACGGAGCCGTGCGGATTCGCGGCATCCCGGCGGACCGGCTCTCGCTCGGGCAGGTCGCGCAGGTGCTGCAGGGCATGCCGGGCTTTCCGCTGCCGCCGGGCCTGTCGCCGGGCCTGTCCTCCTCCGTCGCCTGGCAGCCGGAGGCGCTGAGCTACGCCAACGGCACGCATGTCGCCGAGGCGATGGTGGATCCCGAGACCGGCCGGATTACGCTTCTGCGCTACCTCGTGGTGCATGACAGCGGCCGGCTGCTGAATCCCTCGCTCGCGGAAGGGCAGATCCTCGGCGGCGTCGTGCACGGGATCGGCCACGCCCTGCTGGAGGAGACGCTTTTCGACGCGCAGGGCGTGCCGGCCACACTCGGCTATCCCGCCTATCGCCTGCCCTCGGCGCCAATCCTGCCGTGGATCGAGATCCACCACCGTGAGACGCCGACGCCGCTGAACCCGCTGGGCGCCAAGGGCGTCGGCGAGGGCGGCACGATCCCCGCGGCCGCCGCGATCGTGGCGGCCGTCGAGGACGCGCTGCGCCCCGCGCGCATCCGCATCACGCAGCTGCCGATCACGCCCCGGCGGCTGCGAACGCTGCTGGCCGCCGCATGAAGCCCGCTGCCTTCTGCTACCACGCGCCGCGGAGCTTGCCGGAGGCGCTGGCGATCCTGGAACAGCATCCGGAGGCGCGGCCGCTCGCGGGCGGGCAGTCGCTGATGCCGCAGCTGAACGCGCGTCAGGTCACGGCGCCGCACCTGCTGGACCTGAACCGCCTGGACGGACTCGACGGGATCGAGGAGGCGGAGGGGTGCCTCCGCATCGGCGCCATGGTGCGGCAGGCCGCGCTGCTCCGCTCGCCCCTGCTGCGCCGGCACCTGCCAGTCCTCGTCGAGGCGGCGGTGCTGGTCGGGCATGTCGCGACGCGCAACCGGGGCACGCTCGGCGGAAGCCTCTGCCAGCTTGATCCCTGGGCCGAGCTGCCGCTGGTCGCGACGCTGCTGGATGCAGAACTGGAATTGGCGGCGCCCTCGGGCACACGGCGCCTTGCCTTCCGGGATTTCGCGCAGGGCCCCGGGCGGAACGCGCTCCGGCCGGGCGAGCTGCTGACGCATGCGCGATTCCCCATCCCGGCGGCGGGAACGCGGCAGGCCTTCGTGGAGATCGCCGACCGGCCCAACGATCCCGCCGAGGCCGCCGCCGCGGTCTCGCTGCGGCTGGGTGCGGCCGGCGAGGTGACGTCCGCCGCCCTCGCGGTCTGCGGGCCCTTCCCCATGGCCAGGCGGCTGCCAGAGGGAGAGGCAATGCTCCTGGGATGGCGACCCGGCGCCGATCCTCGGCCGCTGGTCTCCGGCATGCCGCTCCCTGACGCGGCGGACGATGACCGCGCGGCGATGGTCCGTGTTGCCCTGCGGCGCGCGCTGGAAAGGGCGATGGCTTGAGCGAGGAACGCTTCCCGATCTCCGTGACGGTCAACGGCGAACCGCATCGGCTGGATGTGCCGGCGCGGCTGAGCCTGGCGGACCTGCTGCGCGAGGGGCTGCGGCTCACCGGCACGCATCTCGGCTGCGAGCACGGGGCCTGCGGCGCCTGCACGGTGCTCGTGGACGGCGCCTCCGCCCGCGCCTGCCTCATGCTGGCCGTGCAGGCGGACGGGCGAAGCATCACGACCGTGGAAGGGCTGGAACGCGCCGGCCGTTTGCACCCGCTCCAGCAGGCGCTCTCCGAGCGCCACGGGCTGCAATGCGGCTTCTGCACGCCGGGCGTGCTGATGACGCTGGTGGAACTGCTCGACGCCTCTCCCTCCCCGGACGAGGCGGAGATCCGCATGGCGCTGGCCGGCCATCACTGCCGCTGCACGGGCTACCAGGGCATGGTGGATGCGGCGCTGTCGCTGTCGGGCGGCGGCTAGCGGCCGTTCTCCGTCCCGGCGGTGAGATCCCCGTCGAGGTCGGGCGGCAGCAGGCTCGCCGCCTGGTAGACATTGCCCTGCATGCGCGCGAGCGTCCGCAGGAAGCGGGCCTTCTCCTCCGGCCCGATGCCGTGGAAGGCCTCCTCCAGCCGGTCCGCGACATTGGGCTCCATCACCCTGTCGAACAGCGCGAAGCCGGCCTCCGTCATGTGCACGTGGACCATGCGGCGGTCCTCCGCGTGCAGGCGCCGCCCGACCAGCCCCCGCTCCCCCAGCGCCGCCACCACGCGGCTGACGAAGGATCGTTCCAGCACGGCATAGGCCGCGATGTCGCCGATCGTCATGCCGTCGCGGTACTGCAGCGTCGCCAGCACTCGCCAGTCCGAGTGCTTCATCCCGTGGCGCCGCAGTCGCACCGCCATGTTGGCGTCGTAGCGCTGCAGGATGTGGGCCATGTAGTACATCGGGTAGTCGGCCAACTCGAACCGGGACCGCCGCGGCGCCCGCTTACCTGCCTCCATCCTTCTCGCGCCGGCTTTCGCCAAGTGGATCCTCCGGCCGCTCCCGTTGTCCCAGCCGATGCCCGGCGGGCGATGCGGCACATACCGCCCGGCCGCCAGCCCTGCCTAGACCGCCATAGCCTGACTGAGAATCCGTGCTTAGGCACGAGTTTTATCTTGTGCTTCGCGAGATCACGACCGCAGCCCGGGTGGGTCCCCGCGCGTCATCGAAATGCAACAAAACGTCAACTGATCAATCGGCGGAGAGGGTTCGGTCCCTCGGCCAGCGTGTCAGAGGATCGCCCCCTGGCGCAGCAACTCCGCCCGTACGGCAGCAGCATCGCTGGCCACGAGCGCCGCGGCCACGCCCGCGGCCTGGCCCGTCGCGAAGGCCGTGCCCATGACGCGGGTGGAGCCGTAGGCCGCGCGGTCGGCACCAGCGACGCGGCCAGCGTAGAGGAGGTTGTCCACGCCCTGAGCGCGCAGGGTGTCGAGCGGGATGTCGTAGAAGCCCTCCCCGCCCACCGGCGTGTAGGAGGTCCGACCCGGTGCCTCGTGCACCTCCATCGGCCAAGCGCCCCGCGCGATGCCCTCCGGGTCGCGCCGCCCCTCGGCGACGGCGGCGCCCGTCACCTCCGCGAGTGCCGCGCAGCGCCGCGTCTCCCGCACGCCGAATTGCGGCCCTGTGGCGAGGAGGCGCGCCCCGCCCATCCCCGGCTCCTCCCGCAGCGCGGCGAGCACCGCCCAGGCGGCGCGGCGCGCGACCGTCTCGGCCCGCGTGAGGCTTTCGGCCGTCAGCCCGTCGGTCGGCAGGTCCACGCACATCCACCAGACCTCGCCCGCTCCCAGCATCGGCATGAAGACCCCGCCATCGGGGCGAACCGGGGCGCCGGGCAGCGCCGCATTCGCGCGTGCCGCGACGCGGGCCAGTGTGTCGCGATCCGGCATCGCCTCCGGCGGCAGCCCGCCCAGGCGCATCGTCGCGGAGCCCGGCTGCACATGCCCGTCCGACCCCGGCACCACACTCGGCACGCCGGCGAGTGACGCGAGCGTGGCCTCGCCGCTCGCGTCCACGAAGGCGCGCGCGGCGATCTCGGTGGTGCCCGCATGGTCCGTGACGCGCAGGGCGCCGAGCGTCGCGCCCGTGCGCGTCGTGCCCGTCACCAGCGCGTGCAGCCGGCATTCGGCACCGGCCGCCCCGACCACCTCGTCCGCCGCGCGCTTCAGCGCCTCCGGGTCGAAGGGAACCACCCAGTTGCCGCTGCGCGAGCGGATGGGCGCGACCTCGCCGCCCAGCGCCGCCAGACCGGCGAGCAGCCGCTCCGCCGCGCCGCCCACGGCCTGCCGCGGGGTCTCCCCGGCCTGGTAGAGGCCGCAGTAGGTGAGGACACCCGCATTCGTCGCGGCCCCGCCAAGGAAGCCGTAGCGCTCCAGCAGCAGCACCCGCGCCCCGGCCGCGGCCGCGCCCAGCGCGGCGCCGATCCCGGCCGCGCCGCCGCCCGCGACAACCACATCATACGTCTCGACCAAACCATGCCCTCCCGCAGGGGCGCAGGTTGCGCCCGGACGGGAGGAAGCGCCAATCGGGAGTCAGCGGGCCCGCTACCCACCCATCGATGCAAGGCCTGCGCGAGAGGCGCGGGATCCGCCGCTCAGGCCGCTCCGTCGCGGAGCAGGTCGCGAGGCGTGGTGGAGATGATATGCGCACTGGTGGCCAGCGCGGCCCATTCCGGGTTGCCGGCGCTCAGCGCCGCCAGGATCTCGCGGTGCTGGCGGTTGGACCGCTCGATCCCGACACGCTGCTGCAGCCGGTACTCCTTCAGCAGCACGAGGGGCATCGCCACCAGCCGCCGCAGCATTCCCTCCAGCCGGCGCGAGCGGGACGCCCTTGCGAGAACGGCGTGGAACTCGCCGTTGAGGTCCGAGAAGGCGCTGATCCCCGCCTCGGCGGCCGGGTCCACCCGCTCCATCCGCTCCGCCAGCGCCTCCATCTCGGCGAGCTCCTCGGGCGTGATGCGCGTCGCAGCCTTGCGCGCCGCGTGGCCTTCCAGCAGCGCGCGCAGCTCGAACTCGTCGGCCAGTTCCTCGGGGCGGAGATTGGCGACGAAGCTGCCCTGGTTGCGCGTGCTCTCCACCAGCCCGTCCGCCAGCAGGCGCCGCAGCGCGTCGCGCACGGGCGTGCGGCTGACCCCGATCTCGGAGGCCAGCATCTCCTCGCGCAGCGGTGCGCCCGGCGCGAAGCCGCCGCGAAGGATCCGGTCGCGGATCACCTGGTAGGCGCGCTCCGCCGCGTTCGGCATCCCCGTGTCGTCCCCCTGCCCCCGCGCCCATCCTAGGGGCGCCGCGCCGGAAGCGGCACCCTCCCGCGCCGGAATCCTCAGAAGTCGGAGAGCAGCCGCCCGAAGCCCTCCATGCGGTCCGCGATGCCGTTCTCGCGCAGTGCGTGCCACCAGGTCGCGGTGTTGATGGCGATCACGGGCTTGCCGAGCCACATCTCCGCCGCCGCCGCCAGCCGCACCATGGACAGATTGGTGCCGACCTGCACGATCGCGTCCACGTCCGGCCCGTCCAACTCGCGCAGCCGCAGGCGCAGCTCCTCCGGCGTCACCTCGGCAATGGCGGTCCAGGAGGGGCATTGCAGGCAGAGGTCGCGCACCACCTCAAAGCCTTCTTCCGTGAAGTAGCGCCGCACCTCCTCGTTCGCCGCGGGGTAGTAGGGTGAGAGAAAGGCGATGCGCTTCGCGCCATAGGCCCGCAGCGCCGCCGTGGTTGCCAGGCTGCCGCAGCTGAGCCGCACGCCAGCCTCCTTCTCAACGCCCTCACGGAAGGCCTCCGCGCCCGCCTTGCCACCGAAGAAGGTAACGGCGGACATGCCCATCACGAGGTAGTTGGGCGAACAGGTCATCACGCTCCGCACGGCGTCGATCACGCCTTCGGCGATCTTCATCGCGCCGGCGCGGAAGCTCTCGTTGCTGATGGCCTTGGCGTTCGGCGTGAAGATGCGACTGTAGTGCGCGGTGATGCCGGGCGGGCGCATCATCTCGAAATCCGGCTGCACCACCGTGTTGGTGGAGGGGCCGAGAACGCCGTACTTCCCGCGATAGCCGAGAACGTCGCGCATGATACCTTCCTTCTCCGATCCCGCTGCCGACTGGCGCGGTCCGTGCATTGGCGGTCACCAAACTTCAGAGAGGCGAACCGACATGTCAGCATCCTCCCTTCCTCGTCGCCACTTCCTGGGTGCCGCAGCACTGCTCGCTTCACCGGGCCTTGCTCGCGCCCAGGGAGACTGGCCAAGCCGCCCGATCCGCTTCATCGCCACAGGCCCTGCGGGCGGCGCGGGCGACGTGATCTCGCGCCTCGTCTGCGAGCGCCTCACCGCGCGGCTGGGGCAGCCGGTCGTAGTGGAGAACCGGCCGGGCGCGGGCACGAATATCGGCATGGCCGCGATCGCCCGCAGCCCGGCAGACGGCTACACGATCGGCCTCGCCTCCATCGCGTCCAACGCGGTGAACCGCTGGCTCTACAAGTCCCTGCCCTTCGATCCCGAGAAGGACGTGGTGCCGGTCTCGCTGATGGCGCTGACGCCGAACCTGATGGTCGTCTCGCCCTCGCTGCCCGTGCGGAACGTCGCCGAGTTCATCGCTTACGCGAAGTCGCATCCCGGCTCGCTCAATTATGGCTCGGTCGGGTCGGGCTCCTCGCAACACCTCGCGGGCGCGCAGTTCGCCCTCGCGAACGGGCTCGACATGCAGCACGTGCCCTACAACAACTCCGGCCAGCTCAACACGGACATGATGGAGGGCCGCGTGCAGGTTCTCTTCCAGTCCGTCTCTGCCGTGGCCGAGATGGCGCGCAGCGGCCGCATGCGCCCGCTCGCCGTCACCGGCACCGAGCGGCTGGACGCCTTCCCCGAGGTGCCGACCCTGCGCGAGGCTGGCGTGAACATCACCTCCATGGGGTGGTTCGGCGTGGTGGCGCCCACGGGCGTGCCGGAGCCGATCCTGGAGAAGCTCAACGCGGAGACGGTCGCGGCCCTGGGCGAGCCGGACCTGCGCCGCCGCATCACGGAGCTGGGCTCCATCCCGCGCCCGATGACGCGCGTGGAGTTCGGGCGCTGGATGGCCGATGAGACCGCGAAGTGGCGGCCGGTGGTCCAGGCCACCGGCGCCACGGCCGACTGAGGCGGGCGCCGGGCGCCGCCGCATCAGGCGACGGCGTCCAGCTCCCGGAGGGAGCGGATCATCGAGGTCCGCATCAGGTGTTCCTTGTGTCGCGCCGGATCCTCCGCCGTGCGCCGCAGGTCGTCCAGCGCCGCCGCGCGCACGGCGGGATCGCGCTGGTTCAGCGTCGCGCGGTTGCGCAGCGCCTGCTGCTGCACGACGTCGAGCGCGACCTTCCGCCGCTGCCGCTCGTACCGGCCGAGAAGCGCGGGATCGCCCCCGCGCCATACCTCGGCGAGCTTGTCCGCGAGATTGAAGGCATCATGGATGCCGCCGTTCATGCCCATGCCGCCGAGCGGGTTGTTCACATGCGCCGCGTCGCCCGCCAGCAGGATGCGGCCGACCGCGTAGCGCTCCGCCACGCGCTCGTGCACGCGATAGGCGGTGCGGTGGCGGATCTCGTAGTCGCCGCCGATCGGCAGCACCTCCTTCATGCGCTGCTGGATGCGCGCGTCGGAGAGCATCACCTCCTCGGGCTCGCTCGCCTCGGTCGGTAGCAGCAGGCGCCACACGCCGGCGGTGCGGAGAAGGACGAACCACTCCTCCGGGTCCGAGATATAGGCGATGTTGGAGAGCTGCGGGATCGCCTCGTGGAAGGGATAAGGGGTGGAGAGGGTGAGGTAGAGCTCTGGAATGGTCTGGCCGTCGAAGGGCACGTCGATCGACTTGCGAACCACGCTGCGCGCGCCGTCCGCGCCGATGAGATAGGCGCCTTCCAGCACCTCCTGGCTGCCGTCCTCGCGCTCGATCACCAGGCGCACGCCGTCCGCATCCTGAGAGGCCGAGACGGCGCGGGCGTCGTACATGATCTCGACGTTCGGGTCGGCGTCGAGCCGCTGGCGCAGGAGGCGCGTCAGGCGCCACTGCTCGCATTGCAGCCGGTAGGGGTGGTTCGTCTCGCCCCGCAGCAGCTCCATGTCGAAGGTGGCAACGGGGCCGGTGCGGCGGTCGCGGAACTGCCAGTGGCGGCAGATCAGTCCCTGCTCGACCAGCGGGGCGGCGGCGTCCAGCCGCTCCAGCATGTCGAGGGTAGGGGGATGGAAGGTGGAGGCCCGCAGCCCGTCCGGCAGGTCGCGCTCGGCCTCTACGACCAGCACGGGGATGCCCGCATCGGCCAGGCAGGCGGCGACGACGAGGCCCACGGGCCCCGCGCCGGCGACGATGACACGCGCGCGGGTCATGCGGCGGTCCGGGAGGCTTGGCCGTGATGGATCACGGGCATGAGGAGGAAGGTCATGCTCGATTGTGTACAACTGTTGAGGAGGAAGCAAGCCTGACGTTAGAGAAGTAGAGAGGACAGATAGGACAGGTAGAGCCGGGCGACACAGGATCGGAAGAAGTCAGACCCCGGGCAATCCTCATCAAAGAGCGACCATTGTGCACAACAAATCAGCCAATCAGTGAACAAGGCACAGCAAGCAAGGAAGTCCGTCCCGCCGGTCCTTCCTTGAACGTCCGTCAGGACGTCGCGCCCGCGAGGCTGCTTGTCCGCAGCTCCTCCAGGCTCATCAGGTCCGCGTATTTCTGCCCCATGTCGAAGAGATTGGCCTCGTGTGGGGCAAGGGCGCGGTCGCCCACGCAATCCGTCACAACCACCGTTCGGAAGTTGTGCGAACAGCTGTCCACCACCGTCGCGCGGACGCAGCCGCTGGTGGTGCAGCCCGCAACGAGCAGCGTGTCGACGCGGCGGAAGGCGAGCCAGCCCGCGAGCTCCGTGCCGAAGAAGGCGCTCGCCTGCCGCTTGCGGACCACGAGCTCCCCCGGCACCGGCGCTACCTCGGGCAGGATCTGTGATAGCGGGCTCGTCTCCGTCAGCTTGGACAGGCCGGTGGCCTTCAGCGCGAAGGCGCCGGCGTCAGAGCCGTCATCGGCATAGACGACGCGGGTATGCGCCACCGGCCAGCCGCGCGAGCGCGCGAGCGCCAGCAGCTCGGCCGTGCGGGAGATGGCCGGGCCGATGTTCCCGCCACCGAAGTGCTCGGGATCCGCGAAGCCACGCACGAAATCCACCACCACCACGGCGAGGGCCTTGCCCAACCCCATGCTCCCGCCCATGCCCTGGCGGCGATAGATGTCCAGTTCGTCCGTCATTGTGGCGGTCTCTGTCCCCGTTCATGCAAGCGCACCTCCCGCGGCGCTCGGGCGGCCAGGGGCGGATTGCGCCACCCGCGCCTTGAGGCCGGCAGCAAGACAATTGTGCACAGTCTACCCAGCAGGGTGAAGCAAGTCTTCATCGAGCATTCGGTAGCTCCGGCCCGTTAAGGCCGCACCACGATCCAAAAACAGGCAGTCGACCCCCATTTGTGCACAATGAGGCGTGATCGCCTGCTGGGCCCGTCACTCCGTGCGGATGCCGCCCTCGCGGATCACGGGCGTCCAGGTGTCATATTCCTTCCCGAGGAAGCGGGCGAAATCCTCCCGCGAGCCGCCGATGACCTGCCCGGCCTGGGTGTTGAACACGGCCTCGCGCACCTCCGGCAGGGCGGCGATACTGCCGAAGACCTCGTTGACGCGGTCCGCGAGGTCCGGCGCCATGCCGGCAGGGGCGGCGACGCCGTACCAGACGGCGATGTCGAAGCCCGGCAGGGTGTCGCTCACGGGCGGCACGCCGGGCAGGGCCGGGCTGCCACCGGGGTTGCCCATAGCGATCGGGCGGATGGCTCCCTCCTTCAGCATGGGCAGGGCGGAGGAGAGGCTGGGAAAGCCGAGCTGCGTCTCGTTCCGCATGACGGAGGTGACGATCTCCGACCCGCTGCGATAGGGCACGTGCACCATGGAGATCGCGGCGCGGCGGCAGAGCAGCGCCACGAAGAGGTGGCTGCCGTTGCCCACCCCGGCGGAGGCGTAGGTATAGGCGTCCGGCCGCGCCTTCGCCTTGGCGATCACCTCCGCCACCGTCTTCTCCGGCACCGAAGGATGAGCGAAGAACACCGCCGGCAGGTTCACGAGCTGGATGATCGGCGTGAAGGCCTTCATCGGGTCGTAGCCGAGGCGCGGGTTCAGCTCCTTGCCGATGGCATTGGCGCCGATATCGGCCATCAGCAGGATGTTGCCGTCCGGCCGCTGCCCCGCGACATAGGCGCCGCCGACCAGCCCGCCGGCACCCGCGCGGTTCTCGACCACCAGGGTCTGCCCGCCGGTGAAGCGGGGGAAGTGCTGCCCCACCAGCCGCGCCAGCGTGTCCGAGGCGCCGCCGGGGGTGAAGGGGACCACCAGCGTCACCGGCCGGTCCGGCCAGGTCGCGGCGGCAGCACGGCCGAGCAGGGCCGGGGCGGCGAGCAGCCCCGCGCCGAGCGCGCCCAGGCGGCGGCGGGTGAGGCGGTGGTCCATGACCCTCCCCTCCTACTCGGCGGCTTGCTGACGGTCGGGGCGCGCCCACTTGGCGTCGAATTCCCAGACCTCAGGGAAGCCCATCAGCTCGTTCATCTCGGCGAAAGGCAGCACCTCCAGCCCCGCGCTGTCGCCGCGCTCGCGCAAGTGGGCATAGGCGCTCTCCAGCACCTTCGCGACGCTGAGGAAGCCGATCGCGGGATAGATGGCCACGTCGTAGCCAATGGACTTCAAGGTCGCCGCCGGCAGGATCGGCGTGCGGCCGCCTCCATCGACGTTGTTGGCGAGCAGGAAGGCATCGATCTCGCCGCCGATGCGGCGCATCTCCTCCTCGCTCTCCGGGCTCTCGACGAAGACGATGTCGGCGCCGGCCTTCGCGTAAAGCTTCCCGCGGCGGATCGCCTCGTCGAGGCCGAGGGTCGTGCGCGCGTCGGTGCGGGCGATGATGAGGAAGTCGTCGCTCTTGCGGGCCTCGGCCGCGACCTCGATCTTCAGCGCCATCTCCTCGGCGGGGATCACGCGGCGGCCCGGCGTGTGGCCGCACTTCTTCGGCACCTCCTGGTCCTCGATCTGAATGGCGGTGACGCCGCCGGCCTCGTAGCCCATGACGGTGTGGCGCACGTTGAGCAGCCCACCATAGCCTGTGTCGGCATCGGCGATGACTGGCGTGGTGCTGCCCTGCGCGAAGCGCGACATACGCGAGACCATGTCGGTGTAGGTGGCGATACCCGCGTCCGGCACGCCGAGATGGGAGGCGACGGTGCCGTAGCCCGTGGCGTAGAGCGCGGTGAAGCCCATGCGGTCCGCGACGCGCGCGGAAATCATGTCGAAGATGCCGGGGGCCACGACGAACTCGCCCGCGCGGAGCGCCGCCTTCAGCTTGGGATCGGCCATGGGAAAGTCTCCTGTTGAAGGGGGGTGGTCAGGCGGCGAGCGCGGCGCGCACGCGCTGCACCAGCCCGCCGGCCGCGAGAATGGCGCGCACCTCCTCGCCGAGCGGCTCGGCCCGCCACTCGGTGCCGCCCTGCCGCACGGTGGCGGTTGCGAGGTCGATGCCCGCGGGCTCGCCCTCCTGCAGCGCCAGCGCGGCCTCGGGGCAGATCAGCACGGGCAGGCCGAGGTTGACGGCGTTGCGGTAGAAGATGCGCGCGGCGCTGACGGCGACGATGGCGCCGACACCCGCCGCGCGCAGCGCGACCACCGCGTGCTCGCGCGAGGAGCCGCAGCCGAAGTTCCGCCCGACCGCGAGGATGTCGCCCGGTCGGACGCGGCCGACGAAGCCAGGATCCAGCCCCTCCATGCAGTGCTCGCGAAGGTCCTCCGGCCGGCGGAGCGCGAGGTAGCGCCCGGGCAGGATGACGTCCGTGTTCACCTCGTCCCCGAAGCGGTGGATTCGGCCCCTCATCGCCGCGCTCATGCGGCGGCCTCCAGGGCAGGAAGCCGTTCCGGTGGCACGATCTCGCCCGCGACGGCCGCCGCCGCTGCCACCCAGGCATTGGCGAGGAAGACCTGAGAATCCGGGTCGCCCATCCGGCCGCGATAGTTGCGGTTGGTGGTGGCGATCGCGGTCTCCCCGGCGGCAAGGATGCCCATGTGGCCGCCGAAGCAGGCACCGCAGGTGGGGGTGGAGACGGCGGCGCCGGCGGCCGCCAGCGCGTCCAGCAGCCCTTCCGCCAGGGCCTGCCGCCAGATGCGCTGCGTGGCCGGCACCACCACCAGCCGCACGCCCGGTGCCACGCGCCGGCCGCGCAGGATCTCGGTTGCCTGACGGAGATCGGTGATCGTGCCGTTCGCGCAGTTGCCGATATAGACCTGGTCCACGCGCTGGCCCCGCAACGCCTCCACCGGCACGCCGCCGGCGGGAGAGGGCGGCTTCGCGACGAGGGGCGAGAGCGCGCCGAGGTCGATCGAGACCTGCTCGCGGTAGCGCGCCCCCGGGTCCGCCATCACCGCTGCCGTGGCGGGCGCGCCGAACCCGGCCTGGCGGGCGGCGGATTGGCCGTCGCCCTCGAAGACGCAGGTGTCCGCGCCGGCCTCCACAGCCATGTTCGCGACGGCCATCCGCGCGTCCATGGAAAGGGCAGCCACGCCCGGCCCGCCGAACTCGAGCGAGGCATCGGCCGCCCCGTCCGAGCCGATGCGGCGGATCACCTCCAGGATCACGTCCTTGCCCGCCACATAGGGGCCGGGCTGCCCGGTCAGCTCCACGCGGATCGACTCCGGCACGCGCATCCAGAGCCGCCCCATCGCCAGCGCGGCCGCGAGGTCGGTGGAGCCGAAGCCGATGCCCAGCGCGTTGAAGGCGCCCGCCGTGCAGGTGTGGCTGTCCGCGCCGAAGACGATGCCGCCGTGCCCCACCATACCGAGTTCCGAAAGCAGCGTGTGCTCGATGCCGCCGTTCCCCGGCTCGTAGAAATGGGCGATGCCGTGCCGCTCCGCGAAGTCGCGGGTCATGCGGATGGCGCCCGCAGCTTGGACGTTCGGGGCGGGGGCAAAGTGGTCGGCCACCAGCACGATGCGCGCGGGGTCGAAGGGGTGGGTGGCGCCCATCCTCTCGAAACCCTCGAAGGCGAGCGGGCCGGAGACGTCGTTGAGCAGAACGACGTCGGGGCGAACGGTCACCGTCTCTCCCGCACTCGCGCGGCCCTCCACGGCATGCGCCGCAAGGATCTTCTCGGTGATGGTCTGTCCGGCCAAGCGGGTCGTCCTCTTCCGGGTGGTAACAGGAGGGGGCCCGATCAGCCCGTGCGCCCGGCCCCGGCCGGCCATGCCGCACCGGATGACGAAAAAGCTGTCGCCTGGATGGCCCCGCTCACCCGGTGCATCCGCTCCCTCCACCCGATCTTGTCATGCCCGGCATCGTGGCGGCCGGTGCACTCGGAGCATGGCGCGGCCAGCACCCCCTGTTCAAGAGTTTTGTTCAAAGGTTTGCGCGGCCCGTTTGTGCAGCGCGGAAACGAGGGATCCTGTGCCGGCTTGCTTTGCTGATGCAAAGCTTTGCCATGCCGGGCAAGCTGCTAGGATGAGCGGATGGATCATCCGGTCTCACGCTCCCGGCCGGCCCGCCCCCGGGCCACGCTGCTCTCCCTCTCCCAGACCGCGGGTGTGTCGATCTCCACCGTCTCCCGCGCCCTGCGCGGCGATACCCGCATCTCCCCCGCCACGCGCCGGCGGATCAGCGCCCTGGCGGCGGAGGCCGGCTACGCGCCGGACACCCTGGCCCGCACCCTGCTCGGCGGCCGGAGCGGGCTCATCGGCCTCGTGCTGGGGCCCATGCGGAACCCCTTCTACCCCGCCCTGCTGGAGGAACTGGTCGCCCAGGCCGCCGATCGCGGGCTGCGCCTGCTGATCCTCCACGCCGGGGAGGGCTCCATGGAGGAGCGCACCGCCCAGGCTCTGCTCGGATACCGCGTGGACGGCTGCATCGTGACCTCGGCCGTGCTGCCCTCCCGCGTCACCGCGATCTGCGCGGAGAACGCCGTGCCGCTCGTCATGGTGAACCGCGTGGCGCGCGACCACGGCACGGCCGTGAGCTGCGATAACGCGGAGGGCGGCGCCCGCCTGGCCGGCCTTCTCCTCGCGGCCGGGCACCGGCGCTTCGCGGTCGTCGGCGGCCACGCCGATACCTCCACGAGCCAGGATCGGGAGCGCGGCTTCGCCACCCGCCTCGCGGAAGCGGGCCACGGCCTTGCCTGCCGCTTCGACGGCGGCTCCACGCGGGAAGGCGGGTGGGCGGCCGGCCTGCGCATCGCGGCCCTGCCGCCCGAGGCGCGCCCCGATGCCGTCTTCGCCGTAAGCGACGGCATGGCGATGGGCCTCATCGACGCCCTCCGCTCGGCCGCCATTCCCGTGGGCATGACAGAAGGCATCTCCGTCGTCGGCTTCGACGGGGTGGCGACCGCCCTGCACCCTCCCTACGAGCTGACCACCATCGTGGTCCCCGTCCCGGCCCTCGTCCGGCGCGGCCTCGACCTGCTTCTCGCCCGCGTCACGGAGCCCGACGCCCCGGACGAACTCGTCACCCTGCGCGGAGAACTGCATCCCGGCCGCTCGGCGCGCCTTCCCGCGATGCTGGAAGGCGCCTGACCGCGGGCGCCCACGGCCTCGCCCCACCGATCCCCCGGGCCTCCCTCCCGGGTCCGCCCGACCTTGCCCGCCCGCCGCAGGGCTCCTAATCCTCCCGCCATGAATGAGGTCGTGCCGTTCTCCCCGGACGTGGCGCACCAGCGGGCCGTCTTCCCGGACGGCCTGCTGCTGGACAGCAGCGCCACGATCGCGCCGCTGATCGTGGCCTACGAGACCTACGGCACGCTCGACGCCGCCCGCGGCAACGCCGTGCTCGTCTGCCATGCCCTGACCGGCGACCAGTACCTGGCCGGCCGCCATCCCGTGACCGGTCGCCCCGGCTGGTGGGAAGCGGTAGTCGGCCCCGGCCTGCCCATCGATACTGACCGCTTCTTCGTCATCTGCGCCAATGTCCTCGGTGGCTGCATGGGCAGCTCCGGCCCGCGGGAGGAGATGACGGATGCGGAGGGCCAACCCCTCGGCCGCCCCTGGGGCACCGATTTCCCCAGCGTCACGATCCGCGACATGGTCCGCGCCCAGAAGCGGCTGGTGGAGCATCTCGGCATTGAGCGGCTGCTGGCGGTGGTCGGCGGCTCCATGGGGGGCATGCAGGCCCTGCAATGGGCAGCGACCTACCCGGAATCGGTCTTCGCCTGCGCGCCCATCGCGACGGCGGCCCATCACTCCGCCCAGAACATCGCCTTCCACGAGGTCGGCCGCGCCGCCATCCACGCCGACCCCGACTGGTGCGGCGGCGCCTACTGGCGGGAGGGGCGGCTGCCGGCGCAGGGCCTCTCGGTCGCGCGCATGGTCGCCCACATCACCTACCTCTCGGAGAGCGCGCTGACGCGGAAGTTCGGCCGCCGCCTCCAGGGCGCCAAGGCCGTCACCTTCCTCGAGGACGTCTTCGCGGTGGAGAGCTACCTGCGCCACCAGGGCAGCACCTTCATCCGCCGCTTCGACGCGAACTCCTACCTCACCATCACCCGCGCGATGGACTATTTCGATCTCGCCGCCGATTTCGATGGCGATCTCTCGCAGGCCTTCCGCGGCACGCCGACCCGCTTCTTCCTCGCCTCCTTCTCCTCCGACTGGCTCTTCCCGACGGCCGAGAGCCGGGCGATCACCCGCGCGCTGAACCGCGCCGCCGCCCGCACCTCGTTCATCGAGATCGCCTCCGACAAGGGCCACGACGCCTTCCTGCTGGACGAGCCCGAGTTCCACGCGGCCCTCGGCGGCTTCCTGCGCGGCGCGGCCGACGCGGCGGGGGCCTGAGCATGGGAATCCGCCCCAAGGGTGAACCCATCCGCTACGTCGCGAAGAACATGCGGCTCGACCTTCGCCTGATCGCGGAGATGATCCCGACCGGCGCGAAGGTGCTCGACATCGGCTGCGGCGACGGCGCCCTCATCGAGTACCTGACGCGCGAGAAGGGCGCCGACGCCCGCGGCATTGAGATCGACATGGCCGAGGCCACGCGCGCCGTCGCCGCGGGCCTCGCCGTCATCCACGGCGACGCCGACGCCGACCTCGCGCAGTACCCGGACGGCGCCTTCGACTACGTCGTGCTCTCTCGCACGCTGCAGGCGGTGGAGCGCCCGCGCGAGGTGCTGCGGCAGATGCTGCGCATCGGCAGCCACGCGATCATCTCCTTCCCCAATTTCGGCCACTGGCAGATGCGCTGGCGCCTGCTCTCCACCGGGCGGATGCCGGACACGGACACCTGGAACCGCCCCTGGTACGAGACGCCCAACATCCACCCCTGCACGATCCTCGACTTCGTGGCCCTCTGCGAGACGGACGGCTACGCCGTGGACGGCTGGCTGGCGGTGGACGAGCGCGGGTTGCGCGCCCCCTGGCGCCGCGGCCTGGGCCTGGCGAACCTCTTCGGGGAACAGGCCCTCTTCCTGCTCAGCCGCAAAGCCTGACGCGCGCCGCGATGAAGTACCCGGTGACACCGGACGGCCGCTACTTCGTCGTCCGCGGCCGGCTGTGGCGCCTGTCCAACCCCGCCCTTCCGCCCGGGGAGCGGGAGGCGCTGACGAAAGCCCTGATGGCCGCCCGCCGTTCCGTCCGCGCGGCGCTCCGCGCGGGGGATGCGGCGGCCCTGGCGGAAGCCCGCGCCGCCGTGGACAAGGCCAAGCGCGCCCTGGGCGAGCGCGGCCCGGTCTGGTGGACGGACGGCGCCCCCGACCTTAACCGCAAGATGGTGGGGAACACCCCCTACGCCGCCTGGTACGCAGGCCTCGATGCCTGACGGGCGCCACCAGGAAGCCTTTTAAATCAGGGGCCTGATCCCCATATCGGGGCCATGCGCAAGACCCCTGCGGGGCCCCGCGCCGATGCGTCCCCGCCCCTTTCCCGACCTCTTCGCCGCCGGATCGCCCGCCTCGCCCAGGCGGTGCGGGAGAGGCGCGCGCTCGAGCTCTTCTACGGCGGCGCCTGGCGGGTGGTGCACCCGCACGCCATCGGCCGGATGGGCACGGGGCGGGTTGGCCTGCTGACCTGGCAGACCGCCGGACTGGCCCGCGGCCCCGGCGACCCCGGAGAGGGCTGGCGTATGTTCGATGTCGCGCGCATCGGCGCCAGCCGCGCCCTGCGCGCCCATTTCGCGCCGCGCCCCCGGCCCGGCTCAGCTTGGACCCCCGGCATCGACGCCCCCGTGGCCGAGGTGCCCTCGCGCGACGAAGCCCTCTCGGCGGTGCCGCTGGCGGCCTGATCCTCCCCCTATTTAAAACCCCGCCCTGGGGAGGGCTCTGCCTTCTCCGGACATCCGAGGCAGTGCCTCAGATCCGCCAAGGGCCTGACGCCCTTGGATACCCATCTGACTGGCGTGAGTGCGGTGATGGGAGGAGTTCTTTTCGGATGCCCTTCCTGCGCGTGCAGTCGCCTCGGGTCGGTGACCCGAGGCGCACCGGCCAAAGGGTGATTCCAACCGGATAGAAAAAGATGATGGAGAGGGGTCCGGGGAGAGGAAGAATTCCTTCTTCCTCTCCCCGAGTCACTCGCGCAGCCTCACGAGCGCCCGAAGGAACCTCTCAGCCGGCGTGTACCGGCTTCAGCACCCGTCGAAGCAGTTCCAGCACGCGTCGGGCTTCCGCACTGCCCGTTCCCGGCATGGTCAGGGCGGAGTAGCGGCCGTTCTCGACCTGGCCGGCATAGGCCATCGACCACGCGCCGAACTCCCTGATGGCGACGGGTTCGCAGGCAAGCACGACGGTGTCCCGATGACGCTCGTCGCACTGGATGCGCTCGAACACCTGCTGCACGGCGGGCAGCGGGCCTTCCAGGGCCTGCGCGAAGAAATCGGGGCTGAACAGCAGCGCGCCGGTGATGCCCGCGCGCGTATTGTTGCGCCGGGATGCCTCAAGGATGCTCAGGACCTCGGCCTCGACCTCGCCGGGTGAGCCGGCCAGGAGGTTTTGGCTGACATAGATCAGCCGGTGCAGGCCGATGCCTGGCGCGCCGGGGCTGTTATCCCCTTCCGGTGCGTGAACAGCGTGAACAGCGTGAAGCGGTCCGCCCATGTCCATCACGGCAGTCTTTCACTTGTGTGGCCGGCATCGGTGAAGCGCGCGATGAGCTTTGGCACGTCGACGGCCGGTACCGGCTTGCTGAGAAGGTACCCTTGGGCCTCCGTGCAGCCGTCCTCACGGATCCGCATCATCTGCTCGGCGGTTTCCACGCCCTCGGCCGTGATGCGGATGCCGAGGCTCGTGCCCAGCGCGGCGACGGCGCGCACCACCGCGCTGTCATCGGCGAAGGAACGGTCGATCTTCACCTTGTCGAAGGGAAAGCGGCGCAGCTGCGTCAGCGAGGAGTAGCCGGTCCCGAAATCGTCGAGGGAGATGCGCACGCCGAGCGCCTTCAGCGCCGAGAGCTGCTGCAGCGTGAAGCCGCTGTCGTGCAGCAGCGCGGTTTCGGTGATCTCCAGCTCCAGCAGAGGGCCGGGCAGCGAGGTGGCCTTCAGCGCTTTCGTGACGACCGGCAGGAGCGAGCCGCCAATGAACTGGGCGGGCGCGACGTTCACGGCCACGCTCAGCTTGCCTCCCCAGCGCACCGCCTCGGCGCAGGCCTCGTGGATCACCCATTCGCCGATGGGGGTGATCAGGCCAAGTTCCTCGGTCAGGGGGATGAAGCGGTCGGGCGGTACGAGGCCGCGCACCGGATGGCGCCAGCGGATCAGCGCCTCGAAACCCGAGAGCTGCTGCGAGTGGAGGTGGAACTGCGGCTGGTAGAAGAGCTCGAACTGGTTCAGGGCAAGAGCGGCGCGAAGGTCGAATTCGAGCCGCTGCCGCTCCTCCGCCGCCTCCTGCAGGGATGGCTCGAAGAAGTGGAAACGCTGCCGCCCGCCCTCCTTGCTCTTGTACAGGGCGAGATCGGCGCGGCGGAGCACGCTGTCCACGTCAAGGCCTGGCGGCACGACGGCGATGCCGACACTGGCTCCCACATTGGCGATCCGCCCCTCCACCAGATAGGAGCGGCCAAGCAGGTCCACGAGCCGGCCGGCGATGCCGACCACCGCCTCCTGGCTGGCCGGGCTGCCGAGGAGGACCGCGAACTCGTCCCCGCCCATGCGGGCGGCGATGTCCTGCTGCCGCAGCAGGCCGCGCAGCCGCTGGCCGACGTGGCGCAGCAGCGCGTCCCCCGCGGCGTGGCCAAGGCTGTCGTTCACGGATTTGAAGCGGTCGAGATCGACGAGCAGCACCACGACCTCGCGCCGCTTCTCGCGGGCGCTCCGGTCGCAGGGCTGGTTGGGGGACAGGGCCTCCTTCAGCCGGGCTCGGAATTCCAGCCGGTCGGCCAGGCCCGTCAGATGATCGCCCTGCCAGAGCGGCCGCGCGCAGGCCGGGCAGTGCCCTTCCCGCTCCCCACCCGGCGGCGGACCGATCATTCCATCCATGGACGCAACCGTCTCCCCTGTCGCGACAACCACCGGCACAGCCTAGGTGCAATCGGTGGATGCGGGGTAAACGGCGCCTTCCCAAAGGGATCGTTACGGGGCGCTGACAGGCCGGGCCGCTGACGCTAGGCTGGTCCCGGGCCTCGGGGGAGGTCCACCTGGGGGAATGGGTCAATCGTGGCGGGAATCTTCCTGCGCCTCGTGTTGCTGGCGCTGGCCGGCGGGGCGCTCTCGGCCTGCGGGTCCACGCGGGGCGGCCCGTCCGCGGGCTATGGCTACGAGGCTTCCGACAGCTACCAGTCCTGCGTGCCCTACGCCCGCGCCCGCTCGGGGCTCGAGTTGCGCGGCGATGGCTGGCAGTGGTGGGAGGCGGCGCTGGGCCGCTACCAGCGCGGGCAGCAGCCGCGCGAGGGCGCCGTCCTTGTTTTCCAGCGAACCTCCCGCCTGCGGGACGGTCATGTCGCGGTCGTCGCCCGCGTGGTCGGGCCGCGGGAGATCCGGGTGGACCACGCCAACTGGGCCTCGGGCGGGCTGCGTGGGCGGGTGGCGCGGGACCAGCCGGTGATCGACGTCTCCACCCGCAACGACTGGTCGGAGGTGCGAGTGTGGTACCCGCCGGCGGCGGTGATCGGGAATACTGTCTTCCCCGCCTACGGCTTCATCCTGCCGGCGCGCCCGTCGATCTGGCACTCGGCCTCGCTCGACTGAGGCGACCGGGTTGGCGAAACGCCCGCCAAGTCTTGTGAAGGGGCGGGGAAAAGCAGCGAATCGACCCCCGGCATTCCCTCTTTGCGGGGCGCCCGGCGTTGCCGGGTGGGCGGGCATGCCCACATCCTGGCGGTCATGATCACATTCCTCACCATCCTCGTCGCCCTTGGGATGCTCGCCACCCTGGGCACCCTCTTCTACGGCATGGTCGGCATGGCCCGAGGAAGCAGCGACTCCCACAAATCCAACGCCCTGATGCGCTGGCGCGTCACCCTGCAGGGCGTTACCCTCGCCCTCTTCGCCCTGCTCCTCTACCTCATGCGGGGCTGAGGGCCGCCGGGCGAGCAGCCAGCTGCCGCCGGGCGCGTGGCTTGTCGCCGCCGGGGGCGGGCCGTATAGACCCGGCTGACTCCTGGCACGCGCGGCTCCGGCCGCGCCTTGCCCTGCCCACCTGTCCGGGGCCCGCCACGGTCCCGCAAGCGCACCGGCCCCGACCCTGGCCGCTGCCCAGCAGAGGATCGCCAACAATCATGAGAATCCGGGCATGAAGCTCCTCGTCCCCGTCAAGCGGGTGGTGGACTACAACGTGAAGGTCCGGGTTCGCCCGGACGGCACGGGCGTCGAGACCGCCAACGTGAAGATGTCGATGAACCCCTTCGACGAGATCGCCGTCGAGGAGGCCGTGCGCCTGAAGGAGAAGGGAGTGGCGACCGAGATCGTCGCCGTCTCCGTCGGCCCCACCCAGGCGCAGGAGCAGATTCGCACCGCGCTCGCCATGGGCGCTGACCGCGGCATCCTGGTCGAGACGACGGACACGGTCGAGCCGATCGCCGTCGCCAAGATCCTGAAGGCCATCGTGGACAAGGAGGGCCCGCAGATGGTCATCCTCGGCAAGCAGGCCATCGACGACGACATGAACGCGACCGGCCAGATGCTGGCCGCCCTCCTCGGCTGGGGCCAGGGCACCTTCGCCAACAAGGTCGAGGTCGCGGACGGCAGCGCGAGCGTGACCCGCGAGGTGGATGGCGGCCAGGAGACGGTGAAGCTCACGCTCCCGGCCATCGTCACCACCGACCTGCGGCTGAACGAGCCGCGCTACGCCAGCCTTCCGAACATCATGAAGGCCCGCAAGAAGCCGATCGAGACGGTCAAGCCCGCCGATCTCGGCGTGGACACGACGCCCCGCCTGAAGGTCATCAAGGTCGAGGAGCCGCCGAAGCGCCAGGCCGGCGTGAAGGTGGCGTCCGCCGCCGAGCTCGTCTCGAAGCTGCGCAACGAAGCGAAGGTGATCCCATGACGGTCCTCGTCCTCGCCGACCACGACAACGCGGCGATCAACCAGCCGACCCGTTCGGCCATCGCCGCCGCCGGCAAGCTGGGCGATGTCCACCTGCTGGTGATCGGGCCCGAGGCCGTGGCCGGAGCCGGTGCGAAGATCGAGGGCGTGGCGAAGGTTCTGCACGCTCCGGCCGAGCACATGCTGGCCGAGCCGGACGCGGCCCTCATCGCCTCCCTCGCGGAGGGCTATACCCACATCCTCGCCCCGGGCTCCGCGCTCGGCAAGAACGTCATGCCACGCGTCGCCGCCCTGCTCGACGTGCAGCCGATCAGCGACATCTCGGGCATCGTGGACGCCGACACCTTCGTGCGGCCGATCTATGCCGGCAACGCGCTGGCCACGGTCCAGTCCTCCGACACGAAGAAGGTTCTGACGGTGCGCGCCGCCTCCTTCGACCCCGCTGCCCCCGAGGGCGGCAGCGCGGCCGTCGAGCCCGCGCAGCCTGCGGCCGATCCCGGCGTCTCCACCTTCGTGAACGCCGAGCTGGTGAAGAGCGAGCGGCCGGAGCTGACGGCGGCCCGCATCGTCGTCTCCGGTGGCCGCGCGATCGGCTCGGCCGAGAACTTCAAGATCCTCGACGGCATCGCGGACAAGCTCGGCGCTGCCGTCGGCGCCTCGCGCGCCGCGGTCGATGCCGGCTACGCCCCGAACGACCAGCAGGTCGGCCAGACCGGCAAGATCGTGGCACCCGAACTCTACATCGCCTTCGGCATCTCGGGCGCGATCCAGCACCTCGCGGGCATGAAGGACAGCAAGGTGATCGTCGCCGTGAACAAGGACGAGGAGGCGCCGATCTTCCAGGTGGCCGACTACGGCCTCGTCGGCGACATCTTCAAGCTCATCCCGGAGATCGAGGCGGAGCTGGCGAAGTGAGCGACGCGGCGCCGACAATCGGATCCGTCGGCGTCATCGGCGCCGGGCAGATGGGCAACGGCATCGCGCATGTCGCGGCCGGGTCCGGCCTCACCGCCATCATGATCGACGTGAACCCGGAGGCGCTGGACAAGGCCCGCGCCACCATCGCGAAGAACATGGAGCGCCAGGTCTCCAAGGGCACGCTGGAGGCCTCGGCCCGTGACGCGGCGCTCGCCCGCATCACCACCGGTACCGACATGGCGATGCTCGGCACCTGCGACATCGTCATCGAGGCGGCGACGGAGCGGGAAGAGGTCAAGAAGTCGATCTTCAAGGCGCTCTGTCCGCACCTGAAGCCCGACGCGATCCTCGCGACCAACACCTCCTCCATCCCGATCACGCGGCTGGCGGCGGTGACGGACCGGCCGGCACGCTTCATCGGCATGCACTTCATGAACCCGGTGCCGGTCATGAAGCTGGTGGAGGTCATCCGCGGCATCGCGACGGACGACGCGACCTACCAGGCCGTCGATGCGCTGGCGCGCAGGATGGGCAAGACCACCGCGACGAGCGAGGACTTCCCCGGCTTCATCGTCAACCGCATCCTGATGCCGATGATCAACGAGGCCGTCTACACGCTGCACGAGGGCGTGGGCGACGTGGCCTCGATCGACACCGGCATGAAGCTCGGCACCAACCAGCCGATGGGGCCGCTGGAACTGGCCGATTTCATCGGCCTCGATACCTGCCTCGCCATCATGCAGGTGCTGCACGAGGGGATGGGCGACAGCAAGTACCGCCCCTGCCCGCTGCTGGTGAAGCATGTCGAGGCCGGCTGGCTCGGCCGCAAGACCGGCCGCGGCTTCTACGACTACTCCGGCGAGAAGCCCCGCCCCACGCGCTGATACGGGGCGCTGAAGCCGGGCGCCCCCTACCGGCGACGGAACCAGATCGTCAGCATCATTACGGCCACCATGATGATGACGCCGGTGCGGTTCTCGGCGATCCAGGCCAGCGCGGGGTCGAGCAGCACGGCGTCCTCCCTGCGGCAAGGGGCCGCGGGAAGGCTTTAGGGCCGGCGGCGCGAGGGGGCAAACAGAGCCGCCCTCTCATCCGCCTCCCTCCTTCCTCGGGGCGGAGGCAAGCTGCAGGAAGCGCCTGAGAGCGGCCGAGGTGCCGGCGGCGCTGTAGAGGATGGCCAGGCCCGTCTCGGCCCCCGGCCCCGTCACGTCCAGCAATTCCACCCCGTGGATGTTCACGCGCCGGAGGGAGGCCGGAACGAGGCTGACGCCGAAGCCGGCCGCCACCAGGCCCATGGCGCCGATCACGTCCGCCACCCGCGCGCTGATCCGCGGCGTGAAGCCCGCCCGCCGGCAAAGGCTCCAGGCGCTGTGCCCGAGGCCCAGCCCGTCGGGGTCGCGCAGCACGATGAAGGGGAACTCCGCGAGATCGGCGGGACTGATCGCCGTGCCGAAGCGGGCGGCGACCGCCGAGGGCACGGCCGCGAGCAGCCGCCCGGCCTCGAAGGGCCGCGACCCGATGCCCGGCGGAAGCGGCCCGGCGGGCTCGCGAACGATCGCCAGATCCAGCCGCTGCTTCTGGAGGCCGAGGAGCTGGTCCGCCACCACCGCTTCCTCCAGGTGCAACCCGACCTCCGGCACCTCCGCCCGGAAGCGAAACAGCAGCTCCGGCAGCGCCGGCTCCAGCATGGCGGTGCTGACATAGCCGATGTTGAGTGAACTCGCCTCGCCACGCCCCACGCGGCGTGCGACGGCGATGGCGTGCGCCTCCTGCTCCAAAGTCGCCCGCGCCTCCGGCAGCAGGGCGGTGCCCGCCTCGGTCAGGGCGATGCCCCTCCCGGCCCGGCGCACCAGCGGCACGCCGATCTCGGCCTCGAGCACGCGGAGTTGCTGCGTCAGGGCGGGCTGGCTCATCCCCAGCACCTCCGCCGCGCGGCCGACATGCAGCTCCTCGGCGACGGCGACGAAGTATCCAAGGCGGCGCGACGGCATGACCAACCAATAGGTTCAGCCTATGAATTCCGCCAGATCCGCGCATTGATGGGCATGGCGCGGCGGTGTGATCCTGCGGCGAAGGGCGGGTCCCGCCGCGACCCAAAGGGATCTTGTCGGAGAGGGAGGAGAGGTGATGAGCGAGGTGGTGCATGGCTATCGTCGTCCTGGGGCGGGGACGCAGCCGCCGCTGAACAGCCCGGCCTATGGCAGCACGCGGGCGCGCCACCCGCAGCAGCCCTTGCTGGAACTGCCGCACACGCTGACGGAGACGAGCAGCCCGCTCTTCACCGCGGCGCGGTACCCCGAGGTGGTGGACCTGACGGTGCTGGAGAACGGCGCGGGCGCTGCCATGGGCGAGCGCATCATCGTGGGCGGGCGGCTCACCGACGAGGACGGGCGCCCCATTCGCCACGCCATGGTCGAGGTCTGGCAGGCCAATGCCGCCGGCCGCTACAACCACGAGGGCGACGACCACGACGCCCCGCTCGATCCCAACTTCCGCGGCATGGGCCGCGTCTTCACCGACGAGGACGGCTGGTACCGCTACGTCACCATCCGCCCCGGCGCCTATCCCTGGCGCAACCACCAGAACGCCTGGCGGCCGAACCACATCCACTACTCCCTGTTCGGCCACGGCTTCGCCCAGCGCATGATCACCCAGATGTACTTCCCGGGCGACCCGCTGCTGCCGCTCGACCCGATCTTCAACACGGTGCCCGACGAGGCCGCGCGCAACCGGCTGGTCGCAAGCTTCGATCTTGAGCTGACGAAGCCCGAATGGGCGCTCGGCTACCGCTTCGACATCGTGCTGCGCGGCCGCGAGGCCACCCCGATGGAGGACCAGTGACCATGGCCGACGCCACGCCCGAGCTCGCCCCCTCCGAGGCGACCATTGCTTCCGCCCACCAGACCGCCGGCCCCTACTGGCACCTGGTGGACTTCCCGGAATGGGCGGACACCACGCGCCACTTCGCGGGGGAGCTGCCGCCCGGCGAGCGCATCGTGCTCACCGGCACGCTCCGGGACGGCACCGGTGCGCTGGTGACCGACGCCATGGTCGAGATCTGGCACGCCGACCCCGAGGGCCGCTACCCGGACCCGAACGGCGACCCCACGGCTTTCCAGGGCTATGGCCGCTGCGCCACCGACAAGGAGGGGCGCTTCCGCTTCACCACCCTCAAGCCCGGCCCGGTGCCGGTGGGGCCGCATGCAGGGGCCAACGCCCTGCAGGCGCCGCACGTCGCACTCGCCGTCTTCGCGCGCGGGCTGCTCCAGCACGTCTGCACCCGCCTCTACTTCGAGGGCGAGGCGCTGAACGGGACCGACCCCGTGCTCAACGCCGTGCCCGAAGCGCGCCGCGGCACCATGATCGCCAAGCCCGCCGTCGACGGCACCTGGAACCTCGACCTTCGCCTCCAGGGCGAGGGCGAGACCGTGTGGATGGCGGTTTGAGCCGCTAAGGGGCGGCGGACGCGCGCCCGTCCAGCACGACGGCGCCCGCCGCCATGACGAAGCCCGGCCGACGCACCAGCCTGATGTCGCGCCGGGGGTCGCCGGGCAGCGCCACGATATCCGCCGCCCGCCCAGGCAGGAGGGTGCCGGTCTCCTCCCCAAGGCCCAGCAGCGCCGCGCCCTCCGCCGTGCCCGCCAGCAGCGCCCGCTCCGGCGCCATGCCGGCCTCCACCAGCAGTTCCATCTCGCAGGCATCCGGCCCCAGCGGCGTGAAGGGCGGGCCGACGAAGTCGGTGCCGGCCGCGATCCGCACGCCGTGCCGCATGGCCAGTTCCAGGGAGCGCCGCTGCACCTCGCGGTGTCGCTGCCAGTGGGCGGCCACCGCGGGCGGCGCGCGCTCCGCCCGCAGCGCCGGCAGGGCGAGGGTCGGGACGAGCCAGATCCCCTCCCCCGCCATGCGCCGCACCGCCTCCTCGGAGGCGCCGTGGCCGTGCTCCACGCTGTGCACGCCGGCGGCGACCGCCTGGGCCACCGCCGCCTCGCCGATCGCGTGGGTCGCGACGCGGAGCCCGTTCCGCCGGGCCTCCTCGACCACGATCCGTACCTCCTCGTCCGAGTAGGAGAGGCGCAGCCGGCCGGGGTCGTCGCCCCAGGGGCGGAGCGCGTCGGCGTGCTCGCCCACGGAGCCGCCGATCTTGATGAAGTCAGCCCCCTGGCGGACGCGCTCTCGCACGCGGCGCCGGCACTCCTCCGGCCCGTCCGCGAGCATCCCCAGCTCCTCCGCCCAGCGCTGCGGGAAGGCGACGTGGTCCCAGGTGCCGGCGCGGGAGCAGATGAACTCCCCGGCCGCGACGATCCGCGGCCCTGCCACCACGCCCTCCCGCACCGCGCGGGCGAGGGAGGGGCCGAGCGGCCCGCCGCAGCAGCGCACGGCGGTGATGCCGCCCGCAAGCAGCGCGCCGAGATCCGCGACCGCCCGAGCCGTGCGATAGGCCTGCGGCCAGTTCCACAGCGCGGCGGGCTCGGATAGGTCCAGGCCCCAGAGGTGCAGGTGCGCGTCCACGAAGCCCGGCAGCAGCCAGTGGGCGCCGAGATCGACCACGCGCGCGTCCTCGGGCGGGGGCCGCTCGCCCTGACGGCCGAGCCAGGCGATGTGGCCGGCCTCGACATGCAGTTCCGCCCGCTCGACGGGCGGCGCGCCGGTTCCGGTCCAGGCGGCCGCGGCCCGCAACACCACCCCTGCCGGCATCGGCGCTCCCTTTCTTCCCCCGTCCGCCACTGACGGACCTTCCCCATCTCCCGGGATAGGGCATCCTCCCCGGCGAAGACGAGTCAACCGGGCCGCAACAGGCCGCACCACCGCCGGAGGAGCCAAGAATGACCCCCACCCGCCGCCGCCTGCTTCAGGCCGCGCCCGCCCTGGCCGGCGCCGCCTCCCTGCCGATGGGCGCGGCCATGGCCCAGGGCCGGGACGCCGTGGCCTATCCCAACCGCGCCGTGTCCGTGATGGTGCCCTTCGCGCCCGGCGGCTCCACGGACTTCATCGCGCGCCTGCTGGCGCAGGAGCTCTCCACCGCGCTCGGCCAGCAGTTCGTAGTGGACAACCGCGCGGGCGGCAGCGGCACGGTCGGCATGGCCTTCCTCGCCCGCGCGCGGCCGGACGGCTACACGCTCGGCGTTGTGCCGAACGGCACCTTCGCCATGGCGCCCGCCATGTACGAGCGCCTGCCCTACGACAACGACAACGCCTTCGCGCCCATCGGCCTGCTGGCGACGAACGCGATGTTCCTCTGCGTCGAGCCGAACTCGCCCTACAAGACCCTCGCGGCCCTCATCGACGCCTCCCGCGCGCGGCCGGGGGCGATCACCTTCGCCTCCGCCGGCTCGGGCGTCGCCAACCATCTCGGGCCCGAGCTGCTGCAGGACATGGCGAAGGTGCAGTGGCTGCACGTGCCCTATCGCAGCGGCGCCGCCGGCGTGCAGGCCGTGATCGCGAAGGAGACCACCCTCTCCTTCGTCGATTCCGTCACCGCCATCCCCTACCTGCGCGACCGCACCCTGCTCGCCCTCGGCTACTCGGGCGCCGAGCGCAGCCCGCAGGCGCCCGATGTCCCGACCATCGCCGAGCTGGGCTATCCCGGCTACCGCGCGAGCACCGATTTCGGCTTCTTCGCGCCCGCGGGAACGCCCCAGCCGGTGCTTCAGCGGCTCTCGGAGGAATCGCGGCGGATCATGCTCTCGGCCGCCACCAAGGCGCGGCTGGAGCCGCTGGCCATCGACCCCGTGGGCGGGACGCCCGAGCAGTTCGGTCCCTACGCGGCCGGGGAGCGGAGCAAGTGGGGCGAGCTTATCCGCCAGCGGAACATCAAGCCGGAATAGGGCTCTTGGCAGAGGGCGCGGCGACGGGCGGGGTGGAGGAAGCGGCGCGGGCGGTGCTCGGGCGCTTCCTCGCGGCCTTCACGGCCGCCGATCCCGCGGCCATTCGCGCCCTGTTCTGGCCGGATGCCCTCGTCTGGGGGACGGCCATGCCGGAACTCGCGACGGAACCGGAGGCGGTGCGCAGGTATTTCGCGCCGCTCGGGCGCCGCGGGCCGGGGGAGCGGCGGGCAGCCTGGCGGTCCGGAACAGTCCTCGCCGCGTCGGAATCCGTGGCCCTCGTCTCGGGCCAATGGGAGGTCGGACCGGATTCGGGAGGCGGGGTGGAGATCCTGCCGCTCCGCCTCAGCATCGTCGTCACCCGGCGGGACGGCGACTGGCGCATCCTCCAGTTCCACAGCTCGCCCCTGCCGGGCTGACTTGCCGGGCAGGGGTCGGAGCGATGGGTGCGGCGGCCCTCAGCCCGCCGGGCGCAGCGACAGCTCGGCGATGCCGGCCGCGAGGTTCACGCCCGTGCTGCTCTCGATCGAGAGCGGCTGGAGCGCCACCTGGTCGCCGCTGCCGCCGATCAGGGCCGCGCTGCCGAGGCCGAGCCCGGCCGCGATGTTGGAGGAGGCGCCACCGTAGTTTCCGGCCAGGCTACCCGGCGCGATGTCGGAACCCGTGCTGACCACGGTCCAGACGATCGTGCTGCGGCCGGTGAAGCCGATATCCACGCCGAAGCGGCGGATCTCGCCGGCGTAGAGCTCAACCGGGCCGTTGGAGGGCCGGAACTCGCAGGTGAGGGAGCGGGTAGAGCCGAAGACCCAGCTGATGCCGCCCGCCACGTCGCAGCGAAGCTGGCCGGTGCGGGTGTTGCCGCGGGGCGGGCCGGGGTCGGTCTGGATGATCGTGGCGCCGGGGACGAGCGGCTGCGGCACCGTGCCGGGCGGGAGAGAGCTCTCGGGCACCATCGGCTGCACGAGCACCGGCGGGCCGGCGGGAACCATGCGCGTCGTGGCGTCCTGGGCCAGGGCGGGGCCGCCGGCGGCCAGGAGAGCCCCCGTCAGGGCGGTGGCGGTCAGGAGGGCACGGGTCATGGCGAAAATTCCTCTGATCCTCGGCCCTAGGGGGCGGCGGCCTATTGGGCCCTTCGCGCCCTTGCGGCCGGGATCGGGGAACGCACCGGCGGCGTACCGGCTTCATCGGCCACCGCCCAGCCCTGCCGCACCGCCTGGGCACGAACCGGCCGCCGCAGGGGCCGCGCCGGAGCCTCCAGTGCTGGGATAAGGCCCTGCACGGACTTCCGCGCCTCGATCACCGTCACGCCGCCGAGCTGCGGCAGCAGGCTGCGCCCCGCCGCCTCCCACAGCTTGGCACCGCGCAGCAGCGGGCGCAGGCCGAAGGGCGGGATGAAGAGCGCGGCCTCGCGCCGCTCCACCTCGAACATGGAGCGTTCCAGAAGCCGGGCGAGCTGGCCAGGGGAATAGGGCTGGCCGTGGCCGAAGGGCGTGCGCTCAAGATGGGCCCAGACGGAGCGGCGGTTGGCCACCACCGCCAGCAGCCGCCCCTCCGGCCGCAGCACCCGCCAGGCCTCGCGCAGCAGGCGCCGGCCGTTGCCCGCGGCTTCCAGGCCGTGGACGAGGAGCACGTTGTCGAAGGAGACGTCGGCGAAGGGCAGCCGGTCCTCCTCCGTGAGCGCGGCGCAGCAGGGGCCGTCCGGCGGCCAGGGCGCCATGCCGTTGCCGACCGCGAGCGAAACGGGGGTGGTCGCCACCAGCCGCGCCGCGCCCCGCCGCCAGAGCCGCAGGTAGGGCCCGGCATGACCGATGCCCAGCACCTCCCGCCCCGTCAGCTCCGGCCAGAGCTGGCGCAGCCGCGCGCGCAGGATCCGGCGCGTGACGGCGCCCAAGGGGGCCTCGTAGAAGCCCTGCAATCCCCAGGCGGTGAAGTGGACCTCGGCGACCATGGGGGGGATATAGGGGTTTCGGACCTCAGGAGACAGCGGATGAGCGGGACGACAGGCTGGACCACCAAGGCGGTGCCCAATCTCTCGGACAACTATGCCTGGCTGCTGCGGGACGAGGCTACGGGGCTGGTCGCCCTCTGCGACCCCGGCGAGGCGCGCGCGAACCTCGCAGCGCTGCAGGACATGCCCGAGCCCGGGCGGCTCGACTGGGTCCTGCTGACCCATCACCACCCCGACCACATCGACGGCGTGGCCGAGATGGTGAGCAAGACCGGCGCCAAGGTGCTCGGCGCCGCGGCCGACGCCCACCGCCTGCCGAAGCTCGACATCGCCGTGAAGCCGGGCGACCGCGTGCCGCTCGGCAGCGGCGAGATCGAGGTGCTGGACAGCCCCGGTCACACCATCGGCCACGTCGCGCTCTACATCGCCGCCGCCCACGCGGTGCTGGCGGGGGACACGCTCTTCTCCCTCGGATGCGGGCGGCTGCTGGAGGGCACGCCCGCCGACATGTACCGCGCGCTGCGCCTGCTGGACGCGCTGCCGGGCGACACGCTCGTGCTCCCCGGCCACGAGTACACCGAGAGCAATGCCCGCTTCGCCCTGACCGTGGAGCCGGACAACGCGGCGCTGAAGGACCGGGCGGCAGAGGTGCGGGAGCTTCGCAAGGCAGGACTGGCCACCGTGCCGACGACCCTCGACCAGGAGCGCGCGACCAACCCCTTCCTGCGGGCAGTGACCGTGGAGGAGCTGGCCGAGCGGCGCGCCGGAAAGGACGTGTTCAAGGGCTGAGCGCGTGTTCTACGAGCCCCGGAACGGCCACGGTCTTCCCTGGGACCCCTTCAAGGCCATCGTCGCCCCGCGCCCGATCGGCTGGATCTCGACGATCGACGCGGCGGGGCGCGCCAACCTCGCGCCCTACAGCTACTTCGCCATCGTCCACAACGCGCCGCCGATGGTGGCCTTCGGCAGCGAGGGGCTGAAGCACTCCGCCGCCAATGCGCGGGCCACGGGGGAGTTCGTGTTCAGCCTCGCCACGCGCGACCTGTTCGAGGCGATGAACGCCTCCTCTGGCAACCAACCGGCGGGGGAGAGCGAGTTCGAGACCGCGGGGATCGAGGCGGCGCCCAGCTGGATGGTCCGCCCGCCGCGGGTCGCCGCCAGCCCGGCCGCGCTGGAATGCCGCGTCGTCCACGCGCTGGAGCTGCACGACGGGGAGGGCCGGCCGAGCAACGGCTTCCTCACCATCGGGCAGGTCGTCGGCGTGCATATCGACGAGCGCTGCCTGCGCGAGGGCCGCTTCGACATGGTCGAGGCCGGCACCATCGCCCGCTGCGGCTACCGCGACTACGCCCAGGTGACGGAGCTGTTCGAGGCGCTGCGCCCGACCGATGGCGGCGCCTTTCCGCCCGTGCTCGTTCGCAGGCCGCCCCCGTGACGCCCGGCATCGACCTCCGCGACCCCTCGCTGGAAGCGGCCGCCGTCATCGCCGCCCTCGGCCTGTTCCCCCACCCCGAAGGCGGGCACTACCGCGAGACTTGGCGCGACACGCCCCCAAGTGGCGGCCGCGGCGCGGGCACCGCCATCCTCTTTCTCCTTTCCGCCGGGGAGCGCAGCCACTGGCACCGGGTGGACGCGGCGGAGGGCTGGCACTGGCAGGCCGGCGCACCGCTCCTCCTCCGGGTCTCGGACGGCGGGGCGCCGAACCCCCACCGACTGGGCCCGGACCTTGGCGCGGGTGAGGGCCTCTTCGCCACCGTGCCCGCCGGCGCGTGGCAGGCGGCGGAGAGCCTCGGCGCCTGGTCGCTCGTCGCCTGCACCGTCAGCCCCGCCTTCACCTTCGAGGGCTTCGAGATGGCACCCCCTGGTTGGGAGCCCGGGTAGATTCCCCGCGCTCGCCCGACCACGCCAGCAACCTCCCGCCGCGCCAGGGACTGAACCGTTTTTGATGGGGAGAAGGGCAGCGGATGCGGGCAAACGACGCGGCGAAGCTGGCGCGGGTGCTGGCGCTGCTCGGCTCCGAGCACGACGGGGAAAGGGCCTCGGCCGCCCTCGCGGCTCACCGGCTCATGCATCGCCTCGGCCTCACCTGGCAGGACGTACTGATGCCCAAAGCCACGCCCGAGCCGCACGCGCCCCCGCCGCCCGACATGCTCCGCGCCGCCGAATCGCGGCTGCGCCAGTGCCAGCGGGAGAACGACGATCTCAGGCGCCAGCTCTCGACACTCCGGCGGCGGATGGAGGCGCGAATTCAGCGGCCGGAGCCGTGGGACGAGGACTGATGGCGTTGGTGGCTCCCGAAGAGGGCGCTGCCCTCTCCGGACCTCACCCGCCAAGGGCCTGAGGCCCCTGGACCCCCATCTGGCTGTCGCGGAACCTCCCTGAACCTGCAGTCGCCTCGGGTCATCGACCCGAGGCGCACCGGCCTCCCAGAATTTCCAACAGATAGAAAAAGATGAGTGGGGGTCCGGGGGAGAGAATTCATTCTCTCCCCCAGAGTCACCAGCGCCGCCCCTCACCGCAGCAGCCAATCCGCCACCCAGATTGCCGCCAGTCCCGTCGCCATCCCCGGCAACAACCGGCGCCCCGTGAGGAAGAAGGTTCCCAGCGCCACCCCCGCCCCCGTCAGGCGCACCGCGACCGGAAAGGCCCCGGGCGAGACGAGGGCGAGCACCACCCAAGCCGAGAGCGCGGCCTCGCTGACCGCCGCCGCCCAGGCGATGGCGGGATGGGTGGCCGGCAGGCGCCAGGCGAGGATGAGGCCGGTCGCGCGCAGAAGCAGCGTGGCCAGTGCCGCGACGAGCAGCGGTCCCCAGCCCTCGGTCATGGCCGCTTCCGCAGGAGGAAGGCCGCGGTGCCGCCGATGAGGGAGGCGCCGAGCAGCCCCCAAGCCGGCGGCACCCCTTCCGGCAGCAGCAGCGCGAAGGGCGCCACGACCGCCCCGGCCAGCGAGGCGCGCCAGGGCCCGCCGCGCGCCACCCCTGCCGCGATCAGCAGCGCGAAGTAGAGCACGTTCAACATCAGCAGGAGCCGCAGCACTGGCGGCGAGAGGTACCCCGCGATCGAGTGGCCGATCGCGGTGGTGACAAGCCCTACCGTCCAGACCGTCACCCCGAAGCCGATGAACCAGCGGGGGCGGTCGGGCGCGGGCAGGTCGGGCAGGCGGCGCATGGCCGCGGCCCAGGGCGTGATGGAGATGAAGGGCACGCAGAGCGGCGCCAGCCGCCCGCGCACCAGCGGCGCGAGGGAGGCCGCCATGGGCAGGAAGCGCGCGTTGGCCATCAGCGACCCCGCGACCGCCGCCGCCGAGGCGCCGGGCCGGGCGCCCAACAACACCATCTGCCCCGCCATCCCGTAGATCCCGCCGGAGGAGAAGAGGCCCCATCCCAACCCGAAGCCCGCCGCGTGCACGGCCGCGCCGAAGGCGATGAAGGTGGCGGCCATGGCGACAGCCTGGGCGCCGAGCGCCTCGCGGACGCCCAGCCGGAAGGCGGGATGCATGGGGCCAACCTGCCACGGCCCGCCGCTCCGCGCGATGCACCCCCAGAGGATAGCTTGGATGCTTGACGCTCGGCCCCGCCCGCTGGAAATCTCGCACCATGGAACAGAGCGCCGCACCCGATGTGCTGATTGTCGGCGGGGGCCCCGCCGGCTCCACCGCCGCTGCCCTCCTCGCCAAGGCCGGCCGCGACGTCGTGCTGGTGGAGAAGGAGGCGCATCCCCGCTTTCATATCGGCGAGAGCCTGCTGCCCCGGAACCTCGACATCCTCGAGCGTCTCGGCATGCTCGAGGCGGTGCGCGAGATGGGCGTGCACAAGCCGGGCGCCGAGTTCGTCTCGGACCGCACCGGCCGCTCCTGCGCCTTTCCCTTTGCCCAGGCGCTGAACAAGGCGCGCACCTATTCCTGGCAGGTGCGCCGCTCCGACTTCGATGCCGCGCTCTTCTCCAACGCCAGCCGCCTCGGCGCGACCACGCTCGAGGAAACGCGCGTCACCGATATCGCCTTCGGCGCGAAGGGCGAGCGCGCGACCGTCAACGCGCGCACGAAGGAGGGCGTGGACCTCACCTTCCGCCCGCGCTTCGTGCTCGACGCCTCCGGCCGCGACACCTTCCTGGCCGGCAAGATGCAGCTCAAGCGGTCGAACAAGTACAACAACACCGCCGCCATGTACGCCCACTTCCGCGGCGTTGAGCGGCGCGAGGGAGAGCTGGACGGCTACATCTCCATCCACCTCGCCGAGGACGGCTGGTTCTGGCTCATCCCCCTGCCGGGCGACGTGATGAGCATCGGCTTCGTCGGCAACCAGTCCGCCTGGAAGGGGCGGAAGGGATCGGCCAAGGACCTGTTCCTCGACCGCATTGCCTCCAGCCCCACCGTCTCCGCCCGCACCCGCCGCGCGGAGATCGCCTCCGAGATCTACTCGACCGCGAACTACTCCTACCGCGCCGCCTCCGGCTCGGGCGAAGGCTACCTCATGATCGGCGACGCCTTCGGCTTCGTGGATCCGATGTTCTCGACGGGCGTGCTCATGGCCATGACCGCCGGCGAACTCGGCGCGAAGGCCGCCGACACCTGGCTCGACGACCCCGTGCGCGGAGAGGCGGCCTGCCGCGCCACCAACAGGGAACTGGCCCAGGCGATGGACCGCATCGGCTGGCTCATCTACCGCATCAACGACCCGGTCATGCGCAGCCTCTTCATGGCACCGCGCAACACGCTCTGGATGCGGGATGGCATCATCAACATGCTCGCCGGCAACCTCGCCGGCGGCCGCTTCGGCGACCCGCGCGCGATCCTGCCAATCCTGTCCTTCAAGGCCGTCTACCACACCCTGTCCTGGCTCCACCGCCACGGCATGGGGCCGGATATGCCGGAAGAGCGGTCGGTGATGGTGGCGGCGGAATAGGCCGGCGCTGCTGACTCCGGGGGAGAGAATGAATTCTCTCCCCCGGACCCCCACTCATCTTTTTCTATCTATTGGAAATCCTGGGAGGCCGGTGCGCCTCGGGTCACTGACCCGAGGCGACTGCATGTTCAGGAACCAATCGCGAAAGCCAAATGCAGGTCCAGGAGCCTCAGGCTCCTGGCGGGTGAGGTTCGGAGAGGGCAGAGCCCTCTCCGGGAGCCACCAGCGCCAACCTACTCCCAGAGATCGCCGGAGGGCCGGAACCCGAAGCCTCGGTGGAAGTAGTACCGGTCGAACCGCTCATGCCCGCTGCGGTCCGGCCAGGGATCAGCCGGCGCGGCGCAGGCGAGAAGACCAAGGCAGGCGAGAAGGGCGACTATTCTTCCGTGCATGGCGCGGCGCACCGTCCAGGGGAGGCGGGTGCCTCCCCCGGCGCGGGACAAACGCTTCGCGTTTGCCCGGAGCTCAGAGGATGAAGCGCGACAGGTCGGTGCTGGAGGCCAGCGCGCCCACCTTGTCCCGCACCATCGCTGCATCCACGCGCACGGTGTCGCCGCGCCGGTCGGAGGCGGTGAAGGACACCTCCTCCAGAAGGCGCTCCAGCACCGTCGCCAGGCGGCGCGCGCCGATGTTCTCAACGCGGTCGTTGATGTCAGCCGCCATCTCGGCGACGGCGTCGATCGCGTCCGGGCCGAAATCGAGGGTAACGCCCTCGGTGCCGAGCAGCGCGGTGTACTGCGTGGTCAGCGCGTGCTCGGGCTCGGTCAGGATGCGGCGGAAGTCGTCGCGCGTCAGGCCCTTCAGCTCCACCCGGATCGGCAGGCGGCCCTGGAGTTCCGGCAGCAGGTCGGACGGCTTGGCGAGGTGGAAGGCGCCGCTCGCGATGAAGAGGATGTGGTCGGTCTTCACCGGGCCATGCTTCGTGTTGACGGTCGTGCCCTCGATCAGCGGCAGCAGGTCGCGCTGCACGCCTTCACGTGAAACATCGCCGCCGCGGAAGCCGCCCTCGCTCGTGCGCGCGCAGACCTTATCGATCTCGTCGATGAAGACGATGCCGTTCTGCTCGGCGTGGGCAACGGCGTTGCGGGTCAGCGCCTCCTGGTCGAGCAGCTTGTCGGCCTCGTCGCGCTGAAGGGCGCTACGGGCCTCGGCCACCGTCATCTTGCGTGCGCGGGAGCGGCCGCCGAACATCTTGCCCATCATCTCCTGGATGTTCCCGGCACCGGGCGGCATCCCCGGAATATCCATCGCGCCGATCGGCGTGGCCTGCTCGGCCACCTGCACCTCGACCTCCTTCGTCTCCAGCGATCCCTCGCGGAGCATCTTGCGGAACTTCATCCGCGTCTCGCCATTCGCCTGCTCGCCGACCAGGGCGGTGACGAGGCGTTCCTCGGCGGCGAGTTCCGCCTTGGCCTGCACCTCGGCGCGCCCGCTCTCGCGCAGCTGGGTGATGCTGGCCTCCACGAGGTCGCGCACGAT
The DNA here is from genome assembly GCF_000711725.1 of Roseomonas aerilata DSM 19363. Taxonomy (GTDB): domain Bacteria; phylum Pseudomonadota; class Alphaproteobacteria; order Acetobacterales; family Acetobacteraceae; genus Roseomonas; species Roseomonas aerilata. Next base: position 46,699 of record NZ_JONP01000008.1, on the reverse strand, counting down.
GCTGTCCACGTCGCGGCCGACATAGCCGACCTCGGTGAACTTCGTGGCCTCGACCTTGAGGAAGGGCGCGTTGGCCAGGCGGGCCAGGCGGCGGGCGATCTCGGTCTTGCCGCAGCCGGTCGGGCCGATCATGAGGATGTTCTTCGGCACCACCTCCTCGCGCAGGCCGGGCGCGAGCTGCTGCCGGCGCCAGCGGTTGCGGAGCGCAATGGCGACCGCACGCTTGGCGTCGTGCTGGCCGACGATATAGCGGTCCAGCTCCGAGACGATCTCGCGCGGGGAGAGGTTGACGGCTTCGTTCACGGCTGTGCTGTCCAGGGGCATATTCAGAGAGTCTCCACCACGAAGCGCCCGTTCGTATAGACGCAGATATCGGCGGCGATGGTCATGGAGCGGCGGGCGATCTCGTCGGCCTCGAGGCCGTCCACCGTCATCAGGGCGCGGGCGGCAGCCAGCGCGTAGTTGCCGCCGGAGCCGATGCCGATGACGCCGTCCTCGGGCTCCATCACGTCGCCCTGGCCGGTGATGAGGAGGGAGCGGTCCTTGTCGGCCACCGCGAGCAGGGCCTCAAGGCGGCGCAGGCTGCGCTCGGTGCGCCAATCCTTTGCCAGCTCCACGGCCGCGCGCTCGAGCTGGTCCGGGAAGCGCTCCAGCTTCGCCTCCAGTCGCTCCAGCAAGGTGAAGGCATCGGCGGTGGCGCCCGCGAAGCCCGTGATGACCCGCCCGCCGGCGATGCGGCGGACCTTGCGGGCATTGTTCTTGACGACCGTCTGCCCCATGGAGACCTGGCCGTCGCCGGCCATGGCCACGCGGCCGTCCTTGCGAACGCAGAGGATGGTCGTGCCGTGCCAGCCGAGGGGATCGTGTGCGGTGGTGGGTGAGTTATTCATGATGGTTGCCATGTGAAGGCGCCCATGTGGCGACGGGATCGCGCTGTTGCAATCGGGCCGGTTTCGTCCCCGGCGCGGGCGACCTATGTGGTGGGTCAGGACGGGATCGGTGGTGCCGGGGTGGCCTTGGGTTCGGGCAGGGGATGAGCGCCGCGAAATTTTCTGCGGGGGGGCTGCGGCTCCAGGGGGCGCCATTGGGGGCACCGCTGGGGCGGCCACGGCGATCCGTCCGCCGGGCAGCGATGCGGCGCGGCTGGCGCGGGCCGGCGCTCGCGCTGTCGCTGCTGCTGCACCTGGCCGCCGGCTGGTGGCTGCTCTTCGGCCTGCCGCCGCGGAAGATGCCCGAGGCGGATTCGCCCTCCACCGTGGACGTGGTCTTCGAGGGAGGCGCGCCCGAGGACGTGCCGGCCCCACCTTCCGAGGGGCCGCCCGCGCCGTTGGAGCCGCCCACTCCCGGCGCCCTCCCCACACCGCCCTCGCCCATGCCACAGGTCGCGGAGCCGTTGCCGCCGGCCGAGGCGCCGCGCGTGGCGGAGGCGCCGCCCCTGCCGGCCCCCTTCGCGCCGCCCGCCCTCGTGCCGCCCGCCGCACCGCCGCTGCCGGCACCGCCGAGCGAGCGCCCGCCGGCGCCGCCGCCCCTTGCCCAAGGCCCGTTCGCCGCCCCGCCTCCCGCGCCGCCCCTGGCGGAGCCGCCGGTCGCCCGCGCGCTGCCCCTGCCGCCGCTGCCCTCGCGACCCGCGCCCTCCGACCTCTCCATGCCGCCGCCCCCGCCACCGGCGGAAACGCCGCGTGAATCCGAGGTGGCCGCCCTTCCCCTGCCACCGCCCCCCGCGCCCGAGCCGCCCAGCGCACCGCCCGAGCCGGCCCAGGCCCAGGCGCGGCCCGTGCCCGCTCCCCGGCCGCAGCCGGCGCCCGCACGGCCACGCCCCTCGCCGCTCGCCAACTCGCCTTTCGCCGGGGCGCTGGATCTCAGCCAGGGTCCACCCGTGACCCTCAGCCGTCCTTCGGCATCCTCCGCTCCCGGGGGCGCCGGGACGCGGCTGGAACAGCAAGCGGCCTCCTCCAATGCGCGGCCTCAGCCGAATTTTCAGGACACCAACATCCGGTCGAGGGGCGCGAACCCTGGGGCGTCCTGGTGGGCGGCGGTCCGCAGTTTCGTCAACGAGCGGAAATACTATCCGCAGCAGGCCGCCATGGCGGGGGAGGACGGTCCTGCCACCGTGCGCTTCAACGTGGACCGGAACGGCCGCATCAGCGACCTGCAGATCCTCCACCGCTCCGGCTCGTACTTGCTCGATGCCGCCTGGCTCGGCGTCTTCCGCGGGGCCACGCTGCCGCCCTTTCCACCGGGCACGGCCGGCGACACCATCGAGATCGAGTTCACCCTCACCTACATCCTCGTCCGCCGCTGACGCGGTGACGGTGGCCCGCCCGCTGGCCGCCATCCCCCCACGGGTCTAAAGAGCCGCCATGGACGCCTTCCCCCGACGCGCCGAGATCGCCCGCGAGACCTCCGAGACTCGGATCCACCTCAAATTGGACCTGGACGGCACCGGGCGCGCCGAGATCGTCACCGGCATCGGCTTCCTCGACCACATGCTGACCGCGCTGGCCCGGCACTCCATGATCGACCTGGCCGTGAAGGCGGAGGGCGACCTGCACATCGACTTCCACCACACCACCGAGGATGTCGGCATCGTGCTCGGTCAGGCGATCCGCAAGGCGCTGGCCGACAAGCGCGGCATCCGCCGCTACGGCCAGGCGCTCGTGCCCATGGACGAGGCGCTGGCCGAATGCGCCATCGATATCTCCGGCCGCCCCTTCCTCGTGTGGTCCGCGAGCTTCCCGCGCGACAAGGTCGGGGAGATGGACACGGAGCTGTTCGAGGAGTTCTTCCGGGCGCTTGCCATGAACTCCGCCATGACCGTCCACCTGACGCAGCGCGCCGGCACCAACGCGCACCACATCGCCGAGGGCCTGTTCAAGGCTTTCGCCCGGGCGCTCCGCATGGCGGTGGAAGCGGACCCGCGCGCCGAGGGCACCATCCCCTCCACCAAGGGCATGCTGGAGGCGTGATGCGGCTCTTCACCGTTCACGCGAGAGACGGCGCCAAGCCCGCGACCCGGCTGGTGCGGGAGGGCTTCTCCTTCGCGGCCTTCCTCTTCGGCCCGCTCTGGTTGCTCTGGCACGCGCTCTGGCTGGGGCTGCTCGGCTATCTGTTGCTGGCCGCCGCCATCGCCGCCCTCCCGGCCCCCTGGGAGAACCCGGCGGCGCTGGCGCTGCAGATCCTGCTCGGCCTGCACGCGCGGGACATCCAGCGCTGGACCCTCGCCCGCCGCGGCTTCACGACCGAAGGCGTGGTCGCCGGGCGCGACGAGGAGGAGGCGCTGCTGCGGCTGGTTTCCGCCCGGCCCGGCCTCGCGCGCGGGGTGATGGCATGAAGGTCGCGGTCATCGATCCCGGCTCGGGCAACCTCGCCTCCGTCCGCCGCGCCTTCGAGCACGCGGCGCGGGAGGAGGGCATCCCCCTCGACCTCACCGTCACCACCACGGCCGATGAGGTGCGCGCGGCGGATCGCGTCGTGCTGCCCGGCCAGGGCGCCTTCGCCGCCTGCGCGCGCGGCCTCGACGCCCTGCCCGGCGTCACGGAAGCGCTGCGGGAATCGGCCATCGAGCGCGGCCGGCCCTTCCTCGGCATCTGCGTGGGCATGCAGCTCATGGCCGAGCGCGGGCTGGAGCACGGCGTCACCCCTGGCCTCGGCTGGATCGCCGGCGAGATCGCGCCGATGGACCCGCGCGACGAGGGCGGCACGCCGCTCCCCCTGCCGCAGATGGGGTGGAACGCGCTCGACACCCATGCCGCCCATCCCCTGCTCGCCGGGCTGGGTGAAGGGGCGCACGCCTATTTCGTCCATTCCTATGCCCTGCGCGGCGGCAAGCGCGACGAGCTGCTCGCCAGCACCGCCTATGGCGGGGAGGTCGCGGCCGTGATCGGGCGCGACAACCTCGCGGGCACCCAGTTCCACGCGGAGAAGTCGGGGCCCGTCGGGCTCCGGATCCTGCGGAACTTCCTCCGCTGGAATCCATGACCCAGGCGACCCACACCCTTCTGGTCGAGCGCGTGGACGCGCTCTCCGAAGCCGACCTCGCCGATCTCTGCGAAGCGACGGATGCCGCCATCATCGAGGGTGGCGGCTTCGGCTGGGTGGCCGCCCAGGGCCGCGAGGCGCTGACACGCCACTTCAAGGGCGTGCTGCTGGTGCCCGAGCGCGTGCTGTTTGTGGCGCGGCTGGACGGCCACCCCGTCGGCTCCGCCCAGCTCGTGCGCCCCCCCCGGCACAACGAGGCCCAGGCCTGGTCCGCCCAGCTCACTCACGCCTACATCGCCCCCTATGCCCGCGGCCACGGCCTCGCGCGGCTGATGGTCACGCGCGTGGAGGAGCACGCGGCCGCGACCGGCCACCGCGTGCTGAACCTCGACGTACGAGAGACGCAGCGCACCGCGATCGCGCTCTTCGAGGGGCTCGGCTACACCCGCTGGGGCACCCACCCCGCCTATGCCCGCATCGAGGGCCGCACGGTCGCGGGTCACTACTACTACAAGGCGTTGGAGCCGGTGCGCGGCCGCCCCAAGGGCGCGCTCTTTCCCCCCGAACGCTGACGCCCGAACCGCTAGGCCGATCCCCACGATGAGCTTCACCCCCTACCCCGCCATCGACCTCAAGGGCGGGCAGGTCGTCCGCCTGAAGCGCGGCGACATGGCGCAGGCCACGGTCTACGGCGACCCCGCCACCCAGGCCCGCGCCTTCGACGAGGCCGGCTTTCCCTGGCTGCACGTGGTGGACCTCGACGGCGCCTTCGCCGGCCGCCCGGCCAATGCGGAGGCGGTGCGCGCCATCCTCGGCGCCACCACGCGCCCGGTGCAGCTCGGCGGCGGCATCCGCGACATGGCGACCGTCGAGGCCTGGCTCGAAGCCGGCATCGCCCGCGTCATCCTCGGCTCCGCCGCCGCCAAGGACCCGGACTTCGCCCGCGCCGCCTGCCGCGCCCATCCCGGGCGGGTGGCCATCGGCATCGACGCGCGCGACGGCCGCGTGGCCACGGAGGGCTGGGCAGAGACGGGCACGCTGACCGCCCTCGACCTTGCCCTCATGCTCGAGGACGCGGGGGCGGCCGCCATCATCCACACCGACATCGACCGCGACGGCATGCTCGGCGGGGTGAACGTCGAGGCCACGGCGGCGCTCGCCGCGCGGCTCTCCACCCCCGTGATCGCCAGCGGTGGCGTCGCCGGCCCCGCCGACCTCGCGGCGCTGCGCGCCACCGGCACCATCGCCGGCGTCATCATCGGCCGCGCCCTCTACGACGGGCGGCTGACGGCGCGGGACGCGCTAGCGGCAGGCTGAAGCGGCCATGAGCGACGCCGGCAAGACCGCCCCGTCCCCGGAGCCCTCCGACGACGGCCTGCCCATGCCGCGCCGGCTCTGGGCGGTGCTCGGCGTGCTGCTGGGCACCTTCCTCGGCACGTTGGACACCTCCATCGCCAACGTTGCCCTGCCGACCATCGCGAACGACCTCGGCGGCACGCCCGCGGCCTCGGTCTGGGTGGTGAACGGCTACCAGCTCGCCACCGCCATCGCCCTGCTGCCCCTCGCGAGCCTGGGGGAGCGGATCGGGGCCAGGCGGCTCTATCTCTGGGGCACGCTGATCTTCACCATCGCCTCCCTCGGCTGCGCGGTGGCGCCCGATCTCGGCTGGCTGGTGGCCGCGCGCGTGATGCAGGGGCTTGGCGGCGCCTGCTCCTCGGTCGTCGGCGGGGTGCTGATGCAGGCGATCTTCCCCAGGCGGCTCATCGGGCGCGGCATCGCCCTTTTCGGGCTCACGGTCGCGATCTCCACCGCCCTGGGCCCGAGCGTCGCGGCCGGCATCCTGACCTTCGCGAACTGGCGCTGGCTCTTCGCCGTGAATCTGCCGATCGGGGTGCTGGCGCTGGCCGTCGCACTCGCCTTCCTGCCCGCCAGCCGCACGCAGCACCGGCGCTTCGACGCCCCGGGCGCGCTGCTGAACGCGGCCGCGATCGTGCTGATCGTGCTCGGCGTGGATGCGATCGGCTCCTCCATGGCCCTCGGCCTCGCCACCACGGCGGCGGGGCTGGCGCTGATGGCGGGGCTGCTCTTCCAGCAGCGCAACCGCCCGCATCCGCTCGTGCCGCTCGACCTGCTGCGGATCCCGGTCTTCTCGCTCTCCTTCGTGACCTCCATCCTCTCCTACGCGGCCCAGACCGTCGCCTATGTCTCGCTGCCCTTCTTCCTCCAGCACGGGCTCGGCTACGACGCGGTGCGGACCGGCCTGCTGATCACGCCCTGGCCGCTGGTGATCGTGGTGGTCGCGCCCCTCTCGGGATACCTCTCCGACCGCTACCCCGCGGGCATCCTCAGCAGCATCGGCATGGGCTGCCTCGCCGCCGGGCTGCTCGCGCTGGCCCTTCTCCCGGACGCGCCCTCCGACCTGAACATCGTCTGGCGCATGGTGCTCTGCGGCATCGGCTTCGGCTTCTTCCAGACCCCCAACAACCGCGTCATCCTGACCGCCGGGCCCATGAACCGCGCGGGCGCGGCCAACGGCATGATGGCCCAGGCCCGATTGCTGGGCACCACCCTCGGCGCGGCCGTGGTGGCGCTCGGCTTCAGCCTGATGGGGGACGCCGCCACCATGCCCCTCCTGCTGGCGGGCGCGGTGTTCGCGGCGGTGGGGGCTGTCGTCAGCCTCAGCCGACTGGGGCTGCGGGCACCGGCGAGGAACTGATCGAGCGGGGCGGGTGACCTCGGGGGAGAGAATGAATTCTCTCCCCCGGACCCCCACTCATCTTTTTCTATCTGTTGGAGACACTGGGTGGCCGGTGCGCCTCGGGTCGATGACCCGAGGCGACTGCACGTTCAGGAAGGTTGCGCGACAGCCAGATGGGGGTCCAGGGGCCTCACCCCGCCTGAAGTTCCGAGAGGCACCCCGCCTCCGTCTGCCGCTGGGCGCCGGCGGCACGGGCGGCGGCCCAGGCCACGCGGGGCGTGTTGCTGTCGCGGTAGAGCACGACGTCGAGCGCGCAGTTCGACCCCTGGTAGAGCCAGATTTCGGCATCTCCTTCCGGCCGCCGGCGGGTGGGCTGGCCGAGGACCGAGACCACCCCCTCGCGCGACTGGCCGATCAGGGCAGCGACGCTGCCGGGGGCGCCGCGGCGGGCGGCCGCGGGTGTGCCGAGGGCGTTGGGCGAGGGTTTGGTCGCGGCCGGCGCGCCGTCGAGCACGGCCATGCTGGCGCGGTGGCTCTCCAGTACCTCCTCCAGCACGCGGCTGGCGGTGCGGTCCGGTGCGGGAGTGCATCCGCCGAGCATCAGCAGCAGGGCCGCGGCGGCCAGCCCGGCAGGGGCGGCGCGGCAGCCGGGAGCGCGAACGGACGGGGTGGAGATGGCCGGTGGCATGGCCGTTCTGGCCTGGGAGAATGCGGCAGGGATGCGGGCGCGCGGGGATCCCACGCACCCGCCGGAAAGGGGATGCCCCGTGATGGGGCCGCTGCTCAGTAGCGCGGCGGCGCCATGTTGGGCTCCGCGTACTGCGGTGCCTGGCCCGATTGGCCGGAGGAGAGGGCCTGCGGCGGCGCGGCGGCCTGGGCGTCCGTCAGCATCTCCATGCTGCCCGAGAGCTGCCCGCCCTCCTCGACCGAGAGGCGGCGGGTGCGGGCTGTGCCGAGCACGCGGCCGGTCGCGCGGATGGTCAGGCTGCCGCGGGCGGTGATGGTGCCGTCGAACACGCCGGCGATCTCCGCGTCCTCCACCTGCACCGCGCCCTTGAACACGCCGGAAGGGGTGATCTGCAGCTCAGTCGCTTGGATCATCTGGCTCTCGACCGTGCCGTCCACCACCAGGCGCTCGGCGTCCGCCACCGTGCCCTGGAGAGAGATGCCCTTGCCGACGACGAGGGTGCGGCGCTCGGCGCTCACCGGGCGCGAGGCGGGACGGGGCGGCATGGTCACGCCGGGCGCGGTCGGCACCTGGGGCATGGTGGGCTTGGGCGGCAGGCTCATGAGAGGGTCCTTGGGCGCTTGGCCCTGGGTGGGACGAAAGGGGGGCATCGCCAGGTCCGGATCACGGGAGACGGGCACGGTGGTCGGTTCGGACGGCCCCTGGTCGGCGGGGCGGCGGCGGAAGACGGACATGGCAATTCCCCTGCAGGCAGGCGATCTGGTCTGGCTCGGCGGACCGCCCGCAGGTTCCGGCGTGCAAGAAGGTTGCAAGCTGCGGACCAGCGCGGACAGAGGACCCGGCACGGTGGGAACCCCCGGCCCCGCACCTGCGCCCCCCCGGCTATCACGGGCGGGAGATCGGGCACAACGGGAGGATGGCGGGAGGGCGCGGATTATTGCGGTGTACGGCTCTCGGGCGGCCTCGAGCGGAGGAAAAGCGTCCGCCGCATCGACATTCCGGATTCGCACCGGGACGTCGCCCCCAGGCGGTCCTCCGAGGGGGGCCTGCCGGATATGGCCGCGCGTGCTATGGCGGCGCCGGAAACCGGCACGCCACGGGCGCCGGCCCGGACCCCGCTCATGGAGCGGCGGGCAGAGAGCGAAGGAAGACCAGCATGGCGCAACCCGGCCCGGCCTCGGCGGCCCTCGACATCCTCGGCATCGGCAACGCGATCGTGGACGTGGTCGCCTCCGCCACCGAGGCGACGCTGGCCGAATGGGGCATGGCCAAGGGCGGCATGGCGCTGATCGACACGCAGCGCGCCGAGGCGATCCACGCCTCCCTCACCGCCAGCGTGCAGACGGGCGGCGGCTCGGCGGCGAATACCTGCGCGGTGGCAGCCGCGCTCGGGGCGAAGGTCGGCTATCTCGGCAAGGTCGCGGACGACGAGCCGGGCCGCACCTTCGCCGAGGACCTGAAGGCGCTGGGCATCCGCTTCCCCACCGCGCCCCTGAAGGGCGGCGACCCGACGGCGCGCTGCCTCATCCTCGTCACGCCAGACGGGCAGCGGACGATGAACACCTATCTCGGCGCCTGCGTGACCTTCGGGGAGGAGGACGTGGACCAGGCCTCGGTCGAGTCCGCCGCCGTGACCTACCTCGAGGGCTATCTCTTCGACCCGCCGGCCGCCCAGGCCGCCTTCCGCCGCGCGGCTGCCGTCGCCCACGGGGCGGGGCGCCGCGTGGCCCTCACCCTGTCGGACGCCTTCTGCGTCGGCCGGCACCGCAGCGCCTTCCTCGACCTCATCACGCGCGACTGCGACATCGTCTTCGCCAACGAGGCCGAGGCCCTCTCGCTCTTCCAGGTAAACGACGTGGAGGAGGCGACCCGCGCCTTCGCGGCCACGGGCAAGCTCGTCGCCCTCACCCGCAGCGAGAAGGGCAGCCGGATCATCGGCGGCGGGGGCGTGATCGAGGTGCCGGCGGCGCCCACCACGGTCATCGACTCCACTGGCGCGGGTGACGCCTATGCCGCCGGCTTCCTCGCGGCCCATGCGCGGGCCCTGCCCTTGGCGGAATGCGGCCGCTGGGGCAGCGTGGCGGCCAGCGAGGCGATCTCGCATTTCGGGGCGAGGCCCCAGGCCGACCTGAAGGCGCTCGTCGGGGCCTGATGCCGCGCGAGGCAGACGCGCCCCGCGCTCCCGAAGGCCTCCCGCGGCGCGATCCGCGGGCCCGCCGCCTGCCGCCATGCCGGCGCGGCGCACCCCCCTCCCCCACGGCAGAAGGTAACGCCATGAACCGCTCGACCAGCACCCTCGCCATCGCCCTCGCGGCCCTCGCGCTGGCGGGGCCCGCCCTCGCCCAGTCCGGCGTTCAGTCCGGCGTCCAGTCCGGCCCCTCGTCGAACACGCCTGATCCTGCGGTGCGCGAGATGCAGCGCGCGCGCGGCAATCCCGCCGCCGTTCCCTATATCCCCGCGCAGGACCGCAACGCCGCCACGGCCGATGCCATCGACGTCCAGACCGCCCGCGGCCTGATGGCCGAGGCGCGCGCGGCCCTTGTCCGCCGTCGCGCCGGCATGGCCGTGGAGGCGCTGGAGCGCGCCGAGTCGCGCCTGCTGACCAACTCGGTGCTCGCGAGCCAGGCGAATGTCCCGCAGAGCAGCGCGGCGCTCAGCCAGCTCGCGGCCGCCCGCCGCCTGGCCGGCCAGGGCGACACGCGCTCGGCCCTGCAGGCGCTCGACCGCGCCGAGGCGGCGCTTCCCGCCACCCCCACGGGCCCCGGTGCCACCCCCCTGCCGGAGGGCGTTCCGACGGCCATCGACGTCCAGCCGCCGGTGCCGCCCGCCGTCCAGCCGCGGCCGGTCCGTCCCCGTCCGGCGCCGCCCGCCCCTGCCCTGCCGGGCGAGGCCGTGCCGCCGCGCGGCTAGGCTCCGCCGGAGAAAAGCGGGAGGGACGGCGCGCCGCCCCTCCCGGCGCTCAGCCCGCGTTGCCGCCCGGCCGCGGCACGCTGATCACGAAGAGACGGTGATTGGCGATGTCGATGTTGCGCCGCGCCTTCTCGTTCCAGATGCGGTCCGCAGTGCGCTCGTCGTGATAGGGGCCGTAGGCCTCCTCCGTTCCAGGCTCGAGCGTGGTGAAGCTCGCGTCGGTAAAGACGCCGCCCCAGATGAAGTGGAGCTTGGAGGAGGTGGCAGAAGAATCGGGCATGGGTTCCGGCTTGGCGCGTTGCGGTGCAGCACATAATCTCATGGCCGCCATTTCCCAAGCGTAAGCGGGCTGCGGAAACCGGCGGGCAGGCCTGCCAAGCCGCGTGAATGCAACCCCTCCGCTCCTCTTTGTTCACTCTTCGTGCTTGTTGCTGCGCGCGCCGGAGCCATATCCTGGCACCAGCCCGAAGGACGCCGCATGGAGCTGCGCGAGAAGCTCGAGATCCTCGCCGATGCCGCGAAATACGACGCCTCCTGCGCCTCCTCCGGCACCGAGAAGCGTGACAGCCGCGACGGCGGTCTCGGCAGCACCGAGGGCATGGGGATCTGCCACGCCTACGCGCCGGACGGCCGCTGCATCTCGCTGCTGAAGGTGCTGCTGACGAATGCCTGCGTCTTCGACTGCGCCTACTGCATCAATCGCGCCTCCTCCAACGTGCGCCGCGCCCGCTTCTCGGTGCGCGAGATCGTGGAGCTGACGCTCGACTTCTACCGCCGCAACTACATCGAGGGCCTGTTCCTCTCCTCCGGCATCATCCGCTCCCCCGACTACACGATGGAGCAGCTGGTGCGCGTGGCGCGGGAGCTGCGCGAGACCCACGGCTTCAAGGGCTACATCCACCTCAAGACCATCCCCGACGCCGACCCCTCCCTGCTGGCCGAGGCCGGGCGGCACGCGGACCGCCTCTCGATCAACGTCGAACTGCCCCAGCCCGACAGCCTGAAGGCCCTGGCGCCCGAGAAGGACGCCGGGCAGATCCGCGTTGCCATGGCCGGGCTCCGCACCCGCATCGACGAGGCAAAGGAGGCCCGGGCGGAGGCGTCGGTCACGCGCGTGGCCCTCGCGGGCGGCCGCCGCGCCGCGGCCCCGCGCTTCGCCCCGGCCGGCCAGTCTACCCAGATGATCGTCGGCGCCGATGCCTCGACGGACGCGACCATCCTCGATGTCAGCGCGAACCTCTACGGCTCCTACCGGCTCAAGCGCGTCTACTTTTCCGCCTATTCTCCCATCCCAGACGCCGCGGCGGCCCTTCCCCCGTCCGCGCCGCCGCTCGTGCGGGAGCACCGGCTATATCAAGCGGACTGGCTGCTGCGCTTCTACGGCTTCACCGCCCCCGAGGTGATGGCGGGCGGTGAGGGCGGCATGCTGGACCTGGAGGTGGACCCGAAGCTCGCCTGGGCCCTCAAGCACCGCGCCGCCTTCCCGGTGGACGTGAACAGGGCCGACCGGGAGATGCTGCTCCGCGTGCCCGGCCTGGGTGCCAAGACGGTGGACCGCATCATCGCCGCCCGCCGCGTGCGCTCCTTCCGCATGGCCGACCTCGCGCGGCTCCGCGTCAGCCTCCGCAAGGTCGCGCCCTTCGTCACGGCGCTGGACCACCATCCCCGCGGCGGCCTGCTCGACCGCGCCGACCTCCGCGCCCTGGTCGTGCCGCGCGACGGGCTGGCGGAGCGCAACGCCATCCTGCCCGCCGGCCTCATCGCCCGCCCGGTCCAGCTTCCCCTCTTCGCCCATGTATAGCCTCCGCCTCGCCGCCCCCGACGACTTCGACGGCTGGCGCGAGGCCGCGCGCGGCCTCGTCATGGCGGGCATCCCACCCGAGGAGGTGGACTGGCTGGTAGAGGGCGACCCCGTGCCGCTCTTCGGCGGCGGTGCCCCGCCCGCGCCGCCCGTCGATGCCCCGCAGCCCCGCGTGCCCCGCGACTTTCCGGAGCTGGCGCGCCTCGTCTGCCGCCACCGTGACCCCGCGCGCTTTGCCCTGCTGCACGGGCTGCTTCACCGCCTGCAGCGCGAGCGCGGGCTGCTGGAGGACGCCGCCGACCCGGCCGTCGCCCGCGCCAATGCCATGGCCCGCGCCGTCCGGCGCGACGCCCACAAGATGCACGCCTTCCTCCGCTTCCGGGAGGTGCGGGTGGAGGACGGCGCGCCCGCCGCCCCGCTGCCGCCCCCGCCGCCCGTCGCGGTGCCGAACGATCCCGCGCCCGCCCGCAACGCTCGCAGCGTGGCGCTCGCGCTGCGCGACCTCGGCCGGCTGGAGGATTCGGGAGAGCCGGAGCCGCTTCCGGAGGCCCCGCCTGCGATTGCCCCCGCGCCCGACAGCCGCTTCGTTGCCTGGTTCGAGCCGGAGCACCACATCCTGCGCGCCGAGGCCGGCTTCTTCGTCCGCCGCTTCGCCATGCTGCGCTGGTCTATCCTGACGCCCGAGCTCTCCGCCCACTGGGATGGGCAGGAAGTCGCCTTCGGCCCCGGCGCCCGCCGCGCCGACGCCCCCGCCGAGGACGCGGCCGAGGGCCTCTGGCGCGCCTATTTCGCCTCCATCTTCAACCCGGCCCGCCTCAAACCTGACGCCATGCGCGCGGAGATGCCGAAGAAGTACTGGCGCAACCTGCCGGAGGCGCAGGACATTCCCCGGCTGATGGCCGAGGCCCCTAAGCGCGTCGCCGAGATGGTCGCGCGCGGCGCTACCCCACCCGCCGAACGCCGCCAGCGCACGGTGCACCTGCCGGCCCATCTCCGCGCCCCGCAGCCCGAGGCATCCACCGGCGTTGATGCCGTCATGCCCGCCGATCTGTTGACCGAAACGCTGGATTTCCCGGAGGCGCAGGCCGCCCTTCGCCGCGACCTGTTGGCGCGCAACGACCTGCCGCCCTGGGTCGCAAACGCCACCCAGCCTGTGATGGGCGAGGGGCCGCAGCACCCCCTGCTGATGTTCATCGGCGAGCAGCCCGGCGACGAGGAGGACCTGAAGGGGCAGCCCTTCGTCGGCCCCGCCGGGCGCCTCTGGAACAAGGCGCTGGAGGAGGCGGGCGTCTCGCGTACCGAAGCCTACGTCACCAATGCCGTGAAGCACTTCAAGTTCACGCCCACCGGCAAGCGCCGCCTGCACCAGTCCCCCGATGCCGGGGACATCACCTTCTACCGCCCCTTCCTGCTGCGCGAGATCGGCTTCGTGCAGCCGCGCCTGATCGTCACCCTCGGCGCCACCGCGCTCCGCGCCGTCTCCGGCCGGGCCATGCCGGTGACAAAGCTCCGCGGGTCCCTGTTGCGCGACCCCGAGGGACGGCCCTTCTACCCGACCGTCCACCCCTCCTACCTGCTACGGCTGCCCGACCCCGCCAGCAAGGCGCGGGAATACGACCGCTTCGTGGAGGATCTGGGCCAGGCGGCGGCGACGGCGCGCGGGCTGTCTTAGGAGCTTGCAATGGTGGCCCCGGAGAGGGCGCCGCCCTCTCCGAACCTCTCGCACCAAGGGCCTGAGGCCCTTGGATCCCCTCTGGCTGTCGCGGAAGCGATGATCGAGAGCCGGTTCTCCTGGGCGCCCGTGCTGCCCGTGCAGTCGCCTCGGGTCACTGACCCGAGGCGCACCGGCCGTCACGCATTCCAAACCCGAAGAAAAAGATGACGCTGGCGACCCCGGGGGAGGAAGAATTCCTTCTTCCTCCCCCGGGGTCGCCAGCGGCACCATTCCAGAAAGCCCTACCGCGCCGCCTGGAGCAGCGCCGCGTTCACCGGCTCCGGCGCTTCGAAGGCCACCCAGTGCCCGGCGCCGGGGATGACGCGCGTCTCGGTTCCCCTTGCCCGGAAGAAGGCGATGCGATCGGCGAGGTGCGGCACGGTGATGGCGTCGTGTTCCCCGTAGATGACGGAGAGGGGCGTGCGCACAGCGTCCAGGGCGTCGCGCAGGCTGGTGGCGGTGGTGACGCGGCGGCTGGGGAAGCGGGCGTGGTCGCTGTTCCAGGCCTGCACCGCGAGGGCTTCGGCGTCGATCCGGCCGGGGTCGGCGATCATCAGGCGGGCCAGGTTCTCGCGGTGCGCGGCCACGCGGTCCTCGCCTTCGCGTTCGCGCACCGAGACGAGGGGGATCGGCTGGCGCGGCAGGCCGAGGGCGCCGGCACCGAGGAGGATGAGGGAGGTGAGTTCCGCCCCCGCCCGGGCCGCGACATGGCCGGCGATGACCGCGCCGAAGGAGAAGCCGGCCAGGGCGTAGGGCGTGCCCGGCCCCAGCCGTGCCGCGATCCCGGCGGCGACGAGGGCTGCCAGGCCCCAGAGATCGGTCTCCGGCGGCGGAAGGCTTGATTCGCCAAGCCCCGGCATGTCCGGCGCGAGCACGCGGTGATGGCGGGCGAGCGGCTCGATGTTGCGCAGCCAGTGCCGCCAGGAGCCCGCGCCGCCGTGCAGCAGGACCAGCGGCGAGCCCGCGCCCCACTCGTGCCAGACCATGCGCCCGGCCCCGAGGGGCGTCTCGGCGCGGGTGGCGGTGGCGGCGAGCCGGGAGAGGCGGTCGGTGGCGGTGCCGGTATCCATGGCGGCGTTCTCGGCCGAACGGCGCCGGATGGGAACCTCCTGCCGCGCCAGGCCGATCTCCGCTAAGGGGTCGGGACGCCGTTGGAGGGGGACCGATGATCGACTTTCGCGGGCAGCGGATCCTGTGCCTCGGCGATGTGATGCTGGACCGGTTCCAGTACGGCCGGATCGACCGCATCTCGCCCGAGGCGCCGGTGCCGGTGGTGCGGGTGGTGGACAGCCGGGCGATGCTGGGGGGCGCGGGGAACGTGGCGCGCAACATCGTCTCCCTCGGCGGGGAGGCGGTGCTGGTCGGCCTGGTGGGTGAGGACGGAGCGGGTCGCGAGGTCGCCTCCCTGATCGCGGCGAGCCCTGGCCTGGTGGACGCGAACGTGCGCTCGGCCGCGCGCCCGACCATCGCCAAGACCCGCATCATCGCCGGCCACCAGCACGTGGTGCGCCTGGACGAGGAGGTGACCGAGGGCGTCTCGGCAGCCGAGGGGGCGGCGGCTCGCGCCCGCGTCTCTGAGATGCTGCCCGGCTGCCGGGCGCTCGTGATCTCGGACTACGCGAAGGGCCTTCTCTCGGCCGAGGTGGTTGGCCACGCGATCGCGGAGGCGCGCCGGCTGGGCCTGCCCGTGCTGGTGGACCCCAAGCGCGACGACTTCGCCTTCTACCGCGGCGCCACCGTGCTCACGCCCAACCTGCGCGAGCTGCGCGCGGCCGCGCGGCGGATCGGCGTGCCGGTCGAGACGGATGAGGAGGTGGCCGAGGCCGCCCGTGCCCTGATGCTGGAGGCGGAGGCGGGCGCCATCCTCGTCACGCGCTCCGAGAAGGGGATGCTGCTGGTGGAGGCCGGCAGCGGCGCGCAGGCCGTGCCCGCCCATGCGCGGGAGGTCTTCGACGTCTCCGGCGCCGGGGACACGGTGATCGCCGTGGTCGCGCTGGCGGTCGCCGCGGGCCAGGCCCTGCCGCGGGCCATGCGCATCGCCAATGCGGCCGCGGGCGTGGTGGTTGGCAAGCTCGGCACCGCGACGCTGGACATCGCGGAACTGGCCGCGGCCGTGGAGGCCGATGCCGGCGAGGACGCCGAGGTCGCGGGCAAGGTCGTGGCCTCCGCCGGACAGGCGCTCTCGGTCGTGGAGGGATGGCGGCGGCGCGGGCTGGAAGTGGGCTTTACCAATGGCTGCTTCGACATCCTCCACCGCGGCCACGTGACCATGCTCCAGGCCGCCCGCGCGAAATGCGACCGGCTGGTGGTGGCGCTGAACACGGACGAGAGCGTGGCCCGCCTGAAGGGCCCCGGGCGGCCGGTGAACGCGCTGGAGGACCGACAGGCCGTGATCGCCGCGCTGCAATCGGTGGACCTCGTGCTCTCCTTCGCGGAGGACACGCCGCTCGACCTCATCACCCGGTTGGGGCCGGACGTGCTGTTCAAGGGCGCCGACTACACGGAGGACCAAGTGGTGGGTGGCGAGGTCGTGCGCGCGCGCGGCGGACGCGTGGCGCTGATCGACCTCGTACCGGGGCGGTCCACGACGAGTATCATCGCGCGCAGCCGGGCCATGGCCGGGTGAGGGTGGCCTCCGAAGAGGGCTCTGCCCTCTCCGGACCTCTCCCGCCAGGAGCCTGAGGCTCCTGGACCTGCATTGGGCTGTCGCGAAGCCTTTCTGAACAGGCAGTCGCCTCGGGTCCACGACCCGAGGCGCACCGGCCGCGGAAGTTCTTCAAACTTGAAAAAGAAGATGATGGTGAGGGGCCTGGGGAGAGGAAGAATTCCTTCCTCCTCTCCCCAGAGTCACCCGCGCCGGCCTCTCAGTGCCGGAAGTGCCGCATCCCCGTCATCACCATTGCCAGCCCCGCCTCGTCCGCCGCCGCGATCACCTCGTTGTCGCGCATCGACCCGCCGGGCTGGATGACCGCCGTGGCGCCCGCCGCGGCAGCGGCCTGGAGGCCGTCGGCGAAGGGGAAGAAGGCGTCGGAGGCCACGACGGAGCCCTGAGCGAGCGGCGTGTCGAGGCCGGCGACCTTGGCGGCCTCGGCGCTCTTCCAGGCGGCGATGCGGGCGGAATCCACCCGGCTCATCTGGCCGGCGCCGATGCCGACGGTGGCGCCGCCCTTGGCGTAGACGATGGCGTTCGACTTCACGTGCTTGCAGACGCGGAAGGCGAAGACGAGGTCGTTCATCTCCTGCGCCGTGGGCTCGCGCTTCGTCACCACGCGGAGGTCCGCCATGGCCACTCGTCCGGCGTCGCGGGATTGCGCGAGGAAGCCGCCGCCGACGCTGCGGAAGACGGTGCCGGGGGCGGAGGGGTCGGGCAGGCCGCGGGTGAGCAGCAGGCGAAGGTTCTTCTTCGTCGCGAAGACCGCGCGCGCCTCGTCGTCGGCGTCGGGAGCGATGACCACCTCGGTAAAGATGGAGGTGATGCGCCGCGCGGCCTCGGCGTCGAGCGGGCGGTTGGCCGCGACGATGCCGCCGAAGGCCGAGACGGGGTCGCAGCGCAGGGCGGCGTCCCAAGCCGCGTTCAGGTGCTCGGCCGTGGCCACGCCGCAGGGGTTGGCGTGCTTGACGATGACGATCGCGGGCTGGTCGAACTCGGCCACCGCCTCGAAGGCGGCGTCGGTGTCGTTGAGGTTGTTGTAGGACAGCTCCTTGCCCTGCACTTGGTCGGCTGTCGCGATGCCCGGGCGGTGGGTGCCGTCGAGGTAGAAGGCGGCGCGCTGGTGCGGGTTCTCGCCGTAGCGGAGCGTCTGCTTCAGCAGGCCGGGCACCGAGAGGCGCTGCGGGAACTCCTCCTCCAGCTCGGCGGCGAACCAGCGGGAGATGGCGCCGTCATAGGCGGCGGTGCGGGCATAGGCGGCGGCGGCCAGGCGCTTGCGGGTGGCCAGCGAGGTGCCGCCGGTCTCCGCGATCTCCTTCGCCACCTCGATCAGCTGCTCGGGCTCGGTCAGCACGGCCACGTGGGCGTGGTTCTTGGCGGCGCTGCGGATCATGGCGGGGCCGCCGATGTCGATGTTCTCGACGCAGTCCTCGTAGGAGGCGCCGCGCGCCACCGTGGCTTCGAAGGGGTAGAGGTTCACGCAAACAAGGTCGATCGGGGCGATGCCGTGCTTCTCGACCTGCGCCACGTGCTCGGGCAGGTCGCGGCGGAAGAGCAGGCCGCCATGGACGCCGGGGACGAGGGTCTTCACCCGTCCATCCAGGATCTCCGGGAAGCCCGTGTGGTCGGAGAGCTCGACCACGGGAAGGCCCGCCTCGCGCAGGGCCTTGGCGGTGCCGCCGGTGGAGAGGATTTCCGTTCCCCCCGCGGCCAGGCTGCGCGCGAATTCCACGAGCCCGGTCTTGTCGGAGACCGAGAGGAGGGCGCGGCGGATCGGGAGGGTGGACATGGCGGGCGGATAGCGCGGGCGGCCGCCCGATGCCAGCGCGCCGTTGCGCGGGGCAGGTCCGACATCGCCGGGAGGGTCGAGCGACTCGGAGCGCCGCAGGGGGTCGATCTGGCACGGAGAGAGAACCTGCTTGTGGCTGACAGACGAGATGACCACTACAGGTAGTGGCTTATCACTTGAGAACACACGTCAGCGATTCGTTCGCGCGACTCGGGTGAGGCCCATGATTCGGCGGCTTTTCCAAGAGAACCCGTTCGGCACTTGTTCAAGCCACCAAATCGTCGCCGTGGGAACATCGGGTTGCATTGCGACAACCAACTCCGCGGGAGATGACACGTTCCGCGCTCTGCCGATCCGGCGAGACGAGGACCCATCCATGACGTCTGGCGCATCCGAGACCCAAGCGGCGCGTCCCCTCCTGGCCGGGCGCCGGGCGCTGGTGACCGGGGCCTCCTCCGGGATCGGCTTCGCGGTGGCGCGGGGACTGGCCGCCGCGGGGGCGGCCGTGGCGGTGAACTACCACTCCCACGGGGAGGCAGCGGAGGGGCTGGCGGAGGAGATCCGCGCGGCCGGCGGGAAGGCGGTTGCCCTCAAGGCCGACGTCTCCAAGGAGGATGACGTGGCGGGGCTGGTGGACCGCACCGTCGCCGAGTTCGGGGGCCTCGACGTGCTGGTGGCTAATTCCGGCATCCAGAAGGACGCGCCGGTGGGGGAGATGACCCTGGCCGACTGGAACGCCGTTATCTCGCTCAACCTCACCGGCCAGTTCCTCTGCTGCCGGGAGGCGATCCGCGCCTTCCGGGCGGGGCCCGAGCGGCAGGGCGGGGCGCGCGGCTCCATTGTCTGCATGAGTTCGGTGCACGAGCTGATCCCCTGGGCCGGGCACGTGAACTACGCGGCGGCCAAGGGCGGCGTGCGGATGATGATGCAGACCCTCGCCCAGGAGATGGCGCCCGAGCGCGTGCGGGTGAACGCGATCGCGCCCGGCGCCATCCGCACGCCCATCAACAAGGAGGCCTGGGGCACGCCCGAGGCGCTGGAGAAGCTGCTGCACCTCATCCCCTATGGCCGCATCGGCGAGCCCGAGGACGTGGCCCGCGCGGCCACCTGGCTGGCCTCGGACGAGGCGGACTACGTCACCGGCGTCACCCTTTTCGTCGATGGCGGGATGTCGCTCTATCCCGGCTTCGTCGGCAACGGCTGATGGGGGAGCCGATCGAGAACCACGGCATCGTCGGCGATCTCCGCACGGCGGCCCTGGTCGGCTTCGACGGCACGGTGGACTTCCTCTGCTGGCCCCATTTCGACAGCCCGAGCGTCTTCGTCTCCCTCCTCGACGACGAGAAGGGCGGACGCTTCGAGCTGGCGCCGGTGCTCGAAGGCGTGCGCCACCGCCAGCTCTACCTTCCCGACACCAACGTGCTGCTGACGCGCTTCCTCTCGCATGACGGCGTGGCCGAGATCTCCGACTACATGGCGGTCGGCGGCACGCAGCGCCTGGTGCGCCGCGCCAAGGCCGTGCGCCAGTCCATCGGCTTCCGCCTGCGCTGCGCCCCGCGCTTTGACTACGCCCGCGCGGTGCCCACCCTGCGCGAGGAGGGGGGAAGCCTCGTTTTCGAGGGACCGGACGGGGCCGCGCTGCGGCTGCGCGCTACGGTGCCGCTTCTCGCGGAAGGCGCGGACGGTACTGCCGCCTTCCAGCTGCAGGCCGGCGAATCGGCGGCCTTCGTGCTGGAGGATGCGGCGCTCGGCAACGCGCGCCCGGCCTACCCGCGCGAGGTGGCCGAGTGCTTCAAGGCCACCGCGGACTACTGGCGCGGCTGGACCGCGCGCTCCACCTATCGCGGGCGATGGCGGGATATGGTGAACCGCTCCGCCCTCGTGCTGAAGCTGATGACCTCGGGCGAGCACGGCTCGATCATCGCGGCCCCCACCTTCGGCCTGCCCGAGACGATCGGAGGCGTCAGGAACTGGGACTATCGCTACACCTGGATCCGCGACGCGGCTTTCACCGTCTATGCCTTCCTGCGCCTGGGCCATGTCGCGGAGGCGAACGCCTTCATGCGCTGGCTCGGCATCCGCAGCGCGAGCTCCGGCCACGATGGGCACCTCGACCTCATGTACGGCTTCGACGGGCACCGGCAGCTCGACGAGCAGGAACTGCCGCACCTCTCGGGCTATCTTGATTCTCGCCCCGTCCGCATCGGCAACGGCGCCGCCGGCCAGCTCCAGCTCGATATCTACGGCGAGCTGATGGACGCCGCCTACCTCTCCGACAAATACGGCGAGCAGATCTCGCACGACGCCTGGAAGGGCATCACCCGTTCCATGGACTGGGTGGCGGAGAACTGGGAGCAGCCGGACGAGGGCATCTGGGAGGTGCGCGGCGGGCGGCAGCACTTCCTGCACTCCCGCCTGATGTGCTGGGTGGCGCTGGACCGAGCGCTGCGCCTCGCGCGCAAGCGATCCCTCCCCGCGCCGCTGCTCCGCTGGGCCGAGGCGCGCGACGCCATCCACGCCGACATCCACGAGAACTTCTGGAACGCCGATCAGGGGGCTTTCATGCAGAGCCGGGGCGGCACGTCGCTCGACGCCTCCTGCCTGCTGATGCCGCTGGTCCGCTTCATCAGCCCGACCGACCCGCGCTGGATCTCCACCCTGCGCGCCGTCGGCGAACGCCTCGTCGTGGACAGCCTCGTGCGCCGCTACGAGGACGAGGCGGTGGACGGCCTCGACGGGATCGAAGGCAGCTTCAACATGTGCACCTTCTGGTACGTCGAGTGCCTCGCGCGCGCCGGAGACCTCAAGCGCGCGCGCTTCCTCTTCGAGAAGATGCTCGGCTACGCGAACCACCTCGGCCTCTACGCGGAAGAACTGGGACCGGCCGGCGAGCACCTCGGAAACTTCCCCCAGGCCTTCACGCATCTCGCGCTGATCAGCGCAGCCTATTATCTCGACCGGGCGCTGTCGGCGGCGGAGATTTGAGGGCAGGTCTTGCCGTGCGGTACTGGTGACTTCGGGGAGAGGAAGAAGGAATTCTTCCTCTCCCCGAACCCCTCGCCATCATCTTTTTCTGAGGGTTTGCGATGCCCTGCGGCCGGTGCGCCTCAGGTCATTGACCCGAGGCGACGTGGCTCACAGGAAGGTTCCGCGGAAACCAGAAGAGGATCCAAGGGCCTCAGGCCCTTGGCGGGCGCCGGATGAACGCTGCGCGCTCACCCGGAGGTCCGGAGAGGGCAGAGCCCTCTCCAAGGGCCACCGGCGCCTACCCCTCCGCCCGACGCTGCCGGAATGCCCAGAGCCGCGGCCCCACCAGCGCCACAACGGCCAGCGCGAGGATCGTGGCCGAGATCGGGCGTGTCAGGAAGGTCGTCCAGTCGCCCTGGCTGATCGTCAGCGCCTGACGCAGCGCCTGCTCCGCCATCGGCCCCAGGATCATGCCGATCACCACGGGCGCCGTCGGAAAGTCGAAGCGGCGCATGAACATCGCAATGATGCCGATGCCGTAGAGCAGCACGAGATCCGTCACGGAGTTGCTGATCCCGTAGGTGCCGATCGTCGCGAAGACGAGGATACCCGCGTAGAGCTGCGGTGTCGGGATCTTCAAGATGCGCGCCCAGAGCCCGACCAGCGGCAGGTTCAGCACCACGAGCATGACGTTCGCGATGTAGAGCGAGGCGATGAGCGTCCAGACGAGCACCGGCTGCTGCGTGAACAGCATCGGCCCCGGCTGGATGCCGTAGGACTGGAAGGCCGAGAGCATGATCGCGGCGGTGGCCGATGTCGGCAGGCCCAGCGTCAGCATCGGCACGAGGATGCCGGCGGCGGCGGCGTTGTTCGCCGCCTCCGGCCCCGCCACGCCCTCGATCGCGCCGGTGGTGCCGAATTCGTCGCGGAACTCCGGCTTTACCATCTTCCGCTCAGCGTAATAGCTCAGCATCGTCGGCATCTCGGTGCCGCCGGCGGGCAGCACGCCGAAGGGAAAGCCGAGAAGAGAGCCACGGATCCAGGGGCCGATGCTGCGCCGCCAGTCGGTGGCGCTCATCCACAGGCGGCCGATCTCGCGAACCTCCTGCCCGCCCTCCACATGGCGCCAGGCGAGGTACATCGTCTCCCCCACCGCGAACAGCGCGACGGCGACGAGCACCACGTTCACCCCGTCCAGCAGCTCCGGCACGCCGAAGGTGAGGCGCGGCTGTCCCGTTTGAAGATCGATGCCGACCAGCCCCAGCATCAGCCCGAAGGCGAGCGAGGTGAGCCCGCGCAGCGCCGAGCCGCCCAGCACCGCGGAGACGGTGACGAAGCAGAGCAGCATGAGGGAGAAGTACTCCGCCGGCCCCAGCTTCAGCGCCAGATCCACCACGATCGGGCCGATGAAGGAGATACCGAGCGTCCCGACCGTGCCGGCGACGAAGGAGCCCACCGCCGCCGTGACCAGCGCCGGCCCCGCCCGCCCGTTGCGGGCCATCTTCGCGCCCTCCAGCGCGGTGATGATCGAGCCGGATTCACCGGGCGTGTTCAGCAGGATCGAGGTCGTCGATCCCCCGTACATCGCGCCGTAGAAGACGCCGCAGAAGAGGATGAAGGCGCCCGTCGCCTCCACCTTGAAGGTGACGGGCAGCAGCAGCGCGATGGTCAGCGCCGGCCCGATGCCCGGCAGCACGCCGATCGCGGTGCCGAGGAAGCAGCCGAGCAGCGCCCAGCCGAGGTTGATGGGCGTCAGCGCGTTGGCAAACCCCATGGCGAGGCCGGCGACGGAGTCCATCAGATGATTCCCTCCAGCACGCCCGCGCCGATGTTCACGCCGAGCAGCCTCGCGAAGGCGATATAGGCGCCGAGCGTCACCAGGATCCCGATCAGCAGGTCCCGCAGCGGCCGCCTCGAGCCGAAGGCCGAGCAGACGAGCACGTACTGGATCGTCGCCGCGATGACGAAGCCGAGCCAGTCGATGAGCGCGAGCTGCACGACGAGCCCCGCCCCCAGCAGGCCGAGCGCCCGCCAGTTCGTCGGCGGTGCCGCCATCTCCTCCTCGAGCCCGTGGCTCCAGCCGCCCTTGGCCGCGGTGGCCGAAAGCCCGATGCCGAGCGCCACCAGGATGACGCCGACGAGATAGGGGACCGCCTTCGCCCCCACCTGCGCGTAGAGCGGGGATTCAGGGATCGCCCAGGCGGCGTAGAGCACGAGCAGGCCGAGCACGACGACGCCAAGGCCGACGACGAGGTCGGCCCGCGGCGTCCCGGCTGCCGTTCCTGCCCGGTGGGATAGCTGGTTCATGCGTTCGTTCCTGGCCCTGCCACGCCGGACTGCGGGCCTCAGGGGGGGCGCCTGAATGGCACGGGGGCGTGGGAGAGTGGAAGCCGGGGGTCTGCCCCCGGCCCGCCGCTCAGGCCAGCCCGATTTCCTTCAGCACCGTGAGCGTCGCCTCGCTGTCCCTGCGCAGGAACTCCTCGAAGGCCGGCCCCTCCATGTAGGCGTCCTCCCAGCCGCGGGTTTGCAGCAGCTCCTTCCAGGCGGGCAGCGCGTGCAGCTCGGCCGCGAAGCGCGCGTGGTTCGCCCGCGCCTCGGCATTGATACCGGGCGGCGCAAAGAGGCCGCGCCAGTTGCCGACGACGATGTCGATCCCGCTCTCCTTCAGGGTCGGCACGTTGGGGTCGATCCGCGTCTCCCCGCTCGTCGCCAGCGCGCGCATCCGGCCGGACTTGATCTGCTCGGCGAACTCCGAATAGCCGGAGATGCCGGCCTTCACCTGCCCGCCGAGGATCGCCGCCTGGGCCGGCCCGCCGCCCGCGAAGGCGACGTAGGAGGCCTCCCGCGCGTTGCGGCCGACGGACTTGATGAGCAGCCCGAGCAGGATGTGGTCGATGCCGCCCGCCGAGCCGCCGCCGACGGAAACCGCGCCGGGGCCGGCCTTCAGCGCGTCCATCAGGCCCTTGACGTCCTGGATGTCGGAGTTCGCCGGCACCACGATCGCGGAGCTCTCGTCGGTCAGCCGCGCGACCGGCGTCACGTCCTTGATCGTCACCGGGCTCTTGTTGGTCAGCGTCGCGCCGACCATCACGGCGCCGGCCACCATCAGCGCCTCCGGCCGGCCGCGGCGCTGGGCCACGAAGCGCGGCAGGCCCACCGCGCCGCCGGCACCACCCACGTTCTCGAACTGGATGGAGCCCACCAGCCCCGCCGGGCGTGCCACCTGCTCGATCGCGCGGCCCAGCCCGTCCCACCCGCCGCCGGGCGCGGCGGGGATGAACATGCTCAGCGCCGCGTAGCGCTGCGTTCCCTGCGCCCCTGCCTGATGCGCGAAGGGTGCGGCCGCGAGGGGCAGCGCCGCGGCCCCCGCCAGCAACTGGCGACGGCGGACAAGGTGGCTGTTCATGCGTGCGTTCCTCCCGGAGGTCAGGTCGCGCCCACCTTAGGCCGGCTCCGTCCGGAGATGAATTCGCCCCCGGCATCAAAGCCCGGGATGATCGCGCCGGCTTGAACGAACCCGGAGAGGCAGCCGCGAGACGGCGAGGCGACTGTGTCTTTTCGGCAATTGCGCCGTGGCTTTCATGCGACGATCCTGCACCGCACCACGCCGGGCGGGCCGGCTTGGGACGGACCGGAAGTCTCTCATGCGTGGGTTCCTGCCCGGCTCATCGCCGGGGTCCAGGGCTGGACTCGGGTTGGCGGCAGGGCTCCTCGCCCTCCTCCTCGGCGCGTTGCCGGCCCCCGCGCAGTCGCCCGGCCGGGCGAGCGCCGAGCGCGAGGCGGTGATCGCCAACGAGACCGGCATGGCGGTGCGCGAGCTCTACCTAGCCCCCGCCACGGAGACGGACCCGGGCCCGGACCGCCTGGGCGCCGATACCCTGCCGCCCGGCAGCAGCCTTCGCCTCCGCCTCGGGCGCAACCAGGCCTGCGCCTGGTCGCTGCGCGCGATCCTGGCCGATGAAACGGCCGACGAGCGCCGCGTGGACCTCTGCCGCAGCCCGCGCGTCGTCCTCGGCGACCCCTCCGCCCCCTCGCGGGAGGTGGTGGTCAACAACGACACCGACCTCGACCTCCACGAGCTCTACGCGGCCCCCGCCGGCGCTCCCCGCGGTCCCGACCGGCTGGGCGCCGAGATCGTGCCCGCCGGCCGCCCCTACCGCCTCCGCCTCGGCCGCCGGCGCGACTGCGTCTTCGACATCACCGCGGTGCTGGCCGACGGCACCGAGGTCGCGCGCCCGCGCACCGATGTCTGCCGCAACGCGCGCGTGACCCTCGCCGATCCCTCCCTCACCTGGCGGGAGATGACGGTCGCGAACCGCTCCGGCCGCGTGCTCGCCGGCCTGCACGTCGTCCCCGGCGGCCGCTCCCCCGCGCTGAACGCGGAGGATGGCTGGGGCGTGAACCGGATGGGCAGCGAATCCGCGCCCGACGGCAGCACCTTCCGCCTGCGCCTCCGCCTGCCCGGTTGCACGGCCGATCTCCGCGCCACCTATGCCGACGGCTCGGCCGAGGCACGGCGCGACGTCGATCTCTGCCGCCAGGCAGACGTCACCTTCGATGGCAGCGGCATCCCCCGTCCGCCCGAGCGGGGCGTCACCTTCGTCAACCGCCACCTCGCCCGCATCGACGAGGTCTACGTCTCCTCCTCCACCGAGGGCGACTGGGGGCCGGAGCGCCTACCCGGTGGCCTCGCCCGGGGCGAGCGCCAGCTCCTCACCCTGCCCGTGGACTGCGTGGTCGATCTCCGCGTCGTCTTCCCGACCGGCGGCGCGGAGGAGCGGCGGGAGGTGAACATCTGCCAGACCGCCACGATCGTCGTCCGCCCGGGCTGGACCACCGCCGCGCGCATCGACGAGGGCGAGGAGGACGAAGGTCCCCGCCCCGGCAGCATCCGCCTGCGCAACACCGCGGCGCTGCCGATCGTGGAACTCTACATCGACGCGCCCGGCGCCCCGCGCGGGCCGGACCGCCTTGGCGCCACCGTGCTCGGCCGCAACGAGACGCTTGACGTCGCCCCACCCGAGGGCGCCGGCTGCGCGGCCCGCCTGACCGCCGTGCTGCGCGACGGCCGCGAGGCGACGCGCGAGCCCGTGGACCTCTGCGCCGGCATCGAGGTGCCCTTGCCATGATCCGCCCTCTCCTCGTCCTCGTCCTCGCCCTCCTCCTGCCCCTCGTGGCCCGGGCGCAGGGGACGCAGCCCCTCACCCCGGTGCCGGAGGCCCTGCGCGGCGCCTGGTTCGCGGGCGACTGCACCTCGCCGGCCACCATGCTCGTCCTCTCCGCCCGCGGCGCCGCGCGCGTGCCGTCCGACGGCCCCGCCCGCCTCCTCCGCTTCACCGAGACGCGCACGGCATCCGGCTGGACCATCGGCACCGGCCGCGGCGCCGAGGCCCCGCGCCTCCTTCTCCGCGCCGCCGGGCCGGCGCTGGAAACCGCCGAGCCCACCAACAAGACTCGCGACGACCGCCTGCCCGGGGATGCGCCTGTCACCACCTGGCGCCGCTGCCCCGCCACCCCTCTCCCCTTCGCCGCCCAGGGAGAGGGCGTCGCCTTCCTCGGGGCCATCGAGGTGCTGGAAGCCGCCTGCGGGCCCGACACCGGTCCCGGGGTTGGCCCCGGGGTTGGCCCCGGAGTTGGCAGCGTGCCGGACTGTGCGGCCGCCATCATCCGCGTCGGCGATGTCTCCGGCGACAACCTCCTCGGCACGGCGGAACTCGCCCGCCTCTTCCGCGGCGCGGCTTGGCTGATCTCCATCCAGTCCGAGGCCACGCCGGAACTCGCGGGCCTCGCGGGCGGCGCCGGCACCCTCGGCGGCCTGGCCGCCGCGAAAGTTGCCCTGGAAAGCCTCGACTACGACGGCGACGGTCGCCTCTCGGCCCGCGAACTGACCCAGGACCGCGCCAGCCTCGCGACCACCGGCGACGCGCGCGGACGACCCCTCGCCCTCGAGCGGCTGTCCGAGGGTGTTTCGCTCCTGCGCGGGGTGATCGAAGGCCTGCTCGGGACGGAATAGCGGCCAGGTTTCGACGGGCGGTGCGGGTGACTCCGGGGAGAGGAAGAAGGAATTCTTCCTCTCCCCGGGCCCCTCACCATCATCATCTTCTTCGAGTTGGAGTTACTCAACGGCCGGTGCGCCTCGGGTCACTGACCCGAGGCGACTGCACGCGCAGGAAGGGCACAAGAAGAACCGGCCCCGATCACCGCATCCGCGACAGCCAGATGCAGGTCCAGAAGCCTCAGGCTCCTGGCGGGTGAGGTCCGGAGAGGGCAGAGCCCTCTTCGGTCCCGCCAGAGGACACGATTTATACCAGCCCCTTGAGCCGCAGCAGCCCGAAAGCGGCCATGCTCATCGCGTCGCGGATCACCCCGTCGCGCAGCATGGCTTCGAGTTCCGCCATCGAGAAATCCCGGCAGATGAGGTCCTGCTCGGTTGCCTCGCGCGAGGTTTCGCCGCGGGTCAGCTCGGTTGCCAGGAAGACGTGGCCGCGCTGGTTGCAGTAGCCGGCGCCCTGGAACATCTCTCCGGCATAGGTCATGCGGCCGGCGATGAGGCCGGTCTCCTCGCGCAACTCGCCGGCCGCGATCGCGGCGGGGTCGATGCCCGGGCGGGTTTCCCACATGCCCATGACGAATTCCCAAAGGCGCTCGCGCACGGGGTAGCGGTACTGCTCAACGAGCGTCACGCGGCCGTCCTGCACGGGCACCACCACCACGAAATCGGAGCGCTCGACGACGCCGTAGAGGCCCTGGCTGCCGTCGGCACGGCGGATGATGTCCTCGCGCACGCGGGTCCAGGGGTTTTCGTAGGTGATGCGCGTCGAAAGCGTCTCGATGGTCACGCCATTCCCCCGTTGATCGAGATGACCTGCCCGGTGATGTAGGCCGCGCGGTCGGAGGCGAGGAAGGCCACCAGCTCCGCCACCTCCTCCGGGCGGCCGGCCCGGCGGGCGGGCACCATCGCGCGGATCTGTTCCTTGGTGAACGCTTCTGCCGCGGGGCTCTCGATCAGCCCGGGAGCGACGGCGTTGACCGTGACGCCGCGCGGCGCACACTCCATCGAGAGGGATTTCACCGCGCCGTGCAGCCCGGCCTTCGCCGCCGCGTAGTTCGCCTGGCCGCGATTGCCCATGACGCCCGAGACGGAGGAGATGGCGACAATCCGCCCGCGGCGCGTGCCGATCATGGGAAGCAGCAACGGCTGCACGAGGTGGAAGAAGCCGTTCAGCGACACGTCCACCACGGAATGCCACTGGCGCGCGGACATGCCGGCCATCGGCGCGTCGTCATGCGTGCCGGCGTTGTGCACGACGGCCTGGATGGCGCCGCCCTCCAGCAGCCGCGCGAGAGCGGCCTCGCAGGCGGCGGCGTCCGTCAGGTCGAAGGCCACGGCCTCCGCGCTGCCGCCGGCCGAGGCGATCTCCGCCGCGACGGCGCGCGCGCGGTCGGGATTGCCGCTGCCGTGGACGATGACGTGGTGCTCGTCCCGCGCCAGCGCGCGCGAGATGGCGGCGCCGATCGGGCTCGCGCCGCCGCTGACAAGCGCGCGGATCATGCGGCCTCCGGGATGATGATGGCCGCCTGGCCCGAGAGCAGCGCCTCGCCCCCGGCCGATACCTCGAAGGCGTAGACGAAGCCGCGCGCGGCGCGGGAGAGGGCACGCGCCTCCACGCGCAGATCCGCCGCGATGCTGTCCAGCCGCGCGACGCGGAGCGAGACGCCGCGCAGGCTGGCGAGATAGCCGGCCGCCTGCGCCGTGCCGTCGCCCGTCAGCGCCCCGTGCGCGGCCATGGCCTGCAAGGCGTACTCCACGCCGCAAACGGCGGGCAGCATCCCGTCCCGCCGCAGCGGGTTCGCGGGGTCACGGTGCGAGACGGCGGCGCAGAGAATCGAATCGGCGTCGTGCGACAGCACGCGATCCAGCAGCCGCATCGCGCCGGCATGCGGCACCTGCGGCGTCACGCGCCGACCTCAAGCACCACCGCGCCGCCATCGGCGAGCGGCAGCGCGACCCGCGCGGCGCGGCCCGCCGCGAGCGCGCGCAGCAGCGGCAGGGAGCGCGCGGCGGGATTGCCCCGCGCCAGCGCCTCCATCTCACCGGCGGGCGTCACCTCCGCATCCGGCGCCAACTCGACCGAGAGCGGCACGCCACCCTCCGGCACCAGCACCAGCGCCACGGCGAAGGGCGCGTCGGTGGGGCGCTTGGCGTCGAGCGGCGGCGCGAGCGGCGCGTCATAGGCGCAGAACAGCACCGGCACGCTCCTCGCCACCACGGAGGCCACCGCCTGTACCAGCCCCGTCGCGAAGCTGTCGTCATGCCCGCCGAGGCTCACCGAGGCGCGGGTAGAGCCCATGGCGATGCCCCAGTATCCCGCGGCCGCGTTGTGCACGGAGTTGTGGAACTGCGTCGGCGAGATTGCCCCGTCCGGCACTGTCAGCGCCTCGAGGATCGAGCCGACGACCGCGCCATCGCCGTTGGAGGAGGCGAAGACCGTCTCCAGTTCCGCCGGCGGCAGCCCCGAGCCCTCGGCCGCCTCGCCCGCGGCGGCGAGGGCGAGCCGCACGGAGGGGCTGGTGCGCCGCCGCTCGGTCGGCGGCAGGGCGGCGGGCGGCGGCAGGGCGACGGGCGCGGGTTCCCAGGGCACCCCGCCCGCAAGTACCGCGCGGCTCGCCTGCCAGCCGGGCAGGCCGGGACCCAGCAGGCCAATGCCGGCGATGCCGCACCTCATCGGGCGGCGGGGAACCTCGTGCTCGACGGTCACGCCCGGCCGATCACCAGCGCGAGGTTGCTGCCGCCGAAGCCGAAGGAATTACTCAGCACCCGCTGCACCGGCGCGGCGCGGTTTCCGACCGCCAGGTCCACGCCGAACTCCGGGTCGGGCGTCTCGACGCCGAGGCATCCCGGCACTAGCCCGTCCTCCACGCAGATCGAGGCGATCACCGCCTCCAACGCGCCCGAGGCCCCGAGCGTGTGCCCCGACCATCCCTTGGTGGAGGAGCAGGGCACGCGGTCCGCGAAGAGCGCGCGGATGGCGTTGCCCTCCATCGCGTCGTTCGCCCTCGTGCCGGTGCCGTGCATGTTGATGTAGTCGATCGGCCCGTCCCCCGCGGCGTCGAGGGCGGCGCGCATGGCGGCGACGGCGCCCAGCCCCTCCGGATGGGGGGAGGACATGTGGTGCCCGTCCGCGCTCGCCCCGGCGCCGAGGAGCGCCAAGCTGCCGGGCGCGGCGTCCCCGGCCCGCACCAGCAGCACGAGCCCCGCGGCCTCGCCGATCGAGATCCCGTCCCGGTCCGCGGCGCAAGGGCGGCAGGCGCCGCGCGAGAGCAGCTCCAGCGCCCGGAAGCCGTGCAGCGTCATGCGGCAGAGCGTGTCCACGCCCCCCACCACCGCCGCGTCGCAGAGGCCGGCGGCGATCATCACCTGCGCCTCCAGAAAGCTCCGCGCGCCCGAGGTGCAGGCGGTGGAGATCGAGACCGCCGGGCCCGAGAGGCCGAGGCGCGCGCGCACGTAGCGCGGCAGCGCGTGCAGATCGTGGGTGTGGGTGAAGTCGAATTCCGCCGGCAGCGCGCCGTCCTCGCCGCGCCGGGCATAGGCGGCCTCGGTCTCGGCGATGCCCGCGGTGCTGGTGCCGAGCACCACGGCCACGCGATGCGCGCCGTAGCGGTCAGCCGCCGCCGCCACCGCCTCGGCGAAGCCGTCCGTCCCCAGCGCCAGCTCCGCCAGCCGGTTGTTGCGGCAGGCATAGCGGGCCAGCGCTTCCGGCAGCACGACCTCCTCCAGCCCCGGCACGCGCCCGGTCCAGATCCCCTCCGGCATGCCCGGCAGGTCGCAGGGCGCGAGTCCCCCGCGCCGGGCGTGCAGCGCCTCGCGCGTCGCCGCCAGGCCGGTGCCCATGGCACTGACGGTACTGCGGGCGGCAAGGGCGAGAGGGGGAAGCATGGATGACATCTGAAGGCTCTATCGCATCGGGCAAGCCCGCTGTGCAGCGGGGAAGGGGTTGAATTCCATCCCGCGGGCACGGCCGCAAGAGCGTTTCACGGAATGGATCGCCCTGCGCGCGGCGCCAGCCCGAGCGCGAGCAGGAAGGCCGCCGCCACCCCCACCGAGACCGTCAGACCGATCCCGTGCAGCACCGGCGTGGCGCAGAGCGCCAGCATCCCGAAGGTCAGCAGCGTCGTCACCGTGCAGGTGAGCACGGCGGCCAGGGTGCGCGCGGCCTCCGTCGGATCGGGCTCCGCCCGGCCGAGAAAGAGGGCGTAGTCCAGCCCGACGCCGGCCATCAGCAGCAGGGCCGCAAGGTGGAAGGGCGTCAGCCGCTCCCCCGTCGCCGAGAGGACCGCCAGCACCACCAGCACCGCGCCCGCGATCGGCGCCGCCCGCAGCAGGGCGGGCAGGGGGCCGCGCAGCCCCGCCGCGAGCAGCGCCAGCACGGCCAGGGCGCCCACCCCGCACCAGAGGAGGGCGCCGCGCGTGGTGGCGGCGATCATTCCTTCCGTCTCCCCCTTCACGTCCACGAAGAGGATCCCGGGGTCGCGGAGGCCCGCCACCGCCGCCCGCACTGCGCCCGCATCGGCCACACCCGAGAGCAGCCCGAGGCCCTGCCACCCCTCCCCCCGGCGCGACAGCATCGGCGAGAGACGGGCCGAGATCAGCGGGGCCGCCGCCAGGGCTCCGAGGTCCAGCAACGGCAATGTCCGGCTGTCCTCCACCGCTGCCAGAAACGGAGCGAAGGCCTCGGGGCGGAAGGGAAGCCCCGCCATGGCCTCGGCCAGCCGCGCCGAGAGGACCTCCGGCGTCGGCATCGCCGCCTGGCGCACTTCCTGCGCGGCGCGGCTCGGCAGGTAGCGGCTCGGCAGGTCCAGCCCGCCCAACCTTCCATCGGCCAGCAGGGGCGCCAGGGCGTCGCCCACCCGCTCGGAGGCACGGAGCACCGCCTCCTCGCTCCGCCCGCGCAGCGCCACGAGGTGCCGTACGTCGGGGGCGCCGAGCTGGGTGCGGAGTTCCCCGTCGAGGTTCCGCTCCGCCTCCGGCACCGGGCTCAGCCGGGCAATGTCGTCCTCCCAGCGCGGAAGGCCCGCGACCGCCAGCCAAGCTACCGAGAGCGCCACCACGCCTCCCGCCAGGGCACGCTGGCCGCGCAGCCCGCCGAGGGCCCGCAGCACCGGCGCCGGGAGGGGACGCGCCACGACCGCCTCGGATTGCAGCAGCCGCGGCAGGCCCCAGCGCGTGACCGCCACCCCCACCAGCAGCCCCGCCGCCCCGAAAAGCCCAAGCTGCGCCAGGCCGGGAAAGCCCGAGGCCATCATCGCCACCAGCCCCAGCGCCGCCGCCCCGGCGGCCAGCCGCAGCGTCGGCCAGATCCGCCGCGCGGCCGCCCCCAGCGCCTCCTCCGGCCGGCGGGCCGTCAGCAGCAGGATGGGATAATCCACGGCAACACCCAGCATCGTCACGCCGAAGCCAAGCGCCGCCCCCTGCACCCGCCCGAAGACGAGCGCGACGGCCACCGCCCCCGCGAGGCTGCCTGCCAGCAGCGGCACCCCCGCCGCCAGCAGCATCGCGCCCGAGCGGTAGCGCCAGACGAGGAAGCCCAGCAGCAGCGCGCCCGAGAGGATCGAGACCCGCTCCACATCCGCTTTCACCGCCGCGGCCGCGCTGGCGGCAAAGACGCCGGGCCCGGAGAGCAGCAGCCGCACCCCTTTCGGCCCGGCGCCGGCAAAGGCGGCGCGCACGGCCTCGGAAGCCTCCCGCTGCCCCTCCATGTCCGTCCCCGCGGCCCGGCTGCGCGCCACCAGCAGCGCGCGCGGCAGCCCCTCGCCACCCGCGAACCAGGCGCCCTCCTTCATCGTCACGGTGCTGCCGCCGAGCCAGCCACGCAGCATCTCCAGGAAAACCCCCGTGGGGTCAGCGAAGCCGAGGCGCGAGAGCACGCCCGAGAGGGAGGAGCGCAGCCCATCCAGCAGCGCCTCCAGCCCCTGCCGCAGCGCCGGCACCTCGAAGATCCCCTGAGCGGGGGAGAGAAGGTAGCGGTAGCGGAAGAGCAGCGCCTGTTCCCCCTCCGTCAGGTCGCCCGTGCCGTTGCCGACAAAGGCGAAGAGCCCACCGTCGCGCAGCGCGGCGCCCATCGCCTTCGAGACGCGCGCGAGCTCCGGCACCTCGGCGCCCCCGGGCGCGCCAGCACCCTCCAGCCCCACCAGCAGCAGCGTCGTCGCCGCGCCGTCGCGCAGCTCGCCCAGCAGGAAGGCGGCCTCGGGCGTCGCAGCGGGGGGGAGGAAATCCGCCATGTCCGTGCGGATCTCGATCAGCCGGAACAGGAGAGCGCCGAGCAGGGCGAGGAGCAGCAGCGCGAGGGCCGGGCGCAGGGCGGCCCGGCCGCGCATGGCACCCGTGGAGGGACCGGTCACGAGCGCGGCGTGACCCGCATGACCGAGGACTCGTTCCCCACCGTCTGGAACCAGCGGATGCCGCCCTCCACGCCGCGGATCTCCACCCGCTGCACCACCGCCCGCACCCGGACCGAGAGAGGGTGCAGCACGATCGTCCAGGCCGGCAGCGCCCCCTCGAAGGAAACCTCATAGAAGCGGCGCAGCGTCGCCAGGTCGCCGGCGAGGGTGGAGCGGATCGCCTCCACCAGCGCCCGCACTTCCGGCGCCTGGTCGAGGTTCACCTCCTGCCGCTCCCCGCGCGACGGGCGCTCGTAGACCAGCCGGTCCCCACTCACGACCACCCGCTCCTGGAAGGGATCGGTGACACGCTTCTCGAGGGTGGAGGGCGATTGCCACAGCAGCGTGCCACTGCTCGGCAGCGTATCGGCCAGGCCCGCGATTTCCTTCGTCTCGACGAAATCCGCCTCGGTGCGCCGCACGGCGGCCAGCGCGGCCATCACCGCCTCCAGCCCGCCCCCCTGCTGCGCGGCGGCGGGAGAGGCCATCAGGGGCAGGGCCAGCACCGCACGCCGCGCGGCAGCGGGCGCCGATTGCGGCACGGCCTCAGCGGCGGTGGCGGCCGCGCCCATCTCCTCCCAGAAGTCGTAGAAGTTGAACCAGTTCGCCGGGTGCTCCCGCGCCACCTCCTCCAGCCGGGCGGCGTAGCGCAGCACCGAGTCCCGCAGGTCCGCCTCGCGCGCCGAGCGCCGCAGCACCACCCGTTCGGCAAATTCCTCGAAGCGGATCTCGTAGCGCCGTGGGCCGCGCCAGATGCCGAAGGCGAGCATCACGGGCGCTCCGAGCACGGCCGCGAGGATATGCGGCCCCGCCGGCAGCGGCGCCGTGGCGCCGAGGAAGGGCACCGGCACCACCCGGTCCTCCCCCACCGCAGGGCGGCGGTCGGCCAGGATGCCCACCAGCCCCCCGCGATCAAGGCACTCCTTCGCGCGCAACATCGAATCGGGACGGCCGAGGGCCACCACCCGCTCCGCCTTCTCGGGCGAGAGGGCGCTGAAGACGGCGTTGGCGAGGCGCGCGTTGGCCTCGTACATAAAGGCCATCACCTCCACCGGGCAGCCGCGGTCGGCCAGGGCGCGCATCGCTTCGAAGGAGCCGAGATGCGCGCCGAGCAGCACGCAGCCGCGCCCGGCCGCGATATGCGCGTCCAACGCCTCCAGCCCCGTGACCGTGATCCTGAAGCCCGCCGTGCGGCCCTGGAGGAGATAGACCCGGTCCAGCATCGTCGCGGCGAAGGCGAAATAGGGGCGCCAGAGGTCGGGCCAGCCGGGCTCGCGCCCCAGGGCCCGCCGCTGGAAGCGCCGCACCGCCTCCCGCTGGTGTGCGGGGGCGGAGAGCATGAACCAGGCCGTTACCGGGAGGAGCAGCGCGTAGGAGAAGCGCCAGCCCATGCGCCGCGCGATCCAGGCCATCAGCCGCAGCGCCGCACCGCCCCGCTCGCGCTCGCGCGTCCAGCTCATGGCGGCGCGACCTCACCGCGGAAGGCGAGTTCCCCGCCCACATGCCCGGTGAAGGCAAGACGGCCGCCCTCCAGCGGGCGCAGCTCGACCAGCACCTCCTCCCCCGGCAGCACGGGCCGCAGGAACTTCGCCGAGGGCAGCCGCACCGCGCCGCCAAGCCCCGCCGCCGCCATCACGCGGTCGAGCAGCACGACGCCCGGCACCACGGGGCGGCCGGGGAAGTGCCCGGGCAGGCAGGGGTGCTCCCCCGGTACCGAGAAACGGAAGGCGAGGCCCTCGCTCACGCCCCGCTCCCTGAGGCCTGCGGCAGGCGCTCGCGCAGCGAATCGAGGCTCCGCTGCGTGATCTTGCCCACGGCATCCCGCGGCAGGCGCTCCACCATCACCACCAGGCGGGGCAGGAAGACGTCCTCCACCCGCCCGCGCAGGGCGAGGAGGATCCCGGCGGGGGTGAGGGTCGGCGCCACGACATAAGCGGCGAGGCGGGCGGCCGGGTTGGCGTCGAGGTCGTCGGGCGCGAGGAAGACGCCGTCCTCCACCCCCTCGATCTCGCTCAGCACGCGGTTCAGCCCGGCCAGCGAGGCCCGCCTTCCACCGCGCTTCACGATATCCCCCCGCCGCCCCAGCAGGCGGAAGCGGCCGTCGGGGGCGAGCTCCACGAGGTCCGAGAGCGGCACCGGCGCGGGAAGGCCGGGCACGAGGGCGCTGACGACTTCCTCCCCCTCCGCCCGCAGGGAGACACCGTCGTAGAGGGTCCAGGCATCGCCCTCCACCGTGCGGCGGCTGGCGATGGAGCCCATTTCCGTCGCGCCGTAGATTTCCAGCACCGGGATCGCGCCGCCGCCGAGCGACGCCTCGGCCGCCGCGGCGAGGGAAGGGGCGAGCGGGGCCGTGGCGGAGATCACCGCCGAAACGCCGGACACACCCCCCGCGACGAGGGCGCGAAGCTGCAGCGGCGTCGTCACCAGCACGCGCCTCCCGGGCGCGGCGGCCACTGCCTCCGCGACCTCAATGGGGTAGAAATGCGGGCCGGAATGGATGGCCACCGGCGCGCGCAGCGGCAGCATCATCGTCGTCTCGAAGCCGTACATATGCGCCGCCGGCACGGTGCCGATGACCGTCGCGGGGTCGGCGGGATCGTCCAGCCCGAAGCGCCGCGCCGCCGCCCGCGCCCCCGCGACGAGCGCCCCCCAGGGCTTGGCATGCGCCGCCGGCTCCCCCGTGCTGCCGGAGGTGAAGCCGATGGCGGCCACAGCCTCGGCGGGGATGGCGAAGTTCGCGCCCGCCCCCTCTCCCCAGGCCCCGGCCACAGCGGCGGGAATCACTGTCTCCGCCCCGTCCGTCAGCGCATAGGTGCCGGGATAGCGAGCCGCCAGCGCCCGCTGCCGGTGCGGCGAGCGGTCGGCCGAGAGCAGCGTGACCTGACCCCGCGCCAGCGCCGCCCCGAAGCCCACGAGCGCGAGGTAGCGGTCGGCGCAGAGGTTCAGGACGCAAGCGCCGTCCGGCAGCCGCGCGGCCAGCGCCGCCACGTCCGCGAGGAAGCGCGCGGCCGTGACGGCCTCCGCGCCGCGCCGCGCCAGCACCTCGCCCGGCGCGCGGTCGAGGAAGAGGGGATTATCCATGACGCGCCCGCTCCGCCCGCAGGATGGCGCGGAAGGTCTGGTCGGGCCAGGCAATGCCGCCCGCCGGAAAGCACAGGCTGCGCACCACGTGCTCCCCCAGGAACAGCAGGAGGAGGGCGGCGAGCGGCAGCAGGTGCCAGGCGAGGCCGCCACCCCCCAAGGGAGGGAGCTGCGCGACGGCCGCGAGCGCGAGCGCCACCGCCCAGACCGCGGTGAGGCGACGGGCGTAAACAGCGCATTCCGCGCCGTCGCGCCGCTCGTCGAAGCGGATGTAGTGGGCGATCAGCGGCTCCCGCCCGTGCCGCAGGGTGCGCGCGAAACCCCAGGCGAAGCCGGCGCAGGCCATGGCAGGCAGGAGCGACAGCACGGCGTGCGCGGCGCCCTGACCGAAGGCCAGCCAGGCCGCGCCGAGCACGGCCGCGGGCGCGAGCCGTGTCCCGAGACGCCCCGCCAGCCGCGCGCCCCTTCGACGAGGCGGCATCTCAGCCCACCCGGTTCTTCTCGATATGCGCGGAAAGGCTGCGGAGCGAGGCGAAGATCCGCCCGTTGCGCTCGTCGTCCGAGCGGAGCTGGAAGCCGTATTTGCGCGAGACGGCGAGCGCCATCTCCAGCGCGTCGATGCTGTCCAGCCCCAGCCCCTCCCCAAAGAGCGGCGCTTCGGGATCGATCTCCGCCGGCGCCACTTCCAGTTGCAGGGCGCTGACGATCAGCTCCGCCACCTCCGCCTCAAGGGCCGTCATCGCCGTGATCGAAGCCACTCTTTCGTCTCCACCCTGGGCGCCTCCATCCTGGCCCCCATGTTGTCTCATGATTAAGCACAGAAGATGCCGTTGCGCTTTATGAAAGCCCCATGAGCAGGTGCGTTACAACACGGAAGGTGCACGCGGGCCACGCCCACTGCCCTTTCGCGCCGCTTCCGCAACGACTTACCTTCACGGCGGATGTGGAGCCCAGCCCGACTGACCCGACCGGTCGGCGCCACCTGGCCGCGACCGCGGCGCTGCTCGACCTGCTGGACGAGACCGGCGCGCGCGGCACCTTCTTCATCCTTGGCGAGGTGGCGGATGCCGAACCATGGCTGGTGCGCGACATCGCCGCCCGCGGCCACGAGGTCGCCTCGCACAACCAGACGCACCGGCCGCTCGAGGCGCTCGGCCCCGCTGGGCTGCTGGCCGAGGCCAGGCGCGCCCGCGCGACGCTGCAGGACCTCTCCGGCCAGGCGGTCGCGGGCTTCCGCGCGCCCTTCTTCTCCCTCACGGACCGCACCGAATGGGCGGCGCGGGTGATCGCCGGGGCCGGGCACGCCTACTCCTCCTCCGTGCTGCCGGCGCGCGGCTTCGGCCACGGGCATCCCCTCGCGCCCCGCCACCCCTTCGCCTGGCCGCTCGGCGACGGCGCGGAATTGCTCGAACTCCCGGTGCCCCTCGCCCGCCTCGGCCCGGCCCGCCTTCCCTTCCTCGGCGGCATGTATCTCCGCTACTTGCCCGCCTGGGACCTGCGCGCCATGGCGGGGCGGATAGAGGGGCCGCTCGCCTGGACCTACTGCCACCCCTACGACATCGACACCGGCGAGCCCTTCCGCCGCACCCCCGGCATCGGGCTGCTGAGCAGCGCCTTCCTCTGGGCCAACCGGCGCGTCACC
Organism: Roseomonas aerilata DSM 19363; assembly: GCF_000711725.1. Taxonomy (GTDB): domain Bacteria; phylum Pseudomonadota; class Alphaproteobacteria; order Acetobacterales; family Acetobacteraceae; genus Roseomonas; species Roseomonas aerilata. The sequence goes on along the minus strand of NZ_JONP01000008.1, from coordinate 8,343 downwards.
CTCGGCCGCCTGCGCGCCCTGCTGCGCGGCCGCCGCTCGATCCCGCTGGGCGAGCGGCTGGAGGAGGCGCGCGCCCTCGCCGCGGCCCCGTAGGGCACTCCGCCCCGCCGCAGGGCTGGAATGCGCAGCTACCGGTTGTGGCAGACCGGCCGAACGCCGATATCCGTGCCTCCGGTGCCGCTTCAGCCGCGCCCGGCCCCCCGAACGCGCCGCCCCCCCGCGCCACGACGTGCCCTGACGCACGCCGGAGCCGCGATCAGGCGCCCTTCTTCATGGACGCCTGAGATGTCTTTCGATTCCCTGCCTCAGCCCCTGCGCGACGCCCTGTCCGCCCGCGGCTACGCCACCCCCACCCCCGTCCAGGCCGCCGTGCTGGCCGAGGGCACCGGCGCGCGCGACCTGCTGGTTTCCGCCCGCACCGGCTCGGGCAAGACCGTCGCCTACGGCCTCGCCATGGCCACCGACCTGCTCGGCGAGGCCCCGCGCCTGCCCGCCCCCGGCCACCCGCTGGCCCTGATCGTCGCGCCGACGCGCGAGCTGGCGCTGCAGGTGAAGACTGAGCTGACCTGGCTCTACGGCCCCTCCGGCGGCCGCATCGCCTCCTGTGTCGGCGGCATGGACCCGGTGGCCGAGCGCCGCGCCCTCTCGGCCGGCGTGCACATCGCGGTGGGCACCCCCGGCCGCGTGCGCGACCACATCGACCGCGGCAACCTCAAGACCGACGCCGTCCGCGTTGTCGTGCTCGACGAGGCCGACGAGATGCTCGACCTCGGCTTCCGCGAGGAGCTGGAGGCGATTCTCGGCGCCCTGCCCGAGACGCGCCGCACCCTGCTCTTCTCCGCCACCGTGCCGCGGCCGATCGCGCAGATGGCGAAGCAGTTCCAGCGCGACGCGCTGCGGATCGAGGCGACCTCGGGCGACGAGCCGCACGGTGACATCACCTACCGCGCCGCCCTCGTCGCGCCGAGCGACGTGGAGCGCGCCGTGGTGAACGCGCTGCGCCTCGAGGACGCGCCGATCTCGATGGTCTTCTGCGCCACCCGCGCGGCCGTCGCCCGCCTGCACGGCAACCTCTCCGAGCGCGGCTTCGCGGCGGTGGCCCTTTCTGGCGAGCTTTCCCAGGCCGAGCGCACCCGCGCGCTGCAGAGCCTGCGGGACGGCCATGTGCGGATCTGCGTGGCCACCGACGTCGCCGCCCGCGGCATCGACCTGCCGGAGCTGGACCTCGTCATTCACGCGGAACTCCCGCGCGACCCCGACACGCTGCTGCACCGCTCCGGCCGCACCGGCCGCGCGGGGCGCAAGGGCACGAGCCTGCTGATCGTATCGCCCTCCCGTCGCCGGATCGCGGAGCGGCTTCTCTCCGCCGCGCGCGTCGAGGCCACCTGGGGCCCCGCGCCCTCGGCCGAGGCCGTGCGCGCGAAGGATGCGGAGCGCATCGCCGCCCGCGCGCGCGAGCTGCTGACCGAGGAGCCCGCCGAGGAGGATCTGGCGATCGCCCGCACCCTCGTCGGCGCCGGCCTGCCGGTCGCGGCCCTCACCGGCGCCCCCGCCCCGAGCAACGACGAGGCCGCCTGGAGCCGCCCCGCGACGGAAGCGGCCCCGGACAAGCCCGCCGCCGCCGACCCGCTGGCCCTGGCGACCGCCCTGGTGAAGCTCATGCGCGCGCCGCTGCCGGCACCGGAGGAACTCGCCCCCGTCAGCGCCGACCGCGCCCGCCGCCCCATGGCGGACGGCCCGCGCGACGGCGGCCCGCCGCCTCCTTCCGAGGGCGTGTGGTTCCGCCTCAGCGTCGGCCGCGACGGCCAGGCGGACCCGCGCTGGCTGCTGCCCTTCCTCTGCAAGCGGGGTGACGTGTCCCGCGCGGAGATCGGCCGCATCCGGATCCTCGGGCGCGAGACGCAGGTGGAGGTGGCGCCCTACGCCGCCGCCCATTTCGCGGCCAACGCCCGCCGCCCCGGCGCCGAGGACGCGCATATCCAGGTGGAGGCGATGCAGCCCCTGCCGCGGAGCGCCGCGCCGCGTGCCCCGAGGCACCGCCGGGGCTGACCGCCCGGCGGGGGGATGCGTCAGCGCGCCGCCACCCTTGGGTTCGGCTCCGTCTGCCACCCGCCGCCGAGCGCCTTGAACAGGGCCACGACCTGGATCGTCCGCGCCGCCTCCGCCTGGGCAAGCGCGTCGCGGCTCGCCGTCAGGGCACGCTGGGCATCGAGCACCTGGAGGAAATCCGTCGCCCCCGCGCTGTAGAGGGAGCGCGCGGTGTCCACCACCTTTCCTGCCGTCAGTACGGTCTGCTTCAGGCCGTCGCGGTACTGCGTGAGGCTGCGCACCTGCGCCATGGCGTCCTCCACCTCCCGCAGTGCCTTGAGCACCACGGTGCGATAGGCGTGGCGCGCCTGCTCGGCCTGGGCGCGGCGGATATCCACCGCCGCCTCGCGCTGCCCGCCATCGAGGACCGGAACGCGAAGGCTCGGCGAGAGGGCGAAGAGTGGCGCCGCCATGACATTCGACAACGTGCCACCGCTGAGCGTCAGGCTGCCTGAGAGGCTGAGGCTCGGATAGCGCTCCGCCATGGCCGCCCCGATGAGCGCGACGCCGGCCGCGAGCTGCCGCTCCGCCGCGCGCACGTCCGGCCGGCGCCGGAGCAGGTCCGCCGGCACGCTCGGGTCCGGCAGCGGCCCCTGCGGGATGGGGCCGGGCGGCGAGAGCAGCGCCCTCAGCGCGTCCGGCGCCTCCCCGCAAAGGGTGGAGAGGGCGTTGATCAGGAGATCCGCGCGCGCCTGCAGCACCGGCCGCTGCGCCTCCTGCTGCTGCAGCAGCGTCGCGCCCTGGAGGATTTCCAGCCGGCTGCCGTCGCCCCCCGCCACGCGCCGCGCCGCGAGCTCGTTCGACCGTTTCTGGTTCTCGATCGTGAGATTCGTCGTCTCGATCCCCGCCTGGGTGCCGCGCAGTTCCACGTAGCTGCGGGCAACGTCGCCGAGCAGCGTCAGCAGCGCGTCGTCCGCCTCCGCCTCCGCAAGTTCCGCATTCGCGGCCGCCGCCTGCACCGTGCGCCGGTTGCGACCCCAGAGGTCGATCTCCCAGGAGGCATCGAATCCGCCCGTGCTGTAGCCCGACGTGCGCCCGTAGTAGTTCGGAGAGGTGAAGGAGCGCCCGTAGCTGGCCGATGCCCCCGCGTTGAGCTGCGGCGTCCCACCCCCCTGCGCCTGCGCCAGCGCCGCCCGCGCCTCCGCCACCACCGCCTGCGCCCGGCCGAGATCCGGATTGGCCCGCCGCGCCCGCTCGACCAGCCCGTCGAGGATCGGGTCGTTCAGCGTCAGCCACCAGGCGGTGGTCGGCAGCACGGGCAGCGTGCCCGCGCGCCCCGCGAAGGAGCCGGGCACGTTGTCGGACGGCCGCTGGTAGTCGGGGCCGATATCGCAGGCGGCCAGCAGGAGGGCCGTCAGCAGAGGGATGGAGCGGCGTAACATTTTTGCGCCTCGGGACAGGCGGGCAGATTGCCCGCGCCGGGCAAAGGATCGGTTAACTGCGACGGCCCGATTATGCCGTAGCCCGGGCAAAGGGGCCCACGATCTTCATCTTCTCTGAAGAGACGGGGGCTAGCCTGGGGGCCGACCTCTTCAGGAGTCGCTCTCCATGATGCCAAAAAACTTGGCAGGCGCAGGTTTCGCCGCGCTGACCGGAACAACGGTTCCGGTGCGTATCATCGATGTCGGCGCCGACCCCATCGAGGGCACGCCGGCCTGTGTGCCGCTGCTCGAGTCGAGGGCCGCGGAACCCATGCCCGCCTGATCCCCGGCCCCGTCGTGCACGCCCCATTCCCCGGAGGCCAGGATGCCGAATGACGGGCTTGCCGTCGCGGCGGCGACGATGATGTCGCCGCTGCACACGGCGCTGCGCTGCCTGTTCATGATTGCCATGTACCACGGTGTCCAGCTGCGGCCGGAGCACTTCTCGGTCGTGGCAGAGACGGACGTGCTCGGCTCCATCCTGCGCATCCTGCGGCAGGTGGGCCTGCGGGGGCGCGTGGTGCGGCGGCGGAAGTGGCAGCACCTCACCGCCCTCAGCCACACCTTTCCTGTCATGGCCCTGATGCAGGACGGGCGCTGGGTCATCGTGGTGAAGGCGACGACGGCGGAGTCCGGCGGCGCCCTCTACGTGATGAACCCCTTGGTAGAGCGCCAGGGCGTGCAGATGGTGGCAGGGGCCGAGTTCCTGCGCGACTGGAGCGGCGTGCTGGTGGTCTGCAAGGCCGACCGCAAGCCGCGCGCGGAGGGCACCTTCGGCCTGCGCTGGTTCCTGCCGGAGATCCTGCTCCACCGCAGCCTGCTGCGGGACGTGGTGCTGGCGGCGCTCATGTCGGCGCTGATCGCCTTCGCCACGCCGCTGATGTTCCAGATCCTGATCGACAAGGTGATCACCCACCACAGCTACCAGACCCTGCTGGCCCTGGTGGTGATGTTCTGCACGCTGGCCGCCTTCGACGGCCTGTTCGCCTATGTGCGGCAGTATCTGATGACGGTGGTCACGAGCAAGATCGACGCAAGGCTGGCCTCGCGCACCTTTCAGCACCTGCTGACCCTGCCGCTCTTCTTCTTCGAGGCCAACACGGCCGGCGTGCTGGCGCGCAACCTGCAGCAGACGGACACGATCCGTCAGTTCCTGACGGGGCGCCTCCTGCAGACCGCGCTGGATGCCGTGTCCCTGCCGCTGATGCTGACGGTGATGGTGCTCTACAGCGGCAAGCTCACCGCGCTCGTCCTCGGCTTCTCCCTCGTCATGGCGCTGGTGATCGGCTTCATGGTGCCGACCTTCCGCCGCAACCTCGAGGGACTCTACCAGGCCGAGGGCGCACGGCAGGGGCATCTGGTCGAGACGATCCACGGGATGCGCACGGTGAAGTCGCTGGCGCTGGAGCCTGCGCGCCAGGCCGTGTGGAACGAGAAGATCACTGCGGGGATGGAGCGCCGCGCCACCGTCGGCCGCCTCTCCGCGCTGGCCGGCGTGATGATGCAGGGGCTCGAGAAGCTGATGCAGATCAGCGTTCTCTCTCTCGGCGCGCTGGAGGTCTTCGACGGATCGCTCAGCATCGGCGCGCTCGTCGCCTTCAACATGGTGTCGGGCCGGGTGACCGGGCCGCTGGTGCAGATCGTCGGTCTGCTGAACGAGTACCAGGAGACGATGCTGGCGGTGCGGATGCTCGGCACGGTGATGTCCCACCCGGCGGAGCGGGACCCGGGCCACCAGGGATTGCGCCCGGAGGTCTCCGGCCAGCTTGTCTTTGACAACGTCACCTTCGCCTATCGTCCCGGCAGTCCGCCCGCGCTGGACGCGGTCTCCTTCACGGTCGCGCCCGGCCAGGTGATCGGCGTGGTCGGCCGCTCGGGCTCGGGCAAGACGACGGTCACCCGCCTGATCCAGGGCATCCAGACCGCGCAGGAGGGGGTGATCCGGCTCGACGGCGTCGATATCCGCCACATCGATCTCGTGCATCTCCGCCGCAGCATCGGTGTGGTGCTGCAGGAGAACTTCCTCTTCCGCGGCACGCTGCGCGAGAATCTTTCGGCCGTTCGGCCGGAAGCGACGCTGGAGGAGATCATGGAGGCCGCGCGCATCGCCGGTGCCGATGAGTTCATCAACCGCCTGCCGCATTCCTATGACACGATGATCGAGGAGAACGGGTCCAACTTCTCCGGCGGCCAGCGCCAGCGGCTCGCGATCGCCCGGGCCCTGCTGACACGGCCCAACCTCCTCATCTTCGACGAGGCGACCAGCGCCCTCGACCCCGAGAGCGAGGCGGTGATCCAGGACAACCTGGCCGAGATCGCCCGTGGCCGAACCCTCATCATCGTCTCCCATCGCCTGACATCCCTCGCCGGGGCTGACGCCATCCTGGTGCTGGAGCACGGCCGGGTGCTGGACTTCGCGCCGCACAAGGTGCTGCTCGAGCGCTGCGGGGCCTACCAGAACCTCTGGCGGCAGCAGACGAAGCACTTCGCGTGAGTGCCACGATCAACCACGAGCCGGCCTCTGTCCCCGCCGCCCCGCCGCTGGCGCGGTCGGGCTCGCTCGTCGCGCGGCTGCGCCGGCCGCGCCAATCATCGGAGACGGCAGCCGAGCGTGCCTGGCTGCAGCAGGGCTTTGCCCCGCCCCAGCCGGACCTCGAGGACTATCTCGCGCGTCCGGCGCCCTCCCTGCTCTGCAACACGCACCGGATCGCGGTCGCCCTCTTCCTGACGATGATCCTGCTGGCCAGCATCATTCATGTGGATGTGATCGTCGCGGGCACAGGCCGCCTGTCGATGGATTCGCCGACGATCGTGCTGCAGCCGATGCAGCTCTCGGTCATCCGGCAGATCCGGGTGAAGCCGGGCGAGGTCGTGCGCAAGGGCGACTTGCTCGCCTCGCTGGACCCGACCTTCGCGCAGGCCGACCGCGCCGTGCTACTCGCGCAGCAGAGCGCCATCCGCGCCCAGCAGGGAAGGCTGGAAGCCGAGTTGGACGGCACGCCCTTCGAACCCGAGTCCGGTTCGCAGGAGCTGATGCTGCAGCGCGCGCTCTACCGCCAACGCCAGGCTCAGTTCACGTCGCGCCTCGCCGATATCGACCAGCGACTCCGCAGCCACGAGATCGAAGTCGCGACGGCCCAGGCGACCCGCGAGCTGCTCACCCAGCAGGTCGCCCTCGCGCGCGAGGTCGAGTCGATGCGCAATACGCTGTTCCGCTCGCAGAGCGGCTCTCGGCTGAACTATGTGGAGGCCCAGGCCGCCCGTGTCCGCAACGAGCGAGAGTTGCAGGCGGCGATCGCCCAGATTAACACCGCCCAGCAGGCCATTCTCTCGCTCAAGGCCGACCGTCAGGCCTTCATCGACTCCTGGCGGCGCGAGCTGACGGAGCAGCTGGTCAAGACTCGCGCCGACTCGCTGGCCGTGGACGAGAACCTGTCGAAGGCGGACCTGGTGAACCGGCTGGTGGAGCTCACCGCGCCGGAGGACGGCGTCGTGCTGGAGGTGGCGAAGCGCTCAGTGGGCTCCGTGCTCAACGCGGCCGAGCCCCTGATCACGATGATCCCGAGCAGCGCCGCAATGATCGCCGAGATCGCAATCGGCTCCGCCGATATCGGCTATACGAAGCCGGGCGACGAGGTGCGGGTGAAGGTGGACGCCTTTCCTTACCAGAGGCACGGCCTGCTGACCGGCAGGCTGCGCGCCATCGTCGCGGATTCCGCGCCCTCCCCGGCGGGTGCGGCGGGCGGCTCGACGGCCTTTCACCGCGCCGTTGTCGAGTTGCGCGACAGCACGCTGCAGGGCATGCCCGAGGGCGCGCGGCTGATCCCGGGAATGACGCTGGCGGCGGAGATCAGGGTAGGGACCCGGACCGTGATCTCCTACATCCTCTACCCAATCATGCGCAGCATCAGCGAGAGTCTCCGCGAGCCCTGACGCGGGCTTCCGCGCCGGAGTCGCTAACCCGCTGGCCGCAGTATCGAAGACATGGCTCATCCTATTGCGGTGGGGTGCGCAATCCCCGCGCCTCCCCTCACTCCGCCATCGGGCAAACGGCATATCTTGTCACGTTCGGGGCCGGCGCCGTTACGATCCGGCAGTGGCCATCGCCGCTCCCGAAGCGTCGGACGGAGACGCCGCTTGTTAGAACTTTGGTAATGTAGCCCTGCCACGCTCCGCAACAGCAGCGAAATCAGACCGGTGCGCTCATGCGGTCCGGTCGACCTCCAACAAGTTTCACGGCTGGGAGCAGGATGATGCGGTTCAAGTCCACACCAAATTACGGCCAGGGCTGGGCCGGTGGCCGCCGCGAGGCCGTGACTGAGGTGTGCCCGTCATGAGCGGCGTCGCAGACCTTTCTGTCACCCAGATCCCTGGGCTGTCGACCACCGTCATCCAGGGCCTGTCGACGACCTCGATCGGCGCGCTGAGTGCAAGCCAGCTCGGCGCCCTGACGACCACCCAGGTGTCCGTCCTGACGACGACGCAGCTCGGCACGCTCGCCACGACGCAGCTCGCCGGCCTCAAGGCTACCCAGCTCGCGGCGATCACCACCACGCAGTTCGGCGGCCTCACCTCCGCCCAGCTCGGCGGCCTCACCGCCACCCAGCTTGGCGGTCTTACCTCCGCCCAGCTGGGCGCGCTCACCACCACACAGCTCGGCGGCCTCACCGCGGCCCAGCTCGGCGGCCTCACCACCGTCCAGCTCGCCGGCCTTACCACCACCGAGCTCGGTGCCCTCGACACCACCCAGCTCGCCGGCCTCAAGGCCACCCAGCTCGCGGCGCTCACCACCACCCAGCTCGGCGGCCTCACCACCACCGAGCTCGGCGCGCTC
>NZ_JONP01000007.1 GCF_000711725.1 Roseomonas aerilata DSM 19363 | reverse complement strand
AGGCTGGCGCTGTCGAGCGCCGCTCGGCTCCATTCCAGGGCACCCGCGTCCTGCAGGCGCTCCAGCAGCACCCGGTGCAGTCGGGCCCAGACCCCGGCGGCGTGCCACTCGCCCAGCCGACGCCAGCAGGTCTTGCCACAGCAGCCCAGCTCGGTCGGTACCTCGTGCCACTGAATGCCCGTTCGCAGCACGAACAAAATACCAGCCAGCGCCGCCCGGTCGGGCGCACGCGGCCGACCGCCCTTCGGCTTCGGCCGCTCTCGCGGCAACAGCGGTTCCACCACCGCCCAGAGGTCATCAGGAACGAGGAGTGCCATCCTTCCTCAACGCCTCAACCCAGGTTTTGTCCCGAACTTTAAAGTGATGAACTACACCACGCGGCTGACGCCGATGGACTTCGTGGCCGAGGATGTGGATGCCGCCATCATGCTATCGGAAGAAGCGGTGCCGGGCGTCATACGCCACAGGCTCGTCGCCGATGCGCGCCTGCCCGTCTGCGCACCAGTCATCGCCGCACGGCTGCACGCACCGGCGGACTTGGCGCGAGAGGTACTGATCCAGCAGACCACGCGGCCGCGCGGCTGGGTCGAATGGCTGGAGCAAGGCGGCGTAGCAGGCATCGACGGGCTGCGCGGCCCTTTGATGCAGCATACCGCCATGGTGGCCGAGGCCTGTGTGGTCGGCCTCGGCGTGGCGCTGCTGCCGCGCTTTCTTGTTGACCGCGAGGTGCGGGACGGCCGGCTGGAGACACCCTTCAGCCGGACACTGACCGGCGACGCCGCATTCTGCCTCGCCTATCCCGAAGCTGCGGAAGAGGTGCCGGCGCTGCGCGCCTTTCGCGATTGGCTTGTGCAGCAGGCCACAGCGGGATGAGCGACGGGACGCGTTAAAAAACGCGCTTGCCCCACTTCTGTATACATGCATCCAAAAAGGCGCTCTACCACCGATACCTCGCCAAGCTGAATGACGCCGTCGGTGCGATCTTCATTGCGGAGGACGAACTCGTCGAGACTGCCCAAGAAGACCCAGGGCTACCTCCTAGCGTCACGCGGGCTATTCTCACCGACATCGTTTTCGATGGAGCCGCGGTCGCCAGCAAAGCCGACGCCTCGTACTTCTCGCTCTTCCGGGAAGGCGCGAGCCGTAGGATCGTCATGCGGCCGCACCACTTCGCGCTCGCAGAGGGCCTTGTGAACCTGCTCCGAGTCGTCGCTCAACGCCGCCCTCGGGCCTTTCTGGATCGGGTCAGCAACGCGCTCGGGAAGGCCTTCGTGCAGCGGGTCAGGGCAGCGTGGGAGGCCGAGGGCTTCGTAGCGCACGCCGACGTCTCCCTCCGAAGCTTCGACCCTGCCCTGCCCGACATCGACTTGCTCGTCATCTCGGAGGAGCCGACGCTTGGCTACGTCGTGTTCATCTGCGAACTGAAGAGCCCGATCCCGCCGCGGTGGGCGAAGGATCAGCTAAAGGTGCTGAACAAGGACAGTGTGTCAAAAGCCTTCCGCCAGGCCGAAGCCGTCCGCAGGTTCATCAGCACGGACGAGGGAGTCGCGTTCCTGCGTGCCAAGCTGCCGCCCGAGGGCATACCGCATTTCGATGGCTTCATCGTCGTTGTCGATCACCTGGTGATCACCTCCGACAATGCGGGAATGTTCTTCGGAGAGGAAAACACGAAAATTGTCAACTTTCGCACGCTCGAGCGGCTCCTAGTGCGGTCGGATGGCGACATGGCCTTCATTCAACATGTGCTCGGAACTTACAACGAGGAGGCCGATAAGCTCGTGAACAAGGCCATGATGGAGTTCGAGCTGGCTGGGCGCACCGTGGCTTATGAAGGGGTCACCGACTGCCCCATCCTCGACTTTCCGCAGGTGCGCTGGCGGAACTCACCCGAACGTCAGGCAATGATCGATCAGTTAATTGCGGACGGAGCGCACCCGTTCGACGTGCTTCCTTCTGACCCACGAAAGCAGGATGCTACAGCTACGGAGGGCGAGCCCGGTCCGCCTACCAAGGCGGTCCGTCCTCTTGACGGCACATAGCATTGATTGGGGCCGAGGCGGCCGGCCAGGTTTTGGTGAAGGCTGACGTCCGCTTCGGAGCTGGACAAGACATCGACTGGGTAGTCCCGGGGTGTCCGAGAAGGGTCGGGGCCGGCGGCGCCCATGTCAGCTGGGTCTACCGCCGGGGAGGAATGATCCGGCAGCGATCATTTTCTGAGCGGCCCGGTGCCTAGATGTCGGTGGCCTCTGAGATTGCCAGGGCATCCTTGATGTCGACGCTAAGGTACCTCACAGTGCTCTCGATCTTGGTGTGCCCGAGCAAGATCTGCACGGCCTGCAAGTTGCCGGTTCGCTTGTAGATCAGCGAAGCCTTGGTCCGGCGCAGCGAGTGCGTCCCGTAGTCCTCTGGTTGCAGGCCGATGGCGCTGACCCACTCGTAGACCAGTCGGGCGTACTGGCGTGTTCCGATGTGCGGGCACCGGCCGACGCGGCTCGGGAATAGGTAGTTGTCCAGGGTACCGCCCCGTAGATGCAGCCAAGCGGCCAGACTGTCCCGGGCGGTCGCGTTGATCTCGAACTGCACCGGCCGTCCTGTCTTCTGCTGTACAACGGTCGAGCGAGTGCGGATGTGGCTACCGGAGGTCACGCCGCTCACCCTGAGCTGGACCACGTCACAGCCGCGGAGCTTGCTGCCGATGGCGATGTCGAACATGGCCCGATCGCGCACCCGCTTCTGACTCGACAGGTAGAAGCGGATTGCCCAGACCTGCTTCTCCTTCGGCGCTCGCTTTGGGCCCACGATCCGGCCGGCAGATAGGGAGATCGGCCGGTCCCTTCCGCTGGGGACGGATCCTTCGGTCCGCATGTCAGCCTCCGTTGAGGAATGGCCTGAAGGCCTCCCTGGTGAGAGGCTAAACCCCTGGCAAGCTGCCCAGCTCGGCGTTTCCTGCATGCGTAGGCGCATGGCTTCAAATCGTCGCTTTCCTCTTGCACTCAGGCACCTCAAGCCACGATATGACTACAATAGTCATGGAGGCCGATGTGCAGGAGATCCAGCTTCGCGATGCCAAGGCGACTTTGTCGGCCGTGGTAGACCAGGCCAGGGCCGGGCAGCCCTCGGTCATTACCCGCCACGGCCGCCCTGAGGCGGTAGTGGTGAGCTTCGAGGAGTGGCAGCGCCTCTCACAGGTACCCTCCTTCGGTCGCTTGCTGATGGCCGCTCCGCTGGAAGATGACGATTTTTCTCCCCGGCAGGGTGGCCTACGCGACGCGGGGCTCTGACCCCTGTACCTCATCGACACCAACGTCCTCTCCGCAGGAGCGCCGACCAAGGCGGTTGCCGCGCCAGACTTGGTAACCTGGATGGACCGCAACAGTGCCGGCCTCTTCCTCTCCGTCATCGCCGTGGCCGAGGTGGAGGATGGCATCGCCAAGGCTCGCCGGCAGGGTGCTATGCGGAAAGCCGAGAGGCTGTCGGAGTGGCTTGAGGCACTGCTCCATCTCTACAGCGCTCGGATCATTCCTGTGGACCTGAAGGTGGCGCGGCACATGGGGCGCCTTGCCGACCTCGCCCGGGGCAAGGGGCATGACCCGGGCTTGGCCGACGTGGCCCTCGCTGCCACGGCGCTGCAGCACGGCTACACCATTCTGACCCGCAACCTCCGGCACTTCGACCCTTTGGGGGTTCCTGCGCTGGATCCTTTCTCGGCTCTACCCGCCGACCGTGGATGAGCGACCAAGCTCTGACTTCCCCTGGCTTTCCTCGCGAAGTTCGGTAAGCCCAATTCATCTTCTAGAAGCGGACGACCAACGATCGCTCGCCTGAACACAGCCACTGGCAGGTGTTGGCCGCAACCCGCCTGTCTGCTTTTGGTAATAGGAAGCGGGAAAGCCGACCTTGGCGACAACCGCGACCTCCTACAGGGGGCGGTTCGTCCCGATTACTCGAACCTCTTCCCGACCAAACTCCGTGATCTCACCGTCGAGCCCGCCGGTGAAGCTTCCGTACCAGACGGCCGGCTTCAGCCCCATTTCGCGGCGGTTCAGAACGATCTCGGACGCGGACTCCACTCGCCAGTAGCCCTTGTCGGAGTGGGTGATCTGGCACTCCGGCTTGCCCCGGGCGGCTTCCACGACCGGCATGAACTCCGGGACGTCGAGGACGTAGATGACCGGCATCGTCAGCGATCCCCGATCAGCGTCTCAACGAGCTTCGCCTTGCGCCGCCAGACCGTGTCGATGTCGCGGAGCCGGTCGCCTCCGGCCCGCTTTCCTGCTGAAGCTATACGCTGACGGCGGGTACCAGGGCGCCAACTTCCAAGTCGGACTGCGCACGACCTGCCGCCAGATCAACATCGAGATCGTCAAACGATCCGAGGTGGGCAAGTTCGTCGTGCTGCCGAAGCGCTGGATTGTCGAGCGCACCATCGCCTAGCTCAACCGCTGCCGTCGACTGGCCAAGGATTGGGAGTGCCTGAACCGTCGCGCGCTTGCATTCCTACGCTGGGCGTCCATCCGCCGCATGCTTCGAAGGCTGTGTCAGAAAACCATATGATCCCGGACGGACTCTAACGCCATCACCTCGCCCCAGCCACCTCTTACCAGTCTACGAGACACGTGCGCTCAAACTAGCTGATCGACTACACCGTCGCTCAGCTATAGGAGCACCTGTTGCGCAACTAAAGGTCATCGTTGAGATTGGCCAACACGTGCGCGTCACGCACACGATTCCTCGTGACCTCGAAAGCCTCAAAGGGGCTTCCTTCCCGGAGGTGGGCGCGCAGAGCCTCGAACGACTTCCGGGCGCCTACGCGCGAGCATTCGTTCCCAAGGAGGACGGCGTTCGCCAGGACCTCCGGGCTGTCACAGCCACCACGGACGGCAGCTCCCAGCGTCGCCACCACAGTCGGCACCATGATGCCGGGGCTCACGGTGTCACGCGTGATGAGTATCCGAGCGGGAAGGCCAGCGACAAACGCCAGGTCCGATACCACCTTGTTGACGAAGTGACGCGCCGTCTCGCAAGTCCCAAGCTTGGCAGGTGGTGTACCCGCGGCAAGCTCCAGCTTCGAGAGCGGTTCCCCTACCATCCAGGCCTTCGTCAAGGTACGCAGGACTGGCAGCGCATAGATGGCCTTTTCGACGGAGCCTTCCAGTTCCTTGTAGGACTTGCCGAACAGTCCCTCCATGCTCGCTGGCCTGAGTAGCTGGAGGACGTAAGCCGGATTTCCCGTCAACCAATCGAAGAGCCTGTCGATGCATTCCGACATCGTACCGGAGAACGCCCCGCTCTCCAGCTCCCCTGAGAGGCTGGCAAGCATCTCGACCGGAAGCCCAGTCGACGAGGCGAGCGGCGCCAACCAGGATGTCTCCACGGCCACAACCTTGGAAGCCCGTGAGACCATGGCCGCCTCGATCCGACTGCGGATCCACTCCGCATCCCCTGCGACACGCTTCCGATAGGCGGCGAACGAACGGGAAAGCATCGTGCGGGCAGGCTCATCCGGATCATCCCCGGACGCGGTTGGCAGTCGGGCGACAAGGTATTCCTCGTTGCCGCCGGAGACCGCAGCTTCATGGATGCGGTCCAGAAGCACGGTCAGAGGATCGTCAATCTGCAGGCACTGGTCCGACTGTGCGAAAACGCCTTGAAGGAGTGTCCAGTGGTCGTCGATCTTGGTCCCTTCCTCGTTGATGTCGACGACTCTGCTGGGCACCACCAGCACGAACCCCTGGCCGCTTTCCCCCGCCCGACCCGCCCGACCCGCGGCGTTCAGCAGTTCATGGGCCTCCAATTACTGCATCCTGTCGCTGGCGTCGTCCCAGCGGCTGTCAGCAGCGATTATCACAATGTCACTGGGCAGGTTCATACCCTGTGCCACGGTGGATGTCGCGAACAGGATGTTGAGGCCATCCCGGCGCTCGAATAGTGATCTGTGTAGGTCACGTTCATCCTTCAGCAGCTGGGCATGGTGGCTCGTGCCCACGCCCGACACGCCGCCATCGTCGTCAAGCTGCAGGTAGCAGTGCCGCGCCCCACCCATCTCCTCCTCGATGCGTGCACGCAAAACCGCCTCGGCATCCGTCAGCTTGACCCGATACCCGAGAAGCGCTTCACGGACGTGGCTGACGGCTCCTTCAGCCGCGACCGTCGACTGAACGAACACGAGTGTCTTCAGCCTGGCATGCGAAGCGGCCACGGCGATCCCGGCGGCGACCTTGTTGCCGTTTGGCGTCAGGTACCAGTTTCCGCCCCTCGTGGTCCCAGTGTTGAACGTGACCGGCTGGTCAAGCAGCGGCATGAGTGCGTAGTCCTTGCGCCTCAGGCTCGCCCAGGTCTGCCGCAGGCAAAAGAACGCCAGTGGGTTTGCAGTGAGTTGCTCCCTGACCCGCCTAGGGGCGTTCTTCGTCGTTGCAGTCCGTCTGGCCCGGCTTAGCAGGCCCTCCAGTTCAGTGACGCGAGACGCGGCGTAGGTGACGCAGCCCCTGGCCTGCCGCGTCGGCTTCCACGCGAGGTCAAGAGCCAGGGCCCTCCTTCCCGTCAGCTCACCCAGCCACCCGGCCAGCTCGCCCGCGTTCCGCATCATCGCCGATATCATGAGTAGGTCCGCTTCCGGCGCGATGTGGGTCAGGTTGAGGACGCACAGCATGGCATCGACGGCCCGACGGCTTCGGTCGCCGTCCCGGGCGTGCATGAGGTGGCACTCGTCGAACATGATGAGGCCAGTCTCGGTGAAGGCATCCGCCTGCAGCGACTGCAGCATCAGGCAGCGCTCGGGCGTCGACACGAGGATCTCGGGTAGCTCGGCCAATCCCACCAAGCTGCTCTCGTCTTCCAGGTCACCCACGACCTCGCTGTTCCTGAACGCCGTTCGTAAGGCGAAGGCTGTCTGATCGACCAGGGCGAGTGTGGGTGCCAGCACGACCACCCTCTTCCCGAGCAGCAGGGCAACGGCAATCTTGAGTTCCGCCAGGGTGGACTTGCCGCCGCCGGTTGGGAAGCTCACCGCTGCAGAGACGCCAGGATCCAGGTAGCCCCCGGCAATCGCCTCGCGGTGGTTCCGCCACAGATATGGCCTCCTGCGTGCCGCCCGGCGGACATAACCCGACCAGTCGGCTGCCCCGACACCTGGAGGGGCCGGGACCTGGCAGACCCCCGTTCCGACGAGACCACGCTCCACCCCCAGCAGCAGGTTGGCAAGGTGAAGCGGCCCAGGGAAGACGCTCAGAGCAACCGGACCGTCGGCCCCGAACACTCCATCAATGGAGGCCATCGCCAAGCGCTTCACCTCGGAGAAGATTTCCCTGGCTCTTGAGGGTGCGTCGAGTCTCGCCTGCGGTGACAACACCTCGAAGGCCAGGGCCCTCACCCCGGCATGGAGGTGGCGCAGCAAGGCATCAGCTGCCAGCGCGGCCATGGACGGGATGACGACGGCATCGAAGTCGGGGGCGGCAGGGGTGGCGACGGCACGGAGCCTGCCGGATGCTAGGTCGGCGATTGCCCTGGCTAGGCGGGCCTCCCCGGTCGAGCCCTCGGGTGGACGGATCCGTTTCGCCATCTCCGCAGCGTCGGGCTGGGCGTCAGCGATCAGGAACAGCAGGGTCGCGCACACCTCTGGCGCAACGCGCACGGCATCGATGTAGGTCATCCTGGGAAGGCTGGGGTCCTCGCCCGATCCGTCGCCTCGGTCAACTTCGGGCTCAGCCGATGGCACCTGCTCCCCCTCGCCACCCGGGAAGCCGCTATCCACGACCTCAGCCATCAAGCAGAGTTGGTGCGCCGTCGCCGCCACGAAGGCCGCGGAGGCCCGGGTGTCCCGCGTATGGTCGGAAACGACCAGGGCTTCCTGCGTTGCGGCCAACCGACGCATCTCGTCCATCAGCTCGGCGAGCGCCTCGGTCCGGTGTTCCTTGCCCACGTAGCCGCGCAGGCGCACCCGCGCCGCGACGATCTCGGTATATGCGTTGGTAAAGCGTTGCGGCAGCTCACCCAGGTCGAGGGCCCTCAGTGGCGGCGCCTGCCCGATGAGGTTCATGGTGACCGGGTCAAACATCTTTCATCTACAGGTCGACCTGTTCGATGGCCTTGGCACAGAAATCCTCCATCCACTCGCGCAGCGCATCGAAGTGCATGGTGTCTGCCCGTCGCCGCGACCGATCGCCCGGCGCAACCGCATCGAAGCCGCTGAACAGGCGCTTACGGTCTGCATCTTCGGCGTGGGTGTTCGATGTCGTGATGCTCACGCGGTAGTGCCGCACCTCGTCCCACAGTATAGTTGCTATGGCGGCATCAACGTCCAGCTGTGGAAAGTGGCGTTGCTGGGCCTCAAGCATTGTGGTTGCGTCCTGGACTAGTTCCGGCATGCGTTCGCCCCTTTCGAGCGCGCGGATCCCGTCCCATACGTCGCTGCTCACCGTCTTGCGCGGGTTGCTGGTCGCCTTGTCCTCAAATACCACCAGCGCAGTCACGGACGTGCCGGTGCCATCCAGCCGCAGTTGCATACCATCGAAGCCCTTGTGCGCCAGCACGAGGTGTGGGGCACGGGCAACGACGCCCTTTTCGGTTCGGTGTGCGGCGATCCAGGATATAGTCTGAAACACCCACCCGTCCCGATGCCACGGATCGCTGCCAGGCGGCACGGTCAGCATGTTGGTAACTGCCTTGGCGGCTTCCTTCCGCAAGGGAGGCACCGCCCCATCGATCCCAGTCAGAATGCTGGCGACGTGGCGGTGGTGGCCGAGTGCGACCATAGCGACTTTACGGGCAAGCTCCTTCTCGTCCTCGATGATCCAACGCCATCCGTGACATAGGTCGTCGTGATCAACGGGGGTCAAGGTAAGCGGCATGTCTGGATTTCTGTTTATCTGTCTTACCCATGCCTGACGATTGGCTTTGGTCGTGACCCTGCCTCTGTCGAAGCTGCGGCTTTCGGATTTGAGGGCTGCATAATGAACTTCTAAACCGGGGGAGGGCGGCAGGAAAGTGATCGCTGGCCCTTAGGACTGCGGCCCAGCCCTGCTGTGAGACGCGACTGGAGCTACATCCGGTTTCGGGGATCTGCCCTGAGACCCAGAATGTCCGGAATGGGCGCAAAGCCGCCGCTTGTACCGGCAGTGACGCGATTTCCGCTTCCACGTCCATATCCGACGCGCGCTGACGAGCACCCATGTCGTGGACGGGTCGCTTTCAGCCTTAACGCAAGGTCAGCTCAACCTTTCTACCTCTTGCCAGAACCCGACCTTGCGACCGTGGGTGGCCCGCAGCGCCCGCTCGTAAGCCGAGTGATCGGGCACGGCTCCGAAGTCCTCCACGCGCGCTGCAGTGTCACGGCAATCGCGCAAGTGCCGCGCCGCGTGCTTGTAGCGCGACGACCGGGCAGCACGGAGCGTGAAGTCGATCATGGCACGGCGCAGCAATGTCGCGGCGAGCGGGTGACGGCTTTCAAGCGCGTCGGCAGCCGGCGAGAGCAATTCGTAGAGGTCGCCGTTCAACGCCTTCGCCCGGCCGAGGACCAACTCGCTGGCCCGTCGCAGGTCGGGCCAGGCGACGAGGAACTCCAGCGATCGGTGGACGTCCTTGAAGGTGAGCGCGTGGGCAAGCGCCCTCTGCTCCGCCTCGACATCGTCGAAGTCCGGCAACTTGCGGAGGTAGGCGCGAAGGTGCGTGGCGTTGAGTGTCGCGGCGAAGCGATCCCACCGGAAGGCCTGCGCCTCGTCCAACCGCCCGAGCGCCTCGAGCACGTCGACGCGCGCCTCCTCCCACTCGGTTGGCGCCTGCGCGCGCTGTCGGGCGTCAACGCGTTCGACCGCCGCCCAGGCCTCGTCTCGGCGCCCGGCACCGAGCAGCCGTCGCGCTACGGCCGCAGCGACGGCCGGCGTCTTGCTCGCCGTGGGGTCGAACTGCGCGATGAAGCCGTCGACGTCGCCGAGCGCGTCGGCAACCTGTTGTAGGATGAAGGTAGCCGCGTGCTTCCTGCGATGGGACTGAACCTCGTCGGCATAAAGCGGACCCGAACTTGACCAGCCAATCACCTGGCGCTTGCCGCTGGGAAAGGTGGTAACTGGCTCCGCCTGCCATGCTTGCACCGCGTCCCTGATGATGAGCAGCCCGGCCGTGCCGAGTTGAGGGGCCAGGATGGGAATGAGCTCGTCCCAGGCACCGTGTTCGTCACCCGCAAGGGCCGAGAAGGCACGGTTGGCGAGAACCTCGGGCGGCAGGCCGGCCCGCTGCGCCAGGGGGCCGAGGTCCCGGGCAGCGGCGCGAAAAGCGTCGGACAGGCGGCCGCTGCCGTCGTCGGAGCGCGCCAGCACGCTTTCGGCGCAGCCAACTAAGCGCCAGAGCAGCTCGAAAGCCTCGCCCGGATCAGCTGGGGCGACCACGTCGAGGATGGCGCGGCGCTGGACCTCCAGCTCGGCCAGGAACGGCTTGATCTTCTGCCAGTCCAGCCAGGTCTTGGCACGCCCGATGCTGATCAGCTGCTTGGTGACAGCGCGTGCCGTGCCATCGACACCGCCGCTGCCCGCCAGAGCTAAGCGTAGCTGGCGCTGGGCGGCGGCATTGCCCTTGCTGATCGCCATGAGCAGTTCCGCAAGCCGGGTCGCGCCGAGCGCCTCGAGGTTCGCCGCGTTGAGTGTCTTGCCTGTGGCCATGGCGTTCTTGTGACGCGGCTGAGGGGTGTCTTCAACGGTCGTCGCGCCTAGCCCACGACCGCGACAAGGTCCTTGCACCCACGCGCTTTCACCCGCCGCACGCAGATGCCTCTCCCGGCATTCTGGTCGGTGGCCAGAAGCCTCAAGCCTGTAGAATCCTCTCGACTTCGGGGTTCCGGCAAGCATTGGTGCTGAGGCGGCGGGGCGGTGAGCCCTGCGGACGCGGAACCCGGCTGAGACCCGGGCTTGGGGTTGTGGGGCGCCGCACGGTGCGGGCTCCGCGAGGAACACACCCCATGAGCCAGCCCAAGCACCCCAAGCCCCTCTCGGTCGCGCAGATGCTGATCCTGAGCACCGCTGCCGAGCGCCCCGACCGCATGGTCCTGCCACTCCCCACGAACCTTCGAGCTCGCGGTGCCAGTCAGACCGGCCTGCTCACCTCTCTCCTGAACGCCACTCTCGTCGAGGAGGTCGCCACCGGGGATGCGGCCCTTAGCTGGCGTAGGGCGAATGACGGCGCCCTCGTTGCTCTCCGCATCACCGCGCCCGGCCTCACCGCGATCGGACATTCTCAGCCAGAGGGGGCAGCAGCCGAGCTGGCGAGAAACGTCGCTGTCGCGGGCGCTGACGCGGGCGAGACCCCTGCGAAACCAGCGGCCCCTCGCCCCAGCGGCAAACTCGGCGCGGTGTTGGACGCACTCCGGGCTGAGCAGGGCGCTACCCTCGCGGAGTTGGTCACGGCAACGGGCTGGCTGCCCCACACCACCCGTGCAGCGCTGACCGGCCTGCGCAAGCGCGGCTTCCCTGTCCACCTTGGCGAGCGGGACGGCCGCAAGGCCTACCGTCTGGCCGAGGCGGGGTAGCAGGATGCCACCCCGCTCTGCAGGACGCGCGGAACTGGCCGAGGCCCTCACCGGCCTTGGCAGCCTCGGCTTGGAGGAGCTTCGCGCCGAGTGGCGGCGCCTGAACCGCACCCCCTGCCCCGCCTGCCTCAGCCCCGACCTCCTACGCCGCGGCATCGCTCACCGGATGCAGGAGCGGGCCATGGGGGGCCTCTCTGCCGCCGCCCGGCGTCAGATCGCCTCGCTCGCCCGCAGCGTGGACGGTCCCCTGCCAGAGGCGGCCCCGCCCCCAGTCCAGCTCCGCCCCGGCACCTCGCTGCTTCGAACCTGGGGTGGACGCACCCACACGGTCCTCGTGGGGGAGAACGGCTTCGAGCACGAGGGGCGCCGCTACGCCTCCCTCTCCGAGGTAGCGCGTGCCATCACCGGCGCTCACTGGTCCGGACCGCGCTTCTTTGGTCTGCGCAAGCTCCGGCCCTCGGCCGGGGGTGGCGCGCGTGACTGACCGCCGCACAGGATCTGGCTGGGCCAAGGCTCCCAGGACGGGGAACGCTCCGGCCCAGGACGCCACCCGACGCCGCTGCGCCATTTACACGAGGAAGTCCTCGGAGGAGGGGCTGGAGCAGGCCTTCAACTCCCTCGATGCCCAGCGCGACGCCTGCGAGGCCTACATCCGCAGCCAGCGGCACGAGGGCTGGGTCTCACTGCCCACCCGCTACGACGATGGCGGCCTCTCCGGCGGCACCCTCGACCGCCCGGCGCTCCAGCAGCTCCTCGCCGACATCCGTGCCGGCAAGGTCGACCTGATCGTTCTCTACAAGGTCGACCGTCTCACCCGCTCGTTGGCCGATTTTGCCAAGCTCGTGGACGTCCTCGACGCCCACGGAGTCTCCTTCGTCTCCGTCACCCAGCAGTTCAACACCACCACCTCCATGGGGCGCCTCACGCTCAACATGCTGCTCTCCTTCGCCCAGTTTGAGCGCGAGATCACGGGCGAGCGCATCCGCGACAAGTTCGCGGCATCCCGCCGCAAGGGCATGTGGATGGGCGGCACCGTGCCCCTCGGCTACGCCGTCCACGACAGGAAGCTCGTGCCGCTTCCAGCCGAGGCCGAGCGTGTGCAGCACCTCTTTCGCCGCTATCTCGCCCTCGGCTCCGTGCTCGCGCTGCGGGAGGAGACCACCCGCGAGGGCGTCCTCAGCAAGGCTGGCCGACCCCTCTCTCGCGGCGCCCTCTTCCATCTACTGCAGAACCGCCTCTACCGCGGCGAGGTCGTCCACAAGGGCCACACCTACCCCGGCGAGCACGATGCCATCGTGGAGAGGGATCTCTGGGACGCGGTGCAGCAGCGCCTGGCCACCAACCGCCAGGACCGCAGCCCGGGACGGCGGAGCAGCAACCCGGCCCCTCTCCTCGGCCTCGCCTACGACGCCTCCGGCGACCGTCTCACCCCCACCCACGCCATCCGCCGCGGAGTGCGCTATCGCTACTATGTCTCCCACCGGCTGGTGACCGGCGGGCGCCGCAGCGCCCCTGAAGGGTGCCGCATCCCAGCGAATGACTTCGAACGCTTAGTTGTCGATACTCTGCTCCAGTTCCTCACCGACCCGCCGCGGCTGCTCGGCGGTCTGGACGAGGCCGGAGCGCTCCCCACGAGCCTGCCCGAGCAGCACCGGCTGATGCGCGCTGCCCAGGCGCTCGCCGATCGCTGGCCTCGGCTCAACCCCTCGGAAGGACGCGATCGGCTGCATCGCTTGCTGACCCGCGTCGATGTCACCGACGAGGCGGTCACCCTTCAACTCGATCCCTCCCATCTCCGCGATCACCTGCTCGGTTCGGAGTCCAATGCCAGCGATGCAGTCCATGCTCCCATTGCTCTCTCCGTGCCCTCCACCCTGATGCGGGCAGGGCGGGAGACAGCGCTGGTGCTGGGTGACCAGGACGCTCCCATGGCACCCAACAAGCGCAACCCAACCCTGGTACGCCTGATCGTGCGCGCCCACGCGCTGCACAATGCACTGCTCACCAGCGGCGGTGCCTCGCTCGAGAACATCGCGGCGCGCGAGGGCATCTCTCGCTCCTACCTCGCCCGGCTTGTTCGGCTCGCCTACCTCGCCCCCAGCCTGACCGAGGCCATCCTCCTGGGCAGCCAGCCCGCCGCGATTACTCCGTCGCGCTTGATGCGCGACACCCGCCTGCCGCTCGACTGGCAGGAGCAAGAGCGCCTCCTCAGCGCCGACTGAGACCAGCGGGCCGGCGGGCCGGCGGGGCGCATCGACTCCGTCGCACCCGCTTGCACCAACCCTCATCACCCCTCCGGGCCAAAGAAACGACCGCTAGACCGGCAGGCGCTCAGTCCGACCGGAAGTAGTCCGCGTCTCCGGCCCCGATTTTTCGACCTCGGTACCTCTTTCCTGCGCAGGGGAGACGGACGACGCATTCAGTCGGCCTTTGCCGCACGAGAGCGTCTCTCTGATAGCCGGACCCCGATCAGCCCGACAGAAAAGCCCGGAACCACTGGCCTTCCTGCCCGACACAGCAGGGACTAGCGAAACTGCGAAGAAGCTAAAGAAGGTTGGCTGGGGCGCCAGGATTCGAACCTGGGAATGGCGGTACCAAAAACCGCTGCCTTACCACTTGGCGACGCCCCACCAGCCCCGCCCGAGGGCCCTGGGCCGGGCGGAACATGTCCTCCGCCGCGCCCCGCGTAAAGCCCCGAAGGCCAGCTTTCAACCGCCCTCAGCCGCCGCGCGCGTCACCGCCCCAGCGCCACCAGGCGGCCGGCAGAGCCTCCGCCGCCCGTCTCGCCTGATCACCGTCCTCAAAGATTGCGAAGCAGGTAGCGCCAGAGCCGCTCATCCGGGCCATCAGCGCCCCCGGCAGGGTCCCCAGCGCCGCCAGCACCGCCGCTACCGGCGGGCAAAGGGCGATGGCCGGCGCCTCCAGATCGTTCCGCAGCGCCCGCAGCCCCTCCGCCAGCGCTGCCGCATCCGTCCAGCCCGAGGGCAGCGCGGCGGGGGCCGAGAAGGCGCCCTTGCGCCCGGCGAAGACCGCGGGTGTCGGCAGCGCGACGCGGGGATTGGCCAGGACCATCCCGAAGGACGGCAGGCGTGGCGCCGGGGTCAGGATCTCGCCCACCCCACCCATCCGTGCCGGGCGCGAGCCGACGCAGACCGGCACGTCCGCGCCCAGCCGCAGGGCCAAGGCCTCCAGCCGCGCCGCGCCCATCTCCAGGCCCCAGAACCGGTCCAGCGCCCGCAGCGCGGCCGCCGCGTCGGCCGAGCCGCCGCCGATCCCGGAAGCCACCGGCAGCCGCTTCTCAAGGTGCAGCGCGGCCCCGGGCAGCGGGCGCTCCGCGGCCTCGGCCAACAGCCGCGCGGCGCGCAGCACGAGGTTGTCGGGCTCAGCCGAGAGGGCACCCCCCTCTGGCCCACCAAGATCGAGCGTCACGCCCTCCCCCGGCCGCACGGAAACCCTGTCCGCGGCCCCCGCGAAGACCACGAGGCTGTCCAGCAGGTGATATCCGTCCGGCCGCCGCCCGGTGACGTGCAGGTGCAAGTTCACCTTCGCGGGCGCGTCCTCCGAGGGCGTCACGGGCCGGTGCGCCGCGCGCTCATCGCAGCGCCGTGGCGGAGGGCAGACCGTCGCGCAGCTTCGCCTCCACCCGCGCCGCGTCGCCCGCCTCCAGCTCCATGCCGAGCGCCCGGCGCCACTGAAAGCCCGCCTCCGCGCGCCGCCCCGCCGCCCAGTAGGCGTCGCCGAGATGGTCGTTGATGACCGCGCTGCGCGCCTCCAGCTCCGCCGCGCGCTCCAGCCAGCGAATGGCACCCGCAAGGTCGCCCGTCCGGAACAGCGCCCAGCCGAGGCTGTCCGCGATGTTGCCGTCTTGCGGCCGGGCCGCCACCGCGCGCTCCAGCATGCCGCGCGCCTCGTCCAGTCGCTCCCCGCGCTCCACCCAGGCATAAGCGAGGTGGTTCAGCACCGAAGGCTGGTCCGGCGAGAGCGCGAGCGCCTGCCGCAGATCCGCCTCCGCCGCCGGCCAGTCCCCCGCCAACTCGCGCACCACCGCGCGGGCGTAATACAGCGGCCAGTCCGCGGCGCCGGGGCGCGGGAGGCGCTCGATCGCCACACCATAGGCCGCCGCGGCCTCGGCGTGCCGGCCCTGGGCCCGCAGCACGTCGGCGATCGCCACGGCCGGCTGCGGCGCGCCCGGCTGGGCATCGGCCATGCGCCGCAGCAGAACCACCGCCTCCTCCCCCCGCCCGAGGCGGCTGAGCAGCGCCGCCCGGCGCAGCGCGGCGAGCGGCGCCATCGCGTCCTCCGCGGGCACGCTGGTGAGCACCGCCAGCGCGGATTCGGCGTGGCGCTCGTCCGCCAGGCTCTCCGCGGCGAGGATCAGGGCCGGCGCGAAGCCCGGCCGCAGCCGCAGCGAGAGCCGCGCGAGGATAAGGGAGAGCTCCGGCGCCCCCTGCCGGCGGAGCGAGGCCCCGAGTGCCACCTGTGCCTCCGCCATCCCCTCCACCGGGGAGGCGACCGCGCGCCCCGACAGCGCCGCGCGCCGCGCCGCCGGCCCGGCCGTCAGCGCCACGTCATCGGAACCGAGCGCCATGGCGTCGAAAAGCCGCGCGCCCTCCGTCTCGCGCCCGGCGCGGGCGAGGATCCCGGCCGCGATGGTCGTCAGCCGCAGGTTGGGCTCTCCGGACTCCGCCACGGCGATGCGGATCATCCGCTCGGCCTCCCGCGCGCGCCCGGCGAGGTCCGCGATCATCGCCCCGTGCAGCGCGGCCACCGCGCGGAGCTGCCCGCCTTCCACGAAGGGCCGGAGGGTGGCGAGGGCCGCGTCGGTGTTCCCCCGCCCGGCCTGGGCCCAGGCCAGCAGCAGGGGCTGGAGGATCTGCGCGCTGCCCTGGCGGGGCAGGCCGCGGATGCGCGCCTCCGCCCGCTCCCAGCGCCCGGCCTGGGCATCGGAACCGGCCAGCAGCAGGGCGGCGAGTTGGCTTTCCGGCAGGCGGCGAGCCAGGCGCACGGCGTCCGAGCGGCCATCCATCACCGTGGCGCTGAAGGCGCGCGTCAGGATCTCCGGCTCGTCCGGATCGGCCGCGAGGGCGGAGAGAAGCGCGTCCGCCGCCGCCGCGGCATCGCTCTCGTTCGCGGCGAGCCGCCCGGCGAGATAGGCGCCGAAGACACCCTCGGGGGCCGCCGGGGCCGGCACGGGGGCGGGCGCGCCCCGCCTCGCGGCCACCGGTGAGGCAGCGGGCGCCGCCTCCATCGCGCCGGACCCATCGACACCCGGGCCGGATCCGGAGTTGCCGCCCGCCGCGCAGCCGGCAAGCAGCGCCGCCGCCAAGAGCAGCATCCGGCCTCGCCGGCCCTCCCGAAGGGGACGACCCAGCGGGGCAGGAGGGGCGGCGGGGGTTGGAAGGACCTCGGGCGGCATCATGCGTTGCAGCGTAGGATCACCGGCCCGTGAGACGCCAGCATCACCTTCTCTGCCGCCGCTCGGCCGCGGAAACTGTGGCATTCCTGCGTCAGTTCCAGATCAACAGAGCAAGGGTTTCCTCACGAAGAGGGGATTTCCCGGTCGGGACAGGCTGTGTTTCGCTCCGTAACGTCCTGTTTGACCCGGTGGAGGAACGGCTCCCATGCGTGTCCTGATCGTCGCCCTCGCCCTGCTCGCAGGCTTCGCAGCCGCGCCGGCAGAGGCACAGAACCGCTTCTGGCTGATCAACAACACCAACGATACCATCCAGGCGGCGAATGTCTCCGCCTCGCGCCTCTCGAACTGGGGCCCCGACATCCTGGGCAACAGCGTCCTGCCCGCCGGCAACCGCGTCTTCGTCACGCCGAACTTCGGGGACTGCATCCTCGACGTGCGCGTGACCTATGCCAGCGGACGAGAGGAGACCCGGATGGGCCTCAACGCCTGCTCCATCAGCACGATCGCCTTCGGCGGGGGCGGTGGAGGGGCCGGGGCGGGCGCCACCGTTGGCATGGGCCCCGGCGCGGGCGCGACCATCGCGGCGCCGCGCGGCGGCAACCCCTCCTTCAACTTCGTCAACCGCTCCGGGATGGTCATCCGCGAGCTCTACATCTCGCTCTCCTCCCAATCGAACTGGGGGGCGGACCGGCTGGGCAGCAACGTGATGGGACCGGGCCAGTCGCTCTACGTCCAGCTTCCGAACGGTGGCAGCTGCGCGGCCGATATCCGGGTGGTCTACAACAACGGTGCCTCTGCCGAGCGGCGTGGCGTCGAGACCTGCAGCCGAACCAATATCGTCTGGCGCTGAGGCGCGGGCACCGCCCAGATCCTCCCGCGTGGCGCCAGTTTCACGTCCTTGTTCCCTGCTTGTTCTTGACGACAGGGGGGCGTGATGCCCAAATCCTAGGGAACACAAGGCGAACTCCATAGGAGGCCACCATGCCGGACGGCAGCCTGGGCAGCCCTCTTCCTCTCGGCCGATCCCCGCTCCACCGGGGCCGCGGCGCGGTCTCCAACCCGCCGAACCGCTTCGAGCGCGCGCGCACGGACGCCTTCGACGATGGCTGGGGCACGCTTGCCGAGACGCTGGCCGACCTGCCGCCGCTGGCCACCTCCCTCACGCGGGACAATGCCCGCTCGGCGCTGACCTGGAACGACAGCCCGGATATCGGCTTCGACCGCTCGGTGAACCCCTATAAGGGCTGCGAGCACGGCTGCATCTACTGCTACGCCCGGCCGACCCACGCCTATATCGGCCTATCCCCCGGCCTCGACTTCGAGTCCCGCCTCCTGTTCAAGCCCGAGGTCGCGAGCTTGCTGGAGAAGGAGATCAGCAAGCCCGGCTACGTGCCGCGCCCGATCGCCCTTGGCTCCAACACCGATCCTTACCAGCCGGTGGAGCGCACCCTGCGCCTGACCCGCTCGGTGCTCGAGGTGCTGGACCGCTACAACCACCCGGTGACCATCGTCACGAAGTCCGCGGGCGTGCTGCGGGACCTCGACATTCTGACCCGTATGGCCGCGCGCAACCTCGTGCAGGTCTGCCTCTCCGTCACCACGCTCGACAACCGCCTCGCCCGCATCATGGAGCCGCGCGCGGCCACCCCGCTGCGCCGCCTGGCCGCGATGCACGAGCTCTCCCGCGCCGGCATCCCCGTCGGCGTGCTTGCTGCGCCCATGATCCCCGGCGTGAACGACGCGGAACTGGAAAAGGTGATGGAGGCCGCCCACGCCCACGGCGCCCGCTCGGCCGGCTACGTCCTGCTGCGCCTGCCGCTGGAAATCCGGCAGATGTTCGAGGACTGGCTGAACGCCCACATGCCCGACCGTGCCGCCCGCGTGCTCGCCCTCGTTCGCGAGACCCGCGCCGGCAAGACCTACGACCCCCGCTTCGGCATCCGCCAGACCGGCACCGGCCCCTATGCCGACATGCTGGCCCGCCGCTTCGCTGTCATGATGAAGCGCCTGGGCATGGACGGCGCGCGGGAGAACGGCTCACTCGACTGCTCGCAATTCGCGGTGCCGGGGGCCGAGGAGCGGCAGCTGGTTCTGCTTTGATGGGGGCGGTGGCCCCAGGAGGAGGCGCTGCCTCCTCCTGGACCTCCTCCGCCGGGGTGGCTCGGCCACCCTGGACCCCGCGGTCTGTTTGATGCGCGCCTGAGGTCCATGACCTCAAGCGACTGAGCGGTCAGCCTGCGCGGCTAAGATGATTGTTCAAGGGCGCCATTTTCGCCCGGTTGGCTCCAAGAAACAGATCGCGGGGTCCGGGGAGCCCGTTGGCTCCCCGGCGGAGGGTCTGGGAGGCAGAGCCTCCCAGAGGCCACCAGCACGGGCCTACTGAACCCGCACGTAGCGCAGCGGGAAGTAGTTATCCGCCATCAGCTGCAGCGTGATGTTCTGCCGCGCCGCCCAGACCACCACCTGCTGGTGAAGAGGGATATGCCCCACCTCCTCGGTGTGGATCCGGTTTGCTTCGTTGATCAGCTGCTGGCGCTTCGCGGGGTCGAGTTCCACGCCGATCTGGTTCGTCAGCTCGTCGAAGCGCGCGTTGCTCCAGCCGCCCGAGTTGAACACGCCGCGTGTGCCGCCGCGGGTGCCCATGATGTTGTAGAGGGTGTTGTGCGCGTCGTAGGTCGTGGGCGTCCAGCCGAGCATGTAGAAGCTTGTCTGGTAACGCGGCGCCAGGATCTCCGCGAAGTAGCGCGCGCGGGTCTGGGCGTTCAGCGTCACCCGCACGCCGATGCGCGCCAGCATGGAGACGACGGCGGTGCAGATCGCCTCGTCGTTCACGTAGCGGTCGTTCGGGCAGTCCATCGTCACGCCGAAGCCGTTGGGATAGCCAGCCTCGGTCAGCAGCCTCTTGGCCGCGTCGATGTTCGGCCGCACCACGCGGTCCTCGGCTTCCACGAAGCCGTTCACGCCCGGGCCGAACATAAGCGAGGTCGGGCGCGACTGGCCGCGCATGATGCGCGTCTTGATCGCCTCAAGGTCGATCGCCTGCTGCATGGCGCGGCGCACCCGCACGTCGCGGAACGGGTTGCGGCCGCGCACGTCGGACTTCAGCAGCTCGTCGCGCGACTGGTCCATGCCAAGGAACACGGTGCGCAGCTCCGGCCCCTGGTGAACGCGCACGCCCTGCGCGCGGCTCAGCCGGTCGGTGTCCTGCGGCGGCACGGTATAGACCATGTCGATCTCGCCCGAGAGAAGGGCGGCGATGCGGGTCGCGTCGTTGCCGATGACGTTGAACACCACCTCGTCGAGGTTGTGCTCCGGCTTGTCCCACCAGTTCGGGTTCGGGCGCAGCACCGTGCGACGGTCGGGCTCGCGGCTGACGAGCACGAAGGGGCCGGTGCCGTTGGTGTTGCGGGTGGCGAAATTCTCCTGGCCGGTCGTCAGGTCCACCGCCTGCGTGGCGTTGTTCGCCTCCGCCCAGCGCTTGGACATGATGCCCCAGGTGGTGATCTCCTCGAGGAAGATCGGGTCCGGCGTGGTCGTCTCGAATTCGACGGTGAAATCGTCGATCTTCCGCAGCTCCTTCACCGAGGAGAGCACGGAGGTGAGATTCGAGCCCTGGGCGCGCACCCGGGTTGCGCTGAACAGCACGTCATCGGCGGTGAAAGGCGTGCCGTCGTGGAACTTCACGCCCTCGCGCAGCTTCAGCCGCCACACGGTCGGCGCGGTCTGCTCCCAGGAGGTGGCGAGCGCGGGCTCGATCTTCAGCTCGCGGTTCCGGCGAACCAGCGGCTCGTAGATGTTCGAGGTGAAGGAGAGAAGGAAGGTCTCGTTCCGCGCGTAGGGGTCCATGGAGTTGACGTCACCGTCGTTGGCCCAGCGGAAGGTCGCGGCATCGGCGGCGCCCATGCCGGCACCCGCGCAGAGCATCAGCGCCGCGGCGCCGGCCAGGAGGTATCGTCGCATCCCTTGTCTCCCCATTCGGAATCCCATGGGGAGGCTAGTCGGGCCCGGCGGAAAAGCAAACGGGGAGGCACCGGCCCCCACAAACGCGAACGGGGGCCCTGAGGCCCCCGTCCAGGTTGCTCCGATCCGAAGGCCGGCTCAGGCGGCGCGCAGCGCCCGCGGCAGGTCAGCGACGGCCTTGTCCACCATGGCGGCATCGGCCTCGGCGGTCAGCTTCTCCGAGATGACGGAGCGCGCGGCGCTCGCCGCGATCTCGGCGGCAGCCTGGCGCACCTCGGCCAGCGCGCTCGCCTCGGCGGCGGCGATGCGGTCCATCGCCATGCGCTCGCGCCGGGCGGCGCTCGCCTCGGCCTCGGCGGTTGCGGCGGCCGCCACGCGGTCGGCCTCGGCGCGGGCACGGGTGATCATCGCCTCGGCCTCGGTCACGGCGGCGGCGCGATCGGCCTCGGCCTGCTTGCGCATGGCCTCCGCCTCGGCGCGCAGCCGCGTGGCCTCAGCCAACTCGTTCCGCACGCCCTCGGCGCGGGCGTCGAGCGCGGCCATGGCCTTCGTCCAGACGGTCCGGCCGAGCAGCAGCAGGAAGATGACGAAGGAGACGGCGACCCAGAACTTCGGGTCCAGCCAGAAGTGCTCGTAATGGTGCATCACGCCGCTCCCGAGGTGATGTTGCGGGCTGCCAGCTCGCGGCCGACCGCGGCCTCGACGGCCGCCTTGTCCTCAAGGCCCGAGAGGCGCTTCACCAGCGCCTGGGTCGCGTCCGTCGCGGCCTCGCGCAGCGCGGCCATGGCGGAGTCGCGGGCGGCGGAGATGCGCGTCTCGGCCTCGGCGATCTGCGCGTTCAGCTTCTCGGCCAGCGCCTCGTTGCGGCGGGCGGCGTCGGCCTGGGCGGCGGCGGCGGCCGCGGCGACAGAGGCCTGGGCCTCCGCGCGGGCGCGGGCGGTGCTGTCGCGCTGGCCGGCCTCGGCGGCCTCGGCCTCGGCGCGGGCGTCGCGGGCGGCGTCGAGGTCGGCGCCGATGCGGGCGCGGCGGTTCTCCAGCACCTCGGCCACCGGCGGCAGCAGGTAATGGGCCGCAAGGAAGACCAGCAGGCCGAAAATCACGAAGAGCCAGACCACCTGGGCGATGGTCAGCGGGTTCGCGAAGTCGAGCTGCGGCATGCCGCCCGTGTCGGCGGCCTCATGCGCGGCCTGGTTGTACTCGGCCGCGGTGCGGTTGGCTTCCCGGATCGCGTTCGCGCGGTCGCTGTCCGCCTGCACGGGGGGGCTCGGCGGGCGCCCGCCGGGCAGCGGCTCGTCGGTGCGGACCGGGCCGGTCGGCGCCGGGGCGGTCACGTGCTGGGCGAGGGCAGCCGAGCCCAGGAAAGCGGGCGCCTGCGAGAGCAGCAGGCCGATCACCGCGAGGCGCCAGAACGAACCGTGGGGCAGGCGGGGCATCATGTCTCCGTTCCTCGGCAGGCGGGCGAGGAGGCCGCGCTGAAAGGGCGAACGGGCGGGCAAGCCTCCAGAAGGCCTACCCGCCCGAAGCGCGGACCCGATCAGGCGAAGAGGATGAGGAAGGCGATCAGCAGCGCGAAGAGCGCGACGGCTTCCGTCAGCGCGAAGCCCAGAATGCCGATCGGGAACACGGCGTCGCGGGCGGACGGGTTGCGGGCCACGCTGTTGATCAGCGAGGAGAAGATGTTGCCGATGCCGAGGCCCACGCCGAACAGCGCGATCACGGCGAGGCCGGCACCGAGCGCCTTGTAGGCGCCGAGATAGGCGGCGGGGTCGTTCATCTGAGCTTTTCCTTGTCTGGAAAGGTTTGGTGGCCTGCGCGTCGCTTAGTGCAGATGCACTGCGTCGTGCAGGTAGATGCTGGTGAGGATCGCGAAGACATAGGCCTGAAGGAAGGCGACGAGGATCTCGAAGCCGATCAGGGCCACGTTCACCGCGAGCGGCAGGGCGGCGCCCAGGAAGCCGACGGCGCCCAGCGAGCCGATCAGCACGATGAAGGTCGCGAAGACCTTCAGCATCACGTGTCCCGCGACCATGTTCGCGAAGAGACGGATGGAGAGGGAGATCGGCCGGGAGATGTAGGACACGACCTCGACCGGGATGATGATGGGCGCGAGCCAGAGCGGCGCGCCCTCGGGGAAGAAGTAGCCGAAGAACTTCTTGCCGTGGATCGCCAGCGCCACGATCGTCGTCACCAGGAACACCAGGATCGCGAGGCCGAGCGTGACCGCGATGTGCGAGGTGTAGGTGAAGGCGTAGGGCAGCAGGCCCAGCATGTTGCCAAAGAGGACGAACATGAAGAGCGCGAAGACGAAGGGGAAGTAGCGGCGCCCCTCATGGCCGACCTGGCCGATGAGCACCCCTTCCACGAATTCGTAGAGCATCTCGGCCGCGGACTGCAGCCGGCCCGGTACCACGGCCCGGTGGCGCATGCCCACCATGAACAGCAGGGTGATCAGCCCCACGGCGAGAAGCATGTGCGCATTGGACTGGGAGAAGCCCACGGCCCGCCCGATGGGCCCGAGAACCGGGACCAGCTCGAACTGGCTCAGCGCGTCGATCGTCTTGCCTTCGGCGGCCACGTGTCGGTCCCTGCGTTACGGCTCAAGGCTTGGCGTTCGGTCGGGGCTTGAACAGCCGATAGACGTTCAGCACCCCCGCGGCGCCACCCACGAGGAAGAAGACAAGGAAGAGCCAGGGGAAGGTTCCGAGCCAGCGGTCGAGCAGGAAGCCCAGACCCGCGCCCGCGACCAGCGCCGCCACGACTTCGACCCCCGCGCGGAAGCCTATTCCCCACGGTCCCGTCGGCAGTCCCCCTTCCGCTTTCGCGGGGTTGGGGTCCAGGCCCTGCTTGGCCCTGGCCTGCCGAAGTCGGTCGTCGAAGCCGTCCCGGTGTTCCACCTTGCTCTCCCGAGGCATCCCCCCGGAAGGCAGGGGGTCCCTAAATTGCGGTCCATGTGGTGTCAAGCGCGTGCGGTGCGGCAAAGGCAACCCGACACCCCATCCTGCGCGGCGCACGGCCCCCGGCAAAGGGGTTCAGGCCCCGATGAAGCCGCCCGATTGCCGCGCCCAGAGCCGCGCATAGGCGCCGTTCCGGGCCAGGAGGGCGGCGTGCGAGCCGGTCTCCACCACCCGCCCGGCCTCCAGCACCACCAAGCGGTCGAGGCTCGCGATGGTGGAGAGGCGGTGGGCGATGGCGATCACCGTCTTCCCCTGCATAAGGGTGGCGAGCTGCTCCTGAATGGCCGCCTCCACCTCCGAATCGAGGGCGCTGGTCGCCTCGTCGAGCACAAGGATGGGAGCGTCCTTCAGCAGCACCCGCGCAATGGCCACCCGCTGGCGCTGCCCGCCTGAGAGCTTCACGCCCCGCTCCCCCGCATGGGCATCATAGCCCCGCCGACCCCGCCAGTCCGACAGCGCCTCGATGAACCCCGCCGCCTCTGCCCGCCGCGCCGCCTCCTCCACCTCCGCCATCGAGGCATCGGGCCGGCCGAAGCGGATGTTGTCGAGGATGGAGCGGTGCAGAAGCGCCGTGTCCTGCGTCACGAGCCCGATCGCACCCCGCAGGCTCTCCCCGGTCACGCCCGCGATGTCCTGGCCGTCGATCGTGATCCGCCCCGCCTCCGGGTGGAAGAAGCGAAGCAGAAGGTTCACCGCCGTGGTCTTGCCCGCCCCGGACTGCCCGACCAGCCCCACCCTCTCCCCCGGCGCCACGTCCAGTTCGAACCCATCGAGCACCGAGGCATCCCGCCGGCCATAGCCGAAGCGCACGCCCTCAAAGCGGATGGCGCCGCGGGTGACGCGCAGCGGGCGGGCCAGCGGCGGGTCCGGCTCGGTCGGCGGCACGGCGATGCTCCGCATGGCCTCCTGCACCACGCCGATATTCTCGAAGATGCCGGCCACGTTGAAGGCCACCCAGCCCGACATGTTGGCGATCTGCCAGGCCATGGGCAGCGCGGTCGCCACCGCCGCCACGGCCAGCCCGCCATGCGCCCAGAGCGCGATGGCCGTGCCCGCCATACCCACCAGCAGCACCGCGTTCAGCGTGGAGAGCAGCGCCGCGTTGGCCGTGACCATGCGGGACTGGCGCTGGAAGGTGTCGGTCAGGCCGCGCACGCCCTCCTGCACGAAGGCGTCCTCCCGCTCCGCCCGCGCGAAGAGCTTGATCGAGAGGATGTTGGTGTAGGCATCCACGATCCGCCCCGTCAGCAGGCTCCGCTGCTCGGAGGCGGCACGCGAGCGGTCGCGCATCCGGGGCACCACGAAGCGCAGCAGGGCCGCATAGGCCACGAACCAGACAAGGATGGGCATCGCCAGCCGCCAGTCCGCGCCGCCGAGCCAGAGCACCGCGCTCGATCCGTAGACGAGGATGTACCAGACGGCGGTCACCGCCTGGACCACCGATTCCCGCAGCGCCGGCCCCGCCTGCATCACCCGGTTCGCCACGCGCCCCGCGAAGTCCTCCTGGAAGAAGGCCCAGCCCTGGCGCGAGACCAGCCGGTGCGACTGCCAGCGGATGAGGCTGGTGAAGGCCGGGTTGATCCCCTGGTTGGTCACAAGGTTCTGCGCGAGGATCGCGGCGGGCCGCAGCACCAGCAGCACGACGCCCATGAGGAGAAGGCTGCCCCCCGCCTCCGCCCAGAGCTGCCCGGGCTCATGGGCGTTGAGCAGCGCCACCACCCGCCCGATGAAGACGGGGATGAGGCTGTCCAGCAGCGCCACCAGCATGCCCGTGGCGAAGAGCGCGACGACCAGCGCGCGGGCCTGGCGGGCGAAGTGCCAGTAGAAGCCGAGGAGGGTATCCGGCGGCGGCCCCTCCGGCACCGGCACGCCGAAGGCCCTGGCGGCCCGCTGCCCCGGCGGGGCGATCGGGTCGATGAAGGATTCGATGGCGCGGAAGGGCATGCGCGCGATGTGGGGTCGGACCGCAGGCCCTGCCACCGCCGCGCCGCGGAGGGTTCCGCCCCGCGGTCCCCTCAGGGCAGCGCTTCGGTCCGGAACAGCGAGACGCGCAACCCGCCATGCGGCACCGGCGCGCCCACCGGCAGGAAGGGCAGGCCCGTCGCATGGGCCAGCGCCGGCTCGGCCGCGACAATCCCCACGCGCCAGCCCGAGAAGCGGCTCCGCAGCGTCTGGCCGAAGGCGCGATAGAGGGCGGAGAGCTCTCCCCGGTCGCCGAGCCGGGTGCCGTAGGGCGGATTGGCGATCACCAGTCCCGGCGGCCCCTCCGGCGGCACGATCTCGCTGATCGTGGCCTGCCGGAACTCCGTGAAGTCGGTCACCCCCGCGCGCGCCGCGTTCGCCCGGCTCATCGCGACGGCGCCGGCATCCCGGTCGCTCCCGTGGAAGCGGGCCGGCGGGGTGCGGGCGCTCCGCACCTCTCGCATGCGCCCCCAGGCCTCGGGATCGAAACTCACCAGCCTTTCGAAGGCGAAGGAACGGGCTCGGCCGGGATTGAGCCGCGCCGCGATCTCGGCCGCCTCGATGACGAAGGTGCCGGAGCCGCACATCGGGTCCAGCACGGGCTCCGCGCCCCGGTAGCCACATCCGAGCAGGAAGAGCGAGGCCATGGTCTCGCGCATCGGCGCCGCGTTCACGGCCTCCTTGTAGCCGCGCTTGTGCAGGCTCGGGCCGGAGGTATCGACGCTGATGGTGCAGGTGTCGTGCTCGATCCGCGCGCGCACGAGAACCTCCGCCTCCGCCGATTCCGGGGCGCCCAGGGTCTCGCGGATGGCCGTCGCGATCCGCTCGGCCGCCGCGCCGGAGTGGTAGATGCGCGACGCCGCGCAGGTCGCCTCCACCCGGAACGGCGTGTCGGGCCGCAGCACCTCCGCCCAGGGCACCCGGCGCGCCCGCGCGTCGAGCTGGGCCAGATGGGTGACGCGGAAGCTGTCCAGCCGCGCCAGCACGCGCCCCGCGCCGCGGACCCAGAGATTGGCGCGCCACACCTCGGGCCAGCCGCCCCGGATGGTCACGCCGCCCGGCACGGCCCGCGGGTGGTTGAAACCCTTGCCGCGCACCTCCTCGAGCAGCAGGGCCTCAAGGCCCGGCGCGGTCGCGAGGAAGATCTCGAAGCTCTCGTCTCTCTTCATCCTGCCTGCGCAACCGGAGGTTAGGGTTTGCGGCGCCCTGCCCGCCGCGGAGAAAAGGAACGGGCCAGGAGACGCTGTCCGTCCCTCTTACGGCATTCGGCGCCGCTTGCGTCCCCGTGGCCGAGAAGGGCGCGGCGGCCCCGGAGAGGGCGCTGCCCTCTCCGAACCTCGCCCGCCAAGGGCCTGAGGCCCTTGGATCCCCGCTTGGCTGTCGCGGATGCGATGGTTGGGGCTGGTGCTCCTTCGGCGCTCTTCCTGCCCGTGCGGTCGCCTCGGGTCCACGACCCGGGACACACCCGCCGCAAAACCCTTCAAACCTGAAGAAAAAGATGATGGTTAGGGGTCCGGGGAGAGGAAGAATTCCTTCTTCCTCTCCCCGGAGTCACGAAGCGACGCCCCGTCAAACGAAGCGCAGCGCCAGGAACCCCCCGATGATCGCCAGCGCCGTCACCCCCGCGATGAGGTTCAGCCGCCGCTCGATGAATTCCCGCGCCGGCGGCCCGTAGCGGCGCAGCAGGAAGGCGAGGAGGAAGAAGCGCGCCCCGCGGGTGAGAATGCTGCACACGAAGAACACGAGCAGCGAGAAATGCGCCGCGCCTGAGGCGATGGTGACGATCTTGTAGGGGATCGGCGTCAGCCCCTTGATGAGGATGACCGCCGCGCCCCAGCGCTCGAACCAGCCCGTGAAGGTGGCCAGCGCGTCCGCGTGGCCGTAGGCCGAGAGGACCGGCATCGCCACCGCCTCAAAGAAGAAGGCGCCGATCGCGTAGCCGAGAAGACCGCCGAGCACCGAGGTGATCGTGCAGATCAGCGCGTAGTGATAGGCGCGCTCCGGCCGGGCGAGGCACATGGGGATGAGCATGGCGTCCGGCGGGATCGGAAAGACGCTGCTCTCCGCGAAGGAGACGACGCCCAGCAGCGTCGGCGCCCTGGGATGGGCGGAGAGGGCGATGATCCGGTCGTAGAGGGCGCGCAACATGCGCGGGGGCATCCCACGCGGCGCCGGCAGGGGCAAGGCGGAAACGCGCGGCGAGGCCACGGGGCGGGAACAGGGTCTCACCCCGTCTTGCGGCCCCGCGCGTCTCGGGAAAGAGTACTGTCCCATCGAGCGAGCGCCCGCCCCTGCCCCAATCCGCCGGTTCCCGCCTCAGCGAGGCCCTCTCCTCCCGCCTCGCCGCCATCGCGCTCGACCATGCCGAGCGGGAATACCCGCACAAGCCCGACCATGTGCTGGAAGGCCCGGCGGACGCCCGCACGCCCGCCGCCCTGCACCCCGCCTTCTTCGGCAGCTTCGACTGGCACTCCTGCGTCCACGCCCACTGGATGCTGGCCCGCCTTCTTCGCCGCTTCCCCGGCATGCCCCAGGCGCCGGCCATTCGCGCCCTGCTGCACCGCCGCCTGACGCCCGAAGCGGTGGCCGGGGAATGCGCCTATCTCGCCCGCCCCTCCGCCCGCGGCTTCGAGCGGCCCTATGGCTGGGGCTGGCTGCTGGCCCTGGCCGCCGAGCTGGCGCTGCACCCGGAGGAGCCCTGGGCGCGGCGCCTGGCGCCGCTGGCCGAGGCCTTCGCGAGGCGCTTCCGGGATTTCCTCCCGCTCGCCACCTATCCCGTCCGCACGGGCACGCACGGCAACACCGCCTTCGCCCTCCTTATGGCCGCGGACGTCATGGAGGCGGAGATCGCCCCCTTCGCGCGCCGCTTCTACGGGCCCGACCGCGACTGCCCCGCCTGGGGCGAGCCCGGGGGCGACGACTTCCTCTCGCCCACTCTGGTGGAGGCCGCGCTGATGGCCCGCCTGCTGCCGCCTGCCGAGTTCGGGCACTGGTTCGACGCCTTCCTTCCCCGCCTGGCCGAGGGGCAGCCCGCCACCCTCCTCACCCCCGCCACCGTCTCGGACCGCACGGACGGCAAGATCGCCCATCTGGACGGCCTGAACCTCTCCCGCGCCTGGTGCTGGCGCCGCCTCGCCGCCGCCCTGCCGGAGGGCGATGCGCGCCGCCCCGCCATGCTCGCCGCCGCCGCGGCCCATCTCGAGGCCGGGCTGCCGCACGTCGCCGGGCACTACATGGGCGAGCACTGGCTCGCGACTTTCGCCGTGCTGGCGCTGGAGGGCTAGGGCAGGCCCGCCCGCCCCATGTATCCTCCCGCGCAGCACGACCGGGGCCCAGGCGCCACCCCGGTCCGGAGACCAAGGGGGGAACGAGTGCGCGCGCCATCCTGCACCGCCTGCGAGCCCCCGCCCGCCCGCCTCGCGCCCCCCGAGCGTCAGGGCAGCCTGCGGGACGGCCTCGCCTTCTACGCCATGCTCGCGGTGCTCGGCGCGTGCTTCCTCGGATGGGGGCTGATTGCCTTTCCCCTCTCCTTCCTCCTCCCGCACCGCATCGGCCGGCCCCTCGGCCGGCGCGCCATCACCGTGGGCTTCCGCTGGCTGCTGCGCCTGATGGAGCGCGCGGGGATCGTGGAACTGGACCTCGAGGGGCTGGAGCCCCTTCGCAGTGCGCGCGGCCTCGTCGTCGCGCCGAACCACCTCTCGATGCTCGACGTGATGCTCGTCGTCTCCCGCCTGCCGGACACGGTCTGCATCATGAAGGCGGGGCTGGAGCGCAACCCGGCCCTCGGGGGCGGGCGCCTCGCGGGCTACATCCCGAACGGCGATCCCCGCCGGGTCTTCGCCCGCGCGACGGAGGCGCTGCGCTCGGGCGCCAACCTCCTCGTCTTCCCCGAGGGCACGCGCTCACCCGACGGCCTGATCGGCCCCTTCCACCCCGGCTTCGCCCTCATCGCCCGCCGCGCCCGGGCCCCGGTGCAGACGGTCCTCATCGAGAGCAACACCCGCTACCTCGGCAAGGGCTGGCCGCTCTGGCGCCGCCCGGCCTTCCCCCTCCGCTACCGCGCCCGCCTCGGTGAGCGCCTTCCTGTCGAGGGCCCCGCCGCGGAGTTCGCGGAGGCCCTTCGCCAGCGGCACGCCGACGCTCTCGGAACGAGGTCCCGTTGAGCAGCACCCACCTCGTCCTCATCCCCAGCTACAACACCGGGCCCAAGCTGGCCGAGACTGTCGCGGCCGCCCGCACCGCCTGGCCCGCCGTCTGGGTGGTGGTGGACGGCAGCACCGACGGCTCCGCCGCCCCGCTGCGCGCGATCGAGGACCCCGGCTTCCGCCTCATCGAACGCCCCGCGAACGGCGGCAAGGGCGCGGCCCTGCTCGACGCCCTGCAACGCGCGTCGGCCGAGGGCTTCACCCATGCCCTGACCATGGACGCCGACGGCCAGCACCCGGCGGACCGCATCGCCGACTTCATAGCCGCCTCCGCCGCGCGCCCGGAGGCCATGGTGCTCGGCACCCCCGTCTTCGGCCCCGAGGCGCCGCAGCTCCGCGTGCGCGGGCGGCGCGTCTCCAACTGGTGGGCGGGCCTGGAAACCCTCTGGTCCACCCCGGGCGGCGAGGCGATCGCGGATAGTCTCTTCGGCTTCCGCGTCTATCCCATCGCCCCGCTCCTCGCGATCATGGGCCGCACGCGCTGGATGCGCCGCTACGACTTCGACGCCGAGGCCGTGGTGCGCCTCGCCTGGGCCGGGGTGCCCGCCCTCAACATCCCCGCCCGGGTGCGCTACCTCGCCCCGGCCGAGGGCGGGAGTTCCCACTTCCGCTACGGCCGCGACAACCTGCTGCTCACCGGCATGCACACGCGGCTGATGACCGGCTTCCTCCTGCGCCTGCCGGCGCTGCTGCTCCGACGAGGCCGCTCATGACAAGCTTCAGCTCCCCTCCGGCCCCCTCCGCCCGCATCGAGCTCCGCCGCGGCGGCGTGACCGAGAGCGCCCACCAGGGCACCGCCGTCGTCGCCGATGCCACGGGGCGCCTCCTGCACGCCTGGGGCGACCCCGGCCTGCTCACCTTCCCCCGCTCCTCCCTCAAACCCTTCCAGGCTCTCTCCCTCGTGGAAAGCGGCGCCGCGGACGGGCTCGATTCCGCCCATCTCGCCCTCGCCTGCGCCTCCCACCGCGCCGAGCCCTTCCAGGTCGCCATGGTGGAGGCATGGCTCCGCCGCCTCGGCCGCCCCGAATCCGCCCTTGTCTGCGGCCCCGCCTTCCCGATGGACGAGGGAGACCTCGTCGATGCCGCCCGCGCCGGCGGCAAGCGGCGGGTCTTCCACAACTGCTCCGGCAAGCACTGCGGCTTCCTCGCCGCCGCCGCCGCCTTCGGCCAGCCCGGGGGCTACGAGCGGCCCGACCACCCCGCCCAGCGCCACTGGCTCGACGCTCTCTCGGACCTCATCGGCCGCGACGCCACCGCCCTGCCCCGCGGCACCGACGGCTGCGGCCTTCCCGCCCTGGCCATGACCATGACCGACGCCGCCCGCGCCGCCGCGCGCTACGCCGCCCTCGCCGTGTCCGACACCCGGCGCGAGGCCGCCATCCGCCGCCTGCTCGCAGCGCTCCGCGAGCACCCCGCCCACCTCTCCGGCCGCGGCCGCCCCACCGAGCGCATCGTCGCCGCCACGGAAGGCCGCGTGCTGCTGAAGGAGGGCGCGGAAGGCTTCGTCCTCGGTTTCGTGCCGGAACGAGGCCTCGGCATCGCCGTGAAGATCACCGACGGCGCCACGCGCGGAAAAATGGCGCTCTTCGCCACCGTCCTCGGCCGCCTGGGCCTTCTGCCCGCCGACCGGACCGCCGAATTGGCGCGCGCGGTGGAGGCGCCGGTGTTGGACAGCAACAACCATGTGGTGGGTGAGGTCGCAGCCCTGCCGCTGGCCTGAGCCTGTGACCCTGGAGAGGGCGCTGCCCTCTCCAGACCTCTCCAGCCAAGGGCCTGAAGCCCTTGGATCCCCCTTTGGCTGTCGCGGAACCTTCCTGAAAGGTCGGTCGCCTCGGGTCATCAACCCGAGGCGCACCGGCCGCCCAGTATCTCCAACTGAGAGAAAAAGATGAGTGGGGGTCTGGGGGAGAGAATTCCTTCTCTCCCCCGGAGCCACCCGCGCCGGCCAATCAGGCCGTATTTCCATCCCGCAGCGCGTCGTAGGCCGCGCGCACCCGATCCGCGCCATAGACTCGTTCCAGCCGACGCACGAGGAAGTGGGCCGCTGCCACGGACCGGAAATGTTCGAGGAAGGCGAGGTTGATCGCCGCCCCTGCCGCCGCCCCGATCACCGGCACCGCCTGGGCGGAGAGCTTCAGGCCGACCGTTCCCGTGAAGCGCGCCGCGATGGCGCCGAGGAAGCCAGGCACGAGGCCGGAGACGAGGCTGGTGGCGGCATTGGGCAGCATCTGGGCAAGGGCGATGCGGGCGGCGAAGTAGCCGGTCTCCGCGATGTCGTCCTCCGCGTTCGCGGGACTGCCGAGCGCGAAGACGGCCATGCATTCGGCGGCCGTCGAGGGCGTGCGCGGGTCCTCGCCGGCGGCGGCGGCCTCGGCCGCGATCTGGCGGAGGAGGACGGTGGTGGAGATCGGCAGCTCGGCCACGGTGCCGAGGAGGCCGAAGGCCCCGCCGGCAGCGCCGGTCGCGGCCGCGACACCCCGGTGGAACCAGGTGGTGTCGATGCCGAAGGGCGTGCGCCGCGGCTCGGTGCCGACGGCGGTGGACCAGGCTTTCTCCAGCGCCTTGCTGACGGCGGCGTCCACCTGCTCGCGGATATTCGTGGGCAGGCGGGCCTTCAGCGCCTCCACCGGCGTGCCAGCGATGGCGGCCAGCCGCGCGGCGACGGAGGGCCCCTCGAGCGTCGCCACGGCCTTGGCAAGGCCGAGCTGGGCGTCCTCGGGGAGGGTCAGCAAGGCGGGCAGCGTCCCGGACGGCGCATCGGAGGATGTGGTGCTCATAGGGCAACAAATGGCGCGCGGCGGGCCGGGTTGCATCGGCGGGGAACGGCCCGGCGCGTTGATCCGGCGCGGGCTTGGCCCTATCCCCCGGGGGAAACGAATCGGGAGCCTGGGCAGAGGTGGTGACGCTGGCGGTGCTGGGCGCGCTCGCGCTCCTGGGCGTGATCGGGGGATGGGCCTGGTGGAGCATCGCGGCGCGCCGCAAGGCCGTCGCGGCGCTGGTTCGCGAATGCCCGAGCCTGGAGGACCGGCTGGAGGGGCGCGACGCCACCCTCCTGTTCAGCGGGACCGAGGAGATGCTCGGCATCGCCTCCCGGCGCGTCACGAAGCTCATCCCCTACGCCGTCATTCGCAAATGGCGGACCGAGCCGGTCTACAACCGCGCGGACCGGCGCGTGGGCTGGAACTTTCTCATCGAGACGGCGGACCCGCGGGAGCCGCTCTGGACGGTCCGGCTGCGCTCGGGGCCCGGAACCTCGGTGTCGAACTTCTGGATGGCGAAGTTCGGCGCGCACCTCAACGGCTGAGGGGCGCAGGCCCTGCTTGCCACTGATACCAACTCGCATTAGCAACTCATCGGCCGGCGCGCCGTCGCCGCGCGGCCGATGAGAACCCTGCCCTTGCCCGATCCCTCCCCACGCCGCCTGCCGGGCCTCTCCCCGGTCCTGTTCCAGATCCACTGGTTCATTGGCATCACGGCCGGGATGGTGCTGATGGTGGTCGGCGTCACCGGCGCCCTCCTCTCCTACCAGGACGAGATCCTGCGCGCGCTGAACCCGGGCGTCCTTACCGTGGCGGCCCGCCCCGAGCCCACCCTGCCCCCGGCCGAGCTGATCCGCCGGATCGAGGCGGCGAGCGGCGGCCGCGTCGCCTCCCTCACCCTCGCCGCCGCGCCCGACCGGCCGGCGCGCGCCTTCCTCACCCCGCGCGAGGCGCCCGCGCCCGGCACCCGCCCGCGGCGCGAGCTGCGCCTCGCCGACCCGCGCGACGGCAGCCTCCTCGGCACGCCCGTCGGCGAGGGCTTCTTCCGCACCACGCGCGAGCTGCACCGCTGGCTGCTGGCGGGGGCAGAGGGCCGGATCGTCGTGGGCGTCTCCACCATCGCCCTCGTCGTCCTCTCCCTCACCGGACTCTATCTCCGCTGGCCTCGGCGGGTGCTGAGCTGGCGGGCCTGGTTCCGCATCGATCCGAAGCTCCGCGGCCGCGCCCTGCTCTGGCGGCTCCACGCCGTGATCGGCACCT
Source organism: Roseomonas aerilata DSM 19363 (assembly GCF_000711725.1). Classification (GTDB taxonomy): domain Bacteria; phylum Pseudomonadota; class Alphaproteobacteria; order Acetobacterales; family Acetobacteraceae; genus Roseomonas; species Roseomonas aerilata. Next base: position 223,341 of record NZ_JONP01000007.1, on the reverse strand, counting down.
GGGTGCTGCCGCTTTACGTGCTGGCGGGGCTGACAGGGCTCTTCTGGTCCTTCGACTGGTACCGCAGCGCCCTCTTCGACCTCACCGGTGCCCCCCGCCCCAATGCGGAAGCCGGTCCGCCGCGCGGCGAGGGCTCGCAAGGCCAGGGCGAGGGGCGCGCGCGGGGTGAGGGCCGCGCCGCCCGCCCGGCCGTCGATCTCGACGCCGCCTGGGCCGTCTTCCTGCGCGAGCGGCCGGACTACGCCACGGCCCAGCTCCGCCTTCCCAACCCCGGCCAGCCCCTCCGCATCACCTATGTCGAGGCGGAGGCGGCGCATGAGGACGCGCGCAGCAGCATCGCCATCAACGCCGCCGGCGAGGTAGTGGAGCACCGCCGCTACGCCGGGCAGCCCCTCGGCCACCGGCTGATTGGCAGCATGCTCGCGCTGCACAGCGGCTCCTATTTCGGGCCGCTGGGCACCGCGCTGATGATGGTCGCGAGCCTCGCCATGCCGCTCTTCGGCATCACCGGCTGGATCCTCTATCTCGGGCGCCGGCGGATGAAGGCGGCGCGCGCCGCGGCAGGGGGCCGCCGGCCGCGTCCCGCCGCCGAGGCCCCCGCGCCGCCCGAGGGCAGCCGGGCCTGACGCCAGGCTGGCCCTAGAGCCAGCCCTTGCGCTTGAAGTAGACCAGCGGCAGCAGCGCGCTCGCGACCATCAGCAGCAGGGCCCAGGGATAACCCAGCGCCCATTTCAGCTCGGGCATGTTGTCGAAGTTCATGCCGTAGATGCTGGCCACCAGCGTTGGCGGCATCAGCGCGACGGACGCGACCGTGAAGGTCTTGATGATCCCGTTCTGGTCCATGTTGATGATGCCCAGCACGGCATCGAGCAGGAACTGCGCCTTGCTGCTCATCGTGTTCGCGTATTCGGCGAGGGAGCGCACGTCGCGCACCAGGGTCTTGATCATCGCCTGGTTCTCCTTCCGTATCGCGCTCGACTTCTCGGCGCCCACGAAGGTGAGGATGCGGGTGAGGCCGAGGAGCGTGTCGCTTGCGCGGCTCGTCACCTCGCCGACCTGGCCGAGGGTAAGGAGGGCCTGTCGCAGGTCCACGTCGCGCTTGTTCGCCTTCACATGCATGTTGCGGGCGTTGCGGAAGGTCGTCTGGCTCGCGCGGTCCATCTCGCTCGCGGTGCGCTCGAGGATGTCGGCCAGCCGGTCCACGATCTGCTCAAAGATGTGGAGCATCACCCCGTCCGGCGTCCGCAGCAGCGGCAGCCCCTGCCGCTGGGCGCGCACCGCGAAGACCGAGAAGGCCTTCGGCGTCGCGTAGCGCACCGTGATCAGCGCGCTGGGGGCGAGGACGAAGGTGATGGGGGTCGAGCCGAACTCCCCCTCCTCCGCGCCGTAGAGAAAGGCGGCGGTCAGGAAGAGCACCTCGCCCTCCTTATAGAGCCGCGAGGAGCTCTCGATCTCCTGCATCTCCTCGCGCGTCGGCACCTCGATGTGAAGCGCGTCCTGCACCGCCCGCTCCTCCTCCGGAGTCGGATTGAGGAGGTCGATCCAGGTGGAGGCGGCGATCGACTCGGCCGTATCGAGGCCCCCGTGAACGGCGCAGGCGCCGCCGCGGAGGGAATAGGTGGTCATCATGCGCGGTGTCTCCCGGCGTCCGGGCGCAGGAATCGGGCGAAGAAGGAAGAGGCGGTCAGTGCCTTGGGGCCAACCCCTCTGGACCCGCGCGCGGCGGCCCGCAAGCGCGGCAACATGACAGCGTCGCCTTAGCCCGAGGGCGGGTCGTCCGGGGCGGGCAGGCCGAAACGGGTGGCGACTTCGGGGAAGGTGGCGCAGGCGGGATGCCGGCCGCTGGCCACCGTGCCATCGGCGGGGCGCACGAGCTGGCAGACGGCCAACCCGGCCGAGGCCGCCGCGTCCAGTTCTTCCGCCACGTCCGAGAGAAAGAGCATCTCCCCGGGTGGGAACCCGGCCGAGGCCGCGATGGCCGCGTAGGAGGCGGCCTCCCGCTTGGGGCCGGTGCGCGTGTCGTCGAAGCCCGAGAGAAGCGGCGTGAGGTCGCCCGCCTCGGTATGCGCGAAGAGCAGCCGCTGCGCCTCCACCGAGCCGGAGGAGTAGATCCGCAGCGCGATCCCCGCCCCCGCCCAGGCCCGCAGGCAGGGGGCGACATCCGGCCAGAGATGGCCGCGGAGCGCCCCCGACTCGAAGCCCTCGCGCCAGATCATCCCCTGCAGCGCCTTCAGCGGCGTCACCTTCTCGTCCCGCGCCATCCAGCCGCGCAGCGCCGACTCCGGCTCCTCGCCAGGGGCCAGGGCGCGCACCTCGTCGAGCAGGGCGGCGACCGCCGGCTCCCCCGCATGCGCGCGCAGGTAACCGCCCAGCGCCCTCTCCGCGAAGGGGAAGAGCGTATCCTTCACGAAGGCGATGGCGCTTGTCGTGCCCTCGATATCGAGGACGACCGCGCGGGGCGCCATGCTCAAGGGGTCGCGCTCAAGCGGTCGTGGCCGGAAAGCGCTCCGACATGTCGGTGCCGGTGTAGTGCGGCGTCCACCCGGTGGTGTCCGTGAAGATCCTCAGGGCCGTGACGTTGGGCGTGGGGCCGGCATCGAACCAGTGCTGCGTCTCGGCGGGCACGGAGATGAGGTCGCCGCGCGTGCAGTGGGCGTCGTAGACCTTGCCCCCGACATTAAGGATGAAGTTGCCCGCTCCCTCGTGGAAGAAGCGCACCTCGTCCTCGGTGTGGATGTGCTCGGCGAGGAACTTGGCGCGGATGGCGTCGGCCTGCGGGTGGTCGGCGGTCAGGCGGATCACGTCCGCCGTGCCCGCCTTCGTCTCGCCCATCAGGGCATCGAGGCGCGGCTTGTAGGCGGCCAGCACCGCCTCCGCCTCGGCGCCCGGCGGAAGGTCCGCGACCTCCCAGCGCTCGAAGCGCACGCCAATGGGCGCGAGAAGGGCGGCGATCTCCGCCGCGTCCTGCGTATCGGCCAGGATGGCCTTGGTCTCGGCGTCGTGGATGACGAGGCGGCTCATGGGTCGGAACCTCCCAGGCTGATGGCGGCCATCTTGCAGGCCAGCATGAACTCGAGTCCCTCCAGGCGCGCCAGGGCGGCGTCCATGTCGGGGCCCCATACATAAACACCGTGGCCGCGTATCAAATACCCGGGCACGACGGGGGCGGCCATGCGGGACCAACGGGCCTCGACCGCCGCCTGCAGGCGCGGGATGTCCTGGTCGTTGTCCAGCACGGGCACGGTGACGACGGCCGCATGGGTGTCGAGGCCCGGGAAGGCCTTCAGCAGCTCGTAGCCCTCCAGCCGGATCGTCTCGCCCGCCCGGCGGGAGAGGACGGTGTTGGCGACGGAGTGGCCGTGCACCACGGCACGCGCCTCCGGGAAGGCGCGGTAGACGCCGCAATGCAGCCCGGTCTCGGCGGAAGGCCGCAGCCCCGCCTGCTCCGGCGCGCCCTGGAGGTCCACGGCCATGACGGCCTCGGCCGTCAGATGAGCCTTGTGGAAGCCGGATCGGGTGATCGCCACCCGGCCGCCGGCCAGGCGAACCGAGATGTTGCCGGCCGTGGCCGGCACCCAGTTCCGCTCGGCCATGCGGCGGCCTGCCTCGACCACGGCCTGGACTGCCGCATCAGGGATAGGATCAGGCATCGCCCCTCCTCGCGCAGGCGGCCCAAACGACAGGCGCCGGCCCCCTGCGGGACCGGCGCGCCGTTCCGGGCCGAGAGGCCGGTGTCAGGCCCCCGGGGGGGTGCGCACCGTGCGGCCGGCATCCGTGGTGGCGGCGTGCACGCCCGCGCCATGCACGGTCGGCGGCGGCAGGTTGCCGCTCGGCGGCACCACGGTGCTGTCGGCCATGGAGGCGTCGGGCTCGTCCTCCTTGATGTTCTTCTTGAAGGACTTGATGCCCGTGGCGAGGTCCCCCATCAGCCCGCTGATCTTGCCGCTGCCGAAGAGCAGCAGCACGACCAGCAGCACGACGAGCCAGTGCCAGATGCTGAACGAACCCATTTTAAGCCCCGATATCCTTGCCTGGTTTGGCGGGCCCACGACCCGGTCCCCCACTCCCGGGTGAGACTAGGTCGGCGCCCCCCCGGGGTAAACCTGCCGGCCGCGCCGTCCAGGACCGCCCCTGAGAATGCGAAGGGGACATGGGCCATGCGCCGCGCGGACGCAATGGGGAGATGACGGCCGCGTCATCAAGGAGGGCGCGAGAAACCCTTCGCGAAGCGCGCCTACCCGCCGCGCCGCCGCCCTTTGGCCGGCACCTCCGGTACCGGCTCAGGCCCCACCATCCGCCGCACCACCGTCAGCAGCGCCGCCTTGGTCGGGAAGTCGAGGGAGCGGTAGGCCCGCAGCAGGGCCTCCTCGTCGCCCGCCAGAAGGCCGAGGCTGCCCTGTTCCTCCTCCAGCACCTCCGGCGGCGGCGCCACGTCCGGGTCCAGCCCGACAAGCCAGGAAACGGAGGTGCCGAGAACCTCCGCCAGCCGGACGAGGCGCGACCCGCGCGGCACGGCGGCCGTGCCGTCCCGCAGGCGCGGCAGCAGGTCGGGGGGAAGCCCCGCCTGACGGAAAGCCTCCTCGGGCGAGAGGTCCAGGCGTTCCAGCCGGGCCTCGATCAGCTCGACCATGGGTGGGGGCTCGTGCTCCATGCGGCATGAACGCGCGGGCGCCCGATGGGCTGACGGGGTCGCATCCCCTCCTTGACCCGGACCCCGCACATCCCGACCTTCGGGGGTGATCCCCCAGCGGGCCCCTTTCGGAAACGCAGCGCAATGAGCGAGAACACCAAGGCCGTCAGCGACGACAGCTTCAAGACCGACGTCCTCCAGGCCGACGGCCCCGTGCTCGTCGACTTCTGGGCGGAGTGGTGCGGCCCCTGCCGCACGGTCGGCCCGATCCTCGACGAGATCGGCCGCGACTACGCGGGCAAGCTGACCGTCGCCAAGGTCAATATCGACGAGAACCCGATGACGCCGAACGAGTACGCGGTGCGCGGCATCCCGACGATGATCCTCTTCAAGGACGGCAAGCCCGTGGACATGAAGGTCGGTGCCATGCCGCGCGGCCAGCTCCGCGATTGGGTGGACCAGGCGATCGGCGCCAAGGCCTGACCACGCGGTCCCGGCCGTGAGGCGCGCCGCGCGGCTCCTCGCTCTTCTCTCGGGTTTGGGTCTGGCGGCCTGCGCCGCCGACCCCGTCCGCGCCCAGGAGGTGGTCCGCAGCGAGCGCGGCGCCTTCCGCGTGGCCGCCTTCGCGACCGGCCTCGACCGCCCCTGGGGCGCCGCCTTCCTGCCGGACGGCCGGATGCTGGTGACGGAGCGCCCCGGCCGCCTGCGCCTCGTTGAGACAGACGGCACGGTGTCCGCCCCCCTCCCCGGCGTGCCGGAAGTGGTGGCGGCCGGCCAGGGCGGGCTGCTCGACGTGGCCCTCGCGCCCGACTTCGCTTCCACCCGGCAGCTCTACTTCTGCCTCGCCGGCGCGGCGCCGGGCGGCGTGCTCACCCGCCTCGCCACCGCCACCCTTTCCCCCGACTCCTCCCGCCTGGACGGCACGCGCACGCTGCTGGACGCGACACCCGCCCAGTCCTCCGGCCGCAACCACTACGGCTGCCGCATCGTCTTCGGTCGCGACGGAAAGCTCCTTCTGTCCACCGGAGATCGTTACGCCAACAAGTCCCGCGCCCAGGACCTAGCCGACCTCGCCGGCAAGGTTCTGCGCCTCGAGCGCGACGGGAGCCCCGCCGCCGGAAACCCCTTCGCAGGCCGCCACGGCGCCCGCGCCGAGATCTTCACCCTCGGCCACCGCAACCCCCAGGGCCTCGCGGTGAACCCCGCCACCGGCTCGATCATCGAGATCGAGTTCGGCGCCAGGGGCGGCGACGAGGTGAACCTCCTCCGCGCCGGCGCCAATTACGGCTGGCCGATCGTTTCCTACGGCACCGACTACGACGGCAGCCCCATCGGCACCGGCCGCGCCAGCGCCCCCGGCATCGAGGAACCCCTCCGGCACTGGACCCCCGCCGTCAGCCCCTCGGGCGGGAACTTCCTCACCGGGGACGCCTTCCCCGCCTGGCGCGGCAATCTCTTCCTCGCCGCCCTCAACCCGCCCGGCCTCGTGCGCCTCACCATGGACGGGGACCGCGTGGTGGCGGAGGAGCGCATGCTTTGGGGCCGCACCCGCTTCCGCCAGGTGCTGCCCGGCCCGGACGGCCTCCTCTACATCCTGACCGACGAGGATCGCGGCCGCATCCTCCGCCTGGAGCCCGCGAATTGAGCGAATCCCTTCTCGACCTCTCTGCCCGCCGCTCCGACGGCAGCGCCCTGCCCCTCGCCGATCTCCGCGGGAAGGTGTTGCTGGTGGTCAACACTGCCAGCCGCTGCGGCTTCACTCCTCAGTACGCAGGGCTGGAAGCCCTCCAGCGCCGCTACGCCGACCGGGGCTTCACCGTCCTCGCCTTCCCCTGCAATCAGTTCGCGAGCCAGGAGCCCGGCGACGACGCGGCGATCGCGAACTTCTGCAGCACGACCTACGACGTGACCTTCCCCATCCTGGCGAAAATCGAGGTGAACGGCACAGGCGCCGACCCGATCTTCCGCCACCTCAAGCAGGCCGCGCCCGGCGCCCTCGGGACCGAGGCGATCAAGTGGAACTTCACGAAGTTCCTCATCGGCCGCGACGGCCGCGTAGCCGGCCGTTACGCCCCCACTACCGCGCCGGAAAAGCTCTCGGCCGATATCGAGCGGCTGCTGGCGGAGCGGGGATAGCGCCCGCCGACGGCGGCCTCCCGCTGCGGCCGCCAGAGAGGGCTCCGCCCTCTTCGGCACCTCACCCGCCAAGGGCCTGAGGCCCTTGGATCCCCATCTGGCTGGCGCGGTTGCGGTGATCGGGGCAGTTCTGTTCCCTGGCGCCCTTCCTGCGCGTGCAGTCGCCTCGGGTCATTGACCCGAGGCGCACCGGCCGCAAAGTTTTCTCAAACTCGAAGAAAAAGATGATGGTGAGGGGTCTGGGGAGAGGAAGAATTCCTTCTTCCTCTCCCCAGGGGCCGCCAGAACCGGCAGCCTCAGAGCGTCCACCCCCCGTCGATCACCATGGCCTGTCCCGTGACGAAGGCGCTCTCGTCCGAGGCGAGGTAGACCGCCAGCGCCGCGATCTCCTCCGCGCTTCCCAGCCGCCCCACCGCCTGCCGCGCCACGAAGGCAGCGCGCGCCGCCTCCACGCCGCCGGCCGCCGCGGCATTGGCCGCGATGCGCTCGCCGAGGGAGGGGGTGTCGATCGTGCCCGGGCAGATGCAGTTCAGCCGCACGCCCTGGGCCACCACGTCCACCGCCGCCGCCTTGGTCATGCCCACGATGGCCGCCTTGGTGGCGCCGTAGACAAAACGGTTCGGCGCCGCCTTGGCCCATCCCGCGGCGCTCGCGATGTTGACCACCGCGCCCCGGCGCCGCTCCACCATCCCCGGCAGCGCCGCCGCCATTCCCTTCCAGGTGGCGCGGCAGTTCAGGGCGAAGGCCGCCTCCCACTCCGCGTCGGTGCAGGTCAGGGCGGTGTTCTGGTGCACGACGCCGGCGCAGTTCACCATCGCGTCCAACGGGCCGGCGCCCTGCACCGCCCCGATGAAGGCGGCGTCGTCCAGCACGTCCAGCACCGCCGTCTCGCAGCCCTCGAGCCCGGCGAGCTTGTCCGCGTCACGATCCGTCGCGAGAACCCGCGCGCCCTCCCGCGCGAAGGCGAGCGCGATGGCGCGGCCGATCCCCTGCCCCGCCGCGGTGACGAAGGCGCGCTTACCCGCGAGGCGACCTGCCATGAACCCGTTCCTTCCCGTGCTGGAAGGAGCTTGCCACGCACATCGCGCCCGCAACAGCCGCGCTGCAGGGTGATCGCCGCTCAGGTCATGGAGAGAAAGGAGGGGGTGGTGGAGCTGAGGGGAATCGAACCCCTGGCCTCGTCATTGCGAACGACGCGCTCTCCCAACTGAGCTACAGCCCCACACGTCCCACCGCACCAGGGTTGGGATCCGGTGCGTGAGGCGGGCTTATTCCCCGCCATCCCCGCGGCGTCAAGCGCTCTCGTGCCATTCCTGTCACCGCCCGGCTGGACGGGCCCCACGCCGGGCCATACACAGCGCCGGATTGGATTCGAGGACGGCGGGATGACAGCGATCTTCTGGCTGATCGATCAGGTGATCGGCCTCTATGTCTGGGTGCTGATCATTGCGGCGGTGTTCAGCATGCTGACCGCCTTCAACGTGCTCGACACTCGCAACCGCTTCGTTTGGTCGGTGGGCGACTTCCTCTGGCGGGTGACGGAGCCGGCGCTCCGGCCGATCCGCCGCTTCCTGCCCGACCTCGGCGGCGTGGACCTCTCGCCGCTCGTGCTCATCCTGCTCCTCCAGGCGCTGCGCATCTTCCTCAACGTCACCGTCTTCCCCGCCCTCTGGCGGCTGGGCGCCTGACGTGACGGCGCGGCTGCTCGACGGCAAGGCGATCGGGGCGGGGCTCCGCGCCGTCCTCGGAGAGCGCGTGGCCGAGCTCGGCTTCCGCCCCGGCCTCCGCGTCGTCCGCGTCGGCGACGACCCCGCCAGCGTCGTCTACGTCCGCAACAAGGACCGCGCGGCGAAGGAAGCCGGCTTCGACAGCGAGACCATCCTCCTGCCCGAGACGGTGGCCGAGGCCGAGCTGCTGGCCACCATCCGCCGCCTGAACGCGGACCCGGCCGTAGACGGCATCCTCGTCCAGCTCCCGCTTCCCAAGCACATCGACCCCCAGCGCGTGCTGGAGGCGGTGGACCCCGCCAAGGACGTGGACGGCTTCCACCCCGTCAACGCCGGCCGCCTGGCCGCGGGCCTGCCCGGCCTCGTGCCCTGCACCCCCAAGGGCGTCATGCACCTCCTCGCCGAAACGGGCATCGCCCTCTCCGGCGCCCGCGCGGTGGTACTCGGCCGCAGTGCCATCGTCGGCCGCCCCATGGCCGCCCTGCTCCTCGCGGCCGACGCGACCGTCACGGTCCTCCACTCCCGCTCCCGCGACGTCGCGGAGGAATGCCGCCGGGCCGAGATCCTCGTCGCCGCCGTCGGCCGCGAGGCCGTAGTGCGCGGCGATTGGATCGCCCCCGGCGCCGTGGTCATCGATGTCGGCATCAACCGCCGCGCCGACGGCAAGCTGGCCGGCGATGTGGAGTTCGAGGCCGCCCGGGAGCGCGCGGGCTGGATCACCCCCGTTCCCGGCGGCGTCGGGCCAATGACCATTGCCTGCCTGCTGGAAAACACCCTCGAAGCCGCCCTCGCCCGCCGCGGCGCGGCCGAACTGCAACCGAATGGCGGCGTCGCTGAGGAACATGCGACGCCCGAGGAATCCTACGGGCACGGACCGGGGTTGGCCTGAGCTTGTGACTCCGGGGAGAGGAAGAAAGAATTCTTCCTCTCCCCGGCCCCCTCTCCATCATCTTTTTCTTCAAGTTTGGATGTCTGGACGACAGGTGCGCCTCGGGTCATGGACCCGAGGCGACTGCACGCGCAGGAGAGGCACCGGGAAAGAGCCGGCTTTCAATCACCGCATCCGCGACAGCCAGATGGGGGTCCAGGGGCCTCAGGCCCTTGGCGGGTGAGGTCCGGAGAGGGCAGCGCCCTCTCCGGGGCCGCAGGCGCTCACCCCCGCGCCACCAGCCCTTCGAGATAGGCCCCGTACCCGCTCTTGCTCTGTTTCACAGCCAGCGCGCGGAGGGCGTCGTCGTCGATGAAGCCGCGGCGCCAGGCGACTTCCTCGGGCGCCGCCACCTTCGTGCCGGTACGTTTCTCGATAGCACGCACGTATTCGCCGGCTTCCAGCAGGCTGTCATGGGTGCCCGTGTCGAGCCAGGCGTAGCCGCGGCCGAGACGGATCACGCGGAGTGATCCCTCTTCCAGGTAGAGGCGGTTGAGGTCGGTAATCTCGAGTTCACCGCGCGGCGAGGGCTTGAGCGTGCGCGAGAGGGCCGGCGCGCGGCCGTCGTAGAAGTAGAGGCCCGTGACCGCCCAGTTGGAGCGTGGCTTGACAGGCTTTTCCTCCAGCGAGAGCGCGCGGAAGGCCTCGTCGAACTCCACCACGCCGTAGCGCTCCGGGTCTGCCACCCGATAGGCGAAGACAGAGGCGCCGTGGTCGTCTACCCGCGCCTCCGCGAGGCGGTCGTCCAGCTCGTAGCCGTGATAGATGTTGTCGCCGAGCACGAGGGCCGAGGGTGAGCCGGCGAGGAACTCCTCGCCGAGGATGAAGGCCTGGGCGAGGCCGTCGGGCCGCGGCTGCTCGGCATAGGTGATGCGGATCCCCCATTGCTCCCCGCTGCCGAGCAGCCGGCGGAACAGCGGCAGGTCGTGCGGCGTGGAGATCACCAGGATGTCCCGGATGTCCGCCAGCATGAGCACCGAGAGCGGGTAGTAGATCATCGGCTTGTCGTAGACCGGCAGGAGCTGCTTCGAGACGGCGATCGTCGCCGGGTAGAGCCGCGTGCCGCTGCCACCGGCGAGGAGGATGCCTTTCGTCGCCGTGGACGGGCCGGTCGGGTTGGCCGTCATGCCTGATCCTTCGTGATGGGCCCGATCAGCTCGTCGAGGCAGCGCGCGAGGGATTCGCGCCAGTCGGCGGGTCGGATGCCGTGCACCTGAAGGATGCGCCCGCAATTCAGGCGCCCATCGGGCGGCCGTCGGGCGGGCGTGGGGTATTCGGCCGTGGTGATCGCGGAAAGCCGCGGCACCTTCCGCCCGCGCGCGGCCGCACCCTCGAAGATCGCCTCGGCGAAGCCGTGCCAGGTGGTGTGGGGCGCGCCGGTGAGGTGGAAGACGCCGAAGCCCGCATCGCCCGCCGGCGCCGCGACCAGCCGGGGCAGCATCAGCGCGATGGCGGCCGCGAGGTCGGCGGCGAAGGTCGGGGCGCCCTTCTGGTCCGCCACCACCGAGACCGTCTCCCGCTCCTCGCCCAGGCGAAGCATCGTCTTCACGAAGTTCGACCCTTCCGGCCCGCAGAGCCAGGCGGTGCGGATGACGGCGGTGCGGGGATTGGCCGCCATCGCCGCGCGCTCCCCCGCGAGCTTGGAGGCACCATAGGTACCGAGCGGCGCGGGTTCGGCCTCCTCGTCGTAGGGCGCGCCGCCCTCGCCTGGGAAAACATAGTCCGTCGAGATGTGGAGGAAGGGCAGGTCGCGCCCGGCGCAGGCGGCGGCGAGCATCGCGGGGCCGATCGTGTTCACCGCGAAGGCGAGGTCGCGATCCTCCTCAGCGCGGTCCACCGCCGTATAGGCGGCGGCGTTGACCACGGCGTCCGGACTGTTGGCCTCGATCGCCCGCAGGATCGAGTCGCGCTCCGTCAGGTCGAGATCGGGCCGGCCGAGCGCGACCACCTCGTGGCCGTCGCGCGGCAGGCGCTCGATCAGCGCGGTCGCGAGCTGCCCGCGGCGCCCGGCGACGAGAACGCGCATCAGGCGGCGCCCCGGCCATTCCCTGGCACGGCTTCCGGCGAGGCCGGCAGCAGGCCGAGCCGCTCGCCGCGATAGACACCCTCCCGCAGCGGCCGCCACCAGGCCTCGTTCTCGAGATACCAGGCGACGGTGCGCGCGATCCCCTCCTCGAAGGTGACGGAGGATCGCCAGCCGAGCTCGCGCTCCGCCTTGGCGGGATCGATGGCGTAGCGCCGGTCGTGTCCGGGCCGGTCGGGCACGAAGGTGATGAGGTCGCGCCGCGGGCTGGCCGCGGGCCGCAGCCGGTCCAGCGTGTCGCAGATGGCGCGCACCACCTCCAGGTTCGTGCGCTCCGCCCGCCCGCCGATGTTGTAGGTCTCGCCCGGCACGCCGCGGGTCACGGCGGCGACGAGGGCGCGCACATGGTCCTCGACGAAAAGCCAGTCACGGATGTTGCCGCCGTCGCCATAGACAGGGAGCGGCAGCCCCTCCAGCGCGTTGAGGGTGACGAGCGGGATCAGCTTCTCCGGGAAGTGGTAGGGCCCGTAGTTGTTCGAGCAGTTCGTGACGATGGTCGGCAGCCCGTAGGTCTCGTGCCAGGCCCGCGCCAGGTGGTCCGACCCCGCCTTGCTCGCGGAATAGGGGGAGCGCGGGTCATAGGGCGTCGTCTCCGTGAAGGCGCCGGTCGGGCCGAGGGAGCCGAAGACCTCGTCGGTCGAGACATGGAGGAAGCGGAACGCCGCGCGCCGCTCTGCGCCGTAGCCCGCCAGCAGCTCCCGCGCCGCCTCCAGCAGCACGAAGGTGCCCATCACGTTCGTCTGCACGAAGGGCGCGGCGGAGGCGATGGAGCGGTCCACGTGGCTCTCGGCCGCCAGATGCATGACGGCATCGGGCGCGTAGTCCGCGAAGGCCGCGCGCATCGCCGCGGCGTCGAGGATGTCGGCGCGGAGCAGCGCGAATCCGGGCCGCCCCTCGCAGGCCGCGACCGTGCGTGGGTCGCCGGCATAGGTGAGCTTGTCCACCACCAGCACCTCGTGGCCGAGGTCGAGCACGAGGTGACGGACAAGGGCCGAGCCGATGAAGCCGGCGCCGCCGGTGACGATCACGCGCATGATGGGGGTCTCGGACCTTGTCGGAAGGCAGGCAGGGGCCTTCTGTCAGGGAACCTTGTGTCAGAAGAGGGGCGGAAGGTCACGCAGCCGGGGGTGGTTCCTGTCCTTGGCGGAGAGGATCGGGCCGCCCGGCAGCTCGGGCCAGGGCAGGCCAAGGTCCGGATCGTCCCAGGCGATGCCGCGGTCGCATTCCGGCGCGTAGAGGTCGCTCACCTTGTAGGCGACCTCCGTATCGGGCGCGAGGGTGACGAAGCCATGGGCGAAGCCGGCGGGGATGTAGAGCTGCTCGGCCCCGTCCGCCGTCAGGTGGCAGGCGACGTGGCGCCCGAAGCCCGGGGAGTCGCGTCGGATATCCACGGCGACATCGAGCACAGCGCCGCGCACCACCCGCACGAGCTTCGCCTGGGCGTGAGGCGGCGTCTGGAAATGCAGGCCGCGCAGCGTGCCGACCCGGGCCGACAGGGATTGATTGTCCTGCACGAAGCGCGCGTCCACCCCCACCGCGCGGAAGTCCCGCTCGCTATAGGTCTCCATGAAGTAGCCGCGCAGATCCCCGATTCGCCGGAGGCCGAGCAGCAGCGGCCCCTCGATCCCGAGCGGCAAGGCAGTCACGTTGCCGCTGGTGCGCGGCTCCCCCGCGGCGAGGCGCTGGAGGTCGACCGGCGGAAAGATGACGGACATCGAAGGGCCCCGGGGAAACGGCCGACTGGTTAACACATGTTGGCAGCGCGCCAAGAGAGCAGCGAGGGCACAGCGCGCCGCCTTTCGTGCCCCGCGCCAGCGCGAGGGGGCGGCCCGGGCCACGACGCTGCCAGATGTTGCGTAAGGAACACGCCGAACCGAAGCAGATCGTTAACCTTTGGCCTCTTAATGTTCCGGTGGAGCAGCGAAGGCGCGCGAGCGCCCGCCAGCCCAGGCCCGACCAGGCAAAGGACAAAACGACCATGACTGGAACAACCGCGCTCATCGCCTGCTCGACGACCGAACCGATCCCGGACAGACCACTCGCCTCCTGGTCCCAGGAGGGCGTCAGCCTCGGCATGAGCTTCGCGGATGCCTTTCCATCCACCAGCGCCGACGCCTGCTTGGCCGAAGGATTCGAGGAGGCCGGGTCCACCCTCAGCATCAGCTTCGACCTTTTTGCCACCGAGGAATCGCTGACCAGCCCTGCGGTCCGGCACGCCCATGTGGAACGTGCGAAGGACGTCCGGCGGCGGCCCCTTCCCCCGGTGGCCGGCGCACCGGCGGCGCGTTGCTGGACTGCCCCGCGCTTCTCGCGGCGGCGGACCGCCGCGGCCCTTCGCCGGGCCTGACAGCGGGAGGGACAGGAAGAAGGCGGCGCGGGGTAGCCAGGCCACCTCTGCCACGCCCGAACCCATGGATCAGCGGGAAACCCGCGGTCGCGCCCCGAGCGCGGCCGCGGCAAATGTGCTTGGGGACCGTGGCCCACCCAGGCAGCGCCGACCGATTGAACGAAGCCGCAGAGAACGCGCCGCGGGAGACCATTCGTTCACCTTTCGACCCTAAACCATCCCCAGGCGGAACGGTGACGCGAGAGGCGCCCGTTCGCGTCCGGCAGGCGGCGAGAGGACAAAACGACCCATGGCGGGAAGCTTCCGATACACCGTAGGCAGCGACTACGACGCGCTGAGCGGCGGCGATCTGGTCAATGGCGGCGTCCCCATCGCCAACACGATCAACCTCTCGGACAGCCTGTCGATCGGCGACCTGGCCGATGTGGTCAGCAACGAACTCTTCCGGTCCGTGGATAGGTTCGTCTACATCCTTCCCGCGGACTCCAGCACGCGGCCCCTGTCGCTCGACACCACTGGCTTCGCGCAGCCCTCCCTGATCAGCGTCAGCTTCGATCTCTCCGCGGGAACCGGCACGCTGCTGATGGGCGGCGGCGCCCTGGGCGACGAGCTGCGGGCCGGATCCGGCAACGACGTCCTGCGCGGCTATGCGGGCAACGACACGCTCTCCGGCGGCGACGGCAACGACACGCTGGCCGGCGGCGTGGGCGCCGATGCGCTGGACGGCGGCCTCGGCACCGACACCGCCGACTACAGCGCCTCTTCGGCCGGGGTGACGGTGGACCTCGCGCTGGGCGCAGTCAGCGATGGCGACGCGCAGGGCGACACGCTGACGGGCATCGAGAACCTCACCGGCTCCGCCTTCACGGACATGCTCACGGGCGACGCCGGGGCCAACATCCTGTCGGGTGCCGGCGGCAACGACACGCTGGCCGGCGATGGCGGCGACGACACGCTGCTCGGCGGCGCGGGCGCCGATGCGCTGGACGGCGGCTCGGGCATCGACACCGCCGCCTATACCGGCTCCTCGGCCGGCGTGACGGTGAATCTCACGCTCGGCACGAGCAGCGGCGGCGACGCGCAGGGCGACACGCTGACGGGCATCGAGAACCTCACCGGCTCCGCCTTCGCGGACGCGCTCACGGGCGACGCCGGGGCCAACCTGCTCTCCGGCGGCGCGGGCGCCGATGCGCTGGACGGCGGCCTCGGCACCGACACCGCCGACTACAGCGCCTCCTCGGCCGGGGTGGTGGTGGACCTCGCTTCCGGCACGGGCACCGGCGGCGACGCGCAGGGCGACACGCTGACAGGCATCGAGAACCTCGCCGGCTCCGCCTTCGCGGACGTGCTGGTGGGCGACGCCGGGGCCAACCTGCTCTCCGGCGGCGACGCCAGCGACACGCTGTTTGCCGGCGCGGGGAACGACTTCCTCAGCGGCGACAACGGCGACGACGTACTCGTCGGCGAAGGCGGCAACGACGGCATCCTCGGCGGCGACGGCAACGACCTCGCCTTCGGTGGCGACGACAGCGACGTCCTCTGGGGAATGGCGGGCAACGACCACCTCCGCGGCGATGCCGGCAACGACGTCCTCGTGGGCGACGCCGGCGGCGACATCCTCGTGGGCGGCGACGGTGACGACCTCGCCTTCGGCGGCAACGACAGCGATATCCTCTGGGGCGAGGCGGGCAGCGACCATCTTCGCGGCGATGCCGGCGACGACACCCTCATCGGCGCCGCCGGTGCCGATACCCTGGTGGGCGGCGACGACAACGACCTCGCCTTCGGTGGCGACGACAGCGATATCCTCTGGGGCGAGGCGGGCAGCGACACCCTGGCCGGCGGCGAGGGCGACGACCTCGCCTTCGGCGGCGCCGACGGCGACCTCCTCCTGGGCGAGGCGGGGAACGATTACCTCCGCGGCGACGGCGGCGACGACACCCTCGTGGGCGACACCGGCAGCGACACCCTGTTCGGCGGCGACGGCAGCGATCTCGCCTTCGGCGGCGATGACGACGACTTCATGTGGGGCGAGGCGGGGAACGATCACCTCCGCGGCGACGGCGGCAACGACATCCTCGTGGGCGGTGATGGCAGCGACATCCTCGTCGGCGGAAGCGGGGATGACGTGCTCGCCGGCGGTGCCGGCAGCGACGACTTCTACGGGGAAGCCGGGAACGACCGCTTCGTCTTCGCCCCGGGCTCGGGTGCGGACGTGATCCATGATTTCGGCCAGGCGGCCGGGAACAGGGACATCATCGCGTTCCAGGCCGGCATCTTCTCCAGCTTCGCGCAGGTCATGGCGGCGAGCACGCAGATCGGCGAGAACGTGCTGATCAGCCTTTCCGGGAGCGACACGGTGACCATCTCGAACCTGTCGCTCCAGTCGCTCGGCGCCGAGGACTTCCTCTTCGGCTGAGGCCCGGGGGCGGCTGGCCCGCGGCCCCGTGAAGGGCGCCGCGGGCCATCCCGGCTCCCCGCCCGGGCATGGCCGCACCGAGAAAATGCCGGTTCCCGCCGGCGGCGTTTCGACGCAAATCCCGCCCTGGCTTCTCCTGCCGCGGCACGGGGAGCTGCCGGTCCTGGCGTGCTGCCTCTTGCGCCGCCTGCTCCGGGCCACCGATGCGGGAGCGCTGACCAGGATGACGAGATGACCGGCCGTGGTGAGGCGTGGCGTTCCGCCGCGCTGGCCGTCGCCTTCGTGCTGATCTGGGGATCGGCCTTCAACGCGGCGCGGGTGGTGGTGCTGGAATGGCCGCCTTTCTGGGCCCTCGCCCTCCGCTTCATCGTCACCGCCCCCCTCCTCCTCGGCCTTGCCTGGGCCACGCGCTCGCGCTGGCCGGGCCGGGCGGATCTCGGGCGCGTGGTGGTCATGGGGCTGCTCGGAACGGGCGGCTACCTCGCCTTTTCCTGGTGGGCGATGTCGCTCATCCCCTCCGGCCTCGTCGCGCTGATCACGGCGGCCACCCCGCTCATGGTCGCCCTGGGAGAGGTGGTGTTCTTCGGCCGTCGCCCCTCCCCCATGGCCTGGCTTGGGCTCGCGCTCGGCTGGGGCGGGGTCGCGCTGCTCGGGGGCGCGCGGATCGGCGGGCACCTCGGCAACCCCGGCGAAGCGCTGGGCGTCGGCCTCGCGCTGCTCGGCGCCGCCAGCCAGGCCGCGGGGCTGCTGGCCTTCGCGCCCGCGCGCGGCCGGGTGGACCTCTGGTCCGCCACCGCCGGGCAGAGCCTCGTCAGCGCGGCGCTGCTGCTCGTGCTCGCCGTGGTGATGGAGGGCGCGCCGCCCACCTCGGCCAGCCTGCCGGTCTGGCTCTCCCTCGCCTACAGCGTCACGGTGGTGGGCGTGGGCGGCTACGCGCTGCTCTTCGTGCTCCTCCGGCGCTTCCCGCCCTCCACCGCGGCGGCGCTGCAGTTGCTGGCGCCCCCGGTCGCGACCCTGATTGGCTGGGCGGCCCTGGGCGAGGTGCTCGGCTGGGCCGACCTCGCGGGCGGGGCGATGACCCTGACGGGCCTCACGCTTCTCTTCCGGGCCCGCGCGCGGGAGGGCTGAGGGCGCCCCGCCGCCCATGGCAGGGCGGCGCGAAAGGGGGCTGCACAGCGGGCGCGAAATGCGTCAATCGCCTCCGCGATGCCCGCCAATCCCACCCGTTCCGCCGCCTTCTCCCTTCTCTCCGCCGTGCTCGAGCGCCGCCGGGGACTGGAGGAGGCGCTGGATGCCCTACCCGGCCACATCCAGCCGCGCGACCGGGCGGCGGCGCATCGGATCGCGGCCGCGGTGCTGCGGCGCCTCGGCAGCATCGACGCGGTGCTGGAACCCTATCTCCGGCGGGAACCCTCGCCGCCCGCGCTTCAGGCGCTCCGGATCGGTGCGGCGGAGCTGCTGCTGCTCGGCACCCCCCCGCACGCGGCGGTCGCCACCGCCGTCTCCCTCGCGCCGAAGCCCTTCGCCGGGCTGGTGAACGCCGTGCTTCGCAAGGTCGCGGCCGAGGGCCCGGCCGCGCTGGAAGCATTGGACGCGGCGCGCCTCGACACCCCCGCCTGGCTGTGGTCCGCCTGGCACGCGGCCTACGGCCCGAAGGTGCGCGCGATCGCGGAGGCCCATACCCGTCCTGCGCCGCTCGACCTCTCTCTCGTCCCCGGCAGCGCGCCACCGGAGGGGGCGGAACTCCTGCCCAACGGCACCGCGCGCCTCGCGCCCGGCACGCGCATCACCGAGATCCCCGGCTTCGCCGAGGGCGGCTTCTGGGCGCAGGACGCCGCCGCCAGCCTGCCCGCACGCCTGCTGGCGGCAATGCCGGGGGAGCGGGTAGCCGATCTCTGTGCCGCGCCGGGCGGGAAGACCGCGCAGCTCGTCGCCGCCGGCGCCGCGGTCACGGCGGTGGAGAAGGAGGAGCGCCGCGCCGAGCGCCTGCGCGAGAACCTGGCCCGGCTGAAGATGACGGCCGAGGTAGCGGTAGCCGACGTCATCCCCTGGGCGGCCGAGCGGCGTGGCAGCTTTGGCGCCGTGCTGCTCGACGCCCCCTGCACCGCGACCGGCACCATCCGCCGCCACCCGGAGGTGGCCCATCTCCGCCGCCCGCGCGACGTGCCGAAGCTCGCCGCCACCCAGGCCGCGCTGATCGAGGCGGCGGCCGGGCTTGTGGCCCCGGGCGGACGGCTGGTGGTCGCCACCTGCTCCCTCCAGCCGGAGGAGGGGGAGGCGCATCTCGCCCGCCTCGCCGCCCTCGGCCTCACCCCCGACCCCGTGCGGGCGGAGGAGGTGCCGGGCCTGGAGGAGGCCATCACCCCCGCCGGTGCCCTCCGCACCCGCCCGGACCTCTGGGGCGAGCGGGGCGGCATGGACGGCTTCTTCGTCGCCCGCTTCAGGCGGGGCTAGGCGGCGCCGTGCGCGTCCTCTTCATCGCCAATGTCGATTTCTCGCTGCGCCACTTCATCCTGCCGCTGATGCGTGGTGCCCGGGCGCGCGGGCACGAGGTACTGGCCGCCTGCGCCGAGGGGCCGCTGCTGGAAATCGTGCGGGCGGAGGGCTTCACCGTCCTCCCCGTGCCCTTCTCGCGCAGCCTCTCGCCGCGCGCGAACCTCGCGGCGCTGCGCTCGCTGCGGCAGGTCATCCGCGAGCACCGGCCGGACCTCGTGCACGCCCATTTCCCCATTGCGGGCCTCCTCGCCCGCGTGGCCGCGCGGCTGGAGGGGGTGCCCCGCACCGCCTACACGGTGCACGGCTTCCTCTTCAACCAGCCCGGCCCGCTCTGGCGCCGCGGCCTCTCCCTCGCGATGGAATGGTTCGGCGGCCGGCTGACCGACACCTTCCTGACCGTCAGCGAGGAGGAGGCGGGCGACGCCCGGCGCCTCCGCATCCACCGCCACGCCACCGCCGCCCTGAACGGCCGCGACCCCGCCCGCTTCCGCCCCGACCCCGTTGCCCGCGCGGAAGTGCGGGCTGAGCTGGGCGTGTCGCCGGACGACGTGGTCGTCACCGCCGTTTCCCGCCTCGTGCGCCACAAGGGATACCCCGAGCTGCTGCGCGCTATGGAGGCCGTGCCCAACGCCAGCCTCTGGGTCGTGGGCGAACGCCTCACGACCGACCACGGCGGCAATGTGGAGCCGGACTTCGCCCGCGCCGTCGAAACCCTCGGCCCGCGCCTGCGCCGTCTCGGCTACCGCCACGACACGGAGCGCGTCCTCGCCGCCTCCGACATCTTCTGCCTGCCCAGCCATTTCGAGGGCCTGCCGATGTCCGTCATCGAGGCAATGCTGACCGGCCTGCCCGTTGTCGCCACCGATATCAGCGGCCCGCGCGAGCAGGTGGTGCCCGGCGAGACCGGTCTGCTGGTGCCGCCGGCCACCGTCGCCCCGCTGGCCGCGGCGCTCAACCAGCTTACCGCCGACGCGGCGCTGCGCCGCCGCATGGGCGAGGCGGCACGAGCCCGCGCGCTCGCCCGCTATGACGAGGCGCGCGTGGTGGCGCGCACCCTGGACCTGCTGGGGCTCTAGCCCTCAGGCCGCCGCCATCTTGGTGCCCGTGTCGAGGAAGGCGTTCGTATAGGCCTTGTCCAGGTCGAAGGGCTGAGCGCCCTCGAACTGGCTCTGGATGAGGTCGTAGTCGGCGCGCATCCGCGCGGCATCGAAGGCGCCGAGCGCGACGGAGGTCGTCGTCGGGTCGCGCATCAACTCCTTCACGCGCTCCCACTGCCGCTGCTGCGTCCAGTCGTCGAGACCCGAGACGGCGGCGAAGAGCGCGCGCAGCGCCGGCTGCGGATCGGCCACCGTGGCGGCGAAGGCTCGCTGGGAAACCCGCACGAAGCTGCGCACCAGGTCGGGCTGCTTCGCCAGCACGTCGCCATTCGCGATGATGGAGTTGCCGTAGGAGTTGAGCCCGAGGTCGCTCCAGCGCTGGAAGCCGAGATCGGCGCCGAACTCGCGCGCCTTCAGGTCGTGCTCGTTCCAGAAGTCGGTGGTGATGTCGATCACCTTGCTCTTGAGCGAGGGGATCTTCGCGGGCGGCGCGATGTTGACGAAGCGCACGGAGGCCGGGTCGATCCCGACGCGACGCGCGAAGACCGGCCACATGATGCGCGCGGCATCGCCCGGCGGGTTCCCGACGGAACGGCCGGGAAAGTCGCGCGGGCCGGAGATGCCGCTGCTGCGGAGCCAGTAGAAGGTCTGCGGCGAGTTCGCGTAGACGGTCATGACCGCCGCGAGGTTGCCGCCGCGGCTGCGCGCCAGCAGCGCGGTCGGCATGTCGGCGATGCCGAGTTGCGCCGTGCCCGCCGCCACGCGCTGGGCCGAGGCGCCGGAGCCGCGCCCCGCCTCGATCGTCACGTCGAGCCCCGCCTTCTCGTACCAGCCCTGCGCCTTCGCGAGGTAATAGGGGCAGTGGTCGGCCGCCGCGGTCCAGTTGAGCACGAAGGTCACCCGCTCGGCCGCCCGCGCGGCGCGCGGGATCACGAAGGGCGCGGCCAGCCCCGCGAGGAGCATTCCGCGGCGAGGGAGGACGGAACGGTCCCTGGTCATGCGAGGCATCTCCGCTTATCGAGGGGCGGCCCGGACCACGGCCGGGCGGCGTCGCGAAAAGCCTATCGGCGCCCATCACGTGCCGCAACAACAATCAACCAGATGGTTGGTATGGAGGCCCCTCGCCATGCCCCGCCCGCCCGCCCCCGCCGAACGCCCGCGCGGGCGGCGCGATCCGGAAAGCACCCGGCGCGCGCTGCTCGCCGCCGCCATCGGCGAGTTCGCGGAGAAGGGCCTCGCCGGCGCGCGGGTGGACGAGATCGCGGCGCGCGCGGGCGTGAACAAGCAGCTCGTCTACCACCACTTCGGCACGAAGGAGGACCTTTACGCCGCCGCGCTGGAGGCGGTCTACGCCGAGATCCGCGCGCAGGAGCGGGCGCTGCAACTGGCCGACCTCGCGCCGCTCCAGGCGATGGAGCGGCTGGTGGGATTCTCCTTCGACTACCTTGCGGCCCATCCGGAATTCGTGGCGCTGCTGAACGACGAGAACCAGCACGCGGCGCGCCACGTGCGGGCCTCGCCGGGGCTGCGCCGTATGCACTCGCCCCTCATCGGCCTGCTGGGGGAGACGCTGACGCGCGGCGCGGCCGAGGGCGTGTTCCGCGGCGACCTCGACCCGGTCGATGTCTATATCTCGATTGCCGGCCTCTCCTACTTCTACTTCTCGAACAACCGCACGCTCTCCGCGATCTTCGGCGCGCGCCTGGGCACGAAGGCGGCGATCGGCCGGCGGCGGCGGCATGTGATCGACTTCACCCTCTCGGCCCTGCGGCCGTGATCCTTTGTCAACCGGTTGGTTGACACGCGCGAGGCCGCTCCTCTAGCGTCCGCGGGGCAAGATCGTCCCACGGAAGGGTCCTGAATGGTCGCGGAGGCGAGCACCGACATCTCCGCCATCCCAGGCACCCAGCCGGGGGCCGATCCGCGCGCCGCCGAGGCCACCCGCGCCACGCGGCGCCGCTGGGCGGTCATCGCCCTCGTCCACGTCGCGGCCGTCCTGCTCTGGGAAGTCCTCGTCCGCGCCACGAAGCTGCCGGCCTTCATCCTCCCGGCCCCGAGCGCCGTCCTCGCCACGCTGGCGGTGCCGACCAACGCCTGGGTCTCCAACACGCTCGTCACCGCGGCGGAGATCGGCGGCGGCTACGTGCTGGCGGTGGTCCTGGGCGTCGCGCTCGCCCTCGTCTTCAGCTGGTCGCGCGCGCTGGCGCTGCTCGTCTTTCCGCTGCTCGTCACGCTCAACATGATCCCGAAGGTGGCGCTCGGCCCCATCATGATCGTGTGGATGAGCTACGGCATCGCCACCAACATGCTCATCACCTTCAGCCTCTGCTTCTTCCCGATCCTGCTGACCACCGTGCGCGGCCTGCAGGAGGTGGAGCCGGACCTGCTCGACCTCGTCCACTCGCTGAAGGGATCGCGCTGGCAGGTCTTCCGCTACATCCAGTTGCCGGGTTCGCTGCCCTACATCTTCTCGGGCATGAAGGTCGCCGCCATCCTCGCCGTCGCCGGCGCGGTGGTAGGCGAATTCGTCGCCTCCGAGCGCGGCCTCGCCTACCTCATGATCCAGGTGCAGACCTCGCTCGACACGGCGGCCATGTTCATGGCCGTCATCCTCCTCACCCTGCTCGGCCTCGCGCTCTATCTCGTCGTGCTCGGGCTGGAGCACCGCTTCGTCCCGCGGGACGCGAGAAAGGGATAGACGCCATGTCCGCAGCCCCCAAGGACGCGGCGGCCGCCGACTGGCTGGACCCCGCCGACCTCCCCGACCGCTTCGAGGACGCCGAGGCGCTGGACGCCTTCCTCTCCCGCCCGAGCCGTGCGCTGGCGGCGGACCTCGCGGCGCTCGACGGCGACATCATGGTGCTCGGCGTCGGCGGCAAGATGGGCCCCACCCTCGCGCGGCTGGCGCGCAACGCGGCGCCCGGCAAGCGCATCATCGGCGTCGCGCGCTTCAGCGAGGCGGGGCTGCGCGAGGGGCTGGAGCGGCACGGCGTCGAGACCATCGCCTGCGACCTGCTGGACCGCGCCGCGCTGGAAGGCCTGCCCCGCGCCCGCAACGTCATCCTGATGGCCGGGCGGAAGTTCGGCGCCTCGGGCGACCAGTCGCTGACCTGGGCGATGAACACCCTCGTGCCGGCCCTCGTGGGCGAGGCGTTCCGCGGCTCGCGGATCGTCGCCTTCTCCACGGGGTGCGTCTATCCCTTCGTGCCCGTCACGCAGGGCGGCTCCACCGAGAGCAGCCCGCTCAACCCGCCCGGCGAGTACGCCTTCTCCTGCATCGGGCGGGAGCGGCTGCTGCAGCACCTCTCCGCCGTCCACGACACGCCGGGCCGGCTGTTCCGCCTCAACTACGCGATCGACCTCCGCTACGGCGTGCTGTTCGACGTCGCCTGCAAGGTGCGCGACGGTGAGGCGGTGGACGTCACCATGGGGCATGTGAACGTCATCTGGCAGGGTGACGCCAACGCCCAGGCGCTGCGCTGCCTGCGCCAGGCGACCGTCCCCTCCGCGCCGCTCAACGTCACGGGGCCCGAGACGATCCCGGTGCGCTGGCTGGCGAGGGCCTTCGGCGAGCGGCTGGGGAAAGCCCCCGTGATCACCGGCGAGGAGGCGCCGACCGCCTGGCTGAACAACGCGGCCGAGGCGGCACGGCTCTTCGGCTATCCCGTCGTCCCGCTCGCCCGCATGATCGACTGGGTGGCTGACTGGGTCGCGCGCGGCGGCAAGAGCCTAGGCAAGCCCACCCATTTCGAGGTGCGGGACGGTGCCTACTGAGGCGCTCACCACCGCGGGGCTGACGCCGGCCGACATGGCCGGCTGCCTCGCGCTCTCCGAAGGGGCCGGCTGGAACCAGTCCGCCGAGGACTGGAACATCTTTTTCCGCCACGGCACCGTCTTCGGCATCGAGGAGGGCGGGCGGCTGGTCGCGAGCGGCGCGGTGCTGCCCTACCCCTCCGGCGGCTTCGGCTGGGTCAGCATGGTGCTCGTCGCAGCGTCCATGCGCGGGCGCGGCCTCGGCACACGCATCCTGCACCGCTGCATCGAGGCACTGCGCGGCGACGGGCTCTGCCCGGTGCTGGACGCCACCCCCGCGGGCGAGCGCATCTACCGCCCGCTCGGCTTCCGCACGCAGTTCGGGCTCACGCGCTGGCGCGGGTTGAGCGGCGGCGATGCCCCGCACGGAACCCGCGCCCTCCGCGCGGACCTGCCCGCAGCCCTCGACGCTGCGGCCTTCGGCGCGGATCGCCACTTCCTCCTGGCCGAACTGCTGCGCCGCGCCCCGGCCAACGCCTTCACGCTCGATAACGGCAACGGCTTCGTCCTCGCCCGCCCCGGCCGCGCGGCCCTGCAAATTGGCCCGCTGGTCGCGGAGAGCGAAGCGGACGCCGCGCGGCTGCTCGATGCCGCCCTCGCCGCGGCGCAGGGTCCCGTCCTGCTTGACCTCGCCGACCGCTGGACCGGCCTCGCCGCCCATCTGCGCGCGCGTGGCTTCACGCCCGAGCGTCCCTACAACCGTATGGCCCTGGACCGGGCCGAGCCCTTCGGCGATCCCGCCCGCCTCTTCGTCGTGGCCGGGCCGGAACTGGGCTGAGACGAGGAACCCGATGCCCCTGCACCGCGCCGACCTGCCCCCCGAGACGCTGCGGCTGCTTCGCCAGGGCGTCGCCATTCCCGCCCATCCGCTGGCATTGGACGCAGGGCGCCGCTTCGACGCGCGCCGCCAGCGGGCGCTGACGCGCTACTACCTCGACGCGGGCGCGGGCGGCCTCGCGGTCGGCGTGCACACCACGCAGTTCGAGATCCGCGAAGCCGGCCTCTACCGCCCCGTGCTGGAAGCGGCGATGGAAAGCGCCCGCGCCTGGACGGACCGACCGCTCGTCATGGTGGCGGGCCTCGCCGGCCCCACCGCCCAGGCGGTGGAGGAGGCGCGCACCGCCGTCGGCACCGGCTACCACGCGGGCCTGCTGAGCCTCGCCGCGATGAAGGGCGCAGCCCCCGAGGCGGTGCTCGACCACTGCCGCCGCGTGGCAGAGGAAATCCCACTCATCGGCTTCTACCTCCAGCCCGCCGTCGGCGGCGTGTCGCTGGACGCCGAGTTCTGGCGCGCCTTCTGCAAGATCGACAACGTCGTCGCCGTGAAGGTCGCCCCTTTCAACCGCTACCGCACCCTCGACGTGGTGCGCGGCCTGGTGGAGGCCGGCGCGGAGGATCGCGTGACCCTCTACACCGGCAACGACGACCACATCGTGCTCGACCTCGTCACGCCCTTCACCGTGAAGCGCGACGGCGTGCCGGTCACCGTCCGCTTCCGGGGCGGCCTGCTCGGCCACTGGTCGGTCTGGACGCGCGGCGCGGTACAACTGCTGGAGCGGCTGAAGGCGGCCGTCGCGGCCGGCCCCCTCCCGCCCGAGATCCTGGCGCTCGACTCCGCCGTCACCGACTGCAACGCGGCCTTCTTCGATGTCGCCAACAACTTCCACGGCTGCATCGCCGGCTGTCACGAGATCCTCCGCCGCCAGGGCTTGCTGGAGGGCACCTGGTGCCTCAACCCCGCGGAGGGGCTGAGCCCCGGCCAGGCGGAGGCGATCGACCGCGTCTGCCGCCTCTATCCCGAATTCTCCGACGACGCCTTCGTCGCGAGGAACCTGGAGCGCTGGCTGTCGTGACCGAGCCGCTGATCCGCCTCGAGAACGTCCGCAAGACCTACCGCACCGGCGGCCAGGATTTCGTCGCCGTCTCCGACGTGACCATGGCGGTGGAGGAAGGCGACCTCGTCTCGCTCGTCGGCCCCTCGGGCTGCGGCAAGACGACGGTACTGAAGATCCTCGCCGGCCTGCACGAGGCGGATGGCGGCACCGTACGCATCGGCAACGCCGCCTCGGGCTTCGTGCCCGGCCGCGACGTGGGCATGGTCTTCCAGCAGGCGTTGCTGCTGAAGTGGCGCACCATCCTCGAGAACGTGACCCTCCCCGCCGAAATCCTTGGCCTTCCCAGGCGCGAGGCGCGGGAGCGCGCGCAGCACCTCCTCGACATGGTCGGGCTGCGCGGCTTCGAGGGGAATTACCCCTACCAGCTCTCGGGCGGCATGCAGCAGCGGGCGGCCATCGCGCGCGCCCTGGTGCACGACCCGAAGCTGATCCTGATGGACGAGCCCTTCGGCGCGCTCGACGCCCTGACACGCGAGCGCATGAACCTTGAGATGCTGCGCATCTGGCGAGAGAGCGGGAAGACGATCCTCTTCGTCACCCATTCCATCCAGGAGGCCGTCTTCCTCGGCGCGCGCTGCGCCGTGCTGACCGCGGGCCCCGCACGCATGGCCGACTACTTCAGCATCGACCTCCCGGCCGAGCGCGGCCTCGACATCAAGACGACCGAGGGCTTCGGCACCTATGTGAAGCGCATCTACGGCCTTCTCGGGATGGGCTGAGCGCGGCGCCCCGCGCCCTCGTCATTTGGCGGGACCGCCACGCCCGACTAGAACCGCGCCTCCCACACAAGGAACAGGGCGCATGATCGAGGAACGGAAGCAGGGCACGGGCGCCGAGGCCGTGGCCGGCAAGAGGGTCACGGTGCACTACACCGGCTGGCTCTTCGATGCGTCGGCCGCCGACAAGAAGGGCCGCAAGTTCGACAGCTCGCGCGACCGCGGCGACCCCTTCGCCTTCCTCCTCGGCGCCGGCCAGGTGATCCGCGGCTGGGACGAGGGCGTGGCCGGCATGAAGGTCGGCGGCCAGCGCACCCTGACCATCCCGCCGGAGATGGGCTACGGCGCCCGCGGCGCCGGCGGCGTCATCCCGCCCAACGCCACCCTCGTCTTCGACGTGGAGCTGCTCGGCGTCGGCTGAGCCACCCCTCGCTGGGCGCGGCCGCTCAGGCCGCGCCCAGCATCCAGTCGCCTAGCGTCGCGAAGGTGGCCCGGGCACCACGAATAACCGCCGCCGCGTCCTCCTCGGCCTCCAGCCGCTGCAGGAAGAGCGTCCACATCGCGCCCGTGCCCTCGCCATAGCCCGCGAAGTAACGGCAGCTCCCGGGCGGCAGGCCGAGCCCGTCCAGCCGCTTGAGGATCACGCGCCCGCCGAGCGTCGATCCCTCCATGACGTAGAGCGACCCCATCGCCTCCGCGCGGCCATGGATCGGCGGCGGCGGGCAGGCGGGAAGCCCCTCCGGCTCGGCGCCCAAGGCGCGCAGGTCGTCCCGCAGCAGGTGCAGCCGGCGGCGCGGGGCCAGCAGCCCCTCGTCCCCCAGCTCCGCCGCCACGCGCGGCTCCCAGCCGGCCCAGAAGCCGTGGAAGCGCTCCAGCACGCAGCGGTAGCGCCCGGCGGTCATACCCGGCGCGGTCAGGTCTAGCCCGGAATCCAGCCGCTCGTGCTCCGCCCGCGTCCCATCGCGCAGCAGGTCGCGCAACGACCCCCCAGCCTTCACAGCATCGCCCGGATCTTGGCGGCCAGGACATCCATGGCGAAGGGCTTCGTCATCACCTGCATCCCCGGCGCCAGCAGCCCGTTCCCGACCGCCGCATTCTCGGCATAGCCGGTGATGAAGAGCACCTTCATCCCCGGCCGGCGCTCGCGCATGGCATCGGCCAGCTGCCGCCCGTTCATCCCGCCGGGCAGGCCCACATCGGTCACCATCAGGTCGATGCGCGGCATGGTGTCCAGGGCGCGGATCGCCTGCGCGCCGTCCTTCGCCTCCACAACGCCGTAGCCGAGGTCGCGCAGCACCTCGCAGACGAGCATCCGCACCACCGCCTCGTCGTCCACCACGAGCACGGTGCCGCCCTGCACCGGCGTCGCGGCGGGGGCGGCCTCCTGCGCCTCGGGATCGGCCGCCGCCTCCTGCGTGCAGCGCGGCAGGTAGAGGCGGACCGTCGTGCCCTCCCCCGCCTCGCTGTAGATACGGACATAGCCGTTGGACTGCTGGGCGAAGCCGTAGACCATGGAAAGCCCGAGCCCCGTTCCCTGGCCGAGCGGCTTCGTCGTGAAGAAGGGCTCGAAGGCGCGCGCCACGATGGCGGGCGGCATCCCCGCGCCCGTATCCGTCACGGAGATCGCGACATACTGGCCCGGCGCCACGTCGTGGTGCCGCCGCGCATAGGCGTCGTCGAGCCGCGCGTTCACCGCCTCGATCGTCAGCCGCCCGCCATCGGGCATGGCGTCACGCGCGTTGATCGCGAGGTTGAGCAGCGCGTTCTCGAGCTGGTTCGCGTCGCAAAGCGTGGTCCAGAGCCCGCCCGCCATCACCGTCTCGACATGGATCTCGGGGCTCACGGTGCGGCGGATCAACTCCTCCATGGAGGCGACCAGCCGGTTCACGTCGGTCGGCCGCGGGTCCAGCGTTTGCCGGCGCGAGAAGGCGAGCAGCCGGTGCGTCAGCGCCGCCGCGCGGTTGGCCGAGCCCAGCGCCGCCCCGAGATAGCGGTCCAGCTCCCCCACCCGCCCCTGCGCGACGCGCGCGCGCAGCATCTCGAGGCTGCCGACGATGCCGGCGAGGAGGTTGTTGAAGTCGTGCGCGATCCCGCCCGTGAGCTGGCCCACCGCCTCCATCTTCTGGCTCTGGCGCAGCCGGTCGTTCAGCTCGGCGATGCGGGTCAGGCTGCGGATGACCACCTCGGTGATCGCGTGGCGCAACGTCGCCGCGATCTCCAGCTCCCACCGCGCCCAGGGCCGGGCATAGCCGTGCCGCTCCTCCACCCAGCGGTCGAAGGACTGGCGCGGGAGGATGGAATCACCGCTGCCGTCCATCGCCTTGTGCGGGTTGCCGCCCCAGCTGACGAGAGAGGGCTCCTCGGCCCGGAACCAGAGGATCAGGTCCTCCCGGTCGGCGCCGAGGAAAACCGCGAGCACCCCGCTCGCCACCGCCGCGTGCGGCGCCCATTCGGGATAGGCGGCGGCCAGGTGGTCGGTGTGGAAGATCTCCTCGGCGTCCTGCCGCCGCAGCCAGGCGGCCAGGCGCCGCACGTCGTCGTCCGGCGGCGCGGCGCCGAGCAGCTCCACGCCCGCCCCGCGCACCACGGCCGCGCCCGTGCAGCCGAAGAGGGAGGCGATGGTGACCGAGCCGGCGGTCAGGGCGGAGCTGACATCCTCGGCCTCCGCCATATGGGCGATCAGCTCGGACAGGCGGGCGGCGTCGGCGCGGCGCGCGTCCTCCGCGCCCACCCACTCCGCGCTGCCGACCCGCAGGGCGAAGGCGTCCGTCAGCGCCGCCGCCGCCGCCCGCTGGCCCGGGGAGGGCCGGTGCGGCTGCCGGTGGTGGCACACCATCAACCCCCAGAGCTGCCCCTCATGCAGGATCGAGAGGGACATGGAGCCGTCCACGCCCATGTTGCGGTGATACTGCAGGTGCACCGGCGAGAGGCTGCGCAGCCGGGAGAAGGAGAGGTCGATCGGCCGCGCCGGTGCCTCCTCCGCCTCCCAGGAGGGGTCGCGGTGCAGCGGCACCGGGGAGGCATCGCGCGAGGGCACCCAGCGGATGAGGCTGCGGCGATAGAGCTCCCGCGCCTGGGCCGGAATGTCGGAGGCGGGGAAGTGCAGCCCGTCCAGCGACTGCTCCCAATCCGCCACCTTGTCCTCGACGAGGGTCTGGCCGTGCCAGTCCTGGTCGAAGCGGTAGATGAGCACGCGCTCGTAGCCCGTGAGCTGGCGGATGCCCTCCGCCGCCACGCGGGCAAGATTTGCCATGTTGTCGCCGGCCGCGCGCAGCCGGGCGATGGCACGCTGCAGGGCGCGGGCGGCGGCCAGCGCCTCCTCCTCGTCCCGCGGGGCCACCGGCTCCAGCTCGATCAGCACCATGCCGTCCTGGGTGTGGCAGGCCGCCTCGAAAGCGCCGCCGGGCAGGGCCAGGCCGGTCTCCCAGGGCGTCTCCCCCGGCAGCTCCCCACTGGCGGCGAGGCCTGCAAGCGTCTCCGCGAAGCCCGCCCCGAGAACCCGCTCCACGGAGAGGCCGAGAAGCGTGTTCGAGGCCGTGTCCCCCGAGAGGCGCCCCGCGTTCTCGCTCGCCGCCACGATCCGCAGGCCCCGCGACGGGTCGGCCACCAGCAGAACCCCGTGCGGCTGGATCGCGCCGGGGATGTGGATCGGTTCCTGGGCGCAATAGGAATCGGCGGCGTCGGGCGGCGTCATGGCAGGCTGTGCCAGCAGATCGACCGGCCGGGAACGGCGGGAAAGAACACTCATCCTGGTGGAACGCGCCAACCTCACCCCTGGACGGCAGGCCGCGGCGCACGATGACCGGCGCGACCCGCGGAAAGGAACGGCCGTCCTGCCCGATCAGCCCCCAGCATCGCCCATTCCCGACAGCAAGCCCTCATTCCCTTATGTTAGTGATGCGCCCGGACCGCCCCAACCCGGTGCGGCCGCCCATCCTGACACAAGCCCGTGCCTTGGAACCCGGTCGGTCCCAAAAGCCGGGGCGGCTGGCCGGCGCATGGTCGGGATGCACGCGGCCGGACGCATGCCTCGACTCCATGCTACCGGCCCCGCCACGCTTCCGCCATGCCACGGGTGCACAATGGTGCCGTGAATCTGTTCGATCCCGCGGACGAGCGGCCCATTCCCCGGCGCGCCCTCTTCCTTCTCCTCTGCCTCGCCGTCGCCCTGCCCCTGGCCGGACTGCTCTGGCACGTGCTGTCGCCGGGCGGCTGGACGGGGTGGGAGGTAGCGATCGCGGCGCTCTATCTCGGCACCCTGCCCTGGACGGCGATCTGCGTGGCCAATGCCCTCATCGGATTGCTGATCCTGCTGGCGAGGCCGGACCCGCCCGCCTTCGTGGTGCCGCAGGTGGCATGGCCCCCGGGGCCGCCGCTGCGCACCGCCATCGCCGTCTGCATCCGCAACGAGGCGATGGAGGCCGTGCTTCCCCCGCTCGCCCGCCTGCTGGACGGGCTTGAAGCCGCGGGCGAGGCCGGCCGCTTCACCCTCTGGTTCCTCTCCGACACGCGCGACCCCCTCCATGCCGCGGCCGAGGATGCGGCCATCGCCGGCTTCGCCGTCGCGCGCCCACCGGGCGGCATTCCCGTCCGCCACCGCCGCCGGGCCGACAATGCGGGCTTCAAGGCCGGTAACGTCATGGACTTCCTCGACCACCACGCGGAGGACCACGACCTCGCGCTCATGCTGGACGCGGATTCGGAGATGTCCGCCTCCGCCGTGCTGCGCCTCGTCCACGCCATGCGGGCGGACCCGTGCCTCGCCCTCCTCCAGCAGCTCATCGTCGGCCGGCCGGCGCCGCGCGCTTTCCCGCGACTCTTCCAGTTCGGCATGCGCGCGGGGATGCGCGCCTGGGCCACCGGGCAGGGCTGGTGGCAGCTCGACGACGGGCCCTACTGGGGCCACAACGCGGTCCTCCGCATCGCTCCCTTCCGCGACCACGCGCGGCTCGCCCCGCTGCCCGACGGCAGCGCCATCCTCTCGCACGACCAGGTGGAGGCGGTGCGGCTGCACGCCGCCGGCTGGCGCGTCCGCTGCCTGCCCGCGGAGGAGGGCAGCCTGGAGGGCAATCCGCCTGCCCTTCCCGAATTCCTCGCGCGTGACGTGCGCTGGGGCGCGGGGAACATGCAGTACCGCCACCTCATCCTCCGCCCGGGGCTGCGACCCATGGGGCGATGGCAGATGGCACAGGCGATGCTCCTCTTCCTCTGCGCGCCGCTCTGGTGGGGGATGCTGCCGGCCGGGATCGGCAATGCCCTGACCGGGGGCGGGGCGGCGACACCGATGGGGCCCCTCGCCGCCCTGGTCCTCACCACCTGGCTCGGCAACGCCGCCCCGAAGCTCTGCGGCTTCGCGGAACTGCTCGCCCGGCCGGACCGCGCCGCACCCTATGGCGGCCGCGCCGCCGTGTTGCGCGGGGCGGCGGCGGAGATCCTCTTCTCCCTTCTCACCGAGCCGGTGAGCCTCATCAACAAGAGCCTCGCCCTCGGCCGCCTCGCCCTCGGCGCGCGCGATGGATGGGCGCCGCAGAACCGGGCGGAGCGCGGCGTCGCCTGGGCGGACGCGGCCCGGCTGCTTCTGCCCCATACCCTGTTCGGCCTCGCCGCCACGGCCGCGCTCGCGGCGGTCTCCGCCCCCGCGCTGCTCCTGGCCGCCCCCTTCCTGGCGGGACCGGTCCTTGCCATCCCGCTCTGCGTCCTGACCGCCTCGCCCGGCCTTTCGGCCTGGCTGGTGCGGCACCGGATCGCGGCCACGCCCGAGGAACTGGCGGCCGCATCCTCGACGGAAGCCATGGCGCCGGCGGCGCGGCCCGTCCAGGATGCGGCCAGCCATGGCTAACACCTCCGCCCGCCCGATGGATCCCCGCCGCGTCCCCGAGGGGCCCGCGTCGTGAAGGACCTCTCCGCCTTCGACCTGAACCTTCTCCGCGTCTTCGACGCCGTCGCGCGGGAACGCCACGTGACGCGCGCGGCGGCGCGGCTGAACCTCTCCCAGCCCGCCGTCTCCAACGCGCTCAACCGGCTGCGCGCGGCCCTGGGCGACGAACTCTTCCTCCGCGCGCCGCAGGGCGTGGTGCCCACCAGCCTCGCCCTCTCCCTCATGCACCCGGTGGAGGAGATGCTCGACCGGCTGCAGGAAACCCTCGCGGCCACCGCCCCCTTCGACCCCGCGACGAGCGACCGCGTTTTCACCATCGCCCTCTCGGAATACGCCGAGGCCGTGCTCGCCCCGCCCCTCTTCGCCCGCCTTGCGGTCGAAGCGCCGGGCATCCTCGTCGCCATCCGCCACGCCGACCGCACCAACGCCCACGACCTGCTGGAATCGGGCGAGGCGCAGCTCGCCATCGCCATGCTGTCGGAGCCCACCGCGCTCTACACGCGCCTGCGCCTGCTGCCGGAGGCCTTCATGATCCTCGCCCGCCCCGGCCACCCGCTGCTGGACGGGCCGCTGACGGTGGAGCGCTACGTCGCCTTCCCCCACCTCCTCCACTCGCCCAACGGCTCGCGCGATGGCGCCATGGACCGGGTGCTCCAGGAAACCGGCCACGCCCGCCGGCTCGGCGCCGTGGTGGCGCACCTCTCGGCCGTGCCGGAAATCCTCCTCGGCACGGACATGATCATGACCCTCTCCTCCCGCCTCGCCCGCCAACTTTCGGCGGTGCACGGGCTGGAACTGCGCCCGGTGCCCGTCGAGACAAAGCACATGCGCCTGTCGATGATCTTCCACCGCCGCTTCGAGGCGGACCAGGGCCACGCCTGGCTCCGCCGCCTGCTCCTCGCCCTCGCGCGGGAAGTGGTGGCGGACTGCCCGGCGGAGGGACGCAAGGAGGAACGGGCGACGGCCTGATCAGGCGGCGCTGGTGGCCCTGGGCAGAGGAAGAAGGAATTCTTCCTCTCCCCAGACCCCTCACCATCATCTTTTTCTATCTGTTTGAGATACTTGGCGGCCGGTGCGCCTCGGGTCGATGACCCGAGGCGACCTCACGTTTAAGAAGGTTCCGCGACAGCCAGAAGGGGATCCAAGGGCCTCAGGCCCTTGGCGGAAGAGGTCCGGAGAGGGCAGAGCCCTCTCTGGCGTTACCGACGCAGTCCCCCATCAGAACGGCACGACCCGTCAGACCGGGTAGAACCATCAGCACCCCGTCTGGCGCGGCACCCGCTCCACTTCCATCCCGAACAGCGGCCGCAGCCCCGTCCCGAGCACGTTGCCCACGAAGGCCGCCGCCATCCAGGCCCAGCCGTGCAGGCTGCCGGAGGCGATGCCGGAGAAATACGCCCCGATATTGCAGCCATAGGCGAGGCGCGAGCCGTAGCCGAGCATGATCCCGCCCACCACCGCGGCGATCGCCGAGCGCAGCGGGATGCGGAACTTCGGCGCGTAGCGGCCGGCCAGCGCCGCGGCCAGCAGCGCACCCACGATGATGCCGAAGTCCATCACCGAGGTGACGTCGGCCAGCACGCTGCCTTGCAGCGCCGCCGCCTGGGCCGGGCTCGACCAGAAGGCCCAGCTCGCCACGTCGAAGCCCATCGCCATCGCCGCCTTGGAACCCCAGAGCGCGAAGGCCGAGGTGATGCCCCAGGGCCGCCCCGCCAGGGCAAGCGTCGCGAAGTTGAGCACGGCCAGCGCCACGGCACCGGCCACCATCGGCCAGGGCCCGCGCAGCACCCGCGGCAGGCCCGAGCGCACGGCGGGCGTGCCCGGCACCAGCCGCCCGTGCCGCCGCCGCTCCACCACCACCGTGATCCCGGCGATGAGCGCGAAGAGCGCTAGGTTCACCGCAAGCGCCGGCCCGACGCCCCAGGCGGTGATCACCGAGATCGGCGGCAGGTGCGGCAGCGACGCCCACCAGTGAAGATGCGCCGCCCCGAAGGTCGAGCCGACCACGAAGGCGAGCAGCGTCAGCACCATCCGCACCGAGCCGCCGCCGGCCGTGTAGAGCGTGCCCGAGGCGCAGCCGCCGCCGAGCTGCATCCCGATGCCGAAGACGAAGGCGCCGAACACGACCGAAACGCCCACCGGCGCCACCAGCCCCTGCACCGGCTGCCCGAACAGCGTGCCGGAGGCGAGCACGGGAAAGAACAGCAGCACCGCGATCGCCAGCATCACCATCTGCGCCCGCAGCCCCGCGCCCCGGCCGTCCGCGATGAAGACCCGCCAGGCGGAGGTGAAGCCGAAGGAGGCGTGATAGAGCACCAGCCCGAGCATCGCGCCCAGCAGGTAGAGCGCGGCCTGCCGGGGCCCGACCCCCTGCGCCAGCAGCGCCGCCCCGGCCAGCAGCAGCGCGCCCGCCCCCATGGCGGCGGTGGCCTGCACCCCCGGCGGGCGCGGCAGCGGCGGTGCTTCGACGAAGGTTGAGGCGGACATGGGCGGGTCTCCCGGCGCGGCGACGGAAAAGGGCAGCGCGTTCTGTTTCCGTGAATTGGTGAAGAGGCTTCGTAAATTCACGATACCGAAGGATGCATTCCCTGCATCCCACGGTTGCCCGCCCCTTCCAGCCGCATGCCCCCTTCCGGAAAGGCGGGCGCGCCCTGCGTTCCGCAAAACGAAACTGCGGCCACGGACCGGGCGTTCGGAACGGACCCGACCACGGAGGCCACCGATGCGCGCCACCCCACGCCTTTTCGCAACCGCCCTGGCGCTCGGCCTCGCCCCCTTCGCCGCAACGGACGCCCATGCCCAGGCCGGCACCGCCGGCACGCCGCCGGCCGCCACCACCCCATCGGCGCGCGACGCGAACCCGGTGACGCCCACGCCCCAGGCGCCGGACATGCCGACCTATCTCGGCATGCTTGACCGCGGCATCGTTGACCTCCGCGAGGAGATCTCGCGCGCCGAGAGCGGCGGCGGACGCTCCACCCAGCCCGGTGCCACCTCGCCCGGGATGATCCACCTCATGCAGAAGGTGCGGGAGAGCTGGCAGATCGCCCAGCGCGCGCCCCGCGGCTTCAACGGCAACGCCGACTACGACCAGACCATGCGCGACATGCGCGCACGCTTCTCCGAACTCGGGCCGCAGCACGTCGAGGCACCGCAGGCCGTGGAGTCCGCCCGAGGCGCGCTGCAATCGCTCGAGAAGCTGCGCCAGGCCGCGGCGGCCTCCGCGCCCTCTTAAAGCCCCAGCAGCGAGGCCAGATCGCCGAAATCCGCCGCCACCACGTCCCACTCCTGCGCGGGGAGAAGATCCTTCGTCTGCCCCGGCCCGTGCTCCGTCGGGCGGGGCACGAAGGCGGTGCGCAGCCCGCAGCGCCGCGCCGCTGCCAGGTCGTCATTGTGCGCGGCGACGAGGCAGACCTCCTCCGGCCGCATCGCCAGCACCTCGGCGGTGCGCAGATAGGCCTCCGGCGCCGGCTTGTAGGCCCGCACCACCTCCGCCCCCAGGATCGCGTCCCAGGGCAGGCCGGCGCGCTTGGCCATGTCGATCATGAGCACGATGTTGCCGTTCGAGAGCGGCGCAATGATGTAGCGCGCTCGCAGCCGCGTAAGCCCGGCCACCGAATCCGGCCAGGGGTCCAGCCGGTGCCAGGAGAGGTTCAGCGCGTCCAGCTCGGTCGGCTCCACCCGCGCGGGGTCGATGCCGAATTCGGGCAGCACCGCCTCCAGGTTCTCCCGGTGCAGGGTGTCGAGCCGCGTGAAGGGCCGGGCGCCGCTCCGCACTGCCTCCATGGCCGGCTGGTAGCGGCGGCGCCAGGCATCGGCAAAGGCCGACGGATCGGCCGAGGCGCCGTGGCGGGCGAGGAAGGGCGCCGCCTCCCGCGCGACGCCGCTCCGCCAGTCCACCACCGTGCCGAACACGTCGAAAACAATGGCGCGCACGCCGTCCAGGGCCATGGGGTTCTCCAGGGTTCAGGGTTGGAAGGTCAGGCCCAGGGCCCGCGCCGGCCACGCTGCCAGGGCCGCCCGGCCGACCCCCGCGGCGGGCCACCCCAGGGACCGGACGAGGGACCGGACG
Source organism: Roseomonas aerilata DSM 19363 (assembly GCF_000711725.1). Lineage (GTDB taxonomy): Bacteria > Pseudomonadota > Alphaproteobacteria > Acetobacterales > Acetobacteraceae > Roseomonas > Roseomonas aerilata. The sequence goes on along the minus strand of NZ_JONP01000007.1, from coordinate 187,104 downwards.
AGGGACCGGACGAGGGGCCGGTCCAGGCACCGGGGCCCGCCGCGCCGGATCCCCGCAACGGCATCCCCCCCGCCATTTCCATCAGCGCCCGCACCCGGTTCTCCGTGCTTGGATGGGTGGAGAAAAGGCTGTCCACCCCCGCGCCCGAGAGCGGGTTCACGATGAACAGCGACGCCGTCGCCGGGTTCGCCTCCGCGGACGCGTTGGGAATGGCGTGCCGCCCGGCCTCCAGCCGCTGGAGCGCATTCGCCAGCCCCCGCGGATGCCCCGCGATCTCCGCCCCCAGCCGGTCCGCCTCGTACTCGCGCGCGCGGCTGACGGCCATCTGCACGATCATCGCCACCAGCGGCGCCACGATGATCGCCAGCAGCACCCCGATCCCGCCCAGCGGGTTGTTCCGGTCCCGCCGCCCGAACAGCCCGCCGAACTGCGCGACCATCCCGATCGCGCCCGCCAGGCTCGCCGCCACCGTCATGATCAGCGTGTCGCGGTTGCGGATATGCGCCAGCTCGTGCGCGATCACCCCCGCCACCTCCTCCTCCGGCATCATCGACAGCAGCCCCGCCGTCACCGCGACCGCCGCGCGCTCGGGGGAGCGGCCGGTGGCGAAGGCGTTCGGCTGGTCCTCGTGGATGAGATACAGCGCGGGCATCGGCAGCCCCGCCCGCGCCGCCAGCCCCGCGACGAGCTGATAGAGGCGCGGGTTGTCTCCCGGCCCGATCGGCTGCGCGTCGTGCATGCGCAGCACCATGCGGTCCGAGTTCCACCAGGAGAAGACGTTCATCCCAGCCGCCATCAGGAAGGCGATCACCATCCCCTGCTGGCCGCCCAGCAGGTACCCAAGCCCCGCGAAAAGGGCGGTGAGACCCGCCATCAGCAAGGCGGTGCGCGCGTAACCGGACACGGGACCCTGTTCCTCCTTTGCCAGTCATCCCTATCTGGGGAGCATGGCCGAGACAGACGATACCAAGACCCCGCCCGCCCCGCCGGCGCCCCCCAAGCCCGCGACGCCCCCGCTGCCGCCCGAGATCGGCGGCCCCAAGGGACCGGAGCCGACGCGCTTCGGCGACTGGGAGCAGAAGGGCCGCGCGACGGATTTCTAAGGGCCCGCCCACCAAACCATCGCCGCCCCGGGCGGTTCCTCCCCTGGCCGGACAGGGCGGGGACCGATGCTGCGCTACCTTCCGCTCCTGCTGGTGCCGCTCTCGCTCGGGATGGAAACCCTGGGCGCCGGTCCCGTATGGATCTTCCTCACCGGCGCGGCGGCGGTCGCGGTCCTCGCGGACTGGGTCCGGCGCGGCACGGAGGGGCTGGCCGCCCATGCCGGCCCCGCCATCGGCGGCCTGCTGAACGTCAGCTTCGGCAGCGTCGCGGAACTCATCCTCGCCCTCTTCGTGCTCACCAGCGGCCAGGTCGCCGTCGTGCAGGCGCAGATGACGGGCTCGATCCTCGCGACCACCCTGCTCGGCCTCGGCCTCGCCATGCTCGTCGGCGGGCTGGGGCGGGACCGGCAATGCTTCAACCGCGCCAATGCCGGCCTCCTCTCCACCCTTCTCACGCTGCTGATGATCGCACTGCTCCTCCCCGCGGTCTTCGACCTGACGGAGCGCACGACGGTATCGCCCCGCGCAGCGCAGATCACGGACGAGGAGGTGAGCCTCGGCATTTCGGCCGTGCTGCTCGTGCTCTACGCCGCCAACCTCGTCTACACCCTCGTCACCCACCGCAACGTCTTCTCGCGCGATGAGGAAGGCGGCGAGGGCGGCACCCCTTGGAGCGTGGCGCGCTCCCTCGCCGTCATGGTCGCGGGCACGGCCATGATCGCCTGGGAGGCGGAGCTGGTCTCGGGCGCGCTGGAGGCCACGGCGAGGACCCTCGGCCTCTCCACCGTCTTCCTCGGCGTGATCCTGCTCGCCGTCGTCGGCACGGCGGCAGATCTCTTCGCGGCGGTGGTCTTCGCCCGCCAGGATCGCATGAGCCTCGCCTTCAGCATCTGCATCGGCTCGGCCATCCAGGTCGCGCTCGTGCTCGCGCCGCTGCTCGTCATCATCTCCTGGTTCCTCGGCACGCCGATGACCCTCGTCTTCACCAGCCCGCTCGACCTCTTCGCCATCGCCGGCGCTGCCTTCGTCGTGCGCGCCGTCGCGGCGGACGGGGAATCGACCTGGTTCGAGGGGCTGGTCCTCGTCGGCGTCTACCTCATGCTCGCCATCGGCTTCTTCTTCGTCGGGCCGGCCTGACCGGGCCGCCTCCCTCAAAGGTCCTGCGGCTCTCCTTTCCGGTTCTGACGATCCAAGACGCGCACCACTGCGCCAGGTGGAAAGCAGACAGGGGCGCACAGCCCTTCGAGGGCAACCAAGCGCCCAACTCGGTCATCCAGACGTCGTTTTGGCTTCCCGGAAAGCAGACATGGGCCGCTCCGTGCCGCCTGTTGCGGTAGCACCCGTGGCGGGGCTACGGCAGGTCAAAGAGTGAGCAAGCCAATACAGGCGCGGTGAGCCCGCCTTTGGAGCTAGGCTAGATGGTCACTGGCGCGCTTCGCCAAGCATGCTCCCCAGAACAAGCTCGAAAAGAACCAGGTCGGCCGTTCGAAACCTGCATCAGCCAGAAGTTCGGCAACAACTTCCTCGGAGGCAGGAGGATCGGCCCCCTCGAGGATCTTGCCGAGCTTGGCCTGCACCTCCTCGGCTGTCGCACCCTGCATGCGCCAGCGTTCACCCCAGGCGACCAGGAGCAGCGGCTGACTCGCGTAGGCGTAGCGGTTTCCTGCCAGAATCAGCGGAGCGCCCGGCTTGAGGCGGCTTGCGATGGATCGCAGGAGTTGGCGCTTCGCTTCCCCGCCTGGCTGATGATGGAGCACCCCGATCAGGGTTGCCGCGTCGAAAAGCTGATCCGGCGGGAGGCCATCGACGTAGCCGAGATGGATATCAGTCCGCGCGACCAGCCCCTTCTGCTCCAGATTTGCGAGCGCGATGTCCATCATCGGTGCTGAGGGGTCCACGGCTGTAAAGCGCCAGTTCGGCTCCAACAGGCCCGCGGTGACAATCTCCTGCGCACCTCCTCCCGCGCCGACAACAAGGACGCGAGCCGTGCTTCCGGCGCCGAGCATCGCCGTGAGCATGCAAGCGGCCAGTTCATGGCAGGCGTCGTACCCCGCCAAGGCAATTCGGCTCTGGGCCTGGTACTCGTTAGCCCGTGCCAGGTCGAACTTCTGAACAGAGGTAGACGATGCAGACATCGAAGCAGGTTCCTCCCAAACCCATTTGCATCCCCGCTTCGGCAGAGGAAGCTCAGTGTCGCCCAGTTCGAAGGGCCGCATCGATCGACAGCGGTTGCGCGAACTTTTGGATTGAAGCCTTTCTATGCACCTGACGATTCTATGCACCTGACGATGTCGTGGTCAGGCATGCGGCTCTGCGCCTGATGTCCAGGGCTGATCAAAGCCGCGCGGGCTCACGGCGGGCACTGCCGTTCCAGGGACTGGCCCACTTTTCTGACTCTTGTGTTACGCGGATCCAGCTTCTGTCCGGCGGATGAACGGAGTTCGATGGGCGTCACCGGCGTGAGGCCGTCGGCTTCCACAAGCGTCGAATGCCGCTCGCCAGGTGCGAAGAGGTTCGCCTCACCCCACTGACGCAGAGCTACGATCACCAGGAAGAGCGAGCGCCCCTTCTCGGTCAGTACATACTCCCCGTAGGCGCTGCTGTCCGAAGCAGGAACCTGCTCCAGCACACCGATGGTCACCAAATGCCGGAGGCGTCCGCTGAGGATGCCTTTGGCGATCCCCAAACCCTTCTGGAACTCGCTGAACCGCCGGGCACCATCAAAGGCATCGCGGACGATCAGCAGCGACCACCAGTCACCGATGGCATCCAAGGCCCGCGCCACCGGGCATTCCGCGTCGCTCATGCTCACCCGCTTCACCATTCAGGTTCCACCGCCCATGGCCACATCTGGTCTCATAATAGGACTGGATAAGCCGCCTGTCATCTGGTCTCATCATAAGACCAGAATTGGAGGCGTTGTCTTGGACGGCGAGAAAACGGCGCAGGCACCCAACGCGACGGACCTGCGCAAACCCGCGAAAGAGCCTCGCGCTCCCGGCCTGTCGCCGCGATTGACCCTCCTTCTGGCAGCCGCCTGCGGCCTAGCGGTCGGCAATGTCTACAATGCGCAGCCGCTTCTGGAGACCATCGCGACCGGGCTCGGAATCCCGCTCGGGAATGTCGGGATCATCGGAACGATCACACAGGTCGGCTATGGATTTGGCCTGGTGTTCATCGTGCCACTTGGCGACATGCTCAGCCGACGGAGCCTTGCTCTCTGGCAGTTCACTCTCTCGGCCGCGGCTCTCCTGGTGGCGGGCTTCGCGGGCACCCGGACGCTGTTTCTCGTTGCGACGGGAATGGTCGGCCTGCTGGCCGTCGTCGTTCAGGTTCTTGTCGCCTTGGCCGCATCTCTCGCGGCGCCGGAGCAGCGTGGTCGCGCACTCGGGCTGGTCACCAGCGGTGTGGTGACAGGAATTCTTACGGCGAGGGTTCTCGCGGGCTTCATCGCTGACGTGGCGGGTTGGCGTGCCGTTTACTTCACCTCCGCAGGCGCCATGGTGGCCATGGCCGCGCTGCTGTTCCGCTCCCTGCCGCAGCAGCCGAAGAAGACAGCCCCGATCACCTATGCAGGGTTGCTCCGTTCCATGGCGAAGGTGCTGTGGCAGGATAGGGATCTCCACTTACGGGCGGGTTTCGCGTTCCTGATCTTCGCGACGTTCAGCAGCCTCTGGACTGCCGTGGCCCTGCCGCTGGGCCGAGAACCTTTCATGCTCTCGCATGCTCAGGTGGGCCTTCTCGGGCTCGCGGGGGTGGTCGGCGCCCTGGCCGCGGGCGGAGCGGGGCGGCTGGCTGACCGGGGGCTCGGGACCACGGTCACAGGTCTTGCCCTCGGCCTCATGCTGCTGTCCTGGCTTCTTCTCGCGATGCTGCCGATCTCGCTGGCCTGGCTGGTGGGTGGGGTGGTCCTCCTCGACCTTGCCGTCCAGGCGGTGCATGTCACGAACCAGAGTCTGCTGATGTCCCAGCGGCCCGAGGCGGCCGGGCGGCTCATCGGGCTGTACATGGTCTTCTACTCCCTGGGCAGCGCCAGCGGCGCGATCGCCTCGACGGCCGCTTACGCGCAGGCGGGCTGGCTGGGCGTTTGCTCGCTGGGTGCGGCCTTGAGTTCCGGCGCAGTTCTCCTCTGGATCCTTACATCCCGGCGTCGCCACGCACATGAGGTCGAAGTGCTCCCGCACTAGCGGCACAGCCATGCTGTGAGGCGGCGAGCACGTCCGCTTCGGCATGTCGGCCTGCCGAGAGCCGCCGTTCCGCTATCGGCCAGTTCCTGCCCTTCCGCAAAGCGCCCAGATCAGCCGTCGGGGTTATGAGATCGCCTGCTCCGAAGCGGAAGTGACGCTCAAGGTGGACGAGTGCGATCTAGCCAGAAGTTGTCACGATGGCCATGTGGCCGCTCAAATCGATCCTCATGGGGCCGCCTTCCTGACCAGGCGGCGGTCGCCCCTGGGGACACCGGCACCATGTTCTCAGAGCTTGATGCCGGCCGTTTCGAGCGCACCGTCGATGCGTTCATCGACCTCGCGCTTCGTGGCAGCCCAACCGGGCACCGTGTCCAGCAGGCGCTGCTGCCAGGCGACCAGGTTGGGGAACTCGTTCAGCGGGATCTTCGTCCGCTCGTTCTGCGAGAATGGACCGGCGATGTCGAAGTCAGCCAGCGTCAGTCGATCGCCGACGATGTAGCTGTGCTTCGCGAGGTGCGCGTCCAGCACGGCAGCAGCCGCCCGGAGCTTGTCGGCCGCCAGCTTCACGATGGTCTCGTCGGCAGGCTGGTTCATGAAGCGCTTGGCAAGGACCTCATCGAAGGTGAGCGTCGCGAAGACGCGCCACTGCTCGCCCGACCAGAACATCCACTGGAGGATCTCGAACCGCTCGCGGGTCGTGCGGCCCGCCAGATCGCTTCCCGCTTTCTCGGCAAGGTAGAGATTGATCGCGGCGGACTCGTAGAGGACGAAGTCGCCGTCGACCATGACGGGCGACAGGCCGTGCGGGTTCAGCTCCAGGAACTCGGGCGTGTGGCTCTCCCCCTTGAAGAGGTCGATGTTCACGATCTCGATGTCGATGCCCATGACGGCCGCTGCTGCTGTGACGCGGCGCCGGCTGCCCGAACCGGGGTCGCCGTAGATCTTGATAGCCATTGTAAGTAGTCCCCACCTTGGTTGATGGTGTGAGTGGTCAGGCCGGGACGCCGGCACGCAGCCGATCGAGCACCGGCAGCAGTTCGGACGGGTCGGGGCGCCGGGTGTAGTCGGGGTTGACCTCGGCATAGGCGATCACGCCCTCGGTCCCGATCACGTAGCGCGCCGGCATCGGCAGCACCCAGGACGGGTTGTCGTTGATCTTCGCCAGGTCGTTGCCGAACTGCTTGTAGACCTGGATCAGATCCTCCGGCAACGAGAAGCGCAGGCCGAACTCGGCGGTGACAGCCGCGCCGGCATCGCTGAGGATTGGGAAGTTGAGCTTGTTGTCGCGCTGCGACTTGCGGCTGTTCGCCGGCGTCTGCGGCGAGATCGCGACCAGGCTGGCTCCGCGCGCCTCGATCTCGGGCCGTACCTCCTCCAGCGCCTGCAGATCGAAGTTGCAGTATGGGCACCAGACGCCGCGATAGAAGGTCGCGACCAGCGGCCCCCGTGCGAGCAACTCCCGCGAGCTCACGGTTGCGCCTTCCGCGTCCCGGAGCGTGAACTCGGGCGCCTTGTCCCCGGCCTTGAGAGCCCTGTCGGCCTGCCGGCTATCGATCAGCGACTGGGTCGCGCGCTGCATCGTGTCGAGCTGGGCTCGGGTGGGCACCAGCGGAAAGCGTCCGTTCTCGAAATCTGCGCGCATCGCGTCGAGCTTGTCCTGGAGCTTCATTTCGCATCTCCATGTTCGCGGCGAAGGCACCGTGAGCCGGAAATTAGGTGATCAGCGGACTGCGATGTATCCATTCAATAAGAGGAACATTTATCCGGATCTCGAATGAGCGACCGCTGGCAGGAAATGACCGTGTTCGTCCGCGTGGCGGAAAGTGGCAGCCTTTCGCGGGCAGGGCGCGAGCTGAAACTCTCGCAACCTTCGGTGACGCGTATCATCGGCACGCTGGAGGCTCGGTTGGGCACGATACTGCTGCTGCGCACCACCCGAAGCATCTCGCTGACCGACGCCGGCGCGCTCTATCTTGAGCGCGCGAGACGCCTCCTTGCGGAGATGGAGGAGGCTGAGCAGGCAACCCGGGGCGTGGACTCGCTGCACGGCGTGGTTCGTCTCGCGATGCCGCTGATGTATGGCACTCGCGCGATCATACCTGCGCTGGCGCCCTTCCTGGCCCGACATCCCGACCTGAGGGTCGAGCTGGCCATGAGCGACGCGCGCCAGAATCTGGTCACTGACGGTGTCGATTTCGCCATCCGCATCAACGTCGGGGCACTGGATGACTCGTCTTTCGGTGCCCGGAAGCTCGCGTCGGTCGAGCGACTGGTCGTCGCGGCGCCAGCCTACCTGTCCGCCCATGGCGCGCCGGCTACTCCGGCCGACCTCGCCAATCACGACTGTATCGTTCAGCATGGCTCGTTCGGCGGCGAGAGTTGGCGCTTCAGGCGTAACAAGACCATCACCTCCGTCGATGTCCACGCTAGACTTTGGATCAACTCAGCCCCAGGAGTTCTGGCAGCCACAGTGGCGGGTCTGGGAATCTCGCTAGGAACTCGCGTGATGGCGGGCGAGGAGTTGCGCGCCGGCCAGCTTACACAGCTGCTTGAACCGTACCGGCTGGACCCCGCGGAGGTCTATGCCGTCTTTCCGGCAGGCCCAAGGCCATCGGCGAAGGTCCGGGCGATCGTGGATCACCTCGGAGCGTCGCTCGCCGCTGCGAGCTGATCAGCACCGGGGGGAGGCGAGGGACCACCTCTCGCCGACCCTGCTCGAGATGTGTGATCGGCTGCTGCTCAACGGCAAGGAAACCGAATGGCCGCTATTCATCATCATCGCTGCCAAAGCGGAACTGCCGCTGCCGGCCAAACCTGGCCATTCGGGCCGCCGCCACGCGGGGCCGCTTGCGGTGGCCAAGCCCGTGGCACCCCCTACTCCTCCCCCACCGAGGGCGACCCCGCGAGCACGCCGCCGTCGATCACCATCGTCTGTCCCGTCATGAACCGCCCCGCCGCCGAGGCAAGGAACACCGCCGCCCCTGCGATCTCATCGGGCTCGCCGATGCGCTGGAGCGGCGTGTCCCGCGTGCGCTTGCGCAGCATCGCCGGATCCTCCCACAGCGCCCGCGCGAAATCGGTCCGCACCAGCCCGGGCGCGATGCAGTTCGCCCGGATGTTCCGCGGCCCCCACTCCACCGCGAGGTTCCGAACGAGCTGCATGTCCGCCGCCTTCGAGATCCCGTAGGCCCCGAGCACCGGCGAGCCGCGCAGCCCCGCGATGGAGGAGACGACGACGATGCTCCCCCCGCCCCGCTCCGCCATCCCCGGCGCCACCATGTTCGCGAGCCAGAGGTTGGAGCGCACGTTGGAGGCCATGATCTTGTCGAAGGCCTCGTCCGGCAGGGTGGCGGAGGGGCCGAAATGCGGGTTCACCGCCGCATTGCACACGGCCGTGTCGATCCGGCCCCAGCGCGAGAGCGCCGCCTCCACCAGCGCGCGCAGGTCCTCCTTGCGGCCGATGTTGCAGGCCTGCGCGACGGCCTCGCCGCCGGCCGCCACGATCTCCTCCACCACCGCCTGGCAGGCCTCGACCTTGCGGGAGGAGACGACGACGCGCGCCCCGTGCCCGGCCATGCGAAGCGCGATCGCCCGCCCGATCCCGCGCGAGCCGCCCGTGACGACCGCGACCTGGCCCGTGAGGTCGAAGAGGTTGCCCGCTCCCGGATCGCCGAAACCCATCCCTTCCCCCTTAATCACCGGCGCGGGCTTGTGCCCGCCTCCATGCCACGGCCAGTCTGCCGCAGGACCGCCAGAGGAGGAACGCGCTTGAGCCTGAGAGGAGTGGCCTGCATCGCGGGCGCCTACGAGCACCCGACGCGAGAGGCCGAGGACAAGAGCACCGCCCAGCTCCACGCGGAGGTCGCGATCGGCGCCCTGCGGGACGCCGGCCTCACCCGCGCCGACGTGGACGGCTATTTCTGCGCCGGCGACGCCCCCGGCATGGGTCCGCTGAGCATGGCCGACTATCTCGGCCTCAACCGCCTGCGCCACCTGGACAGCACCGACATCGGCGGTAGCTCCTACCTCCTGCACGTCGCCCATGCCGCCGAGGCCATCGCGCTGGGCCGCTGCAACATCGCCCTCATCACGCTCGCCGGCCGCCCGCGCTCGGAAGGCGTCGCCACCGGCACCACGCCCCGCGCCGGCAGCCCGGCGCAGCCCGACGTGCAGTTCGAGTATCCCTACGGCATCACCGTCGCGAACCTCTACGCCCTCTGCGCCAGGCGACACATGCACGAGTTCGGAACGACCTCCGAGCAGCTTGCCTGGATCAAGGTCGCCGCCTCCCACCACGCCCAGCACAACGAGCACGCCATGCTCCGCAAGGTCGTGACGGTGGAGGAGGTGGTGAACTCCCCCCTCGTCGCCGACCCGCTGCACCGGCTGGACTGCTGCGTCATCAGCGACGGCGGCGGCGCCCTCGTCGTCACGCGCCCGGAGATCGCCCGCTCCCTTAACCGCCCCGTCGTCACCCTCCGCGGCGCGGGCGAGGCGGTGAAGCACCAGATGGGCGGCCAGCTCGACCTCACCTACACCGGCGCCCGCTTCTCCGGCCCCCGCGCCTTCGAGGAAGCCGGCGTCACCCCCGCCGACATCGGCTACGCCAGCATCTACGACAGCTTCACCATCACCGTGCTCCTCCAGCTGGAAGACCTCGGCTTCTGCGAGAAGGGACAGGGCGGCCGCTTCGTCGCCGACGGCAACCTCATCTCCGGCGTCGGCAAGCTGCCCTTCAACACCGACGGCGGCGGCCTCTGCAACAACCACCCCGCCAACCGCGGCGGCATGACAAAGGTGATCGAGGCCGTCCGCCAGCTCCGCGGCGAGGCGCACCCGGCCGTGCAGGTGCCCAACCTCGCCCTGGCCCTCGCCCACGGCACCGGCGGCACCATCGGCACCCGCCACGGCAGCGCCACCCTCATCCTGGAACGGGAGTGAACCCCATGAGCGAGGCCCGCATCCCACCCAGCCCCACGCCCGATCCCTCCACCCTCGCCTTCTGGGAAGGGGCGTGGAACGGCCAACTCCTGATCGGCCGCAACACGAAAACTGGCAGGGTCCACTACCCGCCCCGCCCCGTCTGCCCCTTCGACGACGAGGGCGCGGTCGAACTCGTCCCCGCCAGCGGCCGCGCCACGCTCTACACCTTCAGCATCACGCGCGCGAAAACCCCCTACGTCGTCGCCTACGCCGAACTCGAGGAAGGGCCGCGCGTCCTCACCAACATCGTGGACTGCGACTTCGCGGCTCTCCGCATCGGGCAAACCCTGCGGCTGACCTTCATCGAAACCGAAGGCGGGCAGCCGCTTCCTGTGTTCACCCCTGCCTGAGGCGGTGACGCCGGGGAGAGGAAGAAGGAATTCTTCCTCTCCCCGGACCCCTCACCATCATCTTTTTCCTCGAATGGGGAGGTTTCTGCGGCCGGTGCGCCTTGGGTCACTGACTCGAGGCGACTGCACGGGCAGGAAAGGCGCCGAGAAGGGACTGGCCCCGATCACCGCATCCGCGCCAGCCAGATGGGGATCCAAGGGCCTCAGGCCCTTGGCGGGAGAGGTGCCGGAGAGGGAGGAGCCCTCTCTGGCGGCCGCAGCGCGGAACCCGCTTAAAGCAGCCCTTCCCGCCGGAAGGAGAGGTGGCGGCCTTTGCCGATAATGAGGTGGTCGTGGACCACGACGGAGAAGACCTCGCCGGCCGTGCGGATTTCCTTCGTCATGTCGATGTCGGCGCGGCTCGGGGTCGGGTCGCCGCTGGGGTGGTTGTGCACGAGGATGAGGGCCGTCGCGTGCAGCTCGAGGGCGCGGCGGATGACCTCGCGCGGGTAGACGGGCGTGTGGTTCACCGTGCCCTTCGCCTGCGCCTCGTCTGCGATGAGGCGGTTCTTGCTGTCGAGGAAGAGGATGCGGAACTGCTCGATCTTCTCGCGCGAGAGGGCGGCGTTGAGGTAGGTGATCAGCCGGTCCCAGTTGTTGAGCACCGGCATCTCCATCACCTCGGCCTTGGCCAGGCGCAGCGCGGAGGCCTGGACGAGTTTGAGGGCGGCGACGCTGTGCTCGCCGAGGCCGCGGGTTGCCATCAGCTCCGCCTGCGGGGCGGCGAGGACGGCGGCGAAGCTGCCGTAGTGGTTGATGAGGGACTTCGCGAGCGGCTTCGTGTCGCCGGTCTTGAAGGCGAAGAAGAGAAGCATTTCCAGCAGCTCGTAATCGGCGAGGGCGTCCGGCCCGCGTTCGAGGAGCTTCACGCGCATCCGGCCGCGATGGCCCTGCGGGCCGGTGCTGGGAAAAGGGGGGCCCGGGACGGGCGTGCCGGGGAAGGGCGCGGCGTCCTCGGGCACGATGGCAGGCGGGGCGGCATCCCGCTCGCGCCGGGGCCTGCCGCGGGGCCGGGGGGCCTCGGCCGCGATGGTCGCGCCCGGGGCGGTGTCGCCCGCGAAGGGGAAGCGCGGGGCGGGGCCGAACTCGTCGGCGGGGTCATGGCCGAAGGCGCGGCCGGAGAGGTTCTCGGCGAAACCCCGGCGGCGGGAGGAAACCTGCGCCTCGGCATAGGCGGGGGGAGGGGCCGCCCGCCTGGCCTTGCCGCCGAAGATCCTGCCGAGCCACATGGCGCTGGTCCCGTCCTGGTCGCCCCGTCACCTTCCTGGTGACGGTTCCGTATCATTTCTCCACCGAAAGTTGTGTTCAAGGCGGTATCTGGCGTGTTCACGAGGCGTTCGGGCAGAAGGGCGCAACCGGTTGCGGCCAGTCCACAGCCTTGGTCGGGAGGAGGGGGTTGGTGGAGGGCGTGGAAAAGGCCCGGCAAGTAACGCTTCCCGAGTCGCCCTGCCGTCCCCAAAATAGGGGGATGGCTTCCCCACTCTCTTCCCCGCACGACACGCCCGACCCGGATTTCGCCGACCTGCTTGCCCAGCGGCCCCACCTGCGCGCCCATGTGCTGGACGGGCTGGTGATGGACGACGTGCCGCTCGTGAACATCGCCCGCGAGGTCGGCACGCCGACCTGGGTCTATTCCGCCGCCACCCTCCGCCGCCGCCACGCCGCCCTTCGCGACGCGCTGCGCGATGCCGGGCTCACGGCCTCCATCCACTTCGCGGCAAAGGCGAATGACAGCCTCGCCGTGCTGCGCGTCCTCGGCGACGAGGGCGCCGGGGCGGATGTGGTGAGCGAGGGCGAGCTTCGCGCGGCGCGGGCCGCCGGTATCCCGGCCTCCCGCATCGTCTTCTCCGGCGTCGGCAAGACGCACCGGGAGATCGCGCTGGCACTGGAGGAGGGCATCCTCCAGATCAATGCCGAGAGCGCGGAGGAGGTGGAGCGCATCGCCGAGGTGGCGGCCGCCACGGGGCGCGAGGCGCCGGTATCGCTGCGCATCAACCCGGACGTGGACGCCCGCACCCACGCGAAGATCTCGACAGGGCTGGCCGAGAACAAGTTCGGTATCGCCTACGGGGATGCACCGGCGCTCTATGCCCGCATGGCCTCCCTGCCGGGCATCCGGCCCACGGGGCTGGCCGTGCATATCGGCAGCCAGATCACCGAGGGGATGGCGGCCTATCGCGCCGCCTATGCGCGCGTCGCGGACCTCGCGCGGGCGCTGCTGGCGCGCGGGCTGCCGATCGAGCGGCTGGACTGCGGCGGTGGCCTCGGCATCCCCTACCGCGACGAGATCGCACCGCCCCCCGCCGCCCTGGCCGGCGCCATCGGCGCGACGCTCGGCCCGCTGGGCCTGCCGGTGATGCTGGAGCCCGGGCGCTGGATCGCGGGGCCGGCGGGGGTGCTGCTCGCCTCCGTCGTGCTGCAGAAGCGCGGGCAGAACCGGCGCTTCGTCGTGCTGGACGCCGCGATGAACGACCTTGTCCGCCCGGCCATGTACGAGGCCTGGCACGGCATCCTGCCGCTGGCGCCGGACGCGCTTCACGCGCCGCTCTCCCCGGCCGACGTGGTGGGGCCGGTCTGCGAGACCGGCGACACCTTCGCGCGCGGCCGCCCCCTGCCGGACCTGCCGCCGGGGGCGCTGGTCGCCTTCCTGGATGCCGGCGCCTACGGGGCCACCATGTCGTCCACCTACAACGCGCGCCCGCTGGCGGCGGAGGTGATGGTGGATGGGCACCGCTGGGCGGTGACGCGGCCGCGGCAGTCGCACGAGGCGCTGCTGGCCGGCCAGATCCTGCCGGACTGGCTCGGGGCATCGCTCGAGGCCGCTGCGTGACGGGTCCCGGGCCCGGCGCGGCGGGAAGCGGGCCGGCCCTGCGCCGGCTCGGCCGGCTGCGCGCCAGGGCCCGGGCGGCGCTGTTCTGGGAAGCCCTCTGGCCACGGCTCTGGCCGGTGCTGGGGGTGCTCGGGGTCTTTCTCGTCCTCGCCCTCTCGGGGGTGTTCCTTCTCCTGCACCCGCTGCCGCACCTCCTGCTGCTGGGGGTGCTCACCGGGATGCTGGTGGTGGCGGTGCTGCACGGGCTCCGCGGCCTCTCGCTGCCGGACGAGCCGGCGGCCGACCGGCGGCTGGAGCGGGCCTCGGGCCTGCCGCACCGGCCGCTGGCCGCGCTGCACGACCGGCCGGCGGGGGGCGATGCCACCTCCCTCGCGCTGTGGCGGCTGCACCAGGCACGGGAGGCGGCGCGGGTCCGTGCACTCCGGGCGGGGCTGCCGCGGCCGGGGCTGCCGGCCCGTGACCCCCGCGCGCTGCGGGCGGGGCTGGCGGTTGCGCTGGTCGCCTCCCTCGTCGTCGCGGGAGCGGAAGCGCCGGAGCGGCTGCGCCGCGCCCTGTGGCCGGCGGCGGCACCGGCCGCGCCGGGCCTTTCCGCGCAGCTCGAGGCCTGGGTGACGCCGCCGGCCTATACGGGTGCGGCGCCGGTCTTCCTCGACCCTGCCGGCGGAAGCGTGATGGTACCGGCGGGCAGCCGGCTGCGGGTGGCGCTCTCGGGCGGCAGCGGCGCGCCGGAACTGCTGCGGGACGGTTCGCCGGCGGCCGCCTTCCAGGCGCTCGGCCCCGGCAGCCACAGCGCGGAGATGGTGCTCGATGCCGGGGGGCAGCTCATCGTGCGGCAGGGCGGGCGGGACGTGGCCGCCTGGTCGCTCGCGGTGCAGGCCGACGCCCCGCCGCGCATTGCCTTCGCCGAGCCGCCCGCGCAGGCCGCACGGGGGCTTGCCACGCGCCTGCCCTGGCGCGCCGAGGATGACTGGGGCGTTGCGAGCGCGGCGGCCGAACTCCGCCTTGCCGCGCGCCCCGACGCGCCGCCGCTGGCCATCGACCTGCCCCTGCCGCCCGGCCAGCCCAAGGCGCCGCGCGGGGTGGCGCAGCCCGATCTTTCAGCCCATCCCTGGGCGGGCCTGCCGGTGCGCGTGTCCTTGCTGGCGCGGGACGGCGCGGGGCAGGAGGGACGCTCCGACGAGGCAGCGCTGACCCTGCCGGAGCGGAGCTTCAACCACCCGATCGCGCGCGGGCTGATCCTCCTGCGCAAGGGCCTCTCGCTCGATCCCAGCCAGCGGCGGCCCGCGATGGAGGGGCTGGAGCGGCTGGCGGGCCAGCCCGAGGCCTTCGAGAACGACACCGCGACGGCGCTCGCGCTCCGCTCCGCCCGGACGCGGCTGGAGAGCGATACGCGCCCGGAGGCGGTGGGCGAGGTGCAGCAGACGATGTGGGAGACCGCCCTCGCCCTCGAGGAGGGCCGCGCCGACCGCACCGCCCGCGCCCTGGCCGAGACACGGGAGCGCCTGCGCGAGGCCTTGCGCGAACGGCAGCAGCAGGAGCGCGAACGCGCCGAGGAGCGGCAGCGCGAAGCGGACCGCCAGGAGGCCGAGCAGCGCCGCGAGCAAGAGGCTCGCCAGAACGGGGAGCCGCCGCCGCGCGAGGCCGATCAGGCCCAGCCCCCCGGCGAGAACAACCAGACCGCCGCCAACCCCGAGCAGCAGCAGCGCCAGACCGAGCAGCAGCAGCGCGAAGCCCAGCGCGACGCCGCCCGGACGGAGACGGACCGCCGCATCCAGGAGCTGCGCGAGGCCGTGCGGCGGCACCTGGACGCCCTGGCGGAGCGGATCCAGCGCGACAGCGGCGAGACGCCGCCCGAAGGCCCCCCGCCCCAGGCGCGCCCGCAGGAGCGCCGCGAGGCCGAGCGTCGCACCGACCGCATGCGCGAGAGGAACCGCGAGGATCGCCCCGAGGACGCCGAGCGCGAGTTGGCCGAGCTCGAGAAGATGCTGGAGGACCTCGAGAACGGCCAGATGGCCGAGAACCGGCGCGAGGAACGCCGGCAGCGGCGCGAGCGCGGCCAGCAGCAGATGGGCGTGATCCAGGACATGGTGCGCCGCGAGTCCGGCCTGCTGGACGGCGCCCACCGCCGCGGCGAGGCCGAGTCCGC
Organism: Roseomonas aerilata DSM 19363; assembly: GCF_000711725.1. GTDB lineage: Bacteria > Pseudomonadota > Alphaproteobacteria > Acetobacterales > Acetobacteraceae > Roseomonas > Roseomonas aerilata. The sequence continues at coordinate 171,466 of NZ_JONP01000007.1, read as the reverse complement.
GCGGCGCGAGCGGGAGCGCCGCCAGTCCTATCCCTGGAACCGCGGCCTCCCGCCCGAGCCCCAGGCGCAGCCCGCGCCGCCCGAGACGACGGCGGATGCCCGGGTCCAGCGGGCGCTCCGCCGCGCGCTCGGCGAGCTGATGCAGCAGCAGGGCGACCTGACCGGGGACGTGCCGGCCCCGCTCGGCCGCGCCGACCAGGCGATGCGCGACAGCGCCGAGGCCCTGGGCAGCGGCGCCGACCCGCGCCCGCACCAGGAACGGGCGATTCGCGAGCTCTCCGAGGGCGGGCGGCAGATGGCGCAGCGCATGCAACGCCAGTTCGGCCGCCCCGATCGCCCCCAGCCCGGCGAGGAAGAAGGCGAGGGCGAAGGGGAAGGCCAGGGCGACGCCATGGCCGACGGCTCCGAGCAGGGGGGCGAAGGCCAGGACAGGATGGCCCAGAACGGCGAAGGACGCGACCCGCTGGGCCGGCGCCTGCGGGAAGGAACCGGAACCTCCGAAGAGGGCGGCGATACCCGCGTGCCGGAAGAGGCCGAAATGCTCCGCACCCGGCGGCTGCAGGAGGAACTGCGGCGGCGCCACGCGGAACGGGAACGGCCGACGGCTGAACTGGATTATATCGACCGGTTGCTGCGGTTGTTCTGAGCAGGCGGTGCGGGTGACGCCGGGGGAGAGAAGGAATTCTCTCCCCCGGACCCCCACTCATCTTTTTCTATCTGTCTGAAATGCTCTGCGGCCGGTGCGCCTCGGGTCATGGACCCGAGGCGACTGCACGCCCAGGAAAGGCGCCCAAAAAGAACCGGCCCCCCTTATCGCATCCGCGAAAGCCAGACGGGGATCCAAGGGCCTCAGGCCCTTGGCGGGTGAGGTTCGGAGAGGGCGGAGCCCTCTCCAGGGGGGCCGCCCCCTTACCCTAGGACTTCGTCCACCCCGAGGACCGAGGTCGTGAAGACATGGGCGTTGTTGACCGTCCAGCGTGGGTCCGCGCGCAGAGCGGCCATGAAGGCGCGGTGCCCGTCCTGTTCGCGGCCGACGAGGCAGCCGGCGCCGGCGCCGCCCACTTCGTCCCTCGGTGCGCCGAGGCCGCCGTGCTGGTCGATGATGAGCAACTCCTCGCCCTCCGGGTCGTCCGCGCGGTGAAAGTCACGGTTGGCGTCCCGGGTTACGGGCAGGGGTGTCAGTTGCACCAGGGCTTCCTGTTCCTGGGGCGTCCCGATGGCGGTGCGGCCGACGACCCAGGCGCGATGCTGGCCGTGGCGCAGCCGCGGGGCCCCGGCGGGTTCGGCGGGTTCCTCGACGGCGGGGCGGCCGGGGGCGGTGGTGGCGGTCCAGGCGCCGGCGATCTCCGGGCGGCCGCCGGGGGCGACGCGCAGCAGCAGGCGCAGGTCGTCGAAGTGGTCGGGGCGGCGCGGGGTACGGCGGCCCCCGGTGTCGAGCCCTTCGACGTAGACGATGTTGGTGCAGTCCGGGTGGCGGCAGATCCAGTCGCCGCGGCGGAGGAGGGCGGCGGCAATGCGGCCGGCGAGGTCGGGGCCAGGATGCAGCGGCAGCACCTCGGGCGCCGCGAGGAGGGCACGCGCCGCCTCGGGAGAGAGCGCGCCCTCGTAGTCGAGGCCCGAGAGGCGGCAGAACTCCATCAGCGCCCATTGGGTCGCCGGTCCAAGGAAGCCGTCCCCTGGCGGGTCGAGCAGGCCTGCAGCCGAGAGGCGCGCCTGGAGTTCCGAGACCAGGGTATCGTCCTTGACGAGGAGGGCCGCGATCAGCGGCTCCTTCCCGTCGCGCGCGAAGGCGTCCAGTCGCTCCATCGGTCCTCCCGGGCGCCAGGCCTGGCGCGGGGGACGAACGGCCGCGGGGCGTGGCCGTTGCCCGCGGGCGCGGCCGGTCAGGTGCCGGGGGCGGCGGGCGTGTCCGGCAGGTCCGCGCCCGGCACGGCCAGGCGCGCGTCCAGGATGGCGCGGATCGCCTCGGCGAGCCTGGGCACAGCATAGGGTTTCTCGATGAGGGCGATCTCGCGCGAGGGCGCGCCCTCCTCCGGGCTCAGGGCGGCCGGCCCGCCGGAGGTCGCGAGGATGGGCAGGCTTGGCCAGCGGCGGGCCACCTCCTCCGTCAGCTGGTGGCCCGAGATGCCCGCAAGGCCCATATCCGTGAACAGCAGCGCCACGCCAGGATTGTTCTCGAGGGCGGTGAGCGCACCGGAGGCGTCCTTCGCTCCGATGACGTGGTAGCCGAGCGACTGGAGTCCCTCGGCCGTGCAGGCGAGGATCTCCGGCTGGTCCTCCACCACCAGGACCGTCTCGCCGTGGCCGATGCAGGGGTCCGAGGCCTGCGCCACGGGCTTGCCGGCCGTTTCGCTGACCTGCAGGCGGGGCAGGATGATCGTGACGGCGGTGCCGGTGCCGGGATGGCTGTCGATCGCCACGTAGCCGCCGGCATGGGTGGCGAACTCGACCACCTGGTAGAGGCCGAGGCCGGTTCCCTTGCCCGCGGGCTTGGTGGTGAAGAAGGGCTCGAAGGCGCGGGCCACCACCTCGGGCGACATGCCGCTGCCGGTGTCGCGCACCGTGATCCGCATGAACTCCTGCCCGGCAATCGGCAGCGGGTCCGGCAGGCCGGAATCGCCGCGCGTCGCCCGAGCGGTCTCGATCCGGACGGAGCCGCCATCGGCCATGGCGTCGCGCGCGTTGATGACGAGGTTCAGCAGCGCGATCTCGAACTGGTTGGGATCGGCGAGCACGATCCAGGGGCAGTCGACGAGGGAGAAGTCCACCGCAAGGGCGCTGGCGGAGGACTGGCGGATGAGGTCGGCCATGCCGAGGACGATGGCGTTGGGGTCCACCGGGCGCGGCTCGCGCAGCTGCTGGCGGGAGAAGGCGAGGAGGCGCTGGGTAAGGAGGGCGGCGCGCTTGGCCCCGCTGCGCGCCTGCTCGATGCTGCGCCCGGCGCGGTCGAGGTCGAGCTCCTTCAGCGAGCGCTCCGCCCGGTCGAGGTTGCCGAGGATGACCATCAGCAGGTTGTTGAAGTCGTGCGCGACGCCGCCCGTCAGGTGGCCGACCGCCTCCATCTTCTGCGTCTGGTGAAGCTGGTCCTCGGCCTGTCGGCGTGCGGTGATGTCGGTGTAGAGGGTGACATAGCCGCCATCGGCCAGGCGGTTGCGCCGGAGTTCCAGCACCTGCCCGTTGGGCCGCCGCCGCTCGACAGTGCCGAGGCTGAGGCCGCGGCGGATCTGCTCCAGCCGCCGGGCAACCTCCGTCTCGATGTCCACCTCGCCGAACTCGCCGGCGATGGCTTGGGCACGGAGGATCTCCTCCATCGACATGCCGACGTGCAGCTGCTCCGGCGGGACGCCCGTGCAGTCGGGGAAGCGCGCGTTCCACTCCAGCAGATGGAGATCGGCGTCCATCATCATCACGCCGTCCGTCATGCCGGAGAGCAGCGCGGCGAAGCGGTCGGCCCGGGTGCTGTCCGAGACAGCGGATGCGGCCGGCCCCGTGGAGGCCGCCACGACGGGCGTGACAACGACGGAGGGAACGGCATCGGCACCGTTGCCATTGCCATTGCTCGGTGGGCGGCGCCCCCCGTGCCGCAAGCGCCGGCCGGCCGCGGAGAGTAGATCGATGCCTGCTCGCCTCCATCCAGGCACAGCTTTTTCCTTCTCCGGGCTGGGCGTTTCACGAATGTTTCGATCAGCCTCCAGTGGAAGCTAGGAACGGGATACGGGACCACAACGACATAGGATAAGTTTTGTTATCAGCACGATTCGTTGAGAATCCGCACGCTTTTTCTCCGCATCGCAGCAAAATCTCCCCTTCCGAGACACGGACCGCCTGACAATCAACGCCGAGTACTTCGAAAAAGAATCCTCAGCGGTGATTCGAAGATCCGGGCGTAAACGGCTGACCCTGCCCGAGGTTGGCCAGCCCTGGTCCGTCATCGTGAACCGCTTTGGGCGGTCGCCCAGCGCCGGACCCACCGGATCTGCCCCGGCAGGGCGGAAGGACTTTCAGGCGGACGGAGGCTCCATGCCGGCGGCGTCCCGCCAGAGCATCACCAGCACCGCCATGACGGCCGGCCCAAGGAAAAGGCCGAGCAGCCCGAGGCTCTCCACCCCGCCGAGGATCCCAAGCAGGACCCAGAGGAAGGGCAGTCGAGTCGCACCGCCGATGAGCGCCGGGCGCACCAGGTGGTCGGCCAGGAACAGCACGACCATGCCGAAGACGAAGACCCCCGCCGCCGCCGCCAGGGCGCCCGCGGAGAGAAGGACCAGCGCCGCGGCGCCGAAGACGAGGGGGGCGGCGAAGGGCACCATCGCCGCGACCGCCGTCAGCGCCGCGAACATCACGGGGTGGGGAACGCCCGCCACGGCATAGGCGATGCCGAGCAGCACGCCCTCCGCCAGGCCCACCAGCACGAGGCCGCTGACCGTGCCGCGCACCGAGGCCACCGCCTGCCGCCCGAGCCGCTCGTAGCCCGGGCCCAGCAGGCGGTCGGCCACGCGCTGCGCCTGGGCGGCCAGGGTCTCACCGTCGCGGAAGAGGAAGAAAAGGGCGAGCAGGGTGAAGCCGAAGAGCACCGCGCGGTGGGCCAGCGCGCCCCCAAAGCTGCGCCCGAGGCCGATCAGCTCCCCCTGGCTCAGCCGGTGGAGGAAGCCCGCGGCGGCCCCGGGCGCCGAGAGCGCCTGCGTCCACCATTCCGCGGCCTGGGGGCCGATGAGGGGAAGGGTGGGAAGCCAGGCGGGCAGGGCGGCGCCGTGGGTCCGCGCCTGCGCCAGCCAGTGCAGGGCAACGCGCGCCTCCTCCCCCAACTCCACCGCGACGAGGCCGAGGGGGAGAAGGAAGACGAGAGCCAGCGCCACCGTTGCGAGCGCCGGCACCAGCACGCCGGAGGGCGCCGCCCGTCGCGCCTGCAGGCGCTGGACGAGTGGCCAGGTCGCGATCGCGAGGACCACCGCCCAGCCGAGGGCGGGGAGGAAGCCCCGGATGATCCACGCCCCGAGCAGTACCAGCCCGAGGAGGAGCGCCGCCCGCACCGCGAGCTGGAGCCGGGCGGAGGGAGCTGGGGGCAGGACGGGGCGTTCCATGGAGCGCACCATGCCGCACCCGCCCCACGGGGACCAAGCGCGGGAGAGGCGGGGCGGCTGGGCATGGCGCGGGCGGACGGCTAGGGGAGGCGGCGCCCTGTGCCACCCTGCCCGCCCGGAGCCCCTGCATGCTGTCCCCCTCCCCCCTGCGGCACCGGGCGGCCGCGCTGCTCCTGGCCATCGCCTTCCTCGCTGCGGCCCCCGTTCGTGCCCCCCTGGCCACGCCGTCCGATGCCGCGCGCTGCGAGGCCGCCCTGCCGGGCCCGGCCGCCGAGACCCGCCCGATCGAGCTGTCGCTCGCCGGGCTACTGCCTTTCGCGCGCGACATCCTCTCCCACCACGCCCTTCGCGGCGGGCTGCGGGACCACGGGCTGCGGCTCGGGCTGCTGCTCGGCGAGGTGCGGAACCTGCGCCTGCCCGAAGGCAATCCGGCCACGATCTACCCCCCCGGCCGCAGCGCCGCGGAGGTGCTGGAGGACCCCCGCTCCCGCATCCGCCCGCTCTGGCGGCTGGACGAGGCGACGGTGCTGGCGGCCGACATCGCCTACGACATCCGCCTGCTGCCGGGCGGCCTGCCGGTGCTGGACGCCTCGAGCGCGGCGCAGCTTTCCGCCTACCGCCTCCTGCGGCTCTACGGCGACGAATTCAGCGGCTTCGCGGCCGCCGTCTTCGAGGCGCGGCCGGAGAGCGGCCTGGCCCCGCACCGCATCCTGGCCATCGCCGGCACCCATGTCTTCGAGCACCGCGACTTCCGGAGCTGGGCGTCGGGCCTCACCTTCGGGCGGGCGGGGTTCACCTCCACCGCCGCGCTGCGGATGATCGCCGATGCCGCCGCCTATGCCCGGGCGGGCGGGGAAGTGGTGCTGACCGGCCAGAGCCAGGGCGGGCTGGTGGCGCAGGGGGTGGGCTATCTGCTGCAGGCGCTGCTCGATGCCGCGCCGGGACCGCGCCGCCTGGTGCACGTCGTCTCCTGGGGGGCGGCGGGGGCGGAGGAGGTGATCGGGCGCATGATCGCGCAGGCTCGGGAGGACGGCGGCCGGGGCCTGCCGGCCGACCTCGAGCGCCACTGGGCCGCCTCCGACCCCGACTACCCGGCCGCCGCCGCCACCTGGGCCGCGCTGCTGCGGGGCTGGGCGGCCATCCCGCCCGGCGGCGAGGCGGCGAGCATCCGGGCGACCATGGGCCGCATGCGCGTGCTCGGCTACTTCTTCGAGATCGACCTCTTCGCCCGCGCCGGCACCTTCCCCGGCACGGCCCTGGCCTTTCCCACCGACCTCATCCTGCCCTCCGGCTGCGACATGACGGTGGTGGAGGCGCTGATCGGCACCGGCACTGGAATGGGGGCCGGCGCGCTCGGCGTGCGCCTCGAATCCCACTTCCTGAAAGGCTACCGCCGCGCCGTCTCCCGCGGGGCCATCGCGGTGGCGCGTCCCGCCCTGCCCGCGAAATGGCCCTGGGTGACGGAAGTCCTGCCGCTGGCCGAGGCGCTCGGCCTCGTCTGGCTCGAAACCCTCTACCTCGAAGGACCGGCCGCGAGCGCCGCCAACTGGCGCAACTGCCTCGCCTCGGCGCGATGGCAAACCGGGGGGAACCGCTCCTGTCGGGAGGGCTTCTGGGAGGGCTGCGCCCCGGGTGGGGGCGCCGGCGGGTGGTGCCTTATCCGTGAGGCCGGAGGGGGTTTGCCGGGGTGAGGCGCGGCGCCCGGGAGAGGGCCTGAGGCCCCTGGATCCCCATCTGGTTAGCGCGACACCTTCCCCAACCTGCCGTCGCCTCGGGTCAGTGACCCGAGGCGCACCAGCGGCAACCGACGAAAACGAAGTCCCTCAGGCGTAGGCGTAGGGCCCACCCCGCTCCAGCGCCCGCCGATAGGCAGGCCGCGCGTGGATGCGCGCCAGGAAGGCACCCGGATTGGGCTGCCCCTCCCCGAAAGGCGAGCGCGAGGACGCCGCCTCCAGCGGGAAGCTCATCATGATGTCCGCGGCCGTCATCTCCGGCCCGGCGAACCAGCCTGTCGGCGCCAGTGCCTCGTTCCAGTAGGTTTTCAGCCGCTCCAGGTTCGGCCCGACAAAGCCTTTCTGCACACCCTCCATCATCCCTCGCGCCATCGGCTGGGCGGCCGGCGGCATTCCGTCCGGTAGGCGGCCCAGCACCAGCGTCATCACCAGCGGCGGCATGGCCGATCCCTCCGCGTGGTGCATCCAGTGGCGGAACCGCCACCAGTCCGCCCCGCCGCGCGCCGGTTCCAGCCGACCGGCGCCGTGGCGATCGAGGATGTACTCGACGATGGCCCCGGTCTCCGCCACGACGAGATCGCCCTCTGTCACGACTGGCGCCTTGCCCAGCGGATGCACCGCCCGCAGTGCCTCGGGCGCCAACAGCGTCGCGGCATCCCGCTCGTAGCGCCGGACCTCGTAGGGAACCCCCAGCTCCTCCAGCAGCCAGAGCACGCGCTGGGAGCGGGAGTTGTTCAGGTGATGGACAGTGAGCACGGGCTTCTCTGGAGGGATCAGAGCTTGCAACGGTCGGCGAAGGCGTCGCCCACGGGGTCGAGGATGCGCCGCTGCGTCACCAGCGTCGGCTTGCCGTCCGCGCCCGGCGCCACCTTCAGACCCCACCAGGCCTGCACCGGGTGCCCGTTCGGCCCGAAGCGGAACTCCCCGCGCACGGAGGCGAAGTCCGCCTTCAGCATCGCCGCGCGGAAGGCCGCCTGGTCGGCGATGGAGCCGCCGGTCGCCCGCAGCGCCGCCCCGATGGCGTTCGCGGTGTCGAAGCCCTGCGCCGCGTACATCGTCGGCACGCGCCCGTGCTTGGCTGTGTAGGCAGCCACGAAGCGGCGGTTGGCGTCGTTCGGGAAGTCCGCGTTCCAGTGCCCGGAGACGTCGATCCCGAGCGCCGCGTCGCCCAGCGCCGCCACGATCCGGTGGTCCAAGGAGGGTTCGGACACCACCATCGGCACCGTCCCCAGCAGCCCCGCCCCCTGGTACTGCCGCAGGAAGGCGATGCCCGTGCCGCCCGGGTGGAACTGATAGACCGCGTCCGGCCGCTCGGACCGGATGATCGCCATCTCCGCCGAGAAATCCACCTGGTCGGGCCGCGTGTAGATCTCGCGCACCACCTCGCCCTTGAAGAGCCGGCGGAAGCCCGCGATGGCCTCCCGCCCCGTGATGAAGTTCGGCGCCAGCACCATCACGCGGCGGTAGCCGAGGTCGCTCGCCAGCGCCCCCGCGCTCGCCTGCATCGAATCCGTCAGCCAGGAGACGACGAAGTAATTGCGGTGGCACTCCCGCCCCGCGAAATCCGCCGGGCCCGCATTGGCGCTGACGAAGATGCCGCCGGCATCGAGCACCGCCGGCACCACCGTTCCCGCCACGTTGCTGAACACGAGGCCGGAGAAGAGCCGCGCGCGCTCCGCCCCCATCAGCCGCTCCGCCGCCTGCTGGCCCTGGCCGGGGCGGGCCGCGTCGTCCTCCACCAGCAGGCGCACCCTGGTCCCGCCCAGCGCGTCGCCGCCCTCGGCGATGCCCAGTTCGAAGCCCGCCCGCACCTCCTCGCCGAGATAGCCGGCCGGGCCGGAAAGCGTGGTGACGAAGCCGATCGGCAGCACCGCCCCTGCTGCCCCCTGCGCCCGCAGCAAGGCCGGCCGCGCCAGTACCGCGCCCGCCACCGCCATTCCCAGCCCGCGCCGGTCGATCACCATCGCCAGATCCCCTCCACCTCGGCCGGGCAGGCTGGCGCCCGGCCGCTCGCCGCGCAAGGATGACCCATGGCCGGCCCCTTGCTGCATACCGAGACACTCCGCCTGGGCGAGGCCGAGATCACCCGCATCGCCGACAGCGAATCCGTCGCCTGGCCGCTCCCCGCCCTCTTCGCCGCCGCAGACGACGCCATGCTGGCCGAGGCCGCACCCCTGCTACCGCCGGGCCACCTGGACACCGCGGCCCGCACGATCGGCCTCTCCTTCAACCTCTGCCTTATCCGCACGCCGGATTTCACGGCGCTGATCGACGCCGGGATCGGCGCCGGCAAGGAGCGCCCCTCCCGCCCCGCCTGGCACCGGCGGGAGTCGCCCCTTCTCGAAACCCTCGCCGCCCTTGGCGTCGTGCCCGACGGGGTGGACATCGTCGTGAACACCCACCTCCACGCCGACCATGTCGGCTGGAACACGCGCCGCGAGAACGGCCGCTGGGCGCCCAGCTTCCCGCGCGCCCGCTACGTCATCCCGCGCGTTGAACTCGACCACCTCGCCGCTCGACAGGCCGCCGATCCCGCGACGCCCGCCCTGCACGGCGCCTATGCCGACAGCATCCTCCCGGTCATCGAGGCCGGCTTGGTAGAGCCTGCCGACCCGCCCTGCACCATCGCGCCCGGTCTCCTCCTCCACCCCGCCCCCGGCCACTCGCCGGGACAGGTGGTGGTGCGGCTGGAAACGGCAGCGGGTGCCTTCGTGGTGCTTGCGGACGCGGTGCACGTCACGCTGCAACTCGCCCGGCCCGAACTCACCTCCAACTTCTGCGCCAACCCCGCCCAGGCCGTCGCCACCCGCCGCGCCCTGCTGGAACAACTCTCGACGGAAGGTGCGCTCGTCATGGCCTACCACTTCCCGCCGCCCTCCTTCGGCCAAGTCGAGCGCCACGGCGAAGGATGGAGGCTGCGGCCGGTTGTTGCCGAGCGGCGGGAAGGTTCCTGAACGGGCGCGCCGGGGAGAGGAAGAAGGAATTCTTCCTCTCCCCGGCCCCCTCACCATCATCTTTTTCTTCGAAGTAATAATGCTGAACGGCCGGTGCGCCGCGGGTCCACGACCCGAGGCGACGACACGTTCAGGAAGGCTCCGCGACAGCCAGACGGGGATCCAAGGGCCTCAGGCCCTTGGCGGGGCGGGATGAACGCTGCGCGTTCACCCGGGAGGTCTGGAGAGGGCAGAGCCCTCTCCAGCGGCCCCCGGCGGAACGCTGATCAGATGATGCGCAGGCGCCCCAGCAGCCAGCCGAAGCCAACGGCGATGGCGGCAGCGGTCAGCGGCTGATCGCGGATGTAGTCTTCCAGCTGGCCGATCTGGTTCTGCACTTCGCCCTTGGCCTGGTTCTGCTTGCCCTGCGCCTGGGTGCGGGTATCACCGATCAGGCTGCCGATGCCTTCCTGCACGTCGCCCGCAGCGGACTTACCGGCGCCGATGATGCGATCGCTGTCCATGCTCTCTCTCCTCGTTTGATCCAATGGGGCCGCGGCGCCCTGCGGCCCGCGGGGGTGCAAACGTGGCGAAAGGGCACGGGTTGAGGGGCGTTGCGATTCGGCCACCACAGGGGCGGCCGAAGTCCGGCCGCGTCAGCCGCCGGCCGGATCCGCCACCGTGATCGCCGGCCCCGCCGCCTCGATGATCGCGCCGGCCTCCAGCAGGATGTCCTCCCTGTAGCGTCCGCCGACGAGCTGCACCCCGAGCGGCGCCGGGCCCGAGAGGTCCGTCGTCACCGTCAGCCCCGGCAGGCTCATCAGCGGCAGCCCGACCTGGGGCAGCAGCGCCTCGATCACCCGGTCGAAGGCTTCGGGCGATTCGAGGTCCAGCAGGTCCGGGAAGGGCGGTTCGGCCGAGACGGGCATGATCGCCACGGGATAGCGCTCAAGGAACAGGTTCCACTGCCGGCAGAACCCGGCCCGCGCCTGCAGGGCGTCCTGGAAAGCGTTGAAGTCCGCCTCGGGGCAGAGCCGCTCCATCTGCGCGAAGACGAAGTTCGCGTCAGGATCGTCCTCCCGCCGCAGCGCCTCCTTCATCCCGCGCCGGCTCTCGGCCAGCCAGAGCATGGCCTGCATCCGCCCGGGCTCGCGCAGCGGCGGCACCGGCGTCTCAGCCACTGTCCAGCCCGCGTCCTGCAGCCGCCGCCCGGCATCGCGCAGCGCGGCCTCGACCTCCGGCGTCGTCGCCATTCCCTCCGGCCGGACACAGAGCGCGGCGCGCTTGGGAAAGGCCGGTCCCTCCAGCGGAGCCGGCACCCACCAGGGGTCGCGCGCGTCCGGCGCCGCCATGGCGCCCAGCGCGAGGCGGATGTCGGCGATGCTGCGGGCGATCGGCCCGGAAACCGCCATCAGCTGCGCCCCGATCGCGCGCTCCACGCCGCCCGGGTTCCAGGCCGGCACGCGCCCGATGGTCGGCCGCAGCCCGTGCACCCCGCAGGCATAGGCCGGATAGCGCACGGAGCCGCCGATATCCGTCCCTTGCCCGATCGCCCCAATCCCCGCCGCGACCGCCGCCGCGGCCCCGCCAGAGGAGCCGCCCGGCGTCAGCGCCGGGTTGCGCGGGTTGCGCGTGTGCCCGTGGAGCGAATTGCGCGTGAACCAGTGCAGCGAGAAGGCCGGCGTGTTGGTCCGCCCGATGAACACCGCCCCCGCGCGCCGCAGGTTGGCTACCACCGGGTTGTCGTCGGGCGCGATCAGGTCCTTCTGGATGCGCAGCCCGTTGGTGGTGGCGAAGCCCTTCTGGTCCACGTTCACCTTGGTGGTGACGGGCACACCGGCCAGCGGCCCGGGATCCTCCCCGCGGGCGATCGCGGCATCCACCGCGCGGGCGGAAGCGAGCGCCTCCTCCGGCATGAACTGCACGACGGCGTTGATGGCGGGATTGGCGGCTTCGATCCGCGCCAGCGCGTCGCGCGCCACCTCCTCCGCCGAAACCTCGCGCGCGCGGACCCGCGCCGCGATCTCGCTCGCCGTCAGGCGCCAGTGCTCGGTCATGCTCTCTCCGCGGAAGGGTGGCGCAGTTCAGCGCGGAGGCGTGGGGTTGTGCAATGCGGGTTGCCGATCGCGCTGGTGGCCGCAGGAGAAGGCGCCGTCGCCTGACCCACGGGCAAACGCGGAGCGTTCGTCCCGAGCCGGGATGGCTCGGCCACTCCGGCCCCCGCGGTCTGTTGGACGTGCGCCTGAGGTCCATGACCCCAGGCGACCTGACTGTCAGCCCGCAAGGGCGCTGCACCCTGCCGGTTCAGCGCCGCAAAACAGGTCGCGGGGTCCGGGGAGCCCGTTGGCTCCCCGGCGGAGGGTCCAGGGAGGCGGCGCCTCCCTGGGGCGACCAGCGCCGCCGCCGAAACGCGGATCACCCCCCGCCGAACCGCGGTGCCCGCTTCTCCAGGAAGGCCGCCCGCCCCTCGCGGTGATCGGCCGAGAGGAACAGCGTCGTCTGGTAGTGCCGCTCCACCTCCAGCGCCGCGTCCAGCCCGGCCGAGAGCATCGCCTTGGTCAGCGCCATCGGCGCCGGTGCCTGCTCGGCCAGGAAGCGTGCCCGCTCCATCGCGGCGGGCAGGGCCTGGGCACGGGACACCACCTCGTCCACGAGGCCGATCCGCTCGGCCTCGGTCGCCGTCATCTGCTCGTGCAGCATGAGGATGCGACGCGCACGCCCGGCGCCGACGCGCGCCGGCAGGGTGAAGGGAAGGCCAAGATCGGCCATCAACCCCACCTTGCCGAAGCCCGCCATGAAGCGCGCGTCCTCCGCCGCGACGATGAGATCGCAGGCGCAGGCGAGCGAGAGGCCAGCGCCCACGCACCAGCCCTCCACCGCCGCCACCACGGGCTTGCTGCCCGCGGCCAGCAGCCGGATGGCCCGGTGCGCGCGCCGCAGCCGCTCCCGCCCGCCCAGCGCGTCCGCCACATCCATGGAGGAGAGGTCGCCGCCCGAGCAGAAGACGCCGGCCGCCCCCGTCACGACGATGGAGCGGACGGAGGCATCGCCCTCCGCCACCTCCAGCACATCCGCCATGCGGTCGCGCAGCGGCGTTGCCAGCGCGTTGCGCCGCGCGGGGTAGTCGAGGGTGAGGACGAGCACCCCGCCCTCCCGCGCCTCGTGCAGCGCCATGCCCTCGGGCAGGGCGGCCATGCTCACGCCACCGCCTCGCGCGCGTCCGCCAGCGGCGCGGCCGTCACGGAACGCAGGTGCTCCATCGTCACCTCAGGCGCGAGGTCCCGCACCGCGAAGCCCGCCTCGGTCACGTCCAGCACGGCAAGGTTGGTATAGACCCGCGTCACCGCCCGCATCGCCGTGAGCGGGTAGGAACACCGCTCGACGAGCTTCGGCCGCCCGTCCTTCGTCGTGTGCTCCATCATCACCCAGACGCGCTTGGCGCCCGCCGCCAGGTCCATCGCGCCACCGACCGCCGGCGCGCTGTCGTTCTCGCTCGTCGCCCAGTTCGCGATGTCGCCGTTCGAGGCCACCTCGAAGGCGCCGAGCACGCAGAGGTCGATATGCCCGCCGCGGATCATCGCGAAGCTGTCGGCGTGGTGGAAATACGATCCGCCCGGATGCAGCGTCACGGGCTGCTTGCCCGCGTTGATCAGCCAGGCGTCCTCACTCCCCTTCTCCGGCGCCGGCCCCATGCCGAGGATGCCGTTCTCGGAGTGCAGCACCACCTCGCGGCCTTGCGGGATGTAGTCGGCGATCAGGGTCGGCATGCCGATCCCGAGGTTGCAGTACCAGCCCTCGGGGATATCGACCGCCACGCGGCCGGCCATCTGGGTACGGGACCAGGGTTGCATGGGGGTGCTCCTCTTCAGGCCCAGGGCGCGCCGCGGCGCACGTTGACGACACGGTTGACGAAGATGCCCGGCGTGACCACGCGCTCGCCCTCGATCTCGCCGAGCTCGACGATGTTCTGCGCCTGCACGATCGTCAGCGTCGCCGCCATTGCCATCACCGGGTTGAAGTTCCGCCCGCTGCGGCGATAGGTGAGGTTGCCCCAGCGATCCGCCTCCCAGGCCTCGACCAGCGCGACGTCGCCGGGCAGCGCCAACTCCATCACGTGCGGGCGGCCGTTGAACTCGCGCGTCTCCTTGCCCTGCGCCAGCTTCGTGCCGGCGGCCGTCGGCGTGAAGAAGGCGGGAACGCCCGCGCCGGCCGCCCGCATCCGCTCGGCCAGCGTGCCCTGCGGCACGATCTCCAGCTCCAGCTTCCCGGCCTTGTACAGATCCTCGAACACGACCGACCCCGCGCTACGTGGGAAGGAGCAGATGATCTTCCGCACCCGCCCGAGCTCCATCAGCCGCGCGAGCCCCGTGCGCCCCGAGCCCGCGTTGTTGGCGACGACAGTCAGGTCCTTCGCGCCCTGCTCGATCAGCCCGTCGATCAGGTCGTCGGGCTGCCCCGCGGCGCCGAAACCCCCGATCAGCACCGTGCTGCCGTCGCGCACGCCCTCCATCGCGGCCGCCATGTCGCGGACGATCTTGTCGATCACGTCTGTCCCTCTCCCGTACTCATCTGGCCCGAACGCATGTAGGGGGCGATCTGCGCGTAAGGCGTCAGCGCCGCAATAACCCCCATCTCGCCGCGCGCCAGCGCCCGCCCGGCCTCGAGCGCCGCGCCGTAAGCCGCGCGCGCGATGGCCCCGCCGACGCTCACCCGCCGCACGCCGAGCGCCGCCAGCCGCGCGAGCGGCACGGCCCCGCCGCGCGGCCCGATGAGCACGTTCACCGGCCGCGGCGCCACCGCCCGCACCACGGCGCGGATCGCCTCCTCGTCCGGCAGCCCCGGCGCGTAGAGGCAATCCGCCCCCGCCTCCGCGAAGGCCACCAGCCGCCGGATCGTGTCGTCCAGGTCCGGCCGTCCGTGCAGGAAATTCTCCGCCCGCGCCGTCAGCACGAAGGGATGCGGCGCCGCGCGCGCCGCCCGCACGCCCGCCGCCACGCGCGTCACCGCTGCCTCGAAGCCGTGGATGGGTGCGGCTGGGTCCGCCGTCGTGTCCTCGATCGTGCAGCCGCAGAGCCCGGCCTCCACCGCGGCCGTCACCGTCGCCGCCACATCCTCCGGCGAGGGTCCGAACCCGTCCTCCAGATCCGCCGAGACCGGCAGGTCCACCGCCCCCACCAGCACCCGCGCGTTCTCCAGCGCATCCGCGCGCGAAACCGCCGCCTCGCCGTCCCGCCGCCCGAGCATGAAGGCGAGCCCCGCGGAGGTCGTCGCCACCGCCTGAAAGCCCAGCCCCGCCATGATCCGCGCGCTTCCCGCGTCCCAGGCATTCGGCAGCGCGAAGCAGCCCGCCGCGTGCAGCGCCCGGAACCGCTCGGCGCGCTCCCCGATCACGCCGCCATCTCCCCCGTGCGGTCGTTCGTGAAGCCGTGCAGCCGCATCGGCGCGGGCTCCATCCCGTGCAGCGCCCGCAGCAGGTTCGCGGCCAGCCAGGCGTCCTCCAGCGCCCCGTGCAGCGCCGTCTCGCGCGACAGCCCGCAGGACGCCGAGGCATGCGCCAGCCCCGAGCGCTGCCCCGGCCGGTCCCGGCGCCAGGCCAGCATCGTGCAGAACTCCCCGCTCCAGGGCCGCGCCATCTCCAGCCGGTCGAACTCGCCGCCGAGCATCCGCCGGTCGAAGGAGAGGTTGTGCGCGCAGCCCACCGCGCCGCCGAAGAAATCCGCCACCTCCTCCGCATGTGCCGCAAAGGACGCCTGGCGCGCGAGATAGGCGTCGGACAGCCCGTGCACCCGGTAGGCCCCGAAATGGCAGCGTATCCCCGGCGCGAACACCAGGTGCAGCGTCGCCTCCGGCTCCAGCCCCGCATCCAGCCGCACGGCGCCGAGCGAGACCACCCGGTCCTCCCGCGTGCAGCCGGTGGTCTCGGTGTCGAAGACGATGACGGGGCGGCCGGGCATCACGCGGCGAGGGGGCTCCTGCATGGGGCGAAGGTGCTCCCGGGGAGGGGGGAGGGCAAGGTTTCCCGGTCTCGCTCGTAGCGACCACAGGAGGAGGCGCCGCCTCCTCCTGGACCTCCTCCGCCGGGGCGGCCCGGCCACCCCGGACTTGGCTCCCCGGCGGAGGGGGTCTGGGGGAGGCGGAGCCTCACCCGGGGCCACCAGCACCGCCCCTCTTCACCCCAGCTCGATCACCGCATCCGCCGCAAAGGCTCCCTCACCCTCCGGCAGCACCAGCACCGGATTCACGTCCACCGAGACGAGCCGATCCCCCACCGCCGCCGCAAAGGCCGACAGCGCCGAGAGCGCCCTTGCCAGCGCCGGCACATCCGCGCGCGGCCGCCCCCGCGCGCCGTCCAGCAGCGGGAAGCCGCGCAGCGAGCGGATCATCGCCTCCGCCTCCGCCAGGTCCACCGGGCAGCGCCGCAGCGCCACGTCGCGCAGCACCTCGATGAACACGCCCCCCAGCCCCACCATCGCAACGGGGCCGAAAACCGGGTCGCGCGCGATGCCCAGCGCCACCTCCACCGCCCCGCCCACCTGCCGCGCGACGAGGATGCCCGTCACCCGCGCCCCCGGCGCGCGTTCGGCGGCATTGGCCATCAGCGTGGCGTAGCCGGCCCTGACCGCCGCCTCGTCCGCCACGCCGAGCAGCACGCCGCCGATCTCGGACTTGTGGAGGATGTCCGGCGAAAGGATCTTCATCACCACCGGGAAGCCGATGCGACGCGCGGCCTCCACAGCCGCCTCCACGCTCTCGACCGCCACCTCCGGCACGGCGGGGACACCCGCCGCCTCCAGCAGCCGCTTCGCCCCGGCCTCGTCGGGCGCACCGTCCGGCAGGAAAACGGCGGGCAGCGGCACCGGGGCGCGCGGCGGGCGGGCGAAGGCCGCCCCGAACCGCCCCTGCGCCGCCAGCGCCACCACGGCGCGGGAGGGATCCTCGAAAACGAGATACCCGTCCGCCTCGTATTCCCGCACCCGCTCCGGCGGCGCCAGCACGCTCAGCACCCAGAGCCGGTCCGGATGGTCCGCCCGCACCGCGTTCAGCTCCGCCCGAAGCTTCGTCGCGAGAGAGGGCGAGGCCCCTACCTGCGTGAAGAAGGCGATCAGGCTCGTGTAACCGCCATCCTCCACCATCCCCCGCGCGAAGGCGCCGATGAGGGACATGTCGTTGAAGACCTGCGCCGTGCAGTCCACGGGGTTGGCGGGGTTGCAAAAGGGGATCAGCGCCCGCAGCCGGTCCTGCGCCGCCTCCGGCATGGAGGGCATGGCCAGGCCCTGCTCCTCCGCCACGTCGGAGATCATCACCCCTGCCCCGCCCGAGATGGACACCACGCCGAGCGTGTTCGCCACGGGGTAGATGCGCGGCGTCGCGGCATAGGCGACGTCCAGCAGCTCCTCGGTGTTGCGGGCGCGGTGGACGCCGAACTCCTCCAGCACCACCCCCGTCACCGCGTCGTCCCCCGCGATGCTCGCCGTGTGGGAACGCGCGGCATGGGCGCCCAGCGCCGAGCGCCCGACCTTCATCATCACCACGGGCTTCCGCGCCCGCCGCGCCGCCTCCAGCGCCGCCAGGAAGCGCGGCCCCTCCCGCACGCCCTCGGAATAGGCGGCGATCACCTCGATGCCGTCGTCCTCGGCCATCCAGCCGATCACGTCGCCCAGCGTCACCTCGGCCTCGTTGCCGGTGGTCACCAGCACGGGCGTCGCGATGCCCCGGTTGCGGGCCGCCCCGAACAGGTGCGTGCCATAGGCGCCGGACTGGCTGGCGATGCCGACCCGCCCGCGCCCGGCCAGCGCCTCCGCCGGCCAGCCATTCTCGAAGGAGGAGGTGAAGATCGGGAAGTAGCCGAGCGGCGCGTTGAACAGCCCAAGACAGTTCGGCCCCAGCAGCCGCATCCCGTGCCCGCGCGCGATCGAAACCAGCCGCGCCTGTGCCTCCCGCCCGGCCTCGTCCACCTCCGCGTAGCCGGCCGTGAACACGATGGCCGCGGGGCAGCCCCGGCGCCCCAGCGCATCCACCGCCGCCTCGGCCAGCGCGCCCGGCACGGCCACGATCGCCGCGTCCGGCACCCCCGGCAGGGCGTCCACGTCCGGGAAGGCCGGCAGCCCCTGCACGCGCTCCCGCTTCGGGTTCACCGGCCAGACAGGCCCCGCGAAGCCGCGCGCGATCATGTAGGAGAGCGGCCGCCCGCCGATCCGTGTCGGCTCGTCCGAGGCACCGATGACCGCCACGCTCCGCGGCGCCATCATCGGGGCAAGGGAGGAAAAGCCGGGGGGAAGATCCCGCGCCGTGCCCGCACCCGTCCCGCCATCCACCATCCGGCGCCCCTCCCGTTATCCAGCCCTTATCCGGGGGGAAGCTGCCCCCGGCGCGGGGGCGCGGCAAGCCTCGGCCGGTGCTCAGCCCTCGGGCGGCGACTCCGTCCCTCCCTCGTCCTCCTCATCGTCGCCGTAGTCGATCTCCGCGCCGCCCACGACCGCCAGGCAATCGGCATAGGTCGAGAGGATCCAGTCGCGATCGTGGCTCTCCTTGTCCTTCGTCGCGTCCATGATGATCTGCAGCAGGGCGAGGGCCACGGCGGGCTCGCTGCCTCCATCAATCTCAATCTTCGGCATATCGGCCATGGCGGGCTCCCTTCGCGCGGCGTCGCGAGACCGTCATTCCAGGTCCCAGCCTTTCTACGCACCGGGGCGCGGGGGGATGCGGGCGGGTGGCGCGCATCACGGGGAGTTGGGACGCCAAGAAGATGCAAATTGTTCTCAACTGCATTGCGGCGACGCGGCGGCTGGGCTAAGAGGCGCCGCCGGCCGCGGGTTAACGCCCGCCCGGCCCGGGCCTATCCTGCCCGGCGACGCGCCGGCCCGCGGGCCGCAGCCCCCTCCCCGGGCGACGGCCCGGGCGCGGGGCGAGAAACGAGGGACCACCGCCCATGAACCCCGCCAGCGCCGGCCACGACCTCTCGCCGCTCGCCCTGTTCCTGCAAGCCGACCCGGTGGTGAAGGGGGTGATGCTCCTCCTCCTGCTGGCCTCCATCGCCTGCTGGGGGATCATCATCGAGAAGATGGCCGCCACCCGCCGCCTGCGCGCCGAGGCCCGCCGCCTGGCCGCGGCCGCATCCGGCGGCGCCGCGCCCGACTCCGGCCTTGCCGCCGAGGCGATCCGCGCCGGCACCCGCGAGTGGGAGGAGGGCCGCGACCCCGCCGAGAGCCGTGGCGAGTACCGCCAGCGGATCGAGGCCGCCCTGCGCGCCCCCTTCGCCGCCGCCCTCCGCGCCGCCGAGCCGGGCCTGCCGCTGCTCGCCACCATCGGCGCCGTCGGCCCCTTCGTCGGCCTCTTCGGCACGGTCTGGGGCATCATGAACTCCTTCTCCGGCATCGCGGCCAGCGGCGACACGAGCCTCGCCGTGGTGGCGCCCGGCATCGCGGAGGCCCTCTTCGCCACCGCCATCGGCCTCGTCGCCGCCATCCCGGCCGTCATGGCCTACAACCGCTTCACCGTGTCCCTCGCCCGCATCCGCCAGGCGGGCAACGCGGCCAGCGCCACCCTCGCCTCCGCCATGGCGCGCCGCCCGGCCGCGCCCGCCCCCCGGGAAATGCCGCGGGAGGTCCCGCGCGAGCCGACGCCGCTGCGGGCCGCCGCTTCCCGTCCCGGCGCCGCCCAGGCCGCGGAGTAGCGCCCGATGGCCATGTCCCTCGGTGGCGGCCGCGACGACGACGACGAGGACGCCCTCCCCATGGCGGACATGAACGTCACGCCGCTGGTGGACGTCATGCTCGTCCTGCTCATCGTCTTCATGGTCGCGGCGCCGCTCATGACCGTCGGCGTGCCCGTGAACCTGCCCCGCAGCGCCGCCGCCCGCGCCGCCTCCTCCACGCCGCCGCTGGTGCTCACGGTCGCCCCCGGCAACCGCCTCTTCCTCGGCGAGGAACCCGTCACCGAGGAGGAGCTGACCACCCGCCTCCAGGCCCGGCGCGAGGCCGACCCCGAGGCGCCTGTCCATGTCCGCGGCGACCGCAGCGTGCCCTATGGCGACGTGCTCCGCGTCATGGGCCGGGTCTCGCGCGCCGGCATCGCCCGCGTGTCCCTCATCGCCGAGGCCGAACCCGCCTCCGCCGCCCCTGGCCGCTGAGCGCCGCCGCGCATGGACAGCCTCCTCGCCGAGCGCCCCCGCGCGGCCCCGCCGGCCGAGCTCCCGCCGCCCCTGCCTGCCGGCCCCGAGGCCGCCTCGCCCGCCCCCGGCGCGCGCCGCGTGCTGCGGCCCCTCGCCTGGGGCGTCTCGGCGCTGCTGCATCTCGGCGCCCTGGTCCTCGTCCTCTCTTACGAGCCCCCGCCGCCCGCCACGCTGATCGAGGTGGAGATGGCGCCCGAGACCCCGGCCGAACCGGCCCCCGAGGCCCCGCCACCCGAGCCGACCCCCGAACCCGCCGCCGCCGAACCGACGCCGCCCGCACCGGCCGCCGAGCCGGTGGCGCCCGAGCCACCGCCGCCCGAACCTCCGCCGCCGGAGCCGGCGCCGCCCGAACCCGCGCCCCCGCCTGAGCCTCCTCCGCCCGAACCCCCTCCGCCGGAGCCGCCCCCACCGGAGCCGGCGATGGTCCCGCCGCCGCCCGTCCAGGAAGCCCCGCCTCCGGTCGAGCCGCCGCCCGCTGAAGCGCCGGTGGAAGCCACCACGGAAGCTGCGGACCTGCCGCCGCCCCTGCCCGCACCGCCGCCCGTGCCGCCCCCCGCGCAGCCGCCCCCACCGCCGCGCCCGCGCCCGGCCGCGCCTCCGCGCCCGGTCCAGGCCGCGGCCCCGCAGCCGCCCCGTGCCGAGGCCGCGCCGCAGGCCCCCGCCGCCCCGCCCCAGGCAGCCCCCGCTGCCCCGGCGCCGGCCCGTGCCGCCATCTCGCCGAACTATGCCGGCCTCATCCAGCAGGCCCTGGCGCGCGTGCAACGCTACCCGGCCAGCGCCCGGTCGCGCCGGTCCGAGGGCGTGGTCACGGTGCGCTTCACGATACGCCGCGACGGCTCGGTGACGGCGGCCCGTCTTGCCCGCACCTCCGGCGATCCCGACCTGGACGCCGAGGCCGAGGCCATGCCCACCCGTGTGAGCAGCTTCCCCCCGCTGCCCGCCGATTGGCCGGAAGCCACGATGGAACTGACCGTGCCCATCCGCTTCACCCTGCGCTGAAGCGCTCTACGCCCCCCTGGAGAGGGCCCTGCCCTCTCCAGACCTCCCGGGTGAACGCGCAGCGTTCATCCCGCACCGCCAAGGGCCTGAGGCCCTTGGATCCCCATCGGGCTATCGCGGAACCTTCCCCAACGTGCAGTCGCCTCGGGTCATCGACCCGAGGCGCACCGGCCGCCCAGTATCTCCAACAGACAAAGAAAGATGAGAGGGGGTCCGGGGGAGAGAATTCTTTCTCTCCCCCGCGGCCACCAGCGCCACCCCTTCAGCTCGGCTCCGTCGCCGCCCGTCCATCCCCGCAGAGCCGCCGCACATCCGCCAGCAGCGCCGCGCCGTCCCAGGCGGCCGCGCCCTCCAGCCGGGCGCGCTCGCGGCCCAGCCGGTCGATCAGCACGGTCGTCGGCAGCCCCCGCGCGCCCAGCGCCCGCGTCGCGGCCGAGTTGGGGTCGAGCCAGACGCCGAGGTTCCGCACCCCGGCCTTCGCGTAGAACCCTTCCACCACCGGCCGCCCGCCGCGATCGGAGGAGGCGGGGATCACCAGGATATCCTCTGCGGCCAGCGCGGCCGCCAGCCGGTCCAGCGCCGGCATCTCCTCCACGCAGGGCGGGCACCAGGTGGCCCAGAGGTTCAGCACCAGCCCCTTGCCCGCGAAGGATGGCACCTCCCGCCGCGCCCCCTCGGGGTCGGTCAGCACGAAGGCCGGCAGCGGCTTCGGTCCGTCCTCGCGCAGCGTGCCCGCCGGCTGACCCCGCGCTGGACGGGGCAGGAGCCCCGCGCCTAGTGTCCCGCCCGCCAGGATTCCCGCCACGAGGGCCATTTGGCCCCGACGCCCATACGTCTTCACCCGAGAGACCTCCTCACCCGTGCCCGACGACCGCGCCCAGCCCGATCACAACCCGAACACCGCCAACGCCGCCTGGGGTGGCCGCTACGCCGCCGGCCCTTCGGCCATCATGCAGGCGATCAACGCCTCCATCGGCTTCGACCGCAAGATGTGGCGCCAGGACATCCGCGGAAGCCTCGCCCACGCCGCCATGCTCGCGCATGTGGGCATTATCTCCGCCGAGGACGAGGCCGCGATCCGCGACGGCCTCGCCGCCATCGGCACCGAGATCGAGGCGGGCAGCTTCCCCTTCAGCGAGGCGCTGGAGGACATCCACATGAACATCGAGGCCCGGCTGACCGAGCGCATCGGCGAGGCCGGCAAGCGGCTGCACACCGCGCGTTCCCGCAACGACCAGGTGGCGCTCGACGTCCGCCTCTGGACCCGCGACGCCATCGACGGCCTCGACGCCCAGATCGCCGACGTGATGCGGGCGCTCGCCGAGCGCGCCGCCGAGCACGCGGGCACGGTGATGCCCGGCTTCACCCATCTCCAGCCCGCCCAGCCCACCACCTTCGGCCACCACCTGCTCGCCTATGTGGAAATGCTCTCCCGCGACCGCGGCCGCCTGGCCGATTGCCGCGCCCGCCTGAACGAGAGCCCGCTCGGCGCCGCCGCCCTCTGCGGCACCGGCTTCCCGATCGACCGCCACATGACGGCGCAGGCGCTGGGCTTCGACCGCCCCACCCGCAACAGCCTGGACTCCGTCGCCTCCCGCGACTTCGCCCTCGAGTTCCTGGCGGCCGCCGCCATCTGTGCGACCCACCTCTCCCGCTTCGCGGAGGAGGTGGTCATCTGGACCAACCCCTACTTCAACTTCGTCAAGCTGAGCGATGCCTTCACCACCGGCTCCTCCATCATGCCGCAGAAGCGCAACCCGGACGCCGCCGAGCTCGTCCGCGCCAAGCCCGGCCGCATCAACGGCGCCCTGATCGGCCTGCTGACGGTCATGAAGGGCCTGCCCCTGACCTACGGAAAGGACATGCAGGAGGACAAGGAGGGCATCTTCGACGCCGCCGAGAACCTTGCCCTCGCGCTGGCCGCCACCGCCGGCATGGTGCGCGACATGCAGCCCGTCGTCGGCCGCCTGCACGATGCCGCCGGCGCCGGCTTCTCCACCGCCACCGACCTCGCGGACTGGCTGGTGCGCGAGCTGAAGCTGCCCTTCCGCGACGCCCACCACGTCACCGGCCGCCTCGTCGCCAAGGCCGAGAGCATGGGCGTGGACCTCGCCGGCCTCACCATCACCGAGATGCAGGCCGTCGAGCCCCGCATCATGGAGGGCGTCTTCGGCGTCCTCTCCGTCGCGGCCTCCGTCCGCTCCCGCACCTCCCATGGCGGCACGGCGCCGGGCAACGTGGCGGCCATGGCGAAGGAATGGCTGGAGCGCCTCGCATGACCGCCACGATCGCGGCCCGCGCCCTGGTCGCCCTCGCGACCCTCCTCGCCCTGCCCGCCTGCGGCCGCGTCGGCCCCGTGCGCGCCAAGGGGCCGCAGAGCGAGATCATCTACCCCCGTGCCTACCCCTACATCCCACCCGCCCGCGCGGTGGCCCCCGAGGCCCCGCCCGCCAGCGCGCCCGCCAGCACCGGCGAGCTGCCGCTGGAGCGGCCGGGGCTCACGCGCTAGCCCGTGCACTCCCTCGGCATTGTCCTGATGGCCGCGGGCGCCCTCGGCGTCGTCGCCACCTTCGTCCTCGCGGCCTCGGGGGACACGACCGGCGCAGGCCGCACCGCGGGCGCGGCCTCCTCAGCCTTCATTCTCGGGTTGGTGCTCTACCGCCGCTGACGGCGCTCGCGGCCGCTGGGGAGAGGAAGAAAGAATTCTCCCTCTCCCCAGACTCCTCACCATCACCTTTTTCTAACGGTTCGAAGAATTTCTGCGGACGGTGCGCCTCGGGTCGTGGCCCCGAGGCGACTGCACGGACAGGAAGGGCGTCAGGAAACAGAGCCGGCCGCCGATCACCGCATCCGCGACAGCCAGACGGGGATCCAAGGGCCTCAGGCCCTTAGCGGGCGAGGTCTGGAGAGGGCGGAGCCCTCTCCAGCAGCCACGGGAGCGATCAGTCCCCGCCACCCTTGAGCGCTGCCAGTTCCTGCCGCAGCCGCGCCACTTCCTCGCGCAGCGCCTGCACCTCGTCCCCCGGCTGGGCCGGGCCGGTGGTGCCATTGGCCCGCGGGAAGGGCGTGAAGAGGCTCATCGCGCGCTCCAGCATCGCCAGGTTCTGCTTTCCCATCTCCTCGAAGGGGGAGAAGGCATTGAACCCGCCCATGGCGGAGCCCACGGCGTCCTGCGCGGCCCGGCGCATGCCTTCCTGCTGGCGCGCGAAGGTGCCCATAGTCGCCTCGAGGTAGCGCGGCACGACCGATTGCAGGCTGTCGCCGTAGAGGCCGATGAGCTGGCGC
The DNA here is from genome assembly GCF_000711725.1 of Roseomonas aerilata DSM 19363. GTDB lineage: Bacteria > Pseudomonadota > Alphaproteobacteria > Acetobacterales > Acetobacteraceae > Roseomonas > Roseomonas aerilata. The sequence continues at coordinate 147,267 of NZ_JONP01000007.1, read as the reverse complement.
AGGAAGGGGATCGGCAGCAGGTTTTGCCCCTTGCTCTCCTCCTCCACGATGATCTGCGTGAGGACGGAGCGGGTGATGTCCTCCCCCGTCTTCGCGTCACTCACCGTGAAGTCCCGCTTCTGCCGCACCATCCCCGCGAGGTCCTCCAGCGTGACGTAGGAGGAGGTCTCGGTGTTGTAGAGGCGCCGGTTGGCGTATTTCTTCACCACCACGGGCGGGCGCGGCGGCGTCTCGGATGCCGCATCCTGCGGAGCGGCGGGCTGGGCCATGGGTCCGGTCTTCCTCACCCGGGTGGCGCCGGGTCGCTCCTGCGCTCGGGCTCGGCGTGCCGCCTTGCCCCCGGGCCGGGAATCGCGATGCTAGACCGGCCACGCCGCATTGCAAAAGCCGCCTTTCCCGGATCGCGCCCAGGGCATCGCGGCGCGCTGATGAAAAGGCCAAGGGCCGCACCGGGAGGGGCAGGATGCCGGCCGTGGGATGCAGGTTGGGGAATGGCCGAGCGGGGGAGTGATGGAAGGATCGGAAGAGCGGGCCCGGCACGGTCCGGAAGCGCAGGGCGCGGAGGCGGCCGGCGCACCGGACCTCGCGCGCCTCGCCGCGGATTGGGTGGGCCTCTGGCAGGGCGAGATGGCGGCCATGGCCACCGATCCGGCCCTCCTCGCGGCCTGCGTGTCCGCGGCGGCGGCCTGGGCGCGCGCCCTCGCCGCCCCGCCCTTCCCGCCGAGTCCCTGGGGAGCGGCCTGGCCTACCCCTTCGTGGCCGGCCCCATCCTGGCCCATCCCGTCCTGGCCCGTCCCGTCCTGGCCCCCTGCGGGCCCCCCGCCCACATGGCCCCCGGCGCCCTGGCCGGCCGAGGCCCGGCCGCCGACCCCTGCCTGGCCCTGGCCGCCATCCCCACCCTCCCCGCCGGAGCCGTCGCATGACGCCACGCCGCGGACCGCGCCCCCTGCCGGCCCACCTGACGCTGGCCCTGGCCCGGGCCTGGCTGGCCACGGCCTCGATCCCGCAGCCCTTCCCGGCGCCCCCGCCATCGAGTCCCGGATCGAGGCCCTGGAACGCGAGCTGGCCGGGCTTCGCGCCGCGCTCGCCGGAGGGGCAGGCGGAGCACCGCCGGATCCTCTCCGCTCTCGGCGCCGCTGAGGCGGAGGGCTTCCGCGCCGCCGTCCTCCGGCACCTTCAGGCGGAGGACGCCGCCCTGCTCCGCGGCATCCTCGCCTATCGCGACCACCCCTGGCGCCGCGACCTGCCCGCGCCGCCGACCTTCTGGTCCGAAGGCCCCGCCCGCCTGCTCGATTACGGCGGGGAGGGACCGGTGACCCTCTTCGTCCCCTCCCTCGTCAACCGCGCGGCCGTGCTCGACCTCATGCCCGGCCACTCCATGCTCCGCTGGCTGGCGGCGGCGGGCCTGCGCCCCCTCCTGCTGGACTGGGGCGAGCCCGGCCCGGCCGAGCACGGCTTCACCCTGACGGACTGGATCGCCGGCCGGCTGGAACGCGCCCTCGCCGCCGCGCGCGCCGCGGGCGGCCCGGTCGTCCTCGCGGGCTACTGCATGGGCGGGCTGCTGACCCTCGCCGCGGCCCTCCGCCGCCCCGAGCTCGTCCGCGCCCTCGTCCTCCTCGCCACCCCGTGGGACTTCCATGCGGGCGGCGCGGCCGACCGCGCCCGCGCCACGGCCAACCTCCTGCCGCTCCTGGAGCCGGCGATGGCTGCGACCGGCGGCCTGCCGGTGGACGCCCTGCAACTCCTTTTCGCCGGGCTCGATCCCTTCGCCATCGCCCGGAAGTTCCGCGCCTTCGGCCGGCTCGACCCCGCCTCACCCCGCGCCGCGCATTTCGTCGCGCTGGAGGACTGGCTGAACGACGGCGTGCCCCTTCCCGCCCCCGTCGCCCGCGAGTGCCTGGCCGGCTGGTACGGCCAGAACACCCCCATGGCCGGCGCCTGGCACGTGGCGGGCCGCCCCGTGGACCCCGCGGCCTGGGCCGGGCCCGCCTTTCTCGCCATCCCCCGCGGCGACCGCATCGTGCCCCCGGAGAGCGCGCGCGCCCTCGCCGCCCGCCTGCCCGATCCCACCGTGCTCGACATTCCCGCCGGCCATATCGGCATGGCCGCGGGCCTGCGCGCCGAAACCGCCCTCTGGCGCCCGCTGCGCGACTGGATCACGGCCCTTCCGCGCCCCACCTGAAAGCCCGCCGGGCCGGCGCCGGACCGCCCCGGGATTGCGCCCCCGCCCGACCGCGCGCAGCATCGCGGCCAACCAGAACACCCGCCAGGGACCGAAGAGGACCGCCACATGGACGACATCGTCATCGCCTCCGCCGCCCGCACGCCCGTGGGCAGCTTCAACGGCGCCTTCGCCAGCCTGCCCGCCCACCAGCTCGGCGCCATCGCCATCAAGGCCGCGATGGAGCGCGCGAAGGTCTCCGCCGAGGAGGTGGACGAGGTGATCCTCGGCCAGGTCCTCGGCGCCGCCGCCGGCCAGAACCCGGCCCGCCAGGCCGCGATCCTCGCGGGCATCCCGGTCGAGCGCACCGCCTTCGGCATCAACCAGCTCTGCGGCTCGGGCCTGCGCACGGTCGCGCTCGCCGCCCAGCAGATCGCGACCGGCGACGCCAAGGTCGTCATGGCCGGCGGGATGGAGAGCATGACCCAGGCGCCGCACGCCGCCCAGCTCCGCGCCGGGCAGAAGATGGGCGACCTCGCCATGGTCGACACCATGATCAAGGACGGCCTCTGGGACGCCTTCCACGGCTACCACATGGGCAACACCGCCGAGAACGTCGCCCAGAAGTTCCAGATCACGCGCGAGCAGCAGGACGAGTTCGCCGCCGCCTCCCAGCGCAAGGCCGGCGAGGCGATGAAGGCCGGCCGCTTCCGCGACGAGATCGCGCCCGTCACCGTGAAGGGCCGCAAGGGCGACACTGTCTACGAGAACGACGAGTACCCGAAGCCCGAGACGACGCTGGAGGTTCTCCAGAAGCTCCGCCCCGCCTTCTCGAAGGAGGGCTCCGTCACCGCCGGCAACGCGAGCGGCATCAACGACGGCGCGGCCGCCATCCTCGTCATGAGCGGCGCCGAGGCCTCCCGCCGGGGCGTGACGCCGATGGCCCGCATCGTCTCCTGGGCCACCGCGGGCGTCGATCCCTCCATCATGGGCACCGGCCCCATCCCGGCGTCGCGCCGCGCCCTCGAGAAGGCCGGCTGGTCGATCGCCGACCTCGACCTCATCGAGGCGAACGAGGCCTTCGCCGCCCAGGCCTGCGCGGTGAACAAGGACCTCGGCTGGGATCCGGCCAAGGTGAACGTCAATGGCGGCGCTATCGCACTCGGCCACCCCATCGGCGCCTCGGGCGCGCGTGTGCTCACCACCCTGCTGTTCCAGATGGGGCGGCAGGGCGCCAAGAAGGGCCTCGCCACCCTCTGCATCGGCGGCGGCATGGGTGTCGCCATGTGCGTCGAGGCGGCCTGACGGAGCCCCCTGGGGGAGGCGCGCCCTCCCCCAGGACCCCGCTTTTCGCGCCCCTGGCGCGCGTTCCGCGTGAAAGGCGGAAAAACCGCTGGAAATCGGGGGCGGGAGGGGTGGATACGTTCCCGTGATCCCGTCCAACACCCTGATCAGGCACGGCCACACCCCCATATGCCCGCCACCATGCCGAACTATGACGCTCTCCTCGGCGCCCATCTCGACGCTCTCCGCGCCGAGGGCCGTTACCGCCACTTCCTGACGCTGCACCGCCAGCCCGGCGCCTTCCCCGCCGCCCTCCGCGCGGATGGCAGCCAGGTCACCGTCTGGTGCAGCAACGACTATCTCGGCATGGGCCAGCACCCCGCCGTGCGCGAGGCGATGATCGCCGCCATCCGCGAGGACGGCGCCGGCGCCGGCGGCACCCGCAACATCTCCGGCACCGGCCGCCACCACGTGGCGCTGGAGGCGGAGCTCGCGGCCCTGCACGGCAAGGAAGCCGCCCTCGTCTTCACCTCCGGCTACGCCGCGAACGAGGCCGCGCTCTCCACCCTCGCCCGCCTGCTGCCGGGCTGCACCATCCTGTCGGACGCCGACAACCACGCCTCGATGATCGCGGGCATCCGCCACGGCGGCGGACCCAAGCGCATCTTCCGCCACAACGACCTCGCCCACCTGGCCGAGCTTCTGGCCGAGCTGCCGCCCGAGGCGCCCAAGATCGTCGCCTTCGAATCCGTCTACTCCATGGATGGCGACATCGCGCCCATCCGCGCCATCGCCGAGCTCGCCCGCGCCCACAACGCGCTCACCTACATCGACGAGGTCCACGCTGTCGGCCTTTATGGCCCGGGCGGCGCCGGCGTCGCGGCACGGGACGGCGTCGAGATCGACGTGGTCGAGGGCACCCTCGGCAAGGCCTACGGCGTCGGCGGCGGCTACATCGCCGGCAGCGCGACGCTGGTGGACGCCATCCGTTCCTTCGCGCCGGGCTTCATCTTCTCCACCACCCTCGCCCCCGCCATCGCGGCCGGCGCGCTGGCCAGCGTCCGCCACCTCCGCGCCTCCGACACCGAGCGCGCGGCCCACCAGGAACGCGCCCGCGCCACCCGCACCGCCCTCCTCGCCCGGGGCCTGCCGGTGATGGAGAACCCGAGCCACATCGTGCCCGTCATGGTCGGCGACGCCGCCCTCTGCCGCGCCGCCAGCGACATGCTGCTGGCCGAGCACGGGATCTATATCCAACCTATCAACCACCCCACCGTGCCCCGCGGCACCGAGCGCCTGCGCATCACCCCGACGCCGCTGCACGACGACGCCGCCATCGCCCACCTCGCGGGGGCCCTGGTTGCGGTCTGGGACCGCCTCGGACTCGCGCGGCGCAAGCTGGCGGCCTGATACGGCCGGCTCTGGTGACTCCAGGGGAGAGAAAGAATTCTCTCCCCCGGACCCCCACTCATCTTTTTCTATCTGTGTGAAATGCCTTCCGGCCGGTGCGCCTCGGGTCTTGGACCCGAGGCGACTGCACGCCCAGGAAGGGCACCGAAAAAGAACCGCCCCCAATCACTGCATCCGCGGAAGCCAGATGGGGGTCCAGGGGCCTCAGGCCCTTGGCGGATCCGAGGCACTGCCTCGGATGTCTCGAGAGGGCAGAGCCCTTTCCAGGAAGGCAAAAGGGCCGGGGAACACCTTCCCCGGCTCTTTCGATTCGCGGTTGGTCTGGAACGCGCCCTCAGGCCGCCATGCGGCGCTGGGCGCGGTCCTGGGCGAGGCAGGCGGCCGCTTCCGCCAGGTGTCCGGCCGCCTCTTCGGCGCCCAGTTCAAGGCAGCACCGCTCGAGGTGCTGCATCAAACGGGTCAGCGCGGCCATGTCGCGGCCAGCCTCTTCCGGCCAGAGCACGGCGGCGATCGGGGTATCCATGGAGGAGCGGTCCTTGAGAGCCTGCGGCGCGGCGGAGGCTGCGGCGCCATCGCACGAACGGCCGGCGTCCTACACTGTCCCGGGGTTGCAACGCCAGCGTCATCACGCGTGGGGCACCCAATCGGGCCGCGGCGGAAGAAATCGGGTTTGTGCAGTGCGATCTTTCCGGCCCTGCCCTTGAACCCCCCCGGTCCCAGGCCCCAGCCTTGGAGGTGGGAGCCACACGTCCAGAAAGGTCCATACATGGCACGAATCGCACTCGTCACCGGGGGACAGCGCGGCATTGGCGCCGCGATCAGCGAGCATCTGCAGAAGGTCGGCCGCAAGGTCGTCGCGTCCTATGCCGGCAACGAGGAGGCCGCCCGTGCCTTCACCGAGCGCACGGGCATCCCGACCTACAAGTTCGACGTCTCCGACTGGGACCAGTGCGCCGACGCCCTCAAGCGCATCGAGTCGGAGGTCGGCCCGGTCGAGGTGCTCGTGAACAACGCCGGCATCACGCGCGACAACACGATGAAGCGCATGGACCGCAAGATGTGGGACGACGTGATCGACACGAATCTCGGCTCCTGCTTCAACCTCTGCAAGCTCGTCTGGGACGGCATGACGGCGCGCAAGTTCGGCCGCATCGTCAACATCGGCTCGATCAACGGCCAGGCCGGCCAGTACGGCCAGGTGAACTACGCCGCCGCCAAGTCGGGCATCCACGGCTTCACCAAGGCCCTCGCCCAGGAAGGCGCGCGCGTCGGCATCACGGTGAACGCCGTCGCCCCCGGCTATGTGGACACCGAGATGGTCCGCGCCGTGCCGGCCGACGTGCTCGAGAAGATCATCGCCCGCATCCCCCGCGGCCGCCTCGGCACGGCCGACGACATTGCCCGCGGCGTCGCCTTCCTCACGGCCGACGACGCCGACTTCATCACCGGCTCCACCCTCTCGATCAACGGCGGCCAGCACATGTACTGAGCCGCCGCGGGGAAGCCCGGTGACCCGCCATCCGTTACCTCCGTTCCAACCAAAGGAACGGAGGCACGCATGACGTCATCGAAGCACCCCCATGGCGGCCCGAACGAGGAAGGGCTGGGCGACGGCATCCCCCGCCCGCCTTCGGACGACGAGCGGAACCCGGGCATCGGCTCCTCCAAGGGCACCTTCGGCCGCGGCACCGACCCGGCGGTCCTCCAGGCCGACAACACCGACGAGGGCGACATCGCCAACGACACCACGCCGGAAGGCGGGGTGGACCCGGATAACCGGGGCCGCACGAACAAGTAGGCGCGGGTGACGCCGGGGGAGAGAATGAATTCTCTCCCCCAGACCCCCACTCATCTTTTTCTTCAAGGCTTTCGGATGGCCTGGCAGCCGCCGTGACGCGGCAAAAAGCGCCTCTCAGAGTACGGACAGGCCAGCGCCTCGCCGCGGGCCCACGACCCGCGGCGTGCTATCGAGTCCACCTTCCGCAAAGCCTTGAAAACAAAGATGAGGGTGAGGGGTCCGGGGAGAGGGAGAATTCCTTCTCCCTCTCCCCGGGGGGCCACCAGCGACGCCTCTACCGCAGCAGCACCGGCAGCAGCGCGTCCAGCCTCAGCCGCCCCTCCATCGTCGCGGCCAGCCGCCCGTCCGGCAGCCAGGCGAGGTACCCTTCCTCCCGCAGCGCCTCGAGCATCGACGGATCCACCACCCTTTCGAAGGGCAGCCCGCTCCGCGCCGCGATCCGAGCGGGATCCACGCCCTCCGAAAGGCGCAGACCCATCAGCATCGCCTCCCGGCCTCGATCGACGGCCGAGAGTGCCTCCTCCTCCACGCGCCCGTGCCCGTCGCGCTCCACGCGCTCCAGCCAGGCCTCCGGGCCCCGGTGCCGGCGAGCGGCCAGGATCTCGCCCCCGCGCGAGAGCCGCTGGTGCGCGCCCGCGCCGATGCCGAGATAGTCGCCGTAGCGCCAGTAGGCGAGGTTGTGCCGGCTCTCCGCCCCCCGCTTCGCGTAGTTGCTGACCTCGTAGGGCATGAGCCCGAAGCGCCCCGCCTCCTCCGCCGTCGCGGCATAGAGGGCGGCGGCCTCGTCGCCCTCCGGAAGGTGGAAGGCCCCGCGCGCGTGCTCCGTTGCGAAGCGCGTCCCCGGCTCCACCGTTAGCTGGTAGAGCGAGAGGTGGTCCGCGGCCAGGGCCAGCGCCCGGCACAGCTCCGCCCGCCACGCGGCCTCCCCCTGCCCCGGGCGCGCGTAGATGAGATCGAAGGAGAGCCGCGGGAAGGTCGCCCGCGCGTGCTCCAGCGCCGCCACCGCCTCCCCCGCCGAGTGGTTGCGCCCGAGGAAGCCGAGCGAGGCCGCGTCCAGCGCCTGCACGCCCAGCGAGAGCCGGTTCACCCCCGCCGCGCGGAATTCCCGCAGCCGCCCGGCCTCCACGCTCGTCGGGTTCGCCTCCAGCGTCACCTCGAGGTCCGGCTCGGCCTCGAACAGCGCCCGCGCCCGCCCGATCAGCGCCGAGACGGCCTCGGGCGGCATGAGGGAGGGCGTGCCGCCCCCGAAGAAGATCGACCCCAGCCGCCTCCGCCCCGCCCGCTCTGCCTCGTGCTCCAGCTCCGCCAGCAGCGCCCGCCCGTGCCGCGCCGCGTCCACCGCGGGCCGCACATGGGAGTTGAAGTCGCAATAGGGGCACTTGGCCGCGCAGAAGGGCCAGTGGATGTAGAGCGCGAGCGGCTCCTCCACCGGATGAACCGGCGGGGCCGAGGCGATAAGGGAAGCGTCCTGCACGCCCCGGATATGGTCACGCAGGCCCGCCCGGGGAAAGATGCGCTGCCTGCAGGGCCGCCCCGCCCGCCAGGATGGGAGTAGCCAAGCCCCACCGCTGGGCGCAGAGAGGGGAACGTGCCGGACCAGCCCCTCCCCGCCTCCCGGAAGCAGGATCTCCCGAACGGGGACATCCCCGACGGCCTGCCCCCGGCCCGCCGCCGCGCCGCCTCCACCGCGGTTGCCATGGCCATCACCCTGTCGGTCATCGACGGCACCATCGCCAGCGCCGCCCTGCCCACCATCGCCCGCAGCTTCGGCGTCTCGGCCGCCGACGCGATCTGGGCCACCAACGCCTACCAGCTCGCCGTCACCATCTCCCTTCTGCCCCTCGCGGCGCTCGGCGAAATCGTGGGCTACCGCCGCATCTATCTCAGTGGCCTCGTCGTCTTCACCATCGCCTCCCTCGCCTGCGCCCTCTCCGGCAGCTTCGAGGCGCTCGTCGCCTCCCGCGCCATCCAGGGCTTCGGCGCGGCGGGGCTGATGAGCGTCAACTCCGCCCTCGTCCGCTTCATCCAGCCCCGCGCGCTGCTCGGCCGCGGCCTCGGCTTCAACGCGATGGTCGTCTCCACCGCGGCCGCGGCCGGGCCCACCGCGGCGGGCCTCATCCTCAGCGTCGCCACCTGGCCCTGGATCTTCGCGATCAACCTTCCCTTCGGCCTGCTCACCCTCGCCATCGCCTGGCGCTCCCTGCCCGAGAGCCCGCGCGGCAAGCACCGCTTCGACGCCCTCTCGGCCGTTCTCTCCGCCACCACCTTCGGCCTTCTCATCCTCGGCCTGGACGCCCTCGCCCATGGCGGCTCCGCCTGGTCCGCCCTGCCGCAGGTCGCGGTGGGCCTCCTCGCCGGCGCCTGGCTCGTCCGCCGCCAGAGCGGGAACCCGCGCCCCCTCCTGCCGCTCGACCTCCTGCGCATCCCGATCTTCTCGCTCTCGATCGGCACCTCCCTCCTCTCCTTCATGGCGCAGATGCTCGCCTTCGCCTCCCTGCCCTTCCTGCTGCAAACGGGTTTCGGCTTCAGCGTCTTCCTCGCGGGCCTGCTCACCACGCCCTGGTTCATCTCCACCGCCATCGCCGCCCCCTTCTCCAGCCGCCTGATGGAGCGCGTGCCCGCCGGCCTCCTCGGCGGAATCGGCCTCGCCATGCTCTCGGGCGGCCTCGGCGCCATGGCCGTGCTGCCCGACGCCCCCCACCCCGCCGACATCATCTGGCGCATGGCCCTCTGCGGCTTCGGCTTCGGCCTGTTCCAGACGCCCAACAACCGAACCCTCGTCGGCGCCGCCCCGCCGGAACGCGCGGGCGGGGCCAGCGGCATGCTCGCCACCGCGCGCCTCGTCGGCCAGACCTCGGGCGCGGCCATGGTCGGCCTCGTCCTCGGCTGGATGCCCGGCATGCCCATCGGGGGGCCGAAGACGGCGCTGGCCATCGGCTGCGGGCTGGCCATCCTCGGGGCGGCCGTCAGCCTGCTGCGTCTTCGGGCTCGGGGTTAGAGCTGGCGGCCCCCAGAGAGGGCTCCGCCCTCTCCGGACCTCACCCGCCAGGAGCCTGAGGCTCCTGGACCCCCATCGGGCTGTCGCGGAACCTTCCTGCGCGTGCCGTCGCCTCGGGTCGTAGACCCGAGGCGCACCGGCCGCAAAACCAGCCCAAGCAGGTAGAAAAAGATGAGTGGGGGTCCGGGGGAGAGAATTCCTTCTCTCCCCCGGAGTCATCCGCACCAGCCCCTCACGCGTCCTCCCCCAGCGCATCCACTTCCAGCAGGATGAGGGTCGTCGCCCGGAAGTGTTCCGCCAGCAGGGCGCAGGCGCGATCGGCTTGGCGGGAAACGGCCGCCTCCATGATCTCCCGGTGTTCGCGTCCCACGTCGCGCTCGGTCCGTCCCAGCGGCACCGAGAGGCGACGGTAGCGTTCGCTCTGGTCGTAAAGGCTGTCGCGCAGCCGCAGCAGCCAGGGGCTGCCGCAGCCCGCCACCAGTGCCCGGTGGAAGGCCGCGTGCTGGGCCGACCAGGCGTCGTTCGCGCGGGAGGGGTCGTCGGGGTCGCGTTCGGGCAGGCGGGTCAGGCCATGATGCGCGGCCACGATCGCCGTTTCCCATCTCACGTCCGCCACCTCGATCGAGCGGCGCAGGCAGCGCGCCTCTACGTCGATCCGCACCTCCGTCAGGTCGCGCAGCTCGGTGGCCGAGATCGGCGCCACCCGGAAGCCCCGCTGCGGCTCGGCCACCACCAGCCCCTCGGAGGAGAGGCGGGACAGCGCCTCCCGCACCGCGCCGAGATTCACGCCCATGGACTGGCAGAGATCGCTGATCTTCAGCCGGTCGCCCGGCCAGAGCCGGCAGGCCAGGAGGTCCGCCCGCAGCTGCTCGTAGACGGATTGGGTCAGGCTCAGGCCCGGTGTGTCGCGCGGCATCGGCACCTCCAGCCTCGGCGTAGCATAAATTCATCCTCACGAAGATAATCTATTTTCTCTTGCAAGATCCATTCGTCCGGTGCCATCGTCCGGCAACGACAAGAGGAGGAAATGAGGATGCGTTTCGCGACGTTCCGCAGGGGCGACAGCACGGGCCTCGCCGCCGCAGCGCCCGGGGGCGGCTTCCACGGGCTCCTGGCCACCGACGCGAACTTTCCCGGCACGCTCGACAGCCTCGTCGCGGCCGGCCCGGAAGCCCTGAAGGCCGCCGGCCAGGCCCTCCTCTCTGCCCCTGCCGTCAGCCTCGAGAGCGTGGAACTGCTGCCGCCGCTGACCAACCCCGGTAAGATCATCTGCGTCGGCCTCAACTACGCCGACCACTCGGCCGAGAGCGGATTCGCGGTGCCGAGCTACCCCACGATCTTCGCCCGCTTCACCTCCAGCCTCATCGGCCACGGCGCGCCCATCCTGCGCCCCGTCGTCTCTGAGCAACTCGACTTCGAGGGCGAGTTCGTCGCCGTCATCGGCCGCGGCGGCCGCCACATCGCCAAGGACGCGGCGCTCGACCACGTCATCGGCTACTCCGTCTTCAACGACGCCTCGGTGCGCGACTTCCAGCTGAAGGCGCCGCAGTGGACGGTCGGCAAGAACTTCGACAGCACCGGCGCCTTCGGCCCCACCCTCGTCACCGCCGACGAGGTGCCGCCCGGCGCCCGCGGCCTTCGCATCGAGACGCGGCTGAACGGCCAGGTCGTGCAGAGCGCCTCCACCGACAGCCTCATCTTCGACGTGGCAACGCTGATCTCGACGCTGAGCGAGGCCTTCACCCTCTCGGCTGGCGACATCATCGTCACGGGCACCCCGGCCGGCGTCGGCCTCGCCCGCAAGCCGCCGCTCTGGATGAAGCCGGGCGATGTCTGCGAGGTCGAGGTCGAGGGCCTGGGCATCCTGAGCAACCCCATCAAGGACGAGGCCGCGGTGGGCCAGCGCGCCGCCGCCTGAGCGCCGGCAACCCGGCACGCCCCGGCAAGGGGCGGCCGGAAAGGGAGGAGGGGTTCATGCCGCAAGGGCTACCGCGCCGCACCGCGCTCCGCGCCGCGCTCGGCACCGTCATGGGCGTCGCGCTGGGCGGCGCCGCGCTCCCCGCGCCCGCCCTCGCCCAGGGCGTCGCGTCACGCCCGGTGACGGTCATCGTCCCCTACAGCGCCGGCAGCCCGCCCGATATCGTGGCCCGCCTCATCGCCGATGGCCTCGCCCGCCGCACCGGCCAGCCGCATGTCGTGGACAACCGCACGGGCGCCAGCGGCAACATCGGCACGGCCGCCGTCGCCCGCGCCGCGCCCGACGGCACGACGCTCCTCGTGCAGACGAACACCCTGGCGATGAACGCGGGCCTCTTCCGCAGCCTGCCCTACGACCCCGTCACCAGCTTCGCCCCTGTGGTGGAGCTGGCGACGGCCGGCTTCGGCCTCCTCGTCCACGCCTCCGTCGGCCGCACCGCCGGGGACCTCGTGGCGCGGGCAAAGGCCAGCCCCGGTGGCCTCGATTACGGCTCCCCCGGCATCGGCACGCCGCATCACCTGGCGATGGAGCTGTTCCGCCAGCAGGCGGGGATCGAGCTGGCGCACGTGCCCTACCGCAACCTCGCCGGCGCCGTGACGGACCTGCTTGCCGGGCGCGTGGCCGCGATGTTCGTCTCCGCCGGCGCCGCGCAGGGCCTCGCGGGGGAGAACGGCGTGCGCCTCGTCGCCGTCGCCAGCCCCACGCGCCTGCCCACCTTCCCCGAGGTGCCCACCCTCGCCGAGCTGGGCCTTCCGGCCACTGACATGAGCGGCTGGTACGGCCTCTTCGCCCCCGCCGGCACGCCGCCCGAGACCGTCGCGCGGCTGAACGCCGCGGCGAACGAGGTCCTCGCCTCGCCGGAGGTCGCCGCCGCCCTCTCCGGCCAGGGCATCACCCCGGTCGGCGGCGCGCCGGACCGCCTGCGCGCCCTCGTCGTTGCCGACACGGCCCGCTGGGCCGAGGTCGTCCGCACCGCGGGGATCGTGCCCGAATGAGAACCGCGGAGCGACCGGCATGATCGACATCTACACGCACATCCTGCCGCGTGCCTTCTCGGAGGCGTTGGGGAAGGTCTCGCCCAAGCTCGGCAACATCACGGCCCGGCTGCAGGGCGTGCGCGCGCTGCACGACCTCGACGCCCGCTTCCGCGCCATGGACGAGGTGCCCGGCTACAGCCAGGTGATCTCGCTGCCCAACCCGCCGCTCGAGGATATCGTCTCGGCACCCCAGGCCGCCGACCTCGCGCGCATCGCCAACGACGCCATGGCCGAGCTCTGCGCCCGCCACCCCGAGCGCTTCCCCGCCTTCGTCGCCACCCTCTCCCTCCTCGACCCCGAGGACGCGCTGCGCGAGGCGGACCGCGCCATCACCACCCTCGGCGCCCGCGGCGTGCAGATCTTCACCAACGTCGCGGGCAAGCCGCTGGACCTGCCCGAGTACCAGCCGCTCTTCGCCGCCATGGCCGGGCACGACCTGCCGATCTGGCTCCACCCCGCCCGCACCGCCGACATGGCGGACTACGCGAGCGAGCCGAAGTCGCGCTTCGAGATGTGGTGGTGCTTCGGCTGGCCCTACGAGACCTCGGTCGCCATGGCCCGCCTCGTCCTGTCGGGCCTCTTCGACCGCCACCCCGCCCTCAAGATCATCACCCATCACGGCGGCGGCATGATCCCGACCTTCGACGGCCGCGTCGGCCCCGGCATGGCCGTGCTCGGCAGCCGCACCACCGACGAGGACCTCTCGGGCATCCTCCCCGCCCTCAGGCGACCCCATCTCGACTACTTCCGCGACTTCTACGCCGACACCGCCATGTTCGGCTCCGGCACGGGACTGCCCGCCTCCCTCGCCTTCTTCGGCCACGAGCACCTCGTCTTCTCCACCGACGCGCCCTTCGGCCCGATCGCGGAGACGCTGGCGGCGATCGCCTCGCTCGGCCTCGACGACGCGCGCAAGGAGGCGGTCATGCGGGGCAATGCCGAGCGCCTGCTGCGGCTGACCCCCGCGGCACAACCACAGCAAAGCGGCAGCCGCATGAGCGGCGCCTGAGGAGAGCAGCATGACCGCACAGGGCGGCTACATCCCGGCCACGCGCCGCGACGGCGCGCTCGGCATCCACTCGGTGGGCGAGTTCGTGCTCACCGTGCCGGCGGTCGAGCGCGCGCAGGACTTCTACGACGCCTTCGGCCTCGACGTCCGGCCCGAGGGCAACCAGCTCTCCCTCCACACCGCCGAGGACGGCTACCGCTGGGGCCGCGTGGTGGAGGGCGCGCGCAAGGCCGTGCACCACCACTCCTTCCACTGCTGGGAGGAGGATCTGCCCCGCTTCCGCAAGCACCTCGAGGCCAACGCCATCCGCCTGCTCGACCCGCCGCCGGGCTTCGACAGCAACGGCCTCTGGTTCCGCGACCTGGACGGCACGCTCATCGAGATCCGCGTCGGCGTGAAGACGCAGCCGGACGAGAAAACCTCGATGGTCCTCCCCGTCACCGAGACCGCCACCCGCAACGCGCCCTATCGCCGCAACGCCAATCGCGCCGTGCCGCGCCGGCTGAGCCACATCCTGCACTTCACCCCCGACGTGAACGCGGCCGTCGCCTGGTACAACCGCATCCTCGGCCTGCGCCTGTCGGACAGCTCGGCGGGGATCGTCGCCTTCATGCACGCCATCCACGGCAGCGACCACCACGTCATGGCCTTCGCCAAGTCCAACGCGCCCGGCCTGCACCACCTCAGCTGGGACGTGCCGACGCTGAACGACATCGGCCTCGGCGCCATGGCCATGGCGGACCGCGGCTACGACCGCGGCTGGGGCTTCGGGCGGCACGTGCTTGGCTCGAACTACTTCCACTACGTGCGCGATCCCTGGGGCAGCTACTGCGAGTACTCGGCCGACATGGACTTCGTGCCCGGCAGCATGGACTGGGAGGGCCGCGACCACCCGCCGGAGGACGGCTTCTATCTGTGGGGCCCGACGCCCCCGCCGGACTTCGTGCACAACTACGAGGCCGACACGCCGTGACCCCGGCGCCGCGCCGCGCGTCCCTCACGCGCGCGGTGCGGCATGCCCGTCCGAGCACACTGCGCGAGTGACCAAGAAAGCAAAGGGGAGAACAGGGATGCCCGAGATGGAGAGAACACTCCGCACCGAGGTCCTGGTGATCGGCGGCGGCCCCGTCGGCCTCGCCCTGGCAACGGAACTCGGCACGCGCGGCATCCGCACGCTGCTCGTCGAGCGCAACCTGCGCCACGCCCGGCAGCCGCGCGCCAAGACGACGAACGTGCGTTCCATGGAGCACATGCGCCGATGGGGCCTCGCCGGCCGCATTCGCGCCGCCTCCCCCCTGCCGCCCGACTACCCCACCGACATCATCTTCAAGACGCGCCTCTTCGGCCGCGAGATCACGACGATCCGCAACGCCTTCTACGGCGCGCCCGGCGCGAACGACCTCTACTCCGAGCACGCGCAGTGGATCCCGCAATACACGGTGGAGGGGGTGCTGCGGGACCACGCGGCAACCCTGCCGGACGTCACCCTGCGCTTCGGCCTCGTGCTCGAATCCCTCGACCAATCCACAGAAGGCGTCACCGCCGAGCTCGCGGATACCGAGACCGGCGAGCGCCTGCGCGTGCACGCCGACTACGCCGTCGGCGCCGACGGCTCGCGCAGCACCGTGCGCGGCGCGCTCGGCATCCGCATGCAGGGCAGCCACGCCTTCGCGCAGAACATCAACCTCGTCATCCGTGCGCCCGCCCTCCGCGAGGTCTTCGCCGAGGGCCGCTCCATCATGTACTGGCTGGTGAACCCCGAGAGCGCCGCCATCGCCGGCCCGATGGACACGGGCGACACCTGGTATTTCGGCTTTCCCATCCCGAAGGACGCGCCCGCCCCGACGGAGCCGGAACTCCAGGCGCTGATGGCCGCCGCCTTCGGCCGCGACGTCTCGCCCGAGATCCTGACGATCGACACCTGGGCCGCGCACAGCCTGCTCGCCGACCGCTACCGCGCGGGCCGCGTCTTCCTCGCGGGCGACGCCTGCCACCTGCACCCGCCCTTCGGCGGCTACGGCATGAATCTCGGCATCGCCGACGGCGTGGACCTCGGCTGGAAGATCGCGGCGCGCCTCCGCGGCTGGGGCGGCGAGGCGCTGCTCGACAGCTACGAGGCCGAGCGCCGCCCCGTCCACGCCCGCGTCATCGAGGAGGCCGTCGCGAACTACGCCGTTCTCGCGCCCGACCTGCTGCGTGACGGGCTGGAGGAGGAGGGCGCGCGCGGCACCGAGGCCCGCGCGGAAGCCGCGGCCCTCATCCTCGAGCACAAGCCGCGCGAGTTCCGCACCCTCGGCGTCGTCCTCGGCAGCCACTACTCCGGCTCCCCCGTGGTCGTGCCGGACGGCAGCGCGCCGCCGGCGGCGCAGGTGAGCGACTACCTGCCCAGCGCCCACCCCGGCTGCCTCGCCCCGCATCTCTGGCTCGCCGACGGCCGCTCCCTCTACGACCTGTTCGGCCCCGGCTTCACCCTCCTCGTCACCGACCCCGCCGCCGAAGCCGCGGCCGATCCGCTGCGGCGCGCCGCCACCCGCCTCGGCATCCCGCTGACGGTCGCCTCGCCCGGCGATGCGCGCCTGCCCGCTCTCTACGAAGCCCCGCTCGCCCTCGTCCGACCCGACCAGTACGTCGCCTGGCGCGGCAGCCGCATCCCGGATCCGGAGGCCCTCCTCCGCACCGTCTGCGGCCTCGCGACCAATATTCAAGAAACGGGCGTCCAAGAAAGCCGCGCCAACGAATTCCTGGAGGAACGCACATGAGCCCCCGCCTGAACCGCCGCAGCCTCCTCGTGGGCAGCGCCGCCCTCGCCCTGCCGGGCATCGCCAGGGCTCAAGGCCAGGGCGGGGGTGGCTTCGCCTCGCGCCCCATCCGCCTCGTCGTCGGCTCCCCGCCGGGCGGCGCCCCCGACGTCGCGGCCCGGCTGATGGGCGAGGCCCTCTCGGTCCGCTGGCGGCAATCCGTGGTGGTGGAGAACCGGCCCGCCGCCAACGGCAACATCGCCGCCCAGACCGTCGCCCGCGCCGAGCCCGACGGGAACACCCTCCTCCTCGCCCAGGCCTCCATCCTCGTCCTGAACGAGGGGTTGATGCGCGACGTGCCCTTCAACACGGACCGCGACTTCGCGCCGGTCTCGATGCTGATGAACACGCCCTTCCTCCTCGCCGCGCGCCCCGACCTGCCCGCGAGCAACCTCACCGAGCTCCGCGCCCTCGCGAAGGAACGCGGCGGCCGCATGACCTTCGCCACCAGCAGCCCTGCCAACCTGCCCCGCTTCTGCATCGAGATGCTGAAGACCGCGCTCGGCATGGAGATGGGCAACGTCCCCTACTCCACCACCGCCGGCGCGCTGCAGGACACCATCATGGGCCGCGTGGACCTCGTGATCGACGGCACCCCCGTCATCACGCCCCAGGTGCGCGCCGGCGCCCTCAAGGCCCTCTGCGTCACCTCCCCCAACCGCTTCCCCATGCTGGAAGACATCCCGACCGCCGCCGAAACCGTGCCCGGTTTCTCCTCCATGGGCTGGTTCGGCATGGTCGGCCCGAAGGCCATGCCGGCGGAGACGGTGAACCGCATCGCCGGCGACCTGCGCGCCGTGCTGGAAATCCCCGACATCCGCCAACGCCTGCTGCGCGACTTCGGCGCCGAGGTCGTCGCCAGCCCGCCCGCCGACTTCGCGCGCTTCCTCGCGGGGGAACGCCAGCTCTACCGCGGCCTGATCAAGGAAGTCGGTGTCTCCGTCGATTAGGGCTGGCTCCCCGGGGAGGGCGCCACCCGCTCCAAACAGCCGAGGCAGGGCCTTCGATCGCTGTCGGGCTGTCGCGGCTTTCCCAACGTTCCGTCGCTGCCCGCGGCGATGATCGTGGCCGGCAGCCGCTTGGCGGAGGAGCAGGGCATTGCGCTCGCGCTTGGGGCCGTTTGACACTTCCGAACCCGGCGCGCGTCGCCCCGCAGAGACAAGGCCCTCCATGTCCCTCTCCCTTTACGGGATCTCCGTCCCCGTCTTCCGCTACCATCTGGATGTGCTGTCGGCCCTGCTCGCGAAGGGCGAAGCGCATGCACGGAGCACGGGCGAGGATCCCTCCCTCCTCGTCGCGGCCCGGCTGGCGCCGGACATGCTGACGCTGGCCGGCCAGGTGCAGCGGGCCAGCGACACCTCCAAGCTCACGGCCGCCCGGCTCACCGGCATCTCGCCGCCGGCCTTCCCCGACGAGGAGACCACCTTCGACGAACTCCAGCTGCGCATCCGCAAGACAACCGACTTCCTGGATAGCGTCACCGCCACCCAGTTCGAGGGCGCCGAGGGGCGCGAGATCGTGCTCGGCTCCGGCAGCAACGCGCGGCGCTTCGCCAGCGGCACGGACTACGTGCTCGGCTTCGCGCTGCCGAACTTCTTCTTCCACGTCACGACCGCCTACGACATCCTGCGCCACAAGGGCGTGGGGATCGGCAAGGGCGACTTCCTCGGCGCCGCGGGCCGATAGAGCAAACCCCCGGCACGCCGCACCACCCGGCGGGCGGGGGACAATGCACAAGGCCGGGCGCTCAGCCCGGCAAACGGACCGCCATGTTGTCGAGCAGGCGCACGTCCCCCAGCCGGGCGACGGCAAGCAGCCTCGCCTCCCCGGCCCTGCCCACCGGCCAGGGCCGCAGCGTCTCCGGCTCCACCAGCACCATGTACTCGGGCGCGAAGCCGGCCGCGCCGAGCCGTGCCCCGGCCGCCGCGAGAACCGGTCCGGGCGCCGCGCCACCCGCCATGCGCTCGACAGCCGCCCGCATCTCCTGCGCGAGCTGCGGCGCGAGGGCGCGTTCCGCCGGCGAGAGCCGGACATTGCGCGAGGAGCAGGCGAGCCCGTCCGCCTCCCGCACGGTCGGATGGCCGACGATCTCCACGGCCATGTCCAGGTCCGCCACCACACGGCGGACGACCTGAAGCTGCTGCCAGTCCTTCTCCCCGAACACCGCCACATCGGCGCCGGTCTGCTGGAAAAGCTTCGTGCAGACGGTCGCCACGCCACGGAAGTGCCCGGGCCGCGCCGCGCCCTCGAAGCCCTCGGCGGGCCCGGCCACCTCGATCACCGTCGCGGCGCCCGGCGGGTACATGGCCTCGACCGGCGGCATCCAGACAAGGTCGCATCCCGCGCCGCGCAGCTTCGCGAGGTCACCGGCCTCGTCGCGAGGGTAGCGCGACAGATCCTCGCCGGGGCCGAACTGCAGCGGGTTGACGAAGATCGAGACGGCCACCTCGTCCGTCCGCCGGCGCGCCTCCGCCACCAGTTCCAGGTGACCGCGATGCAGCGCCCCCATGGTGGGAACGAAGCCGAGGCGCCGCCCTGACGCGCGCCGAAGCGTCCGTATCCCCTGCAACTCCGCCAGATCGCGGACGACCTTCATCTTCCTGCCCCTCGGCCATCGGGGCGTCGGCATTGCCGAGATGGCGGCGAAAGACAAGACGCCGCTTCGGAGGGCGATACGCAGCGGAGGCCGGGTCCCGGGCAAGGCGGCGGAAGCGGCGCCCGGTGCCGGCGGACGCGCCCGCCCTGGCCAGCCCGGCCCGGCGGAGCGCGCCCGACGCGCTCACGACAGGGCCCGCCGCCCCCATCCCTGCAGCACCAGCAGCCCCGCCGCTAGCGCCATGCCGATCCAGTGCGGCGCCGGCAGCCAGGGCGCCAGCCCTTCCAGCAGCGCGGGGAAGACCAGCAGCAGCCCCGCCAGCGTGAAGCCCGCCCGCTCCAGCGGGTTCAGCGCCCGCAGGAAGAAGCCCTGGCAAGCCGCCGCCAGCGCCGCGAGGCCAAGGGTCGCGAGCAGGACCTGCCACGCCACGTCCAGCCAAGTCATGCTCGGCGTCAGCGACAGCAGCAGCCCCACGCCCTCCGGGTCCGTCACGAACACGAACGGCAGCACGAAGGCGGGCAGCGTGTACTTCCACGCCTGCAGCGTCGTCGAATAGGGCCCCGCTCCCGTGATCGCGGCGGCGGCGAAGGGCGAGAGCGCGGTCGGCGGAGAAACCTCGCTCAGCACCGCGTAATAGAAGACGAACATGTGCGCGGCGTAGTCGGGCACGCCGAGCTTCATCAGCGCGGGCGCCGCGACGACGGCGCAGATGATGTAGCTCGCCGTCACCGGCACCGCGAGGCCGATGATCCAGACGATCAGCGCCGTGAACAGCGCCGTGCCGAGGATCGACCCGTTCGCCGCCTGGATTGCGATGTCCGAGAACTTGAGGCCCAGCCCCGTCAGCGTGATCACGCCGACGATGATGCCCGCGCAGGCGCAGGTGGCCGCGATGCCGACGGACTGCACCGCGCCGATCGCCAGCGCCTCGATCAGCTTCTTCGGCACCAGCGCCGTGTCGCGCCGCAGGAAGGAGAGCACCACGGCCACGACCATCGCGTAGAGCACCGCAAGCGTGGAGCTGTAGCCCAGCACCATGAAGACGATGATCGCGATGAGGGAGGAGAAGTGGAACCCGTACTTCTTCACCAGCGCCCAGGCCGGCGTGGCGGCGGGCACCTCCACCGCCTTGCCTGCCGCCCCCAGCCGCCGCTGGTCCAGCTCCACCATGAAGAGCAGCGAGGCGTAGTAGAGGCAGGTCGGCACCACCGCCATGCGCAGCACGTCGAGATAGCCGATCTTGAGGTACTCGGAGATGAGGAAGGCCGCCGCCCCCAGCACGGGCGGCGAGATGATGGCGCCAAGCCCGCCGGCCGCCAGCAGCCCGCCCGCGTCCGCCGCCCGGTATCCCACCTTCTTCATCATCGGCCACGCCACGGTGCCGAGCGTCACGGTGGTCGCCACGCCCGATCCCGAGGGCCCGCCAAGCAGGAAGGAGGACAGCACCACCGTCCGCCCCGCCGAACTCGCCTTCCCGCCCATGACGGAGAAGGAGAAGTCCACGAAGAAC
The DNA here is from genome assembly GCF_000711725.1 of Roseomonas aerilata DSM 19363. Lineage (GTDB taxonomy): Bacteria > Pseudomonadota > Alphaproteobacteria > Acetobacterales > Acetobacteraceae > Roseomonas > Roseomonas aerilata. The sequence continues at coordinate 126,688 of NZ_JONP01000007.1, read as the reverse complement.
TTTCCCGCGCCGCTCAACTGAAGAATGGCGCCGTAGATGGTGAAAAGGATGATCAGCGTCGCCGAGACATCCACGGCCGTGCCGAAGATCCCATCGAGCCCCACCGCCAGATGCGGGATCAGCCGCTCGGAGTCATAACCCCGATGCGTCCAGGGCGCGGGCAGGTGGTTGCCGAAGAAGGCATAGGCCATGAAGGCGATCGCGACGACGGGCATCACCGGCCCCGTCGTGCGCCGCGTCACCTCCAGCACGAGGCCAACCAGCAGCCAGCCGACGACGAGGTCCATCGGCTCCGGGAAGATCACCCGGTCCTGCAGGTCGTCCCCGCCCGTGACGAGATACCAGATGACGTAGAGCGAGGCCGCGATCAGCGCCGCGTCCCAGATCATGAAGCGGTGCCGGAAGCGCTTCGAGACCGGGAACAGGAAGAAGCCGATCGCCAGCGCGAAGCCCACATGCACGAAGCGCAGCGTGGTCGTCGGCACGATGTCCCAGGCGGCCCAGAGATGGAACAGGCTCATCGCCAGCGCCATCGCCGTGCCGATCCAGGCGAGCACGCCGCGGAAGCGGTGCTGCGCGCCCTCCTCCTCCTCGATCAGCGCCTCGACGCGGGCGGTCGTGGCGGCATCCAGCGATCCCGGCGCCACCTCGAAGGGCAGCCCGGCGCCAAGCCCCGGTGCCGCCCCTGCCGGCCCGTCGGAGGGTACCGCCACCTCCTCGCGGCGCATCAGGCGAGCGTCGCGCCGACCGAGCGCCAATAGGCTTCCGCCGCCGGGTGCCACGGGATGCCCGCCGCCGCCGTCTTCTGTCCTTCCAGCTTGAAGTTACGCGCCTCCGCATGGGTGCGCGCCAGGTCCTCGCGCCCTTCCCAGGTCAGCTTCAGCAGGCTCGTCACCATATCGGCCGGCATGTCCTCGCGCACCGCCAGCACATTGGCCACCGACATTTGCTTGTTATCGGTCGTCTGCCCCGGATAGGTGTTCGCGGGGATCACCTCGTTGAAATAGACCGGCCCGTACTTCTCGACGATCTTCGCGGTGTAGTTGTCGTGGTCGATCATCTGGATCTGCACGCCCGGGCTCGCGCCGAGATCGGTGATCGCGCTCGTCGGAATGCCGGACACGAAGAAGTAGGCGTCGAGCTTCCCGTCCTTTACGGCATTCGTCGATTCCGCCGGCGAGAGCCGCTCGCGCGCGCGGAAGTCCTTCGCGGGGTCGAGCCCCGCCGCCTCGATCAGCCGCAGCGCCATCACCTCGGTCGCCGAGCCCGGCGCGCCCGTCGAGACGCGCTTGCCCTTCATGTCGGGGATCGACTTGATGCCGGTGCTCGCCACCGTCACCGCCTGCATGCGGTTGGTGTAGATCACCGCGATCGCCCGCGCCGGCACCGGCCGCCCGCGGAAGCGGTCATTCCCGCGGATCGCGTCCACCGCGGCGTCCACCTGCGTGAAGATCAGCCCCACCCGGTTTGCGCCGAGGAGCTGCAGGTTGCCGACGGACCCGCCCGTCACCTCCACCGTGGCGGACATGCCTGGCATCTGGCGGGAGATGAGGTTCGCGAGCGCGCCACCCAGCGGGTAGTAGACGCCCCCCGTGGTGCCCGTGGCGATTGCCAGCTGCTGGCCCGCCTGCGCAACCGCCAGACGCGGCGCCGCCAGCACCATGCCCGCCGCGAACAAGCCCCGACGCGGGATGTTTCCCATCGCCATTCTCCTGGATCGTTTCTCTCTGGGCAAAGCATAGACCGCGGCTTCAGGCGGGCGAAAGGCCCGACCGCCCCACCACGGCTCGCGGCAGCGAGGGCGATTCCTCCTCCCCAGGGGCCCGCCTCCCCATGCCCACCCCTCATAAAGGCCACCGGCAAGGCATCCCCTATCGCCGCCGCAGCGTTCTCTCGATCGGAACACGCGGAGGGATGCCGTGGCAAAGCCCGACAGCGCCGGCAAGGGCCGCCCGCCTGCCGATGGAAGCGGCCGAAAGGTGCTTGAGCGAATGCGCGCCCTCGCCGAGAGCATCCGCCGCCAGATGGCCGCCCGCCGCCAGAACGGCGCCCGTCCAGGCGGGCCGGGCGTCGGGCCAGGCGGCCGCTGACCCTTCCCGCCGCATCTAACCCCTCGGCCGCCCCGGCCCGAAGCGACCCAGCCCAGGAGGCACGCGATGTTCATCGCCCGGTTTTCCTACGACGTGCTGCCCGCCAACCGGCAGCAGGCGATGGACTTCATCCGCCGCGAGGTGGAGGCCACCCGTGCCGCCGGCCTCAAGGCGCGCCTGCTGGTGCCCCTCACCCGCGGCCAGGGCGGCCCCGGTCTCCAGTTCGAGGCGGAGTTGACCAGCCTCGACCAGTTGGAAGGGCTGCGCCACCGGGGCGCCCAGACCTCCCGCGCGGAGGGCGAGGACTGGATGCGGGCCTTCAGCGACATCCTGCTCTCGCCTCCTATTGTCGAGATTCTGCGCGTGGACGAGGGATCCCCCTCCTGAAGCGCCTCCCTCCCGCAGGCGGGGCCGGAGCAGGCCCATGACCAGCACCGAAGCCGCCGTTCGCGAGGCCTTCGCCGCCCAGGCCCGCGCCTGCACCGAACGCGGATCCCCCTTCACCGCCACCCTCTGCGAGACCCTCGGCCGCCTGCTCGACAGCTCCACCGAGGTCGGGCGCCGGGTCCTCGGCTGGTCCGGGCGGCCCGATGCGCGCGGCGATTCGGTGCCGCTCCGCCTCGCCGCCGGGCTGCACGCCCTCGTCCGTCGCGGCCGCCTCCCGCACCTCGCCGCGCTCTACCCGCCCCACCCGCTCCCCGGGGCCGCTCCGCTCGAAAGAGCCCTCTCCGAGGCCCTGAGCGATGCCGAGAGCGACCTGCTCCCCTGGCTCGACCACCCGCCGCAGACGAACGAGCCGATGCGCTCGGCCCCGCTGATGGCCGGCCTCCTCGTCATCGCCGCCGAGACGGGCGGCCTGCCCCTCGCCCTGCACGAAGCCGGAGCCAGCGCCGGCCTCGTCCTCGTGCTGGACCGCTACGAGCACCACCTCGGCGGCGTCACTGCCGGCCGCCCGGGCTCCCCCGTCACCATCCGCCCGGCTTGGCAAGGCGGCCCGCCCCCTGCCATCCCCGCGCCCCGCATCCTCCGCCGGCAGGGCTGCGACCTGGACCCGCTGGACGTCACGGCGGAAGCGGACCGCGAGCGCCTCCTAGCCTATGTCTGGCCCGACCAGGCCGACCGGCTCGCCCGCGTCGAGGCCGCGATCGACCTCGCCGCCGCCGAAGCACCGAGGATCGAGCGCGCCGACGCCGCGGCATGGGCCGAGGAAACGCTCGACCCGCAAGGGGGCGAGGAAGGAGTGGCGCGCGTCCTCGTGCACGCCGTCGCCCTCCAATACGCGCCCGCGGAAACCGTGGCCCGCCTCGCGGCTCATGCAGCACGCGTCGGCGCGGGCGCGACGGAACGCTCGCCCTTCGCATGGCTGCGCTTCGAGGCCGACCCCGCTTTCGGCGAGCGCGGCAGCCTGCGCCTCACCCTCTGGCCCGGCGGGAAGGAACGCGTCCTCGCCCTCGGCGACACCCACGCTGAGGCACTGGAATGGCTGGGTTCCGCTGATAGGGCGGAGCCTTTGTCCTGACCTGCCGACGCTGATGACCCCGGGGAGAGGAAGAAGGAATTCTTCCTCTCCCCGGACCCCTCACCATCATCTTTTTCTTCAGGCTGGAGTCACTCAGCGGCCGGTGCGCCTCGGGTCGTAGACCCGAGGCGATGACACGCTCAGGAAGGGCATCGCAAGAAGCGCCGGCCCCCGATCACCGCGTCCGCGTCAGCCAGACGGGGATCCAAGGGCCTCAGGCCCTTGGCGGGTGAGGCCTGGAGAGGGCAGCGCCCTCTCCAGAGTCACCAGCACCGAGCTAGCCTGCGCCCTACCGCCGCTCCCGCACCCCCAGCAGCAGCACAGCCCCCACCGCCATGAACCCGGCCGTCGTTGCCATGCCCAGCCGCTGGCTCCCGCTCGCCTGCGTCACCGCCGCCAGCACCGCCGGCCCCAGGAACCCCGTGATCCGCCCGGACAGCGCGAAGAGCCCAAAATGCGCCGCCATCTCCTCCGCCGGCGCCAGACGCGCCATCAGCGTGCGCGACGCCGCCTGGGCCGGCCCGAAGAACAGCCCCAGCACCAGCGCCAACCCCCAGAAGGCCGAGGCGCTCTCCACGAGCACGAGCGCGAGGCCGATCACCACGAGGGCCGCGAGCGAGAGCAGCACCATCCGCTTCGACCCCACGCGGTCCTCCACCAGCCCGCCCAGCGCCGCGCCGATCCCGGCCGAGACATTCATCGCGATCCCGAAGACGAGCACCTCTTGGAACGCCATTCCGTGCACGCCGGCGGCGAAGATCGCCCCGAAGGCAAAAAGGGTGTTCAGCCCGTCCGTGTAGAACAGGCGGGCGATGAGGAAGCGCAGCATGTCCGGCCGCGCCGGCAGTCCGCGCAGCACCTCGCGCAGCTCCCGCAGCCCTGCCCGCGCGGCGGCGGCCCAGCCGGGCCGGGTGCCAGGCGGGTCCCGCGTCGCGGCGATGACCGGCCAGCCGAACAGCAGCAGCCAGCCCGCCACGAAGACAGCCGTCGCCCGGATCGTCTCGCCCGAGGCCTTGTCCAGCCCGAAGGGCGCCGGATCGGGCCGGATCAGCCCGAACAGGCACAGCACGAGGCAGCACAGCCCCCCCGCATAGCCCAGCCCCCAGGCCAGGCCGGAAACCCGCCCGATGCGCGCGGGCACCGTCACGTCCGGCAGCATCGCGTTGTAGAAAACCGTGCCCACCTCGAAGGCCACCGTCGCCAGCCCCACGCAGGCCAGCGCGTAGAAGGCCCATTCCGCCTCCGGCCGCGCGAACCAGATCGCCCCGGTGAAAACGGCGGTCGCGGCGGTGCAGAGCGCCAGCATCAGCCGCCGCCGCCCCCCGGCGTCTGCCACCGCGCCCAGCACCGGCGAGAGGAAGGCGATGCCCAGCCCCGCCACCGTCTGCATCCACCCCCACATCGCCTGCCCGGAAACCGGATCGGGCGCGACCGCCTGGGCGAACCAGGTCGCGATCACGAAGGTGGTGACCACCGTGGGAAAGGCGCTGTTCGCCCAGTCGTAGAGCGACCAGGCGAGTTCCCGGCGCGTCATCGGCAGGAGACCGGGAAGGCGGCACCCCAGCCGGCTCCCGCATCATCCTCCCTGCCGCGGCGGCGCAGCCCTCGCGGCGGGCTCACGCCCGTTCCAGCGCGCGCAGCGCGACCGAGACAGCCGACAGCTCGCCCAGCCCCGCCGCCTCCCGCGCCAGCCGCACCGCCTCCGCCGGCGGCGCCACCGGCTGTCCGGCCAGCGCCGCGCGCGCCAGCCGTGCCTGGAACGCGCCCAGGTCCTCCAGCAGCGCCGCCCGCGCGCGCGGACCGAAGGCCCCCGGCGCCGGGGCGGCCAGCGCCGCGGAGCGCAGCGCCTCCAACCCGAAGTCGCGCCCCGCCGCATCCCAGGTCGCCGCCGCCCGCCCGGGGTCCACCCCGGCCCCCGCCGCCAGCCGCACGATTCCGATCGCGGCCGAGAGCGGACCCGCCCCCGCCACCAGCCGCGCCGCTCCCTCCGGAAGGGGCGAATCGCGCGGCACCGGCACGGCGGCGATCAGCGCCTCCACCCCCGGCCGCAGCAGCGCCTCCACCTCGGCCAGCGGCGCCGTGTCGCCCAGAAGCGCCCGCGCCGCATCCTCGTGCAGCCGGCGAAGCACGAGCAGCGCCGCGCGCCGCGTCTCGGGCGGCACCGGCGCGGCATCGAGCGAGTCCTCCGCCGCCCCGATCCCGAAGAGCCGGTCCGCCAACCAGGCCGCCCGCGCCACCGCGGCCCCGTCCGCCTCCGCCGCCAGCCGCGACACCCCTGCCGGCCCCAGCCGGTTGGCCGCCGCATTCGCCAGCATCGTCGCGACAAGGTTCCGCCGCAGCCGGTGCCCCTCGATCGGCGCCGGAAAGCGCTCCTGTAGGGGATGCGGGAAGTAGCCGCGCAGCAATGGCAGGAAGGCCGGGTCGTCCGCCAGCGCGCCCTCCTCCACCGCATCCGTCAGCCACAGCTTCGCGACGGGCAGCAGCGCCGCGATCTCCGGCCGCGTCAGCGCGTCCCCCGCCCCGATCCGCTCCGCCATCCGCGCGGCCGAGGGCAGGCCGAGAACGGCGCGATCCAGCAGCCCCGCCCCTTCCAGCCGCACCATCAGCGCCGCCTGGGCCGGCAGCGCCTCCGCCCCCGCCGCCTGCTCCAGGGAAAGCGCGCCGAACTGCGCGGCATTGTCCGCCAGCACCAGCGCGGCCACCTCGTCGGTCATCGATTCCAGCAGGTCGTCCCGCTGCCGCCGCGTCAGCGCCCCGCCGCGCTCGGCTTCCGCGAGCAGGATCTTGATGTTCACCTCGTGGTCGGAGGTGCTGACGCCCGCGGAGTTGTCCAGCGCGTCCGTGTCGATCGCGACGCCGTTGCGCGCGGCCTCGATCCTTCCTGCCTGCGTCACGGCAAGGTTCGCGCCCTCGCCCACCACGCGCGCGCGGATCTCCCCGCCATCGATGCGCAGCGCATCGTTCGCGCGGTCCCCGGCTTCCGCCTGGCTTTCCGTCGCCGCCTTCACATAGGTCCCGATCCCCCCGAAGTAGAGAAGATCCACCTCCGCCCTCAGGATCGCGCGCATCACGGCGGCGGGCTCCGGCCGCTCCTCCTCGATGCCCAGCAGCGCCCGCGCCTGCGGCGAAAGCGGGATGAAGCGCGCATTGCGCGGGAACACGCCCCCGCCCTCGCTCACCAGCCGCACGTCGTAATCCGCCCAGGAGGAACGCGGCAGCGCGAAGAGCCGCGCCCGCTCCTCGAAGGAGCTCTCGGGATCCGGATCGGGGTCGATGAAGATGTGCCGGTGGTCGAAGGCCGCGACCAGCCGCGTCTGGCGCGAGATCAGCAGCCCGTTGCCGAAGACGTCGCCGGACATGTCGCCCACGCCCGCGCAGGTGAAGGGCTCGGCCTGAATGTCGCGCCCCATCTCCGCGAAATGCCGCGCGATCATCACCCAGGCACCCTTGGCGGTGATCCCCATTTCCTTGTGGTCGTATCCCGCCGACCCGCCGGAGGCGAAGGCATCCCCCAGCCAGAAGCCGTATTCCGCCGACAACCCGTTCGCGATGTCGGAGAAGGTCGCCGTCCCCTTGTCCGCGGCCGCGACGATGTAGGGATCGTCCCCGTCCCGCCGCACCACGCGATCGGGCGGCACCACGCTTCCGTCGGCCCCGTAGTTGTCCGTCACGTCCAGCATCGCGCGGATCAGCGTCCTGTAGGCCGCGATCCCCGCCGCCATGAAAGCCTCGCGGTCCGAGGCCGGCGGCACGTTCCCCTTGAGGATGAAGCCGCCCTTCGCGCCCGTCGGCACGATGATGACGTTCTTCAGCCGCTGCGCCTTCATCAGCCCGAGGATCTCCGTCCGGAAATCCTCGCGCCGGTCGGACCAGCGGATGCCGCCGCGCGCGACGGGCCCGGCGCGCAAATGGCAGCCCTCCATATGCGTCGCCGAGACGAAGATCTCCCGCCAGGGCCGCGGGTCCGGCATCTCGCCGGCACGCGCGCTCTCGATCTTCAGCGAGAGATAGGACTTCTCCTGGAAGTAGTTCGTCCGCACCACCGCATCGAGCGCGGTCCGCAGCCGCGAGAGAATGCGGTCCGTGTCCGGGTCCGCGATCCCCTCCATCAGCGCCGTCCATTCCGCGGCGGCCTTCGCCTCGTCCGCCGCGCGGTCCGCCGCGTCCGGATCGAAGCGCGCCCTGAACAGCGCGACGAGGATCCGCGCCGCCTCCGGCACCGCCGCCAGCGCCCCCTCCACCGCCGGCTGCGGGAAGGCGAAGCCCACCTGCTTGCACCAGCGGAACACCGCCCGCAGCAGCCAGGCCTCCCGCCAGGTGATCCCCGCCCGCAGAGCCAGGCGGTTGAAGCCATCGACCTCGGCCCGCCCCTCCAGCAGCGCGGAGAGCGCGTCCAGCAGCTCGTCGAAGCGATCCTCGGCCGCCTCCGTCCCCGCCTCCAGCGCGAAGAGGTGCAGCACCACCGGCCCCGCGCCCGCCGGGCATAGCCGCCAGGGCTGCTCCTCGATCGCCCGCAGGTCGAGGCTCTCGAACAGCGGCAGCGCGTCGGCCAGTGGCAGCGGCCCGCCCGGCGCGGCCAGCCGCAGCGCCAGCCGCCGCGGCCCCTCGCCGGGAATGCGCGAAACACTCGCCACCGGCCGCCCGGCCACCAGCGCCGCCTCGGCCAGCCGCAGGTCCGCCACCGCCTGCGCCGCCGTCATCTCCTCCGCGTAGGAGGGCGGGAAGGCCTCCGCCCAGCGCGCCGCCAGACGTGCCCCCTCGGCCTCCCCGGCCGCCTCCGCCAGCGCCTCGCCCAGCGCCTCCGGGAAGCGCCGCGCGGCCTGCGCCACCGCCCGCTCCAGCACCGCCGGATCGGGCGAAAGGACCGTGCCGGGATCGGTGCCGATCACGTAGTGAACCCGCGCCAGCGGCGTGTCGCCGATCGCGATATAGAAGGCCGAGAGCCGCCCGCCGAAGGCCGCGGCCAGAAGCCGCCCCACCCGCTCTCGCGTGCGCGTGTCGAAGACCTCCCGCGGGAACCACACGATGGCCGAGACGAAGCGCTCGAAAGGGTCGCGCCGCAGCACCAGCGCCGGGCGCGGCCGGATCGCAAGGTCCAGCGCCCGCCGCGCGCCCTCCAGGATCTCCCCCTCCTCCGCCTGGAACAGCTCGTCCCGCGGCCAGGTGTCGAGGATGGACTGGAAGGCCCGCGCGTCGTGGCTGTCCGGCGCCGCGCCCGAGGCCGCCAGCACCCGCCGCACCTTCGGCGCCAGCCAGGGGATGGAGCGCGGGTTGCGATTATAGGCCGTCGCCGCGAAGAGCCCCATGAACAGCCGCAGCCCCACCACCGCGCCGTCCGCGCCGAAGATGCGCGTGGCCACCACGTCCGCGTGGCTCGGCCGGTGCACCAGCAGCCGCAGGTTCGCCTTGGCCACCGCCAGGGCCACGGGCTGCGTGAGCGCCGCCCGCACGGGCCCGGTCACGGCGGAAAGGTCGCGCAGCGCGTCGAACAGCGGCACCGATTCGTCCCGGAGCAGTCCGAGCCCGTCCTCCACCGTCACCGGCCCGCCGGGCGGCATCCGCAGCACCCGGTGCCCGAGGAAGACAAAGTTGTCCTCGGCCAGCCAGCGCAGGAAGGCGGCCGCCTCGGCGCCGTCGGGCGCGGCCGAGACCTCCAGCTCCGCCGTCACCAGCCGCTCGAGTACCGGCGCGAAATCGCCGACCGCCAGCCGCACCTCGTCCAGCGCCTGGCGCAGCAGCGCCTCCACCGCCGGCCAGTCCGCCGGCGCCGCCCGGCCGGGGCCGGCGGGCGCGATCTCGATCCGCATGACGCTCTCGTTTGGCCCGCCCGGCTCGGCCGGCCCGATCGCCCGCACCCGCCCCGCCGGGTCCCGCCGCACCGAGAGAACCGGATGCAGCAGCCGCCGCACCCCCCGCCCCCCGCGCGTGAGCGCGGCCAGCGCGCTCTCCACCAGGAAGGGCATGTCCTCGCTCGCGATCTCCGCGACGGCGCCGCCCCGCCCGTCGGCCCGCGGGGGCGTCAGCCGCAGCGCCGCCGCCCCCGGTCGCCGCCCGTCGATCACGGCGAACAGCGAGGCCGCCTCGGCCGCCAGATCCTCGGGCGCGAGGCCCGCCAGTTCCTCCAGCGGAATCGCCGCGCCAAGGCCGCGTAGCAGCTCGGCGGCCGCCGGCGGCAGTCCCGGCGCCATCCGCCCGAGCGCCGCCACCGCCTCCGCCAGAAGGGCCGCGCGCATTCCCTCCTCCCGCTCTGGGCCCGGGCTCCCGCCGGACGGTCCGGGCTGGCTTGCCGGTCTCAGGTCGTCGGGCATGCGCTCTCTCCTCCTGGCGGCCAGAAGGTCGGCCGCCCGGCCGCGCGGCGCAAGCCACCGTTGCAAGGCACAAGCGAGCCGGCCGCGAGGTGCAAGCGCGCCCGCTCGCGAGGTGCAAGCGCGCCCGCTGGGAGCAGTGCGCCCGCGCCACGGAAGGCCGCTTCGTTCCGCGGCCCGCCCCCTCGCCCCTGGCCGCCCCGCCGCGTTCCGCCTACCCTGCGCGCGCCATGGCCCTGACGCTTGCAGACCTCCTCGCGCCCATCGAACCCGCCCGGTTCTTCGCGGAGTTCCACGACCGCCAGCCGCTCCACATCCGCGGCGGGGCGGCGAAGTTCGCAAACGTCCTCTCCTGGTCCGTTATCGACCGGCTGCTGAACCAGACGCATATCTGGACCAGCCAGTCCCTCAAGCTGCAAATGGACGGCCAGCCCGTCCCGCCCGAGGCCTACTGCCTCCGCGCCACCAGCCGCGACAACGTGCCGGCCATGCAGCCCGACGCCCGCAAGCTCCGCGAATGGGCCGCCAAGGGCGCCTCCTTCGTGCTGAACGACGTGGACAGCCTCACCCCTGGCCTGGCCTCCGTCTCGGAAGCGCTCGAGGATGCCGGCCTCGGCCGCGCCCAGGCGAACGTCTACGTCTCCTTCCAGGCGCATAAGGCCTTCCCCACCCATTTCGACACCCACGACGTCTGGGCCGTGCAGGTCGAGGGCGAGAAGACCTGGAACATTTGGTCCGGCCGCGCCGAGCACCCGATCCCCCACCCCGCCTTCCGCAGCCTCGGCCAGGCCCACCACGACCGCGCCAAGGGCATCCTGCGGGAGAAGGTGCTGCTCAAGGCCGGGGACCTCCTCTACCTCCCCCGCGGCTGGTACCACGACGCGCTCGCCGAAGGCCCCGCCTCCGTCCACGTGGCCTACGGCGTCCACGCCCCCATCGGCCTCGACCTCGCCAACCTCCTCGTCGAGCGCGCGATCCAGGACCCGCCCTTCCGCCAGCCCCTGCCCCGCCAGGACGGCACGCCCGCCGCGCAATTCGCCCTCACCACCCGCGCCGCCCAGCTCGGCCAGCGCCTGGCCGAACTCGCGCGCGACCCGCAGGTCCTCCAGGTCCTCGCCCGCCACGTGGCCGAGGCCCGCTACCACCGCGGCGGCGTCAACCTCCTCGCCGCCCGCGGCCTCGAACCCGCACCTGCCGAGGAAGCCGCCCCCGCCGACGGCACCCCCGGCTTCCGCGTCCTCGCCCCCGGCGCGAAGCCCGTCCGCCGTGGCGCCGACTGGGTGCTGAAAACCCCCGCCGCCACCCTCCCCCTCACCCCGCCGGAAGCCGAGGCCGCCAATTGGCTCCTCGCCCGGCGCGAGGTGGACGCGGCCAGCCTCCGCGCCGCCCACCCCGCCGTGGACGCCGAAGCCCTCCTCACCCGCCTGACCGACGCCGGAGCACTCGCCGCCGCATGAGTCCCCTCCTCGCCGTCGCCCTCCTCCTCACCTTCGCCAAGCCCATCTTTCCCGGCGCCGCCCAGGCCCAGCCCGCCCACCAGCCCGGCTTCGCCTGCGTCGGCGCCGAGGCCCTGGAGGACGACGTCTTTGACATCCCCTTCCCCGCCGGCCGCGACCGCCTGACCGAGGCCGCCCGCACCAACCTCAACGCCGCCATCGCCCTTCTCAAGGCCGAGCCGGACCGCAACGCCTGTATCCTCGGCCACGCTCACCGCGAGGGCGGCCAGCAAACGAGCGTCCAGCTCGCCGCCACCCGCGCCCGCGCGGTGAAGGACGCCCTCCGCGCCGCCGGCCTGCCCGAAGCCCGCCTCCGTTCCGAGGCGCGCGTGGCCGGCTTCAGCCGCACCACCGCCAACACCGTTGCCCGCAGCGTCTCCATCGTCGTGATGCCGGCGGTCGCCGTCCGCCCCGAACCCCTGCCGCGCCCGGCCACCCCACCCCCAACGCGCGAAACTACGCCGCCACCCCCGGCGCCACCGCCTGAGCCACCACCGCGCGAGGTCACCCCGCCGCCTCCGGCCCCGCCAGCCGAGCCACCGCCATCGCGCGAGGCAACCCCACCACTCCCCGCCCCGCCCGCCCAGCCGCCGGCACGCGAAACCACCCCGCCACCACCGGCCGAGCCAGCCGGGGCGAAGCCGGACTAGGGCTGGCGCTGACGACTCCGGGGAGAGGAAGAAGGAATTCTTCCTCTCCCCGGACCCCTCACCATCATCTTCTTTTTCAGGTTGGGAATGCTCGGCGGTCGGTGCGCCTCGGGTCACTGACCCGAGGCGACGGCACGTTCAGGAGGGTTCCGCGATAGCCCAATGGGGATCCAAGGGCCTCAGGCCCTTGGCGGGTGAGGTCCGGAGAGGGCAGCGCCCTCTCCGGGGCCATCAAGCGCGACACTGCGCTGCTCCTGCTCACACCCGCGATACACCGTGGCAGGACCCGGCACGCAGTGAACGTGTCAGGGCCTCGGCCGGCTCCTAGTCCGGCAGCGTTCCGTCCTCCTTCAGCACCTCTCCCGCGAGATAGAGGCTGCCGCAGACCAGCACCCGCCCCGGCCCTCCCCGCATCGCCGCCAAGGCATCCGCCACGCGCGGCCCCACCCGCGCCACCCCGCCCGAGGCCGCCACGATCTCCTCCGGCGCTACCGCCAGGTGCTGCCCCGGCTCCGCCACCGCCCAGACCGAAGCCGCGCGGGGCAGCAACGGTGCCAGGAAATCCGCGACCGCCTTCGACCGCTTCATCCCCACCACCAGGTGCAGCGGCCGGTCTCCCCAGGCCGCGAGCTGCCCCGCCAGGGCCTGGCCCGCCCCGGGATTGTGCCCGCCGTCCAGCCAGAGCTCCCAGCCCGCCGGCAGCGCCGCCGCCAACCGCCCATGAAGCCGCTGCAACCGTGCGGGCCAGGTCGCGCCCGCTACCCCTGCGGCAATCGCCGCCTCCGTCAGCCAATCAGGTCCCCAGGCCCGCAGCGCCGCCACCGCGATCCCCGCGTTATCCGCCTGATGCGGCCCGGGCAGCCCCGGCGGCGGCAGGGCGAGCACCCCGCCCGCATCCCTCCAGTCGAGCCCGCCATCCGCCCGCCACGCGGTATCCCAGGCCGCGCCCCGCGCCAGCAGAGGCGCCCCCAGCCGGGCCGCCTCCGCCTCCAGCACCGCCATCGCCTCCGGCGCCTGCACCCCCGTCGCCACGGGCACGCCGGGCTTGATGATCCCCGCCTTCTCCCCCGCGATCGCCGCCAGCGTGTCGCCCAGGAAATCCGTGTGGTCCATCGAGATCGAGGCGATCGCGCAGGCCGCCGGCCGCTCCACCACGTTCGTCGCGTCGAAGCGCCCGCCCAGCCCTACCTCCAGAACCAGCAGGTCCGCCGGCACCCGGCTGAACAGCAGGAAGGCAACGGCCGTCGTGATCTCGAAGACGGTGATCGGCAGCCCCGCATTGGCGGCCTCCACCTCCTCCAGCGCGGCGGCCAGCACCTCCTCCTCCACCAGCCGCCCGGCGAGGCGGATCCGCTCGTGGAAGCGCACGAGATGCGGGGAGGTATAGGCGTGCACCCGCCGCCCCGCCGCCTCCGCGACCGCGCGCAGGAAGGCGCAGGTGCTGCCCTTCCCGTTCGTCCCGGCCACGTGCACCACGGGCGGCAGCCGCCGCTCCGGATTGCCCAGCGCGTCCAGGCAGCGCTGCAAACGACCGAGGCTGAGGTCGATCAGCTTCGGGTGCAGCCCGTGCAGCCGGTCGATGATCAGCTCGGACCGCCCGGCGGGGACATCCGCCCCGGGCACCACCCGCAACCCCGCCGGCGCCCCCCAGGGGGTCGCGGGAACACTGCCCTTATCGGCCATGGCCGCCCATCCGTTCAAAGCCCCGGCCGGTTCCCGGCCGGGCGCGCGCCAGCCCGGCCGCTACTCCGCCGCCGGGGCGGGCGCGGGCGCCGCGGCCTCGGCCACCTCCGCCTCGGCCAGCCGCTCCGGCGGGCGCAGGAAGCCGATCAGCCGGGACAGCATGCCCCGCATCTCGCCCCGCGGCACCACCATGTCGAGGATGCCGTGCTCCAGCAGGTACTCCGCCCGCTGGAAGCCCTCGGGCAGCTTCTCGCGCACCGTCTGCTCGATCACCCGCGCGCCCGCGAAGCCGATCAGCGCCCCGGGCTCGGCGATCTGCACGTCGCCCAGCATCGCGAAGCTCGCCGTCACGCCGCCCGTGGTGGGATCGCAGAGCACGGTGATGAAGGGCAGCCCCGCCTCCTTCACCATGCGCGTCGCGATCACCGTGCGCGGCATCTGCATGAGCGACACCGCCCCCTCCTGCATCCGCGCCCCGCCCGAGGCCGTGAAGACCACCAGCGGCGCGTCCTGCAGCACGGCCAGCCGCGCGGCGGTCACGATCCCCTCGCCCACGCCCGCGCCCATGGAGCCGCCCATGAAGGAGAACTCGAAGGCCGCGACCACCGCGGGCCGCCCCTCGATCGCCCCGTGCGCGACCGCGATCGCGTCGTCCATACCGGTTTTCTGCTGCGCCTCCCGCAGCCGGTCGCCGTAGCGCCGCTGGTCGCGGAAGCGCAGCGGATCCGCCGGTGCCCGCGGCAGCTCAATGCGAGCCCAGCCGGGATCCAGCGTGTAGTCCAGCCGCTGCTGCGCCGAGATCCGCATGTGGTGCCCGCATTTCGGGCACACGTGCAGGCTCCGCTCGAGATCCTGGTGGAACACCATCTCCCCGCAATGCGGGCACTTGATCCAGAGGTTCTCGGGCACGTCGCGCTTGGCCCCGAACAGCGTCTGTATCTTGGGCAGCGCCCAGTCGGAGATCCAGTTCATCCCTGCCCCATGCCCTGCCCGGGCCCCGCCTTCAACCCCGCGGACCACTCGCGGCCGACGAGCCGGCGGGAGGTAGTCGCGTCGGCCTGTCCGGCGCAAGGGGCCGTTGGGGAGAGAGCATGATCCGGCGGGCACTTGCGGCCCCGGATGAGCCCCCGCCTCCCCCGGGCCACAGCGCCGCCCCCTGAAAACCTATCCTCCCAACCCCTGGACCAACGCCCCGTTCCCGGCGTTATCTCCGCGCATGGCGTCCCCCGATCCCTACGAAATCCTGGGCGTGAGTCGGACGGCCGACACGGACACCATCCGCAAGGCCTTCCGCAAGATCGCCAAGACGAACCACCCCGACCTGAACCCCGGCGACAAGGCCGCGGAGGAGCGGTTCAAGGCCGCCAACGCCGCCAACGACCTTCTCTCCGACCCCGAGCGCCGCGCCCGCTACGACCGCGGCGAGATCGACGGCACCGGCCAGGAGGTCCCGCCGCGCGGCTACTACCGCGACGCCGCCGAGGGCGCACAGGGCGCCCGCTACCGCCCGCGCGATCCCTTCGCGGGCATGGGCGGCGGCACCGCAGGTGCCGCCAGCTTCGACCCCGACGACCTCGAGGACATCCTCGGCATGTTCCGCAGCCGCGAGAGCGGCCCCCGCCGCGGCCGGGACGCGCATTACCAGCTCTCCGTGGACTTCCTCGACGCCGTGAACGGCGCCACCCGCCGCCTCACCCTGCCCGACGGCCGCGACCTCGATGTCCGCATCCCGCCGGGCCTCGAGGACGGCCAGGTCCTGCGCCTGCGCGGCCGCGGCCTGCCGGGCATCCAGGGCGCGCCCGACGGCGACGCCCTGATCGAGGTCACCGTCCGCGCCCACCCCTTCTTCCAGCGCGCCGGCCGCGACCTGCGGATGGAGGTGCCCGTCACCCTCCGGGAGGCCGTGCTCGGCGCCCGCATCGCCGTGCCCACCCCGCGTGGCGAGGTGATGCTGACCGTCCCGCCCCGCTCAGAGGCCGGCACCCTCCTGCGCCTGCGCGGCCGCGGTGTCGCAGAGTCGGGCGGCACCCCCGCGGGCGACCTCCTCGTCACGCTCCGCCTCGTCCTCGGCCCCGTGGACGAGACGCTGGAAGCCCTCCTGCGCGACTGGTCGCCCCCCGCCGGGGAGGACCCGCGGGCCGAGATGCGGAGGCGCGCATGATCGGCTTCGAAACCGTCCTCATCCAGATCCGCGGCCTTGAGGAAACCCGGCTCCGCGCCTGGATCGACGAAGGATGGGTCCGCCCCGCGCAGGAGAACGGCCAGCCCGTCTTCGAGGAGATCGACCTCGCCCGCTGCCGCCTCATCCTCGAACTGCAGGAGGAGCTGGAGGTGAACGATGCCGCCATGCCCGTCGTCCTCCATCTGCTCGACCGCCTTCACGCCACCCGCCGCCAGCTCCGCCGCCTGGCCGAGGCGCTCGACCGCGCGAGGGGCGCGCCCCATGAACGGTGAGGCCGAAGCCAGCGCGCCGGACCTCGCCGGCAGCGTCGGCGCCCTCAGCGCCGCCATCCTCGGCGCCGCCCTCGACGTGGCGGGGCTCGCGGCCCTCATCACCGACGCCCCGCTCGACCCACCCGGCCCCATCATCCGCTACGCCAATGCCCATTTCGAGGCGATCACCGGCTACGCCGCCGCCGAGCTGATCGGCCAATCCCCCCGCATCCTCCAGGGTCCTCGCAGCGACCGCGCCGAACTCGACCGCCTGCGCCGCGCGCTCGAGACGGAGCGCGCCTTCACCGGTGCGACGACCAACTACCGCAAGAACGGCACGCCCTATAACAACGAGTGGATCGTCGGCCCTATCCTCGGTCCCGCAGGGGAGCTGACGCACTGGTTCTCCGTCCAGCGCGACGCGGGCACCGACCCGCGCCCCCGCCCCGCCGCCGAGCTGCTTCGCCCCCGCATCACCTCCATGCTCGAAACACTGCGGGCCATCGCCACCCGCACCCTCGTCGCGCCCGAGGACGGCCGCGTCTTCACCGACCGCCTCGCCGCCCTCGGCCGCGCCCAAGCCGCCGCCGGGCCGGAGGGCACAAGCCTCGAAACCCTCCTGCACGGCGAACTCACCGCCGCCACGCTGCAAGGCCCGCCTGTCACCCTCCGCCCGGGAACCGCGGAACCCCTCGCCCTCGCCCTGCACGAACTCGCCGCCGGCGCGAACCACCCCGCCGTCACCTGGCGGGTCGAGGAAACCCCCGAACGCCGCCTCCACCTCGAATGGCGCGACCACCCTGCCCCCGCCACCAGCGGCTGGTCCCTCATCGAGAAAGTGCTCCGCTTCGCCCTCGGCGCCGAAACCCGCCTGCACCGGGATGCGGAGGGGCTGCTCTGTACCATCGAGCTTCCTCTCGGCGGGTGATGCGGACCTGGAGAGGGCCCTGCCCTCTCCAGACGTCCGAGGCAGTGCCTCGAACCCCGCCAAGGGCCTGAGGCCCCTGGACCCCCATCTGGCTGTCGCGAAGCCTTCCTGAACGTGTCGTCGCCTCGGGTCATCGACCCGAGGCGCACCGACGACTCAGTGTCTCCAACAGATAAAAGAAGATGAGAGGGGGTCCGGGGGAGAGAATTCCTTCTCTCCCCCGGCGCCACCAGCACCGGCCCGCCCTATCGCACGCAGATCCGCGCCCGCGTCGCGTCGCTCACCCAGCAGGCCGGGTCCGCCTCGCTCCGGACGTAGACCCCGGGAAGGCTCACATTGCGCGGCCCGAGGGTCACGAAGGCCGAGGCCCGCCCTGGTTCCTCCACGTTCACGAGGAAGGTCGGCTTGCCCGGCGCGCTGATCCGGAAGCTGCCCGCCTGGTCCGTCGGCTGGAAGTCGCAGGGGTAGGTTCCGTCGTCGGTCGTCGTGCAGCGCGCCGGCCGCGCCTCCGCCGCCAGGGGCAGGAGGAGGATCGCGGCCGCCAGGACCCCACCCCGCATCAGTAGCGCCGCCGGGGCCTCGCGGCCGGGGCGGGCTGGGCGGGGTCGAAGCGCACCCAGCCCGGCACCTGCGCCTGGAGGTTCACCTCGCGCCATTTCGGGTGCCGCGGCGGCACGAGGAAGCGGTCGAACTTCGTGGCGAAGGCATCGACGAAAGACGCGACCTTGCGGTGCCGCTCCGTCCCCGGCGTCCAGCCATAGACGGCCATGACGGCGCCCACCGCCAGCGTGTCCACGGCCTCGTCGCCCGCGATCAGCCCCGGATACTGCGCGCGGAGGAGCTGCGCGGGCAGGTAGGTCTCCATCAGCGCGGGCGTCATCGGCAGCGACAGGAAGCGCAGCCCCGAATCCGCGGTCAGGCCCGAGAAGAGCCGCGCCGGCTTGCCCGTCACATAGACCAGCGCCGCGATCTCGCCCCGCTTCAGCCGTTCGAGCGCGACGTCCTGCGGGTCGTTCACCAGCACCGCCTGCACCCCCGCCGCCTCCAGGATGAGGGAGGCCGTCATCGCCGTGCCGCTTCCAGCGACATCGACGTTCACGCGCTTGCCCGCCAGGTCCTCCACGCGCGCGATGCCGGCGCCCGCCAGGACGTGCACCTCCTCGTCATAGAGCTTCGCGATGTACTGGATCACCGACCCCGCAGCCGGCACCAGCCGCCGGCTGCGCACGAAGGCGAGCACGTCGGATTGCACGATCCCGACATCGACGCCGCGCAGGAACATGATGTCGGTTAGGTTCTGCACGGAGCCGCGCCCGATGATCGGCAGCACCCGCAGCCGGTCCCCGTCGTCGAGCACCGCCGCGAGGTCCGCCGCGATCCGGACATAGGTGCCGTCCACCCCGCCCGAGATCACGCCGATCGTCCCGGCATTCGCCCGCGCGCCCATGTCGCCCGGCACCTCGCGCGCGCCCTGGGCCGAGGCCGTCCGCAGCGCCGGCAGGGCCAGCGCCCCCGCCAGCAGCAGCCGGCGCCCAGGGCCTGCTACGCGCCCCCCGCTCAAGGCGCGCGCCCCTCGACCGAGGCCAGGCGATGCACCAGCCCCCGCGCCTCCGGATCGCCCAGCGCTACCCCGCGCCGGTACCAGGTCGCCGCCATGGCCGGATCGCCGCGCAGGCCCCGCACCTGCAGCGCCGCCAGCTCCTCGGGGTCGTAGCTGCGGCCCATCGCCGTCGCCGCCGCCCCGCTGCCGGCGGCCGCCGCCCGCTCGTAGAGCAGCCGCGCCGCCGAGACATCCCCGATCGCCATCATCGCATCCCCCCGTCGCACCAGCGCCGCCAGCATCTCCGGCGCCACCGGCCCGGGCGGCGGGCGCGGCGCCACAACGGCCGAAGGCATCGCCGCCGGCCCGAGCAGCGATGGCCCGGGCAGCGGCGGCTCCGCCAGCCCCGCCACCGGACCGGCGACCGGCGTTTCCTCAGGCACGGGCGCCGGCGCGGGCGGCGCCGGACCGGCCGATGGCACCGGCAGCGCCGAGGCCAGTGACGGCCCTTCCGCCTCCTCATGAACCGCCGGCGCATGAACCGCCGGCGGCTGACCGGAAGCGACGGGATCGCCCGCCCCCTCGCCCGGCGAGGCCTCGGCACCCTCCGTCGCGGCAGCCGGGGCCGCGGCGGCCGCCACGGGCGCCGGGGCCTCGACTGGCGCGGGCTCGGGTGCCGCGGCCGCCGTCACCGTCCGGCCCTCCACCTCCCGAGGCACGGCAGGCGCCGGCGCAACCGTCCCGGCATCCGGGCCAACCGATGCCACGGGCGGCGCCGAGGGAGCGCGCGGCGTTGCCCATCCGCCCGGCAGCGGAAGATGCCCCGTCCAGGCCGCGGCCCCGACACCCGCCAGCAGCAGCACCGCGAGCGGCAGCGCCCGCCGCGCCAGTCCAGGCCGCGACCCCGCGGCCGCCAAGACGACCGGCGACACCGCGACGGCGGGCCGCGCCTCCTCGGCCGGACCCGGCGTCGCCGCCGCGGCCGCCGTTTCGTGAAGGCGGATCTCCGCCGGCCTTGCCCCGGCCGCCTCCGCAACCGTCGCCTCCGGAGGGTGGCTCCCGGCCATTTCGGCCACCGGCACCTCCGCCAGGCGGATCTCCGCCGGCTGCGCGGCCAGCGTCTCCGCCAGCCGGATCTCGGCCGGCTGTGCAGCCAGCGCTTCCGTCAGGCTGATCTCGGCCATCTCGTCGGCCGCCAGGCGGCTCTCCGCCACCGGAGCCGGCACTTCGGCCAGCCCGCTCTCCGGCGCCTCCTCAACCAGCGCCTCCTCAACCGGCGCCTCCCCAACCGGCGCCCCCCCGACCGGCTCCTCCGCCACCGCAATCCCGGCAGCCGGCATCTCCGTGACCGGTGCCACAACGGGCGCCACAACGGCGGGCGCCTGCACGGCCGGCAGCTCCGACAGCAGGGCGCGCGCCCGCTCCAGCCACGCGCCCCCGCCTGGCCTGGGCCCGGCGGAGAAGGCGGCATCGAGCAGCACGGTCAGCCGCCAGCAATCCGCTTCGGAAAGGGAGAGATACACCACGGGCGGCACCGCCCCCGCGCCCCGCGCCCGGTAGGCCGCCCGGAAGCGCGCCGCCGCCTCCGGCTGGTCCTCCGGCGAGAGGTCGATCAGCGCGACGCCATGGGCGGGATGCAGCAGCGCGAACCGCACCGCCACGGGCGGCCCGGAGGCATCCCCCGGCAGATAGGCGGGCGAGATGACCTCGCCCCCCCAGGCGTCGAGGAAGCCCTCGGCCTCATCCTCAGGGGATTGGGGAAGGGAATGGATCATGGCCGCCCCTGGACGACGAAGGCGGAGCCCGTCGCGCGACACCGGCCTCTTCCCTCCGGCATCGGAACGTGCTGGCAACCCTGGCCCGAAGGGCGAACGCTGAACATGCCGAAGAAAAGCACAACCGCCGCGGCCAGCCCATACCACAAGTTTAGGAGCAAGGGCCGTACCGCGCCGCGGAGGCGCGGTCCCGGGCGCCCACAATCAGCCCTCGCGCGCCCCGCGAACCCCCTCCGCCAGCGCCCGCACCCCGTCCAGCACCGCCCGCACCGTGCCGGACGTCGCGCGCCCCGCCTCGTCGAGCGTCCCCGCCAGGATCTCGATGAGGGATGAGGCCACCACCGCCCCATCCGCCACCCGCACCGCATCAGCCGCCTGGGCCGGGGTGCGCACCCCGAAGCCGATCGCGATCGGCAGGTCGGTCGCCGCCCGCACGATCGGGATCGCCTTCTCCAAGTCCTGCACCTCGGCCGAGCGCGTGCCCGTGATGCCGGTGATCGCCACGTAGTAGATGAACCCCCCCGCGCCATCGAGCACGACCGGCAGCCGCCCCTGCAGCGAGGTCGGCGCCACCAGCCGGACCATATCGAGGCCCTGCGCGTAGGGCCGCAGCTCCTCCGCCTCCTCGGGCGGCATGTCCACCACGATCAGCCCGTCCACCCCGCTCTCCCGCGCGTCGCAGCAGAAGCGCTCGGCGCCGTAGGCGAGGATGGGGTTGAGATAGCCCATCAGCACGAGCGGCGTCTCGTCGTCGTCGCGGCGGAAGTCGCGCACCATCGCCAGCGCGCCCGCCAGCGTGCCGCCCGCCTTGAGCGCCCGCTGCCCCGCCTTCTGCACGGTCGGCCCGTCAGCCGCCGGATCGGTGAAGGGCACGCCGATCTCGATCAGGTCCGCCCCCGCGCCGGGCATCCCCCGCAGGATCGCCATGCTCGTCGCCGGATCGGGGTCGTAGGCCTCCAGGAAGGGCATCAAAGCCCCGCGCCCCTCCGCCCGCAGCGTCGCGAAGCGCGCCGCGATCCGCCCCGTCCTGCTCCGCGCCGGCGCCTGCGCCTGCGCCTCGGCGGCCGCCGCGCTCACAGCGCCTCTCCCAGGTGATGCGCCACCGTGAAGATGTCCTTGTCCCCGCGCCCGGAAAGGTTGAGCACGATGATCTCGTCCTTCCCCATCTCCGGCGCCCGCTTGATCACCTCGGCCAGCCCGTGCGCGCTCTCCAGCGCGGGGATGATCCCCTCCAGCTTCGAGCACAGCATGAAGGCCGAGAGCGCCTCGTCATCGGTGGCCGCCGTGTATTCCACGCGCCCGATCTCGTGCAGCCAGGAATGCTCCGGCCCGATGCCCGGATAATCCAGCCCCGCGGAGATGGAATGCGCCTCCGTGATCTGCCCGTGCCGGTCCTGCAGTAGATAGGTCTTGTTCCCGTGCAGCACGCCGGGGCGTCCGCCATTGATGGCCGCCGCGTGCTGCCCGCTCTCGATGCCGTGCCCGGCCGCTTCCACGCCCACCAGCTTCACCTCGGCGTCATCGAGGAAGGGATGGAAGATCCCCATCGCCGAGGACCCGCCGCCGACAGCGCAGACCACCACGTCCGGCAGCCGGCCCTCGATCGCCAGGCACTGCTCCTTCGTCTCCTCGCCGATCACGCACTGGAAGTCGCGCACCATCTGCGGATAGGGCGCGGGCCCGGCCACGGTGCCGATGCAGTAGTAGGTGTCGTGCACGTTCGCGACCCAGTAGCGCAGCGCCTCGTTCATCGCGTCCTTCAGCGTCGCCGCGCCGGAGGTCACCGCGTTCACCTCGGCGCCGAGCAGCTTCATGCGGAACACGTTCGGCTTCTGCCGCTCCACGTCGGTTGCGCCCATGAAGACCGTGCAGGGCAGGTCGAACAGCGCGCAGGCGGTCGCGGTCGCAACCCCGTGCTGCCCCGCCCCCGTCTCGGCGATGATGCGCGTCTTGCCCATGCGCTTGGCCAGCATGATCTGCGCGAGCACCGCGTTGATCTTGTGCGCGCCGGTGTGGTTCAGCTCCTCGCGCTTGAGGTAGACCTTCGCGCCGCCGAGGTGGTTCGTCAGCCGCTCCGCGAACCAGAGCGGCGAGGGCCGGCCCACATAGTCCTTCAGCAGCCGCCGCCATTCCTTGTCGAACTCGGGGTCCTTGCGGGCGGCGTCATAGGCCTCCTGCACCTCCACGATGTTGGGCATCAGCGTCTCGGCCACGAAGCGGCCGCCGAAATCGCCGAAGCGGCCGCGGACATCGGGCCCCTGGCGGAGGGAGTTGGGAAGCGGCGTCGGAAGCGGCTTGTTCACGGCGGGTTCTTTCCCGGTACGGGTTGGCCCGGAGAAGGGGGCAGGGGCTCTTAGCGCGAGGTGGGGGCTCGGTCACGTCCGCGCCACCCGGCGGCACCCAAAGGCCATCGCAGCGCCCCCACCGCCAGCCCCGCGATCACCAGCGCCATCCCCGCCAGCCGCACCGCCCCGAAGCTCTCCCCCGTCACCAGCGCCGAGGAGGCGGCGCCCGTGATCGGCACCAGCAGCGCGAAGGGCGCGACCGTCGTGGCGGGATAGCGCGCCATGAGGAAGCCCCAGATCCCGTAACCCACCAGCGTCGCCGGTACCGCGAGGTACAGCACCGCGGCCACGCCCATGAGGTTGAGGTGGGCCAGCGCGTGCCCGACCGTCCCCGCCCCCTCCACCGCGAGCGAGAGCGCCAGCAGCGGCAGGATCGGCACCAGCCCCAGCCAGGCCATCAGCGCGACGGGCCCGCCGGGGGAGGAACCGGCACCGCGCAGCAGCACGTTCCCGCCCGCCCAGCTCGCCGCCCCCGCGAGGCAGAGCGCGAGGCCCAGCCCCGTCATTCCCCCCGCCCCCGCCGTGCTGCCGATCAGCGCGAGGCCGGAGAAGGCCACCGCCATGCCCGCCACCGCCCGCGCCGTGGGCCTCTCCCGCAGGACCGCCGCCGCGATCAGCGCGGTCAGGAAAGCCTGCGACTGCTGCGTGACCGAGGCCAGTCCCGGCGGCATCCCCGCCGCCATCCCCGTGAACAGCAGCGCGAACTGCCCGAGGAAGAGGAACACGCCGATCGCCACCAGCCGCCCCGCGGGGATGCGCGGCCGCGGCAGCCACAGCACCGGCACCGCGGCCACCACGAAGCGCAGGGCCGCCATCAGCAGCGGCGGCAACCCGGCCCGCAGCCCCAGCTCGATCACCACGAAGTTGAAGCCCCAGAGCGCCGTCGTCAGCAGGGCTAGCAGGACATGCGCGGGCCTCACCCGCCGCGCCCGGCGGCTCTGGCGTGCCCGGCGGCCACGGCCGGCGCGGCGGTGCCCGCCGCTCCGCGCGCCGCCCGGATGAATTCCGCGATGCGCGCCGGGTCCTTCACCCCGCGGGAAGCCTCCACGCCCGAGGAAACATCCACCCCCGGCGCGCCGGTCGCCCGCACCGCCTCCGCCACGTTCTCCGGCGTCAGCCCCCCCGCCAGCAGCCAGGGCCGCGGCACCGCGCGCCCCGCCAGCAGCGACCAGTCGAAGGCGGCCGCGTTCCCGCCCGGCAGCGCCGCCCCCGGCGCCGGCTTCGCGTCCAGCAGGAAGCGGTCCACCACGGGCGCGTACTCGTCCAGCAACGCAAGATCCGCGGCGGTCGCGATCCCCAGCGCCTTCATCACCGGCAGGCCGAAGCGCGCGCGCAGCGAAGCGCAACGCGCCGGCCCCTCCTCCCCGTGCAGCTGCAGCAGGTCGAGCGGTGCGGCATCGAGCACCGCGGCGATCTCCTCGTCCGAGGCATCGACGAAAAGCCCCACGCGCAGCGGCCAGCCCTCTCCCGGCGCATGGGCCAGCAGCGCCGCCGCCCGGGCCCCCGTCACCGCGCGCGGCGAGGCCGGGAAGAAGACCAGACCGATCATCTCGGCCCCGCCCGCCACCGCCGCGTCCAGCCCGGCGCGGTCGGAAAGGCCGCAGATCTTCACCGCCACCACCGCCGCGTCCTCAGCCCACGACCATGGCGGCAATGGCCGCCGCCGCTGCCGCCGGTTCCGCCGCCCCGGTGATTGGCCGCCCGACCACCAGCCAGTCCGCCCCGGCCGCCACCGCGTCCCCGGGCGTCGCGATGCGCGACTGGTCCCCGGCCGCACTGCCCGCGGGTCGGATGCCTGGCACCACCAGCAGCGGCCCGGATCCGTGTGCGTCGCGGATCAGCGAGACCTCGCGCGGGGAACAGACGAGCCCGTCCGCCCCGTTCTCCATTGCCATCCGCGCCAACCGCAGCACCTGCTGCGAGGGGCCGCCCGAAACCCCCGTGGCCGCCAGCGCCGCCGCGTCCATGCTCGTCAGCACCGTCACTGCCAGGATCGCCGGACGCGCCGCGCCGAATCCCTCCGCCGCCTCCCGCGCCGCCGCCACCATCGCCGGCCCGCCGCCCGCATGGATCGTCAGCATGGCCGGCCCCAGCGCGCAGGCCGAGCGCACCGCGCCGGCCACCGTGTTCGGGATGTCGTGGAACTTGAGGTCGAGGAACACCGGCCGGTGCCGCGTCACCCGCGCCACCGCCGCCGACCCCTGGGCCACGAAGAACTCGAGGCCGAGCTTCAGCAGGCCGACATGCGGCGCGAGCGCCGCCGCCAGTTCCTCGGCCCGCTCGGCGCTGTCGGTGTCGAGCGCCGCGATCAGCCCCGCACGGTTCGGTCGCTGGATCATGGGGGCCCTCCTGTCCGGCTACCCTTACCTGCCGGGAGGCCGACGCGACAGGAGGGGGGCCGCATGGCGCCCATGCCCCGCGGCGAACCCGCCAAGCCCTGCGGCGTGCCCGCCGCGCAGCCCGGCTCCGTCAGCCGCGGTCCATCGCCTCTGCCGCGGCCCGGTCGCGCGGGTCGGCGCTCGCGGCCAGGCCCTCGCGCACGCCTTCCCGGTCCGGCGCCGAGCGGTTCTGCGAGAGCTTGCGCTTGCCCAGCACCCGCTCGATCAGGAGGCGGATGCCGACGATCCCCTTCAGCTGCGCCGCGGTGAAGGCGGCCGGCGCGTCGGTCACCGCCCAGGGCTCCGCCCGCCCCTCCTCGTGCCGCCCGGTCAGGCGGGAGACGGCGTCGAGCAGCCGGGCCGGATCCTCGAAGACCTCGACCGCGCCCTCCACCGTCACCGCCTCGTAGTTCCAGGTCGGCACCACCCGCCCGTGCTCCGCCTTCGAGGGGTAGAAGCCCGGCGAGACATAGGCTTCGGCCCCCATGAAGACCGCGAGCGCCCGCGGCGCGGCGGCCAGCGCCTGCCAGTGCGGGTTGGCCCGCGCCAGGTGCCCGAGGAGGTGGTCGCCGTCGAGCACCAGCGGCAGCGGCGTCACCAGCGGCACGCCCTCTGGCCCGTTGCTCGTCAGGATCGCGAGGCGGGAGGCCGCGATCAGGCCGCGCAACACCGCCGGGTCCTCCTCCCGGAAGGCGGGGGGAATGTAGAGGGCGGGGGCTGTGGCCGCGGGGCTCCTGTGGCAACCATCGCTCATGCTTCGACCCCCTGCCCTTCTCCGCGACCGGCGCGCGCCGGCGGCGGTCCTGCTCATACTGCTGACGCTGCTGTACGTGCCTGCCTATCTGAACGACCCGGCCATGCCCGGCAACGAAACGCCGGAGGGCTGGTGGGGCTGGTGGGACCAGGAGCACTACCTCGCCTCCGCCAGGGGCTTCGCGGAGGGCGATCTCTCCTCCGCGCGGCACTGGTATCCGATGGGCTACGCCCTGCTCGGCGCGCCCTTCGCGCGGCTGCTGCCCGACCATCCCTTCTTCCCCGTGAACCTCGCGGCCCTGCTGCTGACAGGCCTTGCCTTCCTCGGCTTCGCGGGGCGCGTCGGGGTGGGCGCCTGGACGGCGGCGGCGCTCTTCCTCGGCAGCGCGGCGGCGGACAGCCTGCTGCTCCGCTGCTGGACCGTGCCCTGGAACACCTCCCCCGCCAGCGCGGCGCTCTGGGTGCTGTTGCTGCTGGCGGCGGGGCACATGGCGGGGCGCCGGATGCCGCTGGCCATGGGCGCCGTGGCGGCCCTCGTCGGGCTGTTCCGACCGAGCGACATGCTGCCCGCGCTGATCATCCTCGCCGGCGTGGCGCTGCATGAGGCCTGGTTGCGGCGGGCGCTGCCGTGGCGGACGGTGGCCGGGGTGGCGGCGGGGGGCCTGACCGTGGCGGCGGCGGGGCTCGTGCTGCACCTCCTCATCCACGGGGCAGGGCCCTCCCCCTACATGGAGTGGTCGGGGAAGGTGGGGCTGTCCTTCCACGCCTTCGGGTGGAAGGCCTTCGCGCTGCTGGTCGCGCCACAGCCCTGGTGGGGGGATGGGCAGGGGCTGATGGCGCGGCATCCCTGGATCGGGCTGGCGCTCGTCCTGCTGCCCTTCGCGGTGACGCGGGGCGCGGTGCTGGCGGTGCTCGCCGCGGCGATGCTCGCGCATCTCGCCTTCTACACGGCCTATGTGGACCTGCTGCCGACGGGGCTCTGGCGCTATCTGAATGTCCACTACTTCAAGTGGATGATGCCGGGCTTCGCGCTGCTGGCCTGGGTGGGGCTGGTGCAGGTGGTGCGGTGGCGGGGCGGGCGGGTGCTGCCGGCGGTGGCCTCGGTGGCGATCCTGCTGGTGCTCTCGGTGCGGATCATGCCGGCGCAGGCGCGGGGGGAGGCGACCTGGCGGGGGCTGCAGGTGGCGGGGCCGGTGCCGGGGATGGCCGAGAGCTACTTCGACATGAGCGTCGTGCACCGGGACGCGGCGGGGGAGCTTCGCAACGTGCTGGACATGCGGCTTTGGCCGGTGCCGCAAGGGGTGCGGGTGCTGGCGCTGCGGCGAGATTTTGTGCCACCGGTGGAAGGGTTGGCGGAGGGAACGGTGGCACTGGTGCCGCGGGTGGGGCTGGGCTGGCCCTGCTGGTTGCCGGGGCGGCCGAGGGCTTGCGTGCGTTTGGGCGGAGGGTGAGCGCGCGGGGGCTTCTCCCCGCGCGCGGTGGGAGGCGGCGCTAGAGGGCGCCGCCACGCCGGCCGGCCATGGCGCCGAGGCGGAGGCGCAGGGCGTTGAGCTTGATGAAGCCTTGCGCGTCGAACTGGTCGTAGGCGCCCTGGTCGTCCTCGAAGGTGACGTGCTTCATGCTGTAGAGGCTGTTGGGGCTGCGGCGGCCGGTGACGATGGCGTTGCCCTTGTAGAGCTTGAGGCGGACCTCGCCGGTGACGGATGCCTGGGAGGCGTCGGCCATGGCCTGGAGCATGCGGCGCTCCGGGGAGAACCAGAAGCCGTTGTAGATGAGCTCCGCGTAGCGGGGCATGAGGCTGTCCTTGAGGTGGGCGGCCTCGCGGTCCAGCGTGATGCTCTCGATGGCGCGGTGGGCGGTGTGGAGGATGGTGCCGCCCGGGGTTTCGTAGGCGCCGCGGGACTTCATGCCGACGAAGCGGTTCTCCACGAGGTCGAGGCGGCCGATGCCGTTCTCCTTGCCGAGGGCGTTGAGCCTCGTGAGGAGGGTGGCGGGGGAGAGGCGCTCGTTGTTGATGGCCACCGCGTCGCCGCGCTCGAACTCGATGGTGATCTCGGTGACGCGGTCGGGGGCGTCCATGGGGCTGGTGGTGCGCTGCCAGACGAGCTCGGGGGGCTCGTCCCAGGGCTCCTCGAGGATTTTGCCCTCGCTGCTGCTGTGGAGGAGGTTGGCGTCGACGCTGAAGGGGGCTTCACCGCGCTTGTCCTTGGCGATGGGGATCTGGTGGGCCTCGGCGAATTCGAGGAGGCGGGTGCGGGAGGTGAGGTCCCACTCGCGCCAGGGGGCGATGACCTTCACGTCGGGCTTGAGGGCGTAGTAGGCGATCTCGAAGCGGACCTGGTCGTTGCCCTTGCCTGTCGCGCCGTGGCTGACGGCGTCGGCGCCGACTTTCTCGGCGATCTCGATCTGGCGCTTGCTGATGAGGGGGCGGGCGATGGAGGTGCCGAGGAGATAGCAGCCCTCGTACTGGGCGTTCATGCGGAACATGGGGAAGACGAAGTCGCGGGTGAATTCCTCCCGCAGGTCTTCCATGTGGATGTTCTCCTCCTTGATGCCGAGGAGGCGGGCTTTCTCGCGGGCGGGGCCGAGTTCCTCGCCCTGGCCGAGGTCGGCGGTGAAGGTGACGACCTCGGCGCCGTAGGTGGTTTGCAGCCACTTGAGGATGACGGAGGTGTCGAGGCCGCCGGAGTAGGCGAGGACGACCTTCTTCACGTCTTTCACGGACATCAGGGGGAACCTTCCGGGGTTCGGGCGGGCGGTGGCCCTGCCTTGTGCTTCGACGCGGGCGCGGCGGGGTGGCGCGTGGTGCGCGCCCGGCGCGGGCGTTCGTTGGTGGCCCGGATGTGCCGCAGCGCGGCGGCGGCGGCAAGGTGGGGTTTGGGGAGGCGCGGTTCGCGCGGTGTGGTGTGGCGCGGGGTTTTTGGGGATTGGGCGGGGGCTGGGGGGCATCAGGGCCAGGCCCAGCGGACGGTGCGGGGCATGTGGCGGCGGCCGAGGGCGGCTTTGGAGAGGGCTTCGCGGGATTTCAGGTGGGTGCGGAGGGCTTCGATGCTGGCGGGGGTGGGTTCGAGGCGGGGGAGCGGGAGGCGGGCGAGGGTTTCGGACAAAAGGGGATCGGGGAGGAGCCAGGGGGGGCCGTTGAGGGCGGAGCGGAGGCCGAGTTGGCGAATGAGGAGGAGAAGGGGCATGCCGCCGATGCGGGCCGCGCGGCGGGTGGCGCGGCAGATGGCGTGCTCGATGGATCGGAGGGGGTGGTTGGCGGGGGCTTTGGCGAGGGCTTCGAGCAGGCGGTGCCAGAGGCCGGCGTGGGTGAGGCGGCGGAAGAAGCGGGCGACGGTATCGGGGTTGCCGTGGTGGGCGGGTAGGGCGCGCCAGGGATCGCCGGGGGTGGAGGCGAGGTGGAAGATGGCGTCCATGCGGGCGCGGAGATCGGCGATGCGGCGGCCCTGGGGCGCGCGGGGGAGGACGTAGGAGGCCAGGGCGAGCCAGGCGTCGTCGGAGAGGGGTGTCCAGGGGCGGGGTGGGGCGAGGCGGGACATGGGGGGCGCCTCCGCACGGGGTGGGGAGGCACCGCTAAAGGAATTTAGTCCTTGCGTCAAGTGCGAGCTTGACTTACGAGCATCGCGTCGAAACGCGCCTAAGTACGTATGGGAAAGCTAAAGAAATCTTATCTATTTGATTTAATGATCAAGCCAATAATCTCATCTATTTTCTTCGACAGATCGAGGGGGCTATAGTCCGCCGGGTATGAACAAACTTCACGTGCTATTCTTACTTTATCGACGCTTGTTTCGACGAAGGCGCCTCCACCGCGCTTAGTAGACGCCGACTCGAAGTACAAAGCGTGGTCATACAGTCCTGTTTTTCCAGCCTTGATATACCTTGCCGAGTAAACTGCTCTGACACACGCCTGTAGTAGTGTCGGATCCACATAGTTCTCTATTTCTCGACCCTTCGTAACCCAAGCGACAGCATCTCCTGTGGCCAATTCCGCGGCAACGCGCTTCTTTGTAGCATTCACGGGTGTGGACTTGGAAGTTTTGTCGCTATCTATCACTATGGCAATGTTTCTATTTAAAGACTTGAGCGAGATGAAATCCCTAACTTCGTCCGCAGCTGATAAATGACTCAGAAGACGCCCCCCATAAAACATTATCGAGTAATGAATACCTTCAACAAAGTCATTGCGCTTGCCTTGGATCCAGTGGTTAAGATAGATCCGATCAGAAGGTCCTTCCACCCAGATGACAACATTGGCCTGGATAATGTCAGAGGCTTTATACCCAAGGTCAACACATATGTCGTAGCGCTGCTTCCTGAGAATGGACTCCCTCAGAGTAGTCTGACGCCCATTGTGTGACACGTGAAATATCGCCGCGTCCGGCGTATCAATAAAGCTAGCAGAATGGGTGGCAATCAAATACTGATTGTTCGTGTTTTCCCTAATATATTTTATAAGTTTTCTTTGAAGTAGCGGGTGCAGATGTATCTCTGGCTCTTCTATACAAATAATGCTTTGCTCGGTTAGCGTACAAAAAGCTGCTAACATGATCACTTCATGGATACCAGTTCCGAGAACTCGAAGCGGCAGAATCCTACCGTCCATGTGTACTAGAATGTGTTCTCTATTGTTTGGCACTTCAATGCGGGCTGAGGCTTTGCCCGTTACATAACGCAAAAACTCATTTATTTTAAAAAATAATTCTCGCTCATGCTCTTTGTCATAATCCGGGCTTTGTACCTCGGCAAGCCGATCAATTAGTCCAGAGCCGCTGAAGTCTCCAAACTGCTCTCCTGCTCTACCAATTTGCCTTATGGCTGGAATAATGAAAGTTTTTGGCAATACTAGTTTTTGTCGATTAAGCAAGACCTCCAAACTGCCTTTCATCCAAGTTACAGGTGATCCGCCACCCACACCTGTCAGAGCGCTCCAAACAGCTTGCCACGTCCATTCCTGCATAATCCCCCGCAAAGGTATTAAATCATCGTCCTCGGCGAAATCTCTCAGTTTTATTTTGCTATCGCCGAAAAAACCAAGATCTAGCCAAACCACATTTTGTTCAGTGATTTTGTCGATCAGTAACTCTACCGGCTTTCTTATTTCCGGACCAACAGACATCTCCTCAAAGATATTTTCCTTGAATGTTTTTGCTGAGAGAGCGAGTTGAACTTCAACTTGGCTTGCAGACGCTCGATCATATCTTTCCAGCGTTGATATTTGTCTTTTGGCCAACCCGCTGAAACGTAGATCAAACTCACTTAGATGCTTTTGTACAAAGTTAAGGACCGTCGACTTTCCGGAATTGTTAGCCCCAATAAAAAAATTCATGTCCTTTAATGGATGCAATTCTTGCCTGTCAGGACCGATACCTCCATAGTTTTTCAAAGCGAGTCCGTGCAAAAAAGTCTTCATCAACGAGCCTCGTGGCGAATCGATCCTGCACAGCAATTATGCGTCCGCATTTTCCCTTTGCATACCAAGCTCATGCACTGCGCTACGTTCATCGTTTCTCATGTACACGGATAAAAAAGGGGTCCGGGGACCAAAAGTCCCCGGCGGAGGGTGTGGGAGGCGGCGCCTCCCACGAGTCGCCCGCGCCGGCCCCGGATCAGCCGGCTTTTCCCGGCCGCACCCACCGCACCAGCCCCGACACGCCCGCCCATTGGAGGCCGGCCGAGGCCACGACCATAAGGGCGACGATCGCCGTGGTCGCGGGACTGTGTCACCTGACAGAACTGATCGGCCGCTAAGCATTATCGTCCGGAATGGGCCGGTTCAGGACGGCGTTCCGGAGAAGATCCACACAAGAGCAAGCAACGTTGCCAGGGAAGGAAAACCGACCATGCGCCTTCGTGCCTTTCTCGCCGCCTTGCCGCTGGCCCTGCTGGGGGCCGGGAGTGGTCATGCCGCCGTTATCCTCACGGCCAATCTGACGAATTCGCAGGAGAATCCGCCGGCGGTGCCGACGCTCAGCACGGGGGCGGCGCGGCCGGCCTCGTTCGGGACGGCCAGTTTCGTGCTGAACGACGCGCAGACGGCGATGACGATGACCGCGACGGTCAACAACATCGATTTCACCGGCAGCCAGACGGTTGATGCGAACGACAACCTGACGGTGGCGCATCTCCATGCGCCGGGGCCTCCGGGCGTGAATGGGCCGGTGGTCTGGGGATTTTTCGGGGCGCCGTTCAACGACACCAACCCGAATGACGTGGTGGTCACACCGTTCGCCAGTGGGGTTGGGGGAACGATCAGCGGGAAGTGGGATGCGCCGGAGGGGAACAACACGACGCTGACGGTGCAGCTTTCGAATATCCTGGGCGGGCTTTCCTACATCAACTTCCACACGGTTCAGTTCCCCGGGGGCGAGGTCCGGGGGCAGATCGTGCCCGCGACGGTGGCGGTGCCGGAGCCGGCCTCGCTCGGGCTGCTGCTGGTGGGGATGGCGGGGCTTGCCGGGGTTGGGATGCGGCGAGGGCGCCGGTTGGGGTGAGGGGTTGGTTCCCTCCTGGCCGGTGCCGTGGTGGTGCCGGCCGGGTGGGGTGATGGGGCGCCGGGTTCCCTGTGGGGGCGCGGCGGGATTTGTCGTGGTTGGGGTCAGGCGCTTTCGGCGGTGGGATCGTGCTTGCCGGGGCGGACCCAGCGGACGAGGCCGGGGACGCCCGCCCATTGGAGGCCGGCCGAGGCCACGACCATGAGGGCGACGACCGCCACCACCGCGTCCCGCGGGAGGTAGGGGTCTCCGTTCGGGAGGGTGGCGGGGATGGCGAGGGCCACCGCGAGGGCGACGACGTTGCGGCCGGCGCCGCCGGCCATGAGGGCGGCGCCCTGCCAGGGGGGGACGCGGCCGCCGTCCGCGCGGGGGATGGGGGGCGAGTTGGGGTGGGCCAGGGCGGCCCAGGAGAGGGCGAACTGGACGGCCCAGCAGAGGGCCATGAGGGCGATCGCGGCGGTGGCGAGGGTGGTCCAGGGGAGGCTGCGGGCGCCGGCGAGGGCTTCGGGCAGGGCGCGGCCCATGAGGAAGAAGAGGGTGCCGGTGAGGATGGCGTCGAGGGCGCGCCAGAGGTCGTTCGTGAGCTGGTGGGATTCGGGGGAGGCGATGCTCTCCCCCGTGCGCTCGTTCGTGTGGATGTAGGCCATGGTGACGCCGGCGCCGATGAGGGGGGCGATGGGCGAGGTGCCGATGAGTTCGCCGATCATGCAGGCGGCGAAGGGGGTGGCCAGCGAGAGGGCGGTTTCGGTGCGGGGGTTGTCCAGGCGGCGGCGGAGGGCGGCCATGGCGAAGCCGAGGGCGATGCCGGCGGGGAGGCCGGGGAAGGGGCCGCCGACCTGCTTTGCCGTGAAGATGGAGAGGGAGACGCCGAGGAGGGGGGCGGAGACGAGTTGGGCGGAGAGGGATTCGCTGATGGCGGGGGGCATCTTCTTGTCGAGGCCGGTTTCGACGAGGACGCGGGGTTCGGCGATGGCGGCGGCGACGCCGATGGCCATGCAGGCGACGGGGTCGAGGCCGGGGAGGAGGAGGTGTGCCGCGTAGCCGGTGGTGGCGGTGAGGGCGAGGGTCCAGAGCGCCCCGCCGAGGACGCCGCGGATGGCGGCGCGGTGGAGGAGGCTGGCGGGGAGGTTAGTGATGGCCGCGTAGAGGAGTGGGGGGAGGATGAGGCCGAGGACGACGAGGGGGTCCACGCGGAGGTGGGGAAGTGGGCCGGGGAGGAGGACGGAGGCGAGACCGCCGGTGAAGAGGATGATGGAGGGCGGGGTTTTCGTGAGGCGGGCGAGGGCGAGGAGGAGGCCGACGGCGACGATCGCCATGGCGACGAAGCGGGTTTCGGCCATTCGGGCTCCGGCTTGGGGGGGCGGAGCGTGAACGGGGGAGGCGGGGGGTTGTTTCGCGGGGTGGTCAGGCCGGGAGGTGGCGGGGGCGGTCCGGTTCGGCGGCCGGGGTGGTGCGCTTGCGGTGGGCGCTCAGGCGGGCGGCGCGCTTCTTCCACCAGATGATGACGCCGGTGGCGGAGAGGATGGCGGTGATGACGCCCATGATGGAGATGGCGATGCGGCCGGGGAGGCCGAGGATGCGGCCGGAGTGGAGGGGGAACTGGGCCTGGACGAAGATGTCGGCGGCCGTTCCCTTCCAGGGCTGGCGCTGGCCGAGGACGCGGCCGTCCGTGCTGTCGAGGTAGAGTTCGGCGGGGCCGACGCCGGCGGCGCCGTGGTCGTCGCCGGGGGCGAAGAAGCGCACGTTATAAAGGCCGTAGCGGGCGGCGTAGAAAACCGCGCCGGGGGGGGTGGTCCAGCCGCGGCGGGTGGCTTCGGCCCTGCCGAGGGCGAGGGCCTCGGTCATGGGGATGGCGGGGGTGATGGGGGCGTCGGGGGGCGAGAGGGGGCGGGTGTCGAAGGGGGGGGGGGTGACGGTCGAGACGGTGGACATCAGGGGGTAGAAGAGCTCGCGGTAGAGGTTGAGCGAGACGCCGGTGAAGGCGAGGACCAGGAGGAGGGCCCAGGTCCACAGGCTGAAGGCGCGGTGGATGTCGAGGTTGAGGCGGTAGGGGCTGGCGCCGCGCTTGATGCGCCAGGCGGGGGCCCAGCGGGCGAGGAAGCCGCGCGGGGGTGTGGCGGGGCCGGAGTGGTTCGGGCCGGGGCGGTTCGGGGTTTGCCGGCGCGGGAGGGTGAGGGCGAGGCCGATGAAGCAGTCCACCGTCCAGAGGAGGGCGATGGCGCCCATGAGCCAGTAGCCGATGCGGTCCGTGCCCCAGAGGGTGGGGATGTGGAGGGTGTAGTGGAGTTTATAGAGGAAGGAGACGAGGGTTTCGGTGGTGATGGGCCAGGCGCGGCCCCATTCGCGGCGGCCGAGTTCGGTGCTGGTGGCGGGGTCGAGGAAGATCTGGTTGTAGCCGAGGTCGTAGAGGCGGCCGGTTTCGGGGTTCACGCGGGGTTCGACGAAGAGGGCGAGGGATTCGCCGGGTTCGGGGGCCAGCGGGACGTAGGTGACCCAGGCGCGGGGATCGCGGGCCTCGGCCTCGGCGGCGAGTTCGAGGGAAGGGCGGGCGGGGCCGGTGGTTCGGGCGGTGGTGAGGTGGGGGTTGAGCCAGTCGTCGAGCTCGTGGTCCCAGGAGATGACCGCGCCGGTCGCGCCCGCGAGGAAGAGGAAGGCGGCGGTGGCGAGCCCGATCCAGCGGTGGAGGAGGGTGAGGATCGGGCGCATGGGGGGTCCTTTCGGGCTTACCAGCGGTAGGCGACGCTGCCGAGGACGTTGAGGCGGTTGCCGTAGAAGCAGGCGGTGTCGCTCGTGCAGCGGCTGACGTAGCGGGTGTCGGCGAGGTTGCTGGCGTTCACGGCGAGGGTGAGGCCCTGCATGCGCTCGGAGAGGGCGGCGAGGTCGTAGCGGACGGTGGCGTCGAAGAGGACGGTGGAGGGGACGACGTTGTAGTTCGCGTTCGCCGTGGTGGTGTTGCCGAGGTAGCGGGTGCCGAGGCCGAGGGTGAGGCCGGAGAGGGGCTTGGGGGCGGTCACGAAGGTGTACTCGGCGTAGAGGCCGGCGGTGTTGCGGGGGACGCCGACGGGGCGGTTGCCGAGTTCGTCGGCGACGGTGCTGCGGGTGATCTCGGGGTCGAGGTAGGTGTAGGAGCCGGTGAGGGTGATGCCGGCGCCGAGTTCGGCGACCGCCTCGAGTTCGAGGCCGCGGACGCGGATCTGGCCGGTGGCGATGTTGTTGAAGGTGCTGGCGGGGTCGGGTGTCAGGCTGTTGCGCTGGGTGAGGTGGAAGGCGCTGGCCTGGACGAAGCTGCGTAGCCCCACGGGCTGGAACTTGATGCCGGCCTCGTACTGCTCGCCGCGGAGGGGGTCGTAGGTGTTGCCGCGGAGGTCGGTGCCGATCTGCGGCTGGAAGGAGCGGGCGTAGGAGAGGTAGGGGGCGAGGCCGTTGTCGAAGAGGTAGAGGGCGCCGGCGCGCCAGGTGAAGGCGTCGTCGTTCTGGTAGGAGTTGCTGCCGTCCAGCCGGTTGAGCGTGTCCGCCCGCGCGTAGTCCTGGCGGAGGCCGGCGATGAGGATCAGGCGGTCGATGCGGATCTGGTCCTGCAGGTAGAGGCCGTACTGGGTGGTGTTCTGGCGGGTGAAGTTGAAGGGCGAGAGGGTGGGGAGGGCGGCGCCGTAGGAGGGCGACAAGACGTCGAGGCCGGCGGCGTTGGCGAAGGACTGGTTGTTGCGGTAGGCGACCTGGCTGTAGTCGAAGCCGGCCAGGACGGTGTGGGAGACGGGGCCGGTGTTGAAGTCGGCGCGGAGCTGGTTGTCCACGTGGAAGGTGTTGACGTCGATGTCGGCGGCGTAGCCGATGCGCTTCAACGTGCGGCGGTCGGTATCCAGGCCGTTGCCGTAGACCTGCTGCCAGTCGATGCCGGTGTGGGCGTAGCGCAGGTTCTGCTGGAACGAGAAGACGTTGTTGAAGCGGTGGGAGAACTCGTAGCCGAGGCCGTATTGCGTGCGGTCGTAGCGGTCGAAGTCGGGCTCGCCGGTGAAGCGGTTGCGGCCGATGCGGCCGTAGGGGGTGGGGCGGACGGTGCCGTCATAGGGGAGGAACTGGTTCCCCGAGGTTTCGTCGTGCTGGTAGTAGCCGAGGACGGTGAGCGAGGTGTTCGGGTCTGGCCGCCAGGTGAGGGCGGGGGCGACGAAGACGCGGTCGTCGCGCATCCCGTCGACCGGCGTCTGGCTGGCGCGGCCGAGGGCGGTGAGGCTGTAGGACCAGGTGCCGTCGGCCGTGAGCGGGCCGCTGGTGGTGCCCTGGGCCTGGGTGCGGCCGTAGCTGCCGGCGGTGAGGCGGACCTCGCCCTGGGGCGTGTCGGTGGGGCGGCGGCTGACCTGGTTCACGAGGCCGCCGGGCGCGATCTGGCCGTAGAGGACGGAGGTGGGGCCGCGGAGGATCTCGTAGCGCTCGAGGCCGTAGGTCTCGTAGACGTTGCCGGCGTAGCCCGCGTTGTAGCGGAGGCCGTTGAGGAAGATGCCGACGTCCTGGGCGTTGAAGCCGCGGAGCTGGAACCAGTCGGTGCGGCTGTCGGTGCCGTAGTTCTCGACGCGGACGCCGGCGGAGTAGCGGAGGGCCTCGCCGAGGGTCTGGGCCTGGCGGGCGTCGATCTGATCCCGCGGGACGACGGAGATGGATTGCGGGTTCTCGATCAGCGGCGTGTCGGTCTTGGTGCCGGTGATCTGCTGGCGGGCGACGAAGCCGCGGAGGGGATCGAGGGCGCGCTCGGCGTTGCCGGTGACGTCCACCTCGGGGACGGCGACGGGGGAGGCTTCCTGGGCCCGGGGCGCGCCGGCGGGCAGGGCCGCGGTGCCCGCGAGGCAGGCCAGCAGGCCGATGGCGCGCGGGGGTGGCAGGCGGCGCATGTCTCGTCTCCGGGAGGGGCGTCCGGCAGGGCCGGCGCTTCGCTGGAGCGCCTTATAGTGCGACTTATTCTCATTTGCCAGGGGAGGCCTTGGCGGCAAGCGGTGGGGACGGCGGCTTCGGCGGAGGGCATGGTCCTTCCGGCGCCCCGGGTCGACGCGCGGCCTTCGCCCCGCGCCCGGAAGGGGCCCGATGCGGGTCGTCCTGGAAGGTGGCCGCCTTCGGCCTGGAGCGGCCTCCCCGAGCGGCGGGCGTCGTCCCGTCGATCGGTCCGCCCACCCGCTTTCGCCGAGGGTCCGGATCTGCGAGCCTGACCGTTCGCGCGGTATACGGTCCCATGCTCCACGTCGTGCACCTCCTGAGCGGCCTGGAGATCGGCGGCAAGGAGCGTGCCGCCCTGAGGCTGGCGAGGCATGGAAACCGCGTCGGCCAGCGGCACGGGCTTGTCCTGTTCGACACCCCCTTCCGGTCGTCCGAGGTCGACTTCGACCCTGGCGATGTACCGGTCCGCTTCCTCAAGCGGGGGAGCGGACTGGACTTCCGGTTTGCAGGCCGGCTCGCTCGCCTTCTGCGGGACATGTCGGCCGATGTCGTGCACGCACACAACGACACGGCCCTTTTCTACGCGGTTCTCGCCTCCAGGCTCCGGATCCCGAGGGGACCGCGCGTGGTCGCGACCTTCCATACCTGGCCGACCCATGCGTCACGCGCCGCGCGCGCCCTGACGCGGCTGGCGGCAGGCGGCGCGACGACGGTGGCCGTGTCGGAGGAACTGTCGCGGCGCCTCATCGACACGGGCTGGCTCAGCACCTGCCGGACGGTCTGGAACGGCGTCGAACTCGACCGCTATTCCCCGCACGGGCCGGCCGGGAACTGGCGCCACCGGTTGGGACTGGGTGACGCGAGCGTCCTCGTGGGCCACGTGGCGCGCTTCGACCCCATCAAGAGGCATG
The DNA here is from genome assembly GCF_000711725.1 of Roseomonas aerilata DSM 19363. Classification (GTDB taxonomy): domain Bacteria; phylum Pseudomonadota; class Alphaproteobacteria; order Acetobacterales; family Acetobacteraceae; genus Roseomonas; species Roseomonas aerilata. Next base: position 88,465 of record NZ_JONP01000007.1, on the reverse strand, counting down.
CCGACCTTATCCGCGCCGCAGCGCTGCTCCGCGAGGAGGCTCCGGAGGTCGCTTTCGTGCTCGTGGGACAGGGCGGGCTCGAGGAGGAAATCCGGCGCCAGGCCGGGGATCTATCCAGTGTCCGGTTCGTTCGGGAGACCGCCGACATTCCAGCCCTGCTGCGCAGCCTGGACCTTTTCGTCCTTTGCTCCTCGCACGAGGCGGCCCCCTTGGCGCTTCTCGAGGCGATGGCCTGCGGCGTCCCGCCGATCGTCACGGAGGTCGGCGGGATGCCCCACATCGTCGGTGGCGGAGCGGCTGGCCTGATCGTGCCCCCGCTGCGGCCGGACGCCCTGGCGCGGGCGATCGGGAGCCTGGCCCGCGATCCCCGGCGGCGGGCCGGCCTCGGGGCCGCGGCATGCGCCCGGGCGGCGCGCTTCTCCTTCGAGGCGGAGTGGTCGGCCTATGCCGCGCTCTATGCCGGCGCCCGACCCGCTAGGCCGGCGGACGCGGTGTGAGGCCGCCGTAGCGGATCCGGCTCGGAAGGTGCTTCTGGATCCGCCCGTCGCGCTCGCAGTGGCAGTTCGGGCAGTTGAGCTGGAAGGCGTCGCGCGCGGCCTGGCGGTGTTCCTCTCCGAAGAGCATGGCCCGCAGCCCTCCCTGCCGGATGTTGCCGAGCTTGAACGTGACGTAGCAGAGCTGAACCGATCCGTCCGCTCCGACCCAGAGGAGGTTCTTCACGTCGCAGGGCACGCGCATGTCCGGGCCCTTCAGCAGCCAGTCCGGGATGGAGCGGATGCTCGCGAGGCTCTCCCGCATGCGGTGCGGATGGTTCTGCTTGAGCCGGCTGAGTGCGTCGGTGACTTCCCGGATCCTCGGCTCGTCGTCCGGCCTGAAGTGCAGCTCCCCTTCTTCCGGGTCGGTGAAGTACGGGAGCGAGTAGTGGATCAGGTCCGTGTGGAAGCTCATGTCGAAGCGCTCGGCGAAGGTCCAGGCGTCGGCGACCGCCTCGAGCGAGCAGCTCGGGCGCATGATGAGGTAGTTCAGCTGCAGCGACAGCGCGGACCCGTACCTCGCCCGCGCGTAGGCGAGGCCTTCCTCCAGCCGGGCGAACCGCTCACGGCGATTCACGTAGGTGTCGTAGGCCTCGCCGGTTCCGTAGAAGCCGATCGTGATGTTCCGGAGCCCTGCCTCGAACAGGGCGTCCACCTTCTGGCGCAGAAGCGTTCCGTTGGTGGTCACGTAGGTGGCCAGCCCGAGCCCGACGGAGTGCCGCACCATCTCCGGCAGATCCCGATGCAGGAGCGGCTCCCCGCCGTAGAGGCGGACCAGCTCCACCCCCGCCCACTTGGCGTCGTCGAGCACGCCGCGAACCTCGGCCAGGCTGAGCTGCTCGCCGGTCATGAAGTCCCGCCCGTAGCGGCAACCCGTGCAGCGGAGGTTGCAGTGGGCCGTGACGGCCACCGTGATCCGGCGGGGGCGAGGCTGGATGATCGAGGGGATCACCCCTGCGACGGTGTGCTCGACCAGTTCCATGTTCTGCTCGGCCTGGCGGAGCACCCGCTTCAGGCCTGGCTTGGACGCGGCGGCCGATCGCAGCACCTCCCGCACGCCGTCGGCCGCGCGCCGCAGGTTGTGGCGGGGCAAGGGAGTCGCACCCACATCGCTGGGCATCTACGCGCTCTCCCCCTCAAGCGGCTTCGCGTAGCGGCGCACGGAGGCCGCGTGCTTCTGGATTCGGGTCTCGACCTTGCAGGTGCAGTTCGGGCAGTTCAGCTGGAACCCGTCCCGGGCGGCCTGCCGGTGCTCCCTCGAGAAGAGGATGTCGCGCAGGCGCTGCCGGTTCACGTTCCCAAGCGGGAGCGCCACGTCGCAGAGCTGCAGTGTTCCGTCCGCCCCGATCCAGAGAAGTTCGTAGGCGTCGCAGGGAACCCTCATGCCAGGCCCCTTCAGGAGCCAGTCCGGCACCGAGCGGAGGAACTCGACGGAGTGGAGGAAGCGCGCCGGCTCGGCCCGCTTGAGGGCCAGCATCGCGCGCGTGACCTCCTGCACGCGGGGGAGGTCGTCGGGCCTGAGTTGCAGATCCGCCTCGGCGGTCTGGACGAAGAACGGGGCCGAGTAGTTGGCCAGGTCGACATGAAAATACATGTCGTGCTTCGTCGCGAAGGCCCAGGCGAGTTCCAGGTCGGCGACGTTGCACGTTTCCCGGATGAGGACGTAGTTGAGCTGAAGTTCGAAATCCTTTCCGTAGGCGTCACGAACCGCCGCCAGGCTTTCATCGAGCCGTTGGAAGTGCCCCTTGCGCCCCGTGTAGTCGTCGTAGCGCTCCTCGATGCCGTAGAAGCCGACCGTGGCGAGCCGCAGGCCGGCGTCGTAGAGCGGCTTGATCTTCCGGCCGAGATGCGTGCCGTTCGTCGTGACGTAGGGGCGCAGTCCCTGCCCGCGGGCGTGCCGGACCATGGCTGGCAGGTCGCGATGCAGGAGTGGCTCGCCACCGTAGAAGCGGACACGCTCGACGCCGCCCTCCGCCGCGTCGTCGAGGACCTGCTGCACCGTCTCGAGGGAGAGCTGCTCGCCCTGCATGAAGTCCCGGCCGTAGCGGCATCCCCTGCAGCGCAGGTTGCAATGTGCCGTGATGGCCATTGTAAGCTGACGCGGCCTTGGGCGGATCGTGGAAGGGGCACGCTCCGCGATCGAGTGCCGGATCCGAGCCCCTTCGGCGCCGACGCGCTTGGCGACCGACAAGAGCCCGGGATGAGGTTCCAGAAGTGATCGAAGCGAGCCGGCCAGCCTGATCCGTCTCAAAATCTTGATTCCGTCCGGTGGCGCACGATTTGGCAGCCGGCTTGCCCCGACGTCTCGTGTTGCACAGGTGTTTCTACAATATGAGACAGTATTGATAGTGCAGGCTTCCGTGTTGCCTGTAACAACTCTGTCAGACCGCCGCTGAGATCCCATGGCGAGGTGCCTCAAGGCGCCCGCGATCTCCGGACTTGGCCTGCGGCGCGGGCGAGCTTGGCCTGCGGCGCGGGCAGGTTCGGCCGCTGGCCGCGCCTCCTTGTTCAGGGTCGGCCTGTCGCACGCCCCGCGCCTCTGCCCATGCCGTTGCCCCCGGTCGGTGGTTCGGGACGCGCTGGGCGCGGAGCATTCCACCGGATGGCAGACGATGTTGGGGGAGGAAGAATTCCTTCTTCCTCCCCCCGAGGTTGCCGGCGGCTCAGGCCTTCTTGCGGCGGCGGACCGCGCCGAGGCCGAGGAGGCCCGCGCCGAAGAGGGCGAGGGAGGCGGGCTCGGGCACCGGCGTGGTCGGCGTCGTCGGGGTCGAGCCGGTGTCGTAGAAGGTGATGTGCGAGTAGCCCGGGTTGTTCGGGAAGTAGGTCGAGAGGGCGAAGGTGCCGCTCGTGATCGGGCTGCTCAGGTCATAGAACAGCGCGTAGCCGTTCGCCTGCTTGATGGTGACGTAGTGGATCTCCGGGTCGTTCGTGCCGGGGGTGTAGGTGAAGGACAGCGTGTTGGTGCCGCCCGCGTAGTTCACCACGAACTCGCCGCCCGTGATGCTGGAGAAGCGGCCGAAGTCCTGGCCGCCGCCGTTCTCGCTCTTGTAGATCGTCGGCGAGCCGCCGCTGCTGGCGTCGTTGGTGACGCCCGTGGTGGTGGCGTAGCAGTTCGCGAAGCCGCCGCCGGTGCAGTCGTTGCCGGTGAAGTTGCCGGCGTAGGTGATGGCGGCCTGGGCCTGGGTGCCGAGAGCCATGGCGCCGAGGGTGGCGGCGATAGCGAGGAAACGGGTACGCGTCGTCAAGGGGACCTCCTGCCGGGGTTTGACCGGCTGTTTTTGCCGGCGTCGCCTGCGGAGGAGCCCGCGGCGCGACGCGGGGGAGGAACTGCAATCATCGCGCCGGAGGAGAAATCGTTGTTTTTTTAGCCCTTTTCCCTGCTTTGTCTCAAAATCGTCAAAAAAGCCGACAATGAAACGGGCCTGTCATGATGCGTCGGGATCAGACCGGGCCGGGTACCCTCCGGGCGCGCTCGCTCTCGGTCTTGAGCTGGCCGCAGGCGGCGGCGATGTCGCGGCCGCGGGGGCGGCGGACAGGGGAGGAGAGGCCGGCCTCGTTGAGGATGGCGGCGAAGCGCTCGATGCGGGCGCGCTTGCTGGTGGCGTAGGGGGAGCCGGGCCAGGGGTTGAAGGGGATGAGGTTGATCTTGGCGGGGAGGCCGTCGAGGAGGCGGATGAGCTCGCGGGCCTCGGCGTCGCTGTCGTTGATGCCGTCGAGCATGACGTACTCGAAGGTGATGCGGCGGGCGTTGCTGGCGCCGGGGTAGCGGTGGCAGGCGGCCAGCAGTTCCTCGATGGGGTACTTGCGGTTCAGGGGCACGATCTCGTCGCGCAGCTCGTTGGTGACGGCGTGCAGCGAGACCGCGAGGTTGACGCCGAGCTCGGCGCCCGCGCGGTCCATCATCGGGACGACGCCGGAGGTGCTGAGGGTGATGCGGCGGCGGGAGAGGGCGATGCCCTCGTTGTCCATGGCGATGCGGAGCGCCTTGGCGGTGGCCTCGTAGTTGTAGAGGGGTTCGCCCATGCCCATGACGACGATGTTGGAGAGCAGGCGCGGGGCTTCGGACTGGGGGGTGGGCCATTCGCCGTAGCTGTCGCGCGCGGCCATGAACTGGCCGACGATCTCGGCGGCGGAGAGGTTGCGGACGAGCTTCTGGGTGCCGGTGTGGCAGAAGCGGCAGGAGAGGGTGCAGCCGACCTGGGTGGAGATGCAGACGGCGCCGCGGTCGTCGTCGGGGATGTAGACGGTCTCGACCTGCTGGCCGTCGCGCATGCGGAAGAGCCACTTGCGGGTGGCGTCGGTGCTCGTTTGCTCCGTCGTGATCTCGGGGCGGCCGATGGTGAAGCGCTCGGCGAGCTTTGCCTGGAGCGGCTTGGCAATGCTCGACATGGCCGCGAAGTCGCGGGTGCCCTGGTGGTAGATCCAGTGCCAGAGCTGCTTCGCGCGGAAGGGCTTCTCACCGATCAGGAGCATCTCGGCCGCGAGTTCCTCGCGCGTGAGGCCGACGAGGTCGCGGCGGCCTTGGGCGTCCGTCTGCGCGGGGGGCGCGAAGATGGCGGCCTTGGCGAGGATGCGCGCGCGCTCGGCCTCGGTGAGGTCTGCGACGGGCAGGTCGGCGGTGGGGGCGATGTGGTTCAACGGCGGCGCCTGGCGGGGGCTTCCGCGGCTGGGCACTCGCGCGAGATCGCGTCGTAGGCGGCGCTGAAGCCCTGGAGGGAGAAGGTGTCGGTGGAGCTGCGGTTGTTGGCCGCCGGGCTCTTGGCCACGGCGTCGCGGCCGTTGCGGAAGGCGCCGACGGTGGCGCGGCCGTCGCGGGCGAAGGCGTTGTCGCCGGAGGTGTAGAAGTTGAGGTCCTTGTCGCCGACATCGACCGTGACCTCGGCGTTGCGCGGGAAGGCGCGGCCGAGGCGGAGCGCGACCTGGTCGCGGCCCTGGGGGCGGTGGGTGACGGTGAGAAGGGCGTTCGCGTTGCCGTCCGGGCGGGTGAAGGCGTAGCAGATCTTGCTGCTGCCCTCCTGGTGGGTGGCGGCCGTCCACTCCCCGAAGGTGCCGAGGCGCTGCGGGCCGGCGTTCGTCTGCGCGGCTCCCTGGGCATTCCCCTGGGCGGGCTTCTCGGCCGGCGCGGCGTTGCGCGTCTGGGCAACGGCCGGCAGGGCGAGGAACAGGGCGGCGAGGGCGAGGAAGGGACGGATCATGGGGGCGGAGATAGTCCCCCTGGTGGGCGCTGTTCAACCGCTGGAAGTGCATGCGTGGTCGTCTTCGCGGAGGATTCGGCGGCGGGCCCCGGGGAGGGCTCCGCCCTCTCCGGACGTCCGAGGCGAATGCGCAGCCTTCGTCCGGGGGCCCCAGGGGCTTGGTACCAGCGACCCGGTGAATGACCGTTGTGGGTGGGGAGCAGACTCTTCCCTGCCCCCGAGCGTCGTCGCTGGGTGCTTAGAGAGTGTTCAGCCGGTAGCCGACCACCGCCTCCTGGTCCGGAACACTCCGCAGCGGTGCGGCGGCGTTGCCTATCTGCACGACGATGTTCCGACGTGGGGAGGGCGACGTGTTCATCCCGCCGCCATGCAGCACCTTCGGGTGTATGAGCACTAAGTCGCCCGGCTCGCAGCACACCGTCACGGTCTCATCCTCCGGAGGCTGCCAGCCCTTCGGAGGCGAGTGTCGACTTACCTCGTCGTCGTCCAGGCGGTGGGAACCGGGTATGAAGGTGGTTACCCCCCCTGCGTCGGACATGCCATCCAGACAGAGCATGGCGCGAACGAAGCAGGACGATGCTGGGCAGGCGTAGCCATTCGGGTAATCCCGATGCCAGCCGATGGCGCGGCCGAAGCGCGGATGCTTGATGGTAACATTCATGAAGTGGGCAGCTAAGTCCTGCACGCCGAGCGCGATATGCGCTGCCGAAATGATCGCCGGCTGACGAAGGACCTCCCAGAACAAGGCGTCGAAGGTGACAGGATCGCCGAGGATGAAGATGGCGTCGCCCACCTCGGGAGCCGCGATGCCATTGCGCCGCGAGGCCGGCAGATCGCGCTCGAAGGTCAATCTGTCGCGCAACTCAGCCGGTAACTCTCGCACAGTGTCCTGCACCCGTTGTACGGCATCCCGCAGGGCCAGCACGAGCGGTGCCGGAACCGCATTCCGGATTATGCCAAAACCATCGCGAGCGAACGCCGCCCCATCAAGACCACTCTCCATGGGCACGTCTTGTAGATTTATGCGAGCTCTTTTGCGAGCGATTCGCATTTGACCGAAGCAAGGACTGCTTCGGGTCGGAACCCGTCAGCTGGCAGGGCTGCTGGTATGAGGCCCTTGGTTCCCCGTCTGATGTCGCGGGCCCGGTGACCGGGGTTGGTGCTTTTCGTGGCGCTGTTCCTGCGCGTGCCGTCGCTTCGGGTCCACGACCCGAGGCGCACCGGCCGCTCAGAAATCCCAAACTCGAAGAAAAAGATGATGGTGAGGGGTCTGGGGAGAGGAAGAATTCTTTCTTCCTCTCCCCAGGGCCGCGGGCACCGGCATTTGGCAGCCCGCGCGCGGCGCCTTATTCCGGCGGCCATGCCAGACGAGACCGATGCCCAGCTTGCCGCGCAGTACGAGGCGCTTCCCTATCCGGCGCGGGATCCGCGGGATGAGGCGAAGCGGCTGATCGTGGGGAGTCCGTCGAATCTGGCGGAGGTGGACCACTGGGTGTTCGGGGCGCGACGGGCGGCGGGGTTGCCGATGCGGGCGCTGGTGGCCGGGGGCGGGACCGGGGACGGGGCGATCATGCTGGCGCAGCAGATGGCCTGGGCGGGGCGGCCGGGGGAGGTGGTCTGGCTGGATCGCTCGGGGGCGGCGCGCAAGGTGGCGGAGGCGCGGGCGGCGGCGCGGGGGCTTCTCAATATCCGGTTCGTCGAGGGGTCGATCCTCGATCTGCCTGAGATGGGGGTGTTCGACTACGTCGATTGCTGCGGGGTGCTGCACCACCTGCCGGACCCGCTGGCGGGGTTGCGGGGGCTTTCGCGCGTGCTGGCGCCCGGGGGCGGGATGGGGATCATGGTCTATGCGCCGCATGGGCGGACCGGGGTCTACATGTTGCAGGACGCGCTGCGGATGCTGGCGCCGGTGGACGAGGCTCCGGCGGCGCGGGTGGACGTGGCGAAGCGCGTGATGCGGCACCTGCCGGAGACGGCCTGGCTGCGGAAGAACCCGTGGATCACCGATCATCTGCCGCTGCCGCAGGGGGGCGGGGATCCGGGGCTGTACGACCTGTTGCTGAATCCGCGGGACGTGGCCTTCACGGTACCGGCTCTGGCGGCGCTGGTGGAGGCGGCGGGGCTGCGGATTTCGACCCTGGTGGAGCCGGTGCGCTACGACCCGGACCCCCTGCTGCCGGACCCGCGGCTGCGGGCGCGGACGGCCGGGATGGGGATGGTGGAGCGGGCGGCGCTGGCGGAGGCGCTGGCGGGGAACATGGGAATCCACATCGCCTATCTCGCGCGGGCCGAGGATGCGGCGGTGCGGGCGGATTGGGAGGATCCCTCGGCGGTGCCGGTGCTGCGCGGGGGGGATGGGGCGAGCTGGGCGAAGGGGGCGCGGGGCGGGAGCCTGGCGATCACCTTCGACGGGCTGCGGGTGGTGCTTCCCGTGCCGCCGCTGGCCGCGGCGGTTCTCTCGCGCGTGGATGGGCGGGCGACGATGGCCGAGATCGCGCGGGCGGTGGAGGCGGGGGGCGCGCCGGCGGCCCAGGTGGCGCGGGACATGGCGGCGCTGTGGCGGGCGATGGAGCCGACGAACCGGGTGACGCTGGCCGCGCCAGGGCGGTAGCCGGGGTGGGCGTCAGGAGATGGCGCGGAGGGAGGCGCGGAGCCCGGGCATGTCGAGCCCGGGCTGGGCGGCCTTGAGATCGGCGTGGGTTTGCCTCCAGGCCGGGAGGGCTTCGAGCAGGAGGGCGTGGCCCGCTTCGGTGAGGCGCAGGCGGTGGTTGCGGCGGTCCCTGGCGTCGGGCTCGACGCTGACGAGGCCGCGGCGCTCCAGCGGCTTGAGGGCGGCGGTGAGGGTGGTGCGGTCCATGGCAAGGAGCTGGGCGACTGGCGCCATGGTAGGCGGCTCGGGGCGGTTCAGCGACATGAGCAGCGAGAACTGCTGGTTGGTGAGGGCGTGGGGGCGCAGCGCCTCATCGAAGCGGCGGGCCAGGGCGCGGGCGGCGCGCTGGGCGTGCAGGCAGAGGCAGCCGTCCCGGACCTCGGCGGTCGTCTCGAAGGGGACGGGCTGTGTCATGCCGGGGATGTGTTGGTATCAACGCGGTGGGTCAAGGCCGGTGCGGGTGGTGCTGGGGAGAGGAAGAAGGAATTCTTCCTCTCCCCAGACCCCTCACCATCATCTTTTTCTTCGAGTTTGGGAGGCTTTGCGGCCGGTGCGCCTCGGGTCGTAGACCCGAGGCGACTGAACGATCAGGAAGGTTCCGCGACAGCCAGACGGGGGTCCAGGGGCCTCAGGCCCTTGGCGGGTGAGGTCCGGAGAGGGCAGCGCCCTCTCTGGGGGCGCGGGGCAAAAAAGGTCGGGATGGGAGGACACCTCGCCCGACTTCGGCGGTTGAGCGCTGCATGAACGAGCAGCCTGTCATCGTGATCTTCGGCGCGGCGGTGCGGCCGGATGCGCGGCCGAGCCAGACGATGCAGCGGCGCGTGGCGGCGGCGGTGGAGTTGGGGGAAGGGCTGGAGGGGGCGGTCTTCGTGCCGACGGGCGGCCAGGGGCGGCACGGGCCGGCGGAGTCGGCAGTGATGGCGAAGTTGTTGCGGGACTGGGGGATCGCGGCGGAGCGGATCCTGGAGGAGCCGACGGGAACGGACACGCTGTCCTCCGCGCGGGCGGTGGCGGCGATGCTGCGGGGGTGGCGGGGGCCGGTTTACGCCGTTTCGTCCGGCTATCACCTGCGGCGCTGCGCGCTTTTGCTGCGGCTGCTCGGGCTGCGGGTGGCGGGGGGGCGCGCGGCGGTGGCGGGGCCGGGGTTCAGCGACCTGCGCTGGCGGCTGCGGGAGATGCCGGCGCTGCCCTATGACGCGGTGCTGGCGGCCTGGCACCGGATGCGCGGGGGGTAGGACGCGGCGCGACCTGGCGGGCCGGCGCGGCGGGGTCCGGGGGGCGCGGTGGCCCCCCGGGGTAGGCGTCAGGTCTCTTCGTCGCCGTCGCTCTCGACGCCGATCTCCTCAGCGATGTCCTCGTCCTCGTCGAGGTCCTCGGCGTCGGCCACGTCATCGGCCTCCGTGTCCTCGACCTCGACGTCGTCGGTGTCGGCGCCCTCCACGGCGGCGCGCTTGCGCGGCTTCTCCTCCGGCAGGGGGGCGGCGACGCGCTTGGCGCGGGGCTGCTCGGCGGGCTGGTCGGTGCCGCATTTGGGGCAGACGGCGGGGCTGCGGCCCAGGTCGTAGAAGCGGGCGCCGCAGGCAACGCAGGTCCGCTTGAGGCCGAGTTCGGCTTTGGCCATCGGGACGCCTCGAATGGGCCCGCCGCGGGGGCGGGGCGCCGGGTTTCGGTGAAGGGCGGCGCGCATTGCCATGGGGGCCCTGGCGTGTCAAACGCGGCGGCCCATTCCGGATGCGAGGGCTGCGCATGCCCGATCACATGATCGACCCCAGGCCCCCTTCCCTTCCAGCCGGCCATGGCGCGGCCGCCGGCGCGAGGCCGATGCGGGCTTCGGCGCCGGGGCGGGGATTGGCGGGGCGGGTTTCCGTGCCGGGCGACAAGTCGATTTCCCACCGCGCGCTGATGTTCGGGGCGCTGGCGGTGGGCACCACCGAGATCACGGGGCTGCTGGAGGGGGAGGACGTTCTCCGCACCGCGGCCGCCATGCGCGCGCTGGGCGCGGAGGTGGAGCGGGTGGCGCCGGGGCACTGGCGGGTGGCGGGGCGCGGGGTCGGCGGGCTGGTGGAGCCGGCGGATGTGCTGGACATGGGCAATTCGGGGACGGCGGCGCGGCTGATCTGCGGGTTGCTGGCGGGGCATCCGGTGTTTGCGGTGCTGACCGGGGATGCCTCGCTGCGCGGGCGGCCGATGCGGCGGGTGACGGAGCCGCTTTCCGCCTGCGGCGCGCGCTTCACGGGGCGCGCGGGCGGGCGTCTGCCGCTGGCGGTGGAGGGGGCGGCGGAGCCGATGCCGCTCGACTACGTGCTGCCGGTGCCCTCGGCGCAGGTGAAGTCGGCGGTGCTGCTGGCGGGGCTCTGCGCGCGGGGGATCACGCGGGTGGTGGAGCCGGAGGCGACGCGGGACCACACGGAGAACATGCTGCGGCATTTCGGCGCGGTGGTGCGCGTGGGGGCCGAGGGGCAGCGGCGGGTGATCGAGCTGGAGGGGCAGCCGGAGTTGCGGGCGGCGCCGGTGGTGGTGCCGGCGGACCCTTCCTCGGCGTCCTTTCCGCTGGTGGCGGCGCTGCTGGTGCCGGGCTCCGAGGTGACGGTGGAGGGGGTGGGGCTCAATCCGCTGCGGGCGGGGCTTTTCGCGACCTTGCTGGAGATGGGGGCGGACCTCGTCGTCTCGAACGAGCGGGTCGAGGGTGGGGAGAGGGTGGGGGATGTGACCGCCCGGTATTCCGCCTTGCGGGCGGTGGACGTGCCGGGGAGCCGGGCGCCCTCGATGATCGACGAGTATCCGGTGCTGGCGGTGGCGGCCGCCTTCGCGCGGGGGACGACGCGGCTGCGGGGCCTGGGCGAGCTGCGGGTCAAGGAGAGCGACCGGCTGGCGGCGACGGTGGCGCTGCTGGCGGCCTCGGGCGTGGCGGCGACCGTGGAGGGGGATGACCTGGTGATCGCGCGGGACGGGGCGCCGGTGGCGGGGGGTGGTTTGGTCGCGACGCATATGGACCATCGGATCGCGATGGCGGCGCTGGTGATGGGGCTGGCGGCGGCGCGGCCGGTTTCGGTCGATGATACGGGGTTCATCGATACCTCTTTCCCCGGCTTCGTCGGGATGATGAACAGGCTCGCGGGCAGCGAAGCTGCGCCGCTCTCGGGCGGGGATGCGATCGCGCCCGTGGCGGAGGGCATGGCTTGAGCGAGGCTGGGGCGCCGGAGGGGCTGGTGGATCCCGTGGTGGTCGCGGTGGACGGGCCGGCGGCGGCGGGCAAGGGAACGCTGGCGCGGCGGCTCGCGCGGGAGATGGGGCTGCCCTATCTCGATACGGGGCTGCTCTATCGCGCGGTGGCGCGGCGGGTGCTGCTGGGCGGCGGGTTGCCGACCGACCCGGCGGCGGCCGAGGCGGCGGCGCGGGGTTTGGCGCCGGCCGACCTGGAGCGCGGCGACCTGCGCGGGCCCGACGTGGACCAGGGGGCGAGCCAGGTGGCGGCCCAGCCGGCGGTGCGGGCGGCGCTGCTCGACTTTCAGCGGGACTTCGCGGCGCGCCGGGGCGGCGTGATGGACGGGCGCGACATCGGCACCGTGGTCTGCCCGGACGCGCGGGTGAAGCTCTTCGTCACGGCCTCCCCCGAGGCGCGGGCGCGGCGGCGGTGGCTGGAGCGCGCCGGGCGGGGCGAGGTGGTGGTGCTGGAGGAAGTGGCGGCGGAGATGGCGCTGCGGGACGCGCGGGACGCGGCGCGCGACGTGGCGCCGATGCGGCCGGCGGAGGATGCGCTGCTGCTGGATACGACGGAACTGGATGCCGAGGCGGCGTTCCAGGCGGCGCTGACGCTGGTGCAGGCGCGGCTTTCGGTTTGACGGGGCGGCGCGGGTGACTCCGGGGGAGGGAATGAATTCTCTCCCCCGGACCCCCACTCATCTTTTTCTGTCTGTTAGGGCTGTTTTGCGGCCGGTGCGCCTCGGGTCGTGGACCCGAGGCGACTGCCCCTTCAGGAAGGGCGGACAGATGGGGGTCCAGGGGCCTCAGGCCCTTGGCGGGTGAGGTCTGGAGAGGGCAGCGCCCTCTCCAGGGCGGCTTTCCCTTGCAAGCGGGGGGCTGGATCGCTTAATGGGGGCCGGTGACTGGTGGCTTGGCCCCCGGTCGCGCACCCATACCCGGGTGTTTCCCGAACAGGCCCGACCGGGCAAGACGTGCCATCCAGCCGGCCGCGAGCGGCGGCAGAGGGATGGGGCGCAGGACCCAGGCGGCGCGTCATGCCCCGCCTTCCAGGAACACAACGCTACATGGCATCTGCCACCACCCTCGATCGGCCTATGGCCGGCGGCGAGGACTTTGCCTCCCTTCTCGACGAGACGCTGGGCGCCGATACCGGTTTTGCCGGCTCCGTCGTCACGGGGAAGGTGATCCGCATCGATGACGACGTCGCGGTCGTCGATGTCGGGCTGAAGAGCGAGGGGCGCGTTCCCCTGCGCGAGTTCGCGGCCCAGGGCCAGAAGCCCGAGGTCAAGCCGGGCGACCTGATCGAGCTCTTCGTCGAGCGCTATGAGGACCGCGACGGCTCCATCGTGCTCTCGCGCGAGAAGGCGCGGCGCGAGGAGGCCTGGACGAACCTCGAGAAGCAGTTCCAGGCGCAGGTGCGCGTGAACGGCGTTATCTTCGGGCGCGTGAAGGGTGGCTTCACCGTCGATCTCGGCGGCGCTGTCGCGTTCCTTCCGGGTTCGCAGGTCGATATCCGCCCCGTGCGCGATGTCGGGCCGCTGATGGGTTCGCCCCAGCCGTTCCAGATCCTGAAGATGGACCGCGCCCGCGGGAACATCGTGGTGTCGCGCCGCGCGGTTCTCGAGGAGACGCGTGCGGAGCAGCGCTCCGAGCTGATCCAGGGCCTGAAGGAGGGCATGATCCTCGACGGCGTGGTGAAGAACATCACCGACTACGGCGCCTTCGTGGACCTGGGCGGCGTGGACGGGCTGCTGCACGTCACCGACATCGCCTGGCGCCGCATCAACCACCCGAGCGAGGCCCTGACGATCGGGCAGCCGGTGAAGGTGCAGGTCATCCGCTTCAACTCCGAGACGCAGCGCATCTCGCTCGGCATGAAGCAGCTGATGTCCGACCCCTGGGAGGGCGTGGCCGCCAAGTACCCGGTGCAGGGCAAGTTCTCGGGCCGCGTGACGAACATCACCGACTATGGCGCCTTCGTGGAGCTGGAGCCGGGCGTCGAGGGCCTCGTGCACGTCAGCGAGATGTCCTGGACGAAGAAGAACGTCCATCCGGGCAAGATCGTCGCCACTTCGCAGGAAGTGGAGGTGGTCATCCTCGACGTGGACGAGCCGAAGCGCCGCATCTCGCTCGGCCTCAAGCAGGCGCAGGGCAACCCGTGGGAGGTGTTCATGGAGAGCCATGCCCCCGGGACGATCGTCGAGGGCGAGATCCGCAACATCACCGAGTTCGGGCTCTTCGTCGGCCTGGCCCCGGAGATCGACGGCATGGTCCACATGTCCGACCTGTCGTGGGACCTTTCGCCCGAGCAGGCGATGGCGAACTACAACAAGGGCGACATGGTCAAGGCCAAGGTCCTTGATATCGACATCGAGAAGGAGCGCATCTCGCTCGGCATCAAGCAGCTCGAGGCCGATCCGGCCGCCGAGGTGCTGGACAAGGTGCGCAAGGGCGAGATCGTCACCTGCATCGTGACGAAGGTCGAGGCCAACGGCATCGAGGTGAAGGTTGACGAGGTCCTCACGGGCTTCATCCGCCGCGCCGAGCTGGCCCGCGACCGCGGCGACCAGCGCCCCGAGAAGTTCGCGATCGGCGAGAAGGTCGATGCGAAGGTGACCGGCATCGATCGCGCCGCCCGCCGCCTGGCCCTGACCATCAAGGGCAAGGAGATCGAGGAGGAGCGCGAGGCGGTGAAGGAGTTCGGGACGTCCGACAGCGGGGCCTCGCTGGGCGACATCCTGGGCGCCGCGATCCGCCGGCGGAACCTCTCCACGGACGAGTGATCCCCGGCTTCGGGATCTGAACTGAGGAAGGGCCGTCCCGGGTTGGGGCGGCCCTTTTTCTTTTTGGTTGGCGCTGGCGGCCCCGGGGAGAGGAAGAAGGAATTCTTCCTCTCCCCGGCCCCCTCTCCATCATCTTCTTTTTCAGGTTTGGGCGGTTTTTCGGCCTTTGCGCCTCGGATCGCTGACCCGGGGCGACTGTCCCTTCAGGAAGGTTCCGCGACAGCCAGATGGGGGTCCAACCGGGCTCCTGGCGGGTGAGGTTCGGAAAGGGCGGAGCCCTCTCCGGCGGCCGAAGGGAACAAAATCATCGCGGGTGAGTGCCGCCACTGCTTCGTGAAAGCAGGTTGCGGTTGAGAGAGTCTGCAGCGCTCTTTACTGATGCAGCCCATGAATTCGCGCATGATGATCAAAGATGCTGCGGGTGGGCAGTTCCGTTTCGATTTTGTTACGGGACGGCGTTACTCAGTAGATTCCCGGATTGATTGGAGATGGCGCGACGAGGGCTGGCCGCTTCTGCTCTCCGCGGTGCTGTGCGTCGTGGTTCTCGGCTGGGTGGCTTGGCGCAAGCTCTGGCTGTTCTGGCTGGACGAGGCGATGCTGATCGTTTCGATTCAGCACGTCCGAGATTTTTCGGGGCTGTTCGGGCCACTGCCCTTGTACGACCAGGGCGGGCCGATCGGGCTGCTCGCGGTGTCCTGGGGCCTGGCGAAGGCGGGGCTGCCGCTGTTCACGCAGAAGCTGCTGCCGCTGGCCGCCGGTTTCGCGACGGTGTGGGCGGTCGCGGCCGCCGCGCGGCGGAGTGGGTTCGGCGCGGTGGCGACGGGCTTCGCCGTCTTTGTCCTTGTCGGGACGACGGAGTTCTCCTCGGCCTTCGGGGACTTCAAGCAGTACGCCTTCGACATGCTGGCGGTGTCACTGCTTCTTCTCGCGGCCGTGTCGGAGCGGCGGGCGGCGGGGGTGCTGCTCGTTCTCGCCTGCGCGGTGGGGGCGGTGTTCAGCTTCGTCGCGCCGGTGCTGCTCGTGATGCTTCCGTTCCTCTATCGCCGGGTGGGGACGCCGCTGCTGGTGTTGGCGGGCGTGCTGCTCGCCGGGTTCTTTCTCGGCAGCTACCTTCTCTACGTGGCGGATGCGCTGCGCTTCCAGATGGGCAACTACCGGGACGTCTATGGCGAGGGGTTCCTTTCCCTGTCGGCGGAGTCGATCCGGCCGGCGGCGCGCCTGCTGATGTCGCATGTGCCGACGATCTCGGGGCGCACGCCGGCCTTCCAGATCCTGTTCGTGCTGGTGGCGCTTCTCGGCACCGGCGTTGCCGTGTTCCGGCGGGAGCGGGCGGGGCTGATGTTCGTGGCGGTGCTGGCGGTGATGGGCGGGCTCTCGCTGCTGCACCTCTATCCGCTGCTGCCGGGGCGCTACACGGATTACCTCGGCTGCTTCACCGCGCTGATGGCCGGCCGTGCCGTGGCCTGGGCGGGGGGGATCCTGCGCTGGCCGGGGGTGCGCCTTCCGCCGGGGATCGTGCAGGGCGCGCGGGGGTTGGCGCTGGTCGCGCCCGTGGTCCTCGTCGGGTTCGGGCTGGCCGTCTTCGTGCGGGAGGGCGGCTGGAAGTCGGCGATCGGGCAGTTGCCGCTCTCCTCCCTCGCGGCGGCGGAGCGGGTGCGGGCGGATGCGGTGGTGCCGGTGAGCCTTGCCCAGCCGCAGTTCGACCTCGTGCGGGAGAGGGTGAGGGGGCCGCGGGTGATCGAGGCGGATACGCGGTCCGGCACGACGGTGGCGGAGGAGGAGATGCTGCACGATCCGGACGCCGCGATGGAGCGGCCGGGTTCATGGGCCTTGCTGATGAAGCTGGAGCAGGTGCGGTTCGGCTGGCGCAAGGTGGGCTCGGGGATCGATTCGAGCCTTTATTTCGGGTGGCTGCTGGGACGGATCGAGGATCTGCACCGGGTGGTCCTCATCGCGCCGACCTGCCTCCTGCCCTATGGCGTGGATTTCGGGGAGCTGACGGGGCGGCTGGCGGAGCGCGGGGCGGTGGAGGAGTTGGAGGGGACGCCCTGCTACCGCACGCTGCTGTGGACGCGGCATCGCTGAGGGGCGCTTCAAGCGCCGGCAGGAATTCACGCGGGGGGCTGGCTGGATGATCTCCCGGATGCGGGCGGCGAGGGCCCGCATGGCGAAGGGCTTGGTCATGACGCAAGGGCCGCGGTGGAGTTGGCCGCGGTGGAGTTGGCCGCGGTGGAGTTGGCCCCGGTGGAGTTGGCCCCGGTCGAGCTGGCTGTGGCCGGCGGAGGCGTTCCCGGCGAAGCCGGTGGTGGAGAGGACCTTCGGGTCCGGGCGGCCTGGACCGTGGCCGGTCGGCGGGAGATCCGGCTAGCCCTTCACGAATCCTTCCCAGCCGGCCGCGCGGAGTTCGCAGGCCGGGCAGGTGCCGCAGCCGTGGCCCCAGGGGTGCATCGCGCCGCGCTCGCCGCGGTAGCAGGTGTGGGTGTGCTCGACGATGAGGCGGACGAGGGGGGTGCCGCCCAGGCGCTGGGCGAGGCGCCAGGTCTCGGCCTTGTCGATCCACATGAGGGGGGTGTGGAGGACGAAGCGGCGGTTCATGCCGAGGTTGATGGCGACCTGGAGGGCCTTGATCGTGTCGTCGCGGCAGTCGGGATAGCCGGAGAAGTCGGTCTCGCACATGCCGCCGACGATGTGGCGGAGGCCGCGGCGGTAGGCGAGCGCGGCGGCGAAGGTGAGGAAGAGAAGGTTGCGGCCGGGGACGAAGGTGTTGGGCAGGCCGTCCGCCTGCATGGCGATCTCGCTCTCCCTTGTCAGCGCCGTGTCGGAGAGGGCGCCGAGGGCGTCGAGGGCGAGGGTGTGGTCCTCGCCGAGGCGGGCGGCCCAGGCGGGGTCGATGGCGCGGAGGCCGTCGCGGAGGGCCGGGCGGAGGCCCAGTTCGACGCGGTGGCGCTGGCCGTAGTCGAAGCCGAGGGTTTCGACATGGGGGAAGCGGTCGAGCGCCCAGGCGAGGCAGGTGGTGGAGTCCTGGCCGCCGGAGAGGAGGACGAGGGCGCTTTCCTGATTGTCGGGGGTCATGGGGGCGGAGGGAACACGCGGGGGGCGGGCTGTCCAGCGCCGGGGTCAGCCGCCGAGGCCGAGGGCGGTGAAGGCGCGGGCG
This sequence comes from Roseomonas aerilata DSM 19363, assembly GCF_000711725.1. Taxonomy (GTDB): domain Bacteria; phylum Pseudomonadota; class Alphaproteobacteria; order Acetobacterales; family Acetobacteraceae; genus Roseomonas; species Roseomonas aerilata. Next base: position 70,946 of record NZ_JONP01000007.1, on the reverse strand, counting down.
GCGGGGGGCCAGGCGGCGGTGATCTCGGCGCGCCAGGCCAGGGCGGCCCAGGCGGAGGCGGCGAGGAGCAGGAGGGAGGCGGCCCAGGCGGCGGCGAGGACCGCGCGCGGGGGCCCGGCCGGGGCGGCGGGGCCGTTGCCGGTGGGGAGGGGCCAGGGGAAGTCGACGGGGAAGCTGGTGGGGAAGCCGGGCGGCAGGGGCGATGGTGGAGGCTCGGGGCCGTGCTTGGGGCCGTGTTCGGGGGCCGGGTGGGCGGGATCGGCGGGGGGGTCGGGCTCGGGGCTGGCGACCCAGGTGTGGCCGCAGCGGGCGCAGCGCATGGGCCGTCCCTCGCCGATGCGGGCGGCAAGGAGCGGGGGCAGCTCGTAGGTCGCGGAACATTCCGGGCAGGCGACGCGCATGGCGCAGGATGTTGCCACGGCGCGGTTAACGCAACGCCGCGCGGGCGGGCGGCTACCGTTCCGGCGCCTGTCGTGGCACATCGCGGCCATGGTGCGCTTTTCCCAGGTCGGGCTCCGCTATCCCGATCCCGTACGCCGTGGCGCGGCGGGCGAGCGGGAGACGTTGTGCGACCTCTCCTTCACGCTGCCGCAGGGCTCCTTCACCTGGCTGACGGGGCCGTCCGGGGCGGGGAAGACCTCGCTTCTGCGGATGATGCAGCTCTCCCTGCGGCCGACGCGGGGGGAGGTGGAGGTGCTGGGGGTGTCGCTGCTCTCGGCGCGGCGGGGGGACCTGCCGAAGCTGCGGCGGCGGATCGGGGCGGTGTTCCAGGAGTTCCGGCTGCTGCCCTACCTGACGGCCTTCGACAACGTGGCGCTGCCGCTGCGCCTGGCGGGGCGGCCGGAGGCGGGGCTGCGGCCGGACGTGACGGAGATGCTGCGCTGGGTGGGGCTTGAGGGGCGGGAGGATTCGCTGCCGCGCCAGCTCTCGGGCGGGGAGCAGCAGCGGGTGGCGATCGCGCGGGCGGTGGTGACGCGGCCGGCGCTGCTGCTGGCGGACGAGCCGACGGGGAACCTCGATGCCGGGCAGGCGCGGCGGCTGCTGCTGCTGCTGGCGGAGATGAACCGGCTGGGCTCGACGGTGGTGGTGGCGACGCATTCGCGGGACCTGATCGCGCAGCATCCCGGGCAGGTGATGGCGCTGGAGGAGGGGCGGATCCTCTCGCTCGATCCCTGGCCGCATCCGCGGGGGGAGGTCTGGGCCGAGGCCGGGGCCTTGCCGGAGGGGCCTTCCGGGGTTGGGAGCCGGGAGGCGGGGGAGGTGCCGGACGAGGTCACCGCGGAGGTCTCCGGGCCAGGACCGGAGGGCGCGGAGGTTGGGCCCGGGGAGGTTGAGCCCGGGGGGGCTGAGGCTGGAGAGGCCGGGCCCGACGAGATGGCGGTGGATGCCGGGCGGGCAGGGCGGCTGCGGGCGGATGCGCGGCCCTCGGCGAGCGCGGGGGTTTCCGCGGGCGGACGGTTCTCCGCGCGCGTGCGGAGCATCTGGCCGGGCTCGCGCCCACCGGAGGCGGATCTTGGCTGAGCGGCGCCGGCGCATCTCGCGCGACCCGCTGGGGTTGCGGCGGGCGCTCTCGGACCGGTTGCTGCCGGGGTTGGTGGCGGCGATGGCGCTGCTGGCGGCGCTGGCGCTGGCCGGGGCCCAGGGGGCGGACCGGCTGGCCGACCGCTGGCAGGCGGGGGCGGCCTCGGCGGTGACGGTGCAGGTGCCGAATCCCGGGCGGGAGCGGATGGCGGCGGCGCTGACGCTGCTACGGGGGGATCGGGCGGTGGCCTCGGCGGAGGCGGTGAGCCCGGAGCGGGTGGCGGCGCTGCTGCGGCCCTGGCTGGGGGAAGCGCCCTCCCTCGTGCTGCCGGGGGTGATCGAGGTGCGGTTGGCCAGTGCTTCCGTGGAGGGCGTGGGGCGGCTGGGGGCGCGGCTGGCGGAGGCGGTGCCGGGGGCGGAGCTGGAGGCGCACGGGATGTGGGTGGCGCGGCTCTCGGCCATGGCGCGCTCCGTGCAAGGGGTGGCGCTGGCGGTGCTCGTGCTGGTGGCGGGGGTGGCGATGGCGGTGGTCGCGGTGGCGACGCGGGCCGGGCTGGCGGCGCGGCGGGAGGCGATCGGGGTGCTGCACGACCTCGGCGCCACCGATGGCGGGATCGCCGGGCGCTTCGCGCGGCGGGTGGCGATGCTGGCGGGGCTGGGGGCGCTGGGCGGCGCGGCGGTCGCGGTGCCGGCGCTGGCGGCGCTCTCGGGGCTGGCGCTGCCGCTCTCGGGCGAGGAGGTGGTGGGCGGGGCTTTCGGGGCGGTGCCCTGGGGGATGCTGGCGGCGCTGCCGCCGGCCGCGGCGGCGATCGGCTGGGGGACGGCGCAGGCGACGGTGCGGCGCTGGCTGAGGAACATGCCGTGAGGACCGCGGGGATGGAGGCGGCGATGCTGCGGCCGGCCGGTGGCGGCCCTGGGATGGAGGACCGGCTGGAGGGCCCAGTGGGTGGCTCATTGGGTGGTTCATCGGGTGGTTCAGTGGGTGGTCCGGTGCGTGGTGCGCCGGGCGATCCGTTGGGCGATCCGTTGGGCAGTCCGACCGGCAGCGGGTTCGTTGGCGGCGGGGCAGGTGGCGGCTGGCGCCGGGGGTGGCGGCGGCCGGTGGCGCTGGGGCTGGGGGCGGTGCTGGTGCTGTTGCTCGGGCTGGCGGGCGGCTTCGCGGTGTTCCTCGATCGGGCCTGGATGCGGGCGCCGGGAGCCGGGGCGCCCTCCGCCGGGATCGCGGTGCTGACGGGGGGGCCGGAGCGGGTGGAGACGGGGTTGGGGCTGCTGCTCCTGCGGGAGGACGGGCGGCTGATCGTCTCGGGCGTCGGGCCGGAATCGGGGCTGGCGGAGCTGGCGCGGCGGGCCGGGCTGGAGGCCGCCGATGTCGCGGACCGCACCGCGCTGGGGCGGGAGGCGACGAGCACGCGCGGCAACGCGCGGGAGGTGGCGGCCTGGGCGAGGGCCGCCGGGATGCGGGAGATCACGGTGGTGACGGCGGGGTTCCACATGCCGCGCGCCCTGCTGGAGCTGCGCCGCGCCATGCCGGAGGGGGCCTTCCGGCCGCACCCGGTTCCGCCCTTCGTCGCGCGGCCGGTGCCGATGCTGCGCGAGTACCTGAAGTTGCTGGGGGCGGGGCTTGGCCTTTCCGTCCTCGCCGAACGTCCGAGGCGTGTCCTGCCGTGAATGCCATCCGCTCCGCCATCTTCAACCCGCTGTTCTTCGGCTTCACCGCGCTGACGGTGGTCTTCGGGCTGCCGCTGCTCGCCTTCCATCCCGACGTGATGCACCGGTATCTCCGGGGCTGGGCGCGGGGGTCGCTCTGGCTGCTGCGGGTGGTCTGCGGCATCCGGCTGCGGGTGACGGGACGGGAGAACCTGCCCACCGGGGGGGCGGCGCTGGTGGCCGCGCAGCACCAGTCGGCCTTTGACACGGTGGTCTGGCACGCGCTGCTGCCGCGCCCGGCCTATGTGATGAAGGAGGAGCTGCTGCGGATCCCCGGCTGGGGGGCGATGGCGCGGCACGTGCACTCCATTCCCGTGGACCGGGAGGGAGGGGCTTCCTCGCTCAAGCGGCTGGTGCGGGCGACGCGCTCGGCGGCGGAGGCGGGGTACCAGGTGGTGATCTTCCCGGAGGGCACGCGCTCCGCGCCCGGGGAGGTGCAGCCCTGGCAGCCGGGCTTCGCGGCCATGGCGGCGGCGACAGGGCTGCCGGTGGTGCCGGTGGCGACGGATTCCGGGCGCTTCTGGGGGAAGCGGGCCTTTACCAAGCGGCCGGGGGTCCTGACCGTCGCGGTGCTGCCGCCGATCCCGCCGGGCCTGCCGCGCGCGGCGCTGATCGAGCGCGCGGAGGCGGCGGTGGCGACGGCTTCGGCGGAGCTGGTGGGGACTGTGGACAAGTTGGTGGAATAAGCGGACGGCCGGGTTTCGACCGCGGCGCAAGACCGGGCGGCAAGCTCTTGTGGACTCAGCTGTTACGGGGCTTTTTGAAGGTCTGTGGATAAGTAAAATAGCAGTTATATCAATTGCTTAGCAACAAAATGCTGGGATTCCCTGATGAATCCGGAACAAAAAGTGGACGGTCTGGGGATTAAGGGGCGGTCAATCCCCTTCCCTGTGGACAAGTCGTGGGAAAACCCTGCGGGTGCTTTGCTGTTACCCGCGCGCCGCACCGGGTGAGGCGGGCGGCTGAACAGCGCGGCGCAAACGGCTGGAATCACGAGGGGATGGAGGTTCGGGAGGGCCGGTGCCGGCGGCCTCCGGGGAGAGGGGGAAAGGAATTCTTCCTCGCCCGCAGGCCCCTCTCCATCATCTTTTCCTTCAGGCTGAAATCGTTCGGGGGACGGTGCGCCGCACGTCCGGGAACCTCAGGCTCCTGGCGGGCGTGATGAGGGCCGCGCGTTCACGCGGGGGGCCCGGAGAGGGCAGCGTCCTCTCCGGATCGGCCGGGCGAGAGGAGGGCGGCGATCCGGTCGAGGCCGGCGTCGCGGACGCCGAGGGCGCGGAGGTGGGAGACGGTGTTGAGGAGGTAGTCGCGGTTCGGGCCCATGATGCCGTGGCCGCGGTTGATGGCGGTGGCGGCGGCGAGGGGGTCGAGGGCGCCGCAATAGGCGGTGGCCTCGCGGTCGGCGACGAAGGTGACGGCGCGGCGGGTCTCGTGGCGGTCGAGCAGGCGGAGGGGGAGGAGGCGGCGCTGGTAGACGCCGCCGGTCATCTCCCGTTCCTCCAGATAGGCGAGGGTGGCGGCGGCCGCTTCGGGGGCGACGCGGAAGGCGACGCCGCGGCAGGAGCCGCCGCGGTCGAGGCCGAGGACGAGGCCGGGGGCCTCCGGCGTGCCACGGTAGCGGTGGGAGAGGATGCAGAAGCGGCGGTGGAAGCCGTGCAGCCGCGCCGGGTGGGAGGAGAGGAACTCGAAACCGGGCTTCCAGATGAGGGAGCCGTAGCCGAAGACGTAGAGGGAGCCGTCGGTCTCGAGCAGCGGGGCGGGGTCGGGCGGGGTGATGGGCGCGTCGGGCGATGGGATCATGGTGGTGGGGCGCAGCATAGGGGATCGGTGGCGGGTGTGCAGCGGGTGATGGGACGGCGGGCGCGGGGCTGGTGCGGCCCGTGGGATGAACGCCCGGGTGAATGCCGGGGTGCCAGGTCCGGTGAACGGGCTGGGCAAGCAGGGGCTGGCGGGGGCATATGCAGGGGGTGAGCGAGCCAGAGACTGCCCCTCCCGCCCCTTCCCCGGCCGTGGCGCCGGATGGTGCGAGGGTCTCCCCCGGAGAGGGGCCCCGGGGCGCCCGGCGGTTCCGGCTGAACCGGGCGCGGGTGGCGGGGATCGCGCTGCTGTCGATCCTGCTGCTGGCGCTGGCGCATACGCTTCTCTGGAACCTCATGGGGGCGCGGCTGCAGGCGGGCTACGACGCCTGGGCGGCGGCGCGGCGGGCGCAGGGGTGGCGGATCGAGCACGCGGCGCCGGTGCGGGGGGGATGGCCGCTCTCGGCGACGCTGCGCCTGCCGGAGTTCCGGCTCTCGGGCGGCGGGGCGACCGTGCCTGGCGGGATCGACTGGTCGGCGCGGGCGGTGGTGCTGCGGGTGGCGATGCACCGGTGGGGGGAGTTGCGGGTTTCGGCCGGCGGGCCGCAGCGGCTGCGGCTGGGGACGGCGGAGATCCCCTTCGCGGCGGACCGGCTGACGGCGCGGTTGCCGCTTCAGGCGAACGTGGTTCCCAAGGGGGGCGAGTTCGAGGCGCTGCGGCTGCGGATCGGCACGCCCGCCGGGGGGATGGAGGTGGGCTCCGCCGCGCTCGGCTTCGACAGCCGGATGAGCGCGATCGAGGGGGAGGCGGCCGTTACCCTGGAAGGGGTGGTGGAGAACGTCTCGCTGCCCGTCGCGACGCCGTTGGGGAGCGCGATCCGCGCCGTGCGGATCGACGCGGAGGTGACAGGGCCGCTGCCGGGCGGGCGCAACCCGACGAACCGGGCGGCGACCTGGCGGGACGCCGGGGGGACGGTGGAGCTGCGCCGGCTGGAACTGGAATACGGGCCCGCCACCGCGCAGGTGGCGGCGACGCTGGCGCTGGACGAGGCCCTGCAGCCGATGGGCGCGGGCACGCTGAAGCTGGCCGGCGCGGAGGCGGTGCTGGACGCGCTCGTCCGGGACGGCGTCGTGACGGCGCGGAACGCGACGCTCGCGCGGCGGGTGGTGGGGCTGCTGGCCCGGCCGCCGGCGGAGGGGGAGCCGCCGGTGCTGGAGGTGCCGCTGACGCTGGAAGGGCGCGGGTTGTCGGTCGCGCGGATCCCGGTGGCACGGCTGCCGATGCTGGTGTGGCCGGGGCCGGTGGAGGGGAGCGGGCCGGGGCCCTGAGGATGGGCCCGGAGGGGTTTCGCACCGCCACCGACGGGCCTTTTATTTCGCCTTCAGGATGGAAGTTGGAAAGGTTTTTCCCGCACTCTCGCGGCTTGGCGTGGCCGTGGGGAAATGATGGCATCGACGGAGAGCGCGGCACCGGAGCTGACGGGCGGGGCGCTGCCCGAGGGGGTCGTGGCGAGGGGATTCCTCGCGGGCTTCGTCGCGCGCGGGGTGGGGCGGGGCAGGACCGGTAAGGGGAGGATCGGAGGGGCTGAGGCGGCGCCGGGCGGGCTGCCGCCGGGCAAGCGGCTATTCCTGCTTGGCTGGGGAGCGCTGATCGCGCTGATCTACCTCGTGATCGGCACGACGGCGGTCTCGGTGATCGGGGGCGAGAGGCTGGCCTCGGAGGAGAGCCACCGGCGGCGCATGACGCCCGGCCTGGTGGAGACGGGGCAGACGCCGCCGGAGGCCATCCCGGCCACGGGGAACTTCGTGGAGGTCACGACGGGCTTCTACCTCGACGGGATCGAGGCGATGGCGATCCGCGATTCCTTCTGGACGCCGACCTTCTATGTCTGGTTCCGCTGGCAGGGGGACAAGGCGCTCAACCCGGGGGCGAACTTCCGGCTGGTGGACGGCAGCATCACCCGCAAGGAGGTGCAGGACGAGTATTACGGGCCGGACGGAACGAACTACCAGCGCTACCGCGTGACCGCGCGGATGACGAAGTTCTTCAACACGACCCGGGTGCCGCGCGACAGCCACCAGCTGAACCTCTACATGGAGGACGCGCGGCTGGACGCCTCCGCCTTGCGCTACGTGGCGGACCCGGCGGCCGGGATCAGCTCGCGCGTGAAGATCTCGGGCTACACGGTCGCGAACCGGGCGGCGCAGGTGGTGAAGGCGCATACCTACCGCACCTCCTACGGGGATCCGCGGGCGGCGGCGGGGAACCGGACCTTCAGCATGTACACCTATGGCGTGGGCATCGCGCGCACGGGGATGGGCGTCTACTTCAAGGTTTTCATCGGGCTCTTCGCGGGCATGGCGCTGTGCTTCGCGAGCTTCGGGCTGCGGGCCTCGGATGCAGGGCCGCGCTTCTCGATGGTCGCGGGGTCGTATTTCGGCGCGGTGGCGAACTCCTACCTCGCGGGGTCGCTGATCCCCTCCTCCGGGCAGTTCGGGCTGGTGGAGTACGTGACCTTCCTCGGGCTGTTCACGATCTTCTTCTCGCTGATCGCGACGATCGCCTCGATCTACCTGTGGTCGATCCGGGGGGACAAGGAACTCTCCCGCGGCTTCGACCGGGTGACGGTGGCGGTGGCGGCGCTCGGCTACGTGGCCGTCAACGTCGCGCTGCCGCTCAGCGCGGGGTAGGGCGGCGCCGGTGGCCGCTGGAGAGGGCGCTGCCCTCTCCAGACCTCACCTGCCAAGGGCCTGAGGCCCTTGGATCCCATCTGACTGTCGTGGATGCGGTGATTGGAGGCCGGCGCTTTCAGCGGCGGCCTTCCTGCGCGTGTCGTCGCCTCGGGTCGTGGACCCGAGGCGCACCGGCCGCTCAGCAATCCAAACTTGAAGAAGAAGATGATGGAGAGGGGTCTGGGGAGAGGAAGAATTCCTTCTTCCTCTCCCCAGGGCCACCGGCGTCGGCCACTACCCCGCCGCGAACTGGAGCCGGGCCAGCCGGGCGTAGAGGCCGCCTTCCTCGACCAGGCGGTCGTGGGTGCCTTCCGCGACGACGCGGCCGGCCTCCAGAACGATGATGCGATCCGCGCGTCGGACGGTGGCGAGGCGGTGGGCGATGACGAGGACGGCGCGGCCGCGGGAGAGGCGCGCGAGGGCGGCCTGAACGGCGGCCTCGCTCTCGGCGTCCAGCGCGCTGGTGGCCTCGTCGAGGAGGAGGAGGGGCGGGTCGCGCAACACGGCGCGGGCGATGGCGATGCGCTGTCGCTGCCCGCCGGAGAGGCGGACGCCCTTCTCGCCGAGGAAGGTGCCGTAGCCGGCGGGCATGGCCTCAATGAAGCCGGCGGCGTCGGCGGCCTCGGCGGCCGCGCGGATCTCGGCCTCGGTGGCGTCGGGGCGGCCGTAGCGGATGTTGTCGCGCACGTCCGCGCCGAAGATGACGGGGTCTTGCGGCACGAGGCCGATGCGGGCGCGGAGGGCGGCGGGGTCGGCGTCGCGCAGGTCGATCCCGTCGAGGGTGACGCGGCCGCTGTCGGGATCGCGGAAGCGGAGGGCGAGCTGGAAGAGGGTGGTCTTGCCGGCGCCGGAGGGGCCGACGAGGGCGACGGTCTCGCCGGGCTCGACGGAGAGGGTGACGCCGTCCAGCGCCGGGCGGTCGGGGCGGCTGGGATAGTGGAGGCGGACGTTCTCGAAGGCGAGGCGGCCGATGGGGCTGCCCTTCGGGTGGGCGACGGGGAGCGGGCGGGGGTTCGCGGGCGGGCGGATGGCGGGGACGGTCTCGAAGAAGTCGTGGACGCGCTCGGCGGCGCCGCCGGCGCGCTGCACCTCGCTCCAGAGTTCGGAGAGCGAGGTGACGGAGGTGGCGACGAGGACGGCGTAGAAGATGAAGGCGGAGAGCTGGCCGCCGGTGAGCTGGCCGGCCAGGACCTCCCGCCCGCCGACCCAGAGGCTGAGGGTGATGGCGCCGAAGCCGAGGAGGATGATGCTGAAGAGGAGGCGGGCGCGGACGCGGACACGGGCGAGGGAGGCGGCGACGCTTTCCTCCGCCCGCTCGGTGAAGCCGGTGAGGTCGGCGGGCTCGTGGACATGGGCCTGGACGGTGGCCATGGCGTTGAGGGTTTCCTCGGCCTGGGCGCCGAGGTCGGCGACGCGTTCCTGGGCGACGCGGCTGAGGCGGCGTTCCCGGCGGCCGAAGACGACCAGGGGGACGACGATCAGGGGGGTGACGGCGATCACCAGCAGGGCAAGGCGGGGGCTGGTGACGAAGAGCATGGTGAGCGCGCCGAGGGCGGTGACGAGGGCGCGGAGCCACTGGGAGACGGCGGAGCCGACGAGGTTGCGGAGGATCTCGGTATCCGCGGTGAGGAGGGTGAGCACGTCGCCGGTGCGGTGCTGCTCGTAGTGCGAGGGGGGCAGGCGGAGAGCGTGGGCGAAGACCTGGCGGCGGAGCGCGGCGCCGACGCGCTCCCCGAGCCAGGAGACGAGGTAGAAGCGCGCGGCGGTGCTGGCGGCGAGGAGGGCGACGAGGGCGAGGACCGTGAGCGCGTGGCCGTCGAGGCTGGAGACGCCGTCCCGTCCGGCGAAGCCGTCGTCCACGATGTGGCGGAGGCCCTGGCCGAGGACGAGGAGCAGGCCGGCGGCGGTGCCCATGGCGAGCACGGCGCCGGCGACCCGGGCGGCGTGGGGGCGAAGCAGGGGCAGCATGATCCGCAGGGCGGGGAGCCGGCCGGGGCCGGCGGGCTTGCCGTTCATGCGGCGGCGCGGGGTGGACGGAGGTCCGTGAGGCGGACGGGCCGGTAGCCGCGGGGGTCCACGCCCACGTCGAACTGGCGGGTGAGCGGCTTGAGGCGGCCGTGGCTGTGGCCGTGGAGGTTCAGGGCGCCGCGGCCCTGCCCGTTCCAGCTGCGGAGCGGGTAGTGGCAGAGGACCAGGCGCTGGCCTTCCACGTCGAGTTCCACGAGGTCGCGGACGCTGGCCCAGCCGGGGAGCGCGCGGATTTCTGGCGGGTCGTTGTTGCCGGCGACGAGGTGCTTCGTGCCGTTGAGGGCGGCGAGGAGGGCGGCGGGGTCCTTGTGGCCCACGGCGAAGTCTCCGAGGTGCCAGATCTCGTCATCCGGTGAGACGGCGCTGTTCCAGGCCTCGGCGAGGGCCGTGTCCATGGCGGCGATGGTCGGGAAGGGTCGGCGCAGGAGGGCGCGGAGCGAGCCGTGGCCGAAATGGGTGTCGGCGGTGAACCAGGTGGGCATGGGGTCCGATCCGGGGCTCTCGGGGGTCGGTGGGCGGCGGGGTGGGCGCATGTTTAAAAAAGCTCACATCATCGCGATTTACGTGAACGATCCGTAAGCGTATTGTAATACGGTGCGGCCGAAGAACGGCCCTTCTGAACCGGAACAGATCATGAGGATCGCCTCCCCTTCGTGGCTGATGAGCATGACCACCGCGCTGCTGGTGGCGTGGCGGATGCGCGGCGGGCCGGGCCGGCGGTTCCTGCGGGATGCTCTTCTCTGGTTGCGAGCGGATGCGGCGCGGCGGCCGCAGTGGCGGGACCGGTCGGGGGAAGGGAACCCCTGATACGAGGGGTGGTTGCCGGGGGCGGCTGGAGTGGGCGCCGCCTTTTCCGGATGCCCGGGGCAGTGCCTCGGACCCCGCGAGGGGCCAGGGTTGGACCTGTAGGTCCAACCCTGGCCCCCGTCTGGCTGCCGCCAAACTTTCCTGAAGGGGCCGTCGCCGCGGGTCGATGATCCGAGGCGCGCTGGCCGGTGAACAGATCGAGCTCGAAGAGGACGATGGTGAGGGGTTCGGGGAGAGGAGGAATTCCTTTTCGCTCTTCCCGATGCCGCCAGCGCTGCCCTGCCCCGGCAAGGGCTTAGCGCCCCCGCCGCGGCGGACCTCCGTCGGTGGGCCGGCCGGCTCCGGGCTCGGTGCGGCGCGCGGTGGGGCCGGGGGCGCGGGCGGTGGGCGACCAGCCGCCGGGGCCGCGCTCCATGCCGCGGCGGGTTTCGAAGCGGCGGTCGGGCATGGGGGCGCGCTCGCCGAAGGGGGCGAAGGGCTGGGTGCCGGCCGGGATGGGGGTGGTTCCGGTGACGGAGAGGGTGCGGCCCGGGCCGCCGTGGAGTTCGATGACGTGGCGGCCGGGCGCGAGGGACCCCGGCCTGCCGGGAAGGGCGAGGGCCGGGCCGAGGAGGAGGAGGTCGTCGCCGAAGCCGATCTCGGCCTCCATCAGCACGCGGGGGGTGCCGAGATAGGCGGGGGGGTCGCGCATCAGGCGGTCTGGCTCGACCTCGTCGGCGAGGAGGAGGCCGTTCTCGATGCGGCCGCGGGCGATGACGGGGCCGTCCGGCGGCAGGACGAGGTCGGGGCGGACGAGGAGGGGCAGGCTGCCGATCCGGGCCCTGCCGGCGGGGGTGTCCGGGCGCGAGAGGCGGCCGAGGACGAGGCTGGGGGCCTCGGGCGCGCGGGGGTCGATGCGGGTGGCGGTGAGGGTGCCGTCGGGGGTGCGGAGGCCGCTGACGAGCACCGCCTCTCCCACGCGCCAGCGGCGGTTCGCGGGAAGGGCGCCGGCAGTGGCGACGCGCTGGCCGGCGATGCGGAGCGCGCCTTCCTCCACCGCCTCGACCGTGCCGGCGAGCTCGTGGCGGACGGCGATGCGGCGGGCGCGGAGGGCGGTGTCCCCGCCCTCGGCCTCGACGACGACGACCTGGCCGACGCGGAGCGCCGCGGGCGTGGCCGCGCCGTCCATGAAGGCGACGGGCTGGGCGGGGTCGTAGTCCACGTGCAGGCCGTTGACGCAGATGCTGCCGAAGCCGGTGACGACGCCGACGATGCCGGTGCGCGTGTTGCCGATGCCCGGGCTGTTGCTTCCCGGGCTGTTGCTTCCTGGGCTGTTGATTCCGGTGCTGCTGATTCGGGTGCTGCTGATTCCGGTGCCGCCGATGCCGCGATCGCCCTCGGCGGAGGCGAGGATGACGGGGGGCGCGGCCTCGGTCGCGGTGATGCCCGTGCCGCCGATGCCGCGGTCGCCCTCGGCCAGGGTGGTGGGGGGCGGGCCGTCGTCGGGGCCGGCGTGGCAGGCCGCGGTGGCGCGCGGCGGGACGGTGGGGCTGGGGCGCGGGGCGGCGCAGGCGGCCAGCAGGGCCAGGGCCGCGAGGGCGGGGAGCGGGCGGCTCATGGGGCGGCCGTGCCGGGGGTGGCCGCCGGGCGGAGGGGCTCGTCCTCGAGGTAGAGGTAGATGCCGAGGTTCACGCGGCGGGTGGGGGTTCCGGGCTCCGCCTCGCCCTCCTCGAGCAGGGAGAGGGCGAGGCGGTTGAGGTCGAGGAGGAGGCGCTGGGCGCCCTCCCGCCCTGCGGCTTCCAGGCGGGCGGCGGCCTCGGGGCGGAGGCGGTCGTAGTGGAGGCTGCGGTCGAGGAAGGGCGGGTCGCCGGCGGCGGAGATGTTGGCCGCGGCGGCGGCCAGGTGATCGTGGAGGTTCCGGGCGAAGTAGAAGAGCTGCCCCTCGATGTGGCGGTTGGGGAGATAGGCGCTGCGGTTCAGGCGCACGCGCTCGTCCTCCTCCACGGTGACGAGGCCGGCCTCCACCCAGTTGTCGAGGACGGTGCGCGGGCGGAGGTCGGTGGTGACGGACGTGACCAGCGTGTCGAAGGCGGCGCGGGTGAGCGGCAGGGGATGGCCCTCCTCGTCCGTGTAGGCGGGCAGGCCGAGCCAGCGGCCGGCGATCTGGCTGCCGACGGTGATGACGGAGGGCACCTCCTCGAGCGGGATGGGGGCCTCGCGCAGGCGGCGGAGTTCCTTGCGGTGGACGCCCGTGAGGAGGCTGAGGCGGCTGTCGGTGCGGGCGCGGGCGTCCTCGGCGAGGCCGGCGGCGACCTCGACATAGAGGCCGCGCAGGAGGTCGGCGACGACCGGGAAGGTGAGGCCGGCGCGGATCAGCAGGCGCACGAGCGGCCGCAGGAGGCGGCGCAGCGGGCGGAGCAGGGCCTCCGCGGGCGGGGGAGCCGGGACGGGTTGGGGAGCGGGCATCGGGACCGGGAAAGGGGCTGGGACGGGTCTACCACGGGTGGAATGTGGGAAAAAGTCCCACACCGGGTTGACGTGGGAAATTTTCCCACATAGCATCCCGGCCGAGCCGAAAGGCCCAGTTCGGGGATCCCCTGTCATGACGCTTCTTGCCCACCGCCCCCTGCCCCAGTCCGCTGCCCAGGATGCGCCCTGGTCTTCCGTGCCGCAGGATGCCTCGCCGGCGGCGGAAGCGATCTCCGTACGGCTGCTGCGGCACCACACGAAGAACGCGTTGCAGCGGGTGCTGGCCGAGGTCTCCAAGGTGCGGGGGCTGCAGGAGGCGCGCGGCGGGCAGCGCGTGATGGAGGAGCTGGAGCGGCGCGTGATGCTGAGTGTCTCGCTCTCCGACGCGCTGTTCGGGATGACGCGCGCGCCGGGTGGCATGGAGGACCGGTTGCGGAGCGTCTGCGAGACGACGCTCGAGCTGATGGCCGATCCCGACCAGGTGCTGCGGCTTGAGGTGACCGTGGAGGGCGAGTGCCCGCCGGCGCTGCGCGGCACGCTGCTTCGGGCGGCGCACGAGATGGTGGGGAACGCGGTGAAGCACGGGCTGCACGCGCGGCTGCTGGGCCATGTGCGGGTGCGGCTTCTCAGCGGGGCCGGGGTCACGCGGCTGGTCGTGGAGGATGACGGCTGGGGCTATGCCGGGGCGCGCGACGGGGGCGAGGGGCTGGGGCTGCTGCGCTCGCTGGCGGAGCTGCACGAGGGCACGATGGCGCTGTACCGCATCCAGGACGGGACGCGGGGGGAGATGGAGCTGCCGCATCCGGAGGGGTGACGGGGCGCCGAGGGAGATCGTCACGATTTCGACAGTATTCACAATGGGTTATTAACGAATCCGGAACGATGCTAAGCTTGGCCGGAGCGGTTCACCGGTTCATTGCCCCTGTGGCAGCGGAAGGGATCGCTGTCCTGCGATCTCAACCCCTTTCCGACGGGCCGATGCATGCGGATGCTCTTGCTGGTGGCGGCGCTGTTCGCCGCGATGACGGGCTCCCGGGCCGAAGCGGCGCCGGAGCTTTCCGTGCGGATGTTCCAGGATGGCGTGTTCGTGCCGAATGTCGCGACCACGGCAGCGGGGAGCGCGGTGGTGATCAGCGGCAGCAGCAGCAATTTCAGTTTTCTGGGGTCGCTCTCGCCGCAGTATCGCAATACGACGAATGGTGCGATCTCCCTGTGGAACCTGGCTATCAGCAGCACGGGCAGCTTCGCGGTCGAGCACAGTCTCAGACTGGAGATCAGTGTCACCGACCTCATCAACCGTTATCCCGGCACGGCCTATCTGGGCGTGGGCAGCCTGTTCAACTCCGAGTTCCTGACGGGATCGCCGCTGATCCGCGACCTGACGATGAGCAGCTACGCCGACGGGGATAACGCAGCCTTCGGGAAGGGCGAGCTCGTTGCCTTGCGGAGCCACACGAGCGGGGCCTCCGATCGTTCGGGCGAGATCCAGAGCTATCCCACACTGTCTGGCTCGCTTTTCTCCGAGACACTGGTGATTACGGCAACGGTCGGTGGCGCGGGGGCAGGCATCGCTGCGCGGGCGAGTGTCTATCCTGGTCCGTTTCCACAAACGGCATCGTTCTTCCTCGCGACCAGCCCTGGCTTTCTGGCGGCGGTGCAAGTGGTGCCGATCCCCGAGCCAGCCTCGCTCGGGCTTTTCGGCCTCGCACTTGCCGGGCTGGTGCTGGTCCGGCGCCGGCTGTTCTCCCGACGGTGCTAACCGATCCGGCCCAGCGGTAGGGCTGACGGCGGCGGCCCGCCGACCTAACCTGTGCCCCAGGATTACAGGGGTTTGCCTGCATGCATGATCTGGCGGTCCGGGGCGGCATGGCCGTCCTCGGCTGGGCGGTGGTCCGCTGCGATATCGGTGTTTCGGGCGGGCGGATCGCCACCATCGCGGAGCGGATCGAGGACGCGGCCGAGGTGGTGAGGGCGGACGGGCTGCTGGTGCTGCCGGGGGGCGTGGACACCCATTGTCATATCGAGGAGCCATTCCCGGAGGGCGGGTTCCAGGAGGAGAGCTGGGAGAGCGCCTCGCGCTCGGCCTTCGCGGGCGGCACCACCTCGGTCGTCGCGCATACGCCGCAGTTCAAGGGCGGCGGGCTGATCGAGCAGCACCGGGCGGCGCGGGGGCGGGCCGGGCGGGCGATGATCGACTACGGCTTCCACCAGATCGTCGCCGATCCCTCCGACGCCGCCATGGCGGAGGTGCCGGCGCTGGTGGCGGACGGGGTGGGGAGCCTGAAGGCCTTCCTGACCTACGACGCGCTGCACCTGGACGATGCCGGTTTCCTGCGCGTGCTGCAGGTGGCGCGGCAGAACGGGCTGATGGTGCATGTGCACTGCGAGAACTACGCCGCCATCAATCTGGCCACGCGCACGCTGCTGGCGGCGGGCTGCACGGCGCCGAAGTACCACGCGGTGTCGCGCCCGCCCGTGGTGGAGCGGGAGGCGACGGCGCGGGCGATAGCGCTGGCGGAGCTGGTGGGACAGCCGCTGCACATCTTCCACGTCTCCTGCGCCGACGTGGCGGAGGAGATCGCGCGGGCCCAGGCGCGAGGGCTGCCGGTGAAGGGCGAGACCTGCCCGCAGTATTTCACCCTGACGGCGGACGACATGGACCGGCCGGGCTTCGAGGGCGCGAAGTTCATGTGCAGCCCGGCGCCGCGGACGGCGGCGGACCATGAGGGGATCTGGGGGATGCTGCGGCGGGGGGTGCTGGATGTCGTGACCTCCGACCACTGCGGCTTCTCCTACGAGGGGGACCGGGGGAAGGCGAAGAACGGGCGCGACGCCGCCTTCGACGCCATTCCGAACGGGATTCCGGGGTTGGCGGCACGGCTGCCGCTGGTCTTCTCGGAGGGGGTGTCGAAGGGGCGGATCGACCTGCCGGCCTTCGCACGGCTGGTGGCGGAGAACCCGGCGCGGATCGCGAACCTCTACCCGCGCAAGGGGGTGATCGCGGTGGGGAGCGACGCGGACCTCGTGCTCTGGGACCCGGAGCGCGAGGTGACGATCACCAATGCGCTGATGCAGCACGCCATCGACTACACGCCTTATGAGGGGATGGCGGTGACGGGCTGGCCGGTGGTGACGATCCGGCGGGGCGAGGTGGTGATGCGGGACGGGGTGGTGCGGGCCGCGCCCGGTTCCGGGCAGTGGCTGCCGCGCCCTTCCCGGCCCCTCTGACGCGGCGTTCCGGCCCCTTTCTTGCGGATTTCCGGACAGGGTCGCCCTGGCGGGCGTCCGGGTTCCTTCCTTCTGTTCATGCTCTGTAGAGGCGGTTTTCCATGCAGCCTTCCTGGGACTTCTGGGTCGATCGCGGCGGCACCTTCACCGATGTGATCGGGCGCGATCCGGCGGGGCGGCTGCACGCGCGAAAGGTGCTTTCGGAGAATCCGGGGGCCTACCGGGACGCGGCGGTGCACGGCATCCGGCTGCATCTCGGCCTGCCCGCGGGGGCGCCGATCCCCGCGGGGGCGGTGGGAGAGGTGCGGATGGGCACGACGGTGGCCACCAACGCGCTGCTGGAGCGGAAGGGCGAGCGCACGGCGCTGGTGACCACGCGCGGGTTCCGGGACGCGCTGGCGATCGGGCATCAGGCGCGCGGCGACATCTTCGCGCGGCGGGTGGTGAAGCCCTCCCTTCTCTACGCGCGGGTGGAGGAGGTGGGGGAGCGGGTGCGGGCGGACGGCACGGTGGAGGCGGCGCTCGACAAGGGGGAGCTGCGCGCGGTGCTGGAGGGGCTGCGAGCGGCGGGGTTCCGGTCGCTGGCCATCGTGTTCCTGCATTCCTGGAAGCACCCGGCGCATGAGGCGGCCGCGGCGGCCATGGCGCGCGGGATGGGGTTCGAACAGGTCTCGGCGAGCCATGAGGTGGGGCCGCTGATCAAGCTGGTGGGGCGCGGCGATACGACGGTGGTGGACGCCTATCTCTCGCCGGTGCTGCGGCGCTACGTCGCGCAGGTGGAGGAGGAACTGGACATCGCGCGGACGGGGGCGCGGGTGATGTTCATGACCTCCGCCGGCGGGCTGACGGCGGCCTCGCTGTTCCAGGGGCGGGACGCGATCCTCTCCGGCCCGGCGGGGGGCGTGGTGGCGCTGGCGCGGACGGGGGCGGAGGCCGGGTTCGAGCGGGTGATCGGCTTCGATATGGGCGGCACCTCCACGGACGTGGCGCATTACGCCGGGCAGTTCGAGCGGGCGCAGGAGACGGAGGTGGCGGGCGTTCGGATGCGCGCGCCGATGATGCTCGTGCACACCGTGGCCGCCGGGGGCGGGAGCATCGTGCGCTACGCCGACGGGCGGCTGCGGGTGGGGCCGGAGAGCGCGGGGGCGGATCCCGGGCCCGCCTGCTACCGGCGCGGCGGGCCGCTGACCGTGACCGACTGCAACGTCATGACGGGCAAGCTGGTGCCGGACCTCTTCCCCGCGATCTTCGGGCCGGGGCAGGACCAGCCGCTGGACGTGGCGGCGGTGCGGGCGGGGTTCGAGGCGCTGGCGGCGGAGATGGGGGGCGGCCGCAGCCCGGAGGCGGTGGCGGACGGGGCGCTGCGGATCGCGGTGGCCGGGATGGCGGAGGCGATCAAGACGATATCCGTCCAGCGGGGCTACGACATCACGCGCTATGTGCTGAATGCTTTCGGGGGCGCCTCGGGGCAGCACGCCTGTCTGGTGGCGGATGCGCTGGCGATGACGCGGGTGCTGATCCACCCCTTCTCCGGGTTGCTCTCGGCCTATGGGATGGGGCTGGCGGATATCCGGTCGCTCCGGCAGCGAACGCTTGATCTGCCGCTCTCCGACGAGGCGCTGGTGGGGGCGGAGCCGGCGCTGGCCGCACTCGCGGGCGAGGCGCGGGCGGAGGTGCTCGGGCAGGGCGTGGCGGCGGGGGCGCTCTCCACCCGGATCGCGCTGCTGCTGCGCTACGCGGGGACGGATACGCCGTTGGAGGTGCCGGCGCTGGAGCTGGCGGGCGAGGCGGCGGTGAGCGCGGGCGGGCTGCGGGCGGCGGCGCTGCGCGAGGGGTTCGAGGCGGCGCATCTGGCGCGCTTCGGCTTCATCGATCCCTCTCGGGCGGTGGTGATCGAGGCGGCGGTGGCGGAGGCAGCCGGCGGGGGGGCGGCGGCGCCGGAGCGGGCGGCCGTTGCCGGTGAGGGAGCGGTGGAGCCGCTGCGGCAGACGCGGCTCTTCTCGGGCGGCGACTGGCACGAGGCGGCGGCTTATCGGCGGGAGGCGCTGCGGCCCGGCGTCGCGGTGGCGGGGCCGGCGCTGATCATCGAGGCGAACCAGACCGTGGTGGTGGAGCCCGGCTGGTCGGCGGTGCTGACGGCGGGAGACCACCTGGTGCTGGACCGGGTGGAGCCGCTGCCGCGCGCGGCGGCGCTGGGGACGGCGGCGGACCCGGTCATGCTGGAGATCTTCAACAATCTCTTCCGCTCCATCGCCGAGCAGATGGGGGTGGCGCTGCAGAACACGGCCAGTTCGGTGAACATCAAGGAGCGGCTGGACTTCTCCTGCGCGGTCTTTGATGCGGCGGGCGGGCTGGTGTCGAATGCGCCGCATATCCCCGTGCATCTGGGCTCGATGGACGGGAGCGTGGAGAGCGTGATCCGGGCCAATCCGAACCCTCGGCCGGGGGACGTGTGGGCGATCAACGCACCCTACAATGGCGGGACGCACCTCCCCGACATCACGGTCTGCACGCCCGTTTTCGATGATGGGGGGCGGCTGATCTTCTGGGTGGCCTCGCGCGGGCATCACGCGGATGTCGGGGGGACGGCGCCGGGCTCGATGTCGCCGGACGCGACGACCATCGAGCAGGAGGGGGTCTACATCGACAACCTGCTGCTGGTGGAGGGCGGGCGGTTCCGCGAGGAGGCGGCGCTGGCGCTGCTGACGGGGGCCAAGTACCCCGCGCGCAACCCGCCGCAGAACATCGCGGACCTGAAGGCGCAGGTGGCGGCGAATGCGCGGGGGGCGGCGGAGCTGCTGCGGGCGGTCGCGAATTTCGGGGCGGATGTGGTGCACGCCTATATGCAGCACGTGCAGGACAACGCGGCGGAGAGCGTGCGCCGCGTGCTGGACCGGCTGCCGGAGAGCGCTTCCTTCGATTACGCGATGGATAGCGGCCGGCGCGTGCGGGTGCGGATCGCGGTGGACCGGGCGGCGCGGGAGGCGGTGGTGGACTTCACCGGGACCTCGCCGCAGCAGCCCGACAACTTCAACGCGCCGCGGCCGGTGACGCGGGCGGCGGTGCTCTACTGCTTCCGGCTGCTGGTGGACTCCGACATCCCGATGAACGCGGGGTGCCTGCGGCCGATCCGGATCGTGGTGCCGGAGGCCTCGATGCTCTCGCCGCAGTGGCCGGCGGCAGTCGTGGCCGGGAACGTGGAGGTGTCGCAGGCGGTGACGAGCGCGTTGCTGGCGGCGGTGGGCTCGCTGGCGCCGGCGCAGAGTACGATGAACAACCTTACCTTCGGGAACAGCACCTACCAGTATTACGAGACCATCTGCTCCGGTGCGCCCGCCGGCGAGGGGTTCGATGGCGTGCCGGGGGTGCAGACGCACATGACCAACTCCCGCCTGACCGATCCCGAAATCCTGGAGACGCGCTTTCCTGTGGTGCTGGAGGAGTTTTCCCTCCGCTCTGGTTCGGGCGGGCGTGGGCAGTGGAACGCGGGGGATGGGACGCGGCGGACAATCCGGTTTCTGGAGGATATGGAGGTGGCCATCCTCTCGGGCCATCGCGAGGTGCCGCCGCCGGGGCTGTTCGGCGGCGAGCCAGGGGAGCTGGGGCGGAACCTGGTGCGGCGGCTGGATGGGTCGGACGAGGTGCTTCCGGGCTGCGCGCGGTCGGCGCTGCGGGCGGGGGAGGCGGTGACGATCGTGACGCCTACCGGGGGCGGGTTTGGGGCTGTGGGCGACCGGGGGTCGCGCGGGTGAATCCGGGGGAGAGAATGAATTCTCTCCCCCAGGCCCCCTCTCATCTTTTTCTATCTATTTGAGTGGTTCGGCGGGCGGTGCGTCTCGGGTCGGTAACCCGAGGCGACTGCATGTTCAGGATGGGCGGACAGATGCGGGTCCAGGGGCCTCAGGATCTTGGCGGATCCGAGGCACTGCCTCGGATGTCTGGAGAGGGCGGAGCCCTCTCCAGCTACCGGCCGTGGAGTAGGCGCACCAATCCGTCGAGCTGGTCGAGGTCGCGGTAGGCGACGGTGACGCGTCCGGCCTTGCCGCGGTGCTCGATGGAGACGCGCAGGCCGAGGCGTTCGGTGAGCTCGCGTTCAAGGGCGCGGGTCTCAGGATCCTGGTGGCGGGCGGCGCTGCGGGGGCGGTCGGCGGCGGCGGCGAGGGCTTCCGTCTGGCGGACGTTCAGGCCGCGGGTGACGACGAGCTCGGCAAGGCGGAGGGGGTCCGGCGCCGTGAGGAGGGCACGGGCGTGGCCGGCGGTGAGGCTGCCGCGGCCAAGCATGGAGCGGACGCCGTTCGGGAGGGCCAGGAGGCGCATGGTGTTGGCGACGTGGCTGCGGCTCTTGCCGACGGCATTGCCGAGGGCCTCGGGCTTGAGGCCGAATTCCTCCGTCAGGCGGCGGTAGCCCTCGGCTTCCTCAAGGGCGTTCAGGTCCTCGCGCTGGAGGTTCTCGACGAGGCCGGCGGCCATGGCGGCGCGATCGTCCATGTCGCGGACGACGACGGGGACCTCGTGCAGGCGGGCGCCCTGGGCGGCGCGCCAGCGGCGCTCGCCGCCGATGATCTGGTAGGTGCCGGGGGCGTTCGGCTTGGGGCGGACGAGGATAGGCTGGAGGACGCCGTGCTCCTGGATGGAGGCGGTGAGTTCAGCCAGGGCCTCGGGGTCCATGGGGCCGCGCGGCTGGAAGGGGCCAGGTTCGAGGGATTCGATCGGCAGGGTCTGCGGGGCGGCGGCGGTGCTGGGGGCGGGGTCGTCTCCGAGAAGGGCGGAGAGGCCCATGCCGAGGCGGACGGGCTTGCGGCTCATGCGGCGCGCTCCTTTGAGCGGGCGCGATCGCGGCGGAGGAGTTCGGCGGCGAGCTGGATGTAGGCCTGGGCGCCGGCGGAGCGGACGTCGTAGAGCAGCACGGGCAGGCCGTGCGAGGGCGCCTCGGAGACGCGGATGTTGCGGGGGATCACGGTGTCGTACACCCGGTCCTTGAAGAAGCTGCGCACGTCGCGAGCGACGAGCTCGGAGAGGTTGTTGCGGCGATCGAACATGGTCAGGACGATGCCGTCCAGGCTGAGGCCGGGGTTGAGGCGCTTCACCCGGTCCACCGTGCGGGTCATCTGGGAGATGCCCTCGAGCGCGAAGAACTCGGTCTGCAGCGGCACGAGCACGGACTGGGCGGCGACGAGGGCGTTCAGCGTGAGCAGGCCAAGCGAGGGCGGGCAGTCCATCAGGACGTAGTCGTAGCGGGAGAGGGTCGCGGGGTCGCGGTCCAGCGCCTGGGCGAGGCGGCGCTCGCGGTCCTCCATGCCGACCATCTCGATCTCGGCGCCGGCGAGATCGTTGTCGGCGGGGAGGAGGTCGAGGCCCGGGATCTTGCTCGGGCGGATAAGCTCGCCGAGCGAGCGGTCGCCGACGAGAAGGGCGTAGGATCCCTCCCCGCGCTCATTGCGGGGCACGCCGAGGCCGGTGGAGGCGTTGCCCTGCGGGTCGAGGTCGAGCAGCAGCACGCGCTTCGTGGTGGATAGGGCGGTGGCCATGTTGATGGCCGTGGTGGTCTTGCCGACGCCGCCCTTCTGGTTGGCGAGCGCGATGCGGCGCGGACCAGAGGTTTTGGCGCGGGGCGCGAGGGGGCGGTCAGGGCCCGGCACGGTGAATTCCTGTGATGCGGAGGATGGTGGCACCCGGCTCGGTGCGGCTCCCGAAGCGCGCGACCTCCATTGTCCAGTCCGCCTGAGCGGCGGTCAACTCGGCTTCGGCGTTGCGGCCCTTGGGAAAGAGGACAACGCCGTTCGAGGAGAGAAGGCGGGCGGCATGGACAAGGAGGAGGGTGAGCGGGGCGAGGGCGCGGGCGGTGAGGAGGGCAAGGGGCGGGAGGACGGTGTTCTCGATGCGCTCGTTGTGGACGGTGACGTGGGTGAGGCCGAGTTCGGCGGAGGCGGTGAGGAGGAAGGCCGCCTTGCGCTTGTCGGATTCGATGAGGTGCCAAGGGCGGGCGGTGTCAGCGAGGGCGAGGATCAGCCCGGGGAAGCCGCCACCGGTTCCGAGGTCGGCGGCGGGCTCGGTGCCCTCGGGCAGCAAGGGGAGGAGTTGGAGGGAGTCCGCGATGTGGCGCTGGCGCAGGGTTTCGGGATCGCGCTCGGCGACAAGGTTGATGCGGGCGTTCCAACGGAGAAAGAGGGCGAGGAAGGCTTCGAGCCGTTCCCCCGTTTCACGTGAAACAGCGATGGGCGGGGTGATCACCGGGCGGGGGCTCCGCTACGGCGGAGATGGCCAGCAAGGGCGACGAGGGCAGCGGGGGTGACCCCGGGGACGCGACCGGCGGAGCCGAGGGTGGCTGGACGCGCGGCATCGAGGCGCTGGCGCATCTCGGTGGACAGGCCGGCGATGGCGGCGAAGTCGATGGCGTCAGGGATAGGGAGGCGTTCCTCGCGCTCAAGGGCGGCGAACTCGGCGGCCTGGCGGGAGAGGTAGGGAGCGTAAAGGGCTTCGGCTTCGAGCTGGGCGCGGACGCCGGGGGCGAGGTCGTGGAGCCAGGGGAAGGCGGTTTCGAGGGCGGGGCTGGCGGCGGCCGGAAGACTGAGGACGTCGAGCAGGGAGCGGGGGATGCCGTCCTGGTTCACGGCGAGGCCGGCGGCGGCGAGGGCAGCCGGGGTGGTGATCTCGGACCGGGCACGGGCGAGGGCTTCGGTGACAGCGGCAGCGAAGGCGCGATGGCGGCTGGCGCGCTCGGGGCCGACGCAGCCCCAGGCGATACCGGTCTCGGTCAGACGAAGGGTGGCGTTGTCGGCGCGCAGGCGCAGGCGGTGCTCGGCGCGGGCGGTGAGCATGCGATAGGGCTCGGTGACGCCCTGGGTGGTGAGGTCGTCCACCAGCACGCCGGCATAGGCCTCGGTGCGGAGCAGGATGCGGGGCTCCTCGCCGCCGGCGGCGCGGTGGGCGGCGTTGATGCCGGCGAGCAGGCCCTGGGCCGCGGCTTCCTCGTAGCCGGTGGTGCCGTTCACCTGGCCGGCGAGGAAGAGGCGGGGGACGCTGCGGACCTCCAGGCACGGGCGGAGGGCGCGGGGGTCGAGGTGGTCGTACTCGATAGCGTAGCCGTGGCGGAGGATGCGGGCGCGCTCGAGGCCGGGGATGCTGGCGATCACCGCCTCCTGCACGTCGCGAGGGAGGCTGGTGGAGATGCCGTTGGGGTAGACGGTGGGATCGTCGAGGCCCTCGGGCTCGAGGAAGATCTGGTGGCGCTCGCGCTCGGCGAAGCGGACGACCTTGTCCTCGATGGAGGGGCAGTAGCGCGGGCCGGGACCCCTGATCTGGCCGCTGTGGATCGGGGCGCGGCCGAGGTTGGCGCGGATGATGGCGTGGGTGGCGGGCGTGGTGGCGGTGATGGCGCAGGCGAGCTGCGGTCCGGTGATGCGCTCCGTCATCCAGGAGAGGGGTTCGGCGGGGTCGTCGCCGGGCTGGGGCTCGAGGGCGGCCCAATCGATGGTGCGGCCGTCCAGGCGCGGGGGCGTGCCAGTCTTCAGGCGCCGGACGGGGAGACCGAGGGCGGCGAGGGATTGGGCGAGGCCGATGGAGGCGGGGTCGCCGTGGCGGCCGGCGGGGTGGCGCTCGGGGCCGAGATGGATTTCGCCGTGCAGGAAGGTGCCGGCG
This sequence comes from Roseomonas aerilata DSM 19363, assembly GCF_000711725.1. Lineage (GTDB taxonomy): Bacteria > Pseudomonadota > Alphaproteobacteria > Acetobacterales > Acetobacteraceae > Roseomonas > Roseomonas aerilata. The sequence goes on along the minus strand of NZ_JONP01000007.1, from coordinate 47,040 downwards.
GTGACGACGACGGCGCCGCAGGGGATGCGCGTGCCATCGGCGGTGAGGACCGCGGCGATGGCGCCGTCGGGGGCGCGCTCCAGGGCTTCGACCGCGGCCTCGCGAAGGGTCAGGTTGGGGGTGGCCTCCAGGAGGGCGCGGATGGCGGCGCGGTAGAGGCGGCGGTCGGCCTGGGCGCGGGGGCCGCGGACGGCGGGGCCCTTGCTGCGGTTGAGGAGCTTGAAGTGGATGCCGGCCGCGTCGGCGGCGCGGGCCATGAGGCCGTCCAGCGCGTCCACCTCGCGCACCAGGTGACCCTTGCCCACGCCGCCAATGGCGGGGTTGCAGGACATCTCGCCCAGCGCGTCCAGGCGGTGGGTGATGAGCAGGGTGCGGGCGCCGCAGCGGGCGGCGGCGGCGGCGGCCTCCGCGCCGGCATGGCCGCCGCCCACCACCACGACGTCGAAGAGGGGAACCATGGGGCGCCTATACCGCCGCGGGAGGCGCGCGGGTAGTCGGCGCGGCTACTTGCCGATGCAGAACTCGGCGAAAAGGCGGTCGAGGATATCCTCGGCACCGACCTTGCCGGTGAGGCGGCCGAGAGCGCGGAGGGCTTCGCGCAGGGCGTCGGCGCGGAGTTCCGGGAGTGGGGCTGCCTCGGCCTCGCGAAGCCAGCGAAGGGTGTCGGTGAGGATCGCGCGGTGGCGCGGGCGGGTGAGGAGGGCGGCGGCGGAGCGGGGGGCGAGGGCGGCGGCCTCCGCCTCCAAGCGGGCGCGGAGGGTGTGGAGCCCGGCGCCGGTATGGGCGGAGACGGGGATGGCATCCGGCAGCGGCGGGGGGCCGAGATCGGTCTTCGACGCGACGAGAAGGCAGGGGCGGCGGGAGAGCAGAGCAAGGGTGGGCTCGTCGGGCGGGGCGTCGCAGGGGAGGACGGCGAGGACGATGTCGGCGCCCTCGCCGCGGTGAAGGGCGCGGCGGACGCCCTCGGCCTCGATCTCGTCGCCGGCCTCTCGCAGGCCGGCGGTATCGGCGAGGGTGGCGGGGAGGCCGGCGAGGACGAGGCGGGCCTCCACGATGTCGCGGGTGGTGCCGGCGCGGGCGGAGACAATGGCGGCCTCCCGGCCGGTGAGGGCGTTCAGGAGGGAGGACTTGCCGGCGTTGGGGGCGCCGAGGATGGCGATGTCGAGGCCGGTACGGACGCGCTCGGCACCGGCGTCCTCGGCAAGGCGGGTGGCGAGTTCGGCGGCGAGGCGGGTGAGGTCGGGGGAGAGGGCGGATTCGAGGGGGGCGGGGAGATCCTCGTCCTCGAACTCGATGAGGGCCTCCTGGCGGGCGAGGAGAGTCGTGAGGCGGGCGGCCCAGTCCTCGGCAAGGGTGTGCAGGCCACCCCCGGCCAGCCGCAAGGCCTGGGCGGCCTGGGCGGCGGTTTCGGCCTCCACGAGGTCGATGACGCCCTCGGCGGCGGTGAGGTCCATGCGGCCGTTGAGGACGGCGCGGCGGGTGAACTCGCCGGGCTCGGCGGGGCGGGCGCCGAGGGCGACCAGGGCTGCGCCGACGGTCTCCACCACGGCGGGGGAACCGTGGAGGTGAAGCTCGGCCGAATCCTCGCCGGTGTAGGAGGCAGGGCCGGGGAAGTGGAGAACGAGGGCTTCGTCCAGCACCGCGCCGGCCGCGTCGCGGAGGCGGCGGAGGGAGGCGCGGCGGGGAGTGGGCGGACGCCGGCAGAGGGCGGAGAGGATGGCCGACGTGGCGGGGCCGGAGAGGCGCAGCACGGCGATGGCCGCGCGGCCTGGCGCGGTGGCGAGGGCGAAGATGGTGTCCACGGTGGAGCGTCAGCCCTTGGGGGACGGGACGTCCTTTTCGGTGAGCATCAGGCGGGAGACGCGGCCGCCGTCGCGGACATGGGTGGTGAGGATCTCGTCGACGTCGTCCCGCGTCTCGGCGCGGTACCAGACGCCCTCTGGGTAGATGACGATGACGGGGCCGAACTCGCAGCGGTCCAGGCAACCGGCGCTGTTCACGCGGATGCCGGGCAGGCCCATTTCCTTCGCGCGGGCCTTCATGTAGTCGCGCAGGCCCTCGCCCCCGCGGGCGGCGCAGGAGCCGCGGCGGTGCCCCTCGGGCCGGCGGTTGGTGCAGGCGAAGAGATGGATGCGGAACCAGGGCGGGGGGTCCTGCGCCGTTTCACGTGAAACGGAGCCGGGCAGGTCGTCAGGCAAGGCAGGTTTTCTCGTGCGGCAGGAGGAGAGCGCTTCGCCATGATGTAGAGGGCGCGCGTGCCGGGTGCGAGGTGTCGGCGCGCGGTTTCCGTCGGGCGGTGCAGAACGCTTGACGGGTGGCCCGTCCGGACCGAGGAATGGGGCCAGGCCCGCCATGCCCCAGATCTCCCTTCACACCCCCCTCGGTCCTCTAACCCTCTCGGAGGAGGACGGTGCGCTCGTCGCCCTCGACTGGGGACGAGGACGGGACCAGGAGGAGACGCCGCTGCTGCGGCGCGCGGCCGACCAGCTGCAGGACTACATGGACGGGCTGCGGACCGGCTTCGATCTGCCGCTGAACCCCATGGGCAGCCCCTTCCGGCAGAGGGTCTGGGCGGCACTCCTCGCCATCCCGCACGGAGAGACACGGTCCTATGCGGAACTGGCGCGGGAGCTGGGCACGGCGTCCCGCGCGGTGGGCGGGGCGAACGGGGCCAACCCGCTGCCGATCATCATTCCGTGCCACCGGGTGATCGGCGCGGGCGGGTCGATCGGCGGCTATTCGGGCGGGGACGGGCTGGCGACGAAGCGCTGGCTTCTCGCGCTCGAGCGCCGCACCCGCGCTCCCCGGCCGGCGGGCGCGGACCTGCTGGACGACGCCCTCTCCATCCCGCAAGAAGAGCGCCGAGACCGAGCGCCCCAGGAACCCCGCCGATGAACCACGCGATCCGCCTGCACGAGCCCGGTGGGCCGGAGAAGCTCGTCTGGGAGGAGGTGCCCCTCCCCGCGCCCAAGCCGGGCGAGGTGCTCATCCGCCACGCCGCGGTAGGGCTGAACTTCATCGACGTGTACTTCCGCACGGGGCTCTACAAGGCGCCCTCCATGCCCGCGGTGATCGGGATGGAGGCGGCTGGCACCGTGGAGACCGTGGGCGAGGGCGTGGAGGACCTGAAGCCGGGCGACCGCGTGGCCTATGCCATGGGCCCGATCGGCGCCTATGCCGAGGCGCGCACGATCCGCGCGGACGTGCTCGTGAAGTTGCCCGACAGCATCCCCTTCGAGACGGCCGGGGCGATGATGCTGCAGGGGCTGACGGCGCAGTACCTGCTGCGGCGGACCTACAAGGTGCAGGCGGGGGAGACGATCCTTGTGCACGCGGCAGCGGGCGGCGTGGGGCTGATCCTCGTTCAATGGGCGAAGGCGCTCGGCGCCACCGTGATCGGCACCGTCGGCACGGAGGCGAAGGCGGAGCTGGCGCGGGCGCATGGCTGCGACCACGTGATCCTGCAGGGCGAGGACCTGCCGGCGCGGGTAAGCGAGATCACGCGCGGGGCGCGGCTGCCGGTGGTCTATGACAGCGTCGGGCGCGACACCTTCGAGGCCTCGCTCGACTGCCTCGCGCCCTTCGGGCTGCTCGTCTCCTACGGCAATGCTTCCGGGCCGGTGACCGGGGTGGATCTCGGCATCCTCGCGGCGAAGGGGAGTCTCTTCGTCACGCGCCCGACGCTGGCGACGCACACGGCCAAGCGGGCGGACCTGCTGGCCATGGCGGCGGACCTGTTCGATGTCGTGAGCAGCGGCAAGGTGAAGATCGAGGTGCGGCAGAAATACGCGCTGCGCGACGCGGCCGAGGCGCATATCGCACTTGAGGCGCGCAAGACCACCGGCAGCACCATTCTTTTGCCGTAAGTTTTCCGGCCAGTTCGCCGTTCCACGAAGGCCGGAAAATTTCCTGTTCTGACGCCGCCTACGCCCTGACGAAGTAGCGGTAGCGGTAGGCCTCCTCGAAGCCGGCCGCGGCGTAGATGCGGCGCGCGGCGGTGTTGCCGGGCGCGACCTGGAGCCAGCAGGTGGTGGCCCCCTGCCCAGCGCCCCAGCCAGCGAGGGCGCCGAGCAAGCGGCGGCCCCAACCTTGCCGTCGGCGTTCCGGCCGCACGGCGAGGCCGCAGAGCTCGCCGTCCGCCACCGCGTGGCCGCAGGCGGCGGCCGAACCGCCCTCCCGCAGGATGAGCCAGGTGGCGGGGCGGGCGAGCAGGGGCACGGCGCCCTCCTTCTCCGCCTGTCGGGCGGCACCCTGGTACTCGACGGTGGCGAGGACCGACAGCCATTCGGGCTCGGGGCCGGCGAGCCAGCGCGCGGCTGGGTCCTCCGCCGGGGGGAGCGCGGCCTGCATGACCACCGCGCCCTCCGCCTCGTCGTAGCCGCGGTCCAGCAGCAGGGGAGCGAGGCCGGGCGGATCCAGGGGGGTGGAACGGAAGCGGCAGGGCAGGCCAAGGCGTGCGTAATGCACCTCGATCCGCGCGACCCGTGCCTCCAGGCCCGGATCCTCCCGCGGGTCGAGCGAGCAGGCGGCGTTCGCGCGTCCGGTGCCGCCGAGGAACGCGCGGACGACGAAGCCGCCCTCCCACGTGACGCGCGGCGCCGGCACCGCGTTCAGCGCCGCCCGTTCCAGCGCCGCGATATCCGCCATCGTTTCCGCCATTCCGCCTCCTGTGCCGCCCGGCCAGTCGCCAGGAACAATCCTGGCCGATGGAGGCGTGGCGGGAAACCGGGGTCGGAAGGGCGCGTTGCTCCCTCGCAGACCGCAACCGAACTGGAGAAAAAGATGAAGAAGACCAGCCTTGCCCTCGCTCTCGCCGCCGGCCTGATCGCCGCGCCCGCCGCCTTCGCGCAGTCGCCGGCGCCGCAGCCCTCCGTCTCCACCGCCCCGACGGCCCGCGCGCCCGGCGGCGTGACCGTGGACCAGGGCGCTGGCGTGCCCGGCGCCGCTGCCTCGCCGATGGCGCCGGGACCGGCCGGTGGGCCCCCGAGCCCGCAGACGGGCACGCAGGGCATCCAGGCCCCCTCGCAGCAGGGCGGCTCGGGCGGCTGATAGGCGCCCCCTCCTCGGAGGGCTGATATGAAGAAGGGGCCTGTTCCGGGATGACCGGGACAGGCCCCTTTGCTGTTGAGCTTGGCGCTGGTGGCCTCCGGGGGAGAGAAAGAATTCTCTCCCCCGGACCCCCACTCATTTTTTTCTATCTGTTTGGATTGTTCGGCGGCCGGTGCGCCTCGGGTCGATGACCCGAGGCGACTGCGTGTTCAGGAAGGTTCCGCGACAGCCAGATGCAGGTCCAGGAGCCTCAGGCTTGGCGGGGTCCGAGGCACTGCCTCGGACGCGCGGAGAGGGCTCTGCCCTCTCCAAGGCCGCGAGGCGGGACTGATCCCACCCCGTCGCCTCAGGTGTTCATCGCGTCGAAGAAGTCCTGGTTGGTCTTGCTGTACTTCAGCTTGTCCAGCAGGAACTCCATCGCGTCCTGCGTGCCCATCGGGTTCAGGATGCGGCGCAGCACCCACATCTTCGACAGCTCGGCGCGGTCCACCAGGACCTCCTCCTTGCGGGTGCCGGACTTGGTGATGTCGATGGCGGGGAAGACGCGCTTGTCCGAGAGCTTGCGGTCGAGAATGATCTCGGAGTTACCAGTGCCCTTGAACTCCTCGAAGATCACCTCGTCCATGCGGCTGCCGGTGTCGATCAGCGCGGTCGCGATGATGGTGAGGCTGCCGCCTTCCTCGATGTTGCGGGCGGCGCCGAAGAAGCGCTTCGGGCGCTGCAGGGCGTTGGCGTCCACGCCGCCCGTCAGCACCTTGCCCGAGGAGGGCACGACCGAGTTGTAGGCGCGGCCGAGGCGGGTGATGGAGTCCAGCAGCACGACCACGTCGCGCTTGTGCTCCACCAGGCGCTTGGCCTTCTCGAGCACCATTTCCGTGACCTGCACGTGGCGCGTCGCGGGCTCGTCGAAGGTGGAGGCGACGACCTCGCCGCGGACGGTGCGGGCCATGTCCGTGACTTCCTCAGGCCGCTCGTCGATGAGCAGCACGATGAGGAAGACGTCGGGGTGGTTGGCGGAGATGGACTTGGCGATGTTCTGCAGCATCACCGTCTTGCCGGTGCGCGGCGGCGCGACGATCAGGGCGCGCTGGCCCATGCCGATCGGCGCGATGAGATCGATCACCCGGTGGGTGTTGTCCTTCGTCGGGCCCTTGCCGACGCTCTCGACCTCGGCGTTCTCCATCCGCAGGCGGCGGGTGGGGTAGAGCGGCGTGAGATTGTCGAAGTTCACGCGGTGGCGGACCGCCTCGGGCGGCTCGAAGTTCACCGTGTTGACCTTGAGGAGGGCGAAGTAGCGCTCGCCGTCCTTCGGCGCCCTGATCTGGCCCTCCACCGTGTCGCCGGTGCGCAGCGCGAAGCGGCGGACCTGGGCGGGGGAGACATAGATGTCGTCCGGCCCCGGCAGGAAGTTCGACTGCGGGTTCCGCAGGTAACCGAAGCCGTCCGACAGGATTTCGAGCGTGCCGTCCCCGTGGATCGCCTGGTCGTTCTCCGCCAGCGTTTTCAGGATGGCGAACATCATGTCCTGCTTGCGGAGCGAGGAGGCGTTCTCGACGCCGACCTCCTCCGCGAAGGCGAGCAGGTCGCCAGGGCTTTTGGCCTTCAGTTCGGAAAGGTGCATTCAGTGGTCTCGATCGGCGGGGCCGAGGGGGAGAGGGTGCGCGGAACCTGGATAGAGGCCGGATGGACCGGGCCCTCCGCCGGGCGGCGGGATTCCGATGGCGATGCACGGGGCGGTGGCGCGGCCGGCGGAGCCCACGGGCCCCTGGCGCTTGCACCGGCCAGAACCCTAAGGGGCTGCGCAGCCGCGCGTCAAGCCGTAGATGGGAAAAATTGGGCGCGAGTTCAAGCAGCGCCCAGCCGGAGATGTTGCAGCAGGAGGATGGTCTTCGCGTCGATGATGCCGCCGGCCTCCGCCATGGCCCAGGCCTCGGCGAGGGGGAGTTCCAGCACCTCGATCCGCTCGCCCTCCTCCGCCAGGCCGCCGCCCCCGCCGGTGCGGTCCTCCGGGCGGTACTCGGCGGTGAAGAGGTGCAGGCGCTCGGCGCAGGCGCCGGGGCTGGGATAGAGCGTGAAGACGCGGCGCAGGGCGCGGAGGCGGCAGCCGAGTTCCTCCCCGGCCTCGCGCTCGGCGGTCGCGGCGGGGTCGTCGCCCTCCTCCACCACGCCGGCGCAGGCCTCGACCAGCATCGGCCCGTCGCCGTTCACGAGGGCGGGGATGCGGAGCTGGCGGACGAGCAGGACCGTGCCGCGGGTGGGATCCAGCGGCAGCACGGCGGCGCCGGTGCGGTTATGGTAGACCTCCCGCTCCTGCCGCTCGCCGCCCTGGGTGTAGGTGACCTTCTCCAGCCGGTAATGGCCCTTCGAAAGGGTCTCGCGCGCCAGGATGCGGACCCCCTGTGCTTCTTCCTCGCTCATGGTCATCTTCTCCCCGCCCACCCTGGGGCGATGCGGAGGGGAACGCGGCGGTGCTGTTGGCGTTGGGCCACGGCGCGGCTCCTTCCGCGGGCGGCGTGCGGAATCGCGCTGCCCGGCGGGCGCCGTTCTGGCAGGATGAGGGCTCTGCCGGTCCCTGCCCATGCCAAGACGCACCCCTGCCCTTCTCTCCCTCCTTCTCGCCGCCGCGCTGGCCGCCTGCGCCGCGCCGGGAGGCACCGCCTGGGATGGGCGGCGCGGCTATGACGGCAATGGGGACTATGGCTACGACCTCAATGCCTCTCGCGCGGAGGCCGTGGCCTACCGGGCGGTGGCGGCCACCCGCTATGCCGTGCCGGGCCCGCCGGAGGACCCCTGGGGGCCGCATCTGAGCGAGGCCTCCGCCCGCTTCGGCGTGCCGGAGCGCTGGCTGCGCGCCATCATGCGCCAGGAGAGCGGCGGGCGGCCCTATGACGGCAACGGGATGCCCATCACCTCGCCCGTGGGGGCCATGGGGCTGATGCAGGTCATGCCGCGGACCTACGACATCCTGCGGGCGCGCTACGCCCTCGGGCCCGATCCCTACGAGCCGCGCGACAACATCCTGGCGGGCGCGGCCTATATCCGGGAGATGTACGACCGCTTCGGCGCGCCGGGCTTCGCGGCCGCCTACAACGCGGGGCCGGACCGGGTGGCGGCCTACCTGGCCGGCGCGAAGATCCTGCCGGACGAGACCATCAACTACGTCGCGAGCGTCACGCCGGCGCTGGGCACGGAGGTAGCGGCGAACGGGCCCTTCAGCACGGCCGCCCTCTATACCTCGGGGATGGCGGACGATCCCTCGCTGCGTGCCTATGACGGCGGGGGGCTGGTGATGCCGGGGGCGCCGACGGGGGTGTTCCGGTAGGCGCTTGTGGCCCCGGGGGAGAGAAAGAATTCTCTCCCCCGGACCCCCTCTCATCTTTTTCTATCTGTTTGGGCGGATCGGCGGTTGGTGCGCCTCGGGTCGATGACCCGAGGCGACTGCACCTTCAGGAAGGGCGTCAGATGGGGGTCCAGGGGCCTCAGGCCCTTGGCGGGTGAGGTGCCGGAGAGGGCAGAGCCCTCTCTGGCGAGGCTAACGATATCCCCAGCCGTTCTGCCGCGCCCAGGCATCACGCCGGCCGGCCTCGTAGGCGCGGCGCTCGTCCATCTCGCGCCGGTGGCGCCAGAACTCACGGCGCTGGCGCCATTCCTCATGGCGCTGCCATCCCCAGTCCGGCCGGGCCTCGGCGTAGCCGCCGTAGCCGTAGCCGTATCCCTGCGCCATCGCCCCTGGGATGGAGGAGAGGGTGCCGAGGGCGACCATCAGGCCGAGGATTGTGCGCTTCATCGCGGGACCTCTGAGCCGGGACCACCCCGGCCTTTCATCCCCCATCATGACCCCCATTCCGGCGGGCGCATGACGGTGTTCGCCCGGTTTCGGCCACCATGAGGCGGACCGGCGCGGGGGTCGGGCGTTTTCGATAACCTATGATGGCATCAGGGAAGTTCGGGGCTGCCCGCCGATTCCGCCATGCCTTCGAAGCGTCCCCGCGCGCGTTCAAACCGCGCTCGCCTTCACGGGGGGCATCATGGTCACAACCTGTGAAGCGAGGGCGGGATGAGCGAGGCAGACAGCAAGGGCACGCAGGTGCAGGTCGCGAATGCGCGGCCGGAGGATGTCGGCAAGGGCGTCGCGCGGGTGAGCCGCAAGGTGATGCAGACGCTCGGCGTGCAGCAGGGCGACGCGCTGGAGATCATCGGGCAGCGCCACACGGCGGCGCTCGCCCTGCCACCCTCCCCGGAGGACGAGGACCTCGAGATCATCCGCCTCGACGGGTTGCAGCGCGCGAATGCGGGCGTGACGGCCGGGGAGCGGATCGAGATCCGCCAGGCCGGGGCACGCACGGCCACGCGCGTGACGCTGGCGCCCGCGCAGAAGAACCTTCGCCTCTCCGGTTCGGGCGAGGCGCTGCGGCGCACCTTCATGGGGCGGGCTCTGATGGCCGGGGACGTGGTTTCCACCTCCGTCTACCAGCGGCCGGGCGGCGGGCGGGAGGAGCCGCTGCGCGGCTTCATGCAGCAGCAGGCCTATGCGCTGCAGGAGATCCGGCTTCTCGTCGTCGGCACCACGCCGAAGGGCATCGTGCGCGTCGGGCCCGAGACCGAGGTAGAGCTGCTGCCCGAATATGTGGAGCCGAAGGAGACGCGGCGCGCCGACGTCACCTATGACGACATCGGCGGCATGGGCGACGCCGTGGACCAGGTGCGCGAGATGGTGGAGCTGCCGCTGCGCCACCCGGAGCTGTTCCAGCGCCTCGGGATCGATCCGCCGAAGGGCGTGATCCTTCACGGCCCGCCGGGCACGGGGAAGACGCTGCTGGCGAAGGCGGTCGCGAACGAATCCGAGGCGTCGTTCTTCAGCATCGCCGGGCCCGAGATCATGGGCAGCCATTACGGCGAGAGCGAGCAGCGCCTGCGCGACATCTTCCAGGAGGCCGGCAAGCGCGCGCCCTCGATCATCTTCATCGACGAGATCGACAGCATCGCGCCCAAGCGCGAGGACGCGCGCGGCGAGGTGGAGCGGCGCGTGGTGGCGCAGCTGCTGACGCTGCTCGACGGGCTGGAGCCGCGGCAGAACGTGGTCGTTATCGCCGCGACCAACCGCGTGGACGCGCTCGACGAGGCGCTGCGCCGCCCCGGGCGCTTCGACCGCGAGATCATCATCGGCGTGCCGGACCAGGATGGCCGCCGCCAGGTGCTGGCGATCCACACGCGCGGCATGCCGCTGGCCGATGACGTGGACCTCGACGCGCTGGCGCGCACGACCTACGGCTTCGTCGGCGCCGATCTCTCGGCGCTGGCGCGGGAGGCGGCGATGGATTCCGTCCGCCGCGTGCTGCCCAAGGTCAACCTGCGCGAGGGCATCCCGGCCGAGGTGCTGGACGCGATGCAGGTCTGCCGCGGCGACTTCGAGAACGCGCTGAAGCGCATCCAACCCTCCGCGCTGCGCGAGATCATGATCCAGGTGCCCAACGTCACCTGGGAGGATATCGGTGGCGTGCAGTCGGCGCGCGAGCAGCTTCGCGAGGGCATCGAGCTGCCGCTGAAGCATCCCGAGGCCTTCCGCCGCCTCGGCATCCGCCCCGCCAAGGGTTTTCTCCTGTTCGGCCCGCCGGGCACGGGCAAGACGCTGATGGCGAAGGCGGTGGCGCGGGAGGCGAACGCGAACTTCATCGCGACAAAGTCCTCCGACCTTCTCTCCAAGTGGTACGGCGAATCCGAGCAGCAGGTGAGCCGCCTCTTCGCCCGCGCGCGGCAGGTGGCGCCCACCGTCATCTTCATCGACGAGATCGACAGCCTCGTGCCCGCGCGCGGCGGCGGCGGCCTCGGCGAACCCGCGGTGACGGAGCGGGTGGTGAATACCATCCTCGCCGAGATGGACGGGCTGGAGGAACTGCAGAGCGTCGTCGTCATCGGCGCCACAAACCGCCCGAACCTCCTCGATCCCGCGCTGCTTCGCCCGGGGCGCTTCGACGAACTCGTCTACGTGCCGGTGCCGGACGAGGCGGGGCGGCTGAACATCCTGCGCATCCAGACGAAAGGGATGCCGTTGGCGGAGGACGTGAAGCTGGAGGAGATCGCCCGCCGCACCGAAGGGCATACCGGCGCGGACCTCGGCGACATCGTGCGCCGCGCGGGGCTGATGGCACTTCGGCAGAATCTCGAGACGCAGGTGATCGGGCAGGCGGAGTTCGAGAAGGCCCTCGCCGAAGGGCGCGCTTCCGTTACGCCGGAGATGGAGCGGGAATACGAGGAACTGCGGAACAAGCTGAAGCAGCAAGGGCCGACGGAACGGCGGCGGATCGGGTTCGCGCTCGGTTCCTCGGAGTGAGGTGCGGGTGACTCTGGGGGAGAGAATGAATTCTCTCCCCCAGACCCCCACTCATCTTTTTCTTCGAGTTGCGAATACTGGGTGGACGGTGCGCCTCGGGTCGTGGACCCGAGGCGACTGCATGTTCAGGAAGAGCTGACAGATGGGGGTCCAGGGGCCTCAGGCCCTTGGCGGGAGAGGCCTGGAGAGGGCAGCGCCCTCTCCAGAGAACCGGCCCTAGAATGGCTTTACGATCACCATGATCACGATGAGGATCAGCAGGAGCGTCGGCACCTCGTTGGCGATGCGCCAGTAGCGTTCCGTCTTCGGTCGTTCGTCGCGGGCGAAGCCCTTGCGGGCGGCGGCCAGGGTGCCGTGGAAGGCGCTCATGCCGAGGAAGCCGGCCATTTTTCCGTGCCACCAGCCGGCGTGCCAGTCGACGATACCGGGGGTGAGCACGAGGGTGATGCCGAGCAGCCAGGCGGCGGCCATGGCGGGGTTGATGATGGCGCGGAGCAGGCGGCGTTCCATCACCTTGAGGAGTTCGGAGGCCTCTCCGCCGACGGGGACGGTGGAGTGGTACACGTAGAGACGGGGCAGGTAGAACATCCCGGCCATCCAGGCGAAGACCGCGATGAGGTGCAGCGCCTTGGTCCAGGGGTAGAGATCGGCGAGCCAGGGGATGGTCACGCGGCCATCCTGCCGATGCCGAGCAGGGCCGGGAGTTCGGCGTGGTCGTGGAAGATCTCCGTCACGCCCGCGGCGCGCAGGCCGGCTTCCGGTGTTTCCTGCGCGAAGCCGAGCACCCGGCAGCCGGCGGCGAGGCCCGCGCGGGCGCCGGCGATGCTGTCCTCCACCACCACGCAGTCGCGCGGATCGGCACCGACGAGCTTCGCGGCGGCGAGGTAGAGGTCGGGCCAGGGCTTGGGCCGCGCCACGTCCTCGAAGCAGAGGAGGCGGCCCTCGAAGTGGTGGAAGAAGGGGAGGATGGCGGCCTTGCTGCGGAGTTCGGCCCGGCCGGAATTGGAGGCGACGGCCATGCGGATGCCGGCGGCCGCCACCGCCTCCACCGCCGCCTGGGCGCCGCGGATGGGCGAGAGGTCGCCGGTGGCGTAGCGGGCGACGATGCGGCCCACCACGCTCTCCTCCCAGTCCGGCGCTAGGGGGGTGCCGAAGTGGCCTTCGATGCGGGCGCGGATGTCGGGCAGCGCGGTTCCCATGAAGAGGGCCTTGGCCTCCTCCATGGTCATGGGCCAGCCGCGCTCGGTCAGGTCGTCGGCGATGGCGCCGTTGGCGACCGCCTCGCTGTCGGCCAGCACGCCGTCGCAGTCGAAGAGGACGGCGGCGGGGCGGAGGGCGGCGCTCATGCCTCCACCCGCAGCGGCTGGGCAGCGGTGTGGGGGCAGCCCTTGTGCTGCTTCGGGCATTGCCGCCCGCCGGCGAAGGAGCAGAGCTTCCCGCCCGCGGCATCGCGCGAGCCACGGGTCTCGTCGCGTGCGCGGCGGACGAGGGCGGCGAGGGAGGCGATGAAGCCGGCATCGCTGTTCTGCGCGGGCACGCGGAAATAGGCGGGCACGCCGACCTTGTGCGCGAGTTCGCGGTATTCCACGTCGAGTTCCACGAGGGTCTCCGAATGCTCCGAGACGAAGGCGATGGGGCAGACGAGCAGCGCCACCCCCTCCTTGCCCGCGTGCTCGATCGCCTCCTCCGCGCTCGGGCCAAGCCATTTCTGCGGGGTGACGCGGGACTGGTAGCAGAGGCCGTGCTCGATGGCGGGGTCATCGAGCGCGGCCATGACGGCCGCGACGGAGCGCTCCACCTGCCACTGGTAGGGGTCGCCCTGCTTGACGATCGTCTCCGGCAGCCCGTGGGCGCTGAACAGCAGGCGGAGCTTCGTACCCTCCGGCACCGCCGCGCGCGCCTCGTCCCAGGCGCGGCGGACGATGGCGGCGGTGGCCTCGGCGAAGCCCTCGTCGGAGTGCCAGCAGCAGAGCGTGGTGGTCGGCACGGCGAAGCCCGCCTTCCGCGCGGCCTCGTGCCAGACAGTGAGGCTGCTGCCCGTCGTCGTCGTGCTGAACTGCGGGTAGAGGGGCACCAGCACCACCTCGTCCGGCGCCCAGGCCATGACGTCGCGCAGCGCGGCCTCGGTGAAGGGGTGCCAGTAGCGCATGGCGACGAAGCAGCGCGCCTCCATCCCCGCCCCGCGCAACGAGGCCTCGAGCGCGGCGGCCTGCTCCTCGGTCAGTTCCCGCAGCGGGGACTTGCCGCCGAGGATCGCGTAGTTCTCCGTCGCGGCCTTCGTGCGGCGGGCGGCGATCAGGCGGCCGAAGGGGATGCGGAAGATCGCTGGGAAGCGCAGGATCGCCGGATCGGTGAAGAGGTTCGTCAGGAAGGGCCGCACCGCCTCGGGACTATCCGGACCGCCGAGGTTGAACAGCACCACGGCGACCTTCCGCCGGCCAGCCCCCGGTCTGGGAATGGTCGAGGCGGGCGCGACAGGGGCGGCGATGCTCATGATGCCGCCACATGCCACCGCGAGGGGCGGGGTCAAGGGGCGGGGGCGCTTTTGCGGGGTCGGCTGGCGCTTGTGGCCCCTGGGGAGAGAAAGAATTCTCTCCCCCGGACCCCCTCTCATCTTTTTCTATCGATTGGAGATGCTGGGCGATCGGTGCGCCTCGGATCGTGGACCCGAGGCGACGGCTTGTTCGGGAAGGTTCCGCGACAGCCAGATGGGGGTCCAGGGGCATCAGGCCCTTGGCGGGAGAGGGCCAGAGAGGGCGGAGCCCTCTCTGGCCCTACCAGGCTGGAAGAGGCGCCGTCCTCCAGGCAAGTCCCGTACGGTCCGCCCCCGAGGGAAGCGGCACCGCGGGGTTGTCGATCCAAGCAAGGATGTCGCCGATGACCGCGCCGGCGCCGAGGTCGCGGAGCGGCATGTGGTGGATGGCCGCGTAGTAGGCCACGCGGGCGGGCGCCTCCGCGGGGATGCGGTCCAGCAGCGCGCGGGTGGCGACGGGGGGCACGAGCTGGTCCCGGCCGCCATAGACCAGCAGGACGGGCGGCATGGCGGGGCCGAGGCGGGGGGCGGCGGCCAGGGCATCGTCCATGAGGTCGATGAGGCCGGAGGTGGTGTCCACGCGGGTTTCGCGGATGGTCAGCGGGTCGCGCGCCATGCGGCGGAGGGCGGTCATGTTGTCAGTGGGCACGATGCCCGGCACGCCCGAGGCGACGGCGACGCGCGGCACGAGGTGGGTGAGGACATCGAGAAGGCCGGTGATGATCCCCGGCATGGTCGCGCGCCCCCAGACGGCGGGGGCGAGGAGGACGTAGCCCGCGGCCGGCGGCGGGTTCGGCCTGGTGGCCGCGAGGAGGAGGACGGCGCCGCCCATGCTCTCGCCGAGGAGGATGAGCGGGACGCCGGGATGGCGGGCCTTGAGGAGGCGGGCGGCGGTGGCGGCGTCGGCCGCGAGCGTGTCCGCGCCGGGCCAGACGCCCCGGTGCGGTGCCCCCCCGAAGCCGCGTTGATCATAGGCGTAGAGGGCGAGGCCGGCGGCGTTCAGCGCGGCTGCGGGCTCGCTCATGAAGTTCCGGCTGTCGTTGAAGCCGTGCAGGCAGAGCAGGACGGCGCGCGGCGGGGCGGCGGGCAGCCAGGCGCGCAGCGGCAGGCGCGCGCCGTCCTCCATGGTCAGCGCGTCCTCGGCCAGGGCGGGCTCGGCCTGGGGCGGGCCGGCGGGGATGACCTGGGGCGTGCAGGCGCCGAGCGGCAGGGCGAGGAGCGCCCGGCGCGAGGCGCGGCCGCGCAGAAAGGGACCGGTAGGCATCGGCGGAGGATGTGGGCGCGGCAATGGGTGCCGTCCATGCCTGTTACGCAACGTCGTTCGCTCGGCAGCAAGCTTGCGCGCTGCCCCGGCAGAAGGCTTGCGCGCTGCCCCCGGCGGCAAGCCCGCGCGCTTGCCTCTCCGGCAGGGGCGGCGGCAGTCTCGCCACAAACAATGACGGGGAGGCGCGCATGTTCGGACGGCGCGGTGTTCTGGGGATGGCGCTGGCGGCCGGTGCCGCGAAGGGGGCGGTGGCCCAAGGGGCGACCCACGCCGCCTGGCCGGACCGGCCGGTGCGGGTGGTGGTGCCCTTCCCGCCCGGCGGCTCGAACGACATCGTGGCGCGGCTGCTCTGCGAGGTGCTGCGCGAGCGCACGGGCCAGCCCTGGGTGGTCGAGAACCGCTCGGGCGCCGGCGGCAACGTGGGCGCCGACAGCGTGGCCAAGGCGGCGCCGGACGGAACCACCCTGCTGCTGACCGCACCGGGGCCGCTGACGATCAACAATGCCCTCTTCCCCTCCATGCCCTATGTCGCGGAGCGCGACTTCGCGCCGCTGGCCCTGGTCGCGACGGTGCCGATCGTGCTGATGGCGGGGCCGGAAACGCCCGTGCGGGACGTGGCCGGGCTGATCGCGCTGGCCAAGGCGCAGCCGGGGCGGATCGCCTTCGGCTCCTCCGGCAACGGCAGCACGAACCACCTGGCGGGGGAGCTGTTCCGCAGCATGGCCGGGATCGACATCGTCCACGTGCCCTACCGCGGCGCGGCGCCGGCCATGACGGACCTCGTGGGCGGGCAGATCGGCATAATGTTCGACAACCTGCCGGCTGTGCTGCCGCAGGTGCGCGACGGTCGGGTGAAGGCGCTGGCCGTCGCGGGCGCGCGCCGGGCCGCCGCCCTGCCGGAGGTGCCGACGATGGCCGAGGCCGGGCTGCCGGGCTTTGAGGCCGAGGCCTGGTTCGGGCTGGCCGGGCCGGCGGCCATGCCGGCCGCCCTCCGTGCGCGGGTGGAGGGACTGGTGACGGAAGCGCTTTCCGACGCGGGGCTGCGCGCGAAGCTGGCGGCCACGGGGGCGGAGCCGGGCGCGCTGGCCGGGGATGCCTTCGGGGAGTTCATGGCGCGGGAGCGCGCGACCTGGACGCGGGTGATCCGGGCTTCGGGGGCTCAGGCGGGGTAGGGCGGCGCTTGTGGCCCCCGGGGGAGAGAACGAATTCTCTCCCCCGGACCCCCACTCATCTTTTTCTATCTGTTGGAGACACTGAGTAGTCGGTGCGCCTCGGGTCGATGACCCGAGGCGGCTGCACGTTCAGGAAGGTTGCGCGACAGCCAGACGGGGATCCAAGGGCCTCAGGCCCTTGGCTGGAGAGGGCTGAGCCCTCTCCAGCAGCCCCGGTCAGTGCTCGCTCGCGCTCACCTCGTGCGACACGCGCTCCTCCTCCGCGCCCGCGGAGAGGCGGACGGTTTCGGAGTGTTCCCAGGCGGCCGAGAAGGCGGCGGCGGCGTCGGGTTCCTCGGGCACGTCCTCGCCGCGCAGGAAGGCCTCGAAGAGGGCCGTCTGGCGCGCGAGTTCCTTGGCCAGCGGCTGGTCCACCGGCCGGCGGCCGCGGACCGGCTGCATCTCGAACAGGCCGTTCGGGCAGTAGCGGTCGTTGTCCCAGCCGAGATGCGAGACGACGGGGTAGAGGCAGATGCCGCCGATCGGCACGCCCGCGCGCATGGCGGCGCGCACCTCGTCGCAGACGTAGCGGAGCCAGGTGGCGCGGGGGGTGCCCTCGATGCTCGTCTCCGCCATGATCATGGGGCGCCCGACGCGGGCATAGGCCTCGGCCAGCAGGTCGCGCAGCGGCCGGTGGCGCGGGTCGTCGATCTTGACGGTGTAGCCGCGGTCGCCCTCGCGCACGAACTGGTTGTTCCAGTAGTAGTTCACGCCCATGAAGTCGAAGCCGTCGGGCGTGCCGCCGAGCTCCGGCATGGCGCGGCCGAGCAGACCCTCCCAGGCGTGCCACTGGGATTCGTGGTGCTCCTCCGCGTGGCGCGGATCATCACCCGTTTCCGCGATCACGTTGATGATCGGGTCCACGGCGATCAGGCGCGTGCCGGGGACGGCTTCCCGCGCCGCGCGGCCGGCGGCGATGGAGGCGGCGACGAGGCGCGCCTTCATCTCCCCGCCCCAGTGCCGGCGGCCGGGGTTGAAGTAGCCGACATCGCCGGCGGCCCAGGCCCAGAAGGAGATCTCGTTCACCGGGCAGAGGATCGGGGGCTCGCCCTCCTCCTCCAGCAGCAGGCGGGCGAAGGCCGCGGCGAAGCGCGAGAGCGCCTCGGCGAAGCCGTTCTCCATCGGGCTGACATGGTCGGGATGCCCATAGTGGCAGACATCCCAGGCCACGCGCACGCCGGCCTTCTTCGCGGCCCGGATGAGCGGCAGCACCGGCGACCAGTCGTAATGGCCGGGAATGCGCTCGATCAGGTGCCAGCGGGCGCCGTCCCGCGCGCCGCGGATGCCGTGCGCGGCGAGCGCCTCGTAGTCCACTTCCGCCAGGAGGTCATGGCGGGTGGAGGCGATGAGGTCGAGGCGCTTGCCGTCGTCCCGCCGGTGCGTCGAGCACTCGAACCCGCCCATGAAGAAGCTGGGCGAGAAGCTCGGCGAGACGCGGGAATGGGGCGTTGAGGACTCCGCCATTCCCCGTTCAGGCCCCCGTCGCGACGAGGCCCGTCGCGTCGTTGGCCGAACGCTGCGGCACGCCTGTCTCGATGCGGCGGAAGGTGGCCAGCGCCTGCGCCACGACCTGGTCCATGTTGTAGTAGCGGTAGGTCGCGAGGCGGCCGACGAACCACACGTCCTCGGTCGCGTCCGCCAGCGCCTCGTAGCGCTTGTAGAGCTCCGCGTTCTCCGGCCGCGGCACGGGGTAGTAGGGGTCGCCCTCGGCCGAGGGGAACTCGGTGGTGATGGTGGTCTTCCCGTTCACCTGGCCAGTGAGGTGCTTGTACTCGGAGATGCGCGTGTAGGGCACCTCCTCGCCCGGGTAGTTCACCGTGCCGACCGGCTGGTACCACTCCTGCTCCAGCGTCTCGTGCTTGAAGGTGAGGCTGCGATAGGGGAGCTTGCCGAAGCGGAAGTCGAAATACTCGTCCACCGGGCCGGTCCAGACCATGCGGCGGAAGGGCACCTTGCCCTTGATGTCGCGGTAGTCGGTGCCGGTGAGGACCGTGATGTTCGGGTGGTCCAGCATGCGCTTGAACATGGCGGTGTAGCCATCGAGCGGCATGAACTGGTGCGTGTCGGTGAAGTAGCGGTCGTCCGTGTTCGCGCGCGTCGGCACGCGGGAGGTGACGGACTTGTCGAGCTCCGACGGATCCAGGCCCCATTGCTTCCTGGTGTAGCCGCGGAAGAAGGTCTCGTAGAGCTCGCGCCCGACGCGGGAGACGACGACGTCCTCGGAGGAGCGGATCTCCGGCACGGCCTCGGCGCGCGCGTTGAAGAAGGCCTCGACCTCGTCCTCCGTCGTGAGGGAGAGGTCGTTCATGCGGTTCACCGTCGTGCGGTTGATCGGCATGGGAACGAGCTTGCCGTCGGCCAGCTTCGCCAGCACGCGGTGCTCGTAGGCGCGCCACTTGGTGAAGCGCGACAGGTGCGAGAACACCGCGTCCGAGTTCGTGTGGAAGATGTGCGGGCCGTAGCGGTGCATCAGGATGCCGGCGGCATCCTGCTCGTCATAGGCGTTGCCGCCGATGTGGTCGCGGCGGTCCACGACGAGAACGCGCTCGCCGCGCACGGTGGCGATGCGCTCAGCAAGGGTGGCGCCGGCGAAGCCGGCACCGACGATCAGCCAATCAAACATGGTTCGGACTCGCGACCGCGCGGGAATTGAGGGATCCGTCGCCGGCAACCTTCGTCGCCGCGGCCTGGCGGAGAAGTTCGTGCATGCTGGACCAGATGGAGTCCCAGGAACCCTGGGCGAGAAGGCGATCGGCCTTGGGCAGCCAGGATTCGCGCGGGCGCGACATGGCCGTCTCCATCGCGGCAACCGCCTCTTCGGCGCTGGACGCGATCTCGACGAGGCCTTCCGCGCCCCAGGAGCGCACCACGTCCTTGATGGGCGTGGAGACCACCGGCACGCCGGCGGCGAGGTATTCGGGGGTCTTCGTCGGCGAGATGAAGCGCGTGCTCTCGTTGAGCGCGAAGTTCATGAAGCCGCAGTCCCAGCCCGCGAGATAGGCGGGAAGCTCGTCCATCTTGCGCCCGCCCAGCCAGTGGATGTTGGGGCGCTTCGGGCAGCTCGCGGGGTCGATCTTCACCACGGGGCCGATCATCACGAAGGACCAGTCCGGGCGCAGCGCCGCGGCGGCGTCGAGCAGCCCGAGGTCCATGCGCTCGTCCACCACGCCGAACCAGCCGATGCGCGGGTGCGGGATGTTCGCCTGGTCCGCGGGCTCGGGCGCGCCGGAGGCGCGCAGCTCGCGGGACTTCGCGAAATGCGCGGAATCGACGCCCGAGGTGAAGAGGTGCACGCGCGGGTGCAGGCCGAGCTTCGCCTCATAGAGCGAGCGCCCGCCGGTGAAGACGACATCCGCCTGGCGCAGCAGCCGCCGCTCGCGCAGCGTGAGCTGGGGCGAAGCGCCGCGGAAAGCCGAGAGCTCGTCCATGCAGTCATAGACGGTGACGACCGGGTTCAGGTGCGTCGTGAAGCCGAGCGACATCGGCGTGTAGTACCAGGCGATGTCCGGGCGCTGGCCGGCGAGCAGGCCGTCCAGCAGCGCGCGCTGCGCATCGTCGCTCGCGGCCTCGTCCATGCCTTCGGGCAGGATCGGCACCGCGACCTCGACGCCGCTCGGCGTCATGTGGCGTTCCAGGCGCGGCAGGTCGGGCGCGGCCGGCTTGCGGATCGGCTCCTCGAAGAAGACCACGCGGTGCGACTTCGCCGCGCGAGAGAGGAGATGCTGCGGGCGCTGGAACACGAAATCCCAACGGAGATGCGAGAGGCAGAGAAGCAGTGGCGCTTGCGCACCGGCGGGGGCGACGGAAATGGGCTGAGTCCTTCCTCTTTACGGGGTTGGGCCCGCCTTTCAGCATGCCCGCAGCCCCGGCTCGGTCGATCGGTCACCTGTCGGGGTGACGGCTTAACGCGCGTCGCGGCGCTGCGATGCAGCACGCGTCGCGGTCTTGGCCTTTCGTGCCCGGATGGCAGCGAATGAAGCGGTTGCGCTTGGCAAAACTGTGGCACGCGCCGCCATTGTCGATGACGAATACGAGAGTGCGCGAGGGCTGCGCGGGAAACCGCGCGCAAGACCTTCACGCGTTGCGCAAAGATCCTGCGCTTCGCGTTCGGCGTGTTCGTGACGGAGCATTTCCCGTGCTTATCGGCAGCGGCTTGCGTTCCACCTAACCTATGTTACGCGGCCGCGCCGACATCCGCCTTGCCCTCGGCGCCGCCCCGCGCAAGTTCGCGTGAGAGGCCGCGCGGGTGCCGCTTTCACCGTGCTGACACGCGCCGCGCCCGGTGCCGCCGCGGCTGGTTCCACGGCGCGCCGCGTGCGATATGCCGCGCATGGAAGGCGGCCAGCTGACAGGCGATGGCGCGCGCAGGGTGCCCCCTCCGGCCTCGCCCGCGGCGACCGACGAGAGTTTCCCGGCACTGGGTCGCAATGCGGCCCGGCCGGACCTCGACGCGCTGCTCGGGCAGGCGTCGCCGGACGGGCTCTCCCTCGCGGTCACGATCTACATGCTCGTGCCGAGCCTCGTGTTCCTCGGCGGCTGGGCGGTGCCGTGGCTGGGTGCCATCGCTGTCGTGGCGGGGCTGCTGGCGATCGCGCGCCTGCCGGGCTGGCGGGGCGGGTGGCCCCTGCCCAAGGGGCGGACGCTGCTGCTGCTCGCGCTTGGCCTGCTCTGGGCGGGGGCGAGCGGGGCGCACCACCTCGTCTACAGCGCCGCTGACTGGCAGATCCGGGACGCGGTGCTGCACGATCTCTCCACCGGCCCCTGGCCCGTGGTCCACCAGCACGCGGAGAGCGGCGAGAACTGGCTGCTGCGCGCGCCGCTCGGCTATTACACGCCGGCCGGGCTGCTCGGGCGCCTGGCGGGGCTGCGGGCGGCGGAGGCGGCGCTCTGGGCCTGGACCGGCCTCGGGCTCGGCCTGCTGCTGATGCTGCTGCGCTCGGTCGCGCAGCGGGTCGCGCCCGGGCGGCGGGGGGCCTTCGCCCTCCTCGCCGGCCTGTTCGTGGTCTTCGGCGGGCTCGACATCCTGCCGAACATGTATCTCGACGGGACCTTCGGCGCCGGGATCTTCGGCAGCTGGGGGCGTGGCGGCGAGTGGTGGCCGCGCTTCTTCCAGTATTCCGGCCATGTCACCGCGCTGCTCTGGGTGCCCAACCACGCGCTGCCGGCCTGGCTGCCGGCGCTGCTGCTGATGCGCCACGGGTCGAACCCGGCCTTCCTGCGCGGCCTCGGGCCTCTCGTCGTCGGCGCGGCCTTCTGGAGCCCGGTCTCGGCCGCCGGCGCCGCGCTGCTCGGCGGCTTCATGGCGCTGCGCCAGGGCTGGCGCGCCGTGCTCTCGGCCATCCCCGCCCTCCCGAACCTCGTCTCCCTGGCGCTCGCGGTGCCGGTCTGCCTCTACCTTGTCGCGGGGTCGTCGGCGGTGCCGCACGGCTTCCTGCTCACCGTCCACCCTTGGGCGCGCTCCCTCGGCGTCTGGGCGCTGTTCCTGGTGGTGGAGGTGCTGTGCTGGGCGG
The DNA here is from genome assembly GCF_000711725.1 of Roseomonas aerilata DSM 19363. Classification (GTDB taxonomy): domain Bacteria; phylum Pseudomonadota; class Alphaproteobacteria; order Acetobacterales; family Acetobacteraceae; genus Roseomonas; species Roseomonas aerilata. The sequence goes on along the minus strand of NZ_JONP01000007.1, from coordinate 25,142 downwards.
TGCCCTCCGCCCTCCTTCTCCGCAGCCGGCTGCTGGGCTTCTCCACTGCCATCCTCTGCGTGCTGCCAGGCTATGTCTTCGGGCCGGGCAACGAGATGACGGCGCGGGGCGGCATGGTGCCGCTGGCGGTGCTCGCGGTGGTGGCCGGCACCGCCCTGCTGGCGCCCGCGCCGGACCGTCGCCGCCAATGGGCGCGGCGGGTGCTGCTGGCCTGCGTGGTTCTCGGCACCGCGGGCTCGGCGATGGAGGGCAGCCTTCTCGTCACCCACCGGCCCTGGGCGGCGAGCACCCATTGCTCCTTCCCCGAGGCCGCGCGGCAATCGGTCTTCGAGGATTCGACGGACTGGGCCCACTACATCGCGCCCTGGCCGGAACCCGCCCTCCAGGCCTGGATGCGGGATCCGATCCTTCGCCTCGTGCCGGCGCCGGGCGTCTCGCCGCCTTGCTGGCCCGGTGGGGGTCCTTAGCGGACGGCTTTGGTGACTCCAGGGAGGGAGAAGGAATTCTCCCTCCCTGGACCCTCCCTCATCTTTCTCTTTCTGGCTGTCGCGGAACCTTCCTTTGTGGGTCGTCGCCTCGGGTCCATGACCCGAGGCGCACCGGCCGCCAAGCATCTTCAACTCGAAAAAGATGATGGAGGGGGTCTGGGGGAGGAAGAAGTCCTTCTTCCTCCCCTAGGGTCGTCAGCGCCGGCCGCTCAGCGCCACCCGCGCGATCGAGGCGGTCGGCACCGCCCATCCCCCGGTGACGCCGCCTTCCGCGAGCGACCCGATCCCTGCCACCACCCAGCCGCCGTTGGGCAGCCGCGCGAGGAGGGGCCCGCCGCTGGCGCCGACCGTGCCCGCGCAGGAGTGGTGGAGCATGACGTGCCCGGCGGGATCGCGGGCGTAGCCAGCCACGGCGCAGGCGGTGTCGGCCACCATCTCCAGATCGCGGTCCGCCTGGTAGCCGCCGAAGGCGAGGGCGGTGCCCGGCAGGAGGTAGCCAGCTTCCAGCGAGAGGGCGAGGGAGGGGGCGGCGATGGGCTGATCCAGCATCAGGATGGCCCAATCAGAATCGGGCGGCGCCTTCGGGTCGGGGCGGGGTCCGGGCGCGACGGAGAAGTTGGGCCCGATGACCGCCTGGAAGGCCCGCGCCTGTCCCGTGCCGCCGGTCGGGGAGGCGGCGAGGGTGAAGCGCACCGCGCCGGCCGGGACGGGCTGGGTGGTGCGCGGGTCGATGAGGCAGTGCGCGGCGGTGAGGACGGTGTTGGGGCTGACGAGCGCGCCGGTGCAGCGGCCGCCCGCCGCGGTCTCCACCAGGCCGAGGGAGCGCCAGGGCGCGGCGGTCACATCCACGGCCTCCCGCTTCGAGCCGGGCCCGATGCCCGGCAGGGGCGCCGCGCAGGCGGAGAGGGCCGCGGCCAGGAGGAGGGCGGGCGCGAGAGAGGCGGGAGGTCGCGTCATGCAGGGCTGTGTTCCGGTGCCGCCGCCGCGCCCCGCCATGGGGCTCGGAGCGGGCAGGCTGCCCCAGGAGATGTTGCCGCCGTCCCTTCTTGGCAACGGATCAGCGGCCGTAGAGGTAATCCGCGGGCAGGCCGAGACGGAGACAGGCGCGGACCGCGGGGCCGTTCCGCAGCACAAGCCGGTCCGCGAGACGCCCCATGGCGCGGAGGAGCGGCCTCTCCCAGGGCCGCAGGCCTTCGGCGAGGAGGCCAAGGCGGCGGCGGTCGGGTTCGGGGAGAAGGTCCACGGCGGCGCGCACCAGCAGGCCCTGCAGCAGCCGCAGCGGCACCGGCAGAACCGGGGCGCGGCGCATGATCCGCAGGAACTCCGCGAGGATGGGGGAGGGCTCGAGACGCGGCCTCGTGGCATCGAACAGCGCCGCCAGCCCGGCGCGCGAGGTCGGCACGCCCTCCGCGCCGTAGAGCTCTGCGGCGGGGGCGCCCTCCGCCAGCAGCTGGTCGAAGCTCTCGCCGGAGAGCGGGCGGACGTAGCGGCTATAGGCCTCGCCGAAGCCGAAGGCGGCGGTGGCCTGCACCCAGCGCAGCAGTTCCGGGTCGTTGGCGTGGTAGGGCTCGCCGGAAGGCGTATGGCCCCGCACCGCCTCATGGGCGCGGACGATGCGGGCGATCATCCGCTCCGCCACGCTCCGCGGGCCATAGACCGTGACCATGGCGGCAAGCCCGGTGCGCTGGAGCCGCCCGAGCGGATCCTCGCGGAAGCCCGTGTGCTCCCAGACGCCGGTGCGGACGCGCGGCTCGGCCAGTTCCAGGATGACCGCCGCCACCCCGCCGACGAAGAGCGCGACCGGGTTCTTGAAGACCCGCCAGGCGACGGAATCCGCCGCCGCCAGCGCCGCCTCGCCAGCGGGTTCGGCAAAATCGGTCGGCGAGGCGCCGGGCGGGTGCAGGAGGGCGGCGGCGGTCGCCTCGGTCCAATACTGCAAGGGGCGGGGGAGGGTCAGGGGCATGGGGTGGCCGCCTGGATATGGGGTGACCGAAGCACTGGCGCAGGCTTCCGGATACGCTGGTGGCCTTGGAGAGGGCGCCGCCCTCTCCAAACCTCACCCGCCAAGGGCCTGAGGCCCCTGGACCCCCGTCTGGCTGTCGCGGAACCTTCCTGATCGTTCCGTCGCCTCGGGTCCACGACCCGAGGCGCACAGGCCGCAGGACCGTTCAAATTCGAAGAAAAAGATGATGGAGAGGGGGCCGGGGAGAGGAAGAATTCCTTCTTCCTCTCCCCGGGGCAGCCCGCGCCGCCCGATCAGGAAGGCTGCCCCTCGCAGCACGGCAGCCCCGGGTCGATCAGCCCCCAGGCGGGCGCGGAGCGGGTCCAGATGGTGCGCTCCGGCCGGGCCGCTTCCGGATCGTCCAGCGCCCCCGCCCGCACGAGGAGGAGGTCCGGCGCGTTGGGCGCCTCGGCGAAGAGGGGCGTGCCGCAGCGGGGGCAGAAGCGGCGGCGGACGGGGGTGCCGCTGTCGGCCGCGCTGGTGAACTCGGCCGTCTCGCCGGTGAGGGTGAGGTCGGCACGGCGGAAGATGGCGCCGACGGAGGCGTTGCCGGAGGAGAGGTACTGGCAGGTCCGGCACCAGCAGGCGCGCGCAGCGAGGGGCCGCGTGGCGAGGGTGAAGCGCACGGCGCCGCAGAGGCAGCGGCCCGTGAGAGGGGCGCTCATTCCGCCAGAAAGTCCCGCACCAGCGCCGCCGTCTCGTCGGGGTCGGAGGCGGCGACGTGGTAGGAGTCGTTCTCCAGCACGACGAGGCGGGAGTCCGGGATGCGCTCCTGCCAGGCGCGCACCTCGTCCGCCGAGCCGAGGCCGCTGCCGGTGGTGGTGACCACGAGGGTGGGGGCGCGGATGCGCTCCACCTCCGCCGTCACGTCCACCGTCGGCACCATCTGGAGGAAGCCCTCCAGCGTGGAGGCGGCGGTGCCGGACATCAGGTCCTCCCACCATTGCAACTGGGCGGGGCTCATCCGCGTGCCCAGGCGGCCGGCATTGGAGGCGCGCACCCAGGGGCGCACGCCCTCGGCCGCGATCTGGGCGCGCCAGGCGGGGGTGCGGGTGATCATGCCCGTCAGCGAGGCCGGGCCCCCGAGCACGGCCAGCCGCCCCACCAGTTCCGGGTGCCGTGCGGCGGTGGCCAGCGCGATGGTGCCGCCGATCTTCCCGCCAACGAGATGCGCGCGCTCGATCCCGAGGTGGCGGATCAGCGCAACCACGTCCGCAACCAGGCTGTCGAAGCGCCAGGGATGATCGGCGGGCAGCGCCGGGGAGCGGCCGTAGCCGCGGTTGTCGAGGCGCACCACGCGGTGCCGTCGGGCGAGGTAGGGCACGAAGGCGCGGAAGGCCTCCCCGCTCTCCGCCAGGCCATGGAGGAGGATGACGGTGGGCGCCGGCGTCCAGGGATCGGTGAAGTCGTCCACCGTGTAGTGGAGGGTGACGCCGGGGGCGCTCTCGAAGTCGGGCATGGGATCCTCGGGGCGGCGGACGCCGCGGTGGGATAGGGGCGGCAGGCGGAAGCGGCATGCGGGGGTGCCCGCCTGCGGCTCCGCGCCCAGGGCCCATAGTGAGGCCCGTGGCCAGGGGCAGGCAGCGGGCAGTTGCGCGGGGACGGCCCCGGCCCGGGCACGGAGATGTTCACCAGGGCAGCCTTCCTGACAAGCACGGGCCGGGAAATCCGGCACGCTTCCCAGGCTTCGCGCCTCAACGCCCGGGTGGGCCGCCTCATGTCGGGCAAAGCAGGAATCCCTCACCAGGGCTTGACCGGAACGAATACGAACAGACATGGATCGCGGCCTGGCGCGGAGAGTAAGGGGGCACCTCCGCGTCGTAAGCAGGACCGGTCGACATGGGGGAATTCCACCATCGCTGCACCTGAACGCCCGGCGCGGCTCGTCCTTTCGGTCCGGGCGCATCTCGCCGTCTTCGCCCTTTCGATCATCGTTCCCCTGCTTTGCCTTCTCGGCCTGGCTGGCTGGGTCGCGGTTCAGCAGGCGCGCCGCGAGTACGAGCACCAGACGATCCTGGTCACGCGCAACCTGGCCTTCGACCTGGATCGCGAGCTCGCCAGCTACAGCGGGATCCTCAAGGCCCTCGCCACCTCGCCGGCCATCCAGGACGGCGACCTCCGGCGGTTCCACGAGCAGGCGGCGCAGATGGCGCCGCCGGGCGGCGCCATCGTCATGCGCGACCGTTCGGGACAGCAGCTGATCAATACCTTGTTCCCATTCGGAACGCCGCTTCCGGTCACGGCGGCCCCGGCTGTCCTGGCGGCGGACGAGTGCGTGTTCAGGACGGGGGCGCCCTGTGTCTCGGACCTGTATGTCGGCACGACGGACCGACAGCCCTATGTGCTTCTCGATGCCCCGGTCATGCGGGATGGCGAGGTGGTCTTCGCCCTCAACATCGCCGTGCGGGCGCAGCGCCTGACCTCGCTTCTCTCGGGTGACCGGACGGCGCCGGGATGGGTGGTTTCCATCCTCGACCGGCAGGACCGGATCGTCGCGCGCTCCGCGGAGCACGACCGCTTCGTCGGGCAACTGGCCAACCCGGCCCTGCGGGCGAACGTCACGGCCGCGGAGGGAAGCGTGCGCAGCGTGAATGTCGCCGGCGTGCCCGTATGGGGCGCCTATGTCCGTCTGCCGGGCTGGGGCTGGCGCGTCGCGACCGGCGTGCCGGAAGCCATGCTGAGCGCGCCGCTCCGGCAGTCCATGCGCTATTTCGGCTGGGTAGGCCTGATCGGGCTGGGACTGTCGGCCGCCGCGACGCTGCTCTACGCCCGGCAGCTCGCGTATGCGATCGGGGTGCTCAGCTCCATGACCCGCGAAGTGGGGCGCGCGGCCCCGCTTTCCCCGGTCTCGACCTCGATACTGGAGGTGAACGGGGTCTCCGCGTCGCTCGCGGAGGCGGCCGCTAACCTGCGGGTTTCGAGCGCGGAGCGGGACAGGGCCCAGGCGGACCTTCGGCGACTGAACGAGGAACTTCAGGCCCGGGTCGAGGCGGAGGTCTCCGCACGGGAGGAGGCCCAGGCCAAGGCCGCCCTCGCGCAGCGCATGCAGGCGCTCGGCCAGCTCGCCGGCGGGATCGCGCACGACTTCAACAATGTGCTGCAGGCGACGACAGGCTGCGCGGCGACGATCGACCGGCGCGCGGCCGATCCGGAGGCGGTGCGCCGCTTCGCCCGGCTGATCCTGAAGGCATCGGCGCGCGGCACCTCCGTGACACGCCGGCTTCTCGCCTTCGCGCAGCAGAGCGACCTCAGGGCCGAGCCCATCGACGTCGCCGCGCTCTTCGCGGGGTTGCAGGAAATCCTGTCCCACACGCTGGGATCGCATATCGCGGTCCGTGTCGTCGTGCCTTCGCCCTTCCCGTGGCTGCTCGCCGACAGGGGCCAGCTCGAGACGGTGCTGGTGAACCTGGCCACGAATGCGCGTGACGCCATGCAGGGGGGTGGATCACTGACCTTCGCCGCCAGTGCGGAAACCATCGCCGGGCGGGCGGCGCCGGGCGGGCTGCAGCCAGGCGGGTATATCCGCCTGGCCGTGACCGATACCGGCGTCGGCATGGACGGCAAGACGCTTGCGCGCGCGGCCGAGCCGTTCTTCACCACGAAGGGCCGCGGCGAGGGCAACGGGCTGGGCCTGGCGATGGCCAGGGGCTTTGTGGAACAGTCCGGCGGCGCCCTGGCCATCGAGAGCAGGCTGGGCGAGGGGACGACCGTGTTCCTGTGGTTCCCGGTGAAGGAGCCCGTGAATGAGCCGGTAAGGGAGCCGGCGAGGGGTGCGGCCGCAAGTCCGGGCGATGCCCGCGCGGAGGAGGCGGGCGAGCATCCGGTGGCCCGGAAGCCCCTGGTCCTTCTCGTCGAGGACGAGGATGTCGTGCGGGAGGTGCTTGTCACCGAGCTGGAGGACGAGGGCTACGAGGTGCTGCCCGCCCGGGGTGCCGAGGAAGCGCTGTCGCTGCTGGACCGGGCGGGCATGGTGGATGCGCTTGTCACCGACCTCAACATGCCCGGCATGAACGGGCTCGAACTCATCCGCGCCGTCAGGAAGCGGCGAGCATCCATTCCCACCGTCCTGCTGACCGGCAATGCCGAGGACGGCGTGCCGCTCGCGCTGGAGGGGGCCATGACGCAGAACTTCTCCCTCCTGCGCAAGCCCGTGCTCGGCTCGGATCTGGCGGACCGCCTGACCAGCCTCACCTCGGCCGGGTAAGGACCGGGCGTCCACATGGCCGGCAGCGCCGCGGCCTAGATGCAGCGTGTGCCGCCGCCATCCACATCGATCATCGTGCCGGTGATGTAGCCCGCCCGGTCGGAGCAGAGGAAGGCAATCAGCCCCGCCACCTCCTCCGGCGTGCCGAGGCGGCCTAGGGCGGTGCTCTCCACGGCCGCCCGGTTCTCGGCCTCCGCGCTGCGGCCGGTGTCGGCGGCGCCCTGGGCCGTCAGCGTGTCCCAGCGGGGGGTCTGGATGGGCCCGGGGTTCACGCCCGTCACCAGCACGTTGTCCGGGGCGCATTCCTGCGCCAGCGCGTGGGTGAAGGCGAGCAGCGAGGCGTTCACCGAGCTACCGACGATGTAGTTCGCCCGCGGCTGGTGGCCGGAGCGGCCGATGATGTTGATCACGCGCCCCCAGCGACGCTCGCGCATCGCCGGCGTCAGCGCCCGCGCGCAGCGGGCATAGCCCATGAGCTTGAGGTTGATCGACTTCGCCCAGGTGGCGTCCGGCGTGTCGCCGATGCGGCCCATCGGCGTCGCGCCCGCGTTGTTCACGAGGATATCGACGCCGCCGAGGGCGTTCCTCGCGGCCTCCATCGCCGCCTCCGCGCCTTCGGCGGCCGAGAGATCGGCGGGGAGGGGGATGACGGTTCCCCCCGTCTCATCCGCGAGGGCGCGCGCCGCCGCCTCCAGCCGCGCCGCGTCGCGGGCGACGATGGCGACGGCCACGCCCTCCGCCGCCAGCTCCCGCGCGATCGCCCGGCCGATGCCGAGGGAACCGCCGGTCACGACGGCGCGGCGACCGCGCAGGGCGAGATCCATGGGCGCTTCCTCTTCCTTACGGGGCGGGAGGCTTCCCGGCGGGGGCGCGAGTGTCAATCAGGGGGCTGTCGGCTCGGGCGGCTCCGGGAGAGGGCTCCTCCCTCTCCGGACATCCGAGGCAGTGCCTCGGATCCGCCAAGGGCCTGAGGCCCTTGGATCCCCATCTGGCTGTCGCGGATACGATGACCAAAGGCCGGGTCCTTCCAGGTGCCTTTCCTGCGCGTGCAGTCGCCTCGGGTCCACGACCCAAGGCGCACAGGCCCCTAAGCCACTCAAATTCGAGGAAAAAGATGATGGTGAGGGGTCCGGGGAGAGGAAGAATTCCCTCTTCCTCTCCCCGGGGCCACCAGCGCCGGCCCTATCCCCGATGCACCCGTTCCACCAGCGCCGCCACGTGCTCGATCGGCGTATCCGGCGTGATCCCGTGCCCGAGGTTGAACACGAAGGGCCGCCCGCGCATCGCGTCGAGGATGTGGGCCGTGGCCTCCTGCAGCGCCTCCCCGCCGGCCACGAGGGTGCGGGAGTCGAGGTTGCCCTGGAGGGTGACGCCCTCCGGCAGCGGGCCGGTGAGGTCCACCGTCTCGTCCAGCCCCACCGCGTTGACGCCCGCGCGCGCCGCGTAGGCGGGGATGCCGTCCCCGGCGAGGCGGGGGAAGCCGATGAGGGGGAAATCCGGCCCCAGGCGGGCGCGAAGGCGTGCGGTGAGGACGATGGTGGGGTCCAGCACCCAGCGCTCGAAGCCCTCGGGCGGGAGGAGGCCGGCCCAGGAGTCGAAGAGCATCAGCGCCTCCGCCCCGGCCTCGGCCTGGGCGACGAGGTAGTGCTCGGCCGCCTCGATGAGGATCTCGAAGAGGGATTCGAGGAAAGCGGGGTCGTCCTCCGCCATCCCGCGCGCGACGGGGAAGCCGTGACCGCCGCGGCCGTCGATCATGTAGCAGGCGACCGTCCAGGGGGCGCCCGCGAAGCCGATCAGGGCGGTGCCCGGGTGGTCCCTCTCCAGCCCGGCGCGGATGCGGGAGACCGTCTCCATGATCGGGGCCGCGCGGCGGGCGGCGTTCCCCGGGCGAAGGGCGGCGAGTCCGGCGGCGTCGCACACGGGCTCCAGGATGGGCCCCACCCCGTCGTTGCCGCCCTGCCCGTAGCGCAGCCCCTGCCCCATGGCCCAGGGCAGCATCGGCAGGTCGGTGAAGAGGATGGCCGCGTCCATCGGGAAGCGGCGCAGCGGCTGGAAGGTGACCTCGGCCGAGAGCTCGGGGTTGAGGCAGAGCTCGAGGAAGCCGCCCGCCTTCTCCTTCGTCGCGCGGTACTCGGGCAGGTAGCGCCCCGCCTGGCGCATCAGCCAGATCGGCGGCGGCCAGACGGCCTCGCCGGCCAGGGCTCTCAGGAAGGGCTTATCCGCGGGGTCCATGGCCCCTCTTTCTCTCTAATTAGGATTCTTAGAAAGGATGAGGTGAGGGGTTGATGCCTGTGAGTCCTGTGGACGCAGCGGGCGGCGCATTTCATCCCGAGGGTTTTCCACAGGCTGGAAGGCGTGGCGACTCGGCAATCGGAGGCGAGTCGGTGACTCGCTCCGGATGACTCGAGCCCTTACAGCGCGATTCTATCCCGGGTGGCGTGAGTCGTGACTCACCGCCCCCGTGACTCATGGCGCGCCCCGGAAGGTCAGAATTCATCCCCAGGACTCACCCTCGTGAGTCGCGTCCTCCCCAGCGGGGCCGCGCTTGGGCTAGGTTGCCGCCGACATGCCCCGCACCATCAACCTCCACCTCGTCTCCGACAGCACGGGGGAAACCCTCAACTCGATGTCCCGCGCGACCCTCGCGCGCTTCGAGGACCCGCATGTGATCCAGCACCGCTGGTTCCTCGTGCGCTCCCGCTTCCAGCTCGAGCAGGTGCTGGAAGGCATCCAGGCCGAGCCGGGCCCGGTCTGCTTCACGCTGGCCGACAAGTCGCTGCGCCACAGCCTGGAGGAGTTCTGCACCCGCCTCGGTGTCACCAGCCTCTCGGTGCTCGACCAGACGCTCGACCTCCTCCAGCGCGAGATCGGCGAGGCCGCGAAGGAGAAGCGCGCCGCCCAGCACGTGCTGGACGCAGACTACTTCCGCCGCATCGACGCCATGCACTACGTCCTCGCGCATGACGACGGCCAGGGCACCGCCGGGATCGCCGAGGCCGATGCCTGCCTCGTCGGCGTCTCCCGCAGCAGTAAGACGCCCACCTGCTTCTATCTCGCCAACCGCGGCATCAAGGCGGCCAACGTGCCCATCGTGCCCGGCGCCCCCCTGCCGGTGGAGCTGAACAACCCGCCCTGCCCCGTCATCGGCCTGACGATCGAGGTGAACGCGCTGCTGGAAATCCGCCGCCACCGGCTGAAGCTCATCGGCACCGGCGGCGTGCGGCAGGACGCGACGGACTACGTGGACCCCGAGGCGGTAAAGGCCGAGATCCTCGCCGCCCGCCGCCTCTGCACCGCCCGCGGCTGGCCGGTGATCGACGTGACCCGCCGCAGCATCGAGGAAACCGCCGCGACCGTCCTCCAGCTCATGGAGGCCTGGCACGCGCGCACGGCGCCCCCCGGCACGCCGCACGGCGCCAACCAGGGGCCGCCCGCCCGATGAGCGCGCTTCAGGCCGAAACCCCGGCCCTGGTTCTCGCCAGCGCCTCCTCCGCCCGCCGCGCCCTGCTTGACGCCGCCGGCCTGCGCTTCGAAGCCCTCGCCGCCGCCGTGGACGAGGCCTCCATCAAGGAGAGCGCCAAGGCCGAGGGCTTCCCCGCCGCCGACGCCGCCCTGATGCTGGCCGAGGCGAAGGCCCGGCGCATCGCCGCCCGCCGGCCCGAGGCCCTCGTCATCGGCTGCGACCAAATCCTCGTTCTCGGCGACCGCTGGTTCGACAAGCCCGAGAACCCCGCCGGCGCCCGCGCCCACCTCCAGGCCCTGCGCGGCGGGACCCACCAGCTCGTCACCGCCGTGCTGTGTTGGCGCGGCGGCGAACGCATCTGGCAGCACGTCGCCACGCCGCGCCTGACCATGCGCCCCTTCTCCGATGCCTTCCTCGACGCCTACCTCTCGCTGGAGGGCGATCGCGTGACGGAAAGCGTGGGCGCCTACCGCCTGGAAGGACCGGGCGTGCACCTCTTCGACCGCGTGGACGGCGAGCACGCGGCCATCCTCGGGCTGCCGCTCCTGGCCCTGCTGGGATTCCTGCGGCAGCACGAGGTTCTGCGCGGGTGACCCTGGGGGAGAGAAAGAATTCTCTCCCCCAGACCCCCACTCATCTTTTTCTTCGAGTTGGGAATACTGGACGGCCGGTGCGCCTCGGGTCGATGACCCGAGGCGACTGCATGATCAGGAAAGGGCCCACAGATGGGGATCCAAGGGCCTCAGGCCCTTGGCGGGAGAGGTCCGGAGAGGGCGGAGCCCTCTCCGGGGGCCACCAGCGCTACCCCTCCTCGATCGTCGCCCAGACCGGCTCCTTCAGCTTCGCGACGAAGGCCGCGTGGCGTTCCAGATCTTCGGCGCTCGGCACGATAGGGCGCGGGGTCCGGATGGTGGGTCCGCTGGTGGCGATGAGGCCGGAGCGGGCGCCGATGCTGGTCGCCAGTTCCAGGCCCGGCTGCTTGCCACCCATCAGTTCCAGGTAAACCTGGCCGAGGAGCTGCACGTCGAGCAGCGCGTTGTGGGTCGTGCGCGCCGAGAGGTCGATGCCGAAGCGGCGGCAGAGGGCGTCGAGCGAGTTGGGCAGGCCGGGGAAGCGCTTCTTCGCCATGACCAGCGTATCGACCATGCGGCTGCGGTCGATGCGCGGCGTGCCGCAGCGGTCGAACTCGTGGTCGAGGAAGTTGAAGTCGAAGGGCGCGTTGTGCGCGATGACGGGATCGTCGCCGAGGAAGTCGAGGAGCTCCGGCAGGATCTCGGCGAAGAGCGGCTTATCGGCCAGCATGGCGGCGGTGAAGCTGTGCACCTTCGTCGCCTCCGGAGGCACGTCGCGCTCGGGGTTGATCAGGCGGTGGAAGGAGCGGCCGGTCGGCATGAGGTTCACCACCTCGATCGCCGCCACTTCCAGCACGCGGTCGCCGGTGGCGGGGTCGAGGCCGGTGGTCTCGGTGTCGAGGATGAGGGCGCGGGTCATGGGCGGAGTTTAGGGGAGTTGGGGCGGCGGCCGAAGGGTCTTCTCCCGGCCGCCGCCGCAGCTCCGCCCGTCAGGGCTCCCACGGGGAACCCTGGGCAGGCGGGAGGCCGGTCGGATCAGTCGCGGCCGGTCACGGGAACGCGGATCGGGGCGTGATCCAGGGCCACCCGCGCCGCGACATTGGCCGCCGTCAGGCCGGCCAGGACGATGAGGAACATGGTCGTAAGCACTATCTTAATCCCTTGTTTTCCCTCAGCAGAGGGTGACAGGGAGATGGTGACGGAGGGGCCTCCGGGCCAACGGTACCGGCGCATGGCTGGCCACCGCTGGGCGCCTGCCCCTCAGCCTTGATCCGCCAGCAGCCGCCGCATGCTCCGCTGAGCATGGTGGCGGGAGAGGCCGGTCTGGATGAGGTGGTCGGCGCGGCGGCGGCGCAGGCTGTCCGGCACCTGGCGGGCGAGGATGGCGCGCAGCCGCTCCTCCGTCATGCCGCGGCGGCGGAGCACGCGGGCGCGCTGGATGGCGGGCGGCGCGGTGACGACGATCACGGCATCGGCCCGCCGCTCGCCGCCGGTTTCGAAGAGCAGCGGCACGTCGAGCACGGCCAGCCGCGCGCCGCGGCGCCGTGCGCGGGCGAGGAAGCGCCCTTCCTCGCGGCGAACGAGCGGGTGGACGATCGCCTCCAGCCGCCGCAGCGCGGCTGGGTCGCTCAGCACGACGCGGCGCAGCGCCTCCCGGTCCACCATCGGGCCGCGCGGCGTGGGGCGGGTGGTGCCGGGGAAGGCGGCGGCGATGGGGCGCACGGCCGCTCCGCCCGGCCCTTGCAGCCGGTGCACGGCGGCGTCCGCGTCGAAGACGGGAATGCGGTGGCGCCGCAGCGTGGCGGTGGCGGTGGACTTGCCCATGCCGATCCCGCCGGTCAGCGCCCAGATTTTCATGCGCAGTGCTTCATGTGCGGGGGATGTCGGAGGCGACGAAGTCGCGCAGCGCCGCGTCCACCACCGGCATGGTGCCGAACCAGGCCTCGAAGCCGCGGCGGCCCTGGTGCAGCAGCATCCCCAGCCCGTCCACCGCCACCAGGCCGCGCGCCCGCGCGGCGGCGAGAAGCGGCGTCTCCAGCGGCACATACACAAGGTCCGCTACCACCGCGCCCGCCGGCAGGGGTGAGAGGTCCAGCGCCAGTGGCGGCTGGCCCTGCATTCCCTGGCTTGTCGTGTTCACCAGCAGCGCCGCGTCCTCCAGCGGCGGCTGGTCCGCCACCTCGACCGCCGCACCGTGCTCCGAAAGCTCGCGCGCCAGGGCATCGGCGCGGGCGCGGCCGCGGTTGACCAACGTCAGTCGAGGGCAGCCGGCGGAGAGCAGGGTATGCGCCACCGCCCGCGCCCCGCCCCCGGCGCCGAGGATCACCGCTGGCCCCGCCTCCGCCCGCCAGCCCGGCGCCGCCTCCCGCAGGTTCTCCAGGAAGCCCCAGCCGTCCGTGTTCCAGCCCTCGATGCGCCCGTCCTCGCGGAAGACGAGGGTGTTCACCGCGCCCATCCGCCGCGCGTCCTCCGCCAGCACGTCGCAGACGGCCATCGCCGTCTCCTTGTGGGGAATGGTGACGTTCGCCCCCGCGAAGCCCAGCGCCGGCAACGCGCGCAGCGCCGCCTCGAAGCGCGCGGGCTCCACCGGCAGGGGCAGGTAGGCCCCGTCGATCCTGTGCCGCGCCAGCCAGAAGCCGTGCAGCCGGGGCGAGCGCGAATGCGACACGGGATGGCCGAGGATGCCGGCCAGGCGCGTCTTGCCGGTGAGGGTGCGAAGGGGCTCCATCCCCCTGACATAGCGGCCGCGCCGCGGGATGTCAGGGCAGTCCCCCCCTCTGGCGCCGTCGCCCGCAGGATGCGACCAAGGCGCCTCGATCGACGGAGAAGCAGGACCCATGGCGAAGACCCTGCGGGTAGCGGTGCAGATGGACCCGATGGAGAGCATCGGGATCGAGGGCGACAGCACCTTCGCCCTCATGCTGGAGGCGCAGGCGCGCGGCCACGCCCTCTGGCACTACCACGTGCGCGACCTCGCGCTGGCCGGCGGCCGCGTGACCGCCTGGGCCCACCCGGTCGAGGTCCGGCGGGAGAAGGGCAACCACTTCACCTTCGGCCCCGAGGTGGAACTCGACCTCGGCCGCGACGCCGACGTGGTGCTGATGCGCCAGGACCCGCCCTTCGACATGGCCTACATCACCGCCACCCACATCCTCGAGCACATCCACCCGGAGGTGCTGGTGGTGAACGACCCCGCCAGCGTCCGCAACGCGCCCGAAAAGCTCTTCGTCACCCACTTCCCGGAGCTGATGCCGGAAACCCTGGTGACCGCCGACCGCCGCCTCATCGCGCGCTTCCGCGAGAAGCACGGCGACATCATCGTGAAGCCCCTCTTCGGCAACGGCGGCGCCGGGGTGTTTCACATGAAACCGGACGACAGCAACCTCAACTCGCTCATCGAGATGTTCACCGAGCGCTCGCGCGAGCCGCTGGTCATCCAGAAATACGTGCCCGCCGTGCGGCAGGGCGACAAGCGCATCATCCTCGTGGACGGCGAGGCCATGGGCGCCATCAACCGCGTGCCCGCGGAAGGCGAAGCGCGCTCCAACATGCATGTCGGCGGGAAGGCCGTGCAAACCACGCTGACCGACCGCGAGCGCGAGATCTGCGCCGCCATCGGCCCGGAACTGAAGGCGCGCGGCATGATCTTCGTGGGCATCGACGTGATCGGCGGCTACCTCACGGAAATCAACGTCACCTCGCCGACCGGATTGCAGGAAATCGCCCGCTTCGACGGCGTGCACCTCGAGCGCGCGATCTGGGACTGCATCGAGGCGAAGCGCTGACGCGCCCCTCCGGCGCCCGGGGAACCGGGCGCCGGCGCGCCGCTCAGTCGGCGGAGGCGCCGGACTTCTCGATCGTCTCGCGCCACATCGGCCGCTCGCGCGCGGCGCGGGCCGTGGCGTCGGACGCGGTGGTCCAGATCGGCTTGGCGCCCACGCGGGCGAAGCGCTCCCGCTGCGCGGTGTCGTCCACCGTCGCCTTGAGGGCACCGTTCAGCCGCTCCACCACGCTGTCGGGCGTCGCGGCCGGGGCGACGAAGCCGCCCCAGACGGTGACGACGAAGCCGTCGATCCCCGCTTCCGCCATGGTGGGAATGGCGGGCAGGGTGGGCCAGCGCTCGGCACTCGTCACGGCCAATGCGCGGATCTGCCCGGCCTCCACCAGCGCCTGGTAGGACGCGACGCCGTCGATCGCGAAGTCGATGTCGCCGCTCAGCAGCGCGGGCTGGATCTGCGCCGCGCCGCGATAGGGCACGTGCACCGCCTCGATCCCGAGGCGGGAGAACAGCATGGCGGAGGACAGGTGCGTGGTGGTGCCGACGCCGGTGGAGCCGTAGGTGATCCCCCCACGCCGGGACTTCGCCCAGGCGATGAATTCCTGCAGCGTCGTCGACGGCACCTTGTTCGGGGCCACCACCGCGATGTTCGGGAACTCCCAGCCGAGCGCGATCGGCCGCAGGTCGCGCTCGATGTCGTAGGGCACGGACTTGTAGAGGTACTGGTTGATCGAGAAGTTGGACACCGTGCCGGCGCCGACCGTGTAGCCGTCCGGCGCCGCTTTCGCCACGGCGTCGATGCCGATATTCCCGCTGGCGCCCGGCCGGTTCTCGATGACGACCGGCTGGCCCAGCGTCTGCCCCATGTGGTCCGCGTAGATGCGCGCGATCACGTCGGTCGCGCCGCCCGGCGGATAGGGCACGATCATGCGGACGGGCCGCAGGGGCCAGTTGCCTCCTTGCGCACGGACGACGAAGGGCAGGACGGCGGAGCCAAGGGCGGTTCCGAGCAGCAGGCGGCGGTTCACGGCGTTTCCTCTGGGGGTGTCGTTGCGGAGCGGAGATCAGGTCTCGGGAGGAAGGACCTTGCCGGGGTTCATGATTCCACCGGGATCGAGCAGCGCCTTGATGCCGCGCATCAGCGCGATCTCGGCGGGATCGGTCACGCGCCCCAGCCGGCCGCGGTTGCTCAGGCCGATGCCGTGCTCGGCGCTGATGACGCCGCCCAGCGCGGCGGTCTCGTCGTCCACCACCGCGTTGATCCGCGCCACCATGGGCGCGGCGGCGGTCGCATCGGGGAACTGCCGGGCGTCCAGGATGGCGAGGACGTGGATGTTGCCGTCGCCGATATGGCCGTGCATCACGATGCGCGCCTCCGGCGCGACCTCGGCGATGCGCCGCTCCACGTTGCGGGCAAACAGCGCCTGGTTCTCCAGCGGCACCACGCTGTCATGGCTGACCACGTAGCCCGCCCGCTTGCTCCCCTCGGAGACGGAGTGGCGGATCTTCCACAGCGCCGCGGCCTGGGCGGTGCTCTCGGCGAGGACGGCATCCACCACCAGCCCCTCCTCGAGGGCGGCGCCCAGCGCCTCCTCCAGCGGGGTGCGGAGGTCCGTGCCGGCCAGCGTGTCCGTCAACTCGATCAGCAGGTACCAGGGGGCTTCAAGCGGGAAGGGAATGGCCACGTCCGGCACGTGCTCGGCGATGACCGCGATCTGCTCGCGCGACATGGCCTCCAGGCTCGCCAGCCGGTCGCCCACCGTGCCGCGCAGCCGCCCCATCAGGGTCAGCGCCGCCTCGATCTCCGGCAGCGCCACCATGGCCAGCGCCGAGACGCGCGGGCGGGGAAAGAGCTTGAGCGAGGCGGCCGTGATGATGCCGAGCGTCCCCTCCGCCCCGACGAAGAGCTGCTTCAGGTCGTAGCCGGAGGAGTTCTTGCGCAGGCCCTGCAGCCGGTTCAGCACCGTGCCGTCCGGCAGCACCACCTCCAGCCCCAGCACCAGCTCCCGCGTGTTGCCGTAGCGCAGCACGGCCGTGCCGCCGGCGTTGGTGGCGATGTTGCCGCCGATCTGGCAGCTCCCCTCCGCGCCGAGCGAGAGGGGGAACAGCCGGTCCACCCCCTCGGCCGCCTCCTGGATCGTCTGCAGGATGCAGCCGGCCTCCACCGTGACCGAGTTGGCGAGGGCGGAGATGGCGCGGATCCGGTTCAGCCGGTCCAGCCGCAGCACCACGCTGCGCCCGGAGGCGTCGGGTGTCGCGGCCCCGCACATGCCGGTATTCCCGCCCTGCGGCACGATGGCGACGCCGCGACGGGCGCAGAGGCGCACCACCTCGGCGACCTCGGCCGTGCTGGCCGGCTTCACCACCGCCGCGGCCCGGCCGTGATAGCGGCCGCGCCAGTCCACCACATAGGGTTCCTGGTCCTCGTCCGCCGTCGTGACGTACTGGCGGCCGAGCAGCGCGGCCAGCTCATCCACCAACCCGGCGTCCGCCGGCGTGGCATTCCCCGTGGCGGTCAGGCTCATGGCGTCGGCTGGCTCCATCCTGCGGGCCTGGAAGCCTGCATCCTGCTTCTCGGGGCATCCTTCCCGCCGCCGCGGGAATGACGCGTTCGGGGCGGGTTAATGCTCATCCGGCGCGAAAATGTCGAGGGCGGCCGCGCCGCCGTCCGCGCCGAGGAGCAACCTCGGCGCCGAACCGAAAACCTGCGCCGAGCGAGGCGGGGGAGAGAACATCTTCTCTCCCCCGGAAGCCACCGGAGCCTTACCGCCCCAGCCCGTCCCAGAACTCCTTCACGCGGGAGAAGAACCCCTCGCTCTCCGGGCTCGTCCGGCTGTCCGACGTCGCTTCCGCCTCGAACTGCTCCAGCAGCTCGCGCTGCTTCGCCGTCAGGTTCTGCGGCGTCTCGACGGAGACCTGCACGTACATGTCCCCCCGCGCCGCGCTGCGCAGGATCGAGAACCCCTTGCCCCGCAGCCGGAACTGGTCCCCCGCCTGCGTGCCGGAGGGGATGGAGACGCGCGCGCGGCCGCCATCGATGCTCGGCACCTCCACCGCGCCACCGAGCGCCGCCTGCGTCATGCGAAGCGGCACGCGGATGAAGATGTTGTTCCCCTCCCGCTGGAAGATCGGGTGGGGGCGGATGCCGATATCGACGTAGAGGTCGCCCGGCGGTGCGCCGCGCAGCCCGGCCTCGCCCTCGCCGGCCAGGCGGATGCGCGTGCCCTCCTCGACGCCCGCGGGGATGGTGACGCTGAGGTTGCGCTCGCGCTCCACCCGCCCGGCGCCCTGGCAGACCTTGCAGGGGTTCTTGATGATGCGGCCCGTGCCGCCGCAGGTGGGGCAGCTGCGCTCCACCAGGAAGAAGCCGGACTGCGCCCGTACCTTGCCGGCGCCCTTGCAGGTGCCGCAGGTGTCGGTCTGCGCCTTGCCGCCCTCGGCCCCCGTGCCCGCGCAGTTGTCGCAGGTGACGGAGGACGGGACGCGGATGGTGGTCTTGGTGCCCGCGAAGGCCTCCTCCAGCCCGATCGTCACCTCGGTGCGGAGGTCGGAGCCGCGGCCGCTGTTCTGCTGGCCCCGCCCGCCGCGCGCGTTCAGGTTGCCGAACATCTGCTCGAAGATGTCCTCGAACCCGCCACCGGCGAAGCCGCCGAAGGGCCCGCCACCGCCGCCACCACCGCCGCCCTCGAAGGCGGCATGGCCGTAGCGGTCGTAGGCGGCGCGCTTCTCGGCGTCCTTGAGGACGTCGTAGGCCTCGTTGGCCTCCTTGAACTTCGCCTCGGCCGCCTTGTCGCCGGGGTTGCGGTCGGGGTGGTGCTGCATGGCGAGCTTGCGGAAGGCCTTCTTCAAGCCGTCCTCGTTCACGTCCCGGGCGACGCCCAGCACCTCGTAGTAATCACGCTTGGCCATTTCTGTTCCCGTGCGGGGCTCTCGCTAGGCCCTGTAGGGTTGCGTTGGGGTGGGTGCCACAAAAAAGAAGCGCCCGGCCCGCGTGTCGCGATGCCGGGCGCCCTCTGTTGCCGCGGGGCCGATCAGCCCTGCTTCTTCTTGGTGGGATCGACGTCCTCGAACTCGGCATCCACCACCTTGCCGGGGTTGGGGCCGCCGGGGCCGGAAGCGCCGGGCCCGTTCGGGTTGGCGTTGCTCGGCCCGCTGGTGCCCTCGGCGGCAGCGGCCGCCTCCGTCTCGGACTGGGCCTTGTACACGGCCTCGCCGATCTTCATCGACGCGGCCGAGAGGCGCTCGCCCGCGGTCTTCATCGCCTCCGGGTCGGTCCCCTCCAGCGCGGAGCGCGCGGCGGAGAGAGCGGCCTCGACCTCGCCCTTGTCGGCATCGGCGAGCTTGTCGCCGTTGTCCTTCAGGGCGCGGTCGGTGGAGTGGACGAGGGCCTCGAGGTTGTTCTTCGCCTCGACCGTCGCGCGGCGCTGCTTGTCGGCCTCGGCATTCGCCTCGGCGTCGCGCACCATCCGCTCGATATCGGCGTCCGACAGGCCGGAGCGGGCCTGGATCTTGATCTGCTGCTCCTTGCCCGTCGCCTTGTCCTTCGCCTGGACGGAGACGATGCCGTTCGCGTCGATGTCGAAGGTCACCTCGATCTGCGGCACGCCGCGCGGCGCCGGCGGGATGCCCTGCAGGTCGAAGTTGCCCAGCAGCTTGTTGTCCGCCGCCATCTCACGCTCGCCCTGGAAGACCTTGATGGTCACCGCCGTCTGGTTGTCGTCGGCGGTGGAGAAGGTCTGGGACTTCTTCGTGGGGATGGTCGTGTTGCGGTCGATCAGCCGGGTGAACACGCCGCCCAGCGTCTCGATGCCCAGCGAAAGCGGGGTCACGTCGAGCAGCAGGACGTCCTTCACCTCGCCCTTCAGCACCGCGCCCTGGATGGCGGCACCGATGGCGACGACCTCGTCCGGGTTGACGTTGCGGGCCGGCTCCTTGCCGAAGAAGGTCTTCACCGCCTCGATGACCTTCGGCATGCGGGTCATGCCGCCGACCAGGATCACCTCGTCGATCTCACCGGCCGTCACGCCCGCATCCTTCAGCGCGTTCCGGCAGGGCTCGAGCGTGCGCTGGATGAGGTCATCGACCAGCGCCTCCAGCTTCGCGCGCGTCAGCTGCAGCACGAGGTGCTTCGGCCCGCTCGCGTCGGCGGTGATGAAGGGCAGGTTGATCTCGGTCTGCTTCGAGGAAGACAGCTCGATCTTCGCCTTCTCCGCCGCCTCCTTCAGGCGCTGGAGGGCCAGCTTGTCGCCGCGCAGGTCGATGCCGTTCTCGCGCCGGAACTCGTCCGCGAGGTAGTCGATGACGCGCTGGTCGAAGTCCTCGCCGCCGAGGAAGGTGTCGCCGTTGGTGGACTTCACCTCGAACACACCGTCGCCGATCTCGAGCACCGACACGTCGAAGGTGCCGCCGCCGAGGTCGTACACGGCGATCGTGCCGTGGTTCTTCTTGTCGAGGCCATAGGCGAGCGCCGCGGCCGTCGGCTCGTTGATGATGCGCAGCACCTCGAGGCCGGCGATGCGGCCCGCCTCCTTGGTGGCCTGGCGCTGGGCGTCGTTGAAGTAGGCGGGGACGGTGATGACGGCCTGCGTCACCTTGTCGCCGAGATAGGCCTCGGCCGTCTCCTTCATCTTGCCGAGGACATAGGCGCTGATCTGCTGCGGCGCCTGCTTCTGCCCGCCCGCATCGACCCAGGCGTCACCGTTGTCGGCGCGCGCGATCTTGTAGGGAACGAGCGACACGTCCTTCTGCACCATCGGATCGTCGAAGCGGCGGCCGATAAGGCGCTTGACGGCGTAGAGCGTGTCCGTCGGATTCGTCACGGCCTGGCGCTTGGCGGACTGGCCGACGAGGCGCTCCCCGTTCTTCGCGAAGGCGACCATGGAGGGGGTGGTGCGCGTGCCCTCCGCGTTCTCGATAACCTTCGTCTCGCCGCCTTCCATGATGGCGACGCAGGAATTGGTGGTGCCGAGGTCGATACCGATGACCTTGCTCATCCGTTACTTCTCCTTCGCGGCGGCCGGGGCACGGCCCATGCTTCGAGGCACCGTGCGCGGCCCCATTGTCTCAAATCGGATGGGGTGGGCGGGGCTGGCCCGTCCAGACCCGGATGTATTCAGGGGTGGGGCGCGGGACAAGACCCTGTCCTGGGTGAATCAGAACGGGGGAAGGCACTTCTTCCCCCCTAAGCTCAGCCCTTCCCTGCAACGACCACCATGGCCGGCTTCAGAAGCCGCCCGTTGATCGTCCAGGCCGGCGTCCAGGCCGTGATGACGGTGCCGGGCTCCACCCCCTCGGGCGCGGGCTGCTCGGCCATCGCCTGGTGCAGCTCGGGGTCGAAGGGCTTGCCCTTGGGGTCCTCGGCCTTCACGCCGTGGCGCTCCAGCATGGCGATGAAGGCGCGCTCCACCCCCTCGAAGCCGCCACGCAGCTTCGCGATGGGCCCGTCCTCGCCCTCGGCCGCCGGCAGGGCATCGAGGCCGCGGCGGAGGTTCTCGGCCGCGTCCGCCACGTCGCGGGCGAACTTCGTCACGGCGTAGTTCCGCGCGTCCTCCAGCTCCCGCTTGTGGCGGTTGCGCAGGTTCTGCATCTCGGCCTCGGCGCGCAGCCACTTGTCGCGCATGGCGTTCAGCTCGGCCGCGAGGTCCGGCGCCTCGGCGGCGTTGTTCGGAGCAGCCTGGGCCGCGGCATCGGCGCCGGGGACCTCGTTCTCGTTCGGCTTCGCGTCGGTCGGGGTATCGCTCATCAATCGTTCTTTCCTGGCCCTTCAGGGGCTGCGCGGGGGCGCCCTCGGGGCGGCGCGTATCGGCGCATCACCTAGGGGCCGGTGGGCGGCGGGACAAGCCGGTGCGCCAAGGCGTGTTGCGGCGCAGCATCCCGGGGCGTAGCTTTTCCGACGCCTTGCCACCCTTCGCCCCCCCCGGCCCCCGCCCGGCCCCGCCCCACCCCATCGCCGCCCCCCGGCCCGGCCACCCCGCATGAGCGAGACCCCGCTCGCCGAGCCCGCGCCAGTCCGGGTGCCCCTCTGGCTCCTCGCCTCCATCACCTTCAGCGGCACGGTCGGGATGTACATCTTCGTCCCCGCCCTGCCCCAGGCGGCCGAGGCGCTGGGCGGCTCCCCCGGCGCCATGCAGCTCACCGTCAGCCTCTACGTGCTCGGCCTCGCGCTCGGCCAACCCTTCTACGGCCCGCTGGCGGACCGCTTCGGGCGCCGCCCCGTGCTGATGGCGGGCCTCGGCCTCTACACGGTGGCGGGCCTGCTCGCCGGCCTCGCGCCCGACGCCGGCACCCTCGTCGTCGCGCGGCTCTTCCAGGCACTCGGCGGCTGCTCCGGTGTGGTCCTGGCGCGGGCCATCGTGCGAGACACCTCCGCCGCGAAGGAGGCCGCGCGCCGGCTCGCGCTCCTGAACCTGATGGTCACCGCCGGCCCCGGCCTCGCGCCCCTCGTCGGCGCGGCGGTCGCGGCCACCGCCGGCTGGCGCGTGGTGCTGCTGCTGCTCTGCGCGCTCGGCCTCGCCAACCTCGCCTTCACCTGGCGCCTCCTGCCGGAAACCGGCCGCTCCACCGGCCTCGCGGCCGCCACCATCATGCGGGACTACGCGCGCCTCGCGGTCTCGCCCGTCTTCCTCGGCTACGCCCTGCTCGGCGGCTGCATGACCACGGCGGCCTACGCCTTCTTCAGCGCCGCACCCTTTATCTTCCGCGACCTCGGCCGGCCGGAGCACGAGGTCGGAATCTACCTCGCCATCCTCGTCATCGGCATCTCCCTCGGCAACGCGCTGGCCAGCCGCGTCATCGGCCGCGCCTCGCTCGACGGCGTGCTGCGCTGGGCCGGCGCCGCCAGCCTTGCCTCCGCCCTTCTCCTCCTGGCCGTGGTGCTCTCGGGCGGCCTCACGGTCGGCTGGGCAATGGGCTGCATGTTCGCCTTCACCATCTGCACGGGCGTCGGCGGACCCTCCGCCCTCGGGCAGGCGATCGGCGTGAACCCGCGCGTCGTCGGCTCCGCCTCGGGCCTCTACGGCTTCGTGCAGATGAGCGTCGGCGCGGTCTGCTCCGCCCTCGCCGGCCTCGGGTCCCACGCTGCCCTCTCGGCGGCCCTCGTTATGGCCGGGGCCGCGCTGGTCGGACAGGTGGCGTTCCGGGTCGCTCTTTCAGCGAGGGGACGGCCTGCGGAGTGACCAGAGAGGGCTCTGCCCTCTCCGGACCTCTCCCGCCAGGAGCCTGAGGCCCCTGGACCCCCGTCTGGCTGTCGCGGAACCTTCCTGAACATGCAGTCGCCTCGGGTCCAAGACCCGAGGCGCACCGGCCAACCAGTATTTCCAACAGAGAGAAAAAGATGAGTGGGGGTCTGGGGGAGAGAATTCATTCTCTCCCCCGGAGTCGCCAGAGCCGGCCCGATCAGGCCGCCAGCGCCGGGTAATCCGTGTACCCGTGCTCGTCCCCGCCGTAGAACGTCGCCTTGTCCGGCGTCGCGAGGGCCGCGCCGGTCTTCATGCGCTGCACGAGATCCGGGTTGGCGATGAAGGGCCGCCCGAAGGCGACGAGGTCCGCCCGCCCCTCGCGGATGGCCGCGTCGGCGAGGGCGAAGTCGTAGCCGTTATTCGCCATGTAGGGCCCGCGGAAGGCGCGCTTGAGCGCCATGAAGTCGAAGCCCGGCACCACGTCGCGCGGCCCGCCCGTCGCGCCCTCGATCATGTGGAGATAGGCGAGGTTGAAGCCCGCCAGCGCCTCCACGACGTGCCGGAACAGCGGCGCGGGGTCGCTGTCGCTGGCGTCGTTGGCGGGCGTCACGGGGGAGAGGCGGATGCCCGTCCGGTCCGCGCCGATCGCGTCCACCACCGCCTGCGTCACCTCGAGCGTCAGGCGCGCGCGGTTCTCGATGCTGCCGCCGTAGCGGTCCGTGCGCTTGTTGCTGCCGTTCCGCAGGAACTGGTCGAGGAGGTAGCCGTTGGCCGCATGGATCTCCACGCCGTCGAAGCCGGCGGCCAGCGCATTGCGCGCGGCGCGCACGTAGTCGGCGACGATGCCCAGAAGCTCCCCGGCCTCCAGCGCGCGCGGCTCGACATGCGGCTTGAAGCCCGTCTCGGTGAAAGCCTGGCCCTTGGGCGTGATCGCGGAGGGCGCGACGGGCAGCGCGTTCCCCGGCTGCAGGTCGGGGTGGGAGATGCGCCCGACATGCCAGAGCTGCGCGACGATGCGCCCGCCGGCCTTGTGCACCGCCTCCGTCACCGGCCGCCAGCCGGCCAGCTGCTCCTCGGAATGGATGCCCGGCGTGAAGGCGTAGCCCTTGCCCTGCTGGGAGATCTGCGTCGCCTCGGAGATGATCAGCCCCGCGCCCGCGCGCTGCGCGTAGTAGGTGGCGGCGGAGGGCCGGGGCACGTCGCCCGCGACGGCGCGGCTGCGGGTCAGCGGCGCCATCGCCACGCGGTTCGCAAGCTCGATGGCGCCGACCTTGGTGGGGGTGAAAAGCGGGCTTTCGGCGGGGTTGGTCATGCTCGTTCCTTGAAGGGTCGAGGAAGCTGGCTGCGGGACGCGGGCCGCCTGGGCCCACGGGTCGGCTTCGCCGTGGGGCGCGGCGCTCGGGGGGCATCTGGTGCCTCGGCGCCGGGATTGGGGACGGGCGGCCGCATGGCTGCCATGTGCAGTGCAGCAAACGCGGTTGCATGAGCATGGCTTCCGGCGCGCGTTCCCAGCCGGGCAGGGCGGGCACGCCCGGCAGCAACCAACCCGCGAAACGGACCGTTCCGCTCCGGCCACACCCCCCGGAGAAGCCAATGCCCTTCGTGAAGACGCGCGACGACGTCGCCCTCCACTACACCGACTGGGGCACCGGCAAGCCCGTGGTCCTCATCCACGGCTGGCCGCTCAGCGGCGCCATGTGGGAATACCAGGCGATGTTCCTCGCGGCCCAGGGCTACCGCGTCATCGCCTACGACCGCCGTGGCTTCGGCGAGAGCGCCAAGCCCTACTCCGGCTACGACTACGATACCCTATCCGACGACCTGGCCGCGCTGATGGACGAACTAGACCTCCAGGGCGCCACCCTCGTCGGCTTCTCCATGGGCGGCGGCGAAGTCGCGCGCTACCTCGCCCGCCACGGCAGCACGCGCGTGGCCAAGGCCGTTCTCGTCAGCGCCGTCACGCCCTACCTGCTCAAGGTCCCCGGCCACGATGAGGGCGTGCCGCGAGAGGTGTTCGACGGCATCGTCGCGGGCCTGCTGGCGGACCGCCCGCACTTCCTCGCCACCTTCGGCAAGGCCTTCTTCGGCGCGGGAATGCTGAATTTCACCGTCACGAACGAGATCCAGCAATGGGCGCTCGGCCTCGCCCTGCAGGCCTCCCCCAAGGCGACCGTGGACTGCGTGCGCGCCTTCTCCGAAACCGATTTCCGCGCGGATATGCGCGCCTTCACGGTGCCGACCCTCGTCATCCACGGCGACGCCGACCAGACCGTGCCGATCGACGTCTCCGGCCGCGCGGCGGCCCGCCTGATCACCGGGGCTAAGCTGGTGGAGTACGGCGGCGCGGCCCACGGCCTGTTCTTTACCGAGAAGGACCGGCTGAACGCGGACCTCCTCGCTTTTCTCCAGGCCTGAAGGCCGGTCGGCACCGGCGACCCCGGGGGGAGAGAATGAATTC
>NZ_JONP01000006.1 GCF_000711725.1 Roseomonas aerilata DSM 19363 | reverse complement strand
CCAGCGGCCCCTTGGCCGCCCGCGCCACCTGCTCGGCGGCGGCGAAGACGTAGCTGAGGTCCGCATGCCCGTCGCCGCGGCGGGACGGCGTGCCGACGGCCAGGAACACGGCGTCGGCCCCGTTGATCGCCTCGTCGAGGTTCGTGGTGAAGCTCAGCCGCCCGTCCCGCGCGTTCTCCTCCACCAGCCGGTCGAGGCCGGGCTCGTAGATCGGGATGCGGCCGGCGCGCAGCGCCTCGACCTTCGAGACCTCCGTATCGACGACGCAGACGTCGACGCCGAATTCTGCGAAGCAGGCCCCCGAGACAAGGCCGACATAGCCAGCCCCAATCATTGCGACGCGCATGCGATTCCTCAGTCCGGCCCCGGAGGGGGCGTTGCGGCGGCCCTTCCATAAAGCCCCGGCCCCGCGCGGTCGATACGACTGCGCGGTCGATCCTCAAGCTGTGTTCGAAAAGCCTTCGAATCGATCAAGCCAATTCGCGCCAGCCTGGCCGCCGGAACGCACCTCCTGGCGGGCGGGCCCGGACACCGCGGATCCGGCTCCGGGCCTCCCGGTTCAGGACATGTATTTCGGCAGGAAGGACCGCACCGCATCGGCCAGGTCCGGCCGCTTCAGCGCGAAGGCGATCTGCGCCTCCAGGAAGCCCGCCTTGTCGCCGCAGTCGAAGCGGCGGCCCTGGTAGCGCAGTCCGTGGAAGGGCTGGGTGCCGATCATCTTGGCCATGCCGTCCGTCAGCTGCACCTCGCCGCCCGCGCCCTTCTCCATGGCGGCAAGGAAGCCGACCACTTCCGGCATCAGCACGTAGCGCCCGATGATCGTGAGGTTGGAGGGCGCCTCCTCCACCTTCGGCTTCTCGACCAGCCCCTTCACGGAGACGAGCCGGCCCTTGTCCTCGGCCACGTCGAGCACGCCGTACTTGTTCACGCGCTCCATCGGGACCTCCTCGATGGCCACGACGTTGCCGCCGGTCTCCATGTAGGCGTCCGCGAGCTGCTTCGTGCAGGAGACGTCGCACTGCATGAGGTCGTCCGGCAGCAGGATGGCGAAGGGGTCGTCGCCGATGAAGGTGCGCGCGCACCAGATCGCATGGCCCAGCCCCATCGGCACCTGCTGGCGCACGGTGGTGATCGAGCCGGGCTGCAGCGCGGCGGCGCGCAGCTCCTCCAGGATCGTGTTCTTCGCGCGCTCCGCCAGCG
Organism: Roseomonas aerilata DSM 19363; assembly: GCF_000711725.1. Lineage (GTDB taxonomy): Bacteria > Pseudomonadota > Alphaproteobacteria > Acetobacterales > Acetobacteraceae > Roseomonas > Roseomonas aerilata. Next base: position 270,466 of record NZ_JONP01000006.1, on the reverse strand, counting down.
TCCGCTCCAGCTCGTAGGCAACGTCGAAGTGCTCGACGATGGCGGTCTTGCCGCGCCCCGTGATGAAGCAGAACTGCTCGATGCCAGCCTCCCGCGCCTCTTCCACCGCGTATTGGATGAGGGGCTTGTCGACGATCGGCAGCATCTCCTTCGCGAGCGCCTTGGTGGCGGGCAGGAAGCGCGTCCCCAGGCCGGCGACCGGAAGGACTGCCTTTTTCAATGGCTTCAGCACGGTCTGCAGTTCCTCATCTTCTTCGTGACCGGAGATGTGGCATGGCCCGCCAGGGTTGGGAATGCCAGCCGCGCAGCCCCCTCAGCCCAGCAAGGTGTCGCGCGCGGCGTTCAACCGCGCCGCCAGCCATGCGGAGCCGCCTGCATCGGGATGGGCGGCGCGCATCAACCTTGCGTGGGCGGCACGAATCTCCGCCTCCGTCACCCCTTCCGACAGGCCCAGGATCGCCAGCGCCTCCGCCCGCGCGGAGGTGGCGCCGGGCGGCGCGGCCGAATCCGGGGGCTCGCGCCATCCCGGATGGGCCCGATCCAGCCAGGCCTCCACCAGGGGCACGCTCTCCGGATCCTCCGCCGCGGCCTCGGCCAGCAGATCCCGCAGCGAGGCGAGATCGAGCGCCGAGAGATCCCACCCGGCCCAACGTCCCCGCAGGACGCGGCCGGAGAGCGTGCCAGAGGCCGGATCCAGCCGCATCGAGAGCATGGTGGTCTCCACCACGTCCGGCACCGCGCCGCCGAGCGTACTGGGCGGCTGCCGCGCCTTCCACCAGCGCCAGGCCGCCGGGCCGAAGAGCGCCAGCGCCCAGATGATCTGCCCCGCCCGCCCCGTGACGAGCAGCACCGCCACGAGCACGAGGCCAAGCCCGGCCAAGGTGCCGGCGAGCACGGTCTTCACCTGCCCCACGCTGGCGGCGCTGAAGGCGCGCAATCCGCCGGCGGCGAGCGCCAGCAGGAGCGCGCCGGCCGCGAGCCAGATCATCGCCCCGCCCCCCGCGCGCCTGGGCCAGCGAGCTGGGCCAGCAGTCCGCCCGCGCCCGGCAGCCTCGCCAAGGCCTCGTGCCCGCCGGCCGCGAAGGCCGCGGCGCCGCGCAGCAGGTCGGCCAGCGTCCGCGGGCTGCGGGGGTCGAAGGGCGCCCAGGCACCGCCGGACCGTGCGGCAATGCCCTTGAGCACCGGCGTCGCGCCGGGGTCGTCGCCCTCCTGAAACACGAAGGCTGGGACACCCCGCGCGCCGAGCCGCCCCGCCGCGGCCAGGATCGCGTCCGGCTCCTCCTCCACGGCATCGCCGACGAAAACGAGGGCGTGCAGCCGCTGCGTTGCCGCCTCGGATTCCGCGTGTCGCAGCAGCCGCAGGATCTGCGTGTGCCCGCCCCGGCACTCCACCCCCGTCATCCGGGCGGCCAGCATCGCCGCGTCGGCCAGGAAGGGCGTCGCCATGAACTCCCCGTGGCCGCGGTAGTAGGCCAGGCTAACGGTCAGCCGCCCGGCGGCCGCGCCAAACATCTCCGCCTGCACGTGGCAGGCCCGGTCCCAGGTCGGCTGCCGGCTCGCTGTCGCGTCCACCGCGAAGACCAGCCGCGCGGGGGAGGGGGCGGGGCGGAGCGCCGGCACGCCCGCCGCCCGCTGGAGGAAGGCGGAGACGGCGCTGCTGGAACGGACGGGGACGGGCGGCTGGGCCATGACGGGAACATGGTGCGTCCCCTCGCGCAACGGAACAGCGGCGTCGGCATGCACGAGTGGCGCCCTGGCACCGCATCGCCTAGCTTTCGGTGACTAAAGGAGACCTCTGTACAGATGCGCCGCCGTCACCTGCTTCTTGCGAGTTGCCTTGCTCTGCCCGTCGCGCTCGGCGCCCTCGCCCAGGCGGAGGGAGAGCGCCAGTTCGACGCCGCCGTGGCGCGCCTCCGCGCGGGCATGGGCCCCGACGGCACAATCGAGTGGGCCAGCCGCAGCATCGACCCCGTCACCGGTCGCGTCCGCCTCCAGGGCGTCACCCTCCGCCACGGCACGGAGCGCCTGATGGCGGGGGAGGCCACCCTGGAGAACCTGGCGCCGGACCGCGTCGGCAGCGCCGTGCTGAACAACGTCCGCGTCGAGGCGCCCGGCACCGGCGGCACGAAGGACCCGATGGTCGCGACCGCCGCGCGTGTCACCTTCTCCGCCCTCGTCCTGCCGGCCCTCGCCGGCGGTCCGGCGGTGGACTGGGCGGCGGCGTCGGCCGAGGGAGCGACGCTCGAGGCAGTCCGCGTGGAGACGCCGGGGGTCGCCGAGGCTGAGCTCGGCCGCTTGCAGCTGTCCGGCTACTCCCCGGGCAGCCTGCGCGAGGTCACGGCCGAGGGCTTCACCTTCACCGACCGCACGGACGGCGTGACGAGGGCGCGGATCGGCCGAGCCCGCCTCGCCGGCGCCACGGTGCCGCGCGTGGGCCAGCCCTTCGACCCCTGGGCGCTCGCGGCCGACACCGCCCTCGTCGAAGGTGCGGAGATGAGCAGCGAGCGGGACCAGGTGGCCTTCCGCCTCGGTCGCACGGGGTTCGACGGCTGGGGGGAGGGACGGCTCTCCTCGATGTCGATGGACGGTCTCTCCATCGAGGGCGATTCCACCACGGGCGGCCGCTTCGAGGCGCAGGTCGGCCGCATCGCCTTCGCCGGCGTGGCGGTGCGCGACATCGCCTATGCCGTGGCCAACAACCTGAACCCGCCGCAGGGCGCACCCGGCCAGGACCAGTCCGGCTCGATCGAGGGCATCAACTTCACCCTCGCCGGCGACCAGGTGCTGCGCATCGACGCCATCCGCGGCCTCAACACCTGGGACGGCACCGCCCCCGGCACGGAGATCGGCCGGCTTGCGGTGGAGAACCTGACCCTCGACCTGCCCGACGAGTTCGGCGGCGAGATGCTCGACGCGCTGGGCTACAAGGTCATCCAGGGCGGCCTTGGGGTGGACACGCGCCTAACCCGCAAGGACGGGCACCTCGTGGTGGACCCCTTCTTCATCCAGGCGAACGGCATGGGCCGCCTCGGCCTGACAATGGATATCCGCGGCTTCGACGTGCCGGTGCCGGGCACGCCCTCGACCGACGACCCCTTCGCGATGATGGCGAACTGGTCCGCGGCGGGGATGAGCCTGCGCTACGCGGACCAGGGGCTGCTGCGCACCCTGATCGCCAAGCAGGCCGCCGAATCGAACGTGCCGGAGCGGCAGCTGCGGGACAGCTACGCCCAGATGGCGCTCCGCACCCCGCTGCCGGGTGCCGGGCGCGGGCGCGAGGCCGCCGGCGTCACCCGCGTGCGGGAGGCCTTCGCGAGCTTCGCGCGGGACCTCGGCACCATCGAGCTGACGATCCGCCCGCCCAAGCCCGTGCCCTTCCTCCAGGCGGTGGGCTTCGTGGGCATGCCGCCCGACCAGGCCGTGCGCGAGCTCGGCCTCACCGCCAAGGCCACCCCGCCGGCGCGCTGAGCGACGCCCCAGGGGCGCGCTGAGCGCGCCCGCGCCGCCGTCAGCCCGGATGGGCGGCGGCGAGGGCCGAGAGGTTCACGATGCCCCGTGCTGTGGTGGTCGGCACCATCACGTGCACGGGCTTCCTCATCCCGAGCAGCATCGGCCCGAGCTGGAGCCCGTCCGCCGCGGCCTTGAGCAGGTTGTAGGCGATGTTCGCCGAATCGAGGTTCGGGAAGACGAGCAGGTTGGCCGAGCCCGTCAGCCGCCCGTCCTTGATCGCCCGGTCCCGGATAGCCGGCTCCAGCGCGGCGTCGGCGTGCATCTCGCCATCCACCTCCAGGGTCGGGTCGCGCTCCTGGATGAGCTTCAGCGCGCGGCGCATCTTGCGGGCCGAGGGCGCGTCGGAGGCGCCGAAGGAGGAGTGGGAGAGCAGCGCCACGCGCGGCGTCGCCCCGAAGGCGCGCACCTGCTCCGCGGCCAGGTGGGTCATCTCCGCCACCTGCTCCGCGTCCGGGTCCACCAGCAGGTGGGTGTCCACGAAGAATAGCGCGCCCGCCGGCAGGATCACGCCGGTCATGGCATAGACACGGCCCACATCCGGCCGCTTACCCACGATGTCGAAGGCCTGGTGCCAGTGCGTCATCCACTCGCCCGTGCCGCCGACGATGGCCGCGTCCACGCGCCCGGTCTCGAGCAGCATGGTGGCGGCGACGGTCGGGCGGGTGCGCAGAGACCGCGCGGCCGCGTCGGGCGGGATGCCGCGGCGTCCCACCTTGGCCTCATAGATCGGCAGCAGCGCTTCGGTCAGCTCGGTATCGACCCCAGGGTCGATCACCGTCACGCTGCCCTCGAGGTCCATCCGCAGGCCCATGCCGCGGACCTTTTCGGTGATCACCTCCCGCCGGCCGATCAGCACGGGCTCGGCGATGCCCTCGTCGAGCACGGTCTGCACGGCGCGCAGCGTCCGCTCATCCTCACCCTCGCCATAGGCGATGCGGTGGCCGGCGTTGCGGGCCGCGGCGAAGACCGGGCGCATCAGGTCGCCCGAGCGGAAGACGAATCGCTCCAGCTCCCGCTTGTAGGCGCCGAAATCGGCGATAGGGCGGGTGGCGACGCCGGAATCCATCGCCGCGCGGGCCACCGCCGGCGCGATCTCGAGGATCAGGCGCGGGTCGAAGGGCTTGGGGATGATGTAGTCGGGCCCGAAGATCGGTGCCTGCCCGCCATAGGCCGCGGCCACCACCTCGCTCGCCTCCACGCGGGCGAGGCGCGCGATGGCCTCCACCGCCGCGACCTTCATCTCCTCGTTGATCGTGGTCGCGCCGGCATCGAGGGCGCCGCGGAAGATGAAGGGGAAGCAGAGGACGTTGTTGACCTGGTTCGGGTAGTCAGACCGCCCCGTGGCCACGATCGCGTCCGGCCGCGCGGCGCGCACGGCCTCCGGCAGGATCTCGGGCTCGGGATTGGCCAGCGCCAGGATCAGCGGGCTCGGCGCCATCCCCGGCAGCCACTCCGCCTTCAGCACGCGCGGCGCCGAGAGGCCGAGGAAGACGTCCGCGTCGGGCAGGGCATCGGCCAGGGTGCGGGCGTTCGTCGCGCGGGCGTAGCGCGACTTATAGGGGTCCATCAGGACCTCGCGGCCCTCATAGACCACGCCCTCGATGTCGCAGACCGTGATGTTGTCGCGCCGCGCGCCCATTTCGACCAGCAGGTCGAGGCAGGCGAGCGCCGCCGCGCCGCCGCCGGAGGTCACGATCTTCGCGTCCGAGATCTGCTTGCCCTGAAGCAGCAGCCCGTTGCGGACGGCTGCGGCCACGATGATCGCCGTGCCGTGCTGGTCGTCGTGGAAGACCGGGATCTTCATCCGCGCCCGCAGCGAGCGCTCGATCTCGAAGCACTCCGGCGCCTTGATGTCCTCGAGGTTGATGGCGCCGAAGGAGGGCTCCAGCACCGCCACGGCCTCAATGAACCGCTCGGGGTCGCGCTCCTCCACCTCGATGTCGATGGAGTCGATGTTGGCGAACTTCTTGAAGAGGACCGCCTTGCCCTCCATCACCGGCTTCGACGCCAGCGCGCCGATGGCGCCGAGCCCCAGTACCGCCGTGCCGTTGGTGATCACCGCGACCATGTTGCCGCGCGTCGTGTACTCATAGGCCTTGGAGGGATCGCCCGCGATCTCCATGCAGGCCGCGGCCACGCCGGGGGAGTAGGCCAGGCCCAGGTCGCGCTGGGTAGCCATGCGCTTCGTCGGCTCGATGCTCAGCTTTCCCGGCCTCGGCAGCCGGTGATAGTCGAGCGCAGCCTTGCGGAAATCCTCGTCCATCCCGTCGTTATGGCGCCGCGTGCGGCCCGGCGCCAGCGGGGAACCGGCACCCCCCGCGGGACGTTCGCCCCTGGTATTCCAAAAGGAGGCGGCAATGGCGGAACCATCCGGCAGCAAGCGCATCATGCGCCCTGGCGACGAGGCGCCGACGGGAACGCCGGGCACGGACGAGGTGGTCTGCCCGGAATGCGAGGGCGCGGGCGAGCTGATCGGCAAGCCCTGCATCGCGTGCAACGGCACGGGCATGGTGAACCGCCGGCCGGAGAACCGTGAGAGCGCCTGAGAGGAAAGGCTTCGTCGGGAACCGCTGGGCGCGCCCTCTGGGAGGGGGGCGCCCGCCGCGCTACATGGCGCGGGCAGGGGGCCTGCTGGCCCCCGCGACAGGCGGGAAAAGAAGTGGTGCGGTCAAGAAGATTCGAACTTCCACGGGGTTTCCCCCACCAGCACCTCAAGCTGGCGCGTCTACCATTCCGCCATGACCGCAGGCAGGGGCCGGCGTATAACCGATGAGCGCGGCGGCAGCAACGGGGGTACCGAAAATCATCTCACCAAATTCTGCGCCCACCATCGAAGCGGCGGCGCCCGTCGCCTGGCTCATCTCCGAAGGTCGCGTGACAGTACCCGAAGCCCTGGCCGCGATGGAGAGCCGCGTCGCCGGCATACGCGCCGGCACCGCTGCCGAGGCCGTCTGGCTGGTGGAGCACCCACCCAGCTACACCGCCGGCACCTCCGCGAGGCCTGACGGCCTGCTCGACAGCCGCTTCCCCACCTACGAGGCCGGGCGCGGCGGGCAGTGGACCTATCACGGCCCCGGCCAGCGCACCGCCTACGTGATGCTCGACCTCACCCGATCCCACGGTGGCGTCGCCGCCCGCGACGTGCGCGCCTTCGTCCACGGGCTGGAGGAGTGGATGATCCGCGCGCTCGACCGCTTCAACGTCCGTGGCGAGCGGCGGGAGGGAAGGGTAGGCATCTGGGTGCAGGACCGCACCGCCGGCACCGAGTCCAAGATCGGCGCCATCGGCGTGCGCGTCTCCCGTTGGGTCTCCTGGCACGGCATCGCGCTGAATGTGGAGCCCGACCTGTCGCATTTCGGCGGCATCGTCCCCTGCGGGATCAGCAACCACGGCGTGACCAGCCTGCACGCGCTCGGTGTCACCGCGACGATGGAGGAGGTCGATTCCGCCCTCCGCGCCGCTTGGGAGGAGGTCTTCGGCGACTGAGCGGCGCGCGGAAACCCTTCGTCACGCCCTTATCGCTCGCCCGTTGGATGAAGTGGCCGTAATGCTACGGTGTCACCCGTAGCAGGACACAGCATTGCCCGAACACCACGCGCCGCTCATCGCCATCATCGCCATCGGCCTCCTCCTGGCCTTCATCCTGGGCATGCTCGCCCACCGGGTGAAGGTCTCGCCACTGGTGGGATACCTCATGGCGGGCGTCGTGGTGGGTCCCTTCACACCCGGCTACGTGGCCGACCAGGACTTGGCGAACCAACTCGCCGAGATCGGCGTGATCCTGCTCATGTTCGCCGTCGGCCTGCACTTCTCGCTGAAGGACCTGATGGCGGTGCGCGCCATCGCCCTACCGGGCGCCATCGGGCAGATCGCGGCGGCAACGCTGATGGGCATGGGGCTCGGATGGTTCCTCGACTGGGGAATCGGCGGCGGGCTCGTCTTCGGACTCGCCCTCTCCGTCGCCTCCACCGTGGTCCTCATCCGCGCCCTGCAGGAACGCCGCATCACCGACACCGAGCGCGGCCGCATCGCCATCGGCTGGCTGATCGTGGAGGACCTGGCGATGGTCCTCGCCCTCGTCCTCCTGCCGGCGCTGGCGCCGGTGCTGAAGGGGGCGGCGGCGCTCTCGCTCGGTGACCTGGCGCTCACCCTCGCCATCACCCTCGGCAAGGTCGCGGCCTTCGTCGCCATCATGCTCGTGGCCGGGCGCCGCGCGATCCCCTGGGTGATGCACTATGCCGCCCATACCGGCTCGCGGGAGCTGTTCCGTCTGGCGGTCTATGCCATCGCGCTCGGCGTGGCCTTCATCGCCTCGGAGCTGTTCGGCGTCTCCTTCGCGCTGGGCGCCTTCTTCGCGGGCATGGTGATGGGCGAGAGCCAGCTCTCCCAGCGCGCGGCGGAGGAGGCGATGCCGCTGCGCGACGCCTTCGCGGTGCTGTTCTTCGTCTCGGTCGGCATGCTGTTCAACCCGGGCGTGCTCCTCAGCGCGCCGCTGGCGGTGCTGGCGGTGGTGGGCATCATCGTCCTCGGCAAGTCGGCCGTCGCCTACCTCATCGTCCGCGCCTTCGGGCACCCGTCCGGCACGGCGCTGACCATTTCGGCCAGCCTCGCGCAGATCGGCGAGTTCTCCTTCATTCTCGTCGGGCTAGGCGGCAGCCTCGGCCTGCTACCGCCGGAGGGAAGGGACCTTGTCCTCGCCGGCGCGATTCTCTCGATCCTGATCAACCCCTTCCTCTTCGCGCTCGTCGAGAAGCGGCGCGGCGTGGTGGCGGCACGCGTCGCCCGCGCCGCGGCGGAGGCGGCGCCCGCCCCGGCGCCGCTCCCGCCCGCCGAGGTCGCGCAGCCGCCGGTGGAGCCGGAAGACCCCGCCGAGGCGCTGCCGGCGATGTCCGACCATGACGTGGTCGTCGGCTACGGCCGCGTCGGCTCGCGGGTCGTCGCCGGGCTGGTAAGGGCCGGGCGCCCGGTGCTCGTCTTCGAGGATGCCGAGGCCGGCGTCGCCGCTGCCCGGGCCAAGGGACTGCCCACCGTCCTCGGCAACGCCGCCGACCCCGAGGTGTTGGCCGCCGCCGGGCTTCCCGCCGCGCGCCGCCTCTTCGTGACCGTGCCCGAGGCCTTCGAGGCCGGGCAGGTGGTGGAGCAGGCCCGCGCGCTGAACGCGGCGCTGGAGATCACGGCCCGGGCCCATTCGGACGCGGCGGCCGAGCACCTCGCGCGGCTTGGGGCGAACCATGTCGTCCTCAGCGAGAGCGAGGTTGCCCGGCGAATGCTGCGCGGCGTGCCGGAAGAGGCCTGAACGAGAAAGGGCGCCCCGAGGGGCGCCCTTCATGACGGCACGATGCGGCCGGGGTTCAGCGCCCGTCGCGGAAGTCGCTCTCGCGCCAGGAGCGGTCCTTGCGGTCGCCGCCCACCGACTCCGGCCGGCGCTGGCCTTGCCCACCGGGGCGGCCCTGCCCACCCGGCCGGCCCTGAGACTGGCCGCCGCCCGGGCGACCCTGCCCCTGGCGCTGCGGGGCCCCGCGGCCACCACCGCCGAAGCCGCCGCCGTCGCGGCGCGGGCCGCGCTGCTGCTGGCGGGAGGGCGGACGCGGCACGGGGCCGGTCGGGATATCGCCCTCGGCCGGCACCTGCTGGCGCGTCAGCTTCTCGACGGCGCGCAGGTAGGCGACCTCGTCCGGTGCCACCAGCGCCACCGCCTCGCCCGAGGCGCCCGCGCGGGCCGTGCGGCCGATGCGGTGCACGTAGGTCTCGGGAACCTCCGGCAGGTCGTACTGGATGACATGCGTCACGCCATCCACGTCGATGCCGCGGGCGGCGATGTCGGTCGCCACCAGGATCGGCGCGGTGCCGCGCTTGAAGGCGTCCAGCGCCCGCTCGCGCTGGCCCTGGCTCTTGTTGCCGTGGATGGCGCCGGCGTTCAGCCCATCCTGCTCAAGCTGCTTCACGATGCGGTCGGCACCGTGCTTCGTGCGGCTGAACACGAGCGCGCGGCCCACGCTCTCGCCACGCAGCAGGTCGGCCAGGATGGCGCGCTTGCCGTCGGCGCGGGTGTGGATCACGCGCTGGTTCACCCGCTCCGCCGTGGTGGCGACGGGCGTCACCTCCACGCGCACGGGGTCGGGCATCAGCTCGCGCGCCAGCTTCGCGATGTCGTCCGGCATGGTCGCCGAGAAGAACATCGTGTGACGCTGCTTCGGCAGCATCGCCGCGAGCTTACGGATCTGCGGCCAGAAGCCGCGATCGAGCATCTGGTCGGCCTCGTCGAGCACCAGCACCTCGATTCCGTCGAGCCGCACGGCGCGCTGGTTGATGAGGTCCATCAGCCGCCCCGGCGTCGCGATGAGGATATCGACGCCCGTGGACATCGCCCGCTTCTGCGGGTTCTCCGGCACGCCGCCGAAGATGATGGCGGTGCGCGGCCGGATGTGGCGGCCATAGGCGCGCACGCTCTCATGGATCTGGGAAGCGAGTTCCCTCGTCGGCGAGAGGATGAGCACGCGGCAGGTGCCGGCCGGCATGCGGCGCGGGTTGTTGGCAATGTGGTTGAGGATCGGCAGCGAGAAGGCCGCCGTCTTGCCCGTGCCGGTCTGGGCGATGCCGAGCACGTCCCGCCCGGAGAGCGCGGCGGGAATGGACTGGGCCTGGATCGGGGTGGGGGTGGAGTAGCCCTCTTCCTCAAGCGCGCGCAGCAGCGGCGCGGCGAGGCCGAGTTCGTTGAACTGTGTCATGGATTCCAATCGGGGCAGCCCATCCCGGGTTGCCTGAGGCGGGTGGAGGCGCCCCGCGTGTCCGGTCGCATCCAAGGGTATCGGAAGGTCTGACGCCCCGGTCAGGGCCGCGCGCCTCATTGCGCGGGGCGGCCGTCTCACGCGGCCGGGGCGTGGCCGCGGCATGGGGCCGGGCACGGGGATGATTATGGGAGTTTTCGTGCTGCACTGCAAGATGAAACCTCCCTCGTTACGAAAAGGGGGCTGACGTGCAGGCGCCCGGCATCAGCGCCACCATGGGGAAGGTGCCGTCCTCGGCCGCTTGACCGGCGAGGCCGCCACAGCCACCACCGGCGAATGGGACGGCAAGAACTCCACCACCTTCCAGCCGCCCGGCGAGGCTGGCGCTGGCGGCTCGCGCAACTGGCGCTGGTCCTCCTGCTGCTCCCCTCCGCGCTGATCCTCGCCTACCGCTTCGTCCCGCCGCCGGTCACGCCGCTCATGCTCATCCGCGCCGTGCAGGGCTATGAGATGCGCCGCGACTGGGTGCCCCTCGGCTCGTTCGCCCCCGCCTTGGCCGAGGCCGTCATCGCCGGGGAGGACAACCGCTTCTGCACCGAGCCCTTCGGCTTCGACGTCGGCGCCCTGCGCGAGGAGGCCGAGGCCTGGTGGGATGGGGAGCGCCCGCGCGGCGCCAGCACCATCACCATGCAGACCGCGAAGAACATCGCTCTCTGGCCCGGCCGGGACCCGCTGCGGAAGGTGGCCGAAGCCTGGCTCACCCCGCAAATCGCCATCCTCTGGCCGAAGCGACGGGTGATGGAGGTCTATCTCAACGTCGTGGAGTTCGGCCCCGGCCTCTACGGCGCCGAGGCCGCCGCTCGGGCCTTCTTCAACAAGCCCGCATCGGCCCTGACCGGGCGCGAGGCGGCGCGGCTTGCGGCCGTGCTGCCCAGCCCGCTGAACTGGTCGGCTATCCGGCCCTCCGAGCGCGTGCTCCGACGCGCCGCCGTCATCGAGCGGCGCGTCGGCCAGCTCGGGCCGCTGCTGGATTGCGTGCGGTAGGCTTCAGCCCGTTCCCGCGTCGTCAGTCTTGCCGCTCTCGGCCAGTTCGCGCAGTTCGCGGGAGCTGAGGCCCGCGGGCACGGAGCCCGAGAGGGTCCCGTCGCCCGCGTCCTCATGGGCCTGGTCGGTGGGCGCGCCGCCCTGGGTATGGGTTTCGTCGTCAGTGGAGGGCTTGGGGGCGGGACTCGGCTTGTCGCTCATGGTCGGCTCCTCGGTTCCAGTTAAGGGAACGCGGCGAGGAGCCGGCGGATGCCCCGTCAGAGGGTCGGGCGCTTGTGGAAGCCCGGTTCCTCCGGCAGCGGGCCGAAGCTCTCCTCGATCACATCCACCCGCGCGCCGGGCGGACCGCGTCGGGCGGCGAGCAGCACGGCGCCGACCGCGTCCTCCTCCCCGGCCAGCAGCGCCTCCACCGAGCCGTCCGCCCGGTTGCGCACCCAGCCGCTGAGGCCCGCCGCCGTCGCCTCCGCCACCAGCCAGGCGCGGTAGCCGACGCCCTGGACCCGGCCGCGAATGCGCAGCAGCCGGGGTGTCACCGGGAGAGTTCCAGCAGGCGCGCCGCGAGGGCGATGTCGGCTCCGATCCGCACGCGCCGCGCCTCGGCCTCGGAATCGGTGCCCCAGAAGGATTCCTGGTAGGTCTCGTCGATCATCGCCAGCCGGTGCGCCTCCGCCACGTCGATCCGCCCCGCTGAGAGCGCGAGGCCCAGCACGAGGCTTCCCATCGCCGGCACCGCGATGCCGAGCGCCGAAAGGCCGAAGGGCGAGTGCGCGGCCACCGCCGCATGCAGGGCGCGCAGCGAATCCGGTGACTGCCCGACATGGACGATGCCGGTCGTCACCCGCAGCGGCGCGTCGTGCTGCAGCGCCGCCCAGTCGAGGATCGGCTGCCAGTTCTCGGCCTGGATCGCCGCGAGCCGCCGGTCCTCGGCGCGGTAGCAGAGAAGGTCGCTCTCCCCGTACTCGGCGATGGCGGCGGCGCTCGGCGCCGGGTCGGGCGCGATGCGGTCCACGGCCGTGCCGACGAGGCGGGTAAGCGGCACCTCCTCCATCGACATCTCGTTGCCCTTGCCGCCGCCAGCCGTGTCCCACTCGGCCGCCACCGCTTCCGCCAGCGGCCGGCTGGGCAGGTGCAGGGTGGTGCCGCCCGGCAGGCGCAGCGGGCGGCCATCGAGGGCGATGCCCCAGCCCTGTTCCACGGGCTGGACGGCGGCTTGTTCCCAGAATCGCTTCATGCGCCGCAAGTGGGGTCGCAGGGGGTGGGCTGGCAAGTTGGCCGGTGGGGAAGGATTTCGCCCCGCCCGGAGAAGGGCAGGGAGGAGCCCGCGGCGCCTTGCCGTGGCGGCATGCATGTCGGCCAGGGGCGTCCAGGGAGGGCGATGAGGTTTGACGTGGCCATGAACGGTTGATATCAACATTATCCAGAGGAAGCGCCTGCGCAGACAGGCCAGGAGGGGATCAGCATGCTCGCGAGCACCTATCTTTTCTTCGACGGGACCTGCGAGGAAGCCTTCACGCGGTACCAGCAGATCCTTGGCGGCCGCATCACCGCGATGCTTCCTGCCCGCGGCACCCCGGCCGAAGCGGGCATGCCCCCCGGTTGGGAGGACAAGATCATGCACGCCTGCCTGGACCTCGGCGGGACGATGCTGATGGCGTCGGACGCCCCGCCGGGCTGCGGCTCCCCGCCAGGCGGTTTTTCCGTCAACCTCATGCCGGAAACGGCAGCGGAAGCGGAGCGCATCTTCGCCGCCCTTTCCGAAGGGGGCGCCGTGCGCATGCCGCTGGAGAGCACCTTCTGGGCGGAGCGCTTCGGGATGCTCGTGGACCGCTTCGGCGTGCCCTGGATGATCAACTTCGCCGGGCAGGCCGGCGAGGGCGCCGTGACCTGCGCGCGCGAGGCCGAGGCGGCCGGCGCCCCCTAGACGAGGAAGCCGGCGCGCAGCGGGTCACGCTCGTTCACGAAGATCGTGTTGATCCCGTGGGTGCGCGCCCAGCCGGCGATGCTCGGCACGATCGCGGCGTGGTTGCCGACCACCGCCCGGTCCTCCACCCGGCCGTCGAAGAGCGTCCCGATGATGCTCTCGTGGATGAACTCGTCGCCCACATCCAGCCTTCCCCGCGCGGCGAGCTGCGCCATGCGAGCGGAGGTTCCCGTGCCGCAGGGCGAGCGGTCCACCGCGCGGTCGCCATAGAAGACGGCGTTGCGGGCGTGCGCCCGGGCATCGCGCGCCCGCCCCGTCCACATGACATGGCTGACGCCGGCGATGGTGGCGTCCTCGGGATGGACGACCTCGACGGCCGCGTTCACTCGGCGCCGCAACTCCGGACTCAGCCGCAATACGTCATCGGCCGAGAGGTCCTCGAGCCCCGCGAAGCCGGGCTGCGGCTCCACGATCGCGTAGAAATTGCCGCCATAGGCGATGTCCACCCGCAGCCGGCCCATTCCCGGCATCTCCACCTCCACCTCCGGCACTGCGAGGAAGGAGGCGATGTTGCGGATGCGCACGCTGTCCACGTGCTCCCCGCGGCGCTCATAGGTGGCGACGATGCGCCCCGCCGGGGCATCGAGCCGGAGCTCCCCCTCCCGCGCCGGGCGGGCCAACCCGTTCTCGATCGCCATGGTCACCGTGCCGATCGTGCCGTGCCCGCACATCGGCAGGCAGCCCGAGACCTCGATGAAGAGGATCGCGACGTCGCAATCCTCGCGCGTCGGCGGGTAGAGGATGGAGCCGGACATGACGCTGTGCCCACGCGGCTCGAACATGAGGGAGCGGCGCACCCAGTCGTGGCGGGCGAGGAAGTCCTGCCGCCGCTCGCTCATCGTCGCGCCGCGCAGATGCGGCGCGCCGCCGGTGACGAGCCGCACGGGATTGCCGCAGGTATGCCCGTCGATACAGGAAAAGGTGTGGTTGCCGGCCGGTACCGGCATTTCGATCCCCTGCATCCCGGACTCCCCCTATAGCGGGCTCAAGCTATAGGAGGGATCGGGCGGGAAGCACAGGCGGGGGCGTCAGACCTCGAAGCTCTCTCCCACCGCCGCCACGCGCACGCGGCCGGCCTGGTCGCCCATCTCCCGCAGGAAGTCGTCCGGCGACTGCGCCAGCGGCGGGAAGGTGCCGTAATGGCAGGGCAGCACCACCGGCACATCCGGCAGGAAGCGCCGCATGGCCAGCGCCGCGCCGCGCGCGCCCATGGTGAAGCGGTCCCCCATCGGCACCATCGCGACCTTCGGCCGGTACAGCTCGCCGATGATTGCCATGTCCGAGAACACGTCCGTGTCGCCCATGTGATACACCACCGGCTCCGAGGCCGACTTTGGCGAGATCACCACGCCGTTCGGCAGGCCGAGATTGTGCAGCACGCCGTTCGCATCCATCTCCGCCGAGGAGTGGAAGGCGATGGTGAGCGTGACGCTGAACTCGCCCTGGTCGGTTGTGCCGCCCGTGTTCATCGGGTCCGTCGCCGCCACGCCCTTGCGGCCGAGGTATTGGCACAGCTCGACGTTCGTCACGAGCTTCGCGCCCGTCGCTTTCGTGATCGCGACGGTATCGCCGACATGGTCCGCATGCCCGTGCGTCAGCACGACATGGGTGGCGCCCTTCGAGGCCTGCTCCACCGTTCCCGTGAAGGTCGAGTTGCCTGTCAGGAAGGGGTCGATCAGCACGACGGACGACCCGAACTCCAGGCGGTAGGCTGAGTGCCCGAACCAGATGATCTTCATGGCTGCTCCTTGCCGAAAGCTCCGCCCGATGTAGCGGAGCGTGGCGCGGTGAGCCACCCTGCGGCGCCCGCCAGGCCTATCCCGCGTCGCTCCCCATCTGACCGACCTCTTCCGGGCCACCCGTTTCCTTCAGGATCGGGCTCTCGCCCAGCGGCTTGCCGCTGAATGCCCCGAGCACCAACGGATCGAGCCCTCCACCCCCACGGGCAATCAGCTGGTGCAGTTCATCCCGCATCACGCGGGTCCAGAAGGACCCGATGTGGTCCGCGATGCCCGCCCGGGCTTCCTCCGCCGGATAGGAGCGGAAGAAATCCGCGATCCCGTTCGCCATGCGGACCAGCTTCTCTTCCTTGTCGCTCACGCGCGCGCCGTCTCCCTCACGCGGTCCATTCCGTGAAAGACCGACACCGCATCCCGCCGCGCGACCGCCACCAGGTTCATGTCGAGCGCCCGCGCGCGGTCGAGCGCGAGGGCCGTGGGCGCGGAAATCGCGACCAGTGTGCGCGCGCCCATCGCGGCCGCCTTCTCCACCAGTTCGAAGGAGCAGCGGCTGGTCACGACCACGAAGCCCTCCGCCGCTGCAATGCCGCCGCGCATCACCGCGCCCACGAGCTTGTCGAGCGCGTTGTGTCGCCCGACATCCTCGCGCACCGCGAGCAGCGTGCCGTCGGCCGCGGCGAAGGCGGCGGCGTGCACCGCGCGCGTCTCGTCGTTCAGCGGCTGCGCGGCCTCCAGCGCCGCGAGCGCGTGCCGGATGGCCGCAATGTCGATCATGGGGGCCGGTGCCGCCGGACGCGCGGCCTGCGGCATCTGGTCCAACTCCTCGATGCCGCAGAGCCCGCAGCCCGTGCGCCCCGCGATGGAGCGGCGACGCGAGAGATGCGCGCTGAGGTCAGAGGGCGCGAGCCGGATATCCAGCCGCAACCCGCGCTCCTCCGCCGCCACCATCACCTCGCGAATGCCGGCGGCATCGGCGACGATGCCCTCCGTCAGGCTGAAGCCGTAGGCGAAATCCTCGAGGTCGCCCGGCGTCAGCATCATCACCGCGAAAGGAACGGAGGAGTAGACGAGGCTGACCGGCACCTCCTCCGGCACAGCGCGGGTGCCGCGGCGGACGCTGCCATCCGCCCCCACCGCGAGCACCTCGGCGGGCCGGCTACTCGGCGGCAGGAACATCTGCCCTCACCTCGATGCGCTTCAGCCTCGCCTCGCCCTCGGCGAACCTCTCCTGCCAGGCGGAGGGCCGGTTCGTCCGCCGCACCTGCACCGCCGTCACCTTGTATTCCGGGCAATTGGTCGCCCAGTCCGAATAGTCGGTCGTGATGACGTTGGCGCCGGTCGAGGCGTGATGGAAGGTCGTGTAAACCACGCCCGGCTGCATCCGCTCGCTGATCCTGGCGCGCAGCGAGATGTCGCCGGACCGGCTCTCAAGCGAGACCAGCTCCCCGTCCTCGATGCCCCGCAATTCGGCGTCGAAGGGGTGGATCTCCAGCACGTCCTCCTCGTGCCAGCGACTGTTCTCCGTTCGCCGCGTCTGCGCCCCCACATTGTACTGCGAGAGGATGCGGCCCGTGGTCAGGATCAGCGGGAAGTTCACCCCCGTCCGCTCGTCCGTCGGCACGAACTCCGTGATCATGAAGCGGCCCTTGCCGCGCACGAAGCGGTCCACATGCATCATCGGCGTGCCGAGCGGCGCGTCCTCGTTGCAGGGCCACTGGAGGGAGCCGACCTCCTCCAGCTTGGCGTAGGAGACGCCCGCGAAGCTCGGCGTCAGCCGCGCGATCTCGTCCATGATCTCGCCGGGGTGGCGGTAATCCATCGGGAAGCCGAGCGCGTTGGAGAGCGCCATCACCCCCTCCCAATCCGCGAGCCCGCCCATCGGCGCCATTACCCGCCGCACGCGGTTGATGCGCCGCTCCGCATTGGTGAAGGTCCCGTCCTTCTCCAGGAAGGAGGAGCCGGGCAGGAAGACATGCGCGTACTTCGCCGTCTCGTTCAGGAAGAGGTCCTGAACGATCACGCATTCCATCGCCATCAGCCCGGCGGTGACGTGCTTCGTGTCCGGGTCGGACTGCGCGATGTCCTCCCCCTGCACGAAGAGGCCCTTGAACCGGCCGCCCACTGCTTCGTCCAGCATGTTCGGAATGCGCAGCCCCGGCTCGGGGGAGAGCGGCACGCCCCAGATCGCCTCGAACATCTCCCGCGTCGCATCGTCCGACACGTGGCGATAGCCGGAGAACTCGTGCGGGAAGGAGCCCATGTCGCAGGCGCCCTGCACGTTGTTCTGCCCGCGCAGAGGATTCACGCCCGCGCCCGGCTTGCCGATGTTCCCCGTGGCCATCGCAAGGTTCGCCATGGCCATGACGGTGGTGGAGCCCTGGCTGTGCTCCGTCACGCCGAGGCCGTAATAGATGGCGGCCGCCCCACCGGTCGCGTAGAGCCGCGCAGCCTCGCGCAGCATCCGCGCCGGCACGCCCGTGATCGGCTCCACCGCTTCGGGTGAATTCCGCTCCTGCGCGATGAAGCGAGCCCAGCTTTCGAACTCCGCGAGGTCGCAGCGCTCGCGGACATAATCTTCCGCGACCAGCCCCTCCGTCACCACGACATGCGCGATGGCATTGATCAGCGCGACATTCGTGCCCGGCAGCAGTTGCAGGTGGTAATCCGCCTTCACATGCGGCGTCCGCACCAGATCGATCCGCCGCGGGTCCGCCACGATCAGCCGCGCCCCCTCTCGCAGCCGCCGCTTCATACGGGAGGCGAAGACGGGGTGCCCGTCCGTCGGGTTGGCACCGATGACGAAGATCACCTCCGCATCCGCGACGGAGGCGAAGTCCTGCGTCCCCGCGGAGGTGCCGAGCGTCGTCTTCAGGCCGTATCCGGTCGGCGAGTGACAGACGCGCGCGCAAGTATCGACGTTGTTGTTCCCGAAGGCGCCGCGGATCATCTTCTGAACAAGGAAGGTCTCCTCGTTCGTGCAGCGGGAGGAGGTAATCCCCCCGATCGCGTCCGGCCCGAACTGCCGCTGGATCCGCCGCAGTTCGGAGGCCGCGTACCTCACCGCCTCCTCCCAGCTCACCTCCCGCCAGGGATCGGTGATCCGCGCGCGGATCATCGGCTTGGTGATGCGGTCCTTGTGCGTTGCGTAGCCGAAGGCGAAGCGGCCCTTCACGCAGGAATGGCCCTCGTTCGCCTTGCCATCCTTGTAGGGGACCATGCGGACGAGCTTGTCGCCCTTCATCTCCGCCTTGAAGGAGCAGCCGACGCCGCAATAGGCGCAGGTCGTCACCACCGAGTGCTCCGGCGTGCCCAGCGCCACCACCGACTTCTCGTTCAGCGTCGCCGTCGGGCAGGCCTGCACGCAGGCGCCGCAGGAGACGCATTCTGACCCCATGAAGTCCGTGCCGCCCGGAGAGACCTTCGATTCGAAGCCCCGCCTCTCCATCGTCAGCGCGAAGGTGCCCTGCACCTCCTCGCAAGCGCGGATGCAGCGCGAGCACGCGATGCACTTCGAGGCCTCAAAGGTGAAGTAGGGATTGCTCTCGTCCTTCGGCGCATCGAGGTGGTTCGCGCCGTCGTAACCGTAGCGCACCTCGCGCAGCCCAACCGCGCCCGCCATGTCCTGCAACTCGCAGTCGCCGTTGGCGGAGCAGGTGAGGCAGTCCAGCGGGTGGTCGGAGATGTAAAGCTCCATCACCCCCCGCCGGCGCTTGGCGATCGCCTCGTTCTGCGTGTGCACCACCATTCCTGCCTCGACCGGCGTGGTGCAGGAGGCCGGGAAGCCGCGCCGTCCCTCGATCTGCACGATGCAGAGGCGGCAGGAGCCGAAGGGCTCGAGGCTGTCGGTCGCGCAGAGCTTCGGAACCTTCGTTCCCAGCGTCATCGCGGCCGCCATCACGGAAGTGCCCTTCGGCACCGCCACGGTCTGCCCGTCGATGGTCAGCGTCACGGTGCTCTCGGCCAGCCGGATCGGCGTGCCGAAGTCGGTTTCCTGGATCAGGGGCATGCGTCCCGCTCCCTTACTCCGCCGCCTCGGGAAGGCGGCGTGCGGTGGCATCGAAATCCTCGGGGAAATGCTTCAGCGCGCTGCCGACAGGAACGGGTGTCAGCCCGCCCATGGCGCAGAGCGAGGCGTCGGTCATCACCTCCAGCAGGTCGTCCAGCACGGCGAAGTTCTTCGCCGTTTCCACGCCCGCCGTGATGCGGTCGATCACCTCCACGCCGCGCACGGCGCCAATGCGGCAGGGCGTGCACTTGCCGCAACTCTCGGCCGCGCAGAACTCGAAGGCGAAGCGCGCCTGGCGCGACAGGTCCACGCTGTCATCGAACACCGTCACGCCACCATGGCCCAGCAACCCGCCCGCGCGCGCGAAGGCCTCGTAGTCCATGGGCGTGTCGAGCAGGCTTTCGGGAAAATAGGCGCCGAGCGGCCCGCCCACCTGCACCGCACGGAAGGGCCGCCCCGTCGCGGTGCCGCCGCCCCACTCCTCGATCACCGCGCGCAGCGGCAGGCCGAAGGGCAACTCCACCAGCCCGCCCCGCCGCACGTTGCCCGCGATCTGCACCGCCAGCGTGCCGAGCGAGCGGCCAGTGCCGAAATCCGCATAGGCCTTGGCCCCATGCTCCATGATCCAGGGCACGGCGGCGAAGGAGAGCACGTTGTTCACGACCGTCGGCTTACCGAACAACCCCTCGATCGCCGGCAGCGGTGGCTTCGCCCGCACCACGCCGCGCTTGCCCTCCAGTGAGTTCAGCAGCGAGGTCTCCTCGCCGCAGATATAGGCACCGGCACCCACCCGAACTTCCATGTCGAAGGCATGGCCGGAGCCGCGAATGTTCTCGCCCAGCCAACCCGCGCGCCGCGCCGCGAGGATCGCCGCCCGCATCGCCCGCACCGCATGCGGGTACTCCGAGCGCGTGTAGACGTAGCCCTTGGTCGCCCCCACCGCGACGCCCGCGATCGCCATCCCCTCGATCAGCAGGAAGGGATCGCCCTCCATCAGCATCCGGTCGGCGAAGGTGCCGCTGTCGCCCTCGTCGGCGTTGCAGACGACGTATTTGCGGCCTCCCTCGGCCAGCCGCACCGTGTTCCACTTGATCCCCGTGGGGAAGCCCGCGCCGCCGCGCCCGCGCAGCCCGGAGAGCTTCACCTCGTCCACAATGGCCTCGCCGCTCATCGCCAGCGCCTTCGCGAGCCCCGCGAAACCGCCATGCGCGACGTAGTCCCCGGCCGAGGAGGGATCGACGACCCCGCAGCGCGCAAAGGTGAGCCGCGTCTGCCCGGCAAACCAGGGGTGCTCGTCCGGTCGCCCGATCCGCAGCGGATGCGCGCCGCCCTCCAGCATCCCGGCGTCGAGTAGCCCCGCCACGTCGCCCGCCCGCACCGGGCCGTAGCCGATCCGCCCTTCCGCGGTCTCCACCTCCAGCAGAGGCTCCAGCCAGACGGCGCCGCGCGACCCGGTCCGCACCACCTCCAGCACCACGCCACGTCGCGCAGCCTCAGCCCGCAGCGCGCGCAGCACGGCCTCGGCGCCGAGCGCCAGGGCGGCCGCGTCCTGCGGCAGGTAGATCCGCGTCATGCGCGCTGCGCCTCCGCCACAACCCTGTCCAGCGCCAGGTCGTCCAGCTGCGCCATCGGCTCGCCATCCAGCAGCGCCGCCGGGGCGCAGGCGCAGAGGCCGAGGCAGAAGGCCGGCTCCAGCGTCAGGCTGCCATCCGCCGTGGTGCCGTGCCATTCCAGCCCCAGCCGCCGCATCAGCCCGGCCGAGAGCGCCTCTGCCCCCATCGCCTGGCATGCCTCCGCGCGGCAGAGCTTCAGCACGTGCCGACCAGGCGGTGTCGCTCGGTAATCGTGATAGAAGGTGACGACGCCGTGCACCTCGGCGCGCGAAAGGTTCAGCGCCTCGGCCACCAGCGGCACGGCCTCGTGCGGCACGCAGCCGAACCTCTCCTGCAGTGCGTGCAGGATCGGCAGCATGGCTCCCTCAAGCCCTGCATGATCGGCGATGATCTCGCTGGCGAGGGCATCATCCCAATGAGGAGTAGGGGCGGGGCCGCGCGAAAGGGTGGCGCCGGGCAGCATGCTTCGCCTTCAACTCCAGTTCCTTGAATCGCGCGATTCTCCGGATCGTCCCTTCCCGGATCAAGGCGCTATTTCCGTGCTGCGATAGAAAATTCCTATCAAAACAGCGCTGCGCCGCTCGTTGCTTCCTGCGCTGCCGCCAGCAGGGCGGCGGTCAGGGGCGGGGTTGGGTCCTGCTGCGGCACGACGAGCCCGATCCGGTACTCAGCGTCCGGCGAGACCAGCGGGATGGCCTGCAGCCCGGCCGCAGAGCCGAGCGTGTTTGCCACGCTCTCGGGCAGCACCGTCATCCATTCCCCGCTGCGAACATGGGCGATCAAGGCGACGATCGAGTTTGATTCGACGGTTGCCGTTGGCTCCACCCCGGCCTGCTGCATCAGCCGGTCCATGATCCGTCGGTTCTGCATGTCCGGCGTCAGCAGGCAGAGCGATTCCCCAGCCAGTTCCGCCCAGGCCACCGAGGACCGCCCGCTCCAGCGCGAACCCGCCGGCACCACCAGCCGGTAGCGCTCGGTCGAGAGCGGTACGCTCCGCACCGAGCCCAGCGGCTCATTGCCGAGATAGGTGATGCCTGCATCCGCCTCGAAGCTGGCGAGCATGTCCGCGATGGCCTCCGAGGTGTGCGAGAGGATGGTGAAGCGGATTCCCGGGTTGCGCCTGCGGCAGGCGAGCGTCAGCAGCGGCACCAGCGCCAGGGCCGTGGGGACCACCGCCAGCCGCAGGTGTCCGGCCAGGCCGCCGCGCGCCACCTGCAACTCCTGCCGCATCGCCCGCGTGTCGGCCAGCATCCGCTGGCCCCAGGCGACGACCTTCTCCCCCTCCGGCGTCAGCCGCTGGAAGCGTGAGGAACGGTGCACCAGCAGCACCCCCAGCTCCGCCTCCAGCCCCTTGATCCCCGCCGAAAGCGTCGGCTGCGCCACCCCGCAGGCCTCCGCCGCGCGCCGGAAGTTCCGCTCCCGCGCGACGGCGACGAGGAATCCGAGCTTGTCGAGCATGCATCCTCCCGCCGCGCATGAGAGGGGCGCCCGCCAGGGCTGGCAAGCGGCACCGGCCTGGGGTGGCTACCTGGCGGTCCAGGGCTATGGTCCCGCCCGGACCAAGGACCAGCCCATGAAGCGCCGCGCCCTCCTCTCCCTCGCCGCCCTCGCGCCCGCCGCCCCGCGCGCCGCCCGCGCCCAGTCCCGCTGGTCGCCGGACGGGCCCGTGCGGCTGGTCGTGCCCTTCGCGCCCGGCGGCTCGCAGGACGTGCTGGGCCGCCTCCTCGCCCAGGCCGCCGGCCCGATCCTGGGGCAAACCGTGCTGGTGGAGAACCGCGCCGGCGCCGGCGGCGTGCTGGGCGCCGAGGCCGTGGCCCGCGCCGCACCAGACGGGCAGACGGTCCTCCTCGCGACCGCCGGCCAGCTCACCATCGCCAAGGCCATCGGCCGCCACCTGTCCTACGACCCCATCGCCGACTTCACCCCGGTCCTCCTCCTCAGCGACAGCCCCGTGGCGCTGCTCGCCGCCCCACAACTGAACGTCGCGGATGCCCGGGGCCTGCTGCGCCTGGCGCGAGAGGCGGCGCGGCCGCTGCCCTATGCCTCCACCGGCATCGGCACGAACACGCACCTCATCATGGAGGACCTGAAGGCGCGCGAGCACCTGAACCTGGAGCACGTGCCCTACCGGGGTGCGGCCGGGGCCTTCAACGACCTCGCGGCCGGGCGGATCGCGACGATGTTCGTCTCCGTCCCCTCCGTCCTCGCCGCTGGCGGGGCGGGGTTCAAGGTGGTCGCCGTCACCTCGCGCGAGCGCTTCCCCGCCACGCCCGACATCCCCACCCTCATCGAATCCGGCGTGCCGGATTTCGAGGCGAGCATCTGGACCGGCCTCTCCGCTCCCGCCCGCACCCCGGCCCCGGTCGCCGCCCGCCTGGCGGAAGCGTTCCGCGAGGCCATGGCGACGGACCTCGTCCGCTCCCGCCTCGACGTGCTCGGCGTCACTCCCAACGGCGCCGATGGCGCGGCCTTCGGCGCCCTGCTGCGGGAAGACCTCGCCCGCTGGACCCGCGTCGCCGCCCCGCTCGACATCCGCCTCGACTGAAGCGGCTCAGCCCCGCCCGTATCCGGCGGCCAGCGCGGCCTCGATCCCCGCGGGGTCCAGCCCATCCAGCAGCGGGTTCCGCCGGAGGTCGCGCCCCCAGAGCGCCTCCAGCGCCGTGACCACCGCCTCCGTCACCGGCATGGCAATCCCCCGCCCGCGCGCGAGCCAGAGATAGAAGGAGAGCCCGTAGGGCACATCCTCCGTCACGTAGCGCGTCTCCATCTCCGCCGGGCCCAGTACCGCGCCCCGCGTCTCCGCGATCCGCGCCGCCATCTCCGCCAGCGGCCCGAGCGGCACGCCGTTGGCCCGGTGCAGCGATTCCTCCAGGCTCAGCACCGGGAGGCCGAAGCACGCCGCCAGCGCCGCGCGCTCATTCGCCAGCGCCTCCATCATCCGGCAGGCGGCAGGCGTCATCAGCCCGTATTGAGGCCATCTCTCCGCCCGCTCGATCCGCGTGACGTTCGTCAGCGCCAGCACCGCGTGGATGATCGGGTTGGCATTGCCGATTCCCGCGCCCAGCACGCCGATCGCCGGGCTCGCATGGCCGAAAAGCGCACTCGCCAGCGCCCCCATGGCCGCCGCGTCGCCCTCCGGCACCGCCGCCACATCCACCGCCGCCCTCACGGCGGCAACGAGAACCCGCCCTGGCGCCCGGCGCCGCGCCGTCGCGGGCGTGGTCGCCATGGCCCCGATCGGCGCGCGCCGCGCCAACACGCCGCGCGCCGCCAGCATCCGGTCCAACGCCAGCGGCGCGAGCGAGGCTGCGGGCGAGATCAGCAGTGGCAGTCCCGCCGGCAGCGCCGCAGCGATCCGCGGCAGCAGGTCCGGGAAGGCGTAGGCCGGCACCGCCAGCAGCGCGACCTCCGCCCCTGCCAGCGCCTCCGCCAAATCCCCTGCCACTCGCAGCGGAAAGTGCCCGGTGAGCGCCCCCTCCGCCTCCATCCCGCCCTCGATCCCCGCCGTGCCGCGGCCGGAGGGCGACCAGATCGTCACCTCATGCCCGCGCGAGGCCGCCAGCACCGCCGCCGCCGGCCCCACTGCGCCCGCCCCCAGCACGCTCAACCGCATCGCCTATCCTCCTCGCCGAGGCCGCCGACCAGAACCCGCCCGATCGCAAGCCCACCTTTCCGCCCCGGCCCGGTTCCTGCCTAATCTTCCGCCGATCTCGCTGGAAGCACCGCCCCATGACCATCCCGCGCCGCAGCGCCCTGATGATCCCCGCCGCCCTCGGCCTCTCCCAAGCCGCCCGCGCACAGACCCCGGCCCCCACCGGCCCCTGGCCCAACCGCCCCGTCCGGATCATCGTCCCCGCGCCGGGCGGCGGCGGCACCGCCGACACCCTCGCCCGCATCTTCGCGCAGGAGCTGGAGAAGCGCGTCAACCAGCGCGTCCTCATCGACAACCGTGGCGGCGCAAACGGCAATATCGGCGCCCTCGCCGGCGCCCGCGCGGCACCGGACGGCTACACCATCCTCTGGTCCTGGGCGGGGACGATGGCCACCAACCCCGCCCTCTACAAGGACCTGCCCTTCGACCCCGAGCGCGACTTCGAGCCCGTCGTCCTCGTCGGCAACGTCCCGAACGTGCTTGTCGTGAACAAGGAACTCGGCCCGCGCACGCTGGAGGATTTTGGCGCTTATGCCCGCGCGCATCCGAACGCGATCAACTTCGGCTCCACCGGGAACGGGTCCTCGATGCATCTGGCGGGGGAGCTCTACAAATCCCTTAGCGGTGCGCAGATGACGCACGTGCCCTACACCGCGCCCGCCGCGGCGGTCACGGACCTCCTCTCCGGCCGCATCCAGGCGATGTTCAATCTCATCACCGGCGTGGCGCCCCAGGTGCGCGCGGGCGCGGTGACGCCCATCGCCGTCCTCTCCCCCGAGCGCGCCCCGCAACTGCCGGAAGTGCCGACCACCGCCGAACTCGGCATGCCCGGCCTCGTCTTCGGCACCTGGTTCGGCCTCTTCCTGCCGAAGGGAACCGACCCCGCCCTTCTGCAACAGCTCAACACCCTCTCGAACGAGGTCCTGTCCGATCCCGAGGCGCGCGCCCGCTTCGAGGCCGCCGGCATGGCAACCCTGGGCGGCACGCCGGAACGATTGGCGAGCTTCCTGCACGCGGAAATCAGGAGCCACGCGGCGCTGGTGCGGGCCTCGGGTGCGCGGAACGAGTAGCGGAGGGGGCGCTACCCCTCCGTCTCGCCAAGCGACTGCATCAGCCGGTTCGCGTTCGCGAACATCGCGATGGAGTGGATGAGGTCCAGCACTTCCAGGTCATCCATCCCGACGGCGCGCAGCGGCGCCAGGTCGGCGGCGCTGACGGCGCCGGGCGTCAGTGTCAGCTTCTCGCTGAAATCGGCGATGGCCCGGCGGCGCGGGTCTGTCTCGACCGCGTGCCCCTCGTCCAGCACGCGCTGCATCGCCTCGCGCTGCTTCGAGAGCTCCGTGAACCGCCGCGCATGGACCGATGTGCAGTAGACGCACCCATTGGCCATCGACACCACGGCGGTCGAGAACTCGCGGTCTGCGCGCGGCAGACCGCGCGGTGCGTACATCACGCTGTTGAACAGCGCGCCGCGCTCGCCGAGAGAGGCCGGGTCCTGCGCCAGCGTCAGGAAATAGGTCGAGCGCCGCTGCGCCGGCGGGCAGGCCTCCAGCGCTGCCAGCTGCGCGGGGGAGGCGGTCTCGGCCTGCACGGGCGGGATGCGCGGCGTCCAGCCCACCTCTTCCATCGTGAAGCGCTTCATGCGGCGGCCTCCCCCTGCATCGCGCGCAGTCCGGCGATCAGGCGCACTTGATAGGGCACGAAGGAGACGAGTTGCGTCACCGCCACGATGTCGCGCGGCGTCAGCCCCATGGCTGAGAGCGCGTCGATCGTCTCCTGGGTCACCGTCGCGGGCTTGGCCGCCACCATGTCGGCGTAGCGCAGCAGGGCAGGGAGGCGCCCTTCCATCACCCCGTCCGAGAGATCCTCGGCCAGCATGATCGACTCCTCCGCGCCCGCCTTCTCCAGCAGCGCGCGGAAGCGGGCGGCGAGCGCCGCGTCGCCCTCGCGCAAGGCCACGCGCAGCGCGAGCGCCGCGCGCTCGGTGTGCGAGACGTTGCCGGCGTCATCCGGCGTCAGCAGCTCGCGATAGGCGCCCTCCGCGTGCCGCAGCGCCTCCGGCCTCCGGCGGCGCAATTCCGCGAGCGGAGAGCCGGGAGCGATGCCGAGGATATCCTCGACCAGATCGTCAGGATTCACGCAGCCACCTCCCTCTCCGGCCACTCGTCGCCCAGAAGCTCGGGCGTGTCATAGGCCACCAGCCGCTCGAAATGGATCTCGCGGTCCTCGACGAACAGCGCGGCCGCAATGGCGCGCGACAGCCGCTGAGCACCCGCCGAGATCGCCGGGATATCGCCCGTCAGCTTCCCGTGGCTGAGCGTCGCCGGGTAGTTGAAGGCGTGGATGCGCGACAGCGCCGGGCATTCCCCCGGCACCTTCTCCTGGAATGAGAAGTCGGGCGCGAGATCGGGCGAGGTTGCCAATTCCTCGCTCTCCTGCCCCGGCGGCTGCGGGAAGCGGTCGCGCCACAGGCGCACATGCGGCGCGACCAGCGCCAGTTCAGGCCGTTCTTCCAGCGCCACGCGAAAGCCCGTCGCGAAGATGACAAAGTCGAGCGGGAACTCGCCCCCCGCCGTCTCCAGCACCACCCCGCGCCCCTCCTCGCGCAGCCCCATCACAGGGCAGCCGAGATGCAGGTAGGCGTGCGGGTGGCGCGAGACGCGCATGGTGCTGTCCCGCGGCGGCGGCGTCTGGGCCGAACCCGCGTAATGCAGGAACCGCCATTTCCACTCGTCCGGCAGGCTGGCGAAGCCGTGTACCACGCCCTGGCTGCCGATGCCCGTGAACTTGTTCACCCGCGGCAGCGCCGCGCGCCGGACGAACATGTGCAGCGACGCCGCGCCCGCCTCCAGCGCCGTCGCCGCATTGTCCATCGCCGAAGCGCCCGCGCCGACCACGCCGACGCGCTTTCCGCGAAGCGCCGCGAAGTCGATCTCTTCCCGGGAATGCGCCCAGAAGCGGCGGTCCACCCCCCGCGCCATCTCCGGCACGAAATGCCCGCCCAAGCCGTCGCGCCCGCTCGCCAGTACCAGCCGGCGGCAGACGAGGCTCTCCCCGCCCGCGAGGTCGACCCCGATCATCCCATCCTCGCGCGGCCGGACCAGCGCGACCTCCACCCCATTCCGTACCGGCACCACCATCACGCGGCGATACCAGTTGAGGTAGTCCATCCACATCCCCCGTGGGATCTTGCCCAGCGCCTCCCAGGCCGCTGCCCCGTGCTGCGCCTCGAAGAAGGCGCGGAAGGTGAGGGAGGGCAGCCCCAATGCGGGCCCCGCCAGCCCCTTCGGGGAGCGCAGCGTCTCCATCCGCGCATAGGTCACCCAGGGGCCTTCCTGGCCCTCGGCCGCACGGTCGAGCACGCTCACGCGCTCGATCCCGTCCAGCCGCAGCGCCGCCGCCGCCGCCAGCCCCGCCATGCCCGCGCCGATGACCGCCACGTCGACCACCGGCCGCCCCTCCGCGCGCCTCTCCGGCACCCAGGGCTTGGCCGGCAACTCCAGGTATTCCAGGTCCTGCCGCAGCCGCGCCTCCAGCGCCGGCAACCCGATCCCGCTCACGGCAGCGCCTCCATGCGTCGTTGCACCATGGCCTTCCAGGGCGCCTCGTCCGGGGCGGAGGCCAGCAGCGCGGTCCAGGCCTCCCGCGCCTTCTCCGGCCGCCCCGCCTGCGCCTCGGCAAGGCCCGAGAGGAAGCGCAGGCCCACATGGTCCGGCGCAAGGCGCACGGCATCCGCCAGGAAAGCCGCCGCCTTGTCCGTCTGGTTCGCCTCGATCAGCACCTGCGCCAACTGGGCCGCTATCTCGGGATCGAAGCCGCCGCGCAGCACCTCGACATAGGCCGCGGCGGCCTCCTCCAGCCGGCCGCGGTTGCGCTGGGCATCGGCCATCAGCATCCAGCCCTGCCGCGCGGCGGGGCTGCCCGGCGGCATCGCCGTGAGCCGCGCGCGAAGCTGCGCCAGCAGCGCGTCGTCCCGCGCCGCCGAATCCCGCCGCTCCGCGAAGGTGGCGGAGGGCATCCCCGGCACGCCGCTCATGAAATAAAGGGCGAAGGCGATCGCCGGCACCGCCACCAGCCCCGCGATCAGCGTCCCGCGCCCGCCCGCCTTCACTGCCTGCGGCTCCGGCACGGAAAGCAGCCGCCGCTGCACCTCCAGCAGCGCCGCCGCGTGGGCCGCCTCGTCGAGCCGCCCCAGCGCCTTGTCCCGGTCCAACTCCGCCATCTGCGCGCGGTAGAGCGCCCGGTCTGCCGAGCCGCGGTCGAGTGCCCGCGCGGGCCGCACCATCGTCCAGGCGAGCGGAAGCAGCGCGAGAAGCGCCAGGGCCGCCGCGAGAAGCCAGATCAAGAATCGTTCTCCAGCGCCGTCAGCCGGGCGCGCTCGGCCTCCGTCAATGGGGCAGGTCCGCCGCGCACCGCGCTCCGGCGGCGCATGAGGAATAGCGCCAGCCCCGCAGCACCCAGCACGAGCACCGGCAGCGCCCAGAGCGGCGCCGTTACCCAATTCAGCGGCGGCCGCAGCAGCACGAAGTCGCCGTAGCGGGCGTGGATACCCTCGATGACCTTCTCGCTCGGCTCGCCCGCCGCAACCCGCTCGCGCACCAGGCGGCGCAGGTCCCGCGCGAGGTCCGCCTCGCTGTCCTCGATGGACTGGTTCTGGCACACCATGCAGCGCAGCTCGCGCCCGATCTCCTGCGCACGAGCCTCGGCCGCCGGGTCGGGCAGCATCTCGGCCGGGCGGCCCACCGCCAGTGCCAGACCCGGCACCAGCAGCATCGCGAAGAGCGCCGCCCTCACGCGTATCGCCGCAGCAGCGGCTCCAGCTCGGCCGAGACGGTGTCGGGCATCATCGGGCCCGCCCAGCGCCAGCGCACGATGCCGCGCCCGTCGAGCAGATAGGTCTCGGGCACGCCGTAGAGGCCGTAGTCGATCCCCACGCGCCCCTCGGCATCCGCCACCAGCGCGCCGAAGGGGTTGCCGTGCTGCGCCAGGAAGCGCGCGGCGTCCGCCGGCTTGTCCTTGTAGTTCACGCCAAAGAGCTTCACGCCCCGCCGCTGCAACGCCATCAGCTGCGGGTGCTCCACCACGCAGGGCACGCACCAGGAGGCCCAGAAATTCAGCAGCACCGGCCCGCCGGCCACCAGTGATTCGGGCCCGAAGCCCGGCGTGTTCAGACCCTGCACCGCCGGCAGCGCAAAGGCCGGCACAGGCTTGCCGATCAGCGCGGAGGGTACGCCGCGCGGGTCATAGGATCCGTCCCGCATCCCCCGCAGCATGGCCCAGAACCCGACGCCCCCGCCGAGGGCCAACCCCAACGGTGCCCAAAGCAGCAGCCGGCGCCCGAGTGGCGTCCGCGGCTTCCCGGCGGGGCCGTTCTCGGTTGCTTCCGTTTCCTCCACCCCGCTCACGCCTTCGCCGCCCCTGCCGCTGCCCGCCGCGCCGGCGCGCCCACCCGGGCCCTGCGGTCGGAGAGCGAAAGCCCCCCGCCCAGCGCCATGATCGCGCCGCCGAGCCAGATCCAGGGCGCCAGCGGGTTGTAATGCAGGCGCAGCGTCGCCGTGCCGTTCTCCTCCTCGCCCATCACGGCGTAGAGGTCGGAGGCGACGGTGGTGTGGATCGCCGCCTCGGTCGTGCTCTGTCGGGCAAGGGGGAAGTTGCGCTTCTCCGGCAGCAGCACCGTCACGGGGGCGCCATTGCGGGTCACCGTCACAGTTGCCTGCCGCCCGGCCCAATTGGGCCCGACCACGTCCCGCACCCCCTCCAGCTTCCACTCGTACCCGCCGAGGGAAACACTCTCCCCCGGACGCACCGCCGCCAGCCGCTCCGTCGCCAGCCCCATTCCGGCCATGCCGAGCAGGGTGACGCCGAAGCCCGCATGGGCCACGGCCCCACCCCAGGCGGAGCGCGGCAAGCCGCGCGCGCGGGCGAAGGCGGCGCGGGGGCGGGAGAAGAGGGCAGTCCGCTCCGCCACGTCCGTGAGCGCCCCGAAGATGAGCCAGGCCGCCGCGCCGAAGCCGAGCGCCGGCAGGATCGGCCGCCCCTGCACGAGCCAGACCGTCACGATGGCGCCGAGCGCGATCAGCCCCGCCCACCACAGCCGCTGCAGCACCGGCCAGGGCCGCGCGCGCTTCCAGGCCATCAGCGGCCCCGCCGCCATTGCCAGGATCAGCGGCAGAGCGAGCGGAAACACCGTCGCCTGGTAGAAGGGCGGCCCCACCGAGATCTTCGCCTTGAGGATCAGGTCCGCGAACATCGGGTAGAGCGTGCCCGCCAGCACCACCGCCGCAATCGTGCAGAGAAGCAGGTTGTTCAGCACCAGCGCCCCCTCCCGCGAGATCGGCGCGAACAGGCCGGTGGGCGAGAGGGAAGGGGCCCGCCACGCGAAGAGCGCGAAGGCGCCCCCGATCGTCAGCAGCAGCAGCCCGAGGATGAAGACGCCGCGCTCCGGGTCATTGGCGAAGGCGTGCACCGAGTTCAGCACGCCCGAGCGCACGAGGAAGGTGCCCAGCAGCGACATGGAGAAGGCGAGGATCGCCAGCAGCACCGACCAGGTCTTCAGCGCCTCCCGCTTCTCCACCACGATCGCCGAGTGCAGCAGCGCGCAGCCCGCGAGCCAGGGCAGGAGGGAGGCGTTCTCCACCGGGTCCCAGAACCAGTAGCCGCCCCAGCCAAGCTCGTAATACGCCCACCAGGACCCCAGCGCGATGCCGAGCGTGAGGAAGGACCACGACGCCAGCGCCCAGGGCCGCACCCAGCGCCCCCAGGCCGCGTCCACGCGGCCCTCGATGAGGGCCGCGATGGCGAAGGCGAAGGTCACGGCCGTGCCGACATAGCCGAGATAGAGAAGCGGGGGGTGGAAGGCGAGGCCGGGGTCCTGCAACACGGGGTTCAGCCCCTGCCCATCCATCGGCGGCGGCCAGACCCGCGAGAAGGGGTTCGACGTCGCCAGGATGAACGCCAGGAACCCCGTGCCGATCATCCCCAGCACTGCCAGCACCCGCGCCCGCAGCGCCCCCGGCAGCCCGCGCCCGAAACCCGAGACAGCCGCGCCGCAGAGCGCGAGGATCAGCACCCAGAGCACCATGGAACCCTCGTGGTTCCCCCAGGCGCCCGCCAGCTTGTAGAGCATCGGCTTGGCCGAGTGGCTGTTCTGCACGACGGCCGAGACCGTCGTGTCGTTCTCCGCGAAGGACCAGAGCAGCGCGGCAAAGGCCGAACCCACCGCCAGCAGCACGCCCGTCGCCAGTCCCGGCCCCGCCGCCATCAGCCGCGCATCCCCACGCTGCGCCCCGATCAGCGGCAGCACCGCCTGGGCGAGCGACAGCGCGAGCGCCAGCGCCAGCGCGAAATGGCCGAGTTCCGGGATCATCGGCCGTTCCCGCCCGCGGGCGCCCCACTGGGCGACCCGGCGGGTGCCATCGTGTTCCACTCGCCCGCCGGCGGCGCCGCGCCCTGCTCGGGGTTCCAGTGGCCGCTGCGCTTGAGCGCGTCCATCACCTCGGGCGGCATGTAGGTCTCGTCGTGCCGCGCCAGCACCTCGGAGGCGGCGAAGGTCCCGTCCGGCCGCATCCGGCCGAGCGTCACCACGCCCTGCCCCTCGCGGAACAGGTCGGGCAGCACGCCGCGGTAGAAGACCGGCACGGCATTCGCGCCATCGGTCACGCGGAAGCGCACGTCCGTGCCGTCCCGCACCACGCTCCCCGCCTCCACCAGCCCGCCGAGCCTGAAGGCCCTCCCATCCGGAGAGGCCATGGAGACGATATCCGAAGGGGAGCGGAAGAAGACGAGGTTGTCCCGGAAGGCCGTCAGCGCCAGCGCGGCCGCGGCGCCGATCCCCAGCGCGCAGAGCAGCAGCACCAGCATCCGCCGCCGCCGGCGGGAGGCCGCGACGCCGAGGCCGCGCCGGGGGGCAGGGGTGGTCGTTGCGCTCATCGGGCGCGCTCCAGTTCACGCAGTCGCCGGGCCGCGGCGCGGTGGCGAAGGGCCGCGCCCAGCGCCAGCCCTCCGAATCCCACCGCAGCCAGCCCCCAGGCCGCCGCGACGCTCATCCAGTGGCTCATTAGCGGCGACTCATCGGGGGGGCGCTCACGCCGGCACCGCCCCGGCGGGCGCCCGGTCGGCCGCGCGGGCGCGGGCCAGCTCCAGCGCCTCCACCCGCCGCTCCATCACCGCGGCACGGACGCGGGCGAGGACGAGAGTGGCGAAAAGGATGGAGAAGCCCACCGCGCAGGCCAGCAACGGCCCGAGCATGGAAACATGCATCCCCGGCGCCGCCAGCCGCGTCACGCTCGCCGGCTGGTGCAGCGTGTTCCACCAGTCCACCGAGAACTTCACGATCGGCAGGTTCACCACGCCCACCAGGGCGAGGATCGCGCCCGCCCGCGCGCCGCGCTCCTCGTCCTCGAAGGCGCGGGTGAGGGCGGCGTGGCCGACCCAGAGGAAGAACAGCACGAGCACCGAGGTCATCCGCGCGTCCCAGGCCCACCAGGTGCCCCACATCGGCCGCCCCCAGAGGCTGCCCGTGGCCAGGCAGAGCGCCGTCGCCAGCGCGCCCACCGGCGAGAGCTCCCGCGCTGCCAGATCTGCCAGCGGATGCTTCCAGACGAGCGCCAGGATCGAGGCGACCGCGAGGCCGGAATACCCGGCCATGGCCAGCCAGGCCATCGGCACGTGGACATACATGATCCGCACCGTCTCGCCCTGCTGCCAGTCCGCCGGCGAGACGAGCAGCGCCCAGGCCGCGGCCGGCAGCAGCACCGCGAGCGAGAGCGCCCAGAGCCACGGCATGATCCGCGCCGTCGCCCGCAGGAAACGGCCGGGATTGGCGAAGCGGTGCAGTATCGGCGCGGGGGAGGTCAGGGGAGGGTGTCCCGGCGTGTTTGGCCCGGCATTGGGCGACGACTGCCACAATATTAGCGCGTCGCGGCCCGCGCTGGAATTGCCGGTGAACCCCGGCAGCCATGCCCCAGAGATAGGGCCCGCTGCCGGGCACGAAAGCCCCGCCGGGCGCGCTGAGACAAGCCGTCACGATCGCTGCCGATCGTGCCCGCCCCGCCCCTCCGCTTGACGCGGGCGCCGCCCGGCTCTTTCCTCCTGCCCCGCGGCAGCCGCGTTTCTGCGGTGAAAACAAATATTTATAGGGAAGAGGGAGCCGGCCGATGGCCCAGCAGGAACCGGTCACCAGCACGGTGGAGGACGGCGTCGCCGTCATCCGCATCGCCAACCCGCCGGTGAACGCGCTCAGTGCGGCCGTGCGCGGCGGGCTGCTGCGCGCCGCGCAGGCTGCCGGCGCCGATCCTGCCGTGCGCGCCGTCGTCGTCGCGGCGGAGGGCCGGACCTTCATCGCCGGCGCCGATATCTCCGAACTGGGCAAGCCGCCCGTGCCGCCGAGCCTGCCCGAGGCCATCGCGGCCCTCGAATCCCTTCTCAAGCCGGTCGTCGCGGCCATCAACGGCGCGGCGCTGGGCGGTGGGCTGGAAGTGGCGCTCGGCTGCCACGCCCGCGTGGCGGCGCCCGCGGCGAAGCTCGGCCTGCCCGAGGTGAAGCTCGGCATACTGCCCGGCGCCGGCGGCACCCAGCGCCTGCCGCGCCTGATCGGCGCCGTGCCCGCCCTGAAGCTCATGGTCGCGGGCGACCCGGTCGGCGCGACGGAGGCGAAGTCGCTGCGCATCGTGGACGAGGTGGCCGACGACGTGCTGTCGGCCGCCAAGGCCCTCGCGCTGCGCCTGGCCGACAAGGGGCGCCCCACTCCCACCAGCGCCCGCCAGGACACCGGCGAGCGGGACGCCTTCGAGGCCGCGGCCGCCGCCATGCTCAAGAAAGGCGCGGACAACCCGAGCATCGCCGCCTGCGTGGACGCCGTACGCGCCACCTTCGACAAACCCTTCGACGAGGGCATGTCGGTCGAGCGCGCCCATTTCCTCCGCCTGCGCGACGACCCCCGCAGCAAGGCCCTGCGCCACGTCTTCTTCGCCGAGCGCGCCGCCGCCCGCATCCCCGGCCTGCCCAAGGGCACCCGGCCCCGCCCGGTGGCGAAGGCGGCCGTGATCGGCGGCGGCACCATGGGCGGCGGCATCGCCATGAGCTTCGCCAATGCTGGCATCCCCGTGACCCTCATTGAGACGAGCGAGGAGAACCTTCAGCGCGGGCTTGAGCGGGTAGCGGGTAACTACGCCACCTCGGTCAAGCGCGGCAGCCTGACGGAGGAGGCCCGCGACAAGCGCATGGGCCTCATCGAGGGCAAGGTCGGTCTGGAGGCCGCTGCCGGGGCCGATGTGGTGGTCGAGGCCGTCTTCGAGGAGATGGGCCTCAAGAAGGAGATCTTCGGCAAGCTGCAGGAGATCGCCAAGCCCGGCGCCGTGCTCGCGACCAACACCTCCTATCTCGACGTGGACGAGATCGCAGCCTCCACCGCCCGCCCCGGTGACGTGCTGGGCATGCACTTCTTCTCCCCAGCCAACGTCATGAAGCTGCTGGAGGTCGTGCGCGGGAAGGAGACCTCGCCCGATGCCCTGGCGACGGCCGTGGAACTCGGCCGCAAGCTCGCCAAGGTGCCGGTGGTCTCCGGCGTCTGCTACGGCTTCATCGGCAACCGCATGCTCGCCCGCCGCACTGCCCAGGCCGAGCGCCTGCTGATCGAGGGCGCGATGCCTGAGGAGGTGGACGCCGCCCTGAACGCCTTCGGCTTCCGCATGGGCCCCTTCGCCATGTCCGACCTCGCCGGCCTCGACATCGGCTGGCGCATCCGCCAGGCCACCGGCAAGAAGGCCCCGGTGGCGGACGCGCTGGTGGAGGCCGGGCGCCTCGGCCAGAAGACGAAGCGCGGCTACTACGACTACTCCGGCGACGGCCGCACCGGCACGCCTGACCCCGAGGTGCGCGCGGTCATCGAGCGCGTCTCGGCCGAGCAGGGCGTCACCCGCCGCGCGATCCCACAGGACGAGATCCTCGAACGCCTGCTCTTCCCCATGATCAACGAGGGCGCCCGTATCCTGGAGGAGGGCATCGCCGCCCGCGCCGGGGACATCGATACGGTCTGGCTCAACGGCTACGGCTGGCCGGCCGGCACCGGCGGCCCGATGTTCCACGCCGACAGCATCGGCCTGCCGCGGATCGTCGCACGCCTCCGCGATTTCGCCGCCGCCTCCGGCGACGAGAGCCTGCAGCCAGCCGCCCTGCTGGTGCGCCTGGCGGAGGAGGGCGGCAGCTTCGCCGCCCTCGACGAGAAGGCCGCCGCGTGAGCTTCGACCCGGCCGCCGAGGGCTGGTCCCCCTGGCCCCCGAGCGGCTTCTCCGGCTTCACCGGACCGCGCTGGTCCCGCGCCGAGGGTGACGGCTGGGCCTATGGCGTGCTGGCCGACGAGCGCCACGCCAACAACCACGGCATCGTCCATGGCGGGATGCTCGTCACCCTGCTCGACAACACGCTCGGCATCACCGTTTACCGCGCGACAGGCAAGCGGCCGGGCGTGACGATGCAGCTGAACACGCAGTTCCTATCCGCCGCCCATCCGGGCGAGTTCCTGGAAGGGCGCGGGGAGGTTCTTCGCCTCGCCCGCTCCGTCGCCTTCGTGCGCGGCACCGTCAGCGTGGGCGACCGGCTGGTGGCGGCCGGGGACGGTGTCTGGAAGCTGCTGGGCGCTCCCCCGGGCTGAACCGCCCGGGGGCCAGTCCTCGGCCCGGTTAGCGCCGCCGCGGCGTGCCGCCGTGCTCGGGATCCTCCGCGATCTCGCGGTCGGCCTCCTCCGCCGCCTCGCGCGAGACGATGCCGGGCGTGTGCATGTCGGGATCGCCGCCCTCGGCGTTCTCCACGTGGCTCTTGATGCTCCGCAGCGCGTTGCCCGCATTCGTCGGGTCGTCGTTGGGGCTCATCTCCTCGGCCGGGGGCTCGTCGATGTGCCCGCCCTCGGCGAAGGTGAGGGAGAGGTCGGCGACCCCCGCGTCGTGGGTCGCGGGGTCCGTCACCCGCATCTCCCCGGCCGGCGCCGCGGTCCAGCGCACCACCCGCTCGCCCGCATCGGCGCTCAGCTCCGGGTCCGGCACCCGGTCGGCGTCGTGGCGCAGATGGGCGAACCAGAAGCGGGCATTCCCCGGCTCGGACAGCCAGGCGAAGAGCCGGTCGGGGCTGGTATGGATGGTGATCTTGGCGTGCATGGGTCCCTCTCGGCTGCCGAACCGCCCGGGGCGAGGCCCGGGCATCGCGCCGGCCGCCGCCGCTGGGAGGTTCCTCGGGGCCTATCGTTCGGCAGGCCCACGGGGTTGCGCAACCGACATGCCCGGGCGGAATGGTGAGGACGGCCAGGATCATTCCGCACCCGTCATCTTGATCCCGCGATCGAAGCCCTCCATTCCTCCAACAAGCGGTCGCAACCAACATGATGAGGCCACCTTGAACCAGCCCGCGACCGGCTGGCGCTGACCGATGTCCGACCTTTCAGCGCCGACCGAGTGCCTGCCTCCCACGGTCCCCGGCCATCAGGCCGGCAGCGAGCCGCCGTCCGCCCTGCGCCTGCTGGCCGGCCCCTTCCTGGCCGCGCTCGACCGCTCGGGCATGTCGGTCGTCGTCACCGACCCGCAGCTGCTGGACAATCCGGTCGTCTACGTGAACCCCGCCTTCACGCGGCTGACGGGCTACACGGCGGAGGAGGCGCTGGGCCGCAATTGCCGCTTCCTCCAGGTTCCCGAGACCGATCCCGCCGCCGTCGCGGCCTTGTCGCTCGCGGTCAGGGAGGGGCGCCCGCTCGACCTCTGCCTCCTGAACGCGCGCCGGGACGGCACCCGCTTCTGGAACGCCGTCTTCCTCACGCCCATCCCGGGCGAAGGCGATGCGCCCCGCTTCTTCCTCGCCACCCAGACCGAGATCACGCCGGCGCAGGAGGTCCCGGTTCTGCAGGCGGCCCTCCGCGCGGGGCAGGAAGCGCTGAGCGAGGCGAACCAGCGACTCCGTGAGGCGCTGCTCGCCTCCGACCTGATGGCCGCCTGGGACTGGGACGTGGCGACGCGCCGGATCACCGGCGACGCGCGCTTCGCCCGCCTCTACGGCCTCACGCCCGAGGAGGCGGCGCGCGGCGTCGGCCCCGGCACCTTCTTCTCCGTCATCCACCCCGAGGACCGGCCGCGAGTCCGGCTGGCCGTCGGCGCCATCCTCCGCGGCGCGGACCTCTTCTCGAAGGAGTACCGCGTCCTCCTGCCGGGCGGCGCGATGCGCTGGGTCCATGCGCGCGGCCGCTGCTACGCGGGCATCGACGACCGGCCCGCCCGCTTCGTCGGCACGCTGGTGGACATCAGCGAGCAGAAGCGGGTGCAGGAGCGCCTGCGCATCGCGCAGACCGCGGGCGGCATCGGCACCTTCGAGTACGTGGCCGGCTACGGCACGGCTTCCGTCTCGGAACGGTTCTGCGCCCTGCTGGGCCTGCGCCCCGCGACCGACCTGCCGCTGCGCACCATCAACGCCATCGTCCACCCCGGCGACCCGCAGCTGATCGATGCGGGCGCCGCGCCCGCCCCCGGCACCTTGGCCGAGGCCGAGTTCCGCATCCGCCGCCCCGATACCGGGGAGACCCGCTGGCTGACCCGTCGCGGCGAGTACCTCTCCGACCCCGAGACGGCGGAGCTGCGCTTCTGCGGCGTCATCTACGACATCACGGAGACGAAGCTTACCGAGGCGCGGCTGCGCACCCTGAACGAGCGGCTGGAAGCGGAGGTCGCCGAGCGCACGGCCGACCGCAACCGCCTCTGGCGCCTCTCGGCCGACATCATGCTGGTCGCACGTCCGGACGGCCTCATCGTCGCGGTGAATCCGGCTTGGACCGCCGTGCTCGGCTGGTCGGAGGCCGAGCTTGTCGGCCGCCAGATCCAGGACTTCATCCACCCCGACCACCTCGGCAGGGCCGCCGCGCGGCTGGAGGCCCTCGCGCGCGGCGAGGCCCTGCTGCACGCCGACAACCTCTACCGCCACAAGAACGGAAGCTGGCGCTGGGTCAGCTGGTCCGCGGCCTCCGGCGAGGGGCTCGTCAGCGCGGTCGGGCGCGACGTGACCGCCGAGCGTGACCAGGCCGAGGCCTTGCGTCTGGCCGAGGACGCGCTCCGCCAGGCCCAGAAGATGGAGGCCGTGGGCCAGCTCACCGGCGGCATCGCGCACGACTTCAACAACCTTCTCGCGGGCATCGTCGGCAGCCTGCAGATGACGCGAACCCGCATCGCCCAGGGCCGGCTGTCCGAGGTGGAGCGCTACCTCGTGGCGGCGGAGGGTGCGGCCAGCCGGGCTGCGGCGCTCACCCATCGCCTGCTTGCCTTCTCCCGCCAGCAGACGCTCGACCCGCGCCCCACCCAGCCCAACAGCCGCATCCGGGAGATCGAGGATCTCGTCAACCGCACGATGGGGCCGGGGATCGAGGTGCGGACACTGCTCGACGCCGGCCTCTGGCCCACGCTCTGCGACGCCAACCAGCTCGAGAATGCGCTGCTCAACCTCTGCATCAACGCGCGCGACGCCATGCCCGAAGGCGGGCGCCTGACCATCGAGACGGCGAATGCCCAGGTCGACGAGCGCACGGCGCGCGGCCGCGGGATGGCTCCGGGCCAGTATGTCACCATCTCCGTCGCCGATACTGGCCAGGGGATGGCGCCCGAAGTGGTCTCCCGCGCCTTCGAGCCCTTCTTCACGACGAAGCCCATCGGCAAGGGAACCGGCCTCGGCCTGTCGATGATCTACGGCTTCGCTCGCCAGTCCGGCGGGCATGTGGCGATCCATTCGGAGGTCGGGCGCGGCACCACCATGCGCCTGTACCTGCCGCGCCACCTCGGCGAGGCCGTGGAGGAGGGCGGCACGGCTCGCATGGCCGAGCTGTCGCGCACCGGCACCGGCGAGACGGTGCTGGTGGTGGACGACGAGGTGACCGTCCGCATGCTGGTGGTCGAGGTGCTGGAGGAGCTTGGCTACACCGCCATCGAGGCCGCCGACGGTCCCACTGCCCTGGAGGTGCTGCGCTCCCCCGCCAGGATCGACCTGCTGATCACGGATGTGGGCCTGCCCGGCGGCATGAACGGCCGCCAGGTCGCCGATGCGGCGCGGGTGACCCGGCCCGGGCTGAACGTGCTCTTCATTACCGGCTATGCCGAAAACGCAGTCGTTGGCGGGGAGAACCTCGAGCCCGGCATGCACTTCCTCACCAAGCCCTTCGGCATCGCGGCGTTGGCGAACCGCATCCGGGCGATCCTCGCGGGCTGAGACGCGTGACCGTTAGGTGAAAAGAACGAAAGGTTGATGCCCGGCCCTTGCCCGGGAAGAGCGGGAGTGCCCAGTTCGGCCCCCGTGCGCCGGGTCTGTCCGGCCCCTTCAGGACGGCGCCCGGGATGCATTTCGCGAAGATGTTCAACGCGGCCGCGAGCCGCGTGGCCCATGCGGCCGGGCGGCCCGTCACCTTTGTCGTCTCCGTCGGCGTGGTGATCCTCTGGGCGCTCTCCGGCCCCCTCTTCGGCTTCTCCGACACCTGGCAGCTGGTCATCAACACCGGCACCACGATCATCACCTTCCTGATGGTCTTCCTCATCCAGAACACCCAGAACCGGGACGGCGCGGCCATCCAGGCGAAGCTCGACGAGCTGATCCGCACCAGCGCCGCCGGCAATGCCTTCATCGGCATCGAGCACCTGACCGAGGAGGAACTGGACGAGATCCGCGCCACCTGCGAGCAGCGCGCCCGCCTCGCCATGGCCTCCGAGGCCGCCGAGGAGGCGAGTGGACGCGCCAACCGCCGCGCCGCCGAGGCCGCCGAGGCCGCCACCGAGTAAGACCCCGTGCTTGACCGCGCGCGCCGGGGCGCGCGACCTGCCCGCATGCCCCGCGCGCGCCCGATCCTCGCCCTCCTGGCCATCCTCGCGGCCGCAATCCCTGCGGTCGCACGCGCCCAGGAGGGTGACGACTGGTCCGTCTGCCGGCGCGCCATCGCCGCCGTGGAGCCCGGATCGGGCATTCCCGCCGGCCTCCTCGGCGCCATCGCGCTGGTCGAGGCCGGGCGCGCCTCCCCTTCCGGCCGGCCGGAGCCCTGGCCCTGGAGCTGGAACGCCGAGGGCGAGACTGGCAGCGCGCCGAGCAAGGCGGCCGCCGTCGCGGCCGTCGCGGCCATGCAGGCGCGCGGGGTGCGCTCGATCGATGTCGGCTGCATGCAGGTGAACCTCCTGCACCACCCGGACGCCTTCCCGAACCTCGAGGCCGCCTTCGACCCGCCGACCAACGCGCGCTACGCCGCCCGCTTCCTCAAGCGCCTGCGCGCGGGTTCACCCGATTGGGGAGAGGCGATCGGCCGCTATCACTCCGGGGAGCCCGAGCGCGGCGCCGCCTATAACCGCCGCGTGGCCCTGGCACGCCTCGGCGCGGCCTGGACGCGCGGCGGCGCGGTGCCTCTGCCGACCATGCGCGGTCTCGCCGGGCTCTGCGCGCAGGGATTGCAGCCGGCGCTGCTCATCGGCGGTGCGGCGGAGGCGCGGCGCTTCATGCGGCCCGGGGTGAACCGGCCGGTGCCGCTTCCCCGGAACCCGCGGCCGCGGATGGCCTGCCTGCGGCGCTGATCGCCTCGGCCGACGCACGAAGGGCGAGGACGACGGCTCCCGCCACCAGAACCCAGGCGAGCCGCGCCCCGTAGCGGTCGTGCGGCCCGCTCAGCGCGCCCGTGGCGAAGGCATTGGCGAGCAAGGCCGCGCCCAGCCCGAGCGCGAACCCCAGCACCGCCCGCTCCCATCTCCCGCGCCATCCCAGCAGCAGGAGGCCCGCCGCTCCCAGGATCAGTACCGGGCCCTGCACCCAGAGGGTCGGCGAGACGATCGGCATCAGCGCGTCCTGCCACTGCGCGCCCGCCCGCAGCCGCGCCGCCTCGGCCGGGCCGAAGGCTTCGAGCCGCCGCAGCATCCCCTCGCCGACATGCCGCCCTTCCAGCGTGTCTCCCACCCGGTTGGCAAGAAGCTGGGCGAGCGTGTCGCGCGCCGCGCCGAGCGCGACCGCCAGGGGCTCCCGCACCAGCGTCGCCCGAACGATCTCCCCGGCCTCCCCGGAGAGCGCCCGCCCGCCGAAGTCGCGCGGCCGTCCCGCCTCGTCGCGGTTGACC
Source organism: Roseomonas aerilata DSM 19363 (assembly GCF_000711725.1). Taxonomy (GTDB): domain Bacteria; phylum Pseudomonadota; class Alphaproteobacteria; order Acetobacterales; family Acetobacteraceae; genus Roseomonas; species Roseomonas aerilata. The sequence continues at coordinate 229,095 of NZ_JONP01000006.1, read as the reverse complement.
GGGCTCTCGGGGTGCCAGAGGAAGATGTCGCTCGCCAGCAGGTCGCGCGGGCAGGCACCGGGCGGGCAGGCGAGGGGACCATAAGCCTCCAGCCGGCCCTTGAAGGCGCAGAGCGACCATCCCGCCGCCGGGCATTCTGCCTCCACCGTCCGGATCGCCGGCCCGTTGGCCACAAGCCGGGCGAGAAGGAAGGTCGCCCCATGGGGCGAGAGCGAGAGCCGCCCGTGCCCCACGAGGTTCGTCGCCAGCAGCAGCGCGACGGCCCCGGCCAGCGGCAGCGCGACGCGCCTCGCCGCCCGCCACCCCGCCAGCAGCGAGACCACCACCAGCGCGCCGAGCACCGGCAGGTTCGAGAGATGTGCCGCCGCGCCGAGCGCCGCCAGCACCGAGAGCCAGGCGGTCTCCCCGCGCGAGAGTGCGGCCCGCCCGAAGCCGAGCAGCAGGGCGGAGAGCACCACCACCGGCGTCATCACGTCCGGCATCACCATGGCCGCGGTGAAGGGCGCCGCCGTCAGCGCAGCGAGAGTGGCGCAGAGCAGCAGGTGCCGCCCCGGCCAGGCCCCGCCGCCAAAGGTGCGCGCGAGCAGCCAGAGGAGGTGGGACAGCACCAGCCCCTGGGCGATCGGCACCGGCCAGAGGTTCCGGTGCAGGTGCAGCGGCAGGATAAGCGGCCCGTAGATCCAGGGCTTGTCCCAGATCATCAGCGGCCCGAGCGTCTGGTGGAGGAATGCCCCGCTGTCGCTGAACACGAGCGGGTAGCCGTTGAGGAAGGCCGGCCAGACGAGCATCAGCCCGCCGAGAAGGAGCGCGCCGAGGCTTCTCACCCCCAGCCCTTGGCGCGCGCCTCGTCCTCCTGCCGGGACGCCACCCAGCGCTCGGCGCCGTCGGCGAATTCCTCGCGCTTCCAGAAGGGGGCGCCGGTCTTCAGCCAGTCGATGAGGAAGGCGCAGGCCTCCAGCGCCGCCGTCCGGTGGCGGCTGGCGGCGAGCACGAGCACGATGCCCTCGCCGGGCAGGATACGGCCGACGCGATGGATCACGGTGCAGCCCGTGAGCGGCCAGCGCGCCGCCGCCTGGGCCGCGATCCCCGCGATGGCGCGCTCGGTCATGCCCGGATAGTGCTCCAGGATCAGGGCCTGCAACCCGTCATCGGCCCGGCAGAGGCCGACGAAGCTCGCGATTCCCCCGACATCGGTGCGCCCGGCCGAGAGCGCCGCCGTCTCCCCCGCGAGGTCGAAGCTGGCTTCCTGCACGCGAATGGTGGGCTCCACGGTCATCCCCCCGTCACCGGCGGGAAGAACGCCACCTCGTCGCCGGCAGAAACCGGGTGGTCGGGGCCGCAGAACTCCTGGTTAACGGCGCAGCGCACCTGCGCCGGGTCCGCGAAGGCGGAGGCGTGCCCGGCGGACCGGGCGGCGAGCCAGCGCATCAGCCCGCCGACATCGGTGACCTCGGCCGGGGGGGAGACCTCCTCCTCCCCGATGCCGGCCCGCTGGCGCAGCCAGGCGAAGTAGAGGACGCGCATCAGGGCGTCGGCACCACCTGCACGCCGCCCGTGGGCCCGAACAGGGTGGTGGAGCCGGGCTGCTGGATGGCCGTGCCGCTGCCGCCGCCCGGCTGCGTGTAGGTCGTGATCCCGCCCGTCGGCCCGGTGATGGTGGCGGGCGGGCCACCCGGCACCGGCACGATGCGGTTGCCGCCGAAGCGCGCGGGCGGAGTCGGCGGCTCGCCGCGCGGCACGCCCTCGCGAGGCACGGGCACGGGGTCGAGCGGCGGCAGCGCCTCGGCCGAGCTGCCGCGGCGGCGGGTGCCCGGCGCCGGTGCGCGCGGGTTTGGCGCGGCTTCAGGGGGGGCGCCGTTGCCGGGCTGCTCGCTCTGCAGGCGCGGCGGCGACGGGGGTGCCCCGCGCTCGCGTGCCCGTTCCAGGATGGGGGAGGGCTGCTGGCCCTGGTCAGAGACCGCGTCGGGGTTCTGCAGGGTGGCGCGCGGCGCCTCCTGCGCCGGCCAGACATCGCCGCCCTCGGCCAGCAGCGGTGGCACGCTCTCGGGCGCGCCCATCACGCGGCGCACCGTCAGGCTGTCCGGCGCGCCGATCGGGTCGGTGCGGCCGAAGGGCGCCCAGTCGATCTCGGGCGCGCAGGCCGCCAGGACGAGCGCAGGCAGGAGCGCCAGCGGCAGGCCGGCGCGGCGGAAGGGCCCAGCGGCCGTCGGGCGGTGGCGATGCATCCTAGATCCTCTTCCGATCCGCCCGGCGTCCCGGGCCGTCCTGATTCGCAACGAGTATAGTGTGGGCTTGCCAGGCAGGATGCGCGCCACGGCGACTCCCCGCCACCCGCCCCAATGTTACCGAGTGGTTCCACCGGGCCGCGCGCCCCTGGTGGCCTGGGCCAGGTCCTCGGCGGCCGCGTGGCGCATGCCGGCGGTCATGTAGTCCCACCCCGTCCAGAGCGTGAGCCCGGCCGCGACCCAGAGCCCCGCCTCACCCAGCCAGGAGACCGGCAGGAAGCCAAGGCCGATGGCCGAGGCGCCGCTGTCCCCCGCCACGATGGTGCCGATGGAGCCCATCTGGAACCCGGTCTTCCACTTCGCCAGCCGCGTGACCGGCAGTCCGACCCGCAGCCCCGCGAGGTATTCCCGAAGGCCGGAGACGAGGATCTCGCGCAGCATGATGACGATGGCGGGCAGCAGCCCCAGCAGCGAGAGGCGGCCGAGCCCCGCCAGCAGCATCAGCGCCGCGCCCACCAGCAGCTTGTCCGCGATGGGGTCCAGCATGCGGCCGAAGGCGCTGAAGGTCTTCCTCTCCCGCGCGATCTTGCCGTCGAAATAGTCGGTCACGGCCGCGGCCGAGAAGACGGCGCAGGAGAGGATGTCGCCGAGCGGGGTACCCAGGAACATCAATGCCACCAGAAGCGGGATGGCCGCGATGCGGGACAGCGTCAGCAGGTTCGGCAGGTCGGTGGGCATACGCGACTCCTTGCCGGCACCCCTAGCCCAGAAAGGCGCCGCGGGGAACGCGGGGCGGACTCATCCTTCCGCCTCGTGCCCCAGCGCGTCCGATGCCGGGGGAGGGGGCGGCTCCGCCCCATCCTCCGCCACGCCGTCCCTTGGGGCCGCTTCCGGCGCCTCGGCGAGGACCGCCACGGACGCGGCCTTCCTCGCCCGCCCGCGCGGCTTCGGCGCCTCCACCGGGCCGGTGGTGCCGGGGTGGAAGTGCTCGTAGATCCGCTTCGCCACCGCCGGGCCGATCCCCGGGCTGTTCTGCAGATCTTCCAGCGCCGCGTTCCGGACGCCCCGCGCGGAGCCGAAATGGTTCAGCAGCGCCCGCTTGATGGCGGTGCCGACGCCCGGGATCTCGTCCAGCTCGCTCTTGATGAGGGACTTGGACCGGCCGGCCCGGTGGGTGGTGATGGCGAAGCGGTGCGCCTCGTCCCGCAGGCGCTGAAGGTAGTAGAGGACGGGGTCGCGCGGGGGGAGCTGGATGGGCTCCGCCCCCGTGCGGTGGAACCATTCCCGCCCGGCATCCCGGTCCGGCCCCTTGGCGACAGCGACGAGCGGGATGTCGTGCACCCCCATCTCGGTCAGGATGTCGCGGGCGGCGCTGAGCTGGCCGATGCCGCCGTCGATCAGCACCAGGTCCGGCCAGGTGCCGCTCTCGCGCTCCGGGTCCTCCTTCAGGGCGCGGCCGAAGCGGCGCTCGAAGACCTCCCGCATCATCGCGAAGTCGTCCCCCCCGCGGGGAGCGCCAGCTCCTCCGCCGCGGGGAGCGCCAGCTCCTCCGCCGCGGGGAGCACCCGCCAGGCGGGCGGGGTCTGTCGTGGCGGGCCCGGCGCGGCCCGCGGCGTCATGCGCCAGCACCTCCACATCCTCCCCGGCAAGCGGCTCCACGCCAGAGGCGTCGGCGGGCGCGGGCCCTCGGTCCGCGCCCTCTGCCTTGCCGCGCTTGGCTTTGGGCGCCCCGGCGCCTTCGCCGCGGATGGAGAACTTGCGGTAAGCGTTCTTCAGGAAGCCCGCCGGTCCCGCCACGACCATCACGCCATAGGCGTTCGTGCCCTGAATGTGGCTGTTGTCGTAGATCTCGATCCGCTCGGGCGTGGAGGGCAGGTCGAAGACCTTCGCCACCCCCTCCAGCAGCTCGCCCTGGGCCGCGCCCTCGGCCAGCTTGCGCTCCAGGGCTTCCCGCGCGTTCGTCTGGGCGTGCTCCACCGCCGAGCGCTTGTCGCCGCGCTTGGGGTGGTGGACTTCGACCTTTCGGTCCGAGCGCAGGGCCAGGGCCTCGGCGATCAGCGCTGCCTCGGGCAACTCGTGGGAGACGAGGACGAGCGGCGGCGGCGGCAGGTCGTCGTAGAGCTGGCCGAGGAAGGCCGTGATCACCTCCGCCGGCTCCGCATCCGCCCGCATCCCCGAGAGGAAGAAGGGCCGGTTGCCATTGTTGCGCCCGCCGCGGAAGAAGAAGACCTGCACGCAGGCCTGGCCGGCGGCCATGTGCAGCGCGACGACGTCGGCGTCGCCCACGTTCTCCATGTTGATGCGGTCGCGCCCCTGGACATGGGTCAGGCCCCGGATGCGGTCCCGGATGGCCGCCGCGCGCTCGAACTCAAGCCGCTCGGCCGCCTCCTCCATCTCCTTCGCCAGGCGCTTCTGGATGGAGGGCGTCTCGCCCGAGAGGAACTGCACGGCCTCCCGCACCAGCTCCCCATACTCCTCCTTCGAGACGCGCTCGACGCAGGGAGCGGAGCAGCGGCGGATCTGGTGGAGCAGGCAGGGGCGGGAGCGGCTGTCGAACACCGTGTCCCGGCAGGAGCGCAGCAGGAAGACGCGCTGAAGGGCGGTGAGGGTCTGGTTCACCGCCCAGGCGCTGGCGAAGGGCCCCCAGTAGGAGGCGCCCTTGCGACGCTCGCCGCGGTGCTTCGTGATCTGCGGATAAGGATGATCTTCCGTGATCACCAGCCACGGGTACGACTTGTCGTCGCGCAGGACGATGTTGTAGCGCGGCCGCAGCCGCTTGATCAGGTTGGCCTCCAGCAGCAGCGCCTCGGCCTCGGAGGCGGTGGTGATCACCTCCAGGTGCCGGGTCTCGAAGACCATGCGCTTGAGCCGGTCCGGCAGCTTATGGACCTGGGTATAGGCGTAGACGCGCTTCTTCAGGCTGCGCGCCTTCCCGACATAGAGGGCGTCCCCCTTCGCATCGAGCATCCGGTAGACACCCGGCGAGAAGGGGAGGGTCGCGAGCGCCGTCTCGATCACCGCGCGCCCCTCCATGGGGGCGAGGGGGGTGGTCTGCTCGTTGGAGAAGGCCATCAGGCTTGTTTCCGTTGGGTTTCCACGGCGTGTCCGCCGGTTGTCCCCCGAAGCTGTGGATAAGCTTGTGGAGAGATGCGCCCGACAATGCGTCGAAGCCCCGTCCACAAAGGCTCGCAACGCGCCTGCCTATTTCTTGGGCAGTAGGCTAAGTGCTTGTTCTGTAGTGATTTACCATCATCTCGCGAATTCATGCTTCGTTCACATTAGCCTTCGGTCGCCGGTAAGCCAGAGGCGCGTCCTGTTCTCGTCGGCGGGGGATTATTTTTCTCAAATCGCGAGGAGGGCGTTGACAAGATGGTGATGAAACGCCCGGCGAGGGGGTCAGGCCCGGCGCCGCTCAACGCTCACGCCCACCGCCCCGACATGGGGCAGGATGTCCGGCTTCTCCACCGTCACGCGAGCGGATTCCACCCGCGTGTCCTCCAGGCAAGCCATCGCGATCCGCTCCGCAAGGGTCTCCGCGAGCCGCGTGTGGCCGGTTGTCGCCACGGCGCGGGCGCGCTCCGTAACGGCCGCGTAGTCCACCACGCGCTCCAGCCGGTCGGGCCCGATGCCCGCCGGCGCGGCGTCGTCAGCAACCAGAAGCTCGATCCCGATGACCACTCGCTGGGGCGCCGCCTCCTCCCGCGGATAGACGCCGAGCCGCGCCTGGACGGTCAGTTCCCGCACGAAGACGCGACGCAGCCGGGCGTTTGCATCGGGGATATAAGAAATCATTCCTCGATCCCCTCGGTCGAACGGGCCGGCGACCATTGCAAGTGCTGCCCGCCGTCGAGGGCGATCATCCCCCCCGTCATGGAGGTGAGGGAAAGGAGGGCGATCACCGCCTGTCCCATTTCCTCGGGGCTCGAACCGCGCTGCAGCGGCGTGCTCTCGCACTGCGCCTGGAACTGCTCCGGCGTCTGCCGGCTGCTGGCGATGGTTGGGCCCGGCCCGATGCCGTTCACCCGCACGCGCGGCGCGAGCGCGAGCGCCATCGACTGCGTCAGCGCCCAGAGCGCGGCCTTGGAGACGGTGTAGCTTACGAAATGGGGCGTAAGGGAGAGCACGCGCTGGTCGAGCATGTTCACCACGGCTCCCTCCGCGCCCTCGGGCAAGGCGAGGGCCATGGCCTGGGTCAGCACGAAGGGCGCGCGCAGGTTGGGCTCGAGATGCGCGTCCCAACTCCCGCGGGTGGCAGTGTCCCACTCGTCCCGCTCGAAGCGCGAGGCGTTGTTCACGAGCACCCCGATGGGGCCCAGGCCGGCGGTGGCGTCAGGGACGAGCGATTCGACCTCGGCCTCCCGCCCCAGGTCAGCCCGCAGCGTCACGGCGCGGCGGCCGAGCGCGCGAACGGCGTCCGCCGTCTCCTCGGCCTCGGCCAGGCTGTTTCCGTGGTGGATCGCCACGTCGAAGCCGGCCTCGGCGAGGGCGAGGGCGATCGCGCGACCGATCCGCTTCGCCCCCCCGGTGACGAGGGCCGCGCGGGGGATGCTGGGGGGGATGGCCATGAGGCGCCCAAGATGGGGCCGGAACGCCGCGCGCGCGAGAGGGGGCGCCCTATCCCCAGTCGAAGGCGGCCAGGCTCCGCAGCGCCTCCTCCCGCAGGAGGTCGCCGCGCAGCTCGATCGGGGTCCAGCCCGGCTCCGCGTTCACCCAGGGCGCGGCCTGGGAGAGGTCGGCGTCCAGCAGGCGCTTCGCCCCCGGTACATCCGTCCCGCGCGCGGCATAGACCACCCGGCCGATGCCGAGCTGCGCGATGACCACCGCGCACATGAGGCAGGGCTCGCAGCTCGTGTAGAGCGTTGTTCCGGGCGGCAGCCTGCCGCTCTCCAGCCGGCGGAGCGCGGCGCGGATGGCCACCACCTCCCCGTGGGCGGAGGGGTCGCGGTCGGCCCGGACCGTGTTGTGCCCCTCGCCCAGCACCTCGCCGGACCTATCGACCACCACGGCGCCGAAGGGCGCCTGCCTCTTCGTCAAGGCGGCCTCGGCCTGGGCCAGTGCCCGGCGCATGAGGGTTTGGTCCCGCTCGTCGTCCATGCCGCCCTCTCCTGGCCTCTCGCTGGCGGGGAAACACCCTTGCCCCGGTGGGGATGCGGTGCCATCGAACCGGCATGGAAAAGAGCGCCTCCCCCGATCCCATGCACGACCTCCACCAGACGGGGCTCGCCGGCAAGCGCGCCCTCGTCACCGGGCACCGGGGCGGCATCGGCCGCGCCATCGTCGCCGCGCTGGAGGCCTCGGGCGTCGTAGTTGAGGGGCTGGACCGGCCCGAGCACGACCTGCACGACATCGCATCCATCGCCCCCGCGGTGGAGGCCGCCGCGGCGCGGATGGGCGGGTTGGACCTGCTGGTGAACAATGCCGGCGACACGATGATCGGCACCCTCATCGACACCCCGCTCGCGGAGGCGGAGCGGATCATGCGGGTGAACTGGCTGGCGCCCTTCGCGGTGATGCAGGCGGCGCTGCCGCACCTGCTGAAGGGGGGCGGCGCGGTGGTGAACATCGCCTCCGACCAGGCGCTGATCGGCAAGCCGGCCTCGGCGGCCTATGGCGCCTCCAAGGCGGCGCTGGCGCAGATGACGCGCTCGGCGGCCCTCGACTTCGCGACGCAGGGCGTGCGCTTCAACGCTATCGCGCCCGGCAGCACGGACACGCCGATGCTGCGGGCGGTGATCGCCGACCTTGCTGCCCGCAACCGGTCCGGCCCAGCCAGCGATGCCGTCTATACCGAAGCCGTGCCGCAGCGCCGCTTCGCCCACCCGCGGGAGATCGCGGCGGTGGTCGCTTTCCTGCTGTCCGACCATGCGAGCTTCGTCACTGGGATCGTCATGCCCGTGGATGGCGGGACGACCGCGGCATGAGCGCCGTCCTCGTCACCGGCGGCACGCGGGGGATCGGCCTCGCCTGCGCGCGGCTGCTCGCCTCCCGCGGCGAGAGCGTCATCGCCGCCGCCCGCCGCCCCGCCGAGGGGCCGCTGCCCGAGGGCGTCCGCTATCTTCCCTGCGACGTGACCGATCCGGCTTCCGTGCGGGACGCCTTCGCGGCCGCCGGGCCGCTCGGCGCCGTGATCCTGGCGGCCGGTGCTGCCGGGGGCGACCCGCCCGCACCGGACGAGGAGCACTGGCGGCGGATTGTCTCCTCCAACCTCGACGGCGCGTGGCGCTGCGCCGAGGCCGCGGCTCCGATGCTGCCGGACGGGGAGGGGCGGATCGTGTTCCTCTCCTCCGTGCTCGGCCTGCGCGCGGTCCCGGACCAGGTGGCCTATTCCGCCGCCAAGCACGGGGTGATCGGGCTGATGAAGGCGCTCGCGCTGCGGCTGGCGCCGCGCGGCATCACGGTGAACGCCCTCTGCCCGGGCTGGGTGGATACCGATATGGCGCGCGCGCGCTGGGGCGAACTCGGCATGACCGCCGAGCAGGCCGCCGCCGGTACCCCCACCCGCCGCATCACGGCGGCGGAGGAGGTGGCGGAGATGGCCGCCTATCTCCTCTCCCCCGCCGCGAGGAACGTCACAGGGCAGGCCATCGCGCTGGACGGCGGCGCGGGACTCTGAGCAGCATCCATCACTTTGGGCGTGTGCCGGCGGACTGGACACAGTCCGGCGCGATGCTGGGGATCGTCGCCCCAATTCTTGCCTTCGGACTTGCCGGGGGCTGGATCGGCTCCCGCCGGCGTGGGTTGGGAGCGCCCGCCGGCTTTGTCGCAGGTGCCTTCGCTGCCGTCATCGTGTTGATCCTTGGCTTGATCGACACCTCGCTCTGACACTGATCGCCTCCCACTGGCCGTTGACAATGCGCGTCTCCTGGGCCGAGGCTGGGCGCCTCACCCGGGGGGTCCCGTCGAGGGGCTGAGATACGGCTGGCATCCAGGTTTCTGGGGCAGCGCCGTGACCCGATGAACCTGATCCAGTTCATGCTGGCGTAGGGACGGTGCGGCTGCCCTCATTCCCCTTCCGGGGAGTCACGCGCGTCGTGGGGCATCCTTCCATCTTTGCAGTCCAGCGCTGGGTCCGTCGCGAAGGCGAAGGAGCTCTGGCGCATGTCCATCGAAACCACGACCGAACGGCCCGCCACCAAAGGCGTGCCGACCGTCACCACCGGCCCGCTGCCGGCCTCCACGAAGGTCTTCAAGCCCGGCACCCGGCATCCGGAACTCCGCGTGCCGATGCGCGAGATCGCGCTGCACCCGAGCGCGGGCGAGCCCCCGGTGACGGTCTACGACGCCTCCGGCCCCTATACCGACCCCGCCGCCGAGATCGCGATCGAGCGCGGCCTGCCCCGCCACCGCCGCGCCTGGGCCGAGGCGCGCGGCGAGGTGGAGGCCTATGACGGGCGCGACCTGAAGCCCGAGGACAACGGCTTCGTCTCCGGCGAGCGCCTGACACCCGCCTTCCCGGTCCGCCACCGCCCGCTGCGCGCGAAGGACGGTCGCGCCGTGACCCAGCTCGCCTATGCCCGGGCCGGCATCATCACGCCGGAGATGGAATACGTCGCCATCCGCGAGAATCTCGGCCGGGCCCAGGCCCGCGTGGCACTGGAGCGCGACGGCGAGGATTTCGGCGCCGCCATCCCCGATCACGTGACACCGGAGTTCGTCCGCGACGAGATCGCGCGCGGCCGCGCCATCATCCCCGCCAACATCAACCACCCGGAGCTGGAGCCGATGATCATCGGCCGCAACTTCCTGGTGAAGATCAACGCCAATATCGGCAACTCCGCTGTCACCTCCTCCATGGCGGAGGAGGTGGAGAAGATGGTCTGGGCCATCCGCTGGGGCGCGGACACGGTCATGGACCTCTCGACCGGCCGCAACATCCACAACATCCGCGATTGGATCCTGCGCAACGCGCCGATCCCCATCGGCACCGTGCCGCTTTACCAGGCGCTGGAGAAGGTCGGCGGCATTGCCGAGGACCTCACCTGGGAGGTCTTCCGCGACACGCTGATCGAGCAGGCCGAGCAGGGCGTGGACTACTTCACCATCCATGCCGGCGTGCGCCTCGCCCATGTGCCGCTGAGCGCAAGCCGCGTCACCGGCATCGTCTCTCGCGGCGGCTCGATCATGGCGAAGTGGTGCCTGCATCATCACCGCGAGAGCTTCCTCTACGAGCACTTCGAGGAGATCTGCGACATCTGCCGGGCCTACGACGTCTCCTTCTCCCTCGGCGACGGCCTGCGCCCCGGCTCCATCGCCGATGCCAACGACGCCGCGCAGTTCGCGGAGCTGGAGACGCTGGGCGAGCTGACCCAGGTGGCCTGGGCGAAGGACTGCCAGGTGATGATCGAGGGCCCGGGCCACGTGCCCATGCACAAGATCAAGGCCAACATGGACAAGCAGCTCGCCACCTGCGGGGAGGCGCCCTTCTACACCCTCGGGCCGCTGACGACCGACATCGCCCCGGGCTACGACCACATCACCTCCGGCATCGGCGCGGCCATGATCGGCTGGTTCGGCTGCGCCATGCTCTGCTACGTCACGCCGAAGGAGCATCTCGGCCTGCCGGACCGGGACGACGTGAAGACGGGCGTGATCACCTACCGCATCGCGGCCCACGCGGCGGACCTCGCCAAGGGCCATCCGGCCGCGCGGCTGCGGGACGACGCCCTCTCCCGCGCCCGCTTCGAGTTCCGCTGGGAGGACCAGTTCAACCTCTCGCTGGATCCCGACACCGCGCGCTCCTTCCATGACGAGACCCTGCCGAAGGAGGCGCACAAGACCGCGCATTTCTGCTCCATGTGCGGGCCGAAGTTCTGCTCCATGCGCATCTCCCACGACATCCGGGCGGAGGCGCAGAAGGAGGGGATGGAGGCCATGGCCGCCAAGTTCCGGGAGGGCGGGAAGCTCTACGTGCCCTTGGTGGAGGGCGCCGCGGACTGACCGGCGCGGCGGCGGGTTGCATCGCCCGCCGCCTTCCGCTTCGTTCGCCGACCGCAGGAAACGTCCCGGAGGCCGGTCCATGCCCATCAAACGCCGCGCGCTGCTCGCCGCTCCGGCCCTCATGCCCCTCGCGGCGCGGGCGCAGGGCGGCTGGCCGGACCGCCCCCTGCGGCTGATCCTTCCCTACACGCCGGGCGGCGGCACCGATGCCGTCGCGCGCGCCCTCGGCACCCGCCTGAACGCCACCCTCGGCCAGCCCGTGGTGGTGGAGAACCGCCCCGGTGCCGGCGGCAACCTGGCGACGGAGCTGGTCGCGGGCTCCCGGCCGGACGGCTACACGCTGCTCATGGGCAACCAGGGCCCGATTTCCGTGAACCCGACCCTGTTCGGCCGGAACCTGAAGGTGAACCCGCAGACCGCGCTCGATCCGGTGGCGATGGTGGCGGAGACTCCGCTGGTGCTCGTCGCGGGGCCCGGCACGACCGCCACGACGCTTCCCGCGCTGATCGCCGAGGCCCGGGAGAAGCGAGGCGGGATGAACTACGCCTCCCCCGGCAACGGCGCGGCCGGGCATCTGGCGATGGCGCTGCTGCTCCAGCAAGCGGGGGTGGAGGCGACCCATGTGCCCTTCCGCGGCGCCGCTCCGGGCCTGACGGACGTGGCGGCGGGCACGGTCGCGGCGATGATCAGCACGCTTCCCTCGGTCGCGGGCCTCGTCCAGGGCGGGGTTCTGCGGGCGCTGGCCGTCACCGACGACAAGCGGCTCCCGTCCATGCCGGATGTGCCGACGGTGGCCGAGACCATCCCCGGCTATCGCGCAACCGCCTGGTACGGGATCCTCGTTCCCCACGGCACGCCCGAGCCGATCCGCGCCCGGCTGGAGGCCGCCATCCTCGGCAGCCTGGACTCGCCGGAGCTGGTTTCCAGCCTCGGTCGGGAAGGGGCGACGCCCTATCCCATGCCTGGCGAGGCCTTCGGCCGCTTCATCGCAGCCGAGCGCGCGCGCTGGGCGCCGGTGATCCAGGCTGCCGGCATCACCGCCGACTAGCGGCGGGCGACTTCCGAGCCCCCTCAGAGACTTGCCGCTCGTTCCTCACGGAACCCCTCCGGCGGGGATGCCGGGGCCGGAATGGTTTATGTAACGGCGCACGCGAAGTTGCGAGCGGCCTGCGACCGGGTTAGACCGGCCGCCGATGGACGGCACCACGACCGCGCCAGCCCTCGCGGGAAGCACCGTTTCGGCGGATATCGCGAAGGGCCCGCTCCCCCTCTACCGCGCCCGGGTGGCGTCCGGCGCCCTTCGCGCGGACCCTGCCCAGGCGCGCGCGGCCGAAACGCTGCAGGACCTCTGGCGACGCCTCCGCGGCTACGACCCGCGCCCGGAAGCAAAGGAGGAGCCTGGCCTTCTCGCCCGCTTCTTCCGCCGCAAGCCCGTGGAGGACCAGCCGGACGGCCCGCCGCTCGGTCTCTACCTCGTCGGCGAGGTCGGGCGCGGCAAGTCCATGCTCATGGACCTCTTCTTCGAGACGGCGGACGTGCCGCGGAAGAAGCGCGAGCACTTCCACGCTTTCATGCAGACCTCCCACCGGCGCATCCACGAGTGGCGCCGGACCCATGGCGACGCGGCCGACCCAATCCCGCCACTGGCCGACCGGATCGTGGCCGAGGCCGCGCTGCTCTGCTTCGACGAGTTCCAGGTCCACGACATCGTGGACGCCATGCTCCTCGGCCGCCTGTTCGAGGCGCTCTTCGCCCGCGGCGTTGTGGTGGTCGCCACCTCCAACACCGCGCCCGCCGATCTGTTCAAGGGCAAGCCGGGGCGTGACGCCTTCCTGCCCTTCATCGCCCTCATCCAGAAGCGGCTGGAGGTGCTGCACCTCTCGGCCCTTCAGGACTACCGGCGCGACCGCATCCGGGGCCTGCCCACCTGGCACACCCCGCTTGACGGCCGCGCCGAGCGCGCGCTCGACGCGGCCTTCCGCGAGCTGAGCGGCGAGGCCCATGGCCAGCCCTGCTCGCTGACCGTGCTGGGCCGCAAGCTCGAAGTACCGCAGGCCCACCGGGGAGTGGCGCGTGCGGACTTCGAAACCCTCTGCGGCGCCTATCTCGGCGCCGCGGACTACCTGGCCATCGCCACCCACTTCCACACGCTCGTGCTGGACGGCGTGCCGCGGCTGGGCCCGGAGAACTTCGACCGGGCCCGCCGCTTCGTGACGCTCATCGACACGCTCTATGAGCACCGCTGCAAGCTGGTCGCCTCGGCCGAGGCCGTGCCCGACCAGCTCTACGAGAAAGGGGAGGGGGCGGCGATGTTCCAGCGCACCGCCTCCCGCCTCATGGAAATGCAGAGCCAGGACTACCTGGCCCTGCCACATCTGACGTAGCCGCTCGGCCCAGGATTTGCTCGGCGCGTGCCTGAGGGGGCAGGGCGCCGGGTGGGGATCCGGGGTTGGGCCCAATAGGGGGAAAGATCAACATGCTGCGTTCCTTTGCCATCGCGTTCGGCACCGTCGTCGCGCTCGCGGCGGTCCATCCGGCGGAAGCCCGCCAGGAGGCGCGTTCCACGGGCAAGGCCGCCCGCGCGACGCCAGCCCGCCCGACTGCCACGCCGACCCTTCGGCCCGCCTTCGCGCCCCGCCCGGTCGCGGCCCCGGCCACCTCGCGCCGGATGGTCGCCGTCGCCCCGCGCGGGCGCGCCGCGGCCTCCGTTCGCGGTCAGCGCAGCGCGGAGGTCCGGTCCTCGCGCCGGCCGGTCTTCGCCGTGCGGGGCGCCACCCGCCGGGAGGCCCTGCGCTACACCGACCTGCGCCCGGCCTCGATGCACGGCCAGCGCAACGGGCTGCGCTTCGTGAGCCTTTTCTCCGCCGCCCCGGCCGCGGCCTCCACCCTTCCCGCGCGCGGCGGCAAGTACGGCAAGGCGACCTATACGAGCACCCGCGACGAGAGCGCCGATGAGGATCGCGGCTACAGCGGCCGGGGCGTGTGGCACGCCGGCCTGCCCGCCGCCGATGGCGAGCAGATGGACTGCCCGGCCGGCACCATGGCCGTGCTCGCCCGCGGCCATACCGACACCTTCCGCTGCATGCCGATGTGATCCCCGGGGGCAATCCTCCGGAAGGGCAGGGGCGGGGTGCCGAGGGGCGCCCCGCCCCTTTCCATTGCGGGCCCGCCTTGCCGGCCCGGGCATCCGGGTCTAATGCCTGCGCGCCTTTCTCGCCCTCGCGAGACTCCCTCTCGAAGGACCCCCTATGGCCCGCAAGAAGATCGCCCTCATCGGCGCCGGCAACATCGGCGGCACGCTCGCCCACCTGATCGGCCTGAAGGAGCTCGGCGATGTCGTGCTCTTCGACGTGTTCGGGGGGGTGGCGGCCGGCAAGGCGCTGGACATCATGCAGTCCAGCCCCGTCGATGACTTCGACAGCGCCATGACCGGCGGCTCGGACTACGCGGCCATCGAGGGCGCGGACGTCATCATCGTCACCGCCGGCTTCCCCCGCATGCCCGGGATGAGCCGCGACGACCTGCTGACGAAGAACGCGGGCGTGATGGGCCAGGTGGCCGAGGGCATCAAGCAGTACGCCCCGAACGCCTTCGTCATCTGCATCACCAACCCGCTCGACGTCATGGTCTGGGCGCTCCAGCAGAAGTCCGGCCTGCCCGCGCACATGGTGGTCGGCATGGCCGGCGTGCTCGACAGCGCCCGCTTCCGCCTCTTCCTCGCGCAGGAGTTCAACGTCTCGGTCGAGGACGTGACGGCCTTCGTGCTCGGCGGCCATGGCGACACGATGGTGCCGCTGACCCGCTACTCCACCGTCGCCGGCATCCCGGTGCCGGACCTCATCAAGATGGGCTGGACGACGCAGGAGAAGATCGACGCGATCGTCGCCCGCACCGCCAACGGCGGCGGCGAGATCGTGAAGCTGCTCGAGAAGGGCTCCGCCTTCTACGCCCCGGCCGCCTCCGCCATCGCGATGGCCGAGAGCTACCTGAAGGACAAGAAGCGCGTCCTGCCCTGCGCGGTGATGCTGAACGGCGAGTACGGCCTGAACGACTTCTACGTCGGCGTGCCCGTGGTGATCGGCGCCGGCGGCGTGGAGCGGATCGTCGAGGTGCAGTTCTCCCCCGAGGAGAAGGCCGCCTTCGACAAGTCCTGCGACGCGGTGAAGAAGCTCGTCGAGGACTTCAAGGCGCTCGGCGTCTGAGCCCAGGCTCCTGAGAATGTGGGCCGGGGGAGACCCCGGCCCTTCTCTTATCGGATAGGCGGGACCCGCATGAACATCCATGAATACCAGGGCAAGGAGCTGCTGAAGCGCTACGGCGTCGCGGTGCTCGACGGCTACGTCGCCCGCACGCCCGAGGAGGCCGAGGCGGCGGCGAAGAAGCTGCCGGGCCCCGTGGTGGTGGTAAAGAGCCAGATCCATGCCGGCGGCCGTGGCGCCGGTCGCTTCACGGACGACCCGAACGGCAAGGGCGGCGTGCGCGTCGTCAAGCCCGAGGCCGCGAAGGAAGCCGCCGCCGCGATGATCGGCCACACGCTGGTCACCAAGCAGACCGGGCCCGAGGGCAAGGTGGTGAACCAGGTCTATGTGGAGGCCGGCTGCGACATCAAGCGCGAGCTCTACCTATCCATCCTGCTCGACCGCGAGACCTCCCGCGTCACCGTCATGGCCTCGACCGAGGGCGGCATGGAGATCGAGGAGGTGGCCGAGCACCACCCCGAGAAGATCCTCAAGGTGGCGGTTGACCCGGCCTCCGGCCTCTATCCCTGGGCCGCGCGCAAGCTCGCCTTCGGGCTGGGCCTCGAGGGCAAGCAGGTCGGCACCTTCGTGAAGTTCGTCACCGCGATGTACGAGGCCTATACGGCGCTCGACATGGCGATCGTCGAGATCAACCCGCTGGTCGTGACCGGCGCCGGTGAGATCGTGGCGCTCGACGCCAAGGTGTCCTTCGACGACAACGCGCTGTTCCGCCACAAGGACCTCGAGGCCCTTCGCGACGACAGCGAGATGGACCCGAAGGAGCTGGACGCGGTCAAGAACGACCTCAACTACGTCGCGCTCGACGGCGAGATCGGTTGCATGGTGAACGGCGCCGGGCTGGCGATGGCCACGATGGACATCATCAAGCTCTACGGCTCCTCGCCCGCGAACTTCCTCGATGTCGGCGGCACCGCCAACGCGGCGCGCGTGACCGAGGCCTTCCGGATCATCACCTCCGACAGCAACGTCAAGGCGATCCTCGTCAACATCTTCGGCGGCATCGCCAAGTGCGACATGATCGCCGAGGGCATCGTGGCGGCGAGCAAGAACCTCTCGCTCGCCGTGCCGCTGGTGGTGCGCCTCGAGGGCACCAATGTCGATCTCGGCAAGAAGATCCTGGCCGAGTCCGGCCTGGCGATCATTCCCGCCGACAACCTTGCCGACGCCGCCCAGAAGGTGGTGGACGCCGTGAAGAAGGCGGCCTGAAGCCATGTCCGTTCTCGTCGACAAGCACACCAAGGTCATGACCCAGGGCTTCACTGGGTCGCAGGGCACCTTCCACGCCGAGCAGGGCATCGCCTACGGCACGAACTACGTGGGCGGCGTGACGCCGGGCAAGGGCGGGCAGACCCATATCGGCCTGCCCGTGTTCGACACGGTGGCCGAGTGCGTCGAGGCGACCGGGGCCGATGCCTCCGTCATCTACGTGCCGCCGCCGTTTGCGGCCGACTCGATCCTGGAGGCCATCGCGGCCGAGGTGCCGCTCATCATCTGCATCACCGAGGGCATCCCGGTGATCGACATGGTGAAGGTCAAGCGCGCCCTCTCCGGCAGCAAGTCCCGCCTCATCGGGCCGAACTGCCCGGGCGTGATCACGCCGGAAGCCTGCAAGATCGGCATCATGCCCGGCCACATCCACAAGCGCGGCTCGGTCGGCATCGTGTCCCGTTCGGGCACGCTGACCTATGAGGCGGTGGCGCAGACCACGGCGGCCGGCCTCGGCCAGTCTACCTGCGTCGGCATCGGCGGCGACCCGGTGAAGGGCACGGACTTCCAGGAAGTGCTGGAGATGTTCCTCGCCGACCCCGAGACGAAGCAGATCGTGATGATCGGCGAGATCGGCGGCCAGTCCGAGATCATCGCGGCCGAGTTCCTGGGCCGCGAGAACAAGCCCGGTTCGGCCAACTACAAGCCCGTCGTCGGCTTCATCGCCGGCGCCACGGCCCCTCCCGGCCGCCGCATGGGCCATGCCGGTGCCGTCATCTCCGGCGGCAAGGACACGGCGGAAGCCAAGATGGACGCCATGCGCGCCGCCGGTATCTTCGTGGCCGACAGCCCGGCCGCGCTGGGTTCGACCATGGTGAAGGCCATCGCCGCCTGAACTAGCGGCGAACCGCCGAGGTTTGGAAGCGCCGCCGGGGGGCACCCCGGCGGCGTTTTCGCGTTCAGGGGCCGACGTGTTCACGGCTGTTTGAGCGATGCTGCGCGGCCGCCGGGAGGGGGCTGGGTGCCACTGGGCACCGCCGAGGCCCATCTGCCGGGCGCTCGGCGGGAGCTCGACGTTCGATAGATGTCATCTATCAAACCTGGAATTTTTATCTATTTGGCATATCTCTCAGGCAAGCCTAGCTTCCGTCCGGCGAAGCGGCGCGAAGGTGCCGCGGCACACCGCAACAGGAGATCGCATGTCCCTCATCAACACCAAGATCAAGCCGTTCAAGGCCCAGGCCTACAAGCAGGGCAAGTTCATCGAGGTGACCGAGAACGACGTGCTCGGCAGCTGGGCGGTGTTCTTCTTCTACCCCGCCGACTTCACCTTCGTCTGCCCGACCGAGCTGGGCGACGTGGCCGACCACTACGAGGAGCTGCGTAAGATGGATGTGGAGGTCTACTCCGTGTCCACCGACACTCACTTCGTGCACAAGGCCTGGCACGACGCTTCCGACACGATCGCCAAGATCCAGTACACGATGCTGGCCGACCCCACGCACGAGATCAGCACGAACTTCCAGGTTCTCCGTGAGGGCCAGGGCCTTGCCGACCGCGGCACCTTTATCGTGGACCCCGAGGGCATCATCCAGGCCGTCGAGATCACCGCCGAGGGCATCGGCCGCAACGCCGAGGACCTGATCCGCAAGATCAAGGCCGCTCAGTACGTCGCCGCCCACCCCGGCGAGGTCTGCCCGGCCAAGTGGCAGGAGGGGGCCGAGACCCTCGCCCCGTCGCTCGACCTCGTCGGCAAGATCTGATCCGCGTCTGAAAGGTGCCGGCTCCGGCCGGCACCGAACAGCCGGGCCCCGCGCGGGCCCGGCCGCTTCCCCCGAATTCCCCGTCGCCGGAGTTGCCCCCGTGCTGGATGCCAACCTCAAGACTCAGCTCAAGGCCTATCTGGAGCGGGTAGTCCGTCCCATCCAGATCACGGCCTCCGTCAACGACAGCCCTAAGTCCCGCGAGATGGTGGAGCTGCTGCGCGACCTTCAGGCCGCTTCCCCCAAGATCTCCGTCGAGGAGCGGCGGGACGACGGCGAGCGCGCGCCCTCCTTCGCGCTGACCAGCCCGGGCCAGGACATCTCGCTGCGCTTCGCCGGCCTGCCCATGGGGCATGAGTTCACCTCGCTCGTCCTCGCGCTGCTGCAGGTCGGCGGCCATCCGCCGAAGCTGGAGCAGGCGGTGATCGACCAGATCAAGGACCTGGACGGCGAGTTCACCTTCGAGACCTATTTCTCCCAGTCCTGCCAGAACTGCCCCGAGGTGGTGCAGGCGCTGAACCTGATGGCCGTGCTGAACCCCGCCATCAAGCACGTCGCGGTGGACGGCGCGGTGTTCCAGGCGGAGGTCGAGGAGCGGCAGGTGATGTCCGTGCCGACCATCTACCTCAACGGCCAGGTCTTCGGTCAGGGCCGCATGGGCGTCGAGGAGATCGTCGTCAAGCTCGACACCGGCGCCGCCGCGCGCGAGGCGAAGAAGCTGAACGCCGAGGCTCCCTTCGACATGCTGATCGTCGGCGGCGGCCCCGCCGGCGCGGCGGCGGCCGTCTATGCGGCGCGCAAGGGCATCCGCACGGGCGTCGCCGCCGAGCGCTTCGGCGGCCAGGTGCTGGACACCATGGGCATCGAGAACTTCATCTCCGTGACCCACACCGAGGGACCGAAGCTCGCCCAGGCGCTCGAGACGCATGTTCGCGAGAACGAGGTTCGCATCATGAACCTCCAGCGCGCCGAGGAGCTGAACTTCGAGCACGGGGTGTTCTCGGTTCGCATGACGGGTGGCGCGACGCTGCACGCGAAGAGCATCATCCTCTCCACCGGCGCCCGCTGGCGCCAGATGGGCGTGCCCGGCGAGGACACCTACAAGAACAAGGGCGTGGCCTACTGCCCGCACTGCGACGGTCCCCTTTTCAAGGGCAAGGACGTGGCCGTGATCGGCGGCGGCAACTCCGGCGTCGAGGCGGCGATCGACCTCGCGGGCATCGTGAAGCACGTCACGCTGCTCGAGTTCGACACCAAGCTGCGCGCGGACGAGGTGCTCCAGCGCAAGCTCCGCAGCCTGCCGAACGTGACGGTGCTGGTCTCCGCCCGCACCACCGAGGTGCAGGGCGACGGCCAGAAGGTGACGGGTCTCGTCTACGAGGACCGCATCTCCGGCGAGCTGAACACGATCAAGCTCGAGGGCATCTTCGTGCAGATCGGCCTGCTGCCGAACACGGAGTGGCTGCGCGGCACGCTCGACCTCTCCCCGCGTGGCGAGATCATCGTGGACGCGCATGGCCAGACCTCGCTGCCCGGCGTTTTCGCGGCCGGCGACTGCACCACCACGCCCTTCAAGCAGATCATTATCGCCGCCGGGGAGGGCGCGAAGGCCTCGCTCGCGGCCTTCGACTACCTCATCCGCAGCTCCGTCCCCGAGGCGGCGCCGCAGCAGGCCAAGGCGGCCTGATCCCGCCCGCGCCCGTCCCATCCGGGGCGGGCGCGGAACGGCACGCGCATGAATCTTCGTGAACTCCAGTACCTCGTCGCCCTGGCGGATCACCGGAACTTCCGGCGGGCCGCCGATGCCTGCCTCGTCGCGCAGCCCACCCTTTCCACCCAGATTCGCAAGCTGGAGGAGGAGCTGGGCGTCGCCCTCTTCGAGCGGTCGCCGCGCAGGGTGATGCTCACCCCCGCCGGGCAGGACGCTGTGGGGCGCGCGCGGCGAATCCTGGCCGAAATGGAGGGAATGCGGGAGGCCGCGCGCCGCCTTTCCCGCCCCGAGTCCGGCACTGCACGCCTGGGCGTCTTTCCCACGCTCGGCCCCTATCTCCTGCCGGAGGTCATGCCGGCGGTTCGGGCCCGGTTCCCCCAGCTCCAGCTCCTGCTGACGGAGGAGAAGAGCGACCAGCTCCTCGCCCGCCTGCGGGAGGGGCGCCTGGACGCGGCGATCCTCGCCCTGCCGGTGCACGACGCCAGCCTCCATTGCGAGCCTCTGTTCGAGGAACCCTTCTTCCTCGCCGTGCCGCGGAGTCACGAGCTGGCCAGCCGCGAGAGCCTGCGGATGGAGGAACTCTCCCGCTACAACCTCATGCTGCTGGAGGACGGGCACTGCCTGCGCGACCAGGCGCTGGAGGTCTGCCACCTCTCCGGCGCCCAGGAAGGGTCCGAGTTCCGTGCCACCAGCCTTGAGACGCTCCGCCAGATGGTGCTGGCCGGGCTCGGCGTGACGCTGATGCCCGCCCTGGCCGCCACCGGCATGGCCGCTTACTCGGACCGGCTGCACCTGCTGCGCTTCGAGAACGGCAATCCCAGCCGCCAGATCGGCCTCTTCTGGCGCCGGACCTCGGCGCTGGGCCCGCTCCTGGAGGAACTGGCCGTCGTGCTGCGGGACCTTCCACCGAAGCTGCTGGACCCGCGGAACGACCCCTCGACCTCCCTCGCCGCCGCCCGTTGAACCGGAGGGCAGGCGCATCTCTTGGGTCAGGGAACCTGACGCAGACACATGGGTGCGATGCGCGCCCACGATTTCCGCCGGCCGCCGCGTTGCGCTAAGCTAGCCCCAGAAGCAACAATATTGCGGACACCGGCGCCATGACCATGGACATCCCCTTCACCCGCACCCGGACGCCGCTGTCGCGCCCCGACGATACCTCGCTCTCCTTCGGCAAGGTCCTGACGGACCATATGTTCATGATGGACTACGAGGCTGGCCGCGGCTGGCATGACCCGCGCGTGGTGCCCTACGCGCCGCTGGTCATGGATCCCGCCACTTCCGTCCTGCACTACGGGCAGGCGGTGTTCGACGGGCTGAAGGCGTTCCGTCAGGCCGACGGCAGCATCAAGCTCTTCCGGGCCGAGCGCCACGCGCGGCGCCTGAACAAGTCCTGCCGCGCCCTCTGCATCCCCGAGATGGACGAGGACCTGATCCGCCGCTCCTTCGAGGCAATTGTCGCCGCCGACCATGAATGGGTGCCCCGCGCGCCCGGCACCTCCCTCTATATTCGCCCGACCGTGGTCGCGACCGAGGTGATGCTCGGCGTCCACCCCGCCAGCCGCTACACCTATTTCGTCATCTGCTCGCCCGTCGGCTCCTACTACAAGGAGGGCGTGAAGCCGGTGCGAATCCTCGCCACCGACACCCATGTCCGCGCCGTGCAGGGCGGGCTGGGCGAGGCGAAGACCGCCGCGAACTACGCCGCCTCTCTCTCCGCCCAGCAGGAGGCCGAGGCCGCCGGCTACACGCAGGTCCTCTGGCTGGACGGCGTCGAGCGCCGCTGGATCGACGAGGTCGGCACCATGAACATCATGATGCGGATCGGCGACGAGGTGATCACCCCGCCGCTCGCCGGCACCATCCTCGACGGCGTGACGCGCAACTCCATCCTCACCCTCCTGCGGGACTGGGGCGTGGCGGTGAACGAGCGCCGCATCTCCATCGAGGAGGTGATGGAAGCCGGGCGGAACGGCACCCTGAAGGAGATGTGGGGCACCGGCACTGCCGCCGTCGTCTCCCCCGTGGGGGAACTCGGCTACAAGGGCGAGAAAATCACCATCGGCAGCGGTGGAACCGGCGAGCTGACGCAAAAGCTCTACGACGCGATCGTCTCGATCCAGTACGGCTGGGCGCCCGACCCGCATGGCTGGATGACCGAGGTGAAGACCCCCGTCGAGGCGTGAGGGCGGGCAGGGCCGGGGGATAGGTTCCTTCCGGCCTTGCTCTTTTCCCGACCGCCCGCTAGACCCCCCGCGCGCCGGCACCCCTGGAGGCCGGCGCCCGTTCGCGCGCCCTGATGGCAGCGCGGATCGTTCAAACCCAACGTGCGAAGGAATTTGTGGCAATGGTCCAGACCATTCGGATCGAGGCCGCGGCGCGCGAGCGGGCCGGTAAGGGGGCGGCGCGCGCGACCCGGCGTGGGGGCTCTGTCCCCGCAGTGATCTACGGTGCGAAGCAGGAGGCGACCCTCCTCTCCCTCGACCCGCGCGACGTGATGAAGGAGCTGCACAAGGGCGGCTGGCAGTCGCACCTCTATGAGGTGGCGGTGGCCGGCGGCGCGACGGAGCGCTGCCTGATGCGCGACGTGCAGTTCCACCCGGTTTCCGACCAGCCGATCCATGTGGACTTCCAGCGGCTCGCCGCCGGCCAGCGCATCCGCGTGCGCGTGCCCGTGGTGCTGCTGGGCGAGGACGTCTCCCCCGGCATCAAGGCCGGCGGCGTCGCCAACCTCGTCCGCCGCGACCTCGAGGTGATGGCCGACCCCGACAACGTGCCGGAGCGCTTTGAGCTGGACATCTCGGCCGCCGAGATCGGCGACACCATCCGCTGGTCCGCCGTGAAGGACCAGCAGGGCGCCGTGCCGACGCTCGACCGCGACTTCGTGGTGCTGACCGTCGCCCCGCCGACGGTGGCCGAGGCCGAGGTGGTGATCGCCGCCCCGGCGCCCGCGCCGGATGCCGGCAAGGGTGGCAAGGGCGCCAAGGGCGCCGCCAAGCCCGCCGCCCCGGCCGCGAAGAAGAAGTAAGGAAGACGGGCCGGGGAGCGTTCCCCCGGCCCTTTCCGACTGGTCTGCCTGGGGCGCATCCGCGAGAGCGGGGCGCCTCTATCTATTTGGGGAATGAGGGATGCTGCTCTGGGTCGGCCTGGGCAATCCGGGGGCGGAGCACGCCCGCCAGCGTCACAACATCGGCTTCATGGCGGTGGAGCGCATCGCCTCCCGCCACCGCTTCGCCCCCTGGCGCAGCCGCTTCAAGGGGGAGGTCTCGGAAGGCCAGATCGCCGGCCAGCGGATCATCCTCCTCAAGCCCCACACCTATATGAACGACAGCGGCAACTCGGTTCAGCCCGCCGCTGCCTTCCACAAGATCGCCCTGCCGGACATCACCGCCTTCCACGACGAGCTGGACCTGGCGCCGGGCAAGGTGCGGGTGAAGCGGGGCGGGGGGGCGGCCGGGCATAACGGGTTGCGCGACATGCAGCGCGCCTTCGGCAGCCCGGATTTCGGGCGCGTGCGCCTTGGCATCGGCCATCCCGGCCACAAGGACCGCGTGCACGGCCACGTCCTCGGCAACTTCGCGAAGGTGGACGCCGATTGGCTCGACCGCCTGCTCGATGCCGTTTCCGACGCCGCCCCCCTCCTGGCCGAGGGACGGCCGGAGGAGTTCATGACGAAGGTCGCCCTTCTCACCCAGGCATGAGGATCAGGACCGGACCAGCTCGGCCCCCCGGCCGCTGAGGCGGGTCAGCCAGCCGGGCGCGGCAGGCCGCCGGGCGAGGCGCTTCCCCGCCTCGATTGACCAGCGCTCCACCCCGAGGTGGAGAAGCACGGCCACGGCCATCACGGATGGCACGGTGATCGCCAGCGCCGGGTAGTAGCCGAGCCCGCCCGCGATCATCAGCAGCTTGAGCAGCGAGTACCCGACGAGCGAGTGCACGAGGTAGAGCGGGAAGCTGATCGCCGCCAGTGCGTCCAGCGGCCGGAAGGGCCGCAGATGGCCGCGGACGAGGAAGAGCCCGCCGAAGAGGGCCAGCGCGTAGGCATAGTTCACCAGCACATGCGGGTAGCCCTCCGGAAAGGGCCCCGCGCGCCAGCAGGCGACGAAGAGGGCTCCCAGCCCGGCCATCCCCGCCAGCAGCCCCGGCGCCGAGAGCAGCCCGCGCAGCCGGTAGTTGAACAGCACCCCGATGAGCATGAAGACGAGATAGGGGGTGGAGAAGAGAACTCCGTTGAACGGCGCCCGCCAGGGCGCCACGGCCGCCGCGAAGAAGGGCGCGCCGAGCGCCAGGTTCGCCGCCAGAGCCCCGAAGCCGATGGCGAAAAGGGCCGAGACGCTGCCCCGCCGGATCGCCGGCGCCAGCAGCGTCATCAGCAGGTAGAACTTCAGCTCGACCACCAGCGACCAGTTCACGAGGTCCACCGTCGGCTTCACGAGGATGTCCTGGAGGAGCAGCGCGTTCGCCAGGATGGTCGAGCCCGCGTGCGCGAAGGGCAGCCCCCAGTAGCGGGAGGCGAGCCAGACCACCGCCAGGTTCACGGCCAGCGCCGCGAGATAGGTCGGATAGATCCGCAGCAGCCGGGCGAGGATGAAGGTGGCTCGCGAATGCGCCCCGAGCGAGATCGGGATGACCAGCCCGCTGATAAGGAAGAAGACCGCGACGCCGAAGGGCCCGAAGTTGAACCAGGGCTGCCCGACCAGCGCGAAGATCCCCGGCAGCTCGCCCGTCTGTGGCGGGGAGGAGGTAGTGATCCCCACGATCTCCCGCCCGCCCCAGAACACTCCGATAAGGTGCGCGACCATGACCGCCAGCGCCGCCAGCCCGCGGAGCTGGTTCGCGAAGACCAACCGGTGGCCGTCGCGCGAGGGGGCGGGGCTGAGGGCGCCCTCGGCCGGGTCCGGCGGACTCTGTTGCAAGGGGATCGTCATTGCTTATCCAACCGGGGGCGCCCTGGCGCCAAGGCGGAGAACCGCCGTTGCTCCCTCTTATAAGGCAGACGCATGGCTCGGCCATCGGCGCTCTGCTGGCGCCGCGGCCCGGGGCGGCGTAAGGGGCAGGCCATATCTCCCCAAACACACGGAACACCCCGCCACCATGGGCTTCAACTGCGGCATCGTGGGCCTGCCCAACGTCGGCAAGTCCACCCTCTTCAACGCGCTGACCCAGACGGCCGCCGCCCAGGCCGCCAACTACCCCTTCTGCACGATCGAGCCGAATGTCGGCCGCGTCGGCGTGCCCGACCCGCGGCTGGACGAGCTGGCCCGCATCGGCAAGTCGATCAAGAAGGTCCCGACGAGCCTCGAGTTCGTGGACATCGCCGGCCTCGTCCGCGGCGCCTCGCGCGGGGAGGGGCTGGGCAACCAGTTCCTGGCCAATATCCGGGAGGTGGACGCCATCGTCCACGTCCTCCGCTGCTTCGAGGACGGCGACATCACGCATGTCGAGGGCAGCGTGGACCCCGTGCGCGACGCGGAGACGGTCGAGACGGAGCTGATGCTCGCCGACCTCGAGAGCCTCGAGAAGCGCCTCGTCCCCGCTCAGAAGAAGGCGAAGAACGGCGACAAGGAGAGCGCCGCCTTCGTCGCGCTGGCCGAGCCGATCGTCGCTGCCCTGACCGAGGGCAAGCCCGCCCGCACCGCCGTGCCCAAGGGCGAGGAAGCGGCGGCCGCGCGCCTGCAGCTCATGACCACCAAGCCCGTGCTGTACGTCTGCAACGTGGAGGAAGGGTCGGCCGCCACCGGCAACGCCCATTCCGCGGCGGTCGAAGCACGTGCGAAGGCCGAAGGGGCGCGCGCCGTCATCGTCTCCGCCGCCATCGAGGCCGAGATCAGCCAGATGGGCGAGGCCGACCGGGCGGAGTTCCTGGACAGCCTCGGCCTGCACGACAGCGGGCTCGATCGCATCATTCGCGCTGGCTACGACCTGCTGGGCCTGATCACCTATTTCACGGTGGGCCCGAAGGAATCCCGGGCCTGGACGATCACCAAGGGCACCAAGGCCCCCCAGGCCGCCGCCGTCATCCACAACGACTTCGAGCGCGGCTTCATCGCCTGCGAGACGATCGCCTACGACGACTTCGTGGCGCTCGGCGGCGAGCAGGGGGCGAAGGAGGTCGGGAAGATGCGGGTCGAAGGCAAGGAATACGTCGTGAAGGACGGCGACGTGCTGCTCTTCCGCTTCAACGTCTAGCAAGGGGGCCTGCCGGCCATTCGGCGAAGCCAACTCAGATGGCGGAGAATGGCCGCCGTTCCGCAAGCAACCCAGATAAGGAAAGGGCTCGGTGGTTTCCCGCCGAGCCCTTCGAACCTTCTGACAGGAGGGGAAATCCCCTCCCCACGTCGCCCTCAGCGCGTAACGGCGCGGCGGTGACGCACGTGGCGGCGATGGCGGCGGCTGGCAACGTCCTGCGTGACGGAGGCCACCTCACGGGCGGACTCGACGGAGGTCGTCACGGCGCCCGGTGTCATCGCCTGACCCGTGCTCGCCAGGCTCGCGAGCGCAACAACGAAAAAGCTACCAAGAATCCAACGCATTGTGGCCCCTCTTTCCCCTTCAGTGCGAGTATCATGCCGTAACAGAGCCTCAAGTAAACGTGAATTCTCAGTAACGTGATGATTGGTTGGTCGAGGGAATACTCTGGTCCATGGCCAGCGCCGGCACCGCGTCCCGGCACCAACCGACGACCCGCGCCGGCACGCCCGCGACCGTCGCGCAGGGGGGCACATCGGCGAGCACCACGCTGCCCGCGCCGACCTTCGCGCCCCGGCCGATGATGATGTTGCCGAGCACCTTCGCCCCGGCCGAGAGCAGCACGCCGTCCCGCACCTTCGGGTGCCGGTCCCCGCGCTGCTTGCCCGTGCCGCCCAGCGTCACGCCCTGGAGGATGGAGACGTCGTTGCCGATCGAGGCCGTCTCCCCGACCACCACGCCCGTCGCGTGGTCGATGAAGACGCCGCGCCCGACGGGCACCGCCGGGTGGATATCCACCCCGAAGACGAGCGAGCTGCGGTTCTGCAGATAGCGCGCGAGATCCTGCCGCCCCTCATTCCAGAGGTGATGCGCCACCCGGTGCCAGGCGAGGGCGTGGAAGCCCTTGTAGTAGAGGAAAGGGGAGAGCCAGCCGCGCGCCGCCGGGTCGCGCCGCCGCGTGGCCGCGAGATCCGCCACGGCGAAGCCGACGAGGTCTGCCCCGGCCTCCCGCACCAGGACCTCCAGCCGTTCGGCCGGCATCAGCGCTTCCGCCAGCCGTCCCGCGAGAAGGGAGGCGAGGGCGGGCAGCAGCGCCTCGTGGCGGAGCACGGCGAGTTCCAGCAGGGCGCGCAGCGCCGGCTCGCCCGCGGCCGCCGCTTCCGCCTCCTCCCGCAATGCCTCCCAGAGCGCGGGCGCGGTCGGGGTGGGCTCCGTCGCCTCGGTGCCGATGTCGATTTCGGCCCTGTCCATCAACCTCTCCGTCGCTTCCGGTGCGTCGCGGTGCCGGAATGGGCCGCGGCGGCGCCCGCGTCCAGCCACGGGCCTCTCGCCAGATGGGGCAAGGCCGCGCCTCTTACATCGGCAGCCGCACCACGGCGCGCAGCCCCCCCATGGGGCTCTCCTCCAGCGCGATCTCGCCACCATGAGCGCGGGCGATGTCGCGGGCGATGGCGAGGCCCAGGCCGGTGCCGCCGGCGGAGAAGCTGGCGAAGGGCTTGAAGGCCCCCTCCCGCGCCGGGGCGGGGATGCCCGGGCCGTTGTCGTCCACCAGCACCTCCGCCCAGCCCGGCGTCGGCCTCACGGAGACGGCGACGAGGCCCGCGTGCCGCAGGGCGTTGTCGAGCAGGTTGCCCAGGCAGCGCCGCAGCGCATCCGCCCGCACCGGCAGGGTGAGCGAGGGCGGAACCTCGTGTACCACCACCTGGGACCCCTCCGCGGGAAGGCGCGAGACCATGTCCCGCACGAGGGCGACAAGGTCGGTGCTCTCCGGCGCTTCCAGCACCTCGCCGCGCGCGAAGGCGAGATAGGAGGCGATCATCCGCTCCATCTCCTCCACGTCCTGGGTCATGGCGGCCGCGTCCTCCTCGGCGCCGCGCGGCAGCATGGCGAGGCCCAGGCGAAGGCGGGTGAGGGGGGTGCGAAGGTCGTGGCTGATGCCGGCCAGCAGCTCCGTCCGCTGGGTGACGAAGCGGCGGATATTCGCGCGCATGCCGTTGAACGCGGCGCCGGCCTGGCGGACCTCGCTCGCGCCCTCGGGCTTGATGGGGCCGGTCTCGCGACCCTTGCCGAAGGCCTCCGCCGCCGCGGCCAGGCGGCGCAGCGCCCGCACCTGGTTCTTCATGAACAGCGCGGCCACGCCGAAGAGCAGCAGCGAGGCGCCGACGAGCCAGATGACGAAAAGGTAGAGCGTGCCGGAGAAGAGGCGCTTCCTCGGCGCCTCCACGCTCAGCACCCCGTCGGGCATGCCGATTCGGATGATCACGCTGCGCGGGTCGCTCTGCCAGTCCGTGTCGAAGGGGAGGCGAACCCGCTCCCGGATCGCCTGATCGAGGTCCTCCTCCAGCGGCAGCAGGGGCAGGCTGGCCGGGCGCGAGGCCGGTGGGCCGAGCGTCGCGCCCGCCTCGTAGGCGAGGGAGAGGTCGAGGCGCCAGGCGGCCTCGCGGAAGATCCAGCCCCACTCCTCCTGGTCCGGCTGGCGGGAGAGGACCTCCGTCACCATGCCGATATCCCCCGCGACGCCCCCCGCCAGCCGGCGGGAGATCACGTCGAGATGGGTGCCGTAGAAGAGCTGCAGCGCGATGCCCTGGGTGACCACCAGCGGCACGAGAACAATAAGGAGCGCGCGAGCGAGCAGCCCGCGCGGCACGAAGGGGCGCAGCGCGGCCGTGACCACCCCGCGCAGGCGCCGGCGGCGGGTCCAGGCCGGGGGAGAGCAGGGGCCGGTGCCGCCCTCAGCCTCCGCCGCCCCGTCGCCGCGGCCGATGCTGGCCCGGCCGCTCCCCGGCCTCGCGATACCCCGCTCGTCGATCTCGGCGGCGCCGATGTCCGGTGCCATGGCGGCCCTCCCCGATCCGTCCCGCGCCCGCCGGTCCAGTTCAGGCGCCGGGGCGGAGGACATAGCCCTTGTGGCGCACCGTGTGCAGGAAGCGCGGCTCGCGCGGGTCGGGCTCGATCTTGCGCCGAAGCCGGGTCACGGTCACGTCCACCGCGCGCTCCCCGGCCTCGGGCGAGCCCATGGCCGCCGCGATCTCGTCGCGGGAGAGCACCTCGCCCCCGCGCCGCGCCAGGGCGACGAGGAGGGAGGCCTCGCCGCCGGTCAGCCGCGTCACGCCCTCGGGGCCGCGCAGCTCGCCCCGCTCGGGATCGAACCAGCGCAGGCCGAGCTGCACCGGGGGAAGGGGCACGGCGGAGGGTGGCGCCGCGCGCTTGAGGATGGTGCGGATCCGCAGCGCCAGCTCCCTGGGGTCGAAGGGCTTGGCGAGGTAGTCGTCGGCCCCGTGCTCGAAGCCGGCGATGCGGTCGTCCGGCTCGCCCGCCGCCGTCAGCATGAGGATGGGCACGTCCTGCCCCGCGCGGCGGAGGCTTTCCGTCAGGTGCAGCCCGGTCTCGCCGGGCATCATTACGTCGAGCACCATCAGGTCGAACTCCATGCCCTCCAGCGCCTGGCGCGCGGCGGCGGCGTCGGCGGCGGCGGTGACGCGGAAGCCCTGCTCGGCCAGAAATCGTTGGAGAAGGGTGCGGAGTCGCGCGTCATCATCGACCACGAGCAGGTGCGCGGCGTCGGTCACGATGCCTTCCCCGCCGCAGAATGCTGCGCGGATGCAGGGCTGCCACCCTCGGGCGCCGGCGCCTTGCCGCCCTCCGGCCGGGGCCTCGGCGGCGTGTCGTAACCGGGGGGCGCGCCCGCGCGGGCGCCCAGGCGGTCCAGCCCGCGCCGGGCCTCCGGGCCCATCAGCCCGCGCATCACGTGGCGGAAACCCTCCACCGCCACGGGACCGGCCTCGCGATAGGCGCGCGTCACCGTCTCCCGCTGCCGCTCGAAGAGCCGCCGCTCCAGTGCCTCCCCCATCGGAGTGAGGGAGAGGTGCCGCTGGCGCCGGTCCGCCCGGCCCGGGCTTTGCGCGACATAGCCCTGCGCGACGAGGGGCGTGAGCACGCGGGCGAGGGACTGCTTCGTGATGGCGAGGATGCCGAGCAGCTCCCCCACCGTCAGCCCCGGCCGTCGGCCGAGGAAGTGCAGCACCCGGTGATGCGCCCGGCCCATACCCAGCTCCGCCAGGATGGCATCCGGCCCGGCCGTGAAGTCGCGGTAGCCGAAGAAGAGAAGGTCCTGGGCCAGCCGCAGCTCCTCCTCCCGCAGGAAGAGGAGGTTGCGCCCGGCCGCGCCCTGCGCGCCGGCGGAGGAGCCGGGCGCGCCGCGGTGATCCGGCCGTTCGGACATGGCAGCTCCGCCCTCTGGTTCTGGCAGTGTTGTTGACGTAATCATGCGTTTTCTTCTAACGATTCTGGGCGAGAAGAAAGAAAATTACTCGCAATGGCCATTTCAGGAAGGAAAACACTCATGCCTCCCGCTCCCTTCGATGACCGTGACGGTTGGATCTGGCTCGATGGCCGCTTCGTGCCCTGGCGCGACGCGAGGCTGCATGTGCTGACCCATGGGCTGCATTATGCCAGCGGCGTCTTCGAGGGCGAGCGGGCCTATGGTGGCCGCGTGTTCAAGTTGCGCGAACATACCCAACGCCTTTTCCGCTCCGCCCGCCATCTCGGCTTTGAGATCCCCTATGGCATGGACGCGATCGACGCGGCCTGCACCGAGGCCCTCGCCCGCAACGGCCTGACCGACGGCTATCTCCGCCCCATCGCCTGGCGCGGCTCGGAGAAGCTGGCGGTGGCGGCGCGGGGCACAAGCATCCATGTCGCGATCGCCGCCTGGGCCTGGCCGAACCTCTTCGGCGCGGACCGGATGGCCGGCATCTCCCTGGCCCTGGCGAAGTGGCGCCGTCCCTCTCCCGAGACGGCGCCGACGGAGGCGAAGGCGAGTGGCCTCTACGTCATCGGCACCCTTTCCAAGCACGCGGCGGAGGAGGAGGGCTTCGACGATGCCCTCATGCTCGACTTCAAGGGCGATGTGGCGGAGGCGACCGGGGCGAATATCTTCTTCGTTTTCGACGGGGAGCTGCACAGCCCGGCCCCGCTCGGCTTCCTCGACGGCATCACCCGCCGCACCGTGATGGACCTCGCCCGGCGGGCCGGGATGAAGGTGGTGGAGCGGACCATCGCGCGCGGGGAGATCGCCGGGGCGAGCGAGGTGTTCCTGGCGGGCACGGCGGCGGAGGTGACGCCGGTTCGGAGGATCGCGGACCTTCACTTCACCCCTGGCCGGATCACGGAGCGGCTGGTCGCCGACTACGCGAGTTTGGTGCGGGGTGGCCAAGCCGGTCTCGTCGCGGCGGCCTGAGAGTCCTATGGGGAGGGCGGGTTCGCTCCGCCCTCCCCGGCATTTCCATGACTTATGAGTTGCCCGTGTCTTGCGCCGACCTGTCATGACGGTAAGACGGGTGACAAGCGGTGCGTCGCGGACCAATTGGTGCGTGGGAGACCCGGCCAGCGCCGGGAGAGCAACGAGATGATAACGGAAGCAGGTCCAGAAATTGCGCGCCGGCCACCGCGGGCCCCGACGAGCCCTCGGCTCCGGGGGCCCTGCCGGGCCTCGAATCGCCACAACCCTGCCCCGTTCGCCGTCTAAACCCCTCATCAGCCCAGAGCCGAAGCGGAAGATCATGCCCGGAGTCGACATCCTAGCCAGTGCGATGACGGGGGCGAACGCCGCCTTCCTCGCAGACCTCTACGCCCGCTGGGTCCAGGCCCCAGAGAGCGTCGATCCCTCCTTCCAGGAGCTGTTCGCCGCGCTGAACGACGACGCCCGCGCGGTGCTCGGCGATGCCGCCGGCGCCTCCTGGGCCCCCCGCCCGCGCGGCGGCTTCGCGCCCGAGCCCGAGGCGCCCGCGCCGGCCAAGGGTGGCAAGGGCGCCGCCGCGCCGGCCGCCAAGCCGGCCGATCCCGCTGTCTCCCGCCAGCAGGTGATCGACTCACTCCGCGCGCTGATGCTCATCCGTGCCTATCGCGTGCGCGGCCATCTCGAGGCCGACCTCGACCCGCTGGGCCTGCAGAAGAAGAAGCCGCACCCGGAGCTGGACCCCGCGACCTACGGCTTCACCGAGGCCGATCTCGACCGGCCGATCTTCATCGACAAGGTTCTCGGCCGCGAGACGGCGACGCTGCGCGAGATCCTCTCGATCGTGAAGTCGAGCTACTGCGGCCCGATCGGCGTCGAGTTCATGCATATCCAGGACCCCGAGCAGAAGTCCTGGATCCAGCAGCGCATCGAGGGCGCGCCCTGGAAGGCCGCCTTCGACAAGGACGGCAAGCGCACCATCCTCCAGCAGCTGACCGAAGCCGAGGGCTTCGAGGCCTACTGCGCCCGCAAGTTCGTGGGCACGAAGCGCTTCGGCCTTGAGGGCGGCGAGTCCACCATCCCCGCCCTGCAGGAGATCATCGCCCAGGGCGCCCGGGACGGCGTGAACGAGATCGCGATCGGCATGGCCCATCGCGGTCGCCTTTCCACGCTCGTGAACGTGGTGAAGAAGTCCTTCACCCAGGTCTTCGCCGAGTTCAAGGGCGCAGGCCACGCCGAGGACGTGCAGGGCTCGGGCGACGTGAAGTACCACCTGGGCACCTCGACGGACGTGGAGATCGAGGGCCGGCAGGTCCACCTCTCCCTCCAGCCCAACCCCTCCCACCTGGAGGCGGTGGACCCGGTGGTCATCGGCAAGGTGCGCGCCCGCCAGGACATGGCCGGGGACACCAAGGCGCGGAAGAGCGTCATGGGCATCCTGCTGCACGGCGACGCCGCCTTCGCCGGCCAGGGCGTGGTCTATGAGACGATGGCGATGAGCCAGCTCATCGGCTACCGCGTCGGCGGCACGATCCATGTCGTGACGAACAACCAGATCGGCTTCACCACCACCCCGGCGCACGCCTATTCGGGCCTCTACTGCACGGATGTCGCGAAGTCCGTCCAGGCGCCGATCCTGCACGTGAACGGGGACGACCCGGAGGCGGTGGTCTTCTGTGCCCGGATCTGCGCCGAGTTCCGCCAGCGCTTCTCCACCGACATCGTGCTCGACATCGTCTGCTACCGCCGCCACGGCCACAACGAGAGCGACGAGCCGGCCTTCACCCAGCCCCTGATGTACGCCCGCATCAAGGAGACGCCGACCACCCGCACGAAGTACGCTACGAAGCTGGCGGCCGAGGGCTCGGTGCCGGAGGCCGAGGCAAAGGCCATTCAGGACGCCTTCTTCGCGAAGATGGACGAGGCCTTCCAGGCCAGCCAGACCTTCAAGCCGAACAAGGCCGACTGGCTGGAGGGCCACTGGTCCGGCCTGAAGGCCGCCGGGAACGACGAGCCCGAGGCCGAGACGGACACGGCCGCGGAGCCGGACCTGCTGCGCGAGGTGGGCGCCGCCCTCTCCCGCGTGCCGGAGGGCTTCGGGGCCAACCCGAAGATCGTCCGCCAGCTCGAGGCCAAGCGCCAGGCGATCGACACCGGCGAGGGCATCGACTGGGCGACCGGCGAGGCGCTGGCCATCGGCACGCTGCTCGTGGACGGCCATCGCGTGCGCATCTCCGGCGAGGACGTGCAGCGCGGGACCTTCTCCCAGCGCCACGCCTACCTGATCGACCAGCAGACGCAGGCCGAATACGTCCCGCTGAACAACATCCGCGACGGCCAGAAGCGCCTGGAGGCCTTCAACTCCCTTCTCTCGGAGTTCGGCGTCCTCGGCTTCGACTACGGTTACTCGCTGGCCGACCCGAACACGCTCGTGATGTGGGAAGGGCAGTTCGGCGACTTTGCCAACGGCGCGCAGGTCATCATCGACCAGTTCATCGCCTCGGCCGAGACGAAGTGGCTGCGCATGTCCGGCCTCGTGATGCTGCTGCCTCACGGCTACGAGGGGCAGGGGCCGGAGCACTCCTCCGCGCGCCTCGAGCGCTACCTCCAGCTTTGTGCCGAGCGGAACATGCGGGTGGCCAACATCACCACCCCCGCGAACTACTTCCACGCGCTGCGCCGCCAGATGAAGGCGAACTACCGCAAGCCGCTCATCCTGATGACGCCGAAGTCGCTGCTGCGGCACAAGCTGGCCGTGTCCTCCCTCGCGGAGTTCGGGCCGGGCAGCCGCTTCCAGGTGGTGATCCCCGAGACCGACGAGCTCGTGGCGCCCGACAAGGTGCGGCGCGTCGTGATCTGCAGCGGCAAGGTCTATTACGACCTGCTGCAGGAGCGCCGCGACAAGGGCGTGAAGGATGTCGCCATCATCCGCATGGAGCAGCTCTACCCCTTCCCGCGGATTACCCTGCCGAAGGTGCTGGCCCCTTACAGCAAGGCCGAGGTGGTCTGGTGCCAGGAGGAGCCGGAGAACATGGGCGGCTGGAACTTCGTCGATCGCAAGATCGAGGAGGTGCTGGTCGCGGCGGGCGGGAAGGCCCGGCGGCCGGGCTATGTCGGCCGTCCCGCGGCCGCCAGCCCCGCAACGGGGCTTGCCAAGGTGCACGCGCAGCAGCAGGAAGCGCTCGTTCGCCAGGCGCTCGGGTTGAGCTGAGCCGGACCTTGGCAGAGGAAAGACGATGACCGAGATCCTGGTGCCCACCCTGGGCGAGAGCGTAACGACGGCCACCGTGGCCCGCTGGCTGAAGAAGGCGGGCGAATCGGTGGCTGCCGACGAGCCGCTGGTCGAGCTGGAGACCGATAAGGTGACGGTGGAGGTGAACGCCCCCTCCGCCGGCACCATCGAGAGCATTGCGGCCGACGAGGGCGCCGAGGTCGAGGTCGGCGGCCTTCTCGGCACGCTGGGCGCCGGTTCCGGTGCGTCCGCCGCGCCGAAGGCGGCGGCCCCGGCCGCGGCGCCCGCCCAGGCTGCCCCGAAGGTGGAGGAGCCGCGCCCCGTCGCCGGCCCCGTCTCCCGCCCCGGCGGCGCGGAGCCCACCAGCGCCACCTCCCATGCCCCGCTGCCCGCTGCCGCCAAAATGATGGCGGATAACGGCATCTCGGCCGGTCAGATCGGCCAGGGCAGCGCCAAGGACGGCCGGATCGCCAAGGGTGACGTGCTGGAGTTCCTCTCCCGCCCGGCCCCTGCCGCCGCCGCGCCCGCCGCCAAGGCCCCGCGCGCCACCGGCGAGGGCGAGGAGCGCGTGAAGATGACGCGCCTCCGCATCACCATCGCGCGCCGCCTGAAGGAGGCGCAGAACACTGCCGCCATGCTCACCACCTTCAACGAGGTGGACATGACGAACGCGATGGCGCTCCGGTCCGAGTACAAGGACGCCTTCGAGAAGAAGCATGGCGTGAAGCTCGGCTTCATGTCCTTCTTCGTGAAGGCGTGCGTGGCGGCGCTGCAGGAATTCCCGGCGGTGAACGCCGAGATTGACGGCGACGAGGTGGTCTACAAGCACTTCGTCAACATGGGCATCGCGGTCGGCGGCCCCTCGGGCCTCGTGGTGCCGGTGCTGCGCAACGCGCAGGACCTGTCCTTCGCGGGCATCGAGAAGGCGATCGGCGACTTCGGCAAGCGCGTGCGCGACGGCCAGCTGAAGCTCGAGGAGATGGCGGGCGGCAGCTTCACCATCACCAATGGCGGCATTTACGGCAGCCTGATGTCCACCCCGATCCTCAACCCGCCCCAGTCCGGCATCCTCGGGATGCACGCGATCAAGGAGCGGGCGATGGTGGTGGGCGGCAAGATCGAGGTGCGCCCGATGATGTACATCGCGCTCTCCTACGACCACCGGATCGTGGACGGGAAGGAGGCGGTGTCCTTCCTCGTGCGCGTGAAGGAGGGCGTGGAGGACGCGCGGCGGCTGCTGCTCGGGCTCTGATCCCACCTTCCTGAGTTGTTGGAGCGCGCCGGAGGGAGGACCCTCCGGCGCGCTTCGCGTTTGCGGGCCGGGGTTGCCATGTCCGGGGCATGGCCCAGGCATGACGGGAATTTACATTGCAAGTCATTCTCAATGAGCCTGAAACGGCCCCTGGCCGACAGGATCACCCGATGACGCTGCCCCCCCTTCGCCGCCTCGCGGCGGCCGCCCTGCTGCCGCTTCTCGCCCTGGCTTTCCCTGCCCAGGCCACGCAGTACCCCCTGACGGTCACGGACCTCGCGGGCCGGCAGGTCACCATTCCCCGCAAGCCCGAGCGCGTGGTCCTGCAGGACGGCCGCAACATCTCCATCCTCGCCATGCTCGACCGGGATGACCCCTTCGCCCGCGTGGTGCTCTGGAACAACATCCCCAGCCGGGCCGACGAGGGGTTCTGGAACATCCTCCGTGGCGCCTGGCCCAAGGCCGCTGCCATCCCCGACATGGGCTTCGGCGACAACGGCCAGGTGAATGCGGAGCAGGTGATGACCTCCCGCCCGCAGCTGGTGGTGGCCGAGGCCCGCGCGCTCGGCGCCCTGAAGGAGGCCGGCGTGGACCAGCGGCTGGCCCAGCTCAACATCCCGCTGCTCCTCGTGGACAGCTTCGACGACCCTGTGCCGAACGCCGTCCGCTCCGTCGAACTCCTCGGCCAAGTGCTGGACCGGGAAGCCGAGGCCGCCGAATTTGCCGGCTTCGCCCGCGAGCGCTTCGCTCGTGTCCAAGCCGGGATCGCCGCCGCCGGCACGCGCCCGAACGTCTTCATCGAGACCCGCGCCGGCTTCGCGGGCCCGGAGGCGTGCTGCTTCACCCAGGGCCGCGTGGGCTGGGGGCCGCTGGTCGAGGCCGCCGGCGGCCACAACATCGGCGCCGACCTCGTCCCCGGCGCCTCCGGGGAGGTGACGATGGAGACCGTCATCGCCCGCCGCCCGGACATCTACGTGATGACCGGCGCCAACTGGCGCGGCCGCGGCGCCGTGACCCTGCCCTTCGGCTATGGCGGCGACCAGGGGGCCGTCGCCAAGTCCCTTGCCCGGTTGGAGGCGCGCCCCGGTTTCGCCCAGGTCGAGGCCGCGCGGAGCGGCCAGGTCTTCGGCGTCTGGCACGGCTTTTACAACCATGTCCTGAACATCGTGGGGCTGGAGGCGCTGGCGAAGGCCTTCCATCCTCAGCAGTTCGCCGACCTGAACCCGGACGAGACCTACCGCACCATCCTCGCCCGCTTCACCCATATCCCGGCGCAGCCCTTCCTCATCTCGGCCACCGCGCCGCGCGTCGGCGGGTAGGGCGGCGGTGTCGCAGCGGCTGGGCCTCGCCGGCGCCGTCATCGCCGCGCCGGAGCTGGAGGGCGGGGAGGGCGTTGCCGTCCGCGACTATCGCCGCTCCGTCACCTGGCGCGCGCTGCTCCTCGCCGCCCTGCTGCTGGCGGGCGTCGCGGCCCTGCTGGCAGATCTTGTCGTCGGCTCCGGCACCCTCTCCCTGCATGAGGTTATGGAGGGGCTGCTTTCCCCCGGCACCGCCGACCCCACCGTGCGGGTGGTGCTCTGGGAACTTCGGATGCCCATCACCTTCACCGCCGCGTTGGCCGGCATCGCCCTCGCGCTCGCGGGCACGCTGATGCAGACGGTGCTGAACAACCCGCTGGCCGAGCCTTTCACGCTGGGCATCTCCTCCGCCGCCGGCTTCGGGGCGGCCATGGCGATCGTCTTCGGCTCCTCCGTCCTCGGTGCGGCCGCGGACTGGATCCCGGCGGAGCTATTCATCTCCGCCAACGCCTTCCTTTTTGCGCTGGCCACTGTGGTGCTCGTCACCCTCCTCGCCCGGCGGACGGGGATGGGGGTGGAGACGGTCACGCTGCTCGGCATTGCCGTCCACTTCGCCTTCTCCGCGCTTCTCGCGGTCGCGCAGTACATGGCGGACGTGAACCAGCTTCAGTCCCTCGTCTTCTGGCTGCTGGGCTCGCTGCTGAAGGCCACCTGGACGAAGGTGGCGATCAACGCGGCCATCCTTGCCTTTGTCCTGCCACTGCTGCTCGCCCGTGCCTGGGCGCTGACGGCGCTCCGCGGCTTCGGGGACGGCGCCGTGGTGCTGGGCATCCGGGTGGAGCGGCTTCGCTTCATGATGCTGGTGGCCGCGGCCCTCCTCGCGGCCTCGGCCACCGCGACCATCGGCGTGGTCGGCTTTGTCGGGCTCGTCGCGCCCCACATGGCGCGGATGCTCGTGGGGGAGGACCAGCGCTTCTCCCTCGTGGTCACCGCAGCCTGCGGGCTGCTCGTGCTGACGCTGGCATCCCTGGCCAGCAAGCTGATCCTGCCGGGGGCGGTGCTGCCGATCGGGATGATCACCTCCCTGCTCGGCCTGCCGGTCTTCCTCGCGCAGATCCTCCACAGCCGACGGCGGGCGGTGCGATGAGCCTTCTCGGGATCGAAGACCTCGGCGTCCGCATCGGGCGCCACCAGGCGGTGCGCGGCGTCTCCTGCACAGTGAATGCGGGGGAATGCCTGGCGGTGCTCGGCCGCAACGGGGCGGGCAAGACCTCCCTCGTGCGCGGGCTGGCGGGGCTGCTGCCGGTCAGCGGCACCATCCGGCTGGAGGGGCAGGACCTCACCGCTCTTGGCCCCGCAGAGCGCAGCCGGCGGATCGGCTACGTGGCCCAGGGGGTGGCGCAGCTCTCCGCCCAGCTCACCGTCTTCGACCTGCTGCTGCTGGCACAGAACGGCGGCCAGTTCTCCTGGGCCGCCCCGCGCGAGAGCCTTCGGCGGGCCGAGGCGATGCTGGATATGCTCGGGTTGCAGCCGCTCGCCCGCCGCACGCCCGGGGAGATGTCGGGCGGGCAGCGCCAGATGGTGGCGCTCGCCCTCGCCCTGGTGCGCCGACCCCGCGTGCTGCTGCTGGACGAGCCGACCTCGGCGCTGGACCTCGCCAACCAGCTCCACCTGCTGGAGCTGGTCCGCGCCCATACGCGGCGCTCGGGCATGGCGACGGTGATGGTCCTGCACGACCTCAACCTCGCCACTCGCTACGCCGATTCCGCGCTCATGCTGGAGGAGGGCGCGCCCGTGCATGCCGGCCCGGTGGCGGAGGTGCTGACCCGCGAAAGGCTTGCCCGGATCTACGGGGTGGACTGCCACATCATGGCCGTGGAGGGCGGGCACCGGGCCATCTACCCGCTGGCGAGGCTGGACGGCGCGGCCTGACCGCGACCCTCCGGCCGGGGTTGCGGCCGGAACAACCCTGCCAGAACACCACTTGAAGGCGCCTCCACCCTTCAAGCCGGGCCTCGGGCCTGCTACCTGCCCCCTCAAGATCATTGCAGGACCCGCCCGCCATGCCCGACTCCTTCGACCTCATCGTCATCGGCTCCGGCCCCGGCGGCTATGTCTGCGCCATCCGGGCCGCCCAGCTCGGCATGAAGGTGGCCTGCGTGGAGAAGCGGGAGACGCTCGGCGGCACCTGCCTCAACATCGGCTGCATCCCCTCCAAGGCGCTTCTCCAGTCCTCCGAGAACTTCGAGGAGATCGCCCATAAGTTCGCCGACCACGGCATCAACGTGGAGGGCGTGAAGCTCGACCTCGCCCGGATGCAGGCGCGCAAGGGCGAGGTGGTTTCGTCCAATGTGAAGGGGGTCGAGTTCCTCTTCCGCAAGAACAAGGTCACCTGGCTGAAGGGCTCGGGGAAGATCACCGCCCCCGGCAAGGTCGAGGTGGCCGGCACGACCTACGAGACGAAGAACATCGTCATCGCAACGGGCAGCGAGAGCGTGCCGCTCAAGGGCGTCGAGGTCGATGAGAAGCGCGTCGTCACCTCCACCGGCGCGCTGGAGTTTGAGAGCGTGCCGAAGCACCTCGTCGTCATCGGCGGCGGCGTGATCGGGCTGGAGCTGGGCAGCGTCTGGCGGCGTCTCGGCGCCGAGGTCACGGTGATCGAGTTCTTCGACCGCCTCCTGCCCGGCATGGACAACGAGATCGCTAAGAACTTCGAGCGCGTACTCGGTAAGCAGGGCTTCAAGTTCAAGCTCGGCCACAAGGTGACGGGCGCGACCAAGACCGATGCCGGCGTCACCCTGGCGGTGGAGCCCGCCAAGGGCGGCGAGGCACAGACGATCGAGGCGGACGCCGTTCTCGTCGCCATCGGTCGCCGCCCCTACACCGCGGAACTCGGCCTTGAGGCGGTCGGCGTCGCGCTGGACGAGCGCGGCCGGGTGAAGACCGACGCGCATTTCGCGACCAACGTCCCCGGCATCTATGCCATCGGCGACGTGATCGCCGGCGCCATGCTCGCCCACAAGGCGGAGGACGAGGGTGTGGCGGTGGCCGAGATCCTGGCCGGCCAGCACGGCCACGTGAACTACGGCGCTATCCCCGGCATCGTCTACACCTGGCCCGAGGTGGCCGCGGTCGGCGCGACCGAGGAGGAGCTGAAGGCCGCCGGCACTGCCTACAAGTCCGGCAAGTTCCCCTTCACCGCCAATGGCCGCGCCCGCGCCATGGGCGACACCGACGGCTTCGTGAAGATCCTCGCGGACAAGACGACCGACCGCGTGCTCGGCGCCCATATCCTGGGCCCGGATGCCGGCCACCTGATCGCGGAGATGGTCACGGCCATCGAGTTCGGCGCCAGCGCCGAGGACGTGGCCCGCATCTGCCACGCCCACCCGACGCTAAGCGAATCGGTGAAGGAAGCGGCCCTGGCCGTGGACGGGCGCCCCATCCACATCTGAGGGGCCACATCTGACGAAGCCGCGCGCCGCGCTTGATACGCGCGGCGCCTGGGCCATCTGGCGGGCGATGGAAAACGCCCGCCCCCCTTACGTCGCCCTGAAGCCGGACCGGAGCCGCAAGCGCCTCGGCTGGGGTTTCATCGTGCTCGGCGTGCTCGGCTGCGTCCTGCCCTTTCTGCAGGGCTTCCTCTTCCTCGCCCTCGGTGTCTTCGTGCTGCGCGACCAGTATCTCTGGGCCGCCAACCGGTGGTCCTGGGTGCAGGACCGCTGGCCCGGGGCGGTCTCGAAGATCGAGGCGTTGGAGGTCTCCATGTCCACCCGCGTGGCCGGCTGGGGCGCGGGGCTGCGGCGGGCCATCGGCCGCGGCTGAGATGAGCCGCGCCTTCGTCCGCGAGCCCGATGGGAGCGAGCCGCCCGAGCCGCTGCCCGAGCGCCCCGTTCCGCCCGGCCCCAATCCGGTGACGGCCAGCGGCCTCGCCCGCATGGAGGCCGAACTCGCCCGCCTGCTGGCCTTGTCCGCGCCCGGCCCTATGGAGCAGCGCGACCTCCACTACTGGCGGCAGCGCCGCGCCAGCGCGCAACTCACCGCGCCGCCGAAGGGGAGGGCGGCCGGCTTCGGCTCCTGGCTGACCGTCGCGGTGCAGGGCGCGGCGCCACGCCGCCTGCGGATCGTGGGAGAGGACGAGGCGGACCCGGCGGCGGGCCTCATCGGCTGGCGCGCTCCGCTCGCGCAGGCGCTGGAGGGCGCGGAGCCCGGTGACGAGGTGGAGGGGCCAGGCGGCCGCATCCTCATCGTCATGGCAGTGGAGAACGACGGCGCGGATTAGCTTGCATGATGCAAGCGAACAGGCTTGCATCATGCAAGCCATTCAGAGGCGTCCCATGCCCCGCACCGACTTCTCCCGCATGCGCTGCCCCATCGCGCGCTCCATGGAGGTGCTCGGGGAGCGCTGGGCGATCCTCGTGTTGCGAGAGGCTTTCTACGGCACCACCCGCTTCGACGACTTCGCGCGCCACCTCGGCATCGCCTCCAACATCCTCAGCGCCCGGCTGGCGAAGCTGGTGGAGCACGGGATGCTCGAGCGGGTGCCGGAGGGCGCCCGCCACGCCTACCGCCTGACCGAGAAGGGCCGCGACTTCTTCCCCGCCTTCCTCACCCTGAAGGCCTGGAGCGACCGCTGGATGGCCCCCGATGGCCCGGTGGTGCGCCTCGTCGATGCCACGACCGGGGAGGAGGTGGCGGCCAACCCGCCGCGCGGCGCGGACGGCGCGCCGCTGCGCCCCGAATCGGTTCGCCTCCTGCCCGGCCCCGGCGCTGGCGAGGCCATGCGCCGCCGCCTGGCGCCCGAGGTGGCCCATGGCTGAGAGCCTCGCCGCCCCGCTTCCCGCTCTCTCCCCGGCGCGGCGGATCCTGGCGCTGGCGGCGCCGACCGCGCTCAGCTCCGTCCTGCAGGTGGTGGCCCAGATCGCCGAGACCTGGCTCGCGGCACGTCAGGGCACGGCGGCGCTGGCGGGCTGGTCGGTGGTGCTGCCCTTCAGCCTTCTCATGCAGCAGATGTCGGCGGGGGCCATGGGGGGCGGCGTCACCTCGGCCACGGCGAGGGCGCTGGGTGCCGGCCGGCGGGACGAGGCCGCGGCCCTCGTGCTGCACGCGGTGCTTATTGCCATCGTGGCCGGCGGGGCCTTTGCCCTGCTGCTCGCGGTTTTCCCGCGCGCCGTGCTCGGCGCCATCGGGGGCGCGACGGCGGCGGAGGCCGCGGCGCCCTACGCGATGTGGCTCTTCGGGCTGGGGGCGGTGCCGGTCTGGCTGGCCAACACCCTCGCCTCCGTCCTGCGGGGCGGCGGGCAGCACGCGCTGGCAGCGCGGGTGCTGCTGCTGACCTGGGCCGCCTACCCGCCACTCGCCTGGGCCCTCGCGGAGCCGCTGGGCATGGGGCTGCCGGGGATCGGCGCCGCGCTGGCGGCGGCCTTCCTCGCCTCCACCCTCGTCATGGGGGCGGCGGTGATGCGGGGGCGGGCGGGCTTCCGGCCGGTGCTGCGGTTGCGGCCTTCCGGGGCGATGTTCTGGCGCATCCTCTCGGTCGGGCTGGTCGCGAGCCTGCTGGCGGGGGTGGCGAACCTCACCACCATCCTCGTCACCGCGCGCATCGCCCCGCACGGGGCGGCGGCGGTCGCGGCCTATGGCATCTCCGCGCGGCTGGAGTTCCTGATGATCCCCATCGCCTTCGGGGTGGGCTCCGCCCTCACGGCGCTGGTGGGCCGCGCGGTCGGCGCCGGGCGGTGGGAGGAAGGGCTGCGCCTGGCCTGGACGGGGGCCGCCATGGCTTTCGCGGTCACGGGCGCGATCGGCCTCCTCGTCGCCGCGGCGCCGGCCGCCTTTGCCGGCTTCTTCACCGCCGATCCCGCGGTGATTGCCATCGCCGCGCGGGCGCTCTCCTATACCGGCTTCGCCTTCGGGGGCTTCGGCCTGGGAATGGCGCTCTACTTCGCCTCCCAGGGGGCGGGGCGGATGGGCTGGCCAGTGGCGGCGGGCCTCTCGCGCATCGGGGTCGCGGTCGGCGGCGGCTGGCTGCTGGGGGACGTGCTGGGGATGGGGCTGGACGGGCAGTTCCTGGCCGTCGCCCTCGGCATCACCGCCTATGGGCTGGTCACGGCGGCCGGCGTGCGGCCGGGGGTCTGGGCGGCGCGTCCGGTCGCCGGCGGGCCTTCCGCCTAGCCCGGCGGGATTGCGAAGGTGCCCTCGACTTCCAGGATATCATCCTGGTTCAGGCGCTGCACCTCGATGATGGTGCGCGGCGGATAGGGCCCCCGGCCCCAGA
This sequence comes from Roseomonas aerilata DSM 19363, assembly GCF_000711725.1. Lineage (GTDB taxonomy): Bacteria > Pseudomonadota > Alphaproteobacteria > Acetobacterales > Acetobacteraceae > Roseomonas > Roseomonas aerilata. The sequence goes on along the minus strand of NZ_JONP01000006.1, from coordinate 185,513 downwards.
TCTCCTCCTGCACCTTGTTGGCAATCGGGCGGAAGCGGAAGCGGAAGCGGAACATGTCGGTCACGTAGACGACGAGGCGCACCGCGTCCTCCGGCTTCGCCCCGGCGCTCGCGGCTATGTGGATCATGTTTCGGAACGCCTGCCGGATGCGCGCCTCATCCCCCTGGACGAGTTGGTTTGTGGTCGGGTCGATTCCACGCATCCCCGCGATGTAGAGGGTGTTGCCCGTGCGGGCGGCGAGGCCTCACGGCCCCGTCGCGCTGATCGAACCCGGCGGGTTCAGGATGGTGACGTTCGCCGTGGGCACCGTTTGAGCTGCCGCTGGCATAGCCGCGATGAGAAGGGCGGCAAGAAGACGCTTTATGAGAACCGGTCCTGACTGGAGGCACCGGAACTCAGCAAGCCCTGTACCAGCCGCTCCGGATATTGCCGGGAAGGGCTGCCTACCGGGAGACCGTTCCCTGCCTCACCACAACGGCGCTTAGAGCCTGAGCCCCATCCGCCGGATCATCGCGGATTCCTCCTCCACCTGCCGGCGCACGAAGGCGGTGTAGTCCTCCGGCCCCATGGCCATCGCGGGCATGTCGAAGCGATCCAGCACCGCCATGTGCGCGGGATCGGCGACGGCGCCCCGGAAGGCGGCGTCGATCACCCGCACCACGGCGGGGTCCATCCCCTTCGGCCCCGCGATCCCGTAGGGCGATGTGGAGACGATATCCATGCCGAGTTCCTTCAGCGTCGGCACCGCGGGGAAGCGCTTCGCGCGCTCCGGCCCCCAGGTGACCAGCAGGCGCAGGCGCCCCTCCTCCACCAGCGGCCCCCAGCCGGAGCTGTCGGCCGTCGCGTGGATCTGGCCGCCAAGCAGGGCCTGCATGTTCTCGGCGACGCCTCGGAAGGGCACGTGGACCCAGTTGAGATCCCGCTCCGTCGCGATCCTCTCCATGGTGATGTGCAGCGAGGTGCCGACGCCCGGCGTGCCGTAGTTGAACCGGCCCGGATTAGCCTTCGCCTCCGCCAGGAAGGCGTTGAAGTCCGGCCAGGGCGCGTCCGCCCGCACCACCACGCCGAAGAGGTAGCCGGTGAGGTGGGAGATGTAGGTGAAGTCGGCCAGCGGGTCGAAGGGCGGGCGCTGGCTCATGAAGGGCACGCGGAAGACGCTGATCGGCATCTGGGAGAGGGTGTAGCCGTCCGGCCGCTCGTTCAGCAGGGCCTGGGCGCCGAGGATGCCGCCCGCGCCGGCCTTGTTCTCGACCACGACCGGCTGGCCGAGGCGCTTGCCCGCCTGCTCGCAGACCGCGCGCATCTGCACGTCCGTAGTGCCGCCGGGCGCCCAGGGCACGAGCATGCGGATCGGCTTGTCGGGGAAGCCGCGCTGGGCGAGGGCGGGCTTTGGAAGAAAAGGTGTGGCGAGCGCGGCGGCGCCCAGGCCGAGCGTGCGGCGGGTGACGTTCATGGCGTTTCTTCCCGGTTCGTTTCCTCGATCCACAGTATTGGGGAAGCGCGGGGGCGAGGGGAAGCGCCGAGCGACGGCCAGCGGGCCCGAACCACGGCTCTGCGGCCGTGCTCGGCTCTCCCGCGGCGACTGCGCGGCGGCATACGGTCAGGCGGCCGTCAGCCTTCCGGCGGGAGCCCGGCCGCGCGGCTGCCGTCCGGCGGCGGCTCGTCAGCCGGGATGAAGCGCAGTGTGCCTGCCCGGCGTGTCGGCTTGCCGGTGTCGTTCGTGTGGTTGATGCCGTCCATGACCGGCACCTCGGGGAAATCGAACGGGCTCACCCCCTCCAGGCAGGCGACGTTCACGGCGAACAGGTTCGTGTTCGATCGTCGCTGATGATGCGTGTAGATCCCGCATCGCGAGCAGAAGAAGTGCTGCGCCGCCCCGGTGTGGAAGCGATAGCTCGTCAGTGCCTCCTCTCCCTGGAGGATCCTGATCCCGCCCATCTCCGCCATGGCGACGACGGCGCCGCGCATCCGGCAGTAGGAGCAGGTGCAGCGGCGGATGGAGTCGAAGCCGTCGCTGAGCGTCACCTCGAACCGCACCGCGCCGCAATGGCAACCGCCGGCCCGGAGGTTTGTGTCGCCCGCCATGTTGCCCGTGCCTTCCTGGTTAGGATCGCTTCGACGCCCCTTCCCGCCGGCTGGGGAAGGATGTCTTAGGCCTCTCCGGACCGGAAGCGGAACCCCGCCTTTTCGCCCGGGCGGTCCGACCCCTAGTCCGCTCGCGGATGGGCCCGCCGCCAGGTCTCCAGCAGCCCCGCCTGGTCCACCGCCGTGTAGCGCTGTGTGGTGGAAAGGCTGGCATGCCCGAGCAATTCCTGGATCGCCCGCAGGTCCGCCCCGCCACCGAGAAGGTGCGTGGCGAAGGAGTGGCGCAGGGCGTGCGGGGTGGTGTGCTCCGGCAGGCCTGTCGCCCTCCGCAGGTCGCGCAGGGCCTTCTGGGCGACGGCCGGGTCCAGCCGCCCGCCCTTGGCCCCCGTGAAGAGCGGGGCGTCGGGGGTGGCGGGGCCGCGGTGGCGCAGCCACTCGGCCATTGCCGCCTCCACGGCCGGCAGCACGGGCACGATCCGCTCCTTCCGGCCCTTGCCGAGCACGCGAAGGCCGGTTCCGGCGCGCGGGGCGTTGCGCATGTCGAGCGACAGCGCCTCCGAGATGCGAAGCCCGCAGCCGTAGAGAAGGGTGAACAGCGCCCGGTCCCGCGCGGCCATGGCCGGAGTGTCGGCCGCGCTGTCGGAGGTGGCGGTGCGGGCCTGCGGCTCGGTCAGGGCGCGGGGGACGGGCGGCTTGCGCCGGGGGCCGCTCAGCCCGCCGAGCGGCAGCGGCGCCAGGCCGTGTCGCCGGACGAGGAAGCGCAGGAAGGTCTTGATGGCCGAGAGCTGGCGCGCGCGGGAGGAGGCGCCGATCCCCGCCATCGCCCGCTGCGCGAGGAAGGAGCGCAGGTCGGCCAGCCCGAGCGCTGCGAGATCCGGCTCCCCGCCCTGATGGATGGAGAGGAAGCCAAGGAGGTCCGCGATGTCGCGCCCATAGGCCTCGACCGTCTCCGGGCTCGCACGCCGCTCGCGCGCGAGCCAGCCGATGAATTCCTCGCGGGCGGCGAGCGCCGGGATCACGGCTCGCCCATCGTGCCGTCCAGCGCGCGAGCGAGTGCATGGGCGAGGAGGCGGAGCGGCGCGGTGGCGCCGCGCAGGGGCAGGCGCCCGGCCTCCCGTGCGCCCAGCGCCAGCAACCGCGGCCGGGTGCCGGGCAGGACCACCAGGGCGTCGCGGCTGATCAGCGCATGGGCCTCGCCGTGGAGAAGGGCGGCCTCGGCCGGGTGGTCGCGGACCAGGATCTCGCGCCCCTCCATCAATCGCGCGACCGCGCCGGCGGGAAGGTCGCGCAGGCCGGCTGAAGGGGCGCCCTCGGTCACCAGCGACGCGCATTCGAGGCCGAGCAGCGCTGGCCATTCGGCGGAGACCGCGCCGAGCACGTCCGCGGCCCCGATCAGCGCCGCGATGGCCGTCGCCGCCCGGATCGTCAGGTCCAGGCCGCCCCGCGCGGCATCGGCCACCAGTCCTGTCTCCGCCCGCGCCGCGACGAGAAGGGCGGCCATGTGGTCGGCCAGGGTCTCGCCATGCACGCGTTTCGGCGGGTGCAGCGCGCGGTAGAGGGCGGGCCGTTCCGCCAGGAAGCCGGGATGGGCGGAGAGATAGGCCGCCACCCGGGCCGCCTCGGCCTCTCGGCCATCCTCTGTCTGCGGTGCAGGAAAGGTCATCCGCGCCAGTTTGCCAGGGCCTCGCGCGGAGCGCGAATCACCCGCCTGACCCGTGCAACCGGCCGAGGACATCGCCCATGTGCTGGGCGAAGGCCGCCGCCGCCGCGGGGAGGGCCGTCTCCGCCCGGGCATAGAGCCCGAGTTCGCTGAGGATGGGCGCGCGGCCCTTATGCAGCGGCACATGGACGAGCCGCCCGGCCTCCAACTCCGCCTCCAGCCCCGCGCGCGTCATGAAGGCGATGCCGAGGCCGAGCAGCACCATCCGCTTCATCAGCTCCACCGAGCCGGCCTCGTACCCCACGCGCATCCCCTCGGTCCGGCCGGCGCCTTGCAGCAGGGCGTCGATCTGATCGCGGTTGGCGAAGTTGGCGCTCGGCAGGATGAGCGGGGGGCCAGCACACTCGGCCATGGTGATGGCGGCGCGGTCGGCCAGCGGGGAGTCCGGCGGCACCACCGCGCCGAGCGGCAGCCGGGCCACCGCGAGCTGCCGCAGCCCGGGGTGCCGCCGCACCTCGAAGGCGAGGCCGAGATGCGCGTCGCCCGAAAGGATGGCGCTGGGGATGTCGGCGCTGCCGAGGATGCCGGTGCTGACCGTGATCCGCGGCTGCCGCCCCTGCAGCGCCGCCACGGCCTCCGGCACGACGCGGTGGCAGAGGCCTTCCAGCGTCACGAGGTCCACATGGCCCGTCCGCAGCCCAGCCAGCGCGTCGAGTTCCGAGCGTGCCCGCTCCGCGTCCCGCAGCACGGTGATGACGTGCTGGGCGAGGATTTCCCCCGCCGCCGTCAGCCGCAGCCCGCCGGGAAGGCGGTCGAAGAGCTTCGCGCCGAGTTCGGCCTCCATGTTGAGGATCTGCCGGTTTACGGCGGAGGAGGCGACGTTCAGCCGCCGCGCCGCCTCCCGGATGGAGCCGGCGCGGCGAACCGCGTCGAAGTAGCCGATGCCCGGCGCGTGGATGCGAAGAGCGCGGCTGGGGGAGGGTGCTGCCATTTTGGCATCATCTCGCACGAAATTCTGTTCTTTTGCGAGCGGACGCGTCGGGCTTCTATCCCTTTTTCGCGGAGGAGACCCCCGTGTCCGGTCCAACCCCGACCAGCGTCGCCACCCAACAGGCGGAGGTGCTCTCGCACTCCGCGCTGAACGCCGAGTACCGGCACCTTGTGCTGCGCGCAGGGGCACCGGCGTCTGGCGCGCTGCCGGGGCAGTTCTTCCAACTCCTCTGCCCCGCACCGCCGGGGGAGGCGCCCTTCCTGCGGCGGCCGATGAGCCTTTACGGCGCCGACCCGGTCTCAGAGACGGTCGAGTTCCTCTACAAGGTGACGGGGGCAGGCACGCGCGGACTCGCCACCCTTGCACCGGGAGATACGCTCGACATCATGGGCCCGCTGGGCCGCGGCTTCGCGCTCGACCCAGCCTGGCGCGGGGTTGTGGCGATCGGGCGAGGCGCGGGGCTCGCAACCCTCGCGCCCATTGCCAAAGCGGCGCGGGCGGCGGGCATCGGCGTCACCGCCGTCCTCAGCGCCCGACGACCGGAGCTGGTGGTTTCCGAGGACTTGTTCCGCGACGGGGGCGCCCGCGTCATCACCGTGACCGACCAGGAGGGCACGAGCGGCCCCGCCCATGTCGAGCGCCTGCTGCGCGGGCTGATCGCGGAGGGGGGCGTGGACGCCTTCCTTACCTGCGGTTCCGCCCGGCTGCTGCGGGTGCAGCAGCGGCTGGGGCGCGAGTTCGGCATCCCCGGACAGGTGGCGCTTGAGCAGCAGATGGCCTGCGGGCTGGGCATGTGTTTCTGTTGCGTGCGCGACTTCAACGAAGGGGGCGAGATCGTCCACAAGCGGGTCTGCTGGGACGGGCCCGTCTTCGACATGCTGGAGGCGGTGGCATGACGACGGATATGAGCGTGCGGATCGGCGACCTGGCCCTCGCCAATCCGGTGATGCCGGCCTCCGGCACCTTTGCCGAGGGGCTGGCGCTGGCCGCCGACCTCAACGCCCTCGGCGCGCTGGTGACGAAGACGATCACGCGGGAGCTGCGCGCCGGCAACCCGCTGCCGCGCGTGGCGGAGACGGTGGGCGGGATGCTGAACGCCATCGGCATCCCCTCCAAGGGCGTGCCCTATTTCCTGGAGCACACGCTGCCGGCGATGCGGGCCTTCGCGCCGCCGCTGGTGGTCAGCATCTCCGCCCCCACCGCCGAGGGCTTCGCGACGCTGGCCGCCGAGGTTTCGGTGCCGGGCGTGGCCGCCATCGAGGCGAACATCTCCTGCCCCAATATCGAGGAGGACGGGCGCGCCTTCGCGATGCGGGCGGAATCGACGGAGGCGGTGATCCGCCGTCTGCGGGCTGCGACCTCGCTGCCGCTCTGGGCGAAGCTGACGCCCAATACCGGCGACGTGCCGGAGGTGGCGCGGGCAGCGGAAGCTGCCGGGGCGGACGCGCTGGTGGTGGCCAACACCATCCTCGCGATGTCCGTGGACCTGAACACCTTCAAGCCGCGCCTGGGCAACGTGATGGGCGGGCTCTCCGGCCCTGCGATCAAGCCGATCGTGCTGCGGCAGGTCTATCAATGCGCCCGCGCCGTCCGGATCCCCGTCATCGGCTGCGGCGGCATCTCCACGGCGGAGGACGCGGCGGAATACATGATCGCGGGGGCGACCGCCGTGCAGGTGGGCACCGCGACCTTCCTCCATCCTGGCGCCATGGAGGCGGTGATCGGGGGCCTCTCCCGCTTCTGCGCCGGCCGCGGCATCGCGCGCGTCGCCGACCTCACCGGCGCCCTGCACCGCGAGGAAACGGACGAGGCGGAACTCGAATGGGCGGAGCCCGCGCCATGAGCGCCACCCTGGCACCGAGCCTCGGCCGAGACCTCGCCGAGCGGCTCTTCGACCGGCTGCGGGAGGCGACGGGCGACGGCGTCGGCATCACGCGGGAGAGCTACGGGCCCGGCGAATCCCTGGCGCTGGACATGGTGGAGGCCGAGGCCCACGCGCAGGGCCTGGAGACGATGCGCGATGCCGGTGCCAACCTCGTCGTCACCCTGCCGGGGCGTGATCCATCGCTGCCGGTGATCGCCTGCGGCTCGCACCTCGATTCCGTGCCCCAAGGCGGGAACTACGACGGCGCGGCGGGGGTGATCGCGGGGCTGATGGCGCTCTCCCGCTTCAAGTCGGAGGGCTTCGCGCCGAGCCGCGGGATCGCCCTCTACGCCCTGCGCGGTGAGGAAAGCGCCTGGTTCGGGCGCGCCTATATGGGCTCCGCCGCACTCTTCGGTCGCCTCTCGGCCGAGGACCTGGCGACGCCGCACGTGGTCAACGGCCGCCCGCTGATCGACTGCATGCGGGAGGCGGGCGTGGAGGTGGAGCGCGTGGCACGGGGCGAGAAGCTGCTGGACCCCGCCAGCATCGCCGCCTGGCTGGAGATCCATATCGAGCAGGGGCCGGTGCTCGTCGCGCGCAACCTGCCCGTCGCGATCGTCACGGGCATCCGGGGGAACATCCGGCACCGCGCCATCGAGTGCATCGGCGAGGCTGGCCATTCCGGCACCATCCCGCGCTGGCTGCGCCACGATGCCGTTTTTGCCACCGCCGAGCTGATCACGCGCCTCGACCGCCACTGGCGCACCCTGTTGGAGCGCGGGCGGGACCTGGTGGTGACATCGGGCATCATCGGCACCGATCCGGCCGAGCACGCCCTGGCCCGCATCCCCGGCCGGCTGCGCTTCTCCATGGAGGCGCGAAGCCAGAGCATCGAGACGCTGGAGGCCTTCTACGACCTCTTCCTCTCGGAATGCGCGGGCATCGGGGAGGAGAGGGGGGTGGAGTTCCGCCTCGACCGCCGGCTGGACTCCGCGCCCGCCCGGATGGATGAGGGGTGGATCGAGCGGCTGCGGGCCGGGCTGCGCGCCATGGGCCTGCCGGACGAGCCGATCCCGAGCGGCGCCGGGCACGACGCCGCGGTCTTCGCACAGGCGGGCATCCCGAGCGCCATGATCTTCATCCGCAACCAGCACGGCTCCCACAACCCGGCGGAGGCCATGGAGATGGAGGACTTCATGCTCGGCGCCGAATTGCTGGAGCGCAGCCTCAGGGACGCCGCAGCATGAGCGGCGCCTCCATGGCCCGGCTGCTACTGGAGGGCGGGGCCGTGCAGGTCAGCCACGGCCAGCCCTTCATTCTCGCGGCCGGCTGGGCGAGCCCCGCCTATATCGACTGCCGGCTGCTCATCGGCGAGCCGCGCCTGCGCCGGGCGGCGGTGGCGCTGGCCACCGAGGCCATCCGCGCGAACTTCGCGGGGGCGCCGCCCGACGCCATCGCGGGCGCGGAGACCGCCGGCATCCCCTGGGCCGCCTGGCTGGCCGAGGCGCTGGACCTGCCGCTGCGCTACGTCCGCAAGCGCCCCCTCGGCATCGGCCGCAACGCCCAGGTGGAGGGCGGCTCGGTCGAGGGGATGCGGGTTCTGCTCGTGGACGACCTGATGACGGATGGCGGCAGCAAGGTCGCCTTCACGCGCGGGCTGCGCTCGGCGGGGGCGGCGGTGGACCAGGCGCTCTGCCTCTTCCAACACGGCACCTTCCCTGGTGGCGCGGAGCGGATGGAGAAGCTGGGTCTTTCCCTCGTTGCCCTCGCCAACTGGCGGGACGTGCTGGACGCGGGCGGCGTCTCTGCCTTGCCGGAGGCCGACCGCGCGGTGCTGGAGCGCTTCCTCGCCGATCCCATCGGCTGGTCCGCGGCGCATGGCGGGCGGGCGACGCTGCTGAAGCCCGCGCTGTAGCGGGCATGGTTGTTGCGGCGCCGGGCCGTGCTTGCCATCCTGCCGGGCGTCATGGAGACGCCCAGCATGGAAGCCATCCGCCTCGGCGGCCTTGAACTGCGCTTCAAGCAGACGGGAGAGGAGACCGGCGGCGCGCTCGACCTCTTCGAGATGACGGTGCTGCCGAACGCCCGGATGCCCGTGCCGCACTACCACGAGAGCTGGGAGGAGACGATCGTCGGCCTCACGGGCGTGACCAGCTGGAAGGTGGCGGGGCGCGACGTGGAGCTGCCCGCCGGCGAATCCCTGTTCATCCCGCGCGGCGTGGTCCACGGCTTCCGGAACGACACCCAGGAGGCCGCGACCTGCCTCTGCATCCTCACTCCGGGCGTCCTCGGCCCGGGCTATTTCCGGGAACTGGCGGCGCTTGTCGCGGGCGGCGCGCCGGATCCCGCCCAGATGCGCGAGGTGATGCTGCGCCACGGACTGGTGCCCGCCCCGGCCGGATAGGGTCCGCGCCGGGGGAGGCCGGCCCTCAGAGGATGGACTGCCCCGTCTTCTTCCAGTCCGCCAAGAAGCTTTCGAGGCCCCGGTCGGTCAGCGGGTGCTTGTAGAGCGACTTGATCACCGAGGGCGGCAGGGTGGCCACATGGGCGCCCATCTTCGCGGCCTGGATGAGGTGGATCGGGTGGCGGATGGAGGCGACCAGCACCTCGGTCCGGATGGCGTCGTAGTTCTTGTAGATCTGCACGGTGTCGGCGATCAGCGTCATGCCGTCCTGGCCGATGTCGTCCAGCCGCCCGACGAAGGGGGAGATGTAGGTGGCCCCGGCCTTCGCCGCGAGCAGCGCCTGGGCCGCGGAGAAGCACAGCGTCACGTTGACCATGACCCCGTTGTTCACCATATGTTTGCATGCGCGCAGCCCCGGCTCGGTCAGCGGCAGCTTGATGACGACGTTCGGCGCGATGCGCCCGAGGTGCTCGCCCTCGCGCATCATGCCGTCGTAATCGGTGGCGGTGACCTCGGCGGAGACGGGGCCGGGGGTGATGTCGCAGATCTCCTTGATCACCTCGGCCATCGGGCGGCCGGACTTGGCGATCAGGGAGGGGTTGGTGGTGACGCCGTCGAGCAGTCCGCTCTCGGCGAGGGCGCGGATCTCGGAGACTTCGGCGGTGTCGACGAAGAATTTCATGAATGTGGTCCTGGGGCCCGAGTTAGGCGTTCAGATCGCCTCGGGGGTGGATCAATAGCCATGGCAGGGGTGGAGTCCAGCGACAAAGCCGCAACATTCGACGGCGGGTTGTTCGGGGACGGGCTGGTCTCCGCGCCGCCGGCGACGGCCAAGGGGAAGCGCCGGGCGGCACCCGCCGGGCCGCCCTCTCGCCGCGTCCGCGTGCTGCTTCCCATCCCCCTCGATAGCCCGAATGGCGGCGCCTACGACTACCGCGTGCCCAACGGCACACCGCTGCCGGAGCCGGGCAGCTTCGTCGCCGTGCCGCTGGGCGGGCGGGAGGTGCTGGGGGTGGTCTGGGACGGCGAACCCGATGCGGAGCTGGCGGAGGGACGGCTCCGCGACATTCTCGGCGTGCTGCCCGCGCCGCCGATGAAGGAGAGCCTGCGCCGCTTCGTCGAGTGGGTCTCCGCCTATACCCTCGCGCCGCCCGGGGCCGTGCTGCGCATGGCCATGTCCGTGCCCTCCGCGTTGGAGCCGGCGGGGCAGCAGGCCGGGTGGAAGCTCTCCGCGGCGGGCGAGCTGGCCCAGGGCGGCGCGCCCGGCTACCGCCTGACGCCGCAGCGCAAGCGCGTGCTGGATGTGATGGAGCCCGGCGAGCCCCGCGCGGGCGCCGATATCGCGGACGAGGCGGAGGTCTCCACGGGCGTGCTGCGCGGCATGGCCGACCAGGGGCTGATCGAGCCCGCCCTTCTGCCGCGCCCCCGCAGCTTTGCCCGCCCCGATCCCGAGCATCCCGGCCCCTCGCTGGCCGAGGAGCAGGAGGAAGCGGCGGCGGGGCTGCGTGCCTCCGTTGCCACGCGCGCCTTCGGCGTCACGCTGCTGGCGGGGGTCACGGGCTCGGGCAAGACCGAGGTCTATCTCGACGCCGTGGCGGAGTGCCTGCGTCAGGGGCGGCAGGCGCTGGTGCTGCTGCCGGAGATCGCGCTCTCCTCCCAGTGGCTGGACCGGTTCAAGGAGCGCTTCGGCTGCGCCCCCGCCATCTGGCACTCCGAGCTGTCCGGCCGCCTGCGCCGCGCCACCTGGCGGGCCGTTGCCGATGGGGAGGCGCCGGTGCTGGTCGGCGCCCGCAGCGCCCTGTTCCTGCCCTTCCCGGACCTCGGCCTCATCATCGTGGACGAGGAGCACGAAACCGCCTTCAAGCAGGAGGACGGGGTCATCTACCACGCGCGCGACATGGCGGTCGTGCGCGCCCGGATGGCGGGGGCCACCTGCGTCCTCGTCTCCGCGACGCCGAGCCTCGAAACCCTGACCAATGCCGAGCAGGGCCGCTATTCCGCGCAGAACCTGCCCCGCCGCCACGGCAGCGCGGGCCTGCCCGAAGTCACGGTGCTGGACCTGCGCAAGGTTCCGCCCGAGCGCGGCCGCTTCATCTCCCCCCCGCTGATCGAGGCGATCAACGAGACGCTGGCGCGCGGGGAGCAGGCGATGCTCTTCCTCAACCGCCGCGGCTACGCGCCGATGACGCTCTGCCGCGCCTGCGGGCACCGGATTCGCTGCCCCAACTGCACGGCCTGGCTGGTGGAGCACCGCGCCCAGCGGCGGCTGCAATGCCACCACTGCGGCCATGCCGAGCCTATCCCCCAGCACTGCCCCGAATGCGGCGCGGAGGGCAGCTTGACGGCCATCGGACCTGGCGTGGAGCGGGTGCAGGAGGAGGCGGCGCAGCTCTTCCCCGATGCGCGGCGCCTCGTCATGGCCTCCGATACCATCCCCGGCCCCGCCGCGGCGGCCGAGGCCGCGCGGATGATCCAGGACCGCGAGGTGGACCTGCTGATCGGCACGCAGATCGTCGCAAAGGGCTGGCACTTCGCGCACCTGACCCTCGTTGGGGTGGTGGACGCCGATCTCGGCCTTGCCGGCGGCGACCTGCGGGCGGCGGAGCGGACGGTGCAGCTTCTCCACCAGGTGGCCGGCCGCGCCGGGCGTGCGGAAAGCCCGGGGCGGGTGATGCTGCAGTCCTGGAATCCGGACCACCCGGTGATGCAGGCCCTCGTCTCCGGCAACCTCGAGTCCTTCATGGCCGAGGAGGCGGAGGCGCGGCGCCCCGGCGGCTGGCCGCCCTTCGGCCGCCTCGCGGCGCTGATCGTGAGTTCCGAGGATGAGCGCGCGGCGGACCGCGTGGCGCGCGACCTCGGCCTTGCGGCGCCGGGCGGGGAGGGGGTGCAGGTGCTCGGTCCGGCCCCGGCGCCGCTCTCGATGCTGCGTGGGCGGCACCGCCGGCGCCTGCTGCTAAAGGCCCGGCGGGACGTCGCGGTGCAGCCGCTGCTGCGGGAATGGCTCTCCCGCGTCGAGGTTCCGAACGCCGTGCGCGTGCAGGTGGACGTAGACCCCGTGAGCTTTCTCTAGGCACACGGGAACCCGCCCCGGGCCGTGCGCCGGGGCGGGTTCAGGGTTTTTCAGCCCTGCCGGGGCAGATCCTCGACAGCGTTGCGTGCCTCCGCGACTCCGGCACCCTCGATCGCCTGTTCCACCGGGTCCGCCTGGTCCACGAAACCGGGGATGGGGGAGTGAACGGCCGGGTCGGCGTTCACGCCGCTCTCCAATTCCTTGTCCAGCTCCGCCCCGCGGCCGGTGCCGGGCTGAAGGCCCGGCTTCCAGCCGCCCGTCTCGCGCAGGCCCTTCTCCTCCGGCCGTTCCGGCCCGACGCGCCCGCCCATGGGATCAGCCCTCGCCGATCAGGGCTTGCCGCCGGCGGTGGTGCCCGGCTGGCCCTGGCCCTCGTCCGTGGATTTCGCAGTGTCCTGCCCGCTGGGCGTGATGAAGCCCGTCGCACCGGTCTTTGGCGCAGGGTCGGAGGCCGGGAAGGTGTCCTCCACGCCCTTGTCCACCTTGGCGTTGGCCGAGGCGCCGGGCTTGAGGTCGGAGATCCAGTCGCCGGTCTCCTGGTCCCGTGTCTGCTCGGTCTGGTCCTTGTCCATCGCTTCGTCCCCCTGTCGAGGTGGTTGTGTTGGCCAGGATCGCGCCGCGGCGTGCGGCGTTACCGGTCTGACATGAAGCGCGGCAGACCGGCCCAGGGTTCCATCCGGATGGGTGGAACACCATGTGACGGCTGCAACGCCCGTCTCGCGGCGCAGGGCGGTTGCCGCCCTGCATTGCACCGTGTTAAGGGGCCCGCGCCGGTGCCCAGGGGATTCCCGGGGCGTTCCGCGCAGGCCCGAGACGCCCCGTTGAAGCGGGGCGGGCACGGGCCGACGGGTCTTCACCAACCCCTGAACGGGATCGCCAGTGGCCTCCGAAGCAGCCGCCAACGTCCAGAATTCCGCCCCCCAGACGGGCGGCGCAGCGCAGCGCTACGCGCTGGCCCTGCTGGACCTGGCCAAGGACAAGAAGACGGTGGATGCCGTCGCCACCGATGTCGAGAACCTCGCGACCCTCACCCGCGATGACCCCGGCTTCCGCGCCTTCATCGAGGACCCGCGCCTCGGTGCCACCGCTCAGCGCAACGCCGCCTTCTCCGTGCTCGACCGTGCGGGCATCTCGGGCGACGTGCGGAACCTCGTCGGCGTGATGGTCGCCAACCGGCGCCTGAACCTCCTGCCGGGCGTGCTGGCGGCCTTTGACAACCTGCTCGCCGAGCAGCGCGGGCAGCAGGCGGCCGAGGTCGTCACCGCCCATCCGCTGAGCAACACCCAGCGCACCCAGATCGCTGCCCGCCTCACCGAGGCCGGGTACTCGAACGTCCGCCTCTCCGAGACGGTGGACCCGTCCATCCTCGGCGGCCTGATCCTCAAGATCGGATCCCGCCTCTACGACACATCCATCAAGTCCAGGCTCCAGCGCCTGAGCTACGCCATGAAGGGGGCCGCCTGACCATGGACATTCGTCCCGCAGAGATTTCGGACATCCTGAAGCAGCAGATCGCTGGCTTCGACACCGACGCCAACGTGGCGGAAGTGGGCACCGTTCTGACGGTCGGCGACGGCATTGCCCGTTGCTACGGCCTGCAGAACGTCATGGCCGGCGAGATGGTGGAGTTCCCCTCCGCCGGCGTTCGCGGCATGGCGCTGAACCTCGAATCCGACAATGTCGGCGTCGTGGTCTTCGGTGACGACACGCGCATCCGCGAGGGCGACACCGTCTCCCGCACGGGCACCATCGTGGACGTGCCGGTCGGCCGCGGCCTGCTCGGCCGCGTGGTCGACGGCCTCGGCAACCCGATCGACGGCAAGGGCCCGCTGGTCGATGTCACCCGCTCCCGCGTCGAGGTGAAGGCGCCGGGGATCATTCCCCGCAAGTCCGTGCACGAGCCGATGCAGACGGGCATCAAGGCGATCGACAGCCTGATCCCGATCGGCCGCGGCCAGCGCGAGCTGGTGATCGGTGACCGCCAGACCGGCAAGACCGCCGTCATCATCGACACGATCCTCAACCAGAAGTCGATCAACGCCGGCACGGACGAGAGCAAGAAGCTCTACTGCATCTACGTCGCGATCGGCCAGAAGCGCTCCACCGTCGCCCAGCTCGTCCGCACCCTCGAGGAGCGCGGCGCGATGGACTACTCGATCGTCGTCGCGGCCACCGCCTCCGACCCGGCGCCCATGCAGTTCCTCGCCCCCTACACGGGCTGCACCATGGGCGAGTTCTTCCGCGACAACGGCATGCACGCGGTCATCTTCTACGACGACCTCTCCAAGCAGGCCGTCGCCTACCGCCAGATGTCCCTCCTGCTGCGCCGTCCGCCGGGCCGTGAGGCTTATCCGGGCGACGTCTTCTACCTGCACTCCCGCCTGCTGGAGCGCGCGGCGAAGATGGGTGAGGATGCCGGCCTCGGCTCGCTGACCGCGCTGCCGGTGATCGAGACGCAGGCGGGCGACGTGTCCGCCTACATCCCGACGAACGTGATCTCCATCACCGATGGCCAGATCTTCCTTGAGACCGAGCTGTTCTTCCGCGGCATCCGCCCGGCGGTGAACGTCGGCCTCTCGGTGTCGCGCGTCGGCTCCGCCGCGCAGATCAAGGCGATGAAGCAGGTGGCGGGCAAGATTAAGCTCGAACTCGCGCAGTACCGCGAGATGGCGGCCTTCGCGCAGTTCGCCTCGGACCTCGATGCCTCCACCCAGGCGCTGCTGGCCCGCGGCGCGCGGCTGACCGAGCTGCTGAAGCAGCCCCAGTACGCGCCCGTGCCGGTCGAGGAGCAGGTGGTGGCGATCTTCGCCGGCACGCGCGGCTACCTCGACAAGGTGCCGGTGAACCGCGTCGGCGAGTTCGAGAAGCGCATGCTCGGCGAGCTGAAGGCGGCCAAGCCGGAGATCCTCGAGGGTATCCGCGCGAGCGGGCAGATCACCGGCGACAACGACAAGGCGCTCGTCGGCTTCCTCGACGGCTTCGCCAAGTCCTTCGCCTGACCCGGGGGTAGCGGAGCACCCCTATGGCCAGCCTCAAGGACCTGCGCGGTCGCATCAACAGCGTGAAGTCGACCCGCAAGATCACGCAGGCGATGAAGATGGTCGCCGCCGCCAAGCTTCGCCGCGCCCAGGCGCAGGCCGAGGCGGCGCGGCCCTATGCCCAGCGGATGGAGCGCATGCTGGCGTCCCTGGGCGCGGCCGTGGTGGGCAGCCCCGACGCGCCGAAGATGCTCGTCGGCACGGGGCGGGACCAGGTTCATCTCCTGATCGTCGTCACCGCCGAGCGCGGGCTTTCCGGCGCCTTCAACACGAATGCCGGCCGCTTCGCGCGCGCCCGCATCCGCGCGCTGGAGGCCGAGGGCAAGACGGTGAAGGTGCTGACGGTGGGCCGCAAGGGCGCGACCTACCTCAAGCGCGAGCTCGCCAGCCGCTTCGTCGGCGAGATCAGCTACGCGAACATCAAGCGCATCGGCTTCGAGCAGGCCGACGAGATCGCCACCCGCATCACCGCGATGCTGGAGGCGGGTGAGTTCGATGTCTGCTCGCTGATTTACAACCGCTTCCAGAGCGTCATCAGCCAGGTGGCGAGCGAACAGCGCCTGATCCCGGCGCCGCTGCCCGCCAACGATGCCGGGCCGGCGGACGCCGCTCAGGCGCTCTATGAGTACGAGCCCGGCGAGGAGGAGCTTCTCTCGGCGCTGCTGCCGAAGAACCTCGCCATCCAGATCTACCGTGCGCTGCTGGAGAGCGCGGCCGGCTTCTACGGAAGCCAGATGACCGCGATGGACAACGCCACCCGCAACGCCGGCGACATGATCAACAGGCTGACGCTCAACTACAACCGCACGCGACAGGCCAACATCACCAGGGAGCTGATCGAGATCATCTCCGGTGCTGAAGCCGTCTGAAGGAACCAATGCCATGAAGAACAACGTCGGCAAGGTCACCCAGGTTCTCGGCGCCGTGGTGGACGTGCAGTTCCCCGCCGAGCTGCCGCAGATCCTCAACGCGCTGACCACCGAGGTCGGCGACCGCACGCTCGTGCTTGAGGTCGCGCAGCACCTCGGCGAGCGCACCGTGCGCGCCATCGCCATGGACACCACGGACGGTCTCGTCCGCGGCTCCGAGGTGGTGGACCAGGGCAAGGGCATCTCCGTGCCCGTCGGTGAGGGCACCCTCGGCCGCATCGTGAACGTCATCGGCGAGCCGATCGACGAGCGCGGCCCCGTCCCGCACGACAAGAGCTACACGATCCACCGCGCCGCCCCCTCCTTCGAGGACCAGGCGACGGCGGCCGAGATCCTGGTGACGGGCATCAAGGTCATCGACCTGCTCGCCCCCTACTCCAAGGGCGGCAAGATCGGCCTCTTCGGCGGCGCTGGCGTCGGCAAGACGGTGACGATCCAGGAGCTGATCAACAACATCGCCAAGGGCCACGGCGGCGTGTCGGTCTTCGCGGGCGTCGGTGAGCGCACGCGCGAGGGCAACGACCTCTACCACGAGATGATCGATGCCGGCGTCATCAAGCTCGGTGAGAACGACACCGCCGGCTCCAAGGTGGCGCTCGTCTACGGCCAGATGAACGAGCCGCCGGGCGCCCGCGCGCGCGTCGCCCTCTCGGGCCTCTCGATGGCGGAGTACTTCCGCGACGAGCAGGGCCAGGACGTGCTCTTCTTCATCGACAACATCTTCCGCTTCACCCAGGCGGGCGCGGAAGTGTCCGCCCTTCTGGGCCGCATCCCCTCCGCGGTGGGCTACCAGCCGACGCTGGCCACCGACATGGGCGCGCTGCAGGAGCGGATCACCTCCACGAAGAAGGGCTCGATCACCTCGGTGCAGGCGATCTACGTGCCCGCCGACGACCTGACCGACCCGGCGCCGGCCACCTCCTTCGCGCACCTTGACGCGACGACGGTGCTCAACCGCTCGATCGCCGAGCTGGGCATCTTCCCGGCCGTGGACCCGCTGGACTCCACCTCCCGCGCGCTCGACCCGCGCGTGGTGGGCGAGGAGCACTACCGCGTGGCCCGCGAGACGCAGCGCATCCTGCAGACCTACAAGTCCCTGCAGGACATCATCGCGATCCTGGGCATGGACGAGCTGTCCGAGGAGGACAAGCTGATCGTGGCGCGCGCGCGCAAGATCCAGCGCTTCCTCTCCCAGCCCTTCCACGTGGCCGAGGTCTTCACGGGCACGCCGGGCGTCTTCGTGAAGCTCGAGGACACGATCCGCTCCTTCGCGGGCATCGTGGCCGGCGAGTACGATCACCTCCCCGAGGCCGCCTTCTACATGGTCGGCACCATCGAGGAGGCCGTGAAGAAGGCCGACACCCTCAAGGTCTCGGCCTGATCCCATGGCCACCTTCGACCTCGAGCTGGTGAGCCCGGAGCGCCTGCTCCTCTCGCGCCCCGTCGAGATGGCGGTCATCCCGGCCTATGAGGGCGAGATGGGCGTGCTGCCCGGGCACTCCCCGATGATCGTCGCCCTTCGGGGCGGCGTCATCCGGGTGACCGAGGGCGGGCGCGAGACCGAGAGCCTGTTCATCATGGGCGGCTTCGCGGAGATCACCCCCGCGCGGATGACGGTGCTGGCGGATGAGGCGACGCCGCTCGCCAGCCTCTCCCGCGCCGCCGCCGCGCAGCGCGTGACGGAGGCGGAGGCCGCCCTGGCTGCCGCCGCCAACGATGCGCCCGAGATCCGCGAGCGCGCCAACGACCGGCTGATGGCCGCTCGCGCGATGCAGGACGCCGCCCAGGCGGCTTGATCCGGGAACGCCTGCCGTTCTCCCGGCCGGGGAATGGCTGCTGTGCTTCCGGAACGTCAGCGAAGCTCGCGGACGAAGCGCAGGATCTCCTGCCCTAGTTGGTCGTCCGCGGTGCCCACCGCAAAAATCTCCGAGACATGGTTGTGCCCGCGCATCTGAATGGTGCGCGGGCATTTCCCGTCTCGCCAGCAGGCGCCGGTCGCTAACTCCATCGTGGGGGCGCCGAGGAAGGCCGGGTCGTATTCGGCGTTGAAGAGAAGCATCGGCAGCCGGCTCTGGCCGAGATGCGTCATGGGCGACCGCGCCGCGTATTGCGCGGGATCGCTGCCGAAATAGGCGACGTTCCCCGGCGCCTTGTCCTCCACCGTCATCTTCAGGAAGCCGCTGCCGAGGATCAGGCCCGCAATGCTCGGCCCCTCCGCCGGATGAAGAGCGGGATCGAAGGCGTAGGAGGCGGCGTGGGTGGCGCCGGCGGAATGGCCCATCAGCACAATTCGCGCGGGGTCGCCGCCGAAGCGTGCCGCATTCGCTCGCACCCAGGCGATGGCCGCGCCCACGTCCTGCGCCCCCGCCGGCCAGGGATTCGCCGGCGCGAGGCGATAGGTGATGGTGATGCCGACCATGCCGTTGCGCGCGGCATAGGCAGGGATGTTCGCCTCGCGCTCACCGCGCACGAAGCCGCCGCCATGGACGAAGACGAGCACCGGCCGCGGGGCGCCGGGGCTGGCCGGGCTGTAGACATCCAGCAGGTGTCGCGGGTCCGGGCCGTAGGATTGGTCCTTGGTGACCGTCAGCCCTTCGGTCGAGGCGTTGGGGATCGGGGCGAAGAGGGCGCGGGTTGCGGCGAGCACGTCGCCGTCGAACCTCGCGCCCATCTCCGCGATTCGGGTGCCGACATCGGGCGGCAGGCGGTCGATCTGCGCGGCCGCCGGTACGGCGGCCAGGCCCGAGAGGAGCAGACCCAAGGGGGCCGCCACGCGCCTTGCTGCCTTCATGCGGTCGTCCCCTCTCCGAAGCGGTCTTCGCCGCCCAGGAGGCAGGATGAGGTGCCGATGCCATACGGGCAAGGCGCGGATAAGATCGGGCCGGGGCTTGAAAGCGGCCCCCTCGGACCGGCAAATGGGTTGCAAGGCCCGATCCTCTAGCGCGAGACCACCGAACCCATGAAGCACTGGACCCTCGACCAGATCGCCTGGGATGCGTTCACTCCCACGAAGGTCGATCCAGGCATCCTGTCGCTCGTGAAGGCCGCCGCCCTGGTGGAGAAGAACGGGGTGGACTACGCGATCTACCTCAACAACGTCTTCACCGGTGATCCCGACTTCCGGCAGGCCGCCGACAACTGGGCGGTGGAGGAAGTGCAGCACGGCGATGCCCTTGGTCGCTGGGCGGAAATCGCCGATCCCAGCTGGTCCTTCGACGACGCCTTCGCCCGCTACCGCGAGGGCTTCAAAATCGACGTGAAGGCCGATGCCTCCATCCGCGGCTCCCGCACGGGGGAGCTGATCGCGCGCTGCATGGTCGAGACTGGCACCTCCTCCTATTACACCGCCCTCGGCGAGAGCACGGAGGAGCCGGTGCTGAAGCAGGTCTGCCGCCTTATCGCGGCGGACGAGTACCGGCACTTCAAGCTCTTCTACGACCACATGAAGCGCTACCTGGCGCGGGAGAAGCTTTCCTTCCCGCAGCGCCTGCGGGTCGCCGCCGGGCGCATCGGCGAGTCCGAGGACGACGAGCTGGCCTTTGCCTACCACTGCGGCAACGAGCCGGCCAGCCAGCCCTATAGCCATGAGCGCTGCATGCGCAGCTATATGGGTCGCTCCATGTCCTACTACCGCTTCCGCCACATCGAGCGGGGCATGGGCATGATCTTCAAGTCGATCGGGCTGGAGCCGCGCGGGCGGCTCTCGGACCTCGCGGCGAAGGGCGCCTGGAAGCTGCTGCAATGGCGGCGGAGCAAGTACGCCCAGGGCTCGGGCGCCGCGAACGAGAACGCCCCCCCGCGCGCCGCGGCCTGAGGTGGCCCGCGTGTCGTCTCGCCCGGCGGGGCGCGCTTCCCGCCGCCTCGTGCTCGGCGCCGGCCTTGCCGCTGGGCTGGGCCGCGGGGGCGCCGCCTGGGCGCAGGGAGGGGGCCAGGGGCCCGGCCTCTACCAGATCGCGCGCGCGAAGGGCTTCACCTTCGGGGCGGCGGTGCAGTCCGGCCTTCTCGCCGGTGACCCGTCCTACGCGGCCATTTACGAGAACGAGGCGGGTCTCCTCGTGCCGGAATACGAGGGCAAGTGGGCCACCCTCCAGCCGAAGGAGGGCGAGTTCGACTTCGCCGCCCTCGATGGCGTGGTGGGGTGGGGGCTGGCGCGGGGTCGGCCGACGCGGGGCCACGCGCTCGTCTGGCATGAGTCCTTCCCCGACTGGGCCGTCTCCGCCGTGGCCGAGGGAGCGCCCCGTGCCCGTTCGGTCATGGCTGCGCATATCGCTCGCGTCCTTTCCACCACGCGCCTCCGCATCCGTGACTGGGACGTGGTGAACGAGGCCGTCGCGGATCCGCCCGGCAGCGACACGCCCCAGGCCCAGGGGGAGCTGCGGGACACGCCCTTGCTCCGCGCCCTCGGCCCCTCCTACATCGACACGGCCTTCCGCCTGGCCCGCGAGCAGGACGCCACACTCCGCCTCGTGCTGAACGACTACGGCGTGGAGGAGGACACTCCGTGGGCCGAGGAGAAGCGGCGCCGCCTGCTGGCGCTCGTCCGCGGCATGCTGCAACGCCGGGTGCCGATCGACGCAGTGGGCATCCAGGCGCATCTGCAACTCGTGAGGCCCTTCAGCGGTGCGGTCTTCGCCTCATTCGTCAACGCGCTGCGGGCCGAGGGCCTCTCGGTGCTCGTGACGGAGCTGGACGTGCGGGAAGGCAACGCCCTGCCCGAGGACTACGTGGCCCGCGACCGGCTGGTTGGGGATCGCGTCACGGCCTTCATGGAGTCCGCCATCGGCGCGGGGGTGAAGACCTTCCTCACCTGGGGGCTGGCGGACCGGCACTCCTGGCTCGTCACCTTCGCGGGCGTCGCGCGGCCGGACGGCAAGCTGCACCGAGGCCTGCCGCTGGACTGGGAGTACAACCGCAAGGAGATGTGGCGCGCCATGGCCCGCGCCTTCTCCGGCGCCTGAGTTCAGCCCGGCACCGCGTAGGCGGCGAAGTCCTTCGCCAGCCGCGCGTAGATCGGGCGGCGGAAGGCGACGGCGATCTCCGGCAGCTCGGCGAGCGGAGCCCAGCGCCAGGCGTCGAATTCCTGGTGCTTGTCCGCGTCCAACCGGATCTCGGCATCCTGGCCGAGGAAGCGCAGCGCGAACCAGAGCTGCGTCTGCCCCCGGTATTTGCCGCCCAACGCCTTGCCGATGAGATGCGCTGGCAGGTCGTAGTCCAGCCATTCGGGCATCCGGCCCATGACGCGGGCGTTGCGGGTGCCGATCTCCTCCGACAGCTCGCGCAGCACCGCGGCCTCGGGGTCCTCGCCGGGGTCCAGCCCGCCCTGGGGAAGCTGCCAGGCGCCGGCGGCGGCGGCCTCGCCCGCCGGCAGGTCGGCGCGGCGGGCGATCAGCACCAGGCCGTCGCGGTTGAAGAGGCAGGCGCCCACGTTCGGGCGGAGCGGAAGCGGGGTCATCCTAGCGGGGGATCTCCTCAGGCCGGCGGATGAGGGCGGTGACGGGGGCCATGACCAGCCCGCGGGACTCCAGCCCCGAGGCCCAGGCGGCCACGCGATCAACCAGCACGGGCGTCACGTCCCCCGCAAGGCCGAGTGCCGAGCCGCGCTCGCGGGCGATGCGCTCCAGCTCGGCGAGGCGCCGGTCGATCTCGCCGCGCGTGGCAGGCTCGTCCACCACGATGTCCACGCTGCGGCCCCAGGCCCGGGCGGGGGAGGGCGCGCCGGGGCGGGGATCGACGTAGAGAAGCCCGTGCTGCCGCAGCACGTCCTGCACGCCGCCGATGAGCTCCGGCAGGGCCGCGAAGCGTTCCCCCCGCATGGGCCCGAGCGCGCCGATCGCCCCCACTTGGCCGGAGAGGCGCGAGATGACCCAGGCCAGCCGGTCGCCGTTCTCGGCGGGGGGTAGGGTGGTCATCAGCGCGCGCTCGCCAGGATCATTCGCGGGGTAGTTGGCGGGCTCCATCGGAATGGCGTTCAGCACCTCCATGCCGCGTAGCCGGGCGCGCTCGAGTAGCGGGTCCAGCCGCGGCGCATAGGGCGAGAAGGCAAGGCCGGTAGCCGGGGGCAGGCGCGCGATCGCCTCCTCCGACAGAGCGGCGGAGAGGCCGAGATTGCCCACTACCAGGGCCACGCGCGGCCGGGTCTCGCCTCTGTCGAAGGAGCGGCCATAGGCGCGGATGGAGGTGCGGCCCTCCGGCCCTACCCTCGGCAGGGGGCCGTAGCGGGAGGGTTCCTGCAAGGCCGGGTCGGGCGGCGGGATCGGCCGGTCGGGCTGCGCCTCCGCACGGCGCACCGGGGTGGGCAGGGGCGGTGGCTCGGGCGCGCTGGGAAGAGCGGGCGGCTCAGCCTGAGCCGCAGCGGGTTCCGCTGCCGACGGTGGAGCCGGGGTGGGCGAGGCGGGTTCCGGCGCTGCGGCCACGACGGGAGACGGCGGGGCGGGTGCGGGTTCCGCCGGCTTGGCAGGGGCAGCAGGTTCGGCGGGCGGCTCGCCCGGCGCCGCGCCCTGCGCGAGGCGCGGCGGAACCCCGCCCTCCGGCGGGCCCAACCATTGCAGCACGGCCGCGCCGCCTGCCAGGGCGGCGAGCACGACCAGCCAGAAGACGCCGAGTGCCCTCATGCGTGGCTTCGGCGCCCTCGCGGTTCAGCGGCTGGCGCGGCGCTGGGGCGGGTTGGCCGCCAGCGCGTGCAGCAGCCCGACCGCCTGCTGGAGCTGGTGGTCGGTCTCCGGCTTCGTCGGGTCGAAGGCGGGCGCGCCCTCGGCCGGCAGGCGCTGGACGCGGTCGGCCACGCCCGCGGGCAGGTTCAGCGGCGGCAGGGGCGCGGCCGGGCGGGCATTCACCCCCTGCGCGGGCCCGGGGGTGCCGCCGTTGTCGTTCCGCAGGGCCCGGCGCAGGTCGGCCTCGCGGTCGCGCTCACGGTTCTGGGCGGCGTCCTCACGCTGGGCCAGCACCTCGATGTCGGGCTCGATGCCTGTCGCCTGGATGGAACGGCCGGAGGGCGTGTAGTAGCGCGCCGTGGTCAGGCGGATGGCGCCGTTGCCTGGCAGCGGCATCACGGTCTGCACCGAACCCTTGCCGAAGCTGCGGATGCCCATGACGATCGCGCGGCGGTGGTCCTGCAGCGCGCCGGCCACGATCTCGGAGGCCGAGGCCGAGCCGGCATTGACCAGCACCACCACCGGCAGGCCCTGGGCGATGTCGCCCGTGCGCGCGTTCCAGCGCTGCGCGTCCTCCGGCCGGCGGGC
This sequence comes from Roseomonas aerilata DSM 19363, assembly GCF_000711725.1. Lineage (GTDB taxonomy): Bacteria > Pseudomonadota > Alphaproteobacteria > Acetobacterales > Acetobacteraceae > Roseomonas > Roseomonas aerilata. The sequence continues at coordinate 162,234 of NZ_JONP01000006.1, read as the reverse complement.
GCGGGTGGAGACGATCTCGCCCTGGTCCAGGAAGTCGTCCGAGACCTGGATCGCCTGGTCGAGCAGCCCGCCCGGATTGTTGCGGAGGTCGAGCACGATGCCCTTCAGCCCGTCGCGCGACTGGGTGCGGAGGTTCGACAGCGCCCGGCGCATGCCCACCTCCGTCTGCTCGTTGAATGAGGTGAGGCGGATATAGGCGATGTCCCCGCTTTCCAGCCGCGAGCGCACGACCTGCGGGCGGATCACGTCGCGGGTGAGGGAGATCTCGATCGGGGTGGCCGTGCCCTCACGCCGGATGGTCAGGCGGATGCTGCTGCCGCGCTCGCCCCGCATCTGGTCCACCGCCTCCTGCAGGGTGAGGCCCTGGGTGCTGGTGCTGTTGATGTGGGTGATCAGGTCGCCGGGCTTCACCCCGGCGCGGGCGGCGGGGGTCTCGTCGATGGGCGAGATGACCTTCACGTAGCCCGCTTCCTGGCTCACCTCGATGCCCAGGCCGCCGAACTCGCCGCGCGTCTGGACCTGCATGTCGCGGAAGCTGCGGACGTTCATGTAGGAGGAGTGCGGGTCGAGTCCCTGGAGCATCCCGTTGATCGCGTTCTCGATCACGTCGCGGTCGTTCACGGGCTCCACGTACTCGGCGCGGACGCGCTCGAAGACGTCGCCAAAGAGGTTCAGCAGCCGGTAGGTCTCGGCGCGCGAGCCGTCCTGCGCCCAGGCGGCCACCACGGGGCCGATGACGACGCCGGCGGTGAAGGCGGCCATGACGGGGCCGACGAGGCGCATCCTCGACCGCCGGGCAGCTGCGCGGCCTTTTTCACTCCGCGGTTGGGTCCGGGGCGTGTCCGACGGTCCGGCAGGGTTTTGCATCGGTCAGGCACCCTTTCTGCCGCAGCGCACCGCGCGGCTTCTCATATTGCCGCGGGGCGGCTTGCCCAACGGTTACCCAGTTCCGCGCCTGCCCCGGCGGGGGCCTCAGCCGCGTCTCATCCAACTCGCGGGATCCACCGGCTGGCCGCGGCGGCGCAGCTCAAGGTAGAGCGACGCGCGGCCTCCGCCAGCAGACACAGCGTTACCAAGTGTTCCCACCGCCTCGCCGGCCAGCACGCGCTGCCCGGGCTCCGCGTCCAGCCGGTCGAGACCGGCCAGGACGAAATGGTATCCGCCGCCGCAATCGACAATCAACATCCGTCCGTAGGAACGGAAGGGGCCGGAGAAGACCACCTGGCCGCTACAGGGGCTGACCACCCTTGCGCCGGGGCTGGCGAGCCAGGTCTGGCCGGTCGCGCCGCGCTCGCCGAAGTCGCGCTGGACGCTGCCCGCCACGGGTGCGGCCCGCCCGGGGCGCGGCCGGCCGGTGTCCCGCGCCCGCTCCCGCGCGGCGGCGAGGCTCTCCCGCGCCCGCTCGGCGTCGCGGTCGGCGTCCTGCATTTCACGCGCCGCTTTTTCCTGGGCGGCCCGGTCGCGGGACGTCTCGCGGGACGTGTCGCGGGCCAGGGCGTCCCTGGCCGCCTCCCGCGCCTCGGCCTCGCGCGCGCGGCCCTCGGCCTCCCGCCGACGGGCCTCGGCCTGCCGCTCGCGCGCCTCGGCCTCGCGGGCGTGGGCGGCGGCCTCGGCGCGCTCCCTCGCCTCGCGGGCCTGGGCCTCGCGCTCCAGCCGTTCCAGCGCGCCGCGAAGGTCGCGGGCCTGGGCGGCGGCGGCGGCGGCGCGGCGGGTGGCGGCCGCCTCGGCGTCACGGGCCTCGTCGCGGCGGGTGCGGGCCTCGTTCAGCGCGACCTCAACCGCATCGGAGGTCTCGCGCGCCGCCACGCGGGTGGTCACGAGGCGCCGGCGCTGCTCCTCCAGGCCGGCCGCGGCGCGGGCGGCGGCCTCGCGGGCGCTGCGGTAATCGGCGGCCTCCGCTGCGAGGCGGCGGGCGACGCCGCGCAGGACGAGCGCGCCGCGCAGTGCCTCCTCGGGCGGGGCGGGCACCACGAGCAGCGTCTCGGCGGGCCAGAGGCTGAGGCGGCGCATCGCCGGGACCAGCGGCGCCAGCTCCTCGGCGCGTCGGGTCAGGTCCGCCTCGGCGGCGTCGCGGGCGGCCCCGGCGGCGGCCAGCCTTGCCTCCGCCGCGGCCAGCGCCGCCTCGGCCGCGACGGCGCGCCGCCCGGCCTCGGCCCGCCGCTCCGCCAGGCCCCGCTCCGCGGCCTCGGCCGCGCGGGCGGCGCGGGCGATGCCGGCGGCGGCGTCGCGCGCGCTGCGGGCATCCCGCTCGGCCTCGCCGAGGGACTGGCGGTCGATCGCTGTCGCGGGCTGTGCTTTGGCGGGAAGCGGGCCGAGGGAAAGGGCGAGCACGGCCAGCGCCGCGCGGCGCAGGGCTTCAGCGGCGCGGGGCCCGCGCGGCCTCACCCGGCAGGGGCCTCCATCAGGTTCCGCCCCGTCATCTCCGCTGGCTGCGGCAGGCCCAGCAGCGCGAGGATGGTGGGCGCGAGGTCGGCCAGCCGGCCGTCATGCAGGGCCGTAACATCCTCGGGCCCGTTGTAGAGAAGCACCGGCACCGGGTTCAGGGTGTGCGCGGTGTGCGGGCCGCCGGTCACGGGGTCGCGCATCATTTCCGCATTGCCGTGGTCGGCCGTCACCAGAAGGGCGCCGCCCATGTCGTGGATGGCGCGGGCGATGCGGCCGAGCCCCTCGTCCGCCGCCTCGCAGGCGCGGATCGCGGCCTCGAGCACGCCGGTATGGCCGACCATGTCGGCGTTGGCGAAGTTGAGGATGATCATGTCGTAGATGCCGGAGCGGATCGCGGCCTCGGCCTTCTCCGCCAGCTCGGGCTCCGACATCTCCGGCTGCAGGTCGTAGGTCGCGACCTTGGGGGAGGGGATCATCAGCCGCTCCTCCCTCGGGGAGGGCGTCTCGACCCCGCCGTTCAGGAAGTAGGTGACGTGCGGGTACTTCTCCGTCTCGGCCATGCGCAGCTGGGTCATGCCCGCGGCCGATACCGTCGGCCCGAGCAGCCCCGCCATGGATTGCGGCGGGAAGATCGTCTCCAGCAGCGGGTTCAGCGCCTCCGAGTACTCGGTCATGGCGACGGCGCCGCAGAGGGCGGGATCCTGCGGGCGGGAGAAGCCGGTGAAGTCGGGGTCCAGAAGGGCCGCCATGATCTCCCGCACGCGGTCGGCGCGGAAGTTGAAGCAGAGCACTGCGTCGCCGTCGCGCATGCCGTCATACCCGGCCATGACGCTCGGGGGGATGAACTCGTCCGTCTGGCCGGCGGCGTGGGCGGCACGCACCGCGTCGATGGCGCTGGCGGCCTCCGTGCCCTCGGCCAGGACCATCGCGCGCCAGGCCTGGGAGACGCGCTCCCAGCGGTTGTCGCGGTCCATGGCGAAGTAGCGGCCGGTCACGGTGGCAATCACCGCGCCCTCGGGCAGCGCGGCCTCGAAGGCGGGCAGGGTCTCGGCGGCGGCCTCGGGCGGGGTGTCGCGGCCGTCGGTCCAGGCATGGACGGCCACGGGGATGCCCTTGGCCGCGAAGATCTCGGCGACGGCCACCGCGTGGTCCTGGTGCGCGTGGACACCGCCCGGGGAGGTCAGGCCGCAGAGGTGCAGCACGCCGCCGCTGGCATGGAGCTGCTCGCCGAGCCAGACGACGGCGGGCATGCCGGCCAGCGTGCCGTCCGCGATCGCGGCGTCGATCCGCGGCAGGTCCTGCATGACGATGCGGCCGGCGCCGATGTTCAGGTGGCCGACCTCGGAATTCCCCATCTGCCCCTGCGGCAGCCCGACATCGGGCCCGCAGGTGCGAAGGAAGGCGCGCGGGCAGGTGGACCAGAGCGCGTCGAAGGTGGGCGTGTTCGCCTGCGCGACGGCGTTGTCCGCGGTCTCCTCCCGCCAACCCCAGCCATCGAGGATGACAAGCATGACGGGCTTGGGATGGGACATCGAGACCTCGTGCGCGCTGACTCCGGGCGGATTAACGCGCCGGGCGCCGATGGTCCACGGGGCGGCCGCAGTCTCCGCGCCTTCACGCCCGCGGGTGCGGAGGCGGGAGGATCAGGCCCGCGCCGTATAGGCCCGGAAGACCTCCAGCTCCGTCGTGAGGCCGACCTCGGAGAAGCCGGCCGCGCGCATCGCGCCGAGGATGGTCTCGGCCGGCACGCAGGCCTCGATCGTCTCCCAGTAATAGGCCATCAACTCGCCGGAGCGGTGGCGGGGGGCTGCGAGCCAACAGAGCGCGGGGATGGCGGCGCCCATGTAGAAGCGCGCGATGGCACGCGCGAGGCGGCTCTCCGGACGGCCGATCTCCAGGATCAGCACGGTCCCGCCGGGGCGTAGGACTCGGCGGTACTCGGCAAAAGCGGCGCCGAGATCCGCCACGTGGCGCAGCGCGTAGCCCATGGAGAGGAAATCGACGCTCGCATCGGGCAGCGGGATGCGCTCCGCCCGGCCCTGGATGAGGGTGACGCCCGGCAGGGCACGCCGCGCCTCGGCCAGCATCCCCTCGCTGGGGTCGAGGCCGGTGACGAGGGCGGGGTCGCCGGTGATCGCGACGGCCTGCCGCGCGACGAGGCCGGTGCCGACGGCGACGTCCAGCACGCGCATCCCCGGCCGGAGTCCCGCCTCGCGCAGCGCACGCCGCCGGTAGCCGGGGCCGGTGCCGAGGGAGAAAATGCGGTCGATCCGGTCGTAATGCGGGGCCGTCTGGTCGAAGAGGGTGCGGACGAAGCCCTCCCGCTCCTCCGCCCGCGTGTAGCGGTGGGCGAGCACGGGGTGCGGGGCGGCGCCCGGGCTTCCGAGGGGAGCGGCCTCCTGCGGGTGCTGCGTCATGCCGGGCGCCTCCTGTCCGTCGCGGGTGCAGGGATGGCAAGACGTTCCATCGGACGCAAGACCGGTCTCAGCGCGGGATGGGCGAGACGCCGAAGATCACGGGGTGAAGGTGCAGCAGCGCGGCCCAGGCGAGGGCGCCGACGAGCCCCGGCCAGAGCAGCTCGCGCCACACCACGCGGTTCCGCCCCGCTGCGACGGCGCCGAAGGGCAGGACCGAGGTGCGCGACGCGAATTCCCTCCAGGCCGCCGGGTTCCGCGCCGCCACCTTGGCGTCCAGCGAGGGGATGCCCAGCGCCGCCGTCAGGAAGAAGGCGCCGAAGAAGACGACCGAGGCGCTGTCCCCGTTGCCGATCACGTGCACGGCGCCCCAGAGCGCAAAGGCGAGGAGCATCGGGTGGCGGGTGATCCGCAGCATCCCCCGCGGTTCCGCCGAGAGCGCCGCCCCCTGGCCGAGGGAGGTGGCGTTGCGCGTCATCAGGCTGCCTGCGAAGAGGATGAAGGCCGCGAGCATCGCCACGACCAGCAGCCAGCCGAGGGCGCGCGGGGCGACCCAGAGCGGCGTTGTCTCCGCGTTGCGCCATGCAAGCACCAGCAGGGTGATCGCCACCGCCGAGGCGATGGAGAAGGCGCCGCGGAAGGGCCCTTCGCCGAGGCGGGCGACGATCGCCGCGCGGGCGCGGGTGCCGGCGATGCCGACGTGGAGGCCGACCCAGAGGAGGGCCGCGAGGACCAGAGGGATCATTCCGCAAGCCTGCACCGTCCGGAGGCGGTGCTGCAACGAGTCAGCCGGGCCGCCAGGCGCGGTGATAGGGGTGGTTCGTGCGGATGCATTGCGCGCGGAACAGCGCCTCGGCCAGCAGGCCGCGCACGAGCATGTGCGGCCAGGTGAGGCGGCCGAGCGAGAGGCGGTGGTCGGCGCGGGAGAGCACCGACTCGTCCAGCCCCTCCGCGCCGCCGATGGCGAAGGCGAGGGGGCGGGCGGCCTCGGCCCAGCGGGCGGCGAGGGCGGCCAGCCGCTCGCTGTCCGGCATCTCGCCGCCGAGGTCGAGGGCGATGACGAAGGCGCCCTCTGGCAGGGCGGCGAGGATCGCCGCGCCCTCCCGCCGGCGCATCTCGGCGGGGGTGCCGCGCGCCTCCGGCAATTCCCGCAGGAGGAGGGATGGGCGCAGGCGGGCGTTGTGCTGCTCGAAGAGCGCCGCCTCCGGCCCGCCCCGGGCGCGGCCCACGGCGAGCAGGAGAGGCGGCGCCATCGGGGGCTAGTCCCCTTCCTCGTCGGAGGAGAGGTCGATGGTGCCGCCGTCGGGGCTGTCCAGCACCTCGTCGATCGGCAGGGCCTCGCCGTCCTCGGATGCAGGCTCCGACTCCAATTCCGAGTCTGGCATCATGCTCTCGGCCGCGGGGCTGTCCGGGCCCCACATGCGCTCGATCGCGTAGTTCGCCCGCGCCTCCGGCTTGAAGAGGTGGATCACAAGGTCGCCGGCATCGAGCAGCACCCAGTCGGGCGAGGCCTCGCGGCGCAGGCGGCGGATACCGTGCTCCGCGAGCGCGTCCTCGATGTGGCCGGCCATCGCCTCGATCTGCCGCTCCACGAGGCCCGTCGCGACGATCATGCGATCGGCGAAGGAGGAGCGGGTGGCGACGTCGAGCACGACCACGTCCTCCGCGCCGTCCGATTCGAGGCTGGTGACGGCGGCGCGCACCAGCTCGTCGATACGGTCCGGGCTCGGCGCAGGGCGCGGGGCGGCGCGGCCCCGCTTCTTCGGGCCGGCGGCCACCTCCCGCTTGCGCGGGGTGGGGGCGGACTCGGCCTCCAACTCCGCGATCCGCTCGGCCAGCGGGTCCGGCTCGGCCGCGGGGCGGCGGCGGAGGGCGTCCTCGGTGGTGCGGAGGGGCTTGCGCGGTGCCCTGGCCGGTGCGCGCTCGGCCGGGGCGGCCGCGCGGGCGGTACGGGGCGCGGCGGGCTTGGCGCGGGTGGTGGTGGCCGCGGTCCGGGCGGCAGGGGCCGCGGCGCGCGCGGGCGCCTTCCGCTCGGCGGCGGGCTTGGCGGTCCGGCTCGGCGCGGGCTTCGCCGCGCGCGTGGGGGCCGCCGGCTTGGCCCGCGCGGTCGCGGCGGGCGCTTTCGCCCGCGTCGTGGCGGCCGGGGCCTTGGTGCGGGTGGTGGTGGCGGCAGGGCTGCGCGCGGGGGCGCGGGCGGGCGCCGCGGCCTTCGTCCGGGCTGGCGTGGTCTTCGCCCGGGCGGGCGCGGCAGCCTTCGTCCGGGCGGGGGCGGCCTTCGCGCGGCTGGGCGCGGCAGCCTTGGCGGCGGGCCGGGCGGTCGCGCGGCTCGCGGTCGGCTTGGCCTCGGCTGCCCTCGTGCGCGCCGGGGCCTTGGCCGGTGCCTTCGCGGGCGGCCTGGTGGCGGCCCGCGCCGGCGCCTTGGCCGGCGGCTTCGCCGGGGCCTTCCGCGCGGTGGGCTTGGCCTGCGCGGGGGCCTTGGTGGCGGTTCCGCGGGCGGCGGGCGCCTTGCGGGTGGTCGTGGCGCCGGCTGCGCGGGTGCCTGTACGCGAGGCGGTGCCGCGGGCGGCGGGGCGGGGCGGGTCCTTCGGGGGGCGGGCCATGTCCGGCTCCTTTCTTGATGCGCGCGGGGCGCGTTGGGTTTCTACGCGCCCAGGGGATGGTGGCCAGGGCGCGATGGCGTTGTCAGACCTCGGCAGGCCGGAGGGCCGGGGCCGAGGGTTCGTTGATTGAATGGGGCGAGGCGGGCGCGGTTGCGATGGCGCGGAGCGCCCGGATGGCGGTGGCGCTCGCCGGGTGCTCGCGCGCCGGGATGAGGCACCAGCCGGCGTGGGCGCGCCCGGCCTGCCCGCCGGTGGAGGGGGATGCGCCCGACAGCAGCGCGCCGCAAGCCCTGCGATGGTGGCGCAGCGCCGTCGCCGCCGCCCCGTGCAGGGCGCGGCGCGTGTAGCCCGGCCGCGGCAGCACGGCCATGGGCGTGCGCTTCGCCAGCCGCCGCCAGCGGCGCCAGCGCGGCAGCTGCACGAGGTTGTCCGCCCCCATGATCCAGACGAAGCGCGCGCGCGGGAAGAGGCGGCGGAGCCGCGCGAGGGTGCGTTCGGTCTGGCGCAGGCCCAGCCGCGCTTCGATATCGGCCGCGATCACGTGGCGGCCGTCGGCGATGCGGCGGGCCGAGTCGAAGCGTTCCGCGAAAGGGGCCATGCCGTCGCCGGACTTCAGCGGGTTGCCGGGGGAGACGAGCAGCCAGACCTCGTCCAGCCGCAGGACGTGGCGGGCCATCTCCGCGACGTGGCGGTGGCCGGGATGGGCGGGGTTGAAGGAGCCGCCGAGCAGGCCGATGCGCACGCGCCGCCTGTCGCCCCATCGCCCTGGTTTGCGGTGGGAGAGGGTGGACGGGCGCGGCGCCAGGGCGCGGTCGAAGGGGAGGACGGGCGGCGGCAAGGCTTCAGACCGCGCCGCCGGAGGGCGAAAGGCTCAGGGCGTGCGCACCGCGACGGTGACGGGCTGCGCGACGAGCCCCTGGTAGGTGACGGTGAAGGTGCGCCCCGCCTCGGTCGGGGTGGCGGCGGAGAAGCCGCCGAGCGAGATGATTTCGCCCGCGCGCAGGCGGCGGCCGTCGCGCTTCAGGTCCTCCACCAGCCAGGGGATGACGTCCAGCGGGTGGCCGAGCAGCGCGCTGCCGGGGGCGCGGGAGAGCTCCTTCTGATCGGTTGCCAGAATCACCGTCATGCTCGCCAGCCGCGCCGCGAAGTCCGGCGTGGCCTCCGCCGGGATGGGATCGCCGAGCACGCCGAGGCGGGCGCCGACATTCGCGGCCACGAGATTCGTGCCGGTCATCTGCCCCTGGGCGAAGACGAGGTCCGGCATCTCGATGAAGGGGATCACCTGGTCGAGGTGGCGCAGGATCTGCACCCGGTCCGCGCCGGCCTCGTTGATCCCTTCGTCCCGCACGCGGACGAGGAGGTCGGCCTCGACATTCGGGAGGGCACCGAAGTCGTGCCGCACCTCGGCCGGGCTCGCGGCCGTGCCGTGGGCGCGAATGGTTGCTTGATAGATGGTGCCGCGGATGGGGTGCGGCAGGCCGAAGCGCTGCTGGGCGGCGGCGTTGGTCAGCCCGACCTTGTAGCCGACGGGCGCGCCGAGTTCCCGCGCGAGGATCGGCACGAGCTTCTCCCGCGCGCAGGTGGCGTCCTCCATCGAGAGGTTCGGGCCGTAGCCCTGGGCGGGACGGCTGGCGAGGATGTCGCCGGCCATGCGCGCGACATCCGCGTCGCTCGGGCAGGCCGCGAGGGCACCCGCCGCGGTCAGGGGCGCGGCGAGGAGGGCCGTTGCGGCGAGCAGGGCAGGGCGGCGCATGGTTCTCTTTCCTTCCCGTGGCGGGCGGTCAGGGGCGAACCTGGCCGGTCCCGATCACATGGTAGCGCCAGGTGCAGAGCTGCTCCAAGCCGACGGGGCCGCGGGCGTGCAGGCGGCCGGTGGCGATGCCGATCTCGGCGCCGAAGCCGAACTCGCCGCCGTCGCAGAACTGGGTGGAGGCGTTCCAGAGCCCGACCGCCGAGCCGAGCCCGTCGAGGAAGGCCTGAGCGGCCCCCGCGTCCTCGGTGATGATCGCCTCGGTGTGCTCGCTGCCGTGCCGCCGGATGTGGTCGAGCGCCGACTCGACACCGTCCACCACCGCGACGTTGAGGACCGGGGCGAGCCACTCGGTGGAGAAGTCGGCCTCGGACGCCGCGGGCAGCGCGGGCAGGATGGCGCGCGCCGCCTCGTCCGCGCGGAAGTCGCAGCCGAGGGCGCGAAGATCGCCCACCAGCAGCGGCAGGAGGTCGGGGGCGATGGCGCGGTCGATCAGCAGCGTCTCGGTCGAGCCGCAGACGCCGGTGCGGCGCATCTTGGCGTTGGCGAGGACGCTGCGGGCCATGCCGTGGTCGGCGCCCTCGTGGACATAGGTGTGGCAGAGACCCTCGGCATGGGCGAGGACAGGCACGCGCGCCTCCTCCAGCACGCGGGTCACCAGGCCCTTGCCGCCGCGGGGGATGATGAGGTCGATCAGCCCCGCGGCGCGCAGCATGGCGCCGACGAAGGCGCGGTCCGTGTTCGGGGCGGTGGCGACGCAGGCCTCGGGCAGCCCCGCGGCGCGCAGCCCGTCGAGGATGCAGGCGTGGATGGCGGCGGCGCTGTTCAGGCTCTCCCGCCCGCCGCGGAGAATGACGGGGCTGCCGGCCTTGAGGCAGAGGGCGGCGGCATCGGCGCCCACATTCGGCCGGCTCTCGTAGATCATGCCGATCACGCCGATGGGCTGCGCCACGCGGCGGAAGACGAGGCCGTTGGGGCGGGTCCATTCCGCCAGCACGCGGCCCACGGGGTCCGGCAGGGCCGCCACCTCCTCCAGCCCCACGGCCATCGCCTCGATGCGGGCGGGGGTGAGGGTGAGGCGGTCGCGGAAGGCGTCCGTTAGCTCGGGCGCGGCGGCGAGGTCGGCGGCATTGGCGGCCAGGATCTCGGCGCTCCGGGCGCGGAGGCTGGCAGCGGCGGTGGTGAGCGCGAGGTCCTTCACCGGTCGCGGGGCACGCGAGAGCACGGTTGCGGCGGCGCGGGCGGCCTGGGCGGCCCCTTCCAGCGCGGCGCGGGCGATGGCGGCGGAATCCGCCGCGGGATCGGTGATCGCGTTCATGACCGTATCGGTAGCGCCGCCGGGTGCCCGGTGGAAGCGCGGCGCGCCGGGGGCTGCCCCGCCACCCAGGCTTGCCAGCGCTGCCGGCCTGCCCGAGAACCAGGATGCATCAGAGAATGCAACGGAGGGAACCATGCGCTTCACCCAACCGGTGCTGGGCCGCCGTGCCCTGGCCGCCGCGGCCGCCGCGTCCCTTTCCGGCGCCGCGCGCGCCCAGGGTGTGTCCGGCAAGGTGACGGTGGTCACCTCTTTCTCCAACGATGTCACGGCCCCCTTCAAGCGCGCCTTCGAGGCCGCCCATCCCGGCACCACGCTGGAGGTGCAGAGCCGCAACACCACCGCCGGCGTGCGCTTCGTGCAGGAGACGCGCAGCAACAACGCGGTGGATCTCTTTTGGGCCTCCGCCCCCGACGCCTTCGAGGTGCTGAAGAAGGCGGGGCTGCTGGAGGCCTACAGGCCGCAGACGCAGGGCATCCCCGATACCATCGGTCCCTACGCGATCAACGACCCCGAGGGTTTCGTCACGGGCTTCGCGGCCTCCGGCTACGGCATCATGTGGAACGAGCGCTACATGCGCGCGAACCGCCTGCCGGAGCCCAAGGAATGGGCGGACCTCGCGAAGCCCGCCTATCACGATCACATCATCATCACCGCGCCGTCCCGCTCCGGCACCACGCACCTGACGGTCGAGACGATCCTGCAGGGCGAGGGCTGGGAGAAGGGTTGGGCGACGATCAAGGGCTTCTCGGGCAACCTCCGCCAGATCACGGAGCGCTCCTTCGGTGTGCCGGACGCGGTGAATTCCGGGCAGGTCGGCATCGGCATCGTGATCGACTTTTTCGCCTTCTCCGCCCAGGGCGCGGGCTTTCCGGTGAAGTTCGCCTACCCCTCCGTGACCACGGTGGTGCCGGCCAACATCGCGGTGGTGAAGAACGCGCCGAACACGGCGGGCGCGCGGGCCTTCATCGACTTCCTGCTCTCGGTGCAGGGGCAGGAGATCCTGCTGGAACCGACGATCCGGCGGCTTCCGGTGAACCCGGCGGTCTATGCGAAGGCGCCTCCCGGCTATCCCAATCCGTTCAACGGCACCATCGGCCTGCCGAACTTCCGCTTCGACCTCGGCGTGTCGGAGCGGCGCTACGCGGTGGTGGATGCGCTCTACGACCAGCTCGTCGGCACCAATCTTGAGGGGTTGAAGCGCGCGACCAAGGCGATCGGCGATGTCGAGACGCGGCTGGCGCGGCGGGACAACCCGCAGGCCCGCGCCCTACTGGAAGAGGCGCGAGCGCTCATCGCCGCCATGCCCGTGACGGCCGATGAGGCGGCATCGGACGCAGTGGCCGGCTCCTTCTCCGGCCGTGGCGGGCCGGGACCGCGCCAGGCCGAGCTGGAGCAGCGCTGGGCCGGCTTCGCGCGGGACAAGTACACCGCCGCCGCCGCCAAGGCTGCGGACGCTGCGAAGGCTGCCGGGTGAGCCTCGCCGCCACCGAGGCGACCGCCGCCACCCCGCCCGCCGCCCGCCTGCGCCGATGGGCGGCGCGGCCGGGGGAGGCGGTGGCCTTCGGGCTGGTCGCGGTGTTCCTCATCGCCTTCCTGGTGGTGCCGGTGCTGACGGTGATCACCGTCGCCTTTCAGGACCGGGCGACGGGCGGTTTCACGCTCGCCCATGTCGGGGACTTTCTGTCCAACGACCTCTTCATGCGGAGCTTCTGGAACTCCCTCTACGTCTCCCTCATGTCCGTGGTGGTGGCGAGCCTGATCGCGCTGCCGCTGGCCTATTTCACTACGCGGTTCGAATTTCGCGGCGCCGTGCTCGTGCAAACCCTGGGCGTGCTGCCGCTGATCATGCCGCCTTTCGCGGGGGCGGTGGCGATGGGGCTGCTGTTCGGCCGCAGTGGCAGCTTGAACCTGCTGTTGGGCGATTACTTCGACATCAACATCCCCTTCATGGAGGGGCTGAACGGGGTGATCTTCGTCCAGTCCATCCACTACTTTCCCTTCATCCTGCTCAACCTCTCCACCAGCCTGCGGAACATCGATCGATCGATGGAGGAGGCGGCGCAGAACCTCGGCAGCCACGGGTTCCGCCTGTTCCGACGCATCGTGCTACCGCTGGCCATGCCAGGCTACGTCGCCGGCGCCAGCCTCGTCTTCATCAAGGTCTTCGACGACCTGGCGACGCCGCTGCTGCTGAACGTGCGCGAGATGTTGGCGCCCCAGGCCTATCTGCGGATCACCTCCGTGGGGCTGGAGGACCCGATCGGCTACGTCATCTCAGTCGTGCTGATCCTGTTCTCCGTGCTGTCGCTCTGGGTATCGTCGCTGGCGCTGCGCGGGCGGGACTACGCGACGGTACAGCGGGGCGGGGGAGGGCTCGCGCGGCGGCGGCTGCCGCGAGGGCAGGCGTTGGCGGCCTATGCGCTGATCCTCACCATCCTCGCGCTCGTGCTGGCGCCTCATCTCGGGCTGTTTCTGCTCTCCATCGCCACGATCTGGTCCTTCGCGCCGCTGCCGGATGGCTACACGCTGGCGCACTACACGCGGGTTTTTGCCGAAAGCTCACAGTACATCACCAACACGCTCGTCTATGCCGGGCTTGCCGGGCTGATCGACGTGGTGATCGGCACGGCCATCGCCTATCTCGTGCTGCGGACGCGCATGGTGGGCGCGCGCTGGCTGGACTACCTGGCCATGTCGGCGCTGGCGGTGCCGGGGCTGGTGCTGGGCATCGGGTACCTCCGCACCTATTTCGGCGTGACCCTGCCGGATGGCACCTCGCTCGCGGCCTTCTGGGGGATCATCGTGCTGGCGCTGGCCGTGCGGCGGCTGCCCTATGCGCTTCGGGCCTGCACGGCGGCGCTCCAGCAGATTTCATCGAGCCTGGAGGAAGCGGCCGAGAACCTCGGCGCGCGGCGGCTGCGGGTGGTGCGCCGGATCGTGCTGCCGCTAATGGCCGGCGGGATCGCGGCCGGCTTCGTCACCTCCTTCGCGACGGCGGCGGTGGAGCTCTCGGCGACGCTGATGCTCGTGCAATCCAATGCCGATGCGCCGCTGGCCTATGGGCTTTACGTCTTCATGCAGTCGCCGGCCGGGCGCGGGGCAGGGGCGGCGCTGGGGATCATCGCGGTGGTCATCGTCGGCCTGTCCACTCTCGTCTCGCACCTGGTGACCGCACGCGGCGGGAAGGAAAGCGCATGAGCGACATCCTGGCGCGCGAGCCCGCGGGCATCCGGGTGGAGGGGGTGGACCTTTCCTACGGCGCCACCCGCGTGCTGCGCGACGTTAACCTCGAGATACGGCCGGGCGAGTTCTTCGCCTTCCTCGGCCCTTCCGGCTGCGGCAAGACGACGCTGCTCCGGCTGATTGCGGGGTTCAACCAGGCGCAGCGCGGGCGGGTGCTGGTGGGGGGCGCCGACATCTCGAACCTGCCGCCCTGGAAGCGCGACGTGGGGATGGTGTTCCAGTCTTACGCCCTCTGGCCGCACATGACCGTGCGCCGCAACGTCGCCTTCGGGTTGGAGGAACGGCGCGTGGCGCGGGCGGAGATCGCGGGGCGCGTGGAGGCGGCGCTGGCGCGGGTCGGGCTGGAGGGCATGGGGGATCGCCGCCCCTCGCAGCTCTCGGGCGGGCAGCAACAGCGGGTGGCGCTGGCCCGCACGGTCGCGGTGCGGCCGAAGGTGCTGCTGCTGGACGAGCCCCTGTCGAACCTCGACGCCCGCCTGCGCGTGCAGGTGCGGCGGGAGCTGCGCGAGATGCAGCAGCGCCTGCGCCTGACCACCATCTTCGTCACCCACGACCAGGAGGAGGCGAATACCGTCTGCGACCGGATCGCCGTGATGAACGACGGCGTGGTGCAGCAGGTCGGCACGCCGATGGAGCTCTACGACCATCCCGCCAACCTCTTCGTCGCGGGCTTTCTCGGCACCGCCAACATCATGCCGGGCAAGGTTCTGCGCGACGGTGCGACGAGCGCCTTCGAGATCGACGGCGGCACGCGCATTCCCCTGCCGACCGGCCTGGACGTGCCGCCCGGCGCCCGGCTGATGTTCCGTCCGCAGGACGTGGCGCTGCTTCCCCTGGGTGCGGAGGCGCCCGGCCGCCGCTTGCTGGAGGGGGAGGTGACGCACCGGGAGTTCCTCGGCGCCTCCATCCGCTACGGCGTGCGCGTGGCGGGGGCGGAGGTGCTGGTGGACGCCCCGCATACGGGGGGCGAGGGGCATCTGGCGGTCGGCGGCCGCGCGGCGCTGGCGCTGGACGCCGCGCGGGTGAAGCTGCTGGCGGGCTGAGCGCGCCTCAGCGCCGCTTGCCCATCCCGCCCATGCTGGCGAAGACCTGGGCGTCCTTGTTCTCCTGCATCAGCATGGAGAAGCTCGGGATCTTCTCGAAGCCGAGGCCCTGGGGCACGCCCGTGTCGGGGTCAGGCTGGATCTTGCCATAGGCCTCGCCCGAGACCTTCTCCCACTTCCCGGCGGGCTTCTTCACCTCGAGGTTCACCACCGTTGCCTTGAAGGCCATCCGGACGATGGCCTCCTTCGGGTTGGAGGGCTTGGTGAGGCTCGGGGCGCCGGCCATGACCTGCCAGCCGTTCTTCAGGGCCCAGGCGGTCAGCTCGTCCTTGTCCATCCGGCGTGCTCCTTAGATAAGAACCATGTCGTCGCGGTGCACGATCACGTCGCGCCCGCGCCAGCCGAGGATCGCCTCGATCTCGGCGCTCCGGCGGCCGGCGATGCGGCGAGCGCTTTCGGAGTCATACGCCGAAAGGCCGCGGGCGAGCTCGCGCCCATCGGTGTCCCGCACGGAAACGGGATCACCGCGGTCGAAACGGCCCTCCACTTCGCGCACGCCCGCCGGGAGGAGGGAACGGCCGTCCGCCAGCGCCCGCGCGGCGCCGTCGTCCACCACCAGCCGGCCGAGCGGGGCGAGCGAGCCCGCGATCCAGCTCTTCCGCGCCGAGCGGCCCTCGGGTGCCGGCAGGAACCAGGTGCAGGGCGCGCCCGCCAGCATAGAGGAGAGAGGGTTGGGCGCCGAGCCCAGCGCGATCGCCATGGCGCAGCCTGCGCCGGTGGCGATCCGCGCCGCGATGAGCTTCGTGCGCATCCCACCGGAGGAGTAGCCGGGCGGCGGCTCGCCCCCCATGGCCATGATCTCCTCCGTGATCCGCTCCACCACCGGCAGGTGGCGCGCCTCGGGGTCGCGGCGGGGGTCGGCGGTGTAGAGGCCGTCGATGTCGGAGAGCAGCACGAGCGCGTCTGCCTCGATCATCTCGGCGACCCGGGCGGCGAGGCGATCGTTGTCGCCAAAGCGGATCTCGGCCGTCGCCACCGTGTCGTTCTCGTTGATGACGGGCACGCAGCCGAGGCCGAGCAGCGTGCGCAGCGTCTCGCGCGCGTTGAGGTAGCGGCGGCGGTCCTCGCTGTCCTCCAGCGTGAGCAGCACCTGGGCAGCGGTCATGCCGTGGCCGGCCAGCGCCCCCTGCCAGGCGCCGGCAAGGCGGATCTGGCCGACGGCCGCCGCCGCCTGCTTCTCCTCCAGGCGGAGGGAGCGGCGGGTGAGGCCGAGGGTGTGGCGGGCGAGGGCAACGGCGCCGGAGGAGACGAGCACCACCTCCGCACCCCCGGCGCGCAGCCGCGCGGCGTCCTCGGCGACGGAGGCGAGCCAGTCCGCGCGCGGGGCCGCGGTCGCCGGGTCCACGACGAGGGCGGAGCCGATCTTGACGACGATGCGGCGGGCGGTGGCGAGGTCGGGCGGCAGCATGGGGCCGCCCTACCACGGGTGGGGCGGGGCGGCGACACCGCCGCCCGCGGGTCAGCGCCGGGCGGGCGGGGAGGGGGCCTCTTCCGGAACGTCCAGCCGCTCCTCGGCCTCCTCGGGGGACTTGCGCAGCTCGTCCTCGGGGTGGACCGCCTGGCGTTCCAGCCGGCGCGTCCGCTCCTCCAGGGTCTCGTCCTTCTCGCGCCCGTCCATGGGGTGGCCCTTCCTTCCGATGCCCGCCTGAAACGCCCGAGCGGGCGGCGGGTATCGGCCGGTCAGGCCGCCCCTTCCTCGACGGTGCTGCGCAGCTTCTGCTCGGGCAGGCCGATGACCAGCAGGAAGGCCGCGGTCATCACAACGCCGCTAAGGGCGAAGCAGCCCGTGAGGGCGGTGCGGTAGGCCTCGGCCAGCATGGCGTGCTGCGCAGGGCTGAGGGCGGCAAGCGCCTCGGCGCCCCCGCGTGTCAGGCCCTCTACGTCCACCGGCCCCGCCAGCCGGGCCGAGAGGATGGCGCCCGAACAGGCAACCCCCACCGCGCCGCCGAGGGAGCGCATGAAGGTCATGGCGCCCGTCGCCGCGCCGAGTTCCTTGTAGGCGACGGCGTTCTGCACGGCGGTGGTCAGGTTGGGCATGCCCATTCCCATGCCGAGGCCGAGCGCGCCCATGGCGATCAGGAAGGCCCAGGCCGGCGCCGCTAGCCAGGCGAGGGCGGCCAGGCCCGCCAGCGCCACCGCCTCCAACAGGAGGCCCGCCATGAGGAAGCCCTTGTTGCGCCCGAGCCGTGCCGCCGCGCGCCCGCCGAAGATGGAGGTGAGCACCATGCCGATCACCTGCGGCAGCATCATCGCCCCCGCCCGCGCCGGGCTCATCCCGAGGACGAGCTGGAAGTAGAGGGGCAGGAAGACCGTCGAGCCGAGCATGGCGAAGACCATCATCCCGCCCACGCTGACGCCGCGCGCGAAGACCGGGTTGCGGAAGAGGCCGAGGCGGACGAGCGGGTCCTCCGCCCGCGTCTCGCGCCAGAGGAAGGCGGCGAAAAGGGCGATCACCAGGGCCGCACCGCCGGCAGAGACGGCGGAGACCCAGGGGAACTCCACCCCGCCCCAGGCGAGGAAGAGCAGCAGTGCCGTCGTGCCGGCGGCCATCAGGACCGTGCCGAGGATGTCCAGCGGGCGCTTGCGCTTCGCCGCCGGAGCGCGGAGGCCGAACCCGATCAGCAGCAGCGCGATCGCGCCGAGCGGCAGGTTCACGTAGAAGACCCAGCGCCAGGAGAGGGTGGAGGTGATGATCCCGCCCAGCAGCGGCCCGGCGACGCTCGCCAGCGCGAAGGTGCCGGTGAAGAGCCCCTGGTAGCGCGGCCGCTCCCGTGGGGAGACGACATCGCCGACCGAGGCCTGGGCCAGCACCATCAGCCCGCCCGCGCCCAGCCCCTGCAGCGCGCGGAAGAGGATGAGCTGCCCCATGGATCCCGCCGTGCCGCAGAGCAGCGAGCCCGCGAGGAAGAGCCCGATCGCCACGAGGAACATCTTCCGCCGCCCATAGGTATCGGAAAGCTTCCCGTAGAGCGGCGTCGTGACGGTGGAGGACAGCATGAAGGCCGTCACCACCCAGGAGAGATGCGCCATCCCGCCCAGGTCCGACACGATGCGGGGGAGGGCGGTGTTGACGATGTTCTGGTCGAGCGAGGCGAGGAGGATCGAGAGCAGCGCGCCCGTCATCACCACGCGGCGGGAGGCCGGGCGCTCCGGGGGAGGGGCGGGATCGGTGGTCGCTTGGATGGGACGGGTCAGGGCGAGGGAATCGGGCATTCGGTGCGGTTCCGGTCCAGCCGCCGCCGCCCTACGGCGCGGCGGGGAGGGCTGGGGCGGCCAGGCTCCTGCTGCGTCGGGCTCTCGCTGCGTCGGGCCCTTGCTACGTTGGGGTTGTGCTGCGCCGGGGTGGGCGGCGATGCTTCTTTCCGGCCAACGCCCGGGCTTCAGGATCGTTCACCCCGCACCATGAGCTTCCACTCCCTCTACCGTCACGGCTTCGCGCGCCTCGCGGCCTGCACCCCCCAGGTCTCGCTGGCGAACCCGGCGGCAAACGCGGAGGCGGTCCTCGCCGCCGCGCGGGACCTCCACGCGCGCGGGGTGGCGGTCGCCGTCTTCCCGGAACTCGGCCTCTCCGGCTACTCGATCGACGACCTGCTGCTGCAGGACGTGCTGCTCGACGCCGTCGAGGCGGCGGTCGCGCGGATCGTCATGGAATCGGCTGACCTGCTGCCGGTGCTGCTGGTGGGCGCGCCGCTGCGGCACGAGGGGCGGCTCTACAACTGCGCGCTGGCGATCCACCGCGGCCGGCTGCTGGGCGTGGTGCCGAAGATCCACCTGCCGAACTACCGCGAGTTCTACGAGCGCCGCCACTTCGCCTCGGGCACTGGCACCGAGGGCGGCACGATCCGGATAGGCATGCTGGAGGCTCCTTTCGGCCCTGACCTTCTCTTCGAGGCCGAGGACCTGCGCGGCCTGGTGATCCATGCCGAGGTTTGCGAGGACCTCTGGGTGCCGAGCCCGCCGAGCAACGACGGCGCGTTGGCGGGGGCCACGGTGCTGGCCAATCTCTCGGCCAGCAACATCACCATCGGCAAGGCGGACACGCGGCGGCTGCTCTGCGCCTCGCAATCCGCGCGCTGCCTCGCGGCCTATGTCTATGCCGCGGCGGGGGCGGGCGAATCGACGACGGACCTTGCCTGGGACGGGCAGGTCTCGATCTACGAGAACGGCGCGACCCTGGTGGAGAGCGAGCGTTTCCCCTCGGGTCAGCAGGTCGCGATCGCGGATGCCGACCTCGACCTGCTGCGGCAGGAGCGGGCGCGGCAGGGCACCTTCGACGATAACCGTCGCCTGCACGCCCGGCCCTTCCGGCGCATCACCTTCCGGCTGGACCCGCCGATGGAGGATCTCGGCCTCGAGCGCCGGATCGAGCGCTTTCCCTTCGTGCCCGCCGATCCCGCCCGCCTCTCGCAGGACTGCTACGAGGCCTATGCCATCCAGGTCTCGGGCCTCATGCAGCGGCTGGGGGCGATCGGGAACCCGAAGATCGTGATCGGGGTCTCGGGCGGGCTCGACTCGACGCAGGCGCTGATCGTGGCGGCGCGGGCGATGGACCGCATGGGGCGGCCGCGCACTGACATCATCGGCTACACCATGCCCGGCTTCGCGACGAGCGAGGGCACGAAGAGCAGCGCCCACCGGTTGATGGCCTCGCTTGGGATCACCGTACGGGAGCTCGATATCCGGCCCGCCGCCCGGCAGATGCTGTCCGATCTTGGCCACCGGTTCGCGGGCGGCGAGCCCGTCTATGACGTGACCTTCGAGAACGTCCAGGCGGGGCTTCGCACCGACTACCTCTTCCGTGCCGCGAACAACGAGGGCGGCATCGTGCTCGGCACGGGCGACCTGTCGGAGTTGGCGCTGGGCTGGTGCACCTATGGCGTGGGCGACCAGATGTCGCACTACAACGTCAATGGCGGCGTGCCGAAGACCCTGATCCAGCACCTCATCCGCTGGGTGGCGGAGACCGGGCTCTTCGACGTGGAGGTCTCCGCCGTACTCGTGGACATCCTCGGCACCGAGATCTCGCCGGAACTGGTGCCAGCCGATGCGGGCGGGGCGATCCAGAGCACCGAATCGAAGATCGGGCCCTACGCGCTGCAGGATTTCACGCTCTTTTACGTGCTGCGCCACGGTTTCCTGCCGTCGAAGATCGCCTTCATGGCCGAGCGCGCCTGGTCGGACGCGGCCCGTGGCTTCTGGCTGCCGCACTTCCCAGAGGAGCGCCGCCGGGCCTTCGCGCTACCCGAGATCCGCCACTGGATGGAGGTATTCCTCTCCCGCTTCTTCGGCTTCAGCCAGTTCAAGCGCTCCGCCCTGCCGAACGGGCCGAAGGTCGCGGCCGGGGGCTCGCTCTCCCCGCGTGGGGACTGGCGGGCACCCTCGGACGGGAACGCGGCGGCCTGGCTGGCGGAGCTTCGGAATAACGTGCCGGAAGCGTGACGTCCCACACTGTGGCACGGATGCCGATTTTCGGCCCGGCCTGAGGTGAAAAGCCGCCTTGGCCCTTGTTGGGCTGCGGACTTCGTGGTGACTTCGCCGACTAAGCGCAACAGACAGGCGGTTTCACATGGCGAAGGCAGCGGCACCCAAGAAGCCTGCGGCGGCTAAGGCTCCTGCGGCCCAGGCTTCGGCAGACAAGGCCCCCGCGAAGGCGGCGGCGGCGGTGGTCAGCCTGAAGCAGCTCGCGGCCGGCCTCGCCGAGACGCATGAGATGCCGAAGAAGCAGGCGGAGACCCTGGTGAACGACTTCGTGCAGTCGCTCGCCGACCACCTGAAGGCCGGGGACAAGATCCGCATCAACGGCCTCGGCATCCTCGAGGTGAAGTCCCGCCCGGCCCGGATGGGCCGCAACCCGGCCACCGGCCAGCAGATCGAGATCGCGGCGAGCAAGAAGATCGCCTTCCGTCCGGCCAAGGAGCTGAAGGAAGCCGTCTGAGGCCCGTTTCAGCGGAAATGTTCCGGCCAGCTTCGACGAGCCCCACCCTCCGGTGGGGCTCGCTTCGTTTCTGGAGCCACTTTTCGGGCCTCGCTGCAGGGGGTGAGCGCCGGATTTGACCGCGTCGGGGTTGCCCCGGGGGCCTGCGGCAATTATCTGGCCCTTGTCAGGCCGCTCGACTCCGCCGCCTGTCCTGCGGCCATCCTTCCTCACTTTGAGTTTGAATCCCGCCCGCCCATGACGACACGTAACGATCCTCCCGTCGCGGCGGAAACCGATCGCGCGTCCGCGCCCGAGAACGTGCTCTGGCAGCACGCTGCTTTCTGCCGCCTCGGCCTTCCCGTTGCGCCCGGACAGGAGGCGTGGCGGCGTGAAGGAAGCGACGCCGCTCTCCGGATCTCTCCGGGCACGGCCGGCGAGACGCTGCCGGACGGGCCGGGCCTGCGCCTGCTGCTCTCCTTCCTCTGCGACTCCGCGCTGCGCGCGGGAAGCCCGACGGTCGCGCTCGGCGCCGACGCCGCGGCACTGGCCGCGCGCATGGGGCTGAGCGAGGGCGCGGCGGCGCCGCTGGCCGAGCAGGCGGAGCGGATGCTCACCGCGCGGATCGTCGTCAGCGTCGATGACGGGCCGGAGCTTTCGGTCCTCGATGCCCGCAGCCGCCCACGCGGCGGCACCTGGCCGGCTTCCGTGAAGCTTAACGCCCGCTTCCTCGCGAGCCTCGGGGAGAACGCGGTGGCGCTTGACCGCGGCATCCTCCGCGCCCTCTCCGCCTCGGCGGAGGCGATGGACGCCCATGCCTGGACGCGGGAGGTGCTGGCGCGCACGGGCGAGGACGGCACCTTCACCGCGCCATGGGCGGACCTGATGGCGCGTTTCGGCGCGCCCGGCGTCGATGCCGCAGGTTTCCGCGAGGCCTTCGAATCGGCGCTGCGGCTCGTCTTCGAGGCGGACCTGTCGATTGAACTGGCCGTGGACGACGACGGCGTGAGCGTTCGCCGCGCGCGGCCGGCGGCCCCCGAGCCGGTGGCTGCCGAGCCGCCCGCGCCGGTCGAGGCGCCTGAGCCGCCGCCTGTTCCCGCCCCGCCCCGCCCGCAGGAGGATCGCCCGCGCGACGAGCCGCGCGCGCGAGAAGAGCATCCTCGTGACGAGCGGCCGCGCGAAGATCGTCCGAGGGATGAGCGTCCGCGCGAAGCGCGCGAGGAGCGTCCGCGGGAAGATCGCCCGCGCGAGGAGCGGTCCCGTGAGGACCGCCCCCGGGACGAAAGGCCCCGCGAGGAGCGTTACCGTGACGACCGTCCGCGCGACGATCGGGTTCGGGACGAGCGCCGGCCGCGCCGCGACGACCAGCCCGATCAGGGGGCGGTGGACCAGATCAACGACGACATGATCCGGTTGCGCTCGCATCTCACGGGCCTGCCGCAGGTGGTCTGGCTGCGCCGCGGCCACGGGGACGAGAACATCCTCGTCGGCGTGACGCCCGGCGCGCGCCTCGACACGGACCGCCTGACGATCCTCATGGTGGAGCCGATCATCATGCAGGTGAGCGGCGGCCTGGGGCAGAGCGACTTCGAGCGCGTCTCGGCCTGGGTGATGGCCAACCGTGACCTGATCGACGACTTCTGGGAGGGGGGGATCGCCTCCGCCGAGGAGGTCAACCGTCGCGTCCGCAAGGCGCCGGGGCCGAGCTTCCGGTAGTCCTCATCGCGGCCCCGCACGTGCCGGGGCCGCGGTGCCGCCCTCGTGTGCGGGCGCGAAGTTTCCGAGGCCTCGCAAATCGGCGGATCGGCCCGACGTTGCATCGGGCATGCATCCTGTCTTCCTCAACCGCATCGGCACCGCCAACCCCGCCCACGAGGTCCACGGCACCTTCCGCGCCTTCGCGGAGGGGCTGATCCCCGAGGGCCGGGAGCGCCGCCTCTTCTCCCGCATGGCGGACCGGGCCGGTATCCAGCGCCGCTGGAGCGTGCTGGAGCCGGACGGGCGGCCGGGCCTCGTGGATGCCGAAGGCTTCTACGAATCGGGGCGCTTCCCCTCCACCCGCGACCGCATGCGGCGCTGGGAGGCCGAGGCGCCGGCGCTCGCCTTCCGGGCGATCGACGCGCTGGCGCCGGGAGAGGGGATCACTCATCTCGTCGTCGCCTCCTGCACGGGGTTCGCGGCGCCGGGGCTGGATCACGCGATCAGCGCGCATCTCGGACTCGATGAGAGCGTCGCGCGCACGAATGTTGGATTCATGGGCTGCCAGGCGGCAATCGTCGCGCTGCGGCTGGCGCACGCGGCGGTGCGCGCCGATCCAACCGCGCGCGTGCTGGTCGTGAACCTTGAGCTCTGCACATTGCACCTCCAGGAGCGGCCGGAGGTGGAGCAGCTTCTCTGCTTTCTGCTCTTCGGCGACGGCTGCTCCGCCGCCCTTGTCAGCGCCGATCCCGAGGGGCTGCGGCTGGACGGATTCCGCTGTGCCCTGATGCCGGAAGCCGAGGAGCAGATCGCCTGGCGCGTGGGCGACAACGGCTTCGACATGGTCCTCTCGGGCGAGGTGCCGAAAAGCCTTCTTCGCGCCCTGCCGCCGCGCCTGCCCGCGCTGCTCGCGGGGCTGGATGCGGGGGATTACGAGCTCTGGGCCGTGCATCCCGGCGGGCGCTCGGTGCTCGACGCGGTGGAGGAGTCCTGCCGGCCGCCGCAGGGCGCGTTGGCCCAGTCGCGCGCGGTTCTGGCGGAGCACGGCAACATGTCCTCCCCCACCGTGATGTTCGTGCTGGCGGCCATGCTGGCGGAGCGCGATCCGGGGCGGCGCGGGATCGCCATGGCCTTCGGGCCGGGCCTTTCGGCCGAGACGATGCGCTTCGCGACGGTCTGAGCGGCACCGGGTATGCTGCGTGCCCGCTCCTCCGCCCCGGAGATCATGGACGACGCCGCGCAGGACTTCGCCGCCTTCTCCGCGGCGCTGCGGGACCTCGAGCGCATCAACCGGATGAGCCTTGCCTATCGCCCGACGCTCCACTGGCTCGATGCGCTGGCGCGTCGGACCGGGGCGCGGCGGATGAGCGTGCTCGATGTCGGCGCGGGCGGCGGGGACATGCTGGCGAGGGTAGCGGCCTGGGGCGCCCGGCGCGGCGTGGCGGTGGAGCTGGCCGCGCTCGACCGCTCGCCCCATGCCGCGGCCCATGCGCGGGCGCGCCACCCGGGGCTTCCCGTCCGCTGGATCATGGCCGACCTTTTCGACCTCCCGGCCGAGGAGCGGTTCGACGCGGCGATCTGCGCGCTGTTCACCCATCATCTCGACGACGAGACGCTGGTCCGCTTCCTCCGCTGGATGGGCGCGCGGGCGCGGCTGGGATGGTTCGTCAGCGACCTGCACCGCCATCCGCTGCCCTGGGCGACGGTCTGGGCGGGGGTGCGGCTGCTGCGGATGGATCCGATGGTCGTGCATGACAGCACCGTCTCCATCGCCCGCGGCTTCTCGCGCGCGGATTGGGAGGGGCTGATCGCCCGCGCTGATGTTCCGGCCAGGTTGCGCTGGGCCTTTCCTTTCCGATGGACCGTCGCGGGAGAGGGCGGGGCGTGAGCGGGACGGTGGTGATCGGCGGCGGGCCGGCGGGCGCGGCCGCCGCCATCACCCTCGCGCGGGCAGGGGCGCGCATCACGCTGGTGGAACGTGAGGCCGGGCCGCGCGAGAAGGTTTGCGGCGAGTTCCTGGGACCGGATGCCGCGGCGCTGATGGAGGGCCTCGGGCTGCCGCTACCGGGGCTAGGCGCCGTGCCCATCCGCCGGGGACGGCTGGCGGCGGGGGGGTGGGACGCGGCCTGGGCGCTGCCCTTCCCGGCCTGGAGCCTGCCCCGGACGGTCATGGACGAGGCCCTTCTCTCGGCCGCCGGCGCTTCGGGCGCGGTGCTGCTGCGCGGGCGCGCGGTGGCCGGCGCGGTGCCGGAGGGGGGCGGCTGGTCGCTGCGCCTTTCCGATGGTGCCATCCTGCGCGCCGCGACGGTGGTACTGGCCACCGGAAAGCACGAGCTTCGCGGGCAGGCGAGGGCCGCGCGCGGCGGGTCCCTCGGCCTGAAGCTGCCCTTGCGGCTGGCAGCGCCGATGGACGAGGCGGTCGTGCTGCTGCCCTTCGCCGGCGGCTATGCCGGGCTGCAGCCGCGCGGCGGGGAGGGTGCGGGAGGGGAGGCGAACCTCTGCGCCGCCCTTCACGAGGCGGGGCCGGAGGCGCGGAATGCGGCGGCGCTGCTCGCCCGCGTCGCCGCCGGCTCAGCCCTCGCGTCGGGGCTTCTGCGGGGGGCGGAACCCCTGCTGGACCGGCCGCTTGCCGTGGCCGGCGTGCCCTACGGCTTCCGCCACCGCGACGCGCCCGCCGCCCCGGCCGGCCTCTACCGCGCCGGCGACCAGTTCGCGGTGGTGCCCTCCCTTGCCGGGGACGGGATGGCGATGGCCCTGGCGGGCGGGACCGCGGCCGCGCAGGCGATCCTCGGCGGTGTTCCCGCCTCCGGGTTCCACCGGGCGATGGACCGGCGGCTGGATCGGCCGATGCGCTGGGCGGGAGCCCTGGCGAGGCTGCTGGAGACCGCGCCGGGGGCGCTCGCGCTGGCGGCCCGTACGGTTCCGGCCGCGGCCCGGCTGGCGGCCGCGCGGACCCGGCTGGTCGATGCTGGCGGGATCTTCTGACCCTTTGGCCGCCGGGGAGAGGGACTCCGTTCCCGGCGGCGGCCCTTCAGTCCTGGCCCGGTGGAGGCGGAGCGACGGCCCTTCCTGTTGTAAATGCGATACGTTCCTCTGCCGGCAGCCGCCCCGGGCTCCACTTGCCGGGCAGCACCGTCGCGCGGCGCGGCGCGGCGCGGGCGCACTTCGTCGTGGATACCGTGAAGGCGGAGACGGTGCGGGTGCACCTCCCCGAGGGCAATACCTTCCGCCCCGTGCGTCGGGCCGGATCCGTCGAAGGTGGTGCCGCTCCATTACGCCGCGCTCCGGCCGGGCTTGAAGCCGCCGCGGCCAGAGCCGCAGCGGGGGAGGGGGCATGGCGGCGCTCGACGCCTGTCGCGACCTCGTGGAGAGGATGGTCGCGATCTGACCCCGGGCCGCGCCGCCAGGGCCCGGCGCCTTGATCGATGCTCTTCCCCGCGGCCTATAAGGGGCGCCGGTCGGGGAAGAAGAATGCCGTTCGTCTCATACGCCCAGAACTTCGAGGACGTGCTTCTCTGGCGGGCGCTGAGGAACGAGTTAGCCGGCTTCTACGTGGATGTGGGCGCGGCTGACCCGGAACATGACTCGGTCACCCGCGCCTTCTATGACCGCGGCTGGCGCGGCCTGAACATCGAGCCCCTGCCGGAATTCGCCGAGCGGCTGCGGCAGGCACGGCCGCGCGATACGAACCTTCAGCTCGCCGCGGGGGAGCGGGCGGGGACGGCCACCTTCTACGCGGCCCCCGGCACCGGGCTTTCCACGACGCGCGAGGATCTGACCGCCGCGATCGCGGCCCAGGGCTTCGCGATCGAGAGGATGGAGGTGCCCGTTCGGCCGCTCTCGGCACTTCTCGCCGAGCACGCGCCGACGGTCATCCACTTCCTCAAGATCGACGCGGAGGGGGCGGAGCGGGCGGTGCTGGCCGGCTGCGACTTCGATCTCTTCCGTCCCTGGATCGTGCTCGTCGAGGCGACGTGGCCGATGTCCACCCACGCATCGCACGAGGAATGGGAGCCGATCCTTCTCGAGGCCCGCTATGCCCATGTCTTCTTCGACGGGCTGAACCGCTACTATGTCGCGCGGGAGAAGCTCGCGGAGCTTGCGCCGCACTTCACGACGCCCGCTAACGTTTTTGACGATTTCGTCCGCGCGGCGGACCGGGGCGTGGCCGGGGAAAGGGCGGGCGTGGCGGCCCGGGCGGCGGTAGCGGAGGCCTCGGCCCGCGAGGCCTATGCCCAGGCCTTGGACGTCGCCCGCGAGATGGCGGCGCTGCGCGAGGCCGCGGTCCTTCGCGAGAGGGAGCAGGAGGAGGCCATCCGCCTCCGCGACGGGCAGCTTGCGGCCATGAGCGCCCATAACGATGCGATGGACGCGCATATCCGGGGCCTGACCGAAAGCCTGGCGGCCATGGAGCGTGAGGCGGCGGTGCAGCGGCGGATCGTGCGGAGAGGCCTGTCCTGGCTCCTGCGCGGGTCGATCCGTGTGGCCCGGCGGGCGCTGCGGCCCGCGCCGGGCCCGATCCTCTCCCTTCAACCGGCCGAGCCCGCGCTGCCGGCGCCCGAGGCGCCGCCCGCGGTGCCCCGGGCCGAGGTGGTCGAAAGCCCGATGGCGGCCTCGCGACGCGCGCCGCGCCCGCTGACGGCGGTGCACCAGGTCCACGCCTCCTCCGCCATCGACGACGGGGCGCTCGATGCGATGCTCATGCTGCGTCGTCTGCTGCGCGGCCTGGGCTATCGCAGCGAGATCTTCGTGGAGCGCCGCGCGGAGCGCCTGAAAGGCGAGCTGCGGCTGCTGGAGGAACTGCCGCTGCACGCGGACCACGTGCTGATCGTGCGGCACGCCGGCGGCGACGAGGAATTCGGCCGCGTGCTCGCCTCCGCGGCGCCGAAGGTTCTTCTCTCCCACAGCATCACGCCGCCGGCCTTCCTGAGCGGTGCGCCCGCGGCGGCCGCGCGGCTCGGGCGAGGGCAGCTCGAAGCGCTTCGGCCGCAGGTCGTCGCGGCGCTGGCGGAGGGCGAGTTCCACGCGAACGAGCTGCGCGCGCTCGGCTATTCGCCCGTGCGCGCCTGCGCGCTGCACTTCGACCTGGAGGCGCTGCGGCGCGAGGCGGCGGCCCAGCGTCGCACGGGCGGCGCGCGCCCCTTCACCGTGATCTTCATTGGCCGCATCAGCGAGTCCAAGGGACAGCGCGACCTGCTCGAAGCCTATGCGCGCTTCCGGGCGCTGATGGACCGGCCCTGCCAGCTCGTGCTCGTCGGCCGGGCCGATATGGCCGATGCGCCGCTCTTCCGTGCGCTGGACGACGCGCTGCGCGAGGGAGGGCTGGAGGGGGAGGTGGTGATCACCGGCCGCATCCCGAGGCAGGAGTTGCACGCCCGGCTCGCGGAGGCCGATCTCTTCGTCTCGCTCAGCCGGCACGACGGCTTTGGCCTGCCACTGATGGAGGCGATCCTGCACGGCCTGCCGGTGCTGGCCTGGCCCGGCGGCGCCATTCCCTACATCCTCGGCGGGGCCGGCGGCCTGCTCGACAGCCGTGACCCCGAGCGCGTCGCCGCGCGGATGCTGGAACTCGTGCGCGATCCGGAAGCCCGCACGGCGCTCGTCGCGGCGCAGCGGGAGGCGGTCGAGCGCTTCGCCCTGCCGCTCCAGCTTCCGGCGCTGAATGAGGCGCTGGCGATGGCGGGCGCGGTGCCGCCGCTCGACCGCTCGGCGCGGGAGGCGGTGCGGCCGAACCTGCGCTTCACCGTCACCGGACACGCCTCCGGCAGCTACAGCCTGGCGGCGGTGAACCGCACGCTCGCCCTCGCGATCGAGGCGGAGCGGCCCGGCGATGTGCGGCTGCGCCCGGTGGAGGGCGCGCGGACGGACGACATCTCGGGCATTCCGCCCGAGGAACTGCCGCTGGTCCGGCCGCTCGTGCAGCGTGGGCCGGCGGAGACGGGGCCGGAGGTGGTGATCAGCCAGCACTACCCCGTCCACCTGCCGGAGGAGCCGGGCGACCTGCCGCTCGCGATGCTGTTCTGGGAGGAATCCCTCCTGCCTGCCGCCACCATCGACGCGCTGGCCGCCGGCTTCCGCGCGGTGCTGGCGCCGACCGCCGTGGTGGCGAAGGCGCTGGTGGATTCCGGCCTGCCGATCCCGGTCCGCCTCGTCGGCCACGCGCCGGATCTGACGGGAATGGAGGAAATCGGGCGGCGGCGCGGCCGGCTGGACGAGAGCCCGGCCGATCCGGCCGACGTGGTCACCTTCCTGCACGTCTCCTCGCTTTTCCCGCGCAAGGGGGCGGACGTGCTGCTGCGGGCCTTCGCCCGCGCCTTTCGGCGGGCCGATCCCGTGCGGCTGGTGATCAAAGGTTTTCCCAACCCGCACAACACCATGCCCGAGGACCTGGACGCCCTGCGCGCGGCCGATCCGGAGGCGCCGGCCATCGAGCTGATCAACCGCGACCTGCCGGCGGAGGAGATGCGGTCCCTCTTCGCCGGGGCCGATGCCATGGTCCTGCCGACGCGCGGGGAGGGGTTCAACCTGCCGGCGGCCGAGGCCATGGCAGCGGGGGTGCCGCTGATTGTCACCGGCCATGGCGGGCAGATGGATTTCTGCGATGCGGAGACGGCCCGGCTGTTGGCCTGGCGCTTCGCGCCCTCCGGTAGCCATGTCGCGGCTTCGGGCTCGCTCTGGGTCGAGCCGGACGAGGACGACCTGGTGGAGGCGTTGCGCGGCATGGTGGCCGACCTTCGCAGCCCCGCCGGGCGCGCGATGCTGGCGGAGCGGACACGCCGGGCGCGCCAACTGGTGATGCAGCGGCTGCGTCGCGCGCCGCTGCTGCGCCGCCTGGAGGAACTGTCGCTCGACCTCCTCCTCGCGCCGCCCCGGCCGCCGCAGCGCGTCGCCTGGGTGACGAGTTGGGGGGTGCGCTGCGGCGTCGCGGAGTACACGCGCCAGCTCGTGCACGCGATGCCCGCGCATCCGGACATCGCCTCGCATGTCATCCTGCCGGACCGGCGCTGGAAGGTGGAGGAGGGGCAATCCGGCACGCCGGTCCATGAGGCGCGGCCTTGCTGGACCATCGGCGATCCCGCCAGCCTTTCCGCGCTCGCCGCGGCCATTGTCGCGGAGGATCCGCATGCCGTGGTCGTGGAGCACCAGCCGGGGCTGATCCCCTGGGAGGCGCTGCACGACCTTCTCGCCGATCCCGCAGTGGCGGACCGCGTCGTTCTCGTCGCCCTGCACAACACGCAGCACCTGCTGGAGCAGGAGGAGCCGCTTCGGCGCCGGATGGCCGAGGTGCTGGCCACCACGGGCCGGGTGCTGGTTCATTCGGTGGCCGACCTCGGGCGCCTCCGCACGCTCGGCCTCTCGGACAACGTCGCCCTGCTGCCACACGGGATGAAGGCGCCGCTGCCCCTGCCGCCCGAAACCGCGGGGCCGCCGGTCATCGGCTGCTACGGCTTCTTCCTCCCAGGCAAGGGCATCGGCGAGCTGATCCGGGCCCTGGCGGTCCTTCGCCGCCGCTGGCCGGAACTGCGCCTGCGCCTCGTGAACGCGGATTACGGCACGGCGGACTCAACGAAGGAAATCGCCCTCTGCCGCCTCATCGCGGAGGAGGAGGGCGTGGCCGACGCGATCGACTGGCATACGGACTTCCTGCCAACAGCCGAGTCTCTCCTCCTCCTCTCCGGCTGCACCGTTATTGCTCTTCCGAACCCCGCATCGAAGGAGAGCTGGAGCGGTTCCCTGAGCGATGCGCTCGTGGCCGGGCCGCCGGTGATGGTCACGCCGATTCCCATTTTCGAAGAGGCCGGCGACGCGGTGTTTCGTGCCGAGGGAACGGATGCGGCTGCCCTGGCCAGCGGCCTGAATGCCCTTCTCTCGGACCCGGCGGCGCGGGTGGCCGTGCAGGCCTCGGCCCGCGCCTGGCTGGCGGCGCGGTCCTGGGACAAGGTCGCGCGGCGCTTGCAGGGGATGATCCTCGGGCTCGCGGCGGCGCGGCACATCGAGCGGTAGTCGGCTCGATCTGCGGAGCCGGCGCCCGTGTCTCCGGGGAGAGGAAGAAGGAATTCTTCCTCTCCCCGGACCCCTCACCATCATCTTCTTTTATTTGTTGGAGATGTCTTGCGGCCGGTGCGCCTCGGGGCATGGACCCGAGGCGACTGCACACGCAGGAAGGGCGCCAACAACCAGAACCAACCCCGATCACCGCATCCGCGGCAGCCAGAGGGGGATCCAAGGGCCTCAGGCCCTTGGCAGGTGAGGTCCGGAGAGGGCAGAGCCCTCTCCGGCGACGCCTTCCGATCTCACTCCGGCTGGAAGTTGGCGCTTCGCAGGAGTTCGGCGTTCCGCGCCACGTCCGCGTCGATGAAGCGCGCGAACTCCTCTTGCGGGGAGTAGATCGGCTCCAGGCCGAGGGCGGAGAAGCGTTCCACCGTGGCGGGTTCGCGCATGATCTCGCCGAGGTGTCCGTTCAGCAGCGAGACGACCGGTTCGGGCAGGCCCTTGGGACCCCAGAGGCCGTACCAGCTCGAGAAGACCAGCCCTGGCATGCCTTCCTCCGCGGAGGTGGGGATGGAGGGGGCGAGGGAGCTGCGCCTGGGGGTGGTCACGGCGATGCCTTTCACGCCGCCGCTCTGCACGAGCGGCAGCAGGGCGAGGACAGGGTCGATCATCATCTGCACGTTGCCCGCGGCCACGTCGGTGAGGGCCGGTGCGGTGCCGCGATAGGGTGCGACGACGAGGTCGAGCCCCGCGAGCTTCAGGAAGAGGATCGTCGCGAGGTGCCCGGGCGAGCCGAGGGCGGAGGCGCCGAAGGTCCAGTTGTCCGGCCGGGCACGCGCGTCGGCGACGATCTCGGCGATGGTTGTCTGCGGCCGGTTGGGAGAGAGGACGAGGATCAGCGGCGCGCCGCCGAGAAGGGCGATGGGCGTGAAGTCGGCGATGGGATCATAGGGCGGGCGGCGGAGCACCTGCCGCGCCATGGTGTGGGTCGAGGCGCTGAAGAGAAGGCTGTAGCCGTCCGGCGGCGAGGAGCCGACGGACTGGCCGCCGATGGTGCCGCTGCCGCCCGCGCGGTTCTCGACCACGACCTGCACGCCCAGCCGCTCGGAGAGGCGCTGCGCCACCACGCGGCCCACGGCATCGACGCCGCCGCCCGGCGCGAAGGGGATGACCATCCGGATGGTGCGGCTGGGATAAGCTGCCTGCTGCGCCATCGCCGAGGTGGCGAGCGCCGCGCCGATCGCGGCGCCGCCCACGAGGTTTCTCCTGCGCATTCCCGACTCCTCCCTTGGCCTCGACGGGCCGTTCTTCGTCATTATGGCCTGCGGGCCGAACGGGCCGCTTTCTCAATCTCTCGCGGGCGCGGGCCTCAGGTGCAGATCAGCCCGCCCGAGGCGGATCCTCCGGGGCCCGCGTCGAAGGACTCCAGCGTGGCCGTCAGGTCATCAAGGAAGCGCTCAAGCGCGCTCTCCTCCACCCCTGCCGTGGGCAGCCGCGCGAGCCAGGCGCGAAGGGGCGGGGCGGGGATGTCCGTCGCCTCCCGCTCCGCTTCCCGCGCGTCCAGCAGCGTGACGAGGGCGCCGATCCCCTCCGCGGCGTAGCGGCCGCGCATGTAGTCGAGGATGTCCGCCTCCATGTCCCGCGCGTTCATCGCGGGGATGAGGAAGTGGCCCATGCAGGTGCAGCCGGCCGGATGCACCGGGCGCGAGGTGACGACCCGCCAGAGGGCGGCGAGCCGCGCGACCCGTTCCGCAATCCCCGGCGCTGCCGACACCGCCGCCACTCAGCCCTGCGTGACTTCGAGCTGCGGGCCGCCCGCGTCCGTCGCCTGCGGCGCGCCGGCGGGCGCGATGTCGGAGCGGGCGCGGAGGTTCCGGGTCGCGGCCTCGTCCACCTCTCCCCTTGAGTCCAGCACCACACGATAGGTATCGAGCGCGACGGCGCGGGAGACGTAGCCCTGCCGCACATCCCGCGCGACGCGCGCCGGCTCGCGCTCCGCCGGTAGGCCGAAGCCTCCGCCGCCGCCGGAGCGCATCATGTAGGCGTCGCCCTTCTTGAAGCGGACGTTGAAGACCTTGGCGTTGGGGAACTCCGTTTCCCAGGTGCCGTTGCGCCGCAGGCCGATGCCGTTGCCCGCCGCGTCGCCGCCCGCCTCGAGGCCCCAGGGCTTGCAATGCACGCGGTCGATGCGGGTGGTGAGCTGGAAGGGCGCGAGGGCCTGCACCACCATCTCGCAGCCGAGGCCGCCTCGGTTACGCCCGGCGCCGCCGCTATCCTCGCGAAGGGCGTAGCGCTCGACGAGCACAGGGTACTTCGCCTCTAACTGCTCGGAGGGCGAGTTGTGCGTGTCGCCGTCGTTGATGCAGACGGTGGCGGAGACGCCGTCCTCCATCGCCTTCGCACCCCAGCCGCCGCCGAGCGGCCCGATGCCGACGATGTAGAACTTGCCGTCCGCCGGGTTGATGCCGTGGATGTTCGGGAAGACGAGGTCGGCGTGGTGGCCGGCGGCGACGCGGTCGGGGATGGCCTTGGCCATGGCCTTGAAGATCGTGTCGATGACCGTCATCGGATAGGTCATCCAGACGCGCATCGGCGCGGGCCGCTCGGCGCTGACCACCGTGCCCATGGGCATGATGACCTTCAGGTTCCGGAAGCTGCCCTCGTTCACCGGGTAGTCGGTGGGGGTGGCGAGGCACTTGAAGGCCACCTGGGCGCAGGCGATGCCGGTAGTGACGCCCGAGTTATAGAACCCGCGCACCTGCTTCGCGACGTCGGAGAGGTCCACCGTCATCTCCTCGCCGCGCTTCTCGACGCGCACGCGGATGGGCACGGGCTCGCCCACCTCCAGCCCGTCGTCGTCCATGAAGGATTCGGCTTCGTAGATGCCGTCGGGGATGTTCATCGTGTTGGCGCGGGCCAGTGCCTCGGACTGGTCCATGATGACGGAGATGGCGCCGCGCACGGCACCCCAGCCGTAGCGGGTGACGAGTTCGAGGTAGCGGCGCTCGCCGGTGGTGACGGCGACGATCTGGGCGCGGAGGTCGCCGAGCGCCTTCTCGGGCAGGCGCACGTTCAGCGCGATGATATCCACCAGGTCCTGGTTCACCTCGCCGCGGCGGCGGTACTTCACGATGGGGATCTGGATCCCCTCGGAATAGATATCGGTGGTGACGGTGCCGAGGGTGCCGCCGACATCCAACCAGTGCGCCATGCAGCAGGTGAAGCCGATCAGCTCGCCGCCGTGGAAGATCGGCATGGTGAAGGTGAAGTGGTTGAGGTGGCTGCCGGTGGTATAGGCGTCGTTGGTGACGAGGATGTCGCCCTCGTGGATGTTCTCGTAGCCGAAGTGGCGGATCTTGGCCTTCACCGTCTCCGACATGCCGCGGATGAACATCGGCAGGCCGAGGCCGATGGAGATCGTCTCGCCCTCCTTCGTGAAGAGGCCGACGGTGAAATCCAGCGCCTCGTAAATGATGAGGTTGTAGGCGGTCCTCATCAGGTTCGTCTTCATCTCCTCCGTCACGGCGAGCAGGCCGCGGCGGACGATCTCGACGGTGACGGCGTCCACCTTGTTCCTGTCGGTCACTGCATGTCGCTCCCGATGGCGATGAGAAGGTTGCCGGCCGCATCGACCTCCAGCGCGTCACCGGGCTGGAGCACGGTGGTGGAGGCGTGCTCCTCGATGAGGGCAGGACCGGCGATGCGGTTGCCGGCGCGCAGCAGGTCGCGACGATAGACCGGCGTGTCGATCATCCCACGGAAGTAGACCTGCTTGCGGCGCACCAGCGCTTCCGCCTCCGGCTGCTCGCCGCCCGAGGGCACGGCGTGGCGCGGCGGCTTGCGCATGAGGCCGGAGACCGTGACGCGGAGGGAGACGAGCTCGGCCGGCTCGCCGGGGGCGCTGGTGCCGTAGCGCACGGCGTGCTGGGCGTCGAAGTGGCGCTTGATGGCCTCGCGGTCGCCGCCCTCGAACAGCTCGCGCGGCAGGTCCACGGTGACCGCGTGCTCCTGGCCGACATAGCGCATGTCGGCCGCGCGCTCGATGGTGACGCCTTCCGGCTTCACGGCGGAACCCTCGATCGCCGCCATTCCCTCGCTCTCCATCCCGGCGTAGAGGCCCTCGATCTCCGCGAAATCGGCGGTGGCCAGGCGACGGAAGCAGGAGCGGACATAGTCGTAGCGAAGATCGCTGAAGAGCATTCCGTAGGCGGAGAAGTAGCCGGGCGCGTAGGGGATCATCACCTGGCGGATGCCGATCTCGCGTGCAATGGCGGAGGCGTGCAGCGGGCCCGCGCCGCCATAGACCGCCATGACGAAGCTGCCGACATCGAGGCCGCGCTCGGTCGTCACCGCCTTCACGGCGTAGGACATGGTGGTGACGGCAATGCGGAGGATGCCGTCCGCCGCCTGCATCACCTCCATCCCGAGTGGCCCCGCGATCTTCTCCTCCATCGCGCGCCGCGCGGCAGCGAGGTCGAGCGCCATGGTGCCGCCAAGGAAGTTGTCGGGGTCCAGCCGGCCGAGGAGGAGGTTCGCGTCCGTCACCGTCGGCTCCGTGCCGCCGCGCCCGTAGCAGACGGGGCCAGGCATGGAGCCCGCGCTCTGCGGTCCGACGCGGAGGGCGTTGCCCTGCCCAAGCCGCGCGATGCTGCCGCCGCCGGTGCCGACCTCGAAGATGTCGGTCATCGGGATCTGGATCGGCAGCGCCTGCTCGTAGCCGCCGATGAGGGCGGAGCCGGTGGTCAGCGGCTTGCCCCCGTGGATCACGCCGGCCTTGGCCGTGGTGCCGCCCATGTCGAAGGCGATGGCATCCTGAAGGCCCAGGCCCTCGCAGATGGCCTGGGTGCCGATCACGCCGGCGGCGGGGCCGGATTCGAGCATCCGCACGCAGTCGCGCCTGGCGTGCTCCACGGGAAAGAGGCCGCCGGTGGACTGGACGACGAAGAAGGCGCCGCCGAAGCCGTGCTCGTCCAGGTGCTCGGACAACTCGCCGAGATAGGTGGCGACGCGCGGGCCGACATAGGCGTTGGCGGCGACGGTCGAGACGCGCTCGAACTCGCGATACTCCTGGCTCAGTTCGTGCGAGGCCGAGACGAAGGCGCCGGGCAATTCCTCCGCCACGATCTGCTTCACCCGCACCTCGTGCGCGGGGTTGCGGTAGGAGTGGAGGAGAAGGATGGCGACGGCCTCGACGCTGCCGGGCTCGATGGAGCGGAGAACCTTCCGCAGGTGGTCCTCGTCCAGCGGCTTGTGCACGGCGCCGCTCGCCAGCAGCCGCTCGTGCACCTCGTAGCGGGAGGCGCGCTCCACCAGGGGCACGTGCTTGCGGAAGAAGAGGTTGTAGGCGTCCGGCCGGTTCACGCGGCCGATCTCGTAGATGTCGCGGAAGCCCTCGGTGACCAGCAGGGCCGTCTTCGCGCCCGTGCGTTCCAGCAGCGTGTTGATGGCGATGGTGGAGCCGTGAAGGAACAGATGGGCATCCGCGAAGGAGGCGCCGGCGCCCTCCACCGTGTTCTGGATCCCCTCGACCAGCGCGCCGTGGGTGGTGAGGGCCTTGCCGAAGCGCAACTCGCCCGCCGCTTCGTCGAAGGCGGCGAGGTCCGTGAAAGTTCCGCCGATATCGACGGCGATGCG
This sequence comes from Roseomonas aerilata DSM 19363, assembly GCF_000711725.1. Classification (GTDB taxonomy): domain Bacteria; phylum Pseudomonadota; class Alphaproteobacteria; order Acetobacterales; family Acetobacteraceae; genus Roseomonas; species Roseomonas aerilata. The sequence continues at coordinate 126,183 of NZ_JONP01000006.1, read as the reverse complement.
CAGCTTCGGCCGCGAGGCCGGACCGGCTTGGTCGAGGGGCATGGTCGGGCGCGTCCTCCAGGCTTGCCGAAGCTAAACTTCGGATGGCGAAGTTAACTTCGCATAGCGTTAATGACGGTCTAGGATTGCCGCGCCGACCGCGTCAAGCCATTTGTCGGCGCCGAGATGGAACGACCCGCCATGCCCAGCGACGCTGCGGAGGCCGAAGCGCCAAACGCGAAGAACCTCGTCCACTCGCTCGCCAAAGGCTTCCGGGTGCTCGAGGCCTTCACCGCGGCGGAGCCCGAACTGCTGCAGAGCGAGGTCGCCCGGCGAGCGGGGCTGGACCAGGGCACGGCCTTCCGCATGATCAACACCCTCGTCTCGCTCGGCTATGTCGCGAAGGTGCCGGGGACACGCCGCTACTGCCTCACGCTCAAACCCCTGGAGCTCGGCTTCAACGCCATCGCGCGCACAGGACTGCGCGACCTGGCCGGGCCCCTGCTCCGAAGCCTTGTCGGCGAGGTGAACGAGGCGGCGAGCCTCGGCGTGCTCGATGGGGCGGACATCGTCTATGTCGAGCGCGTGCAGGCGGGACTTGTGCGGATGGGCGTGGATATCCGCGTCGGCTCACGCATCGCCGCCTCTTCCAGCGCTATTGGCCACGCGCTGCTCGCTTTCCTGCCGGAGGTGCAACTCCTGCCCGTGATCCGGGCAAGCGGCTTCGAGGGAGCGGGCCCCAATGTTCCTGCCTCAGAGGCGGAGTTGCGGGAACGCCTCGCTGCCGTCCGGAAGGAGGGGGTGGCGCTGAGCGACTGGGCCGCGGTCAACGGCCTGCGCGTGCTCGCGGCCCCAGTGCTGGACCGCAGAGGCTTCCCGGTGGCAGCCCTGAGCGTTGCCGCACCGGCTATGCGCGCGACCGTCGAGGACTTCGTAGCGGCCGTGCGGCAGCCTCTGCTGGGCCGCGCACGGGAACTCGGCCTGGCACTCGCCGCCGCAGGCTGATCGGCCGGGAATGGACCACGTCGGCCGGCATGAACGCTTTTTCGTGCGTTTTTGCCCGTCGGGCAAAAAAATGGCCGTTCTATGCCCTGAACCGGGCCTTGTGACTTGTTGATGTAATCGACCGATCATTTATGGTGCGGGGGCGACGCAAACAGCCGCGGGAAGGAACCCCCATGCCAGTGCAAGGCATACCGGACGAGTTCGTCGTCATGCTGCGGGACACGATCGTGGCCCTTGTCCGCCGAGATGGGCCCGATCTTTCGGCCCGGCAGCTCGGCGTGTTCCTGACCGTCTATCTCGGGGAGGGGCCGCACACGGTTCGTGGCCTCGCCAAGGACCTGAATGTTTCGAAGCCCGCAATCACACGGGCTCTCGACCGGCTGGGCGAGCTCGACCTCGCGCGGCGCAAGACGGATCCGAAGGATCGGCGCTCCGTGCTGGTGCAGCGCACCGTTAAGGGTGCGGCGCTGCTTCGCGAGATGCATACGATCATGGGTGAGGCCGCGATGACCGCGACAGCCTCGGAGCAGCCGCCCCTGCAGGAGCGGCAGGAGACGCGCCGCGTCTCACATCAGGGAGCGTAGGCGACCCCGCGCGGGGTCTCTTCACGCCTCTCGATCGTGGTGAGGAGCCGGCCCAGGCTGTGGAAAACCCCCACGGTCCGGCCGGACGGCATGGCGATGAGGGCGAAGCCCTCCGCACGGTGCGCGATCATCCAGGTCAGCGTGCGATCCTCGGGCAGGCGTCCCAGGCTCGACGGCGTCACGACGCCGAGCCATACCTCGTCGTCCTCGCCAACATGTGCCTCGACCCACCAGGAGCCGCCCAGCCGGGCGGCCTGATGGGCTGCCCAGCCGGCCGCCTGGGCACGCTCTGCCTGGGTCACGCTCCGGTGCGTGGCCGCTACGCGCGCGAAGGGCAGGATAGTCGCGGACATCGGTGATGTTCCCGGGCTCCGGCCGAGTGGCCGGGTTCTGGCCCGACGTTATTTGTCGCCTCACGAAGTCGTGCGGTCAAGCCCCGCCCGAATAGGGTTCGGCCCGGTTCGGGGTGGCTGCTGCAAGGTGGCGCCGGGCCGCCCGGCACCACGGAGCCGCTCAGCTGACGCCGACGATCCTCCAGGCATAGTCCCGCCCATCGGGCTCCGTGATCGTGAGGTTCTCGCCCGGGCGGCAGGGGGCGCTGCCGCGGATGACCGCCTGGATCGGCGCATCCACCGGGCTATCGTCGCGGCGGAAGAAGCGCAGCGCCCAGCCACTATCCTCGTCGTAGATGACGTCTCCGTCCATGAGCCCCTGATCCGGCCAGAAGCGGCGCGCGGGCCAGGGGGCAGGGTCGGCGTACCAGGCCTTCGGGTCAGGATAACCCTGAGGGTCAAGCGACAGGCGAACCTCGTAGCGGTACTGCGGGCTGCCCTCTGGCAGGCCGGTCCCGCCGCTCGGCGAAAGGACGACGAGCGGCATCTGGCACCTCCGTGGCCTCTCGGCCGTTTAGATCGCGACTCGAACTCCCAGCTCGACCACGCGGTCACTGGGAATACGGAAAAACTCGGTTGCGGGAACCGAGTTGCGCGACATGATGCCGAAAAGCCACTGTTGCCAGCGCGCCATCTTCGGCATCGCGGAGGCCACCACCGTCTCCCGCCCGAGGAAGTAGGAAGCCTGCATCGGGTCATAGTTCACGCCCACTTCCCGCAGATCCTCCAGCTCCTTCGGAATGTTCGGGCTCTCCTGGAAGCCGTAGCAGAGCGAGATGCGGTGGATGCCGGGCGCCAGCTCCTCCACATGGCGGCGGTTGCGCACCTGCGGCACGTCCTCCACCGAGACCGTCACGAACAGCACCCGCTCGTGCAGGACCTTGTTGTGCTTGAGGTTGTGCAGCAGCGCATTCGGCACGTAGTCGGCCTGGCTGGTCATGAAGACGGCGATGCCGGGCACCCGGGTGGTGCGGGACTGCGGCAGCCGGGCAAGGAAGGATTTCAGCGGCAGGCTGTCCTGGCGAAAGCGGCTGAACAGCAGGTTCCGGCCGCGGTGCCAGGTGAGCATCATGGTGAAGATCGCGCCGCCCAGCACGAGCGGCACCCAGCCGCCATCCGGGATCTTCAGAACGTTCGACAGGAAGAAGGAGAGGTCGAGAAGGAATAGAGGGGTGAAGACCGCGATGACCAGCGGCAGGGCCCAGTTGAAAATGCGGCGGAAGACGAGGCCCGCCAGGATGGAGGTCGCGACGAAGGTGCCTGTGACGGCAAGCCCATAGGCCGCGGCGAGGCTGTCCGAGTTATGGAAGGACACCACGAGGATAAGGACGCCCATGAGAAGGGCGAAGTTCACCTGGGGCATGTAGATCTGCCCTTCCTCGGTCTCGCTGGTGTGCCGCACCACCAGCCGTGGCAGGAAGCCGAGCTGCACGCATTGCCGGGCGATGGAGTAAGCGCCCGAGATCATCGCCTGGCTGGCGATGATGGTCGCGGCCGTCGCGATGATGACCAGCGGCAGCCGGAGCCATTCCGGCGCGAGGAGATAGAAGGGGTTCTCCAGCGCCGAGCGGTCGCCGAGGAGGAGTGCGCCCTGGCCGAGATAGTTCAGCGCGAGGGCGGGCAGCACGAAGGCCAGCCAGGCGAGCTGGATCGGCCGTCGCCCGAAATGGCCCATATCCGCGTAGAGCGCCTCCGCCCCCGTCACCGCCAGCACGACGGAGCCGAGCGCGATGAAGGCGGCGAGGTGGTAGGCGACGCAGAACTGCACGGCGTAGTGGGGCGACAGGGCGAGCAACACCTCCGGTTCCCGCACCACCTCGATCAACCCGAGCAGGCCGATGGCGCCGAACCAGACCACCGTCACTGGCCCGAAGACCGCGCCCATGCTGCCGGTGCCGCGATACTGGAAGAGGAAGAGCGCCAGCAGCACCGCGAGGGACAGGGGGATCACCGCGCCCTCGAATGCAGGCGAGATAACCTTCAGCCCTTCCATGGCCGAGAGGACGGAGATGGCAGGGGTGATGGTTCCGTCACCGAAGAAGAGGGCGGCGCCGGCGATGCCGACGAGGATGATGAACCATCGCCCCCGCTCGCTCCGGGCCGCGCGCTGGGCCAGGGCCATCAGCGCGAGGATGCCGCCTTCCCCCTTGTTGTCCGCGCGGGTCACGAGCCAGACGTATTTCACGGTCACGACGATGATCAGTGACCAGATGATCAGGCTGAGGACGCCGAGGATCTCCCAGCGCTCCAGCCCATCCGAGGAGAAGTGCAACAGGGCCGCGCGCATGGCGTAGAGCGGGCTGGTGCCAATATCGCCGTACACGATGCCGAGTACGCCCAGCAGGGCCGCCGCGGTGATCGGCTGCCGCTGGCCATGGGTGGCCTCTGATGTCACGTTGCTCGCCTGCAATGCTTTGTCACCGGCGGCATAGGGCCGCCACCCAGGACGCTGCAACCCCCGGCCCCGCCACAGGGTTGCAGGGGGCCGGCCAGGCGCCGCCTGGCGGGGCTAGTGCCCGCGCAGGATCTGCGAGAGGAAGAGCTTCAGCCGGTCGGTCGAGGGGCGGTTGAAGATCTGCTCCGGCGGACCCTGTTCCACCACCTCGCCGCGGTCCATGAAGATCACGCGGTCGGCGACCTGCTGGGCGAAGCCCATCTCGTGGGTCACCACCACCATGGTCATGCCGTCCTCGGCGAGGCCTACCATGGTGTCCAGCACCTCCTTGATCATCTCGGGGTCCAGCGCCGAGGTCGGCTCGTCGAAGAGCATGATCTTGGGCTTCATGCAGAGCGCCCGGGCGATGGCCACGCGCTGCTGCTGCCCGCCCGAGAGCTGGCCGGGGTACTTGTTCGCCTGCTCCGGGATCTTCACGCGGCGCAGGTACTCCATGGCCAGCTCCTCCGCCTGCTTCTTCGGCATGCGGCGGACCCAGATCGGGGCCAGGGTGCAGTTCTCGAGGATGGTCAGGTGCGGGAAGAGGTTGAAGGACTGGAAGACCATCCCGACCTCGCGCCGGATGGCATCCAGCGAGCGGACGTCGTCGGTCAGCTCCGTGCCGTCGACCAGGATGCGCCCCTCCTGGTGCTGCTCCAGGCGGTTGATGCAGCGGATCATGGTGGACTTGCCTGAGCCCGAGGGGCCGCAGACCACCACCCGCTCCCCCGTCGCGACCTGGAGGGAGATGTCGCGCAGCACGTGCATCGAGCCGTACCACTTGTTGACCTTGTCGAGCTGGATGGCCGGCGTGCCGTCGGTACGGACGGCGGATGCGATGTGGCCTTCGGCGAGGGCGGCGCTCATGGGCTGTTCCTGGGATCCGGGCGGGGGAGGGGGGTTCAGCGGACGCGGTGGCGGTTCAGCTCCGCCTCCAGGTTCTGGCTGTAGCGGGACATGGCGAAGCAGTAGACGAAGTAGATGAGCGAGATGGCGATGTAGACCTCTACGCCGAAGCCCTGCCAGGCCGGCTCCACGATGGAGGTCTTGCCGGCCGTCAGCAGATCGAAGATGCCGATGATCAGCACCAGCGACGTGTCCTTGAAGAAGCCGATGAAGGTGTTCACCAGCGGCGGAATCACCAGCCGCAGCGCCTGGGGCAGGATGATGAAGCCGGTCTTGTGCCAGTAGCTGAGGCCGAGCGCGTCGGCCGCCTCGTACTGGCCCTTCGGCAGGGCCTGGAGCCCGCCGCGGACCACCTCGGCAAGGTAGGCGCCGGCGAAGAGGATCACCGCCACCTGGGCGCGCAGCAGCTTGTCGATGTTGATCCCCTCTGGAAGGAAGAGGGGGAACATGACGCTGGCCATGAACAGAAGGCTGATCAGCGGCACGCCGCGGATGAGCTCGACATAGGCGATGCAGAGCACGCGGATGGCCGGCATGGAGGAGCGCCGCCCGAGCGCGACCAGGATGGCTAGCGGGAAGGCGAATGCGAGGCCGAAGGTCGAAAGGATGAGCGTGATGGGCAGGCCGCCCCAGCGCTCCTGCGGCACGTATTCGAGGCCGAGTACGCCGCCCCACATCAGCACCCCGATGGTGATGAGCGTGACGGCCCAGACGATCGCCAACTCCCAGCGCCAGAAGCGTCGCATCGCTGAGACGACGAAGAGCGCGGTGAAGAGCACGCAGACCACCGCCGGGCGCCAGTGCTGCTCGTAAGGATAGGTGCCGAAGAGGATGAAGCGGTGCTTCTCCGTGATCACGGCCCAGCAGGCGCCGGGATGGTCCGATCCCTTGAGGGCACGGCAGGCCTGGGTCTGGCTGTTCGGCACCGACCAAATGGCGTTGATGAAGGCCCAGTCGATGAAGCCGATCGCCCATCGCACGATGAAATAGGCGAGCACCAGCGTGAGCGCGGTGTTCAGCCAGGAGGAGAAGAGATTGGCGCGCAGCCAGGCGACGGGGCCGGTGGTCAGCGCCGGCGGCTGACGCGGCACCGCCTCCGGCACGCCGGCCACCGAGCTTCCGAGGGAAATGTCGCTCATCCGGGAGCCCTCCTCAGCGCTCGACCAGGGCGATGCGCGAGTTGTACCAGTTCATGAACAGGCTGATGGAAAGGGAGATGGTGAGGTAGACGAGCATGATAATGGCGATGCCCTCGATCGCCTGGCCTGTCTGGTTCAGCGTCGTGTTCGCGATGGAAACGATGTCCTGGTAGCCGATGGCGACCGCGAGGGAGGAGTTCTTCGTCAGGTTCAGGAACTGGCTCGTCATCGGCGGGATAATGACCCGCAGCGCCTGGGGCAGGACGATCTGGCGCAGCACCACGCCGGGCTTGAGGCCCAGCGCCTGCGCCGCCTCCCACTGGCCCTTGGCCACCGCCTGGATGCCGGCGCGGACGATCTCGGCGATGAAGCCCGCGGTGTAGGTGGTCAGGCCGACGAGAAGGGCGAAGTACTCGGGGCTGACGGACATGCCGCCCTGGAAGTTGAACCCGCGCAGAGCCGGCCACTCGATGCCTGAGGGGGCGCCGCCGAGCCACCAGGCCACCAGCGGCAGCACAATCAGGAAGCCGAGGGCGGCCGGCCAGACAGGGCGCGGTTGGCCGTCCTGCATCTGCCGGCGGCGCATCGCCTTGCCATAGATATAGAGCCCGCAGCAGCCCACAACGAAGGCGACCAGGCCCCAGCTATGCCCGGCCTCCCAGTCGAGGAAGGGCAGGCGCAGCCCGCGGTTGGAGAGAAAGATGCCCGTGACCGGGTTCAGGGCCTGCCGCGGACCGGGCAGGCCCTGGAGCATCGTGTACCAGAACAGCAGCTGCAGCAGCAGCGGGATGTCGCGGATCACCTCGACATAGGTCGCCGCGACCTTCGACAGCAGCCAGTTCTTCGAGAGCCGCGCGATGCCGATCAGCGTGCCGAGGATGGTAGCGAGGATGATGCCGACCACCGCCACCTTCAGCGTGTTCAGCACGCCGACGGTCAGAGCGCGAAGATAGGTGCTGGCCGGGGTATACTGGATCAGCGATTCGCCGATCGGCAGCCCCGCTTCCCGCTGGAGGAAGCCGAAGCCGGTCGCGATGCGCCGGACCTCGAGGTTGTGCTGGGTGTTCCGCACCAGCCACCAGACGACGGCGACGACGATGCCGACGATTAGCACCTGCCAGAAGATGGCGCGCACCCGCTCATCCGCCCAGGAAAGGCGCAGCGGTTTCTTCGGCGGGGCGCGGAACTGCCGCGGGTCGGTGGCGCTCTGCGACATCCAGGGGCCTCGTCTTCTCTAATCTACGGCCGGGTCGTGTCCGGGAGGGCCCGCCTGGGGCCCTCCCGGGGGTCGGTTCAGCGGAAGGGCATCGCGTATTGCTGGCCGCCCGGCGTGTTCCAGAGCGCGTTCGGCCCGCGCTGGATCCCGATGGGCGCGAGGTGGCGCGCGAACATTTCGCCGTAGTTGCCGGTCGCCCGGATGACGTTCACCACCCAATCATTCGGCACGCCGAGCATCTGCCCGAGCCCGCCGTTCTTGCCGAGCATGCGCTGCACCTCGGGACGGGTGTCGTTGGCGGCCATCTGCGCGACGTTCGCCTGGGTGACGCCCAGTTCCTCGGAAGCGACGAGGGCGAAGTGCGTCCAGCGGACGAGGTCGGTGAAGCGCTGGTCGCCGTGGCGGATCAGCGGGCCGAGCGGCTCCTTCGAGATCACGTCCGGCAGGATCGTGTGCTCGGCGGGGTTGGGCTGGCTGGAGCGGGTGGCGGCGAGGCCGGACACGTCCGTCGTGAAGGCGTCGCAGCGGCCGGCGGCATAGGCGCTGACCAGCTCCTCCAGGCGCTCGATCACCACGGGGGTGAACTGCACGTTGTTCGCGCGGGCCCAGTCCGTCAGGTTCTGCTCGGTGGTGGTGCCGGGCTGGACGCAGATGGTGGCGCCGCCCAGCTCCTTGGCGGTCTTCACGCCGGTCGAGGTCTTCACCATGAAGCCCTGGCCGTCAAAGAAGTTCACCGCCGCGAAATCGAGGCCGAGGCTCGTGTCGCGCGAGAGGGTCCAGGTCGTGTTGCGCGCCAGGACATCCACCTCGCCCGACTGCAGCGCGGTGAAGCGGCTCTGCGCGGTGGTCGGGACGTAGCGGACCTTGTTCGGGTCGTTGAAGATGGCCGCGGCGAGGGCGCGGCAGTACTCCACGTCGAAGCCGCGCCACACGCCCTGGCTGTCCGGCTGGGCGAAGCCCGCCAGGCCGGTGTTGGTGCCGCAGACGAGGGTGCCGCGCGCCTTGATCGCGTCGAGGGTGGACGCGCCGGGCGCGGCCGGGGCTTGGGCCTGGGCCGGGAGGGCACCCAGCGCCGTCAGGGCGACGGCGCCGAAAAAGCCGAACGTGGCGAGCCGCAAGGGCTGCAAATTCATCCGTATCTCCGTGAAACGCGTAAGGGTCGCCCCTCGGCGCATGCTGCGCCAGGGATGTGCCTCGATCAACGCGGGATTGCGCGGATCGCGGGGCAGCCCCTTAGCGTCCCGGCGTGCCCGCGGCAAATCCGCCCCGCCGGACTTCCGGCGAGGGGCAGGGGGAGGCAGGCTGAAGCGGTTGTTGTTCGGATCGGCCACGGCACGCGCTGAGGCAAGTGCCGTGCCGTGGCCGATGACGAAGGAGGCCAGGCTGCTTCATCTCGACCATGCCCGCGTGGAGGCCCTTCTCCCCTGGTCCGCGCTGCTGGAGGCAATCGGCGCGATGTTTCGCACCGGCTGCGAGGCGCCGCTGCGCCATGCCCATGCTTGGGCGGAAGGAGCGGAGCGGAACAGCCTGCTGCTGATGCCCGCCTGGCAGGCGGGCCGCTACACCGGGGTGAAGATCGTGCACGTGGCGCCCGGCCACACGCCCGCCGTGAACGCCGCCTATCTTCTTTCGGACGCGGGAAGCGGCGCGCCGCTTGCGCTGCTCGACGGCGGGGCGCTGACCGACCGCCGCACCGCGGCCGCGAGCGTGCTGGCGGCGCGGCACCTGGCGCGGCCGGACAGCCGGCGCCTGCTGCTGCTCGGCAGCGGCAAGGTGGCCCATGCCCTCGGCTCGGCCTATCCCGCCGCCTTCCCAATCGAGGATATCGCCGTCTGGTCGCGCGATGCCGGGCGGGCGGAGCGGCTGGCCGCGCGCCTTCGCGCCGAGGGCCATCCGGGGCGGGCGGTGGCGGACCCGAATCCCGGCGAGGCGGACATCATCTCCGCCGCTACCCTCTCCCGCGCGCCGCTGGTGAAAGGGGAGGTGGTGCGGCCGGGCACGCATGTGGACCTCGTCGGCGCCTTCCGGCCGGAGATGCGCGAATCGGATGCGGCCCTCCTTGCCCGCGCCACCCTCGCCGTGGACACCCGCGCGGGCGCGCTGGCCGAGGCCGGGGACGTCGTGCAGGCGATCGCGGAGGGGGCCTTCGACGCCGCCCATATCGCGGCCGACCTCGCGGAACTCGTCCGCGGGGAGCATCCGGGCCGGCGGAACCCGGGGGAGGTCACCGTCTTCAAGTCCGTCGGCTGGGCAGGCGAGGACCTGGCGGCCGCCATCCTCGCCTATGAGGGCGCGGTGGAGGGGGCGGCGCGGGAATAGGGCCTTATCCCGTCGGAAGGGCGATCACCACGCCCTCGCCGGCGGGCTCGATCGTCGCGCCCAGGCCCTCCAGCGCGGCCTGGGCCTCCGGTGGCAGCGGCCAGCCCATGCCGAGCCGGGCTCCCTCGAGCCGCAGCGGCGGCAGCGGCCCGGTGGCCAGAGACCGGGCGCCCGAGGCGGCAAGGATGAGCGCGCCTTCCAGGGTCGGCGTGCGCCGCCGGAGGATGGTGGCGGACTCCTTGCCTTCAAGCTCCAGCGGGCCGCCGGCGGCAAGGGAGAGAAGGGGCATGAGGTCCTGCAGGAAGCGCCCGGCCACCGCGCCTTTCATTCCCTCCTCCCGGCCGAGCGAGAGAAAGCCGCGGACGAGGCTGTCATAGGCCACCGCCGCCTCCCGCGCCCGCAGGACCTGGCGCGTCAGCCGCTCCCCCTCGACGAGCTGGGGCACGGCCGCGTCGAGATTGGCGTTCATCACCATCGACAGGTTGTTCACGGCATGGCGCACCGGGCGCAGCAGCATCGCCATGGCCTGCTCGCCCGCCGGAAGCTCGTCGTGCGCGGCGTCGTCGATGGGCATCAGGGATGCCCCCGCGCGGGGCGGCCCGGGGGGGTGATCATCTTGGAAGTCCCTCCATTATGTCGTGGAACAGGCGCGCGGGCAGCGTTCCGCCGCGCACGTCGTCCATCGGGGTGGCGTCGTCGTTGCCGACCCAAACACCAATAACGCTGTTGCCTGAAAAACCGATGAACCAAGCGTCCCGGAAATCCTGCGTCGTGCCGGTCTTTCCCGCGACCGCGCGGCCCGGCACGGCGGCGGCGCGGCCGGAGCCGCGGGAGACCACGGCCTCCAGCATCCGGCGGATGGCGGCCACATCGTCCGACCCGATGGCGCGGGCGGGGGGGATCAGCCCCGCCGACACCGGGCGCCCGTCCGCGCGGGCGGAGGCGATGCCGTGCGGAACCACGCGCATCCCACCATTGGCGAAGGCGGCGAAGGCGGATGTCAGCTCCAGCAGGCTCGCCTCCCCGGTGCCGAGAGCGATGGTCGCGTCGTTCGGGAAGGGGCCGGTGAGGCCCAGCCGGCGGGCGACGCCGGCCGCCTCCCGCGCGCCGCCCGCGCGGGCGAGGACGCGCACGGCCGCGGTGTTCACGCTGTGGGCCAGCGCCTCCTCCAGCGGCAGGTCGCCACGGGACCGCCAGCCACCATTGCCCGGGGACCAGCGGCCGAGGGTCAGCGGCAGGTCGGAGACAGTCGAATTGGGGGCGAGGCCGTGCTCCAGCGCCGCGAGATAGACGAAGGGCTTGAACACCGAGCCGGGCTGTCGACGCGCCGAGACCGCCCGGTTGAAGGGCCCGCGCCGGTAGTCCCGCCCGCCCGCCATGGCGCGCACCGCGCCCGTGGATGCGTCGAGCACCACCACGGCGCCCTGGCCGGCATCGGCCGCCGCCCCAGGGCCGGCCAGCATCGCCTCCAGCCGGGCCTCCACCAGGGCCTGGGTGCGCAGGTCGAGCGTGGTGCGGAGCGTGAGGTCGGCGGAGCCCGGGAAGCGGGTGGCCAGGTCCTCGTTCACCCAGTCCGCGAACCAGCCGGAGTCGCGGGAGGGGCGCGCGGGGAAGGCGATGCGCTCGGCCTCCGCCGTTGCCTGTGCCAAGGTCAGCGCGCCGGTCGCGGCCATGGCGCGCAGCACCTCCGCCCCCCGCTCCGCCGCCGCGCGCGGGTTGGACCGCGGGTTCAGGCGGGAGGGGGCGCGCGGCAGGCCCGCGAGGACGGCCGACTGCCAGACCGTCAGCCGCCGGGCCGGCACCCCGAAATAAAGCCGCGCCGCCGCGTCCACCCCGTAGGCGCCGCCGCCGAGATAGACGCGGTTGAGATAGATCTCGAGAAGCTGGTCCTTGGTGAACCGGCTCTCGAGCCAGAGGGCCATCAGCGCCTCCTGCACCTTGCGGCGGAGGGAACGCTCCGGCGTGAGGAAGAGGTTCTTCGCCAATTGCTGCGTAAGGGTTGATCCGCCCTGCGCCACGCGGCCGGAGGTGATGTTCACCCAGGCCGCCCGCAGCAGGCCGAGGGGATCGAGGCCGAAATGGGAGCGGAAGCGCCGGTCCTCGATCGCGAACAGCGCGGCCGGCAGGTGCAGCGGCAGGTCCCGCAGGCGCACCGTCTCCCCGTAGAGGTCCCCGCTCGTTGAGAGGAGCCGCCCATCGGCTGCTTCCAGCGTTACGGAGGGGCGGCGCGTGGTCTCCAGCGCCGCCTCCGGCCGCGGCAGGTCCCAGGCGAAGACGAGTAGGAGGAGGCCGAGCGCGAGCCCGCCCCAGATGGTGAGCATCAGCGCCCAGGCAGCGATCCGGCGCGCGACGCGCCGCCGCGCCCGCACCGCCGGGGGCAGGGGCGCCGGGGGAGGCTGCGGACCAGGGCTGGGGGCCGCTGGGCGCGCGCGTCGCGATCCAACCGGACGCGGAATAGTTGCGATCGTGGCCCGTGGCATGGCACACCGATCCTAGCATGGCGCTGTGAACCCCGCATACGCGACGGGCGACCGCACCGCATGAGGAAGAGGTGCAGGATGCGCCGAATGAGTGGGGAGGGTCCTGCCAGGGGGCCGATCATGGCGGCCCTGCGGCTCGCCTTTGGACTCTCGTTTCTCCCTGGCCTTCTTCTGGCCCCGGCCGCGGCGGCCCCGGACCCGGCAATGTGCCGGATGGAGTGCGGCGCCCAGTTCGTCGAGCCCGCCCAGAATCCGATCAGCGTCCAGACCTGTCTTGTCCGCTGTGCCGCTCGCGCTGCGGCGCTGGGCAGCGCCAATGTCACCGCGGCCACCATCATGCCCATGCCGCAGACGCCCTGGACCCTCGGGCCCGGCGCGGGCCGCCCGGCCTCCGCCCCGGCTCCCCAGCCTGGGCCGCGCACGGCGGCGCAGCGGGCGCGGGGGAGGCAGGAAGCGGCGCGCGCCCGGAGCGCCGGCGCGCGGGGAGAGGCGGCGACGGCCGCGGCAGGGGGCACGCCGCGCCCCGCGCAGGCGCAGCCGGCCTCCTCGCTGCTTGCCTCGATCATGGGGGCGCAGGCGGCGATCCCAGCTGCTGCCACCCCAACGGCTGGGCCCCAAGGCGGGCCGGCGGGCTTCGGTGCCATCCACCTGGCCCCGGCGCCCTCGCGCAACTACGGGTTGGTCGTGGGCGCGGCCGATCGCCTCGTGGCCCATCGCGGGGCGGAGGCGGCCTGCCTCGGCGCGGTCGGCGTCGCCTGCCGCACGGCCGCCGACTTCACCGACCGCTGCGCTTCCGTCGCCCATGCCCTGCGCAACCGGGGCGCCTTGGTGATGACCGAACATCCCAGCACCTTCATCGTCGCCGGCGCGGCCATCGGCACCGGCCCGACGCGCGAGGAGGCGGAGCGCCAGGCGACGCAGAGTTGCGTGCGGATCGGCCCCGGTGCCTCCTGCCGCATCACGGAGACGCGCTGCGCGGGCTGAGCGGGGATTCACCGCGACGCCCGACGGCCCTAGCCTGCGGTGGTGCCCGCCAGCAGGAGCCGCGCCCCGCGATGACCGAACCGAACGCCGTCCGCCAATCCGCCCTCGATTGGATCGGGCGCAACGAGGCGCGGCTTTCCGCCTTCTGCGCCCGCATCTGGGAATTCGCGGAGCCCGCCTGGCGCGAGTACCGTTCCCTCCAGGCCTATGCCGAGATCCTGCGCGCGGAGGGCTTCGCGGTGGAGGAGGGCTCGGGCGAGATGCCGACCGCCTTCGCGGCTCGCTGGGGGGAGGGCGGGCCGGTGCTGGCCGGCTTCTCGGAATACGACGCGGTTCCCGGCAATTCGCAGAGGGTGGTGCCCTATCCGGCGCCGCGCGCGGGGCTGCATCCTTACGCCGCCGGGCATACCGATCCGCACTCCGTCCTCGGCACCGCGGCGTTGGCGGCCATGCTCGGGACGAAGGCGGCCTTCGAGCAGCACGGCGTTCCCGCCACGCTGAAGCTCTTCGGCGAACCGGCGGAGAAGGTCTGCGGCTCGAAGCCGATCCATGCCGCGAAGGGCTATTACGACGGGCTGGACGCGGCCGTGGTCTGGCACCCCTGGCCGAGCAACACCGTGACGGGCGAGATCCACTTCGGCAGCTACTGGAGCGCCGTGATCACCTTCGAGGCGGAGAACCCGGAGGGTTGGGTCGATCCCTCGCTGATGCCGACGCAGGCGGCGCACGCCGTGGCGCGCTCCCCGGGCGCGCTGGATGCGATGTGCCTCATGTACACGACGACGAAGTACACGAAGGAGGCGATGTTCCCGCACAGCGGTTCCTGGACGCTGAACGAGTACGTGCTCGGCGATGCCGGCGCCACCTCGGACAACCTCGCGCCGCGCTTCAGCCAGATTCAGTACTCCTGGCGCTCCTCCTCGCTGGCGATCCAGGAGCAGATCTGGCGCGTGCTGGCGAACAACGCGAAGTCGGCGGCGATGGCGACGGGCTGCCGCGCGCATGTGCGCTGGGTGACGAAGACGCGCGTGGGGCTGCCGAATGCGGCGCTGACGGCGCTGACCTGGGAGAACCTCCAGGCGGTCGGCGCTCCTGTTTATGGCGAAGACGCGCTCAGCTTCGCGCGCGATATTCAGCGGAACCTCGGCCTGGAGCCGATGGAGGATCCCTTCATCCCGGGTGTGAGCACGCTGACGACGCCGGCCGAGAACGACGCCGGGCTGCGCCGCAGCCTCGCGGGCTGGCAGACGCATCTCAGCGCCGACGACTACGTGGAGTATTCCTGGCACTGCCCGACGGTGCGGCTGCTGGCGGCGCGCCCGAGGCTGCGGGCGCCCTCGGCCGGCTATGCCTATCCGAACTGGGCCTATAACGCGCTCGGCGGGCTGCCCGCCGCCGTCGATCCCGGGATGTTCGTGGCCGCGAAGACCATGGCGCTGACGATGGTGGACCTGGCCACGAAGCCCGGCGCGCTGGAGGCGACGCAGGCGGAGTTCCGCGAGCGCACAGGCGGCGGCGTCGGCGGCACGGAATGGGTCGGGCCGCTGCTGCCGCCGGATTTTGAGCCGCCCGTGGACCTGCGCTGGCCCGAATACGTCACAACGCCGCGCGGCGAGGAATGGACCTTCCCCACGCCGCGCCACGGCACGGGCGCCGGCGAGCCGATCTGACCGAAGGGCGCGCGCGGGCCGGAACCCGTGCGCCCTCGGCTCAGGCGAGAGTCGTGAGATCCTGGAACCAGTGCTGCGCCTGCACGTAGTTCCGGACGTTGCGGCCCAGCACATGCGGGTTGGTGTCGTGGGCCACGAAGACGAGCAGCGCCTGATCCACAACCCGCTCGTGCACCCGCGCCATCAGCCGGTCCTGCTCCGCCGGGTCGAAGGACTGCATCGCCTGGTCGATGAAGCCGTCCGTCTCCGCGTCGCTGTAGTGGGACCAGTTCACGCCGACCGGCGCCACCTGCTTCGAGTGGAAGAAGCGGACGAGGGCGTAGAGGGGATCGGACGTGACATAGGCCACGTTGTTGGCGGTGATGCCGCGCATCGATTCATGGGCCGCGCCGTTCCGCCAGGCCGTGTAGAGCACCTCCAGCTCCACCGGCTGGAACTCGACCTCGATGCCGACCTCCTTCCAGGACTGCTGGATGAACTCGTTCATGGGCATCGAGAGCATCTGCCCCGAGCCGCCGGTCGCGATGATGAACCTTGTCTTCAGCGGGTTGCGCGGGGAGAAGCCTGCGGCCTGAACGAGCCGCCGCGCCTCTGTGGGGTCGTAGCGCACCTTGAAAGAGGGATTGCCGTACCAGGGGGAAGCGGGATCGACCACGCCCGTCGCCGGCTTTGCGAGGCCGCCGAGGAGCGAGACGATGTCGTCGCGGTTGATCGCGAGGTTCGCCGCCTGCCGCAGCCGCAGGTCGCGCCAGGGCGACCCTTCGAGCATTGAGAGGTGGTAGTTCCACACATGCGGGGTGACGTTCTCCACCACGCGGTTCCCGGCCGACTTCAGCTGCGGCACCATGTCGAGCGCCGGCGTCTCGATCAGGTCTACCTGGCCGGAGAGAAGCGCGTTGCTGCGCGTGACAGCGTCGGGCGCACAGACGAGCACGACGCGGTCCACCTTCGGCATCCGCGCCGGATTCCAGTAGGCGGTGTTCTTTACCAGCTCCGCGCGCTCTCGCGGGACGAGGCGGGCGAGCTTGAAGGGGCCGGTGCCCGAGGGCTCGCTCGCGAAGCGATCCCAGGAGCGGCCGAGCTTCTCGTACTGCGCGGGGGAGGAGACGAGGAACCAGAGAAGTTGGTAGGGGAAGAGGCTGTCCACCGTCTTCGTGGTCAGCTCCACCGTGCCTGCGTCGAGCTTCTTCCAGGCGGCGAGCGAGGGCAGGCGCGGCCGGACCTGCGCCGCCTGGCGCTGGTCGAAATGCGGCGCCTGGGGGTTCATCACCTTCTCGAGGTTCCAGATCACCGCATCGGCGTCGAAGGCGGAGCCGTCGTGGAAGGTGACGCCCTGGCGCAGCTTGAGCGTCCAGCGCTTGCGGTCGGCGGGATCGGCCTCCCAGGAGGTGGCGAGCCCTGGCACCAGCTTGCCCGGGCGGTCGGCCACGTCCATCTCCCAGGCGACGAGCGGGTCGTAGATCGTGTGGCCCGTGAACTGGTAGGCGCCGGCGCCGCGGTCGGGCTGGCCGGCGGTGAGTGGGATGTCGGCCATGGAAATGCCGTAGCGCAGCACCCGCTCGGACTGGGCGCTGGCCTCGGGCAGGAGGAGGCCGGAGGGAAGGCCGACGAGGCCCGTGGCGCCCAGCAGGGCGCGGCGCGACAAGGTCATGCAGGTGGCTCCAGAACGGGTGCGGTCACGGCTTCGGTAACCGGGGAAAGCAATGCCTGTGCCGGGACGGCCTTCCTATCCGCGCACGTCCATGGCCGAGCGCAGGCCGTCGCTGACCATGTTGAAGCACATGCTCGTCAGGAAGATGCAGAGGCCGGGCAGCATGGCGATCAGTGGCTGGCTGTAGATCGCGGTGCGCAGCGTGTTCAGCATCAATCCCCATTCGGGCTCGGGCGGCTTCGTGCCGAGGCCGAGAAAGGAGAGGCCCGAGGCGAGGATCATCGAGACGCTGATGAGGCTCGTCGCATAGACGAAGATCGGGCCGAGCACGTTGGGCAGCACATGGGCCCGCACGATGGTGAAGGCGCCGGCCCCGCTCGCCCGCGCCGATTCCACGTAGTCGAGGTTGCGCACGGAGGTCGTCGTGCTCTCGGCCACGCGGATGATCTGCGGGATGAAGACGAGCGTGAGCGAGAGCATGGCGTTGGAGATCCCCGGCCCAAGGGCGCCGGAGATAGCGACCGCCAGCAGCACCGAGGGGAAGGCGTAGAACACGTCCGTGGTCCGCATGATCAGCATGTTCACCCAGCCGCCCGCGAAGCCCGCGACCACGCCAAGCGTGCCGCCGATGGCGAAGGCGATCAGCACCGGCGTAATTCCGAGGAACCAGGACAGCCGCCCGCCGTAGAGCAGGCGCGTCAGCATGTCCCGCCCCAGCTCGTCCGTGCCCAGCGGGTAGCGCCAGTCCTGGAAGCCGATGGGGCGGAGGCGGCGGATCATGCCCGTCTGGTAGGGATCGTGCGGGGCGATCCAGGGTGCGAAGAGGATGGCGAGTGCCATCAGCAGCAGCACGCCGCCGAAGAACAGCGTGACCGGATCGCGCGACAGGCGCCGCGCCACCCCTTGCCAGTAGCCGCGCCCCTTCGCGGGGGCGGGTGCGGGCACCACGAGGGTGCCAGGCGTCGCGGTGGTGGTGCTCATGCGCGGCGGATCCGGGGGTCGAGCGCGGTCTGCACGAGGTCCACGACCAGGTTCAGCGCCACGAAGAAGATGGCGAGCACGAGGATGGTGCCCTGCAGCACCGGCAGGTCGCGCTGGAAGATGGCGCTGTTGAGCAGGAAGCCCGTGCCCGGCCAGGAAAAGACCGTCTCCACGAGGATGGAGCCGCCCATGAGGTAGCCGAGCTGCAGCCCCATGACCGCCAGCACCGAGGGCGCCGCGTTCTTCACGACGTGCAGGGCGATGCCGCCACGCCGCAGGCCCTTGCCGCGGAGCGTCGTCACGAAGTCCTGGTTCAGCAGCTCCATCACCACGCCGCGCACGGTGCGCGTGACGATGCCCATGGGGATGACCGAGAGCGTGACGGCGGGCAGCACGAGGAACTGCGCGTGCGCCCAGTCCCAGGCCCAGGCGCCGGAGCCGCCCGGCCCCGCGCCCATGGCGGGCAGCCAGTTCAGCGTGACGCTGAACAGCACCACCATCACCATGCCGAGCCAGTAATGCGGCACCGAGACGCCCGCGGCGGCCAGCCCCACGGCCGCCTTGTCCAGAAGGCTGCCGCGGAACACCGCGGCGACGGTTCCCAGCAAGGTGCCGAGGACGAAGCCGATGCCGGCCGCCACCAATGCGAGAGTGAGGGTGTTGGCGACCGCGGGCACGAGGTCCGCCGTCACTGGTCTTCCCGTGGCGAGCGAGCGGCCGAGGTCGCCCTGGACCACGCGCCCGAGCCAGAGGCCGAACTGCACGGGAAGCGGCTTGTCCAGCCCGTAGTCGCGCCGCACCTGCTCCACCACCTCCTGCGGCGCGTCGGCGGGCACGATGGCGTTGATGGGATCGCCGGGTGCGATCTGCACCAGCATGAAGCAGACGAGCCCGACGGCCAGCGCGATCGGCACGGCGTAGAGCACGCGGCGGATGAGGTAGAGAAGCATGGTTCCCTCCGGCTCAGGCGGCGTCGCGCACGCGCACGCAGCGCGCGGCATGGCCGGGGAAGGGGCTGCGGAAGGTCGGCACCGCGGGCAGGCAGGCCTCCTCCACAAGGGCGCAGCGGGGGGCGAAGGCGCAGCCCTTCGGCACGCGCTCGAGGTTAGGTGGCGCGCCGGGGATGGTCGTCAGCCGTTCCCCACGCATGCCGGAATGCACGGTGGCGCCGAGCAGGCCCTGGGCATAGGGATGCAGCGGCGCGCGCATGAGGCTGCGCACCGGTCCCTCCTCGATGAACTTGCCGGCATACATGACGGCCACGCGGTCCGCGATCTCGCCAGCGACGCCGAGGTCGTGGGTGACGAAGATCACGCCCATGCCCATTTCCTGCTGGAGACGCCGCAGGAGGAGCAGGATCTGGATCTGCACGGTGGCGTCCAGCGCCGTGGTCGGCTCGTCCGCCAGAAGCAGCTTCGGGCGGCAGGAGAGGGCGATGGCGATCATCGCCCGCTGCCGCAGCCCGCCCGACAGCTCGTGCGGATAGGCCGCGAGGCGCCGCTTGGCGGAGGGGATCTGCACCAGCTCCAGCAGCTCCAGCGCCCGCGCGTCGGCGCTCGCGCGGCTCAGCCCCTCGTGGCGCATCACTGTCTCGGCGATCTGGCGGCCGATGGTGAAGACCGGGTCCAGCGCCGTCATCGGCTCCTGGAAGATCATGGAGACGGTGCCGCCACGGATATCGGCCAGCCGCCGCTCGGAGGCCGCGAGAATGTCGTGCCCGCCGACCCGCACCGTGCCCGAGAGCTTCGTGCGCCGCGGCGGGTTGAGCCCCATCAGCGCCCGCAGCGTGACCGACTTGCCTGACCCGCTCTCACCGAGGATGCAGAGGGATTCCCGCTCCGCGAGGTCGAAGGAGACGCCGTTCACCGCGTGCACGGTGGCGTCGCGCGTCACGAAGCGCACCTCGAGGTCGCGCACATGCACCAGCGGCGCGCTCATGCGGCGAGGTCCGGTGCCTGGCTGTGGCCGCTGCCCGGCACCACCATCAGGCAGGCCGCGCGCTGCCCGCCCGGTGCGGCGTGCAGAGGCGGCACGGTGGCGGAGCAAACGGGTTCCGCGAAGCCGCAGCGCGTGTGGAAGCGACAGCCGGCGGGCGGGTTGATCGGGTTCGGCGGATCGCCCGATAGGGGCGGCTCCGTGCGTCGAAGATCGGGGTCCATGGAGGGCCGGCTGGCCAGCAGCGCCGCCGTGTAGGGGTGTGCGGCGGAGGCGTAGATCGCCTCCGCCGGCCCGACCTCCGCCACGCGGCCGAGGTACATCACTAACACGCGGTCCGACATGTACTGTACCACGTTCAGGTCGTGCGAGATGAAGACGTAGGTGAGGCCGAACTGGCCCTTGATGTCCTGCAGCAGGTTCAGAACCTGCGCCTCCACCGACTTGTCGAGGGCCGAGACGGGCTCGTCCAGCAGCACCATGCGCGGCCGCAGCGCGAGGGCGCGGGCGATGTTCACGCGCTGCCTCTGGCCACCCGAGAGCTCGTGCGGGTAGCGCCGCGCGAAGCTGTCCGGCGCCAGCCCGACCGCCGCCAGCAGGTCCCGCGCCCGTACCCGCGAATCCCCGCGCGACAGCCCGTGGACGCGCGGCGCGAAGGCGATTGATTCCTCGATGGTCAGGCGCGGGTTGAGCGAGGCGTAGCTGTCCTGGAACACCATCTGCACCTGGCGGCGGTACTCCTTCAGCGGCATCTCGCGGCTGCCGACCTTGCGTCCGTCGAAGATCACCTCGCCGGAGGTCGGGGCCATCAGCGCCATGATGAGGCGGGAGGTGGTGGACTTGCCGCAGCCGGATTCCCCGACAATGCCGAGGGTCTCGCCTTTCAGCACCTCGAAATCGAGTTCGTCCACCGCCCGCACCACGCCCGCCCCGCGGCCGAGAAAGCCGCTTTTCAGCGGGAAGTGCTTCGTCAGTCCGCGGACGGTCAGCAGCGGCTGCGCGGGGCCGCCGATATCCGGGAGCGGCAGGAGGAGGGGCGTGGCACCGGTCATGCCGTGGAGACCCTGCGGAAGTGTGGGGATGGGCTCCGCCGCGTGCTGCCCGCCAGCGCGATGTCCCAGGGCAGGGCGGCGCCCGCAAGGCCGGCACCCAGAAGGGCCGGTCGGCTCGTCGTCATGAAAGTCTCTCCGGCGCCTCGTCCCGTGAGGAAGTCGCTTCGGTCGGAGGAGCAATCCCCATGCCATCGCCCGGTTCGTCCCTGGCATCGAACTTGCCAATCATCGGGGGAGGACTGAACACTGAGAGGGAGCACGCATGGGCAGGATTACCGGACGGCGCTGGCTGATGGCGGGCGCCCTGATCGCCGCGCTGGGTTCGCCCCTGGCCGCAGGCCCTGCCCGCGCGCAGGAGAAGGTGCTGCGGATCGGCATGACCGCGGCCGACATCCCCCGCACCCTCGGCCAGCCCGACCAGGGCTTCGAGGGCAACCGCTTCACCGGCATCCCGATGTTCGACGCCCTGGTGAACTGGGACCTTTCCAGCGCGGACCGCGCCTCCGTCATCATACCGGGCCTCTCGACCGAATGGGCGGTGGACGAAGCCGACAAGACGCGGTGGCGCTTCAAGCTCCGGCAGGGCGTGCGCTTCCATGACGGCAGCCCCTTCGATGCCGCCGCCGTGGTCTGGAACGTGCAGAAGGTGCTCGACCCCAACGCGCCGCATTACGACGCCTCCCAGGTGGGCGTGACGGCCAGCCGGATGCCCACCCTGCGCTCCGCCCGCGCCATCTCGGAGAACGAGGTGGAGCTGGTGACGAGCGAGCCGGACAGCTTCCTGCCGATCAACCTCACCAACCTCTTCATCGTCTCGCCCACGCATTGGGCGGCCAAGCTCGCGGCCGTGCCGGCGGCCGTGACCGACCCGAAGCAGCGCGCGGCCCAGGCCTGGACCGCTTTCGCGGCCGAGCCCTCGGGCACTGGCCCCTTCCGCGGCACCCGCCTCGTCCCGCGGGAGCGCTTCGAGATGGTCGCCAACCGCGACTACTGGGACGCCGCGCGCCGCCCGAAGATCGACCGCGTGGTGCTCCTGCCCATCCCGGAGGCGAATACCCGCACCGCCGCGCTGCTGGGCAACCAGGTGGACTGGATCGAGGCCCCGGCGCCGGATGCGGTGCAGCAGATCACCTCGCGCGGGTTCCGCATGTACCAGAACGCCCAGCCGCATGTCTGGCCCTGGCAGTTCTCCTTCGCCGAGGGCTCGCCCTGGCTGGACCGCCGCGTGCGCCAGGCCGCCAACCTCTGCGTGGACCGCTCGGAGCTGAAGACCCTTCTCTCGGGGCTGATGGAGGTGCCGCAGGGCACGGTCGCGCCCGGGCATCCCTGGTGGGGCAATCCGAGCTTCCGGATCCGCTACGACCTGGCGGAGGCGCAGCGGCTGATGCGCGAGGCCGGCTTCGGGCCCCAGCGGCGGCTTTCCGTGAAGGTGCTCACCTCCGCCTCCGGCTCCGGCCAGATGCAGCCGCTGACGATGAACGAGTTCCTGCAGGAGGCGCTGCGCGCCTGCTACTTCGACGTGCAACTCGAGGTCGGCGAGTGGAACGCGGTGTTCAACAACTGGCGGGAAGGGGCGCGCAGCCCGAATGCCCGCGGCGCCAATGCCACGAATGTCAGCTTCGCCGCCATGGACCCCTTCTTCGCCATGGTCCGCTTCGTTTCCACCGCGGCGCAGCCGCCGGTCTCGAACAACTGGGGCTACTTCTCCAACCCCGAGTTCGACGAGATCATCACCACCGCCCGCACGACCTTCGACGCCGCCGGCCGCGACGCCGCCCTGGCGAAGCTGCATGCCCGGATCGTGGAGGAAGCGCCCTTCCTCTGGGTGGCCCACGATGTCGGGCCGCGTGCCCTCTCGACGCGGATCAAGGGGGTGGTGCAGCCCCGTAGCTGGTTCATCGACATCGCCACCATGTCGATGGACTGAACCCGCCTTTCCCTGGCCGGGCTCGAATGGGCCGCCCCCTCGCCGGAGGGGCGGCCCGTTTTCGTTGCGGATCGCGCGGGCGTGTCCGGTAGCCCCCCATTCCCGAGCGCGTGGAAGCTGGCATACTCGCGCGGCGAGAGGGAGGAGTTACAACAACGATGGCAAAGAGCCCGGTGCACGCCGCGCCCCTGGCGCGCTACGCCATGGCCTATGTGCTGGCTGGCGGCCGCGGTTCCCGCCTGATGGAGCTGACCGATCGCCGCGCGAAGCCTGCCGTGTTCTTCGGGGCGAAGTCACGCATCATCGACTTCGCTCTCTCTAACGCCATCAATTCGGGCATCCGGCGGATCGGCGTTGCGACTCAGTACAAGGCGCACAGCCTCATCCGCCACATGCAGCGCGGCTGGAACTTCCTGCGGCCCGAGCGGAACGAGAGCTTCGACATCCTCCCCGCCAGCCAGCGCGTGTCGGAGACGGAGTGGTACGCGGGCACGGCCGACGCGGTCTTCCAGAACCTCGACATCATTGAGAGCTACGGCCCGCGCTACATCGTCCTGCTCGCCGGCGACCACGTTTACAAGATGGATTACGAGGTGATGCTGCAGCGGCACGTCTCCTCCGGCGCCGAGGTGACCGTCGCCTGCATCGAGGTGCCGCGGCAGGAGGCGAGTGCCTTCGGCGTCATGCATGTGGACACCTCGGACCGCATCATCTCCTTCCTCGAGAAGCCCGCCGATCCGCCCTCCATCCCCGGCCGCCCGGACGTGGCCCTCGCCTCGATGGGGATCTACGTCTTTGAGACGCGCCTCCTGGCGGAGGAACTGCGACGCGATGCTCAGAACCCGGCCTCCAGCCGCGACTTCGGCAAGGACATTATCCCGGCCCTCGTCGCGCGCGGCGCGGCGGTCGCGCACCGCTTCGAGGAGTCCTGCGTTCGTTCCGGCGATGAGGCGGAGGCCTACTGGCGTGACGTGGGCACCATCGACGCGTTCTGGCAGGCGAATATCGACCTTACCGACGTCGTTCCCTCCCTCGACATCTATGACCGCGACTGGCCGATCTGGACGAACGGAGAGATTACGCCCCCCGCCAAGTTCGTCCTCGACGACGACGGTCGGCGCGGCATGGCGGTCGATTCACTCGTCTCCGGCGGCTGCATCGTCTCGGGCTCGCATGTGCGGCGCTCGCTGCTCTTCTCCCATGTGCGCGTGCGTTCCTACGGCACGGTGGAAGGCGCGGTGCTGTTGCCTGGCGTGATCGTCGGGCGCCACTCGCGCCTGGAGAAGGTGGTGGTGGACAGCGGCGTGGTGCTGCCGGAGGGGCTGGTGGTAGGCGAGGACCCGGAGGAGGACGCCCGGCGGTTCCGCCGCTCCCCCGGCGGCGTCTGCCTTATCACCCAGCCGATGATCGACGCTCTCCGCGCATGAGCGCGCTGCGCGTCCTCTCCGTCGCCTCGGAGTGCTTCCCGTTGGTCAAGACGGGCGGCCTGGCGGACGTGGTCGGCGCGCTGCCTGCCGCCCTGGCGGCGTGCGATGTCGAGGTCCGCACCCTGATCCCGGCCTATCCCGCCGTTCTGGCGCGTGCCGCAGGGGCGGAGGCGGTGCACG
Organism: Roseomonas aerilata DSM 19363; assembly: GCF_000711725.1. Classification (GTDB taxonomy): domain Bacteria; phylum Pseudomonadota; class Alphaproteobacteria; order Acetobacterales; family Acetobacteraceae; genus Roseomonas; species Roseomonas aerilata. The sequence goes on along the minus strand of NZ_JONP01000006.1, from coordinate 101,922 downwards.
GCTTCGAGGATCTCTTCGGCGGGCCAGCCCGTGTTCTCGCGATCCGGGAGGCGGGGCTGGACCTCCTCCTGCTGGATGCGCCGCATCTCTATGCCCGGCCGGGTGGCCCCTATGCCGATCCCTGGTCGCGCGATTGGCCGGACAACCCGCAGCGCTTCGCGGCCCTCTGCTGGGCGGCGGCGGAGATCGGCCGCGGCGCCCTGCCGGACTGGCGCCCCGACGCCGTGCACGCGCATGACTGGCAGGCCGGGTTGCTGCCGGCCTACCTGCATTATGGCGAGGGGCCGCGGCCGGGCACGGTCTTCACCGTCCATAACCTCGCCTTCCATGGATGGGCACCGGCCGCCCTGCTGTCGGAACTCCGCCTGCCGCCGCATGCCTTCGACATCGAGGGGGTGGAGTTCTTCGGCGGCATCGGTGCGCTGAAGGCCGGGCTGCGGCTGGCGGACCGCATCACGACCGTTTCCCCCACCTATGCGCGGGAGATCGCGACCCCCGAGGAAGGGCAGGGGCTGGACGGCCTGTTGCGCACGCGTGCGGGGGCGCTTACCGGCATCCTCAACGGCATCGACGAGACGGCCTGGAACCCGGGCGCCGACCCGCACCTCGCTGCCCCCTTCGACGCCGGGCATCCCGCCGCGCGGGAGGCGAACCGCGCCGCCCTCCGCGTCCGCATGGGGCTGGAGGCGCGGCCGGAGCGGCTTTTGCTCGGCGTCATCACCCGCCTGACGGGGCAGAAGGGGATGGACCTTCTTCTTCAGGCGCTACCGCGGCTGCTGGGACTGGGAATGGACCTCGCGGTCCTGGGCGCTGGCGAGGGGGGGCTGGAGGCGGGTTTCCGCGCGGCCGCCGAGGCCCATCCCGGCCGTATCGCGGCGCATATCGGCTACGACGAATCCCTTGCCCACCTGATCCAGGGTGGGTCGGACGCCCTGCTCGTGCCCTCCCGCTTCGAACCCTGCGGCCTGACCCAGCTCTGTGCCCTGCGCTACGGCGCGCTGCCGGTGGTCGCGCGGGTGGGCGGTCTGGCCGATACCGTGATCGATGCGAACGAGGCCGCCCTGGCCACCGGGGTTGCGACCGGTCTGCAATTCGCGCCGACCACCGTGCCCGCCCTCGAGGCCGCGCTCGACCGCCTCGCCGCGCTATGGGCGGATCGCGGCGCCTGGGCGCGAACCCAGGCCAACGCCCTTCGTGCGCCGGTCGGCTGGGTCCGCTCCGCGGAACGATACGCTGCGCTCTACCGGGAGGTGGCCGCGGGTCGCTGACGCGCCTGCCACAGGGTAAACTTTTCGTGTGCACTGGCTGGGAAATCTTTCAAACATCCGTCCTCCCGTGCCCGGAAATCCCTTATCAAGAGATCCATGACCGACAGCCTCCCCTCCACGTCCCTTCAGAGCTTCGCTCCCGGCCAGGTGCCGGACGAAGCGGCGGTGAAGGCCTTCCGCCGGACGATCCTGGACAAGCTCGCCTATCATGTCGGCGGCCGCCGGGAGCGGGCGAGCGAGCGTGACTGGTTCGTCTCAACCGCCCTTGCCGCTCGCGACCACGTGGTGGACGCCTGGCGCCGCTCGAACGACGCGACGCGGGCGGAGGGGCGCAAGGGTGTCTGCTACCTCTCGATGGAGTTCCTCATCGGGCGCCTCCTCTCGGACACGCTGGGCAATCTTGGCCTGACCGAGACGGCGCGGCTGGCGCTGGAGGGGCTCGGCGTCGATCTCGACGCGGTGGCCGGGCAGGAGGCGGACGCGGCACTCGGCAATGGCGGCCTCGGACGCCTGGCGGCCTGCTTCATGGAGAGCATGGCGAGCGTGGACGTGCCCGCCTATGGCTACGGCATCCGCTACGAGAACGGGCTGTTCCGCCAGATCATCGCGAACGGTCTGCAGCACGAGGTGCCGGAGGACTGGCTCGCCCTCGGCAACCCGTGGGAGTTCGAGCGGTCGGGCCTTGTCTACGAGGTCCGCTTCGGCGGGCATGTGCGCTCGGAAGTGGCGCCGGACGGTTCCTCGCGCTTCGTCTGGCACGCGGGCGAGATCGTCAACGCGCTGGCCTATGACACGCCGGTGGTGGGCTGGCGCGGGCAGCGCATCAACACGCTCCGCCTCTGGTCGGCGCGCGCGACGGATCCGCTCCACCTCAGCGAATTCAACCGTGGCGACCATGTGGGTGCCCAGACCGCGCGGATGCGGGCCGAGGCGATCTCGCGCGTGCTCTATCCCGGTGACGAGACGGAGGCGGGGCAGGAGCTGCGGCTGCGGCAGGAGTATTTCTTCGCCTCCGCCTCGCTGCAGGACATCATCCGGCGGCACCTCTCCCGCTTCCCCGACCTGACGACCCTTGCCGAGCAGGTTGCGGTCCAGCTCAACGACACCCATCCCGCGATCGGCGTGGCCGAACTGATGCGGCTGCTGATCGACGTGCACGGCTTCGCCTGGGATCCCGCCTGGAAGATCACCCAGGCCGTCTTCTCCTACACGAACCACACGTTGCTGCCCGAGGCGCTGGAGACCTGGGCGGTGCCGATGATGGAGCGGCTGCTGCCGCGCCACATGCAGCTCATCTACCTCATCAACGCCCGGCACCTCGACCAGGCGCGGGCGGACGGGGCGCGCGACGCGCTGCTCTCCTCCGTCTCGCTCATCGACGAGAGCCATGGGCGCCGCGTGCGGATGGGGCATCTCGCCTTCGTCGGCTCGCACCGGATCAACGGCGTCTCGGCGCTGCACACGCAGCTCATGCGGGACACGGTCTTTGCCGACCTCAACCATGTCTGCGGCGACCGGATCACGAACAAGACCAACGGCATCACCTTCCGCCGCTGGCTGCACCGCGCCAATCCCGGCCTGACGCAGCTGCTGGTCGAGGCGGTGGGCCCGGCCGTGCTGGACGATCCGGACCGGCTGGAGGCGCTGGTGCCCTTCGCTGCCGATGCCGGATTCCGCCAGCGCTTCGCTGCCCAGCGCCGGACCGCGAAGGAGCGGCTGTCCGCGCTCGTCTCCGCGCGCATGGGGCTGAAGATCGACCCGGACGCGCTGTTCGACGTGCAGATCAAGCGCATCCACGAGTACAAGCGCCAGCTGCTGAACATCCTGCAGACGGTGGCGCTCTACAACACGATGCGGGCGCACCCCACGGACAACTGGGTGCCGCGGGTGAAGATCCTGGCGGGCAAGGCGGCACCGAGCTACCACCAGGCGAAGCTGATCATCCGCCTGGCCAACGACGTGGCCGCCGTGATCAACGACGATCCCTCCGTGGGCGACCTGCTGAAGGTCGCCTTCATGCCGAACTACAATGTCAGCCTGGCCGAGGCGATCATCCCGGCGGCGGACCTGTCCGAACAGATCTCGACCGCGGGGCTCGAGGCCTCCGGCACCGGCAACATGAAGCTCGCCCTCAACGGCGCGCTGACGATCGGCACGCTGGACGGCGCCAATGTCGAGATCGACGAGCGCGTGGGACGGGACGAGATCTTCATCTTCGGCCTCACCGCGGCGGAGGTCGCCTCCCACAAGCGCGCGGGCCACGACGCCCGCGCGGCCGCCGCGGCTTCCCCGGACCTCCAGGGGGCGCTCGACGCCATCGCCTCGGGCGTCTTCTCCCCGGGCGAACCGGACCGCTACCGGGGGCTGGTCGAGGGTCTGCTGCACGACGACCGCTACCTCGTCACGGCGGACTTCGATTCCTACAACGCGCGGCAGGGCGATGTCGCGACGCGCTGGCGAGAGCCGGCTTCCTGGTGGCGGGCGGCCGTGCTGAACACGGCCCATGTCGGCTGGTTCTCGTCCGACCGGACGATCCGGGAGTACGCGGCGGATATCTGGGGCGTGAAGGCGCGCTGAGGGACGCGTTTGTGGGCTAGTGTCGCAGCCGGCGAATCAGCTCCTCGGCGGCGGCTTCCACTTCTTCGGCCAGGATGGCGCGGACGGCGGCGTTCGATTCATCGGCATCCGCCACATCCTGCTCGAAGAGCGTGACGAGCTGGCGAACCTCGGAAGCGGCGGAGCGGAGATAGCTCACGGGGTCCTCCGCCTTTCGCAGTCCCTCCTTCAGGACCGCTCGGACAGCGGCGGCCATGGCTTTCCGCAGCGTCTCGTCGGCCATCTCCTGCCTTTTTCCCGCGACGTCGCGACATCGCGGCGACCTCTAGCACGGAAGAGAGGCGACGGTGTCGAAACATTGTTTGATCGCATCGATTCCTTTGTTCCACCTGCAGGAATGAGCCTGTGGGCGTGCCGGCGTGTCGTTCCAAAAGCTGCGGAACGGCCCTCGGTGCCGCTCGCTCACGGGGTGCCTTGCACCGTCGCAGGGGGAGGATCATATAAATAAACGAAATAAATTCGTGAATTGAGCGCTGATGCCCTCCTCCCGTCGCCTGCGCCTGGGCGCCTTCATGCGCCCGGTCAGCATCCACACGGCCGCCTGGCGCTATCCAGGGGCCTATCCGGACGCCAACTTCAACCTCGACCACCTTGTCCGCTTCGCTCGGCGGCTGGAGGAGGCGCGCTTCGACGCCTTCTTCATGGCCGATCACCAGGCCGTGCTGAACATGCCGCTCCAGGCCCTGAAGCGCAGCGCGACCACTACCAGCTTCGACCCGCTGACGCTCCTGCCGGCACTGTCGATGGTGACGGAGCGGCTCGGGCTCATCGCCACGGCCTCCACCACCTATAACGAGCCCTGGCACGTTGCCCGCAAGTTCGCCTCGCTCGACCATATCAGCCACGGGCGCGCCGGCTGGAATGTCGTGACCTCGGGCAATCCGAACGAGGCGATGAATTTTGGTCGCGAGGAGCACTGGCAGCATGCCGCCCGCTACCGCCGGGCGCATGAGTTTATCGACGTGGTGAAGGGCCTCTGGGACTCCTGGGCCGACGACGCCTTCATTCGCGACGTCGAGAGCGGCACGTACTTCGATCCGGATAAAATGCACGTCCTCGGTCACAAGGGGGAGCACTTCTCCGTCCGCGGCCCGCTCAACGTCGCGAGGCCGGTCCAGGGCCACCCGGTGATCGTCCAGGCCGGCGCCTCGGATGACGGGCGGCAGCTCGCGGCCGAGACGGCGGAGGTGATTTTCGCGGCCGGCGGCACGATCGAGCTCGCGCGCGACTTCTACGCCGACGTGAAGGCGCGCACGGAGAGGGCGGGGAGGGATCCCGGCCACCTGCTGGTCCTCCCCGGCGCCTTCGTCATCGTCGGTGACAGCAAGGAGGAGGCGCGCGAGAAGCGGGCCCTCCTCGATTCCGGCGTCCATTACGACAGCGCGATCGCCTCCCTCTCCGTGGCCCTCGGCACCGACGCCTCGGTTTTCGATCCGGACGGCCCGCTGCCCGAGAGCATTCCCGAAACCAACGCCAGCAAGTCCGGCCGGGAGCGCGCCATCGGCCTCGCCCGGCGGGAAGGACTGACCGTCCGCCAGCTCGCCCAGCGCCTCGGCGGTTATTCCGGCGCGGCCATGGTCGGCACGCCTTCGAGCATTGCGGACGAGATGCAGGAATGGCTGGAGACGGGCGCCTGCGATGGCTTCAACATCATGTTCCCCTACCTGCCGGGCGGGCTGGACGACTTCGTGGATCGGGTGGTTCCGGAGCTTCAGCGCCGCGGTATTCACCGCACGGAGTACGAGGGGCGGACGCTGCGGGAGAACCTCGGGCTGCCGCGGCCGGGCAACCGGTTCTTCCCGGGTTAGCCCGCGCGGCGCCTTCCTGCCCCTTCAGCGGGGCAACCCTGTCGAAGTCGAGGACGCGCGCCCCATATGCAGCCCATGATCCCGCTCTCCGTCCTCGACCTCTCCCCCGTCCCAGAGGGCAGCGACGCCGGCCAGGCGTTGCGGAACTCCGCGGACCTCGCCCGCCACGCGGACAGCCTCGGCTACAACCGCTACTGGATGGCCGAGCACCACAACATGCCGGGCATCGCCAGCGCGGCGACGGCGGTGGCGCTCGCGCATGTCGCGCACGGCACCTCCCGCATTCGGATCGGGGCGGGTGGCGTGATGCTGCCGAACCACGCCCCGCTGGCCATTGCCGAGCAGTTCGGCACCCTGGCCTCGCTCTACCCGGGGCGCGTCGACCTCGGCCTCGGCCGCGCGCCGGGCTCGGACCAGGTGACCGCCCATGCGCTTCGCCGCACGCTGCAAGGGGATGTTGATTCCTTCCCGCAGGACGTGATGGAGCTGATGGCCTATTTCCGCCCGGCCCAGCCGGGCCAGCGCGTGCAGGCGGTTCCCGGTGCGGGGCTTGATGTTCCCGTCTGGATCCTCGGCTCATCGACCTACGGCGCCCAACTCGCGGCGGCGCTGGGCCTGCCTTACGCCTTCGCCTCCCACTTCGCCCCCGGTTCCATGGAGGAGGCGATGGCCATCTACCGGGAGCGCTTCCGGCCCTCCGGGCACCTCGAACGCCCTTACGTCATGCTTGGCGTGAACGTGCACGCGGCGGAGACGGACGCGGCGGCGCGGCTGCTCTTCTCCTCGCACCAGCAGGCCTTCGTAAATCTTCGCAGCGGTCGGCCCGGCAAGCTGCCCGCTCCGCAGGAGGGTTTCTTCGAGGGGCTGGACCCCTATGCCCAGGCGATGATCCGCAACTCCCTCTCGGTCTCCATCGTCGGCGGGCCGGACACCGTGCGGCAGGGGCTGCGGGATCTTGTGGCCCGCACCGGCGCGGACGAGTTGATGGTCACCGGGCAGATCCACGATCACGCGGCCCGCAAGCGCTCCTTTGCCATCCTGGCGGAGGTGGCGGCGGAGCGGGCGGCCGCGGCGTGACACCGGGGCGAGGGGAGGCAGGATGAAGTTCACCATTGAAGTCGACTGCACGCCCGAGGAGGCGCGCAGCTTCTTCGGCCTCCCCGACGTGAAGCCCATGCAGGAGGCGGCCATGGCGAAGATCAGCCAGCAAATGGCCGATGTGGTCTCTCAGATGACGCCGGAGGCAGTGCTCCGGACCTGGCTGCCCATGGCGCCCTGGACCTCCGGCGCGAGTTGGACGCCCGGGGCGATGCAGGATGCGATGTCGAGCCTCTTCGGGGCCGCCTTCACGCCGAAGAAGCCGGAAAACTCCTGAGGGCTCCACGCCTTCAGGGGGCCGGCGGCAGCGCACGGGTCATGTAGCGGGCCGAGGGGCCATAGCCCTCGGCGAGCCCGTCCGGTTCCGTGGCGAAGCCCAGCCCATGCCAGAACCGCTCCGTCCCATAGACGGAGACCAGCGCCATCGCGCCCAGGCCGTGGCGGCGCGCGACGAGGTCGAGCCGCGGCAGCAGGGATCGTCCCACGCCGAGGCCGCGCGCGCCCGGCATGAGCGCCACGTCGTGGATGAACAGGCAGGCCGCCCCTTGCGGCAGGGTGCCGAGGAAGTGGTCGAGGGGCGGCACCGCGCCGCATGGCCAGGGATGGGACAGGACGTACCCAACCACCTCCTCCCCGCGCTCGGCGACGAGGCAGCCGGGGGGGAAGAGCCGGAGCTTCTCGGCGAAGACCTCCGGGCGTTCCGGGAGAAGGGGGTGGACGGCGCGCGCGACGAGGTCGATCGCGCGGAGATCGGACGGCACGGCCTCGCGCCATGGCGGCGCCTCCGCCTGGGGCTGTCGATCTTCCTCCCGGCCGGTCATCCTGCTCCCTGCGCCAGGCTTGCCCACATCAGGCCGCACCGGCCGGCAATAGGCGGCGCGCGTCGGCCCAGATGGCACCCGCGAGTTCGCCGGCCGGCTCGGCGCGGGCAAGGCTGGCGGACTGCCCGGCCCATGCCTGCAGGCGGTCGAGGTCGTTCGTCCTCACGCCCTGCTCCCGCATGGCGGCTGTCAGGCCCCGCTGCACCGGATAGGGCGCGGGCCGCGGCGCACCCGGCGCCGTCGCGGCCCGCACATAGGCGGTGGGGAGGCTCCGCCCGGTTCGCCCGCTGAAGACGCGGCTGACGACCGTGGCCTCGGGCGGCGTGGTGGCCAGGCCATCGGCCCAGGCGCCTGGGATGCCCGCCTCCGGGGAGCGGAGGAAGCCGGTTCCGATCTGCGCCGCCGAGGCGCCGAGGGTCAGGGCCGCCGCCACGCCGCGCCCGTCCGCGATGCCGCCGGTCGCGACCACGGGGATGCGAACAGCATCCACCACCGCCGGCAGGAGGGAGAAGAGGCCGACCATCCCGGCCTCGGCCGCCGCCGCATCGAAGCAACCCCGGTGGCCGCCCGCTTCCATCCCCTGGGCGACCACGGCATCGGCGCCGGCGGCCTCGGCCGCGCGGGCTTCGGCGACGGTTGAGACATTGGCGAACCAGGCGATGCCGCGCGCCTTCAGCCGGGCGACAAAATCCGGGGCGAAGATCCCCATGACGGAGGAGATGACGGCCGGGCCGGCCTCCAGCATCGCCGCGCACTGGGCGGCGAAGTCCGGCGGCGTCGCGTCGCCCGCACGCTCCGGCACCGGGGGACCCCAGGCCGAGAGAAAGCCGCGCACTGCGTCCTCACCCTCCCGGTCGCGCTCCGGCGGCGGGTCGGGGATCCAGATGTTGAGGTTGAAGGGGCCGTTCGTGCCGGCGCGCACCCCCCGCGCCCAGCCGAGGATGGCGTCGGGCGTCATGAGCAGCACGCCGCAGGAGCCCATCCCGCCGGCATTCGCCACCGCCACTGAAAGCGCGGGCGCGGGCACACCGGCCATCGGCGCGAGCAGGATCGGCATCCTCATCCCGTAGCGGCGGCAGAATTCCTCCGCCCGCGTGGTCATCGCGACCATCCCGCTTCCTCCCCCGTCATGCCGGCCGATGATGCCCGCGTCCTCCGTCCGGGTGGAAGGGCCAGGGGGCGGCCGCGCGGCGGGAGGATCAGCCCCGCGGCATCACGGCCTGAATTGCCTGAGCCGCCGCGGCGCGGACCAGGGCCGGGACGGTGAGGATGGAGCCGGAAAGCGGGCCGAGGACGAGGGTCCGCTGCCGTCCGAGGGCTGCCAGGGCGCGGCGGGCGACGTAGGCGGGCCGTTGTGCGCCCGGCAGGTTATGCCCGAAGCCGGAGCGTTCGGCGAAGCGGCTGCGGGTGGCGGTGGGACAGAGGGCGAGGATGTCCACGGGGCGGGAGGAAAGCTCCGCGGCCAGGGCCTCGGTCAGCGAGAGGTCGAAGGCCTTGGTCGCGGCGTAGGTGGCCAGCCGCGGCACCGGCAGGAAGCCGAGGCCGCTCGAGACGACGATCAGCCCGGCCCGGCGCGCCTCCGCCTCTGCCCGCATGAGCATGCCCGGCAGCAGGCGGCGCATCATCACGAGCGGCGCCATGGCGTTGACCTGCACCGTCTGCCGCAGATCGGGCTCGGCGGCGGAGAGGAAGTCGCCGAAGGGGCCGACGCCTGCGTCGCAGATGAGAAGATCGATGCCGAAGGCCTCGCCGGCGGCGCAGACATCGTCCAGGCCCTCGTCGGTCGAGAGGTCGGCAGCGATCGTCTCCACGCGTCGCCCCGGCCCGGCCTCCTGGAGAGCGGCGGCCACGCGGGCCAGCCCTTCCTCGTTCCGGCCCGTCAGCAGAAGGTTGGTCGTCGGGGGCAGGGCGTGCGCGAAGGCCTCGCCGATGCCGCTGGTGGCTCCGCTGACGAGTGCGGCGCTCGGCGGGTGCTGCATGGGTGCCTCGATGTGCTGGCGGGAAGGGCCAGCGGAGAAACAGCGGGCCGGCGAGGAAGTTCCGGCGCGGCTGGCCGCGCAATGGCCTCCCCCGCCGGGTGCCCCGGACAGGGCCGGTGCCTTCCGGCCTATCGCCGGACCCAGGCTGTCCAGTAGCGGCTCTCATACGGGGCGAATCCCGCTTCGAGCGCCGGATGGACGACCGCTTCCAGGGCGGTGCTGTTGGCGATGTCTTGCCAGACCTTCGGGACCATGACGACGTCGGCATCGCCCAAGACCTGCTCGGGCGCGAGCTTCCCCGGCACGAAGGTGCGGTCCACGTCCCACCACAGCGCGACGCCGCGCGGGGAGGGCCAGCGCAGGCCGGCGGGGAAGGGGTTGGAGAAGGCGATGTTCTCGATCCGCGCCCGCTGCACCCCGAGCCGGGCGATGAGGCCGTAGCCGTCCGCGAGGACCGCCTGCATCGCGTCCGATTGCGGCTTCAGCCCCCAGCGGCGCGCCTCCTCCGCGTCGAAGTCCTTGGGGAACTCGTAGCGTTCGAAGCTGTTCGTGTACCAGCGCATGTTGCGGAAGGTCTCGGTGCTGCCGTCATCCACGCGGTGGCCACCGCCCGCGCCGCCGCGCGCCAGCACGACATGGTTCAGGGTGCCGTTGGCCTGGGTGAGCACGAAGGGCAGCGTCGCGAGGACCGCCGTGCCAACCCCGAGGGTCAGCAGGGCCGCCCGGGTGTCCGCGCGGCTCGGACCCGCGCCCTGGGGAAGCCATTCGGCCAGGATCATCAGCAGGACGACGAGGGGCGGTGCGAAGCCGCCCCAGTTCTGCGTGGCGAGGAGCACGCTGCCCGCGGCGGCGGCCGCGACGCCGAGGATGGCGAGGCGCCGCGCCGGGAGGAGCCACAAGGCGAGCCCGACGAGGAGGCAGGCCAGCAAGCCGAGCGTCGCGTTGTACTCGATCGCGCGCTCCACCGCGTAGCCGCGCATCAGGACGGTGTTGGCCGCGGCGGCTCGCGCCACATCCGCGCGGTAAGCGCCGAAGAGGCCGGGTTGGAGGAGTTCCAGCACGATCCCGCCGGCGGCGCAGGCCACGAGCGCGAGCACCGCACGGCGCCAGAGGCCGCGCGTGACGACGCAGCCGATCGCCAGCACGCCGACGGAATAGAGGAAGTAGGTGAGCTTGAGATAGAACAGGAGGAAGAGGACGCCCCCGATCGCCAGTGTCTCGGCCACGTTCCAGCCGCGCGATTCTCGTCGTGCGGCGCACAGTGCCCAGAGGCAGACGAGCGAGGCCAGGGCCCAGCCCAGACGGTTGTAGTTGGCGAGATGGGCAACCAGGAAGGGTGGCCCGTCGATGAAGGTGGGCGCCGCGACGAGCGCCGTGAGCATCAACATCAGCAGCACGGCGGAGAGGGTGCCGAGGCGCCGCCAGGCGAGCACCGCGCCGAGGATGAGGATGAGGGGCAGGGCAAGGAGGCTCGCCCAGATGACAACCCGCGCGTCCATGCCCCAGAGCCAGGCGGCGGCGCCGTGCAGCCAGAAGTAGACGGCGCCGATCGGCGTGTAGAAATCGAAGTGCGGGCGCTGCCCCTGCAGGCTGCGCCACGCGGCGTCGATCGGGATGAAAACGTCGTGCAGCGTGTAATTCACCGCAGCCCTGGGTGCGAGGGCGGAGAGCAGCGGGATTGGAAGGCAAAGGAATAGGGCGATCACGAGCGCGCCCAGCGATGGCGGCGCCGCGAACCAGGAGAGGAGGCGGGCGAGCCGGTCCGGCCGGCCTTGCGCGGTGGAGGCCGGGTCTTCAGCTAACCTGCCGACCCTTCCCACGAAGGGGTCCGCGCCCTCGGGGGCAGCCTGCCCCCGTTCGGTCTCGTGTCGCCAAGCGACCATGGAGCGGCCCCGTAAAGTTTCCGGAACGGTCCATCCTATAGAAAGGCACGATGGTGAAGGCCGGGGCGGCGGCCAGCCGATGCACTCACGGCTTATTCACTGCCCGGTGTGGCCCGGGATCCGAGAAAATCGAGGACCAGCCGGGTCGCATGATCCAGCCAGGCCTCGCCGGCCGCGTCCTCCCCGATGTCCCGCCGCAGGTACTTGGCGAGCGTCCAGCGGTTGGAGAGCGGGAAGTAACAGATCGACATGATCGTCACGAGCAGCTCGACCGCCGTCACGTCCTGCCGGAACAGTCCGGCCGCCACGCCGCGGCGGAGCACGTCCTCGGTGATGCGGATCTGCGGCGAGGCGAAGCCCTCGATCCGCTCCGACGAACGGACATGGACGCCGCCATGCAGGTTCTCGGTGTTGAGGAGGCTGATCAGCTCCGGATGCGTGCGGTAGTAGTTCCAGGTGAAGGCGATGACGCTCCGCATGGCCTCGCGCGGGCCCGCACCGTCCAGCTCGAGCGACGCTTCGGCCGTTACGAGATCTTCGTAGACCTTCTCGATGCAGCTTCTGAAGAGCAGCTCCTTGCTGCCGAAATAATGGTAGAGCATGCGCTCGTTCACCGCGGCGCGGCGGCAGATCTTGTCCACTCGCGCACCGCCAAAACCGTCTCGCGCGAACTCGGCAATGGCGGCGGAAAGGATGGCACCGCGCGTGGCGGCGGCGTCACGCGTCGTCCGCCGGGGCGGCTCCTTCGCACCCTCCGTGGGCCGTTCCTCTTTCCGCTTCGCTGCGGCCTTCGCCATGCCGGGCCGTTCCTCTCGGGGCAGCAGCCATAGAACCCCGATACCAGAGCGGCAAGCAGGGGAGGCGCTGGCGCCCTGGGGCTGCGGCGTGACGCCATTTCGGACGTCGGGGCACCACCGTCGGCTTTTGTATGTAAGTGTTTACTTCCGAGAAGTGGCCCGGCTAACCTCCCCGCCGTCACGGAGCCTCGCGGCGCCGGATCGCACCCTCTGAAAGGCTGGGATCGCTCGCATGGCCTTCATCCGGAACTGCTGGTACCCGGCAGCCTTCTCCAGCGCCGTGGGCGAGGGGCCCCTTCGCCGCACCGTCCTCGGGGAGAACATCGTGCTGTTCCGCGGCGAGGGTGGCGCCATAGCGGCGCTCGACGACCTCTGCCCGCACCGGATGGCGCCACTCTCCTTGGGGCGCGTGCGCGGCGGCGGCATCGAGTGCGGCTATCACGGCATGACCTTCGACGGGCGGGGCGCCTGTGTGCGCATTCCCGGCCAGGACACCATTCCATCAAGGGCGCGTGTCCGCTCCTACGCCGTCGCGGAGCGGCTTGGCCTGGTCTGGGTCTGGATGGGCGCGGCAGAGGAGGCGGAGGCCTCGTTGCTGGTGGACCTCGCGCAGTTCGACGACCCCGCCTGGGCCGTGGTGCCGGGCGAAGCGCTGGCCATCGGGGCCAACTACCTCAGCCTGGCCGACAACCTCTGCGATCCCTCCCATGTCAGCTTCGTGCACACCTCCACCCTCGGCAACGCGGCCAGCGTCGGCGTGCCCGTGCGGAGCCGCGCAGAGGGGCGCGAGACGGTGGTGTGGCGCTGGATCCTCGACGCACCGGCCATTCCCGTCTTCGCGCAGACCGGGCTGGTGCAGGGCAGTGTGGACCGCTGGCATTACTATCATTACCACGCGCCCTGCGTCGCGATCATCGACTTCGGCACGGCGCCGGCCGGGCTGATCGGCCCGGATGGCGACCGAGACAGGGGCCTTCGCATCTTCGCCGTGCACTGCATCACCCCGGTGGACGAGGGGCACTGCATCGACCACTGGTTCCACCTGCGCAATTTCGGCCAGGGCGACGCGGCGCTGGACGCGGCGTTAAACCGCAGTTTCCGCACCGCCTTCGACGAGGACAAGGCCATCCTGGAGGCGATCGAGACCGAGGAGAGCAGCCGACCCGGCTTCCGCCCCGTGCAGCTTGCGATCGATGCCGCGCCCAACCGCATGCGGCACATCGTGCGGCGCCTGATCGAGGCCGAGGCGGCTTCCCCGGCGCTGCAGGCAGCGAAATAGGCGCCGCTGCCGAGCGGACTGGACGTGCCCGCCGGCTGATCCTTACCCTTCGCACCCGGCATCACCCCTCCTCGAAGGAGACCGCATCGTGAGCAAGCCGCGCATTGCCATCGTCGGAGCCGGGCTCGGCGGGATCGCCGCCGCCCTTCTGCTGCGGCAGGAGGGTTTCGATTCGGTCCTCTACGAGCAGGCGCCCGCCTTCGCGCGGCTGGGCGCCGGCATCCATGTCGGGCCGAACGTGATGAAGGTCATGCGCCGGATCGGGCTGGAGCCGGCCATGGAGGCGATGGGCTCGCACCCCGATGCCTGGATCAGCCGGAACTGGGACGACGCGGCGGTGCTGTCGCGCATCCCGTTCGGCGATTACGCGCGCAGGACCTACGGCGCCTCCTACCTGACGGTGCATCGCGGCGACTTCCACAAGCTGCTCGCGGATACCGTGCCGGCCGGCGGGATCCGCTACGACAAGCGCCTCATTGGCCTGGAGGAGCGCGACCGGGACGTGCTGCTGCGCTTCGAGGATGGAACGAGCGTGGAGGCCGACATCGTCATCGGCGCGGATGGCGTCAATTCCGTCATGCGGGAGCACATGCTGGGCACGGAGCTGCCGCGCTACACCGGCTATGTCGGGCACCGCGCGGTGTTCCCGGCCTCGGCACTGGCCAAGTACGACTTCAGCTTCGACCAGTGCGTGAAGTGGTGGTCCGAGGACCGGCACATGATGGTCTATTACGTCACCGAGCGGCAGGACGAGTACTATTACGTCACCGGCGTGCCCCAGGCGGAGTGGGACATGAGCAAGGCCTGGGTGCAGAGCAGCCAGGAGGAGATGTACGAGGCCTTCGCCGGCTATCACCCCATGGTGCAGTCGCTGATCGATGCCTGTTCCGATATCACGAAGTGGCCCCTGCTGGAGCGCGACCCGCTGCCGCTCTGGAGCCGCGGGCGGATGGTCATGCTGGGCGATGCCTGCCACCCCATGAAGCCGCACATGGCGCAGGGCGCGGCGATGGCAATCGAGGATGCGGCGATGCTCGCGCGCTGCTTCAAGGCCGTGGGCGCGGAGGACTACGAGACGGCCTTCGCCCTCTATCGCGCCAACCGGATCGAGCGGGCCTCGCGCGTGCAGAAGGTGTCGCACGACAACACCTGGCTCCGCACGAACGAGGATCCCGCTTGGGTCTTCGGCTACGACGTGTTCGAGGTGCCGCTGGTGGAGCCGGTGCGCGCGGCGGCATAGACTCTCCTCATGGAGAAGGGGTGAGGTCGAGGTGAACCACGTGCCCAGCGCGGAGCTCCGGGCCCTCGTGCCCCCGGCCGACGGGTCCGGCGGCCTGCCTGCGCGATGATGCAGCACCCGGTCATCCATCTGCAGGTGAATGGCGAGGCGCACGCGCTGCGCCTTCCCGCGGACACGCGCCTTCTCTATGTCCTGAGGAACGACCTCTCGCTGAACGGGCCGAAATTCGGTTGCGGCCTGGGCGAATGCGGCGCCTGCACCGTTTTGATGGATGGCGTCGCCGCGCGCTCCTGCATCCTGCCGCTGGGCCTGGTGGAGGGGCGCGAGGTGGTGACGCTGGAGGGGTTGGCGGATGAGCACGGCCTGCACCCCGTGCAGAGGGCCTTCGTGGAGGAGCAGGCCGCCCAGTGCGGCTACTGCCTCAACGGCATGATCATGACGGCGGTGGCCCTGCTGGAGCGCAACCCGCATCCTACGGACGCCCAGATCCGGCAGTCGCTGCGCTACAATCTCTGCCGCTGCGGCGCGCATATCGAGATCCTGCGCGCGGTGCGCCGCGCCGCGGGCATTCCGGAGCCGGAGGTGCAGGAGTGACGGCGCGGCGCGACACGAGCGAGGCGAGCCGAGAGGCGCTGCTCAGCCGCGGCGGCCATCTCGCCGTCTCGCGCGATCCGGCGGGGCAGGGCAGGCGGCCGGAGGATCCGGCGACGGAGCTTTTCCTCGTCATGGACGAGCACGGCGCGACGAATGCGCTGAACGGCCATGTCGATCTCGGCACCGGCATCCGCACGGCGCTCGCGCAGATCGTGGCGGAGGAACTGGACCTGCCGCTGGAGCGGGTTTCCATGCTGCTGGGCAACACGGGCGCGGGGCCGGACCAGGGCGGCACGATCGCGAGCGAGACGATCCAGGTCACTGCCCATCCGCTGCGCGCCGCCGCCGCCCAGGCGCGCGCCGCGCTGCTGGCACTCGCCGCTGATGAACTGGGCGTGCCCGTCGACGCGCTGCGCGTGGTGGATGGCGTGGTCGGCGCCGAGGATGGGAACCGTTTTCTCGCCTATGCCGAGCTGCTACGCGGCCGCCGTATCCATCTGCAGCTCGATCCCGCGACGCCGGTCAAGCCGGTGGAGAGCTACCGCGTCGTCGGCCAGCCCGTGCCGCGCACAGATATCCCGGCCAAGGCGGCGGGCACCTTCTCCTACGTTCACGACTTGCGCGTGCCGGGCATGCTGCACGGCCGCGTGGTGCGCCCGCCCTACGCCGGGATCGATTCGGGCGATTTCGTCGGCAACAGCCTCATCGGCGTGGACAAGAGTTCCGTGGCCGACATCCCCGGCCTCGTCGCCGTGGTCACAAGAGCCGATTTCGTCGGCGTGGTCTGCGAGCGGGAGGAGCACGCCATCCTTGCGGCGCAGCGGCTGAAGGTGGCCTGGCGGGAGCCGCCCGCGCTGCCGGATCTTGCGGAGCTTGAGGCGGCGCTGCGCGCGAACCCCGCCGTGCCGCGCCGCTTGAAGGAGACGGGCGACGTGGATGCGTCGATCGCAAGTGCCGCGACCGCCATGCGCCGCACCTATGTCTGGCCTTACCACATGCACGCCAGCATCGGCCCCTCCTGCGCCGTCGCGAGGATGCGGGAGGACGGGATCACCGTCTGGGCCGGCACGCAGAACCCGCACTGGCTGCGCGACGACCTCGCGCTCCTCCTCGGCTTGCCCGTCGGGGCGGTGGAGGTGGTGCGGATGGAGGCGGCGGGCTGCTATGGCCGCAACTGCGCGGATGACGTGGCGGCCGATGCCGCGCTCCTCGCGCGCGCGGTCGGCCGCCCCGTTCGCGTGCAGCTCTCGCGCGAGCAGGAACACGCCTGGGAGCCTAAGGGCCCCGGACAGCTCATGGACGTGAACGGCGCGCTGGACGAGCGCGGCGAGCTGGTCGCCTACGAGTTCGAGACGCGCTTTCCGGGCAACCGCGCGCCAACTCTCGCGCTCATCCTCACCGGCGTCGTCTCCAATATCCCATCCGTCGGCGATATTGGGGATCGCACGGCGATCCCGCCCTACGACATCGAGAACATGCGGATCACCGTTCAGGACACGCCGCCGATCGTGCGCGCCTCCTGGCTCCGCGGCGTCGCCGCGCTGCCGAATACCTTCGCGCATGAATCCTACATGGACGAGATGGCGGCGGAGGCGCGGATCGATCCTGTCGAGTTCCGGTTGCGCTACCTGCACGATCCGCGTGCCGTCGCGCTGGTCAGGGCCACGGCGGAGCGCGCGGGCTGGCAACCGCGGCCGGAACCAAGCCCGCCCGCGGTGGCGGAAGACGGGCTGCTGCACGGCCGCGGCTTCGCCTATGCCGTCTATGTCCACGGCAAGTTCCCCGGGACCGCGGCCGCCTGGTCTGCCTGGGTGGTGGATGTCGCCGTGGATCCGGGCAGTGGCGAGGTTTCCGTCACCCGTGTGACGGCGGGGCAGGACACGGGGCTGATGATCAACCCCGCCGGCGTCCGCCATCAGCTCCACGGCAACGTCATCCAGGCCACCAGCCGCGTGCTGAAGGAGCGCGTGACCTTCGAGCACGGCGTGACTACGAGCAATGAATGGGGCGCCTATCCCATCATCACCTTCCCCGAGGTGCCGAGGATCGACGCGTTGCTGCTGCAGCGGCACGACCAGCCGGCGTTGGGCGCGGGTGAATCCGCCTCCGTCCCCAGCGCCGCCGCCATCGCCAACGCCATCTTCGACGCGACCGGCGTGCGCTTCCGCGAACCGCCTTTCACGCCGGACCGGATCCGCGCCGGTCTGCGCCCGGAGGAGCCCGCCTTTCCCCAGGCGCTGCCCGGCCCGCCCGCGCCGCCGGCCCGCAAGCGCCGCTTCTGGACCGGGGCACTCTCCGGCCTGGTGGGCGCCGGCGGGCTCGCGCTCGCGGCCCTGCCCTGGCGGCCAGCCATCGCGCCGATCGCCCCGCCGGATCCGGCCGCCTATGCGCCGGCGACCATCGAGCGGGGGCGGCTGCTTGTGGCGCTGGGCGATTGCGCCGTCTGCCACACGGCGGAGAACGGCATTCCGATGGCCGGCGGCCGGGCGCTGGAAACGCCCTTCGGCGAGATCGTCACCCCTAACCTGACGCCCGACCCCGAGACGGGCATCGGCGGTTGGTCCTACACCGCCTTCGAGCGCGCGATGCGGGACGGCATCGGCCGCGACGGGCGGCATCTCTACCCGGCCTTTCCCTACACGAACTTCACGCGCACCACGGATGCCGACCTGCAGGCTATCTATGCCTACCTCATGGCCCAGCGGCCCGTTCGGAACGAGCTGCCGAGGACCGGGCTCGCCTTTCCCTACAACCTGCGCCCGCTGCTGGCGGGCTGGAACGCGCTCTTTCACCGGCCGGGCACGGTGGAGGCCGATCCTGCCCGTTCGGCCGACTGGAACCGCGGAGCCTATCTCGTGGAGGGGCTGGGCCATTGCGGCGCCTGCCACACGCCGCGCAACGCGCTGGGCGCGATGGAGGGTGGGGGCGCCCATCTGACGGGCGCCATGGTAGAGGGCTGGGAGGCGCCCGCGCTGACCGGCCTCTCCCGCGCGCCCGTGCCCTGGGACGAGGCGGAGCTCTTCGCCTATCTCCGCACGGGGCAGGCACAATTCCACGGCGTGGCGGCTGGCAACATGGCCCCCGTCGTCGAAGGCCTCCGCGCGCTGCCCGACGCCGATATCCGCGCCATGGCGACCTATCTTGCCTCCTTCATGCAGCCGCCGCCGAAGGTGCCCTCCGCCATTGCGGCGAGTGTGCAGGCGGCCTCCGACGCGGCGGCCGGGCCCCTGACCGGCAGCATCGGGCAGCGTATCTTCGACGGCGCCTGTGCGGTCTGCCATGATCCCCGGACGGCGACCGGCTTCGGCGCACGTCCCAATCTTGCCTTCAACACCAATCTTTACAGCGACCGGCCGGACAACCTGCTGCGCGTGATGCTGGAGGGCATCCCGAGGCCGGCCGTGCCGGAACTCGGGGCCATGCCCGCTTTCGCGGGCAGCCTGACGGACGCGCAGCTTATCGACCTCACGCATTACCTGCGCGCGCGCTTCGCCCCGGGGAGACCGGCCTGGTCGGAGGTGCGGGGCACGCTGGCGCGGCTTCGGGACCGGTGACCGGCGCCGGATGATCCCGGGCGGGCGAGGCACGAGCGTGCTGTCGTGGTCTCGCCCGCGCTCCTCTCAGCCGACGCAGCCAGCCGCGTGGTGCCTCATGGAAACATGGTGCCGAGATGGGCGACGCGGGCGCCAGGAGCCGGGCACGCGCCTGGCCGTTTCATCAGGCGGCCCAGCGGTGCAGGGCGTTGTAAAAGCTTCATCATGCGTGAGGAAGTCGCCAAGGCCACATCTTGCTACTATTCGGCGTGGCCGGAGTTGACCTGCAACCGCTCCGTAGACAAGCGCGAAACGCTTTCGTAAGCATCGACCGATCATTCTGCGGATGTGTACTTGCTTTCCTGTCCGGAACCTCGCCGAGACCCCGCTCCGGAAGCCACTTCCGAAAGGGGGGAGTTGCGGCTTCGCACGATGGTCACGCGGGGGAGGCGCGCAGGGCTCGGCAGCGTCGGCGGCGCAGGGTTGCAGCGAGGACGCGCGGCGCACGAGTCCAGGGTAGAGAGGCCGCTCTGATGCCGCTCGACCATGCTGACCGGCCCGCCGATCCAACGGTGGGATGCGAGCGCGAGCCGATCCATATCCCCGGTAGCATCCAGCCGCACGGCCACCTGCTGGCCTTTGGGGCAGAGGATCTGCAACTTCTCCACGCGAGCGCCGCCTCGGAGGCGGTGCTCGCGACGGACCTTGCCGTAGCGTTCGGTGAGCCGATCGAGCGTGTCCTCCCGAATGACTGGGTGAAGGTGCTGCGCCCGAAGCTGCGCGGCCTGCCGAGCGTCGGCCCGATGCAGCTCGGCCGCTTCCGGGCGACATCCGGCGCGGCCTTCCAGGCGGTGGGGCATCGCTCCCCCGATGGGCAGGTCGTGCTCGAGCTGGAAGTGGAAGGCGACGACGAGGGGCCTGAGGCGCGGAGCACCCTCGAGGCACTCTATCCCGGCGTGCGCGACGCCTATGCCCGCCTCGGGCGCGTGGCGACGCCGGAGCTGCTGGCGGCCACCACCGCGGCGGCCGTGCGGCGCATCACCGGCTTCGACCGCGTGCTCGTCTATCGTTTCGAGGATAACTGGGACGGGACGGTCATCGCCGAGGACCGGAACGAGCGCCTGCCCTCCTATCTCGGCCTGCGTTTCCCGGCCTCTGACATCCCCGCGCAGGCCCGACGGCTCTATGAGCTGAACCCGCAGCGGCTGATCGCCGACGCCGGCTACAGCCCGGTCACCATCCTGCAGGCGGAGGACGGTCCGCCGCTCGACCTCACCTTCTCGAGCCTTCGCAGCGTGTCGCCGGTGCACCTTGAATACATGCGCAACATGGGGACGCCGGCCTCCATGTCCGTCTCCGTCATTCGCGGCGACGGGCGGCTCTGGGGCCTTGTCTCCTGCCACCACGCCACGCCGCGCCGCGTGTCGTTCGCCGCGCGGAATGCCTGCGACCTGGTGGCGCAGATGTTCGCCGTCCGCATCGCCGCCCGCGAGGAGATGGCGCATGCCGAGGCGCGCGCCCGTCTGAAGGGCCTTGAAGGACGCCTGCTGGCGCGCATGGCGGAGGCGAAGCACTTCGTCGATGGCTTGATGGCGGTGCCCAGGGACCTGCTCGAACTGACCGGGGCGGAGGGGGCGGCGGTGCTGACGGAGGGGGCCTGCGTCCTCACCGGCCGAACGCCGCCGGAGGCGGAGGTGCGGCGCATCGCGGCCTGGCTGGCCGAGCGCGGGATGGAGGAGGTGCTGGAGAGCGGCGCCCTCTCCGAGCTGCTGCCCTCGGCCGAGGCCATCGCCGACACCGCCAGCGGCCTCCTCGCCGTCTCGATCTCCAAGCTCCACCCGAGCTTCGTCCTGTGGTTCCGGCCCGAATTGGTCCGGACGGTGAAATGGGGTGGCGATCCCCGGAAGCCAGCGGATCCGACGCCGAGCCGCCTGCATCCGCGGCGTTCCTTCGCCGCCTGGGCGGAAACGGTCCGCCAGCGCTCGGCGCCCTGGAGCGCGGCGGAAGTGGAGGCCGCGCGCGACCTGCGCACCGCCATCGTCGGCGGCGTGCTGCGGGCGGCAGAGGAGCGGGCGGAGCTGACCGGGCGGCTGGAGCGCGTGAACAAGGAACTGGCGGCCTTCTCGTACTCCGTCTCGCACGACCTGCGTGCGCCGTTCCGCCACATCGTCGGCTTCTCGGAAATGCTGCGCGAGCGCGAGGGCGAGAGGCTGACCGACAGGGGGCGCCGGTATCTCACCACCGTCATCGAGGCCGCGGAGAATGCGGGCCGGCTGGTGGACGCGCTGCTGAACTTCTCGCAGATGGGCCGGACTTCCCTTGTTCCCGTGGGGTTCGACCCGGCGGCGCTCCTGGCGGAGGTTCGCCGCGCATTGGAGCCGGAGCAGGGCGGGCGGCCCATCGAGTGGCGGGTCTCGCCGATGCCGCTGATCCACGCGGATCCCGCCATGCTGAGGCAGGTCTTCCAGAATCTTCTCTCGAATGCCGTCAAGTACACGCGCGGCCGGGATCCGGCAGTCGTCGAGATCGGTTGCGAAACGGCGGAGAAAGAGTTCGTCTTCCACGTGAAGGACAACGGGGTCGGTTTCGAGATGGCCTACGCGCACAAGCTTTTCGGCGTGTTCCAACGGCTGCACCGGGCCGAGGAATTCGAGGGGGTCGGCATCGGCCTCGCGAATGCCCAGCGCATCATCGAGCGGCATGGCGGCCGGATCTGGGCCGAGGGCAGCCCGGGCAAGGGGGCGGTGTTCAGCTTCTCGCTGCCCCGCCCTGACGCGGTGACCGGGGAGTCGATCTGAGATGTCGCAGCTCAGGCCCGTTCTGCTCGTGGAGGACAGCCCGAACGATATCGAGCTGACCCTGGCCGCCCTGGAGAAAAGCCGCCTGGCCAACCCGGTCGTGGTGGCACGGGACGGCGTCGAGGCGCTGGACATGCTGTTCCGCCGCGGCAATTCGCCGGACGAAGCGCCACAGCTGCCGGCCGTGGTGCTGCTCGACATCAAGCTGCCGCGGATGGACGGGCTCGAAGTGCTGGAGGAGATGCGGCGCGAGGCGCGCACGCGCAACGTGCCGGTGGTGATGCTGACCTCCTCGCGCGAGGAGCAGGACCTGATCAAGAGCTACGGCCTCGGCGTCAACGCCTTCGTGGTCAAGCCGGTCGGGCACCGAGAGTTCTTCGAGGCGATCCGCGACATCGGTGCCTTCTGGGCCGTGCTGAACGAGCCGCCGCCGGACCATGCCGGTTCCGGGAATCCGGGCGAGGGGACGTGACGTCAGCCCGACCGGCCCTGGCGCCGGAAAGCGCCGACTGCCGCATCCTGCACCTGGAAGACAGCGCGATCGATGCCGAGCTGATCGCGGAATACCTGGCGCATTGGGGCCTTGCCAGCACCATCCAGCTCGTCGGCGGCCGCGCGGACTTCACCGCGGCCCTGCTCCGGGGCGAGATCGACCTCATCCTGGCCGACTTCGTCCTTCCGGATTTCGACGGCCTCACGGCCCTTTCCGTCGCGCGCGAGATCGCGCCCGATACGCCCTTCATCTTTGTCTCGGGCACGATGGGCGAGGAAGCCGCCGTCGAGGCGGTGAGGCAGGGCGCCACGGACTACGTGGTGAAGCAGCGCCTCGCCCGGCTGCCGATCGCCGTCAGGCGCGCGCAGGACGATGCCCGGGCTCGTGCAGGCCAGCGGGAAACACTGGCGGCGCTGCGCGAGAGCGAGGCGCGGCTGCGCCTGGCTCTGGAGGCCGGGCGGCTCGGCACCTGGGAACTGGATCTCCGCAGCGGGGCTCTTACCGCCTCGTCGCATTTCCGCGCGGCCTTCGGCCAGGAGGATGAGGGCCCCTTCACCTATACGGATCTTCTCGCCGCCATCCACGCCAAGGACCGCGAGCGCGTGCAGTCGGCCCTGGCGCGCTCGGTGTCGGAGCACGCGGACTACGACGTCGAGTACCGTGCGGTCCAATCCGACGGCACGGTGCGCTGGCTGCAGGTGCGCGGGCGACCGGTCCATGCGCCCGATGGGACCGCGCTCGGCCTGGCAGGCGTCTCGCTCGACATCACCGAGCGCAAACTGGCGGAGGAGCGGCAGACCTTGCTCTCCCGCGAGGTGGATCACCGCGCGAAGAACGCGCTGGCGGTCGTGCAGGCCACGCTGCGGCTGACGAAGGTGGCGGACGTGCCGGGCTATATCCGCGCGGTCGAGGGCCGGGTCGCGGCGCTGGTCCGGGCGCAGGCGCTGCTTGTCGAGGATCGCTGGGCCGGGGCCGACCTTCGCGCCCTGCTGGAAGGGGAACTCCTGCCCTTCCTGGGAACCGACCCCGGGCGCGCGGTGCTGAAGGGGCCGCGTGTCTCGCTTCCCGTCTCGACGGTGCAGCCGCTCGCCATGATCGCGCATGAGCTGGCCACCAACGCCGTGAAGTACGGCGCCCTCTCGGCCGCGGAGGGTCGCGTATCCGTTTCCTGGCAGGTGGAGCGCGGCGGCGACAACCTGGCGCGCTTGAAGCTGCGCTGGGCGGAATCTGGTGGGCCCCCGCTGAACGATGTCCCGAAGCGTCGCGGCTTCGGCGGACGGATGCTTGAAAGCGCGGTGCGCGTGCAGCTGAGCGGCGAAGTCGCGCTTTTCTGGGAGCCGCAGGGACTCGTCTGCGAGATCCAGATGCCGCTTGAATCCGTGCCGGCGGAGGTTCTGTCGGCGAGCGGCGATCGGGACCGTCTTATGGCGGTCTGACGGCCGCGGGACCTCCTTCGTTCTGGCATCCTCGGGCCCGGCGGGGGCATGAGCGTTCCTGTTTCGGCGCAACGGGTGGGTGTCCGCGGGCAGGGCGCAAGCGGCGCCGGCTTCGCGCACCCACCGACCTGCCGGAAGCGGCAACCGTTCCTTGGGTGATGCCTCCCAGGCATCAAAGATCGCCTCTTCCCATCTGCTGACACATCGGTCGAGGCTTTAGAAAGCAGCCCGCCGCGCTCGTCCCGCGCCAGGATATGAAGAAGCCCGGAGGAAACATGAACGTCATCCGTCCTGTCTTTCACCATGTCACGCTCAAGACGAGCCGCCTGCCCGAGATGGTGGACTGGTACGGCAAGGTGGTCGGCGTGCGCGTCAACTTCATGGACGCCAACAACGCCTGGACGACGAACGACGAGGCGAACCACCGCATCGCCTTCCTGTCGGTTCCGGGCCTTTCCGACGATCCTGAGAAGGTGCGGCACAACGGCATGCATCACAGCGCCTTCGAGTACGCCAGCTTCGCGGACCTCATGTCGTCCTACGCGCGGATGCGCGACGAGGGCATCCTGCCGGCCTTCGCGCTGGACCACGGGCTGACGATCTCGCTCTACTACCGAGATCCCGAGGGCAACTACGTGGAGCTGCAGAGCGACAACTTCGGCGACTGGGCGCTTTCGGGCGAGTTCATGCGCTCCTCCCCGGATTTCGCGGCCAACCCGATCGGCACCTTCTTCGACCCCGAGAAGGTCTTCCAGGCTCACAGCGCGGGCCGCGACTTCGCGTCGCTCCAGCCCGCGATCCGTGCCGGCGAATTCCTGCCGGCCTCGATCCCGCCCATCGGCCTGCCGGTCTGAGCCGGTGGTGCGGACGGCGCCCGCCAGCCTGGCCATCGCGATCGACCCCGTGACGAGGGCGGCCATCGAATGGCTCGTGCAGGAGCACGCCTGGCTGATCGACCATGGGCGCGCCGACGAGTTGCCGAACCTCTACACCGAGGACGGGCGGGTTATCGGGATCGGCGCGGACAAGATCGGCCGCGCCACCATCGCGGCCTGGGCGCAGGAGCGCGCGGCGATGACCGCTCGCCTTTCCCGCCACGCGCAGAGCAACCTCCGCCTCTCGCCGGGGGAGGGCGGGCTGGTGCACGGCACACTTCTCCTCACCCTCTATCGCCATGATGGGCCCGGCATGGGACCGGCCTTCCCCCTTCTCATCGCGGAGTACGAGGATACCTACGCCGAGGGCGGGGACGGTGCCTGGCGCTTCGCGGAGCGGCGCCTGAGCGTGCTGTTCGGCGCGGCCTGACAACAGGGCGCGCCGGCGCCGCAGGTCCGCAAAGGGCCGGATCTTGGGAGGCGATCATGCGCGAAGGTGATGCGGGGGCGGCTGCGCCGGATCTTGAGGCGCTGGCGGAGCTGGAGCGCAAGATCCTCTGGCTGGCCACATGGATGATCCACAACGCCAACCACCTTCGCCCGAACAGGGACGGGCTGAAGGTGGGCGGGCACCAGGCTTCCAGCGCCTCCATCGCCACCATCATGACGGCGCTCTATCTGGCCGTGCTGCGGCCGGAGGACCGGGTCGCGGTGAAGCCGCATGCCAGCCCGGTGTTCCACGCCATCCAGTACCTGCTGGGGAACCAGACGCTGGAGCGGCTGAAGAACTTCCGCGGGCTCGGCGGGGCGCAGTCCTACCCGTCCCGCACCAAGGACCATGACGACGTGGATTTCTCCACGGGCTCCGTCGGCCTCGGCGTGGCGCAGACACTCTTCTCCTCCCTCGTGCAGGACTATGTGCGGGCGCAGGGCTGGGGAACGGAGCGAGCGGTCGGACGGATGGTCGCGCTCGTCGGCGACGCGGAGATGGACGAGGGCAACATCTTCGAGGCCCTGCTGGAGGGCTGGAAGCACGGCCTGCGCAACACCTGGTGGGTGGTGGACTACAACCGCCAGAGCCTGGACGCTGTAATCCGCGAGGGGCTGTGGTCGAAGTTCGAGACGATGTTCCGCAACTTCGGCTGGGATGTCGTGGTGCTGCGCCACGGCCGGCTGCAGAGAGCCGCCTTCGCCGAGCCCGGCGGGGAGAGGCTGCGGGAATGGATCGAGGCCTGCCCCAACCCGCTCTACTCCGCGCTGACCTTCGGCGGTGGCGCGGCCTGGCGCGCGCGGCTGACGGAGGAACTGGGCGACCAAGGGCCACTGACGGCCCTGCTCGAACGCCGCTCGGACGAGGAACTGGCGGCGCTGATGGGCAACCTCGGCGGCCACGACCTCGCCCTCCTCATCGAGGCCTTCGAGACCGCGAAGGCGCATGACCGGCCGGTCTGCTTCATCTGCTACACCATCAAGGGATCGGGCCTGCCGCTGGCCGGCCACAAGGACAACCACGCGGGGCTGCTGACGCCGGCGCAGGTGGAGACGCTGCGCGCCGCGATGGGCATTCGGCCGGGGCAGGAATGGAATCGCCACGAGGGGATGCGCCTGCCCGCTGCCAGGCTCGACGCCTTCCTGGCCGCGGTTCCCTTCAACGCGAATGGCCCACGTCGCCTGGAAGCCCCGGCCATTCCCGTGCCGGAGGCGCTGCCGGTGCCGGCGGGGCGGGAACTCTCGACCCAGCATGGCTTCGGGCAGTTGATGAACGAGCTCGCGAAAGGGGACACGCCGCTCGCCCGGCGCATCGTCACCACCTCGCCCGACGTGACCGTCTCGACCAATCTCGGCGGCTGGGTGAACCGGCGCGGCCTCTTTGCGCGGGAGGAGGTGGCGGATGTTTTCCGGACGGAGCGCATCCCCTCCACCTTCCACTGGCGCTTCTCCCCCAAGGGACAGCACCTGGAACTCGGCATCGCCGAGATGAACCTTTTCACGCTGCTCTCCGCGCTCGGACTGTCCCACGCCATTAACGGCGAGCGGCTGATCCCCGTGGGCACGCTCTACGATCCCTTCATCGAGCGCGGCCTCGATGCGCTGAACTACGCCTGCTACCAGGACGCTCGCTTTATCCTCGTCGCCACGCCGTCCGGCATCTCGCTGGCCGGGGAAGGAGGGGCGCACCAGTCGATCGCGACGCCGCTGATCGGCATGGCGCAGGACGGACTGGCGAGCTTCGAACCCGCCTACGTGGACGAGCTGGCGGTGCTGCTGCGCTGGGCCTTCGAGCACGTGCAGCGTGCCGGCGGAGTGGGGGACGAGGCCGGCGGATCCGTCTATTTCCGCCTCTCGACCCGGACGATCCCGCAACCTTCGCGCGAGATCGGGCTGGCGGAGGCAGCGGACATGATCGCCGGGGCCTACTGGCTGCGCCCCCCAGGGCCGAATGCGGAAGCCGTCATCGCCTATACCGGCGCCGTGGCGCCCGAGGCGCTGGAGGCGGTCAGCCTTGTCGCCGAGGACCGGCGCGATATCGGGCTGCTGGCCGTGACCTCCGCCGACCGGCTGCACCAGGGCTGGATGGCCGAGCGCAAAGGAGGGGCCGCATGCCATATCGAGCGGCTGCTCGCGAAGGTGCCGCGCGACTGCGCGCTGGTCACCGTGCTGGATGGGCATCCGGCAACGCTCGGCTGGCTCGGCTCCGTACGCGGCCACCGTGCCCGCGCGCTCGGCGTCACGCGCTTCGGCCAGACGGGGTCGTTGCAAGATCTCTACCAGCTGGCGGGGATCGACGCGCAATCCATCGCGGCCGCGGTGGAGGAGATCGCACCGGGGCGGCCTATCCGGCACCTCCGGGCGGTTTGATGGCGGTTTGCGGCCGGTGCGCCTCGGGTCATGGACCGGAGGCGACTGCACGCGCAGGAAAGGCACCAGGGGGGAACAAGCCCTCAATCATCGCCTCGCCGGCGGCCAGACGCAGGTCCAGGGTTGGACCTGTGCGTCCAGCCAGGCCCCTGGATGGCGTGGGACGAATGCCGCGCGCTTGCCGAAGGTCTGGAGAGGGAAGGGTCCTCTCTGGCGTTAGGGATGGGGTGAACGACCGCCTCAAAGGCTCCTCGTCGCGTGCCCGCTCGCTGCTGGCGCCCGCTTGAGCAGGGTGAGGAGATGCGTCGCCGCGGGGGTGAGCGGAAGGTCGGCGCGTTTGATGATCACCAGGGGTGGCGCGGCGAGTTCTTCCTTCACCTCGATCGTTGTCAGAGCGCCGCGGGTCAGCGCGAATTTGCTCCACTGCAGCGGCACCATGGCCAGCAGGTCGCTGTAGGCGATGCAGGTCATTACCGTGAGCGCGGACTGGCAGCGCAGGGCGAGTTTCGGCGCGGGCAGACCGTGGCGCTCGAAGATGGCGCTGACCTCATCCTCCGCGCTGACGGTGATTGAGGTGGTGGTCCATCCGGCACTGCTGAGTTGGGACAGCGAGGTGGAGGCGGCGAGCGGGTGCCCGGCGCGGCACAGGACCGTCCGGCGGTTGGGTCGGAAGACCTCGCGCGAGAGTTCGCGCGCGATGGGGGGGCCGGGATCGACGCCGAAGTAGAAGTCGATCCGCCCCTCGCGCAGCCCGCCCTCGAGCGTAGGATAGAAGCCCTCGATCACGTGCAGCCTCGTGTCCGGGTAGCGTTTCAGGAAGGGCGCAAGCGCCGAGGGAAGGAAGGCGAGGTGCGCGGCGATGGATAGGCCCGCCGTTACCGTGCCCGTGGTGGCGCCGCGAAGCTGCGCCATCTCCTCCTCCGTCCGCCGGATCTCCTGGGAGATGGAAGCGGCGCGGCGGACGAAGGCCTGGCCGAGCGGGGTCGGGATCACGCCGCGCACGCGCCGTTCGAAAAGCGGGGCGCCAAGCTCGTGTTCCAGATCCGCTAGACTGCGGGTGAGGGCGGGCTGCGCCACGCCCAGCAGGCGCGCGGCCGCGCGAATGCTGCCCTGCTCGGCGATCGCGACCACTTCACGGAAGTGCTGAAGCTTCATCCTGACCTGCCACGGATAACGAATCGGCATCGCTGACCCCGATTCTCCATCTTCTTCCGGATCGCTCAACCGCTGATCCTCGGCAGCATCAGGGAAGGAAGCACCGGGCAGATGAGCGACGTCGTGGAGGTTCTCGTTGTCGGCGCGGGGCCCGTGGGCCTCTCGCTCGCGATCGAACTCGGACGTCGCGGCATCGCGTGCGGGGTCGTCGAGAGGAACGACCGCGTCGGCTACAGCCCCCGCGCCAAGATGACCAATGTGCGCACGCGCGAGCACCTTCGCCGCTGGGGCATCGCCGAGACGCTGCGCCGGGCCTCGCCGATCCGCGACGACTACCCGGCGGACGTTGTCTTCGCCACCCGCATGGGCGGGCCGCTGCTCGCCCGCTTCGAGGGCGTCTTCAGTTGCGGGCAGGCCCCGAACGACCTCTATGCGGAAGGCGCGCAATGGGTGCCGCAATACACGCTGGAAGAGGTGCTGCGCGCGCATGCGGTCTCGCTCCCCTCCGTGCGGGTCGAGTTCGACACGGCTCTGGAAGGTTTTGTGGAGGACGAGGCCGGCATCCTCGCTACCGTCGCGCACCCTTCCGGGGCGAGGCGGCGAAGCATCCGCGCG
The DNA here is from genome assembly GCF_000711725.1 of Roseomonas aerilata DSM 19363. Classification (GTDB taxonomy): domain Bacteria; phylum Pseudomonadota; class Alphaproteobacteria; order Acetobacterales; family Acetobacteraceae; genus Roseomonas; species Roseomonas aerilata. Next base: position 72,775 of record NZ_JONP01000006.1, on the reverse strand, counting down.
CGCTACCTCGTGGGCGCGGACGGCGCCCGCAGCAGCGTGCGCAAGCTGATCGGCGCGCGCATGCAGGGCGATGGGGGATATGCCGCAAACCTCAACATCGTCTTCCGCTCCTCGCGCCTTGCGGCGCTGAACGCACACGGGCCGGCGCTCATGTACTGGATGATCAACGAGGACGTGCCCGCGCTGCTCGGCCCGATGAGCGATGACGGGCTCTGGTACTTCATTGCCACGAAGATCGGCGCGGATGTCGATCCAGTCGCCATCGACATTCCTGCCCTGATCCGACGCTCGACAGGGCTCGATATCGACGTGGAGGTGGTCGGGGCCGATCCCTGGGTTGCGCGCCGGTTGATCGCGGATGGATACCGCCGCGGAGATGTCTTTCTTGCCGGCGACGCCTGCCACCTCCACCCGCCCTTCGGCGGCTTCGGCATGAACATGGGCGTGGGCGACGCGGTGGACCTCGGCTGGAAGCTGGCCGCCATGATCGAGGGATGGGGAGGGGCGGGGCTTCTCGACGCCTACGAGACGGAGCGGCGGCCCGTGCACGAATGGGCCATCGCGGAGGCGGTGGCGAACTACGCGACGGTGGGCAACCAGCTCGCCAGGCCGGGGATCGAGGCGGAGGGCTTTCTCGGCGAGGCGACACGGCGGGAGGTGGGCGAGACGATCCTCGTCCAGAAGATCCGTGAGATGCGCTCGCTCGGCGTGGTGAAGGGCTACTGCTATGCCGGTTCGCCGATCATCGTGCCCGACGACACGGAGCCGCCTCCGCGCCACAGCATGGTCTATGAGCCATCGGCCCATCCCGGCTGCGTGGCGCCGCATCTCTGGCTCGCGGACGGATCCTCGCTCTACGACCACCTCTCCGACGGGTTCAGCCTGTTGGTGCTGGATGCTGGCCACGAGGCGGTGGTGACAGCGCTGCAGGCGGCCGCGCAGGGCATCGGCCTGCCCCTGCGGGTGGTGCGCCCCGGCGACCCGCGCCTGGCTGCCCGCTACGAGGCACCGCTCGCCCTGATCAGGCCGGACCAGCACGTGGCCTGGCGGGGAAGCGAGCTGCCCATGGACGCACCGGTCCTGCTGGACGTGGTGCGCGGCGCCAGCGAAGCGGGCCGAAGCCGCCCTGCGGAGCGCGCCACAGCAGCGGCATGAGGAACGCCCCCGAAGAGGGGCGCCAGAGAGGGAGGAGGACGCGAATGACGACGTCACGCCGGGGGTTGATCGTGGCTGCGGCAGGCCTGGGTTGGTGCGTGCGACGGGCGCGAGCGGCGGAGGGCGGTTATCCCTCCCGTCCGGTCAGGTTCCTCGTCGGCATACCGGCAGGAGGTGCGCCCGACGTGATCGCGCGCATCCTGGCGGACCGCCTTTCGGCGCATTGGGGCCAGCCCGTGATCGTGGACAATCGGCCGGCCGCCAGCGGCAACCTGGCCGCGCAGGCCGTCGCGAGGGGAGAGACGGACGGGCATACGCTGCTCTTCGCGCATGCCTCCATGCTGCTGCTGAACGAGGGGCTGATGCGGAACGTGCCCTTCAATGGGGAACGCGACTTCACGCCCGTCTCGCTCCTCATGTCGACGCCCTTCATGGTGGCCGCGCGGCCCGGGATGCCGGCGAGCACCCTGGCGGAACTCGGCGCCTACGCACGCAGCCGGCCGGGGCCGGTCACCTTCGCCACGATCAGCGCCACCGGCCTGCCGCGCTTCGTCGGCGAGCGGCTGCGGACATCGCTTGGGATCGAGATGGTGAACGTGCCCTATTCCGCCATGTCAGGCGCCGTGCAGGACACGATCGCGGGTCGTGTGGATTTGCTGATCGACGGCACCCCGGTCATCACGCCGCAGGTGAAGGGTGGATTCCTGAAGGCCCTCGCCGTGACCTCGCCCGCGCGCTTCCCGGGTATCGAGGAGGTGCCGACAGCAGCCGAAAGCATTTCCGGCTTCTCCTCCAAGGGATGGTTCGGCCTGCTCGGGCCGGCTGGGATGGCGGAGGCGACGGTGCAGCACATTGCGGAGGCCGCGCGCTCGGTGCTCGCCGCGCCGGAGCTTCGCGCCAGGTTGCTCCAGGACTTTGGGGGCGAGGTGGTTGCCGGGACGCCCGCCGAGTTCCGAACCTCGCTGGCCCAGGACAGGCGGGTGTACCGCGAACTGATCGCTCAGGTCGGTGCGAGCATTGAGTGAACTGCGGACAGCCCGCAAACCTTCGTCCGGCATCTCGAAGCCCCTTCTCCGTTTCAGGGAAAATCGGCCATGCGCAGGCTCTTGGATCGCAGCGTCATCGTGACGGGAGGCGCGCAGGGGATCGGCGCGGCCTATGCCCGTGCGCTCGCCGCAGAGGGCGCGCGCGTGACTGTCTGCGACATCCTGTCGCCCGATGCGACCGTGGCCGCGATCCGTGAACTGGGCGGGAACGCCACCGGTCAGGTCTGCGATATCACCGACTCCGAGGCCGTGGCCCGTCTCGTCGAGCACAGCGTCGCGCAGTTCGGGGGAGTCAGCGGGCTGGTGAACAACGCGGCGCTCTTCGCGACACTGCGCCCGCGTCCGTTCAGCGAGATCGGTTCGGAGGAGTTCGACCGGGTGTTGCGGGTGAATGTGCGCGGCACCTTCGAGTGCATCAAGGCCGTCCTTCCGGTTATGCGGGCCAAGGGTTATGGCAAGATCGTCAACATCGCCTCGGGGACAGTGTTCAAGGGCACGCCCATGATGATGCCCTATGTCTCCTCCAAGGGCGCGATCATCGCGATGACGCGGGCCGCGGCGCGCGAACTCGGGGGCTGCGGCATTCGGGTGAATTGCCTGGCGCCTGGCCTGACGCTCAGCGATGGACTGGTCGGAAACGAGGACTACCCTGAGGAGATGACGAGATCCGTCCTCGAAACGCGCTGCCTGATGCGCGATCAGACGCCCGAGGACCTGACCGGCGCGCTGGCCTTTCTCCTCTCCTCGGAAAGCGACTTCATGACGGGACAGACGGTCGTGGTTGACGGCGGCTCCGTTATGCATTGAAGCTCACGCGGCCTTCACGAAGGCCCCCCGCAAGCATCGCCTCCGCGGCATCCGCGGCATCCGCGGCAACTCGGGTTTGAAGCGCCGCAGGTAAGCGCACGAGGGACCATGCTGGCTGGCTGCGTCGCCCGGACACAGAATACGGCTGTTCAAGCGCGCATGCGCAGGATTGCCCCGAACTCGCCCCGCCTGGGCTTCCGCTGGGGAGGGGTGGATTCTACGGCGAGCAGCGGCCGGCATAGGCCGAGCTGGTGCCCGCCCTTGATACTGCCGCCGGGCTTCTGGTCCTCGCTGCGGCGATGTGCTTATCAAGCCCCTTGGGCAGGCGGCCGAGGGCCGGCCCCGTCGCGGGCCTCTTCTGGCCGGCCAGATTCAAGGATCCAGCGTCCATATGCCCAAGCGCGACACGGCCTCGGGGAGTGCGCGCCAGCCCCGGCAGCAGCCTGTCGCCCCGGCCGGTGCCCGCGAGCGCGCGCGCTGGCCTGTCAGCAAGCGTGAGGAATTCTACGCGGACCGCTGGAACTTCGGTTACCAGGTCCGTGATCTTCACCGCATGTTCCGTGCAAGCGTGCAGGCGCACATGCAGCCGCTCGGCATTCCCGTCAGCCTGTGGTCCTATCTTTGGGCCCTCTACGAGGAGGATGGGCTGATCCAGAACGAGCTGGCGCGGCGCGTCCGCCTCATGGGCCCGTCGGTCGTCTCGGCCGTGAACCAGATGGAGCGACTTGGCCTGGCGCAGCGGCGGCGAAATGCGGAAGACCGGCGCACGGTGAACATCCACCTGACGCCGAAGGGCTGGGCGCTGCGCCAACAGATCGTCGACATAGCCGCGGAGCGCAACGCCGCCGCGCTGCAACACCTCACCACGGAGGAGGTGGAGACCCTGCTGCGCATGCTGGCGAAGGTGAGGCTCGGCCTGGAGGGCGCGGCCCCCCGTGAGACGCCGGCGGCACAGGCAGCGAAGGCGCTGCCGCCCGCCGCTCGCAAGCCACGGCAGTCGCGGGCTTCCTGAAGCTCGAGGTAGGTGCGCTCGTCCGGACGCGCCTTCAAATCCCTTAAACCAGTCTGGCGCGGGCTGGGCATCTGCCTCTTCCTGCTTGGGTCCAGAGCGCCCGTAAGTCCTGCCGCGTTGCGGAACAGCAGCGGGCCCGATCAGGCGTCGGGTGATCCGCCGTGCTGGCGCATCCGCCACCGCGCCTGCCAATCTCGCCCACCCAGCCATCCCTGCAGGCTTGCGGCATTGGCCGGGCCGCCGGCGGCCGCCTCCACGCTGCGCCAGGCGAGGCAGAGCATGCATGAGAGCACGGGTACGCCGCCGCGGTATCCATGCGCGAGGATGGGCCGCAGCGTCGGCATGCCGGTGCCGAGCATGACGATCGCATCCAGCCCCGCGGGGTCCAGCGCCTCCAGCGCCGCCTGAGCGCCCGCGCCGTCCATCGCGTAGATCGGGTGGAAGACACCGTCCTGCAGCGCCGAGCCGGAGATGCGGACGACCTCAAAGCCCTGCGCCTTCCAGTAGGCGATGGCCGCGCGCGTCAGGTCGTCGGGATAGGGGGAGACAAGGCCGATGCGACGCGCCGACAGGGCCCGGAGCGCGTCGCGTACGGCCTGTCCCGCCGTCACCACGGGCACGCCGCGCGCGGCTTCCATGCGGACGACGATCGCCGCTTCCTCCTCCGGGCCGGCGTAGTAGGAGGCGCCAGTGCAGGCGAAGGCCAGCGCAGCCAGCGGCGCATTGGCGAACTGTGCGACGGCCCCTTCCAGGTCGCGCAGGTAGTCCAGCAGCCGCGCGACGATCGTCGGCTTCGGGCTGGTGAGGCGGGTGTTGATCATCGCGACCCCGGGTGGCAGGAGGATCGCCAGCTCCGGCTCGACCGTCGTGTTCGCCTGCGGCGTCAGCACGCCGATCAGTCCGCGGGGTGCGTATTCCAGGGCCACCGGGTCAGCCTCGTTCAGGCTGGGAAACCGCTTCCGGCTCGCACTCCGGCATGGCCCCGCCGCTCAGGTTGCGTGATGGACAAGTTGGACAGGTCATGGCCGACTGCGCAAGCCGAACCAGCGGAGTCCTCGCCCTGCATCGTTCCTCCCGCACCGCGATCGTCGGCGCCGGGCCGGTTGGCCTTACGCTCGCCGTTCTGCTGCATCGTGCTGGGGCCACGCCCCTGGTGTTGGAGGCGGGACCGGCGATCGCGGAGGAGCTGCGCGCCTCCACCTTCCATCCGCCGACGCTCGACATGTTGGACACGATCGGCGTCGCCCGGCCGCTGATCGCGCAGGGGCTGGTGACACCGGAATGGCAGATCCGCCTGCACGAAACCGGTGAACGCGCGGTCTTCGACCTCTCCGTGCTCCGCGAGGACACGGCCTTTCCGCATCGCTTGCAGTGCGAGCAGCAGCGGCTGTCACATCTTCTGCTTTCGCTGCTGCCTGCGGGAACGGTGCGCTTCGATGCATCCGTCACGGCGTTAATGCAGGACGCAGACGGGGTGGTCCTCACGCTGGAAGGTGGCGAGACGGTATCTGCGGACTACGTCATCGGCTGCGACGGCGCGCGCAGCCAGGTCCGCCACGCCATGGGTCTCGATTTTCCGGGCGACACCTATCCCGAGACCACCATCCTCGCGACGACGACCTTTCCCCTTCACGAGCATCTTCCGCACCTGTCCAACGTAAACTATGTCTGGACGAGCCATCCCGCCTTCTCCGGCACCTTCTCGCTGCTACGCGTGCCCGGCCGCTGGCGCGCCAGCCTCTATCCCGCGCCGGGGGAGAGCGTGGAGGAGGCGCTGGAGCCTGCGGCGGTCGAGCGCAAGCTGCAGGCCATCCACCCGAAGCCGACGCCCTATGACGTACCGGACCTCCGCCCATACCGCATCCACCAGAGGATCGTGGCGGATTACCGCAAGGGCCGCCTTTTGCTCGCGGGGGATGCCGCGCATCTGAACTCACCCTCGGGTGGCATGGGGATGAACGGCGGCATCCACGACGCCTTCGAGCTGGCCGCGACCCTCCTGCCCGTACTCCGCGGCGAGGCGGGGGAGGGGCTGCTCAACCGTTACACCCGTCGCCGCCGACCAGTGGCGGAGCGCGAGATCATCGCCCAGGCCGACCGCAACCGCGCCCGCATGCGCGAGACCGATCCGGCTCGCCGGCGCGCGATGCTCACCGACATGCAGGCGCTCTGCGCCGACCCGGCCCGACTGCGCGAACACCTGCTGCGAACATCCATGATCACCGGACTGCGCGAAGCCGCGCGGGTGGAGTGAGGGGAATGACGGAACGACGCATCCTGCTCGCGGCGGCCGCAGCGCTGACCGCAACCCGCACCCTCCACGCGCAGGAAGCGGGCGCCTGGCCATCCCGCCCCATCCGTTTCGTCGTTCCCTTCCCGCCCGGCGGCACCACGGACATCGTGGCGCGCGTCTATGCGCAGCGGATGGCACAGAGGCTCGGCCAGCCCATGGTGGTGGAGAACCGTGCGGGTGCGGGCGGCACGGTGGGCAGCGACGCCGTCGCGAAGGCGACGCCGGACGGCTACGCCTTCGTCATGTCCAACATTGCTTCCCACGCGGTAGGGCCGAACGTCTACCCCCGTGTGCCCTATGACAGCGTTCGGGACTTCACCCATATCGCGCTTCTCGCGGACGTGCCCTCCGTCCTGGTCGTCGGCGAAGCCTCTCCGGCCCGCGATCTGGCCGGCTTCTTGTTCGCGGCGCGCACGCGGCCGGTGACCGTGGCCTCTCCGGGGAACGGGACCACCTCGCACGTCCTCACCACCACCCTCGCGCGGCTCACGGGCACCCAGCTCGTCCACGTGCCCTATCGCGGCTCCGCGCCCGGCATCTCGGATGTCATGGGCGGAACGGTAGAGGCGATGATCACGACCCTTGCCGAAGCCGGGCGCAACGACCGCGTGCGCATCCTCGCGATCACCTCGGGGCGCCGGACGCCGGGCTGGGATGCCGTGCCCACCTTCACCGAGCTGGGGCTGCCGCAAATGACGGCGCCCACCTGGTTCGGCCTCTCTGGCCCGCCCGGCCTGCCGGACGCAATCGCGGATCGGATGAGCGCGGCAGCGCTGGAGGCCCTTTCGACGGAAACGGTGCGCGCACGGCTGGCCGATTTCGGCGCCGTGCCGCCGGCCCATGATCGCGCCTGGTACGCGGGCTACGTCGCGGACGAGCTGGCGCGCTGGGGCAAGGCGGTGCGCGAGGCCGGCGTGCGGGCGGACTGAGCAGGGGCGGGGCGGCTCACTCCGCCTGGATTCCCGCTTCCTTCGCGATCCTGGCCCATCGTGCCACATCGGAGGCGACCAGGGCCGCATAGTCGCGACGCGAGAGCCTGTTGGGTCCCGCCCCGAAGTCGAGAAGCCGTTCCTGCACCTCCGGGGCGGAGAGGCCCTTCGCGAGGGCGTCGTGCAACACGTCGGCGGCGGCATCCGGCATCCCCGCGGGGCCGGAGAGCCCGAACCAGTTGGTGGCGACAAGCGTCTCGAAGCCGAACTCACGCACGCTCGGCACCTCGGGCCAGCGCGCGGCACGTTCCGGCGTGGTCACGGCCAGCATGCGCAGCCGGTCGTTGCGCCCGACATCGGGAACCGCCGCGATCAGGCCGTCGATCTGCCCGCCCAGCACGTCCGCGACAGCCGGTGCGGAGCCGCGATAAGGCGCGTGCAGGATCGTCACACCGGCCGCGCGGTTGAGCAGTTCGAGCTTCACGTGGCTGGAGGTGCCGATGCCGGTGGAGCCGAACTTCACGTTGCCGGTGCGGGCGCGCGCCACCAGCTCGGGCAGGCTGCGGATCGGGCTGTCCATCGCGACGACGATCGCGCTCGGCACCGCCGCGATGAGGCCAATGGGCGTGAAGTCGCGCACGGGATCGTAGGGCACGTGCTTCGACACCGCAGGCCCGATCGCCTGGGAGGCGATGTTCGAGAGAAGGATGGTGTACCCGTCCGGCGAGGCCTTCGCCACAAGGTCGCTGCCGATCACGCCGCCGGCGCCGCCCCGGTTGTCGATGACCACGGAGGTGCCGAGCGAGGGTTCCATCCCCCGCGCGGCGAGGCGTCCCAGAAGGTCCGTGGTGCCGCCGGGCGTGAAGGGCACGACGAGCCGCACGGGGCGCGCGGGCATCCAGCCAGGTTGCGCGGCAGGGCGACGCGGCAAGAGGAACGCGCCGGCCCCGGCCGACAGCGCGGTCAGGATCGAGCGGCGGGAAGCGGTCATGGGGCGTGGCTCCGTCAGGAAGGTCGTCAGTTCACGGCAATGCGGGCGTCCCGCACCACGCCGCGCCAGCGGACGAGGTCGTCGGAGACAAGCTTTCCGAGGTCCACGCGGCTTCCGCCCCCGACGACGAAGCGGATCCTCTCCAACCGCTCCACGACCTCCGGTTGGCGCAGCGTGGCGGCAAGCGCCTCGTGCAGTGCTTCGGCAATCGGTTCGGGCGTGGCGGCGGGCACGAAGAGACCGGTCCAAGATTGGGAGGTGAGGTCTTCCAGTCCCTGTTCCGCCATGGTCGGCACGTCGGGCGCCCATGTGAGCCGGCGGGGGCCGGCCACGGCGATCATGCGGACCTGACCCGAGGTGATCTGTGGCGCGGCCGTGCCCGAATTCACCATCGAGAGCGGTACCGTGTTCTGGATGACCGCCGTGATCGCCGCCGCGCCACCGGCGAAGGGCACGTGCACGGCGCGCGTCCCGGTGCGGAGGAGGAAGAGCTCCAGCCCGAGCTGCTCGGATGACCCGATGCCGGAGGAGGAGAAGGAGAGCGCGTCGCCCTTCTGCAGCATCCAGTTCCGCAGCTCCGCGACATTCGTCGCGGGCACGGAGGGATGGACGACGATGACGTTCGGCGCGCTCATCGCCAGGATGATCGGCTTGAAATCCTTCTCAGGATCGAAGCCGGGGGACTGCATGACCACGGGCTGGATCGTCATCGTGCCGCTGGCGTTGACGAGAAGGACGTGTCCGTCGCCAGGCATGGCGGCTACCACGCGCGTGCCGATCACCCCCGTCGCGCCCGGCCGGTTGTCGATGACCACGTTCTGTCCAAGCGCCGCCTGAAGCCCGGGCTGAAGGGCGCGCGCGCAGAGATCCGTGGCGCCGCCGGGCGGGAAGGGCACGAGCAGCGTCACAGGGCGGCTCGGGCGCCACGCCGCCTGCGCCCGTGCGATGTGCGGCAGGGGCAGTAACGGGGTGGACAGCAGGCTGAGCGCGGTGCGGCGACGCATGGTGTTCCTCACAGATGTTGCTCGGGCGCCCAGCCATCCATTGACCGGCGCGACAGTGCGCGGGAGTTTGCGGCACGGAGGGCCCTGATCGAATGAGCAAGAACGAGGCCGCGGCCGGTATCCACGATACGCTGGCATCGCTCCAGGCGGAGCGCGGCTACGTGCTGCCGCATCGCGGGCTTCTCGCTGCCGCGCTGCCTGAGTTGCACCAGGCCTACGGCGCGATGTACCGCGCGCTGACGGTGGATGAGCGCCACATGACGCCGCTCGCACGGGAATGCGTGTGGCTCGCGATCCTCGTTGCCTGCAACGAGCCGGTGGGCACGCACCACGTCGCCGCCTTCCGACGTTGCGGCGGCACCGATCGCGAGGCAGCGGCACTTTTCCGGCAGACGGCCTGGGCCCTGGGCGCGGATGCGCTCGGCTTCCTGCGCGGGGAATGGGCGCCGCACTTCCCGGGGTACGATCCTGCGGCCGCCTATCTCGAAGCCGCCTCCGCCCTGAATGCCGCGGGCGACCTGCCGGACGAGACGGTGCGGCTGGCGCGCCTTGCGGTGCATGCTGCGCGCGGAAGGCTCTGGGCGCTGGAGGTCGAGCTTGAAGCGGCCTACGGCGCGGACATCGACGAGCGGCGAATGGCCGAGGCGATCAGCCTCATCATCTGGCCACGCGGGGTGAACCCCTTCGTGCGCGCGGCAGAGACCTGGCTCCGCCTTCTGCGGAGCGGACGCGTCTCGCCCTCTCCCGCCTTCGCCGCCTGGGCCGCGGTGGACGACCAGGGGCCGCTCGTCCTGGAGGGGATGCCGGCCCCACAACGTTGAGGCCGGCGCTTCCATCAGGCCCCCACCGCCGCACTGCCGGAGAGCACACCCTCGAAGAAGGCGCGTCGGTCGCGCGCGCCGCGCATCATCAGCGAGAGATCATTCTCGGTCAGGATCATGCGCATCCCGGCGCGGAGGAAACCGTGCCAGGGGCCCTCGTCGCGTGGCCCACCCATGCCGGCGAAGAGCCCGTTGCGCGCGGCCGCGGCGCAGGTCCGCTCCACGGCGTCGAGCAGTTCGGGCGCGTCGTAGCGGCCGGGCAAGCCGAGATCCCAGAGCAGGTCCGAGCCGCCGATGAACAGCCCGTCCACGCCCGGCACCGCCGCGATCGCCTCGACATTCTCGACTGCCGTGCGGCTCTCGATCATCACCGCAACCACGACCTCCTCATTGAAGATCGCGCAGGCCTCTGCGAGGCCCTTGTCATAGCCGAAATGCGCGAGGGTTCCAGGGACGGAGAGATTGCCGCGCGGCGCGAAGCGCGCCGCCCGCGCAACGGCCGCCGCCTGCTCCGGTGTGTCCACATGCGGCACGACGAGGCCGAGCGCGCCGTTGGTGAGAAGCCCCGCGATCTCGTGCGGGTCGTGGCTGGAAGGGCGCGCGAGGGGCAGGATGCCGGCGCGGATGGCCGAGAGCGCGACGTCGTGCGCGATATGTGGCGAGGCCGGACTGTGCTCGAAGTCGAGCATCGCCCAGTGGAAACCGCAGGCCGCGAGGATGGGCCCTGCCTCCGCACTGCGGGTGAGGCGAAGATTGCTGCCGAGGGCGAGCTCTCCCGCCTGCATGCGGGCGCGGAAGGCGGTGCCGGGATAGCCGCTCATGCCGCCGCCTCTGCGTTCAACGCGTCCGGGAAGCGCCACACCTTACGCGGGCGCGCGCCGAGGATCCGCAGCGCTTCCCGGACCGCATCGAAAGCTTCGCGCACCGCCGCCTCGCCCTCGATCACGAGGCCGAAGCCGGGGCAGAGGCGGGCGATGGGACGGGCGGCCTGGATAGCGTCGAGATCGGCCAGCACCGGGGCGGGGTCGATGCCGATCAGCCAGTCCATCTTGGCGGAGAGATAGAGTGCGGCGTCCTCCGCCCGGATCGGCGCCTCGTCCGGCGCGCGCAGGCGCGAGAGGCCGGCGCTCCAGGCCTGCGCGGGCCGCGCGAGGAAGGCGAAGGCATCGGAGGTGAAGAGCGTCGCCGTCTCCGTCTCGTAGAACCAGTTCGTCGCGAGAAGGCGCAGCTCCACGCGCAGGACTTCCAGCCGCAGGCGCCCGACGACCGTGACCGCGCCGGGGGCGATGCGCGTGGCGCGCAGGCCGGGCGTCGCTTCAATCCGGGCGACGGCGTCGCGTTCCTCCACGCCCTCGAAGAAGTCGAGCGGATTGAGAACGCCCGCGTATAGCACCTCGCGCACGCCGAACTCGCCGAGGATGGCCGGCAGGTTGATCATGCAGTCCTGCTCGCGCCGCGTGGTGATCAGCCGGCGCTCCGTGGTACCTTCCAGCGTGCGGCGGATGCCTTCGGCCACGAGGGGCCAGTGCACGGCAAGGCCGGTATCCACCATGAGCCAGCTCTCGCCGTCGCGCAGGATATAACCCTGCACGGGCAGCAGGCCGCGTGCCGTGGGCGGGATCCAGCTGATGGGACGCGCGGCCACGTCCAGCCAGCCGCCGGTGGCGGCGAGCGTGCCGGGGATGATTTCGGCGAAGCCCTCGGTCTCGGTCATGTCGCTGCCGCCCCCGGGCCCATGGCGATGCCCCTCTTGAAGAGCGGCAGCGCCTCCGCCGGCGTATCGACCACGCAGCCATGCGCGCCGGCGAGGAAGCGCGGGCGAAGGCGCGCAAGAAGCTCATCGATCTCCGGGAAGCTGGGGCGGCTGTCCGTGAACTTTGGCCAGTGCAGGGCCTTGTCGTTGAAGTCCCTCATGATCGCGAGGTCGGGCGGCGCGATCTCACTGCTCAGGTGGTCGCACTGGCCGGGGACATGCGCGTGGAAATAGGCGCAGGCATCCGAGAGGAAGAGGATGCGGTCCTTCGTGTCGAAGGCCCAAAGGGTGTCCGGCAGGTCGCGCCAGACGGGCGGGAGGAAGAGCAACTCGCGGTCGCCGAGGTCCAGGCGGTCGCCGGGCTCGACCTGGCGGAAGCGGTGCGCGAGTTGGGGGTGGTAGAGCGGGTAGTCCCGCATGTCGCCGATCGCGACAGCCTGCGGGAACTCGCGCATCCATCGCTCCAGCAGGCCGGAATGCGGCAGCTCGCTATGCGTTGGGAAGATGTAGTCGAGGGGACGACCAGCGAGGAAGGCGTCCACGTCGCGCCGCACCTCGGCCCAATGGATAGGGTGGCCGGTGTCGATCAGCACCGTCTTCTCGCTGCCCTTCAGCAGGTAGAGCGCGTAATGCGCGTGCATGTCGGGCACGCTGCTCGGCAGGCAGCGCCCCGTCCACAGGCAGTCCGGCGTGATGGCGCGGGGCAGGGTGCCAGTTCGCGTGAAATCCGGCGCGGGGCTCGTCATGCTGCTGGCGTCTCCTGGCTTGGTTCTTTCGAGGGCACGTCCGGCAACCACGCCCAGGGGCGGCGCGCCCGGTCAGTGGTCGCGAAGGCCTCGATCGCGGCGGCGTGGCTGAGGGTCAGGTCCACGTCCGTCCAGCCGTTGAGCAGCTTCGTGCGCCAGACCGGGTCGATGGCGAAGCTCCAGCTGCGGCCACCGGCCGAGACGCTGCAGGCATCGAGATCGACCGTCATCTCAGTGTTGCCGGCTTCCAGCCAGGCTAGGATCCACTCCACCGCCTCCTCCTCGAGCCGTGCCGGGAGAAGGCCGTTATTGACGGCGTTGCTGCTGAAGATGTCCCCGAAGCTGGGCGCGAGGACGCAGCGGATGCCGTGGTCCACCAGGGCATAGGCCGCCGCCTCCCGCGAGGAGCCGCTGCCGAAGTTGCGGCGGGCGACGAGGATGCCGGCGCCCGTACGGGCGGGGTCGTTGAGCGGGAAGCCCGGGCGTGCCGTGCCGTCGGCGTCAAAGCGGAGGTCGTACAGCAGCACGTCGCCGTAGCCGGCGCTGCGGGGGCGGCTCATGAAGCGCGCGGGGATGAGCTGGTCGGTGTCCACGTTCGCGAGCGGCAGCGGACAGGCGGTGGCGGCCAGTGTGAGGAAGGGCTGCACCGTCAGCGGCCCTCGAGCAGGGGGCGCACGTCAGTCAGGTGGCCGGTGACGGCGGCCGCGGCGACCATCGCGGGCGACATGAGATGCGTGCGCGAGCCCTTGCCTTGCCGCCCCTTGAAGTTGCGGTTGGTGGTGGAGGCGCAGCGCTCCCCAGCAGCCAGCAGGTCGCCGTTCATGCCCACGCACATCGAGCAGCCGGATTCCACCCATTCCAATCCGGCGTCGCGGAAGATGCGGTCCAGTCCCTCCTGCTCCGCCTGCTGCTTCACGAGGGTCGAGCCGGGGGAGACGAGGCCGGGCACGCGGGCACGGCGCCCGGCGAGGACGGCGGCGGCCGCGCGCAGGTCCTCGATGCGGCTGTTCGTGCAGGAGCCGATAAAGACGCGGTCCACGGCGATGTCGGACAGCTTCTGCCCGGCGCGAAGGCCCATATAGTCCAGCCCGTCGCGGATCCCGGCGGCGCGGGCGGGGTCCTGGGTGCGGTCGGGATCGGGCAGGGTGGCGGTGACGGGCAGCGCGTCCTCCGGGCTCACGCCCCAGGTGACGATCGGCGCGATCTCGTCCGCCGACAGCGTCACCTCGCGGTCGAAGGCGGCGTCCGTATCTCCGGGCAGCGCCAACCAGGCCTCGGCCGCCTGGTCGAATTCTGCGCCCTGCGGCGCGAAGGGGCGGCCGCGAAGGAAGGCGAGGGTGGTCTCGTCCGGCGCCACCATGCCGCAGCGGGCCCCGGACTCGATGGCAAGGTTGCAGAGGGTCAGGCGCCCCTCCATCGAAAGGGCGCGAATGGCGGACCCTGCATATTCCACCGCGTGGCGCGCGGCGCCGTCCGCGCCGATGCGGGCGATGATGGAAAGCGCAACGTCCTTCGCGCCAATCCCCGGTCCCAATTCTCCCTCCACCGCGATGCGCATCCGCCCCGGGCGGCGCTGCCAGAGGGTCTGCGTCATCAGCACATGCGCGACCTCGCTCGCGCCGATGCCGAAGGCGAGCGCGCCGAAGGCCCCGTGCGTGGAAGTGTGGCTGTCGCCGCAGACGATTGTGAGGCCGGGCAGGGTCAGGCCCTGCTCGGGACCGACGACATGGACGATCCCCTGGCCGGGGCTGTTCAGGCCGAAGAGGCGGAGCCCGTGCCGCGCGGCGTTATCGGTGACCTGCTCCACCATGCGGCGGATCGTCGGATCGGCGATCGCCCCGGGACCCCTGTTCCGGGGGCCGCGCGTAGGGATGTAGTGGTCCACCACGCCGATGTTCTGCGTCGGGTAGGGCACCCGCGCACCGCGCGCCGCCAGCTGGTTGAAGGCGTGGTGCGAGCCCTCGTGGAAGAAGTGCCGGTCGATGAGCAGCAAGGCCTGCCCGTCCTCGCGCGTCAGGACGACATGGGCGTCCCACACCTTGTCGAACAGCGTGCGCGGCGCTTGGTCCGCCATTGTCCTGGCCTCCCTGTGCTTCTGAACGATAGGCTTGCGATGAGGCTTGATGCAATCCTGCTGTTCTGTAACCTAGACAGGAAGCTGTCCTGCCTACAGGACAGGTGGGCACGAAGGAGCGGACGTTTGAGCGCGGCGGTCGAACCCTTCAAGGCGCGCCGGATCTACCTCGTGCTGCGCGACCGCATCGCGGGCGGCGCGCTGCCGCCTGGCGCGCGCCTGCCGGGGGAGCCCGACCTGGCCGCCGAGCACGGCGTGGCGCGGGTGACCGTGCGCCGCGCGCTGGACCAGCTGGCGCAGGAACAGCTCGTGGAGCGCCGCCCCGGCGTCGGCACCTTCGTCCGCGCCGGCGCGGTGCTGCCGCCGACCATCGTCGATTTCTCGGACGTGTTCCTGCACCTCAAGGAGATGGGCCGGCGCACTGAGGTGCGGCTGCTCTCCTTCGCCTATGCCGTGCCGCCCCCGCCCGTGGCCGAGGCGCTGGAACTGGCGCCGGGCGAGGCCGCGCAGCGGGCCGTGCGCGTGCGGCGCATGGGCGGCGGGCCTTTCTCCCACCTCACCACCCACGTGCCCGCGGGGATCGGGCGGACCTATTCCGAGGCGGAACTGGCGAGCCACCCGCTGCTGACGCTGCTTGAGCGGTCGGGGCTGAGGATCGGCCGGGCGCGCCAGAGCATCGGCGCGGCGCTCGCCGGACCGGAGCTGGCCGAGGCCCTGGAGGTTGAGATCGGCGCGCCGCTGATCGCGCTGACGCGGCTTGTGCAGGACGAGGAGGGGCGGCCGGTGGAGCACCTGCGCGCCCTGTACCGCCCGGACCGTTTCTCCTTCGAGATGCAGCTTCAGCGAACCGGCGCCGAGGGCGAGCGGCGCTGGAGCCCGACGAGCGTGCCGCCCGCGGCGAATGCCGCCGATGCCGCCTCCGCGAAGGCGGCATCGGTAAGCTGCACGAAGACCTCCAGATCAGAGCGCAAGAGGACGAGCCGATGACAGTTTATCCCATCAACCGCCGCGCTCTGCTCGGCACCGCGGCCTCTGGCGCCGCGCTTCTCGCGATGCCGGCCGTGCTGCGGGCCCAGCCCGCTCCCGTGAAAATCGGCCTGCTGCAGCCCCTCACCGGCGCGCTCGCGCAGGACGGGGAGCTCGGCCGGCTGGGCGCCGAGGCGGCGGTCGCGAAAATCAACGCCGATGGCGGCTTGCCGGCGCTGGGCGGGGCGAAGATCGAGCTGGTGGTGGCCGACGCGCGCTCCAATCCCGAAGCCGGGGCGCAGGAGGTGGAGAAGCTGCAAGGGGAGGGGGTGGTCGCGATCGTCGGCGGCTTCGCCAGCCCGATCTGCCTCGCCGCCAGCCAGGCCGCCGCGCGCTACGACCTGCCCTATGTGGTCGATGTCGGGGTGGCCGACGGGATCGTCACGCGCGGGCTGGCCAATACCTTCCGCCTGGCGCCAGGCTTCGGGACGGTAACCTCGGCGGCGGTGGAGAACCTCATACGGCTGAACGACGCCGCGGGCAAACCCTGCAAGACCGTCGTGCTGGTGCATGAGGACGGGCTATTCGGTTCGGGCCTGGCGCGGCTGATGGCAATGGAGCTGCCGAAGCACGGCTTCGAGGTGCTGGAGACGATCCCGCATCCAACTCCCGCGCGCGACATGAACAACATTGCGCTGCGCCTGCGCTCCTTGCGGCCGGACCTGCTGATCCCCTCCTCCTATTACGGAGAGTTCGTGCTGCTCTCCCGCACCATGCGGCAGCAGCGGATCCGGCCGAAGGGGGTTTACGCCGTGCTGAACGGCGCCGCCTCGAACTACCGCTTCGTGAAGGAGTTCCCGGACGCCGCGCTGGGGGTGATGGATTGCAACCACTGGCACGACCCGAAGAACTCCGAGGCCGTGGCGCTGAAGGCGCAGGTGGACGCGGCCGGCAAGTTCTGGGCCTACAACATCCCGCTGAACTACTCCTGCGTGAAGCTGGTGGCCGATGCGGTGAACCGCGCCGGCGCGGCGGACAGGGCGAAGGTGATGGCGGCGCTCGCGGCCTCCGACTATTCCGGGCACATCATGCCCTACGGCCCCACGCGCTTCGTGAACGGCCAGAACCAGGGCGCGCGCCCGGTGAACACTCAGGTTCAGGACGGCGACATCAAGGTGATTTTCCCCGCCGAGGCCGCCGACGCCCGGCCCGTCTTCCCGATCCAGGGCTGACGTGCCGCCCGAACTGATCGCGGAGGCCGTCGCCAACGGCCTTCTCGCCGGCGCGGCCTATGCGCTCGTCGCGCTGGGGCTCACGCTCGTCTATGGCGTGCTGCACATCGTGAACTTCGCGCACGGGGCCCTGCTCTCGGTCGCGATGTTCGCGGCCTGGGGACTGCACGCCGCCTTCGGGCTTGACCCATACACGGCGATCCTGCCTCTGGTGGTGGCCTTCTTCGGCTTCGGCTACGCGCTGCAGCGCTGGGTGATCGGGCCCGCGAGCCACGGCGACGACGGCAACACGCTGCTGGTCACGCTCGGCCTGTCGATCATGATCGAGAACGCGTTGCTCGCGCTGTTCCGCTCGGACACGCGGACGCTCGGAGGCGATGCGGGGTTCGACGTGGTTGAGATCGGGCCCATGCTGCTCTCCCGCCCGCGGCTGATCGGCTTCGGCGTGGCCCTCGTCACGGCGGCCCTACTCTGGGCCCTGCTGGCCCTGACGGATACGGGCCGCGCCATCCGTGCTGTCGCGAAGGAGAAGTTCGGCGCACAGCTCTGCGGCATCGATCCGCGGCACGTCTATGCCGTGACCTTCGGGCTAGGCTGCGCCTGCCTCGCGGTCGCGGCCTGCCTGCTGCTGCCGACCTTTTACGTGAACCCGCGCGTGGGCAACGCCTTCGTGCTGGTGGCCTTCACGATCGTCGTGCTGGGCGGCATGGGCTCCATCCCCGGTGCGCTGGTCGGCGGGCTTTTCGTGGGCGTGGTGGAAAGCCTCGGCGGGCTGCTGCTGGGCGAGAGCCTGGGGCAGCTCGGCATCTTCCTGATCTTCATCCTCGTGCTGCTGCTGCGGCCGACCGGGCTGTTCGGGGCCAGGGCATGAATCCGCGGGAGGTCATTCCCGGGCTGGCGCTGCTGGCGGTGATCGCGCTGCTGCCGCTCGTCGCCTCAAACGTCGTGCTGAACTTCCTGCTCTCCTCTCTCATCGTCGCGCTGGCGGCGCAGGGCTGGAACCTGCTGGGCGGTTATGCCGGCCAGCTCTCCTTCGGGCACGCGGCCTTCTTCGGCACTGGGGCCTACGCCACGGCAGTCCTGCAGATCCGCTACGGCGTGAATGCCTGGGCGGGCCTCGCGGCGGGGATCGCGCTCGGGGCCGCCGTGGGTTGGGTGATCGGCGCGCTCTCCTTCCGGGCGCGGCTGCGCGGTTCGTACTTCGCGCTCGTCACCCTCGCCTTCGCCGAGGTGCTGCGGATCCTCGCGAACGCCGCGGACTTCACGGGCGGCGCGTCGGGGCTGCTGATCCGGCTCTCCCCCGGCGTGGAGAACCTGCAATTCGCCTCGCGCGCCGCCTTCCTCTGGCTGCTTGCCGGCGCCGTCGCGGCGGTGCTGCTGCTGACGGGCTGGATCGCCCACCACCGCTTCGGCGCGCAACTGGTCGCGGTCCGCGAGAACGAGGACGCGGCCCGGGCGCTGGGCGTGGACGTGCTGCGGACGAAGCTTCGCGCCATCGCGCTTTCGGGCGGCGTCACGGCGGCGGCCGGGTGCCTCTACGCGCAGAACTTCCTCTATCTCGACGCCAACATCGCCTACGGCACCTGGATCTCGATTGAGGTGCTGATCGCCTGCGTGCTCGGCGGCACGGGCACGGTGCTGGGGCCGGTGGTTGGAGCGCTGGCCCTGCACGGGGTGGGGGAACTGGCGAAACTCGCACTGGGCCGCGTGGCGGGCCCGGTGCCGGGTGTGGATCTCGTGGTGTTCGGCGCCCTGCTGATCCTCGCAGTCGCCTTCCTTCCGCGCGGCGTGATGGACGGGGTGCAGCGTCTTGTCCGGGGATTGGCACGATGAGCCTGATGCGCGCCGAGAGCCTTTCCCGCCGCTTCGGCGGGCTGCTGGCGGTGGATGGCGCCTCGCTTGAGGTGCCGGAGGGCGGGCTCATCGGGCTTATCGGGCCGAACGGGGCAGGGAAGACGACGCTCTTCGCCCTTCTCTCCGGCTTCCTCACGCCCAGCGCGGGGCGCGTCGACTTCGCGGGAGCGGACGTGACGGCGGAACCGCCGCACCGGCGCGCTGTGCGCGGCATGGCCCGCACCTTCCAGATCGTCCAGCCCTTTGCGGGCCTTACGGTGCGGGAGAACATCGCGGTCGGCGCCTATCTTCGCCACCCCGCGCGACGGGACGCGATCCGCAGCGCCGAGGCGGTGGCGGAGGAGGTAGGCCTTGGGCCGATGCTCGACGCCCAGGCTGCCGCGCTGACGGTCGCGGGACGGAAGCGGCTGGAACTCGCCCGCGCGTTGGCGACCGAGCCGCGCCTGCTCCTGCTGGACGAGGTACTGGCCGGGCTCAATCCCTCGGAGGTGCGGGACATCATTCCCGTGATCCGCACCATCCGGGAGCGCGGCGTAGCGATCCTGATGATCGAGCACGTGATGCAAGCGGTGATGAACCTCTGCGACCACGTCCACGTGCTGGCGGGCGGGCGGATGATCGCGTCGGGGCCGCCGCAGGTGGTGACGGCCGATCCACGGGTGATCGAAGCCTATCTCGGCCACGGTGCGGCGGCGCGTATCGCGGCGGGGTCCGCCCATGCTTGAGGTCAAGGGACTTCGCGCGGGCTATGGCCAGGTGGAGGTGCTTCGCGGTCTCGACATGGCGGTCTCCGCCGGCGAGATCGTGGCGGTGCTCGGCGCCAACGGTGTGGGCAAGACGACGCTCAACAAGGTGCTCTCCGGCGTGCTGCCAGCGCGCGCGGGCGAGATCCACTTCGATGGCCGGCGGCTGGACGGCGCGGGGCCGGACGCCATCGTCGAGGCCGGGTTGATCCACGTGCCGGAGGGGCGGCGCATCTTCCCCAACATGAGCGTGCGCGAGAACCTGGAACTCGGCTCCTACCGCCGCGGCCGCGCGAACAGGCGCATGAACCTGGAGCGCGTGTTCGACACCTTCCCCCGGCTGCGGGAGCGGACACGCCAGATGGCGGGCACCCTCTCGGGCGGGGAGCAGCAGATGCTGGCGATCGGCCGCGGCATGATGGCCGAGCCGCGCCTGCTGATCCTCGACGAGCCCTCCCTCGGCCTCTCGCCCCTGCTGGTGGAGGAGATGTTCTCGCTCATCCTCCGCCTGAACGCCTCGGGCCTGCCGATCCTGCTGGTGGAGCAGAACGTGGTGCAGTCCCTCGGGATCGCCTCGCGCGGCTTCATCCTGGAGAACGGGATCTTCGCGATGAGCGGCCCCGCCGCCGAGTTGCGCGACGATCCCCAATTGCGCCGGGTCTACCTCGGCCTGTGAGGACGCTATGATCCCATCCCTGAAGCGCCGCCTGGCCGAGCCGCGGCCCGTGACCGCACCCGGCGTTTACGACGCGCTGACCGCGAGCCTGGCCGAGGCGGCGGGGTTCGAGGCGGCCTATGTCTCCGGCGCGGCCATCGCCTACACACGGCTCGGGCGGCCGGATATCGGCCTCGTCTCGATGACCGAGGTGGCGGAGGTGGTCTCGCTGATTCGCGACCGCGTGGGCATCCCGCTCGTCGTCGATGCGGATAATGGCCACGGCAACGCGCTTAACGTGCAGCGCACCCTGCGCCTCTTCGAGCGCGCCGGCGCGAACGCGCTGCAACTCGAAGACCAGACGCTGCCGAAGCGCTGCGGCCATCTTCAGGGCAAGTCGCTCGTCACGACGGGTGAGATGGTGGGAAAGATCCACGCCGCCGTGGATGCGCGCGCGAGTGAGGAGACCCTCGTCATCGCCCGCACCGACGCGGTGGCGGTGGAGGGCTTCGAGGCCGCGCTGGAGCGCGCCGCCCGCTACGCCGAGGCGGGCGCAGACGTGCTCTTCGTGGAGGCGCCGCGCGACCGCGCGCAGATGGAGGGCATCGTGGCCGCGCTCGGCGGCACCTGCCCCCTGATGGCGAACATGGTGGAGGGCGGGGATACGCCGATCTCGACCGGGGAGGAACTGGGCCGGATGGGCTTCCGGCTGGTGATCTTCCCCGGCGGCATCGTGCGCGCCGTCGCCCGCACGGCACAGGACTACTACCGTTCGCTGGCCGCGCACGGTTCAAACAAGCCATTCGCCGACCGCATGTTCGACTTTGGCGGCCTGAACGCGCTCATCGGCACGCCGGAGATGCTGGAGCTCGGGCGCCGCTACGAGGAGGGCGCGGAATGACGCCGGATCCCGTCACGCTTGCCATCCTCAAGGGGCGGCTGGAGGGCATCGCGGACGAGATGGACGCCACCCTCTTCCGCTCCGCCTTCAACCCCATCATCGCCGAGGCGAAGGACGCCTGCCACGGGCTGTACCACGCGACCACCGGCGAAACGCTGGTGCAGGGCACCAGCGGGTTGCCGATATTCGTCGGCGCCATGGCCTTCGCGGTGAAGGTGGTGATCGACAAGGTCGCGCGCGACGGTGACCTGCGCCCTGGCGACACCTTTCTGTTCAACGACCCCTATGAGGGCGGCACGCACCTGAATGATTTCCGCCTGGTGCGGCCGGTCTTCCGCAAGGGCGAGCTGTTCTGCTGGATCGCGAGCGTGGGCCACTGGCTCGATGTCGGCGGCAACGTGCCCGGCGGCTACAACCCGAAGGCGACGGAGAGCTTCCAGGAGGGCTTTCGCCTGCCGCCCGTGCGGCTGATGCGGGATGGGGTGCTGAACTCGGATATCGTGGACATTCTGGCTGCGAACTCCCGCGTGCCCGCCTCTAACTGGGGCGACCTGAACGGCCAGATCAACGCGCTCGACCTCGGCGAGCGGCGCCTCAACGCACTCGTCGACGAGCACGGGGAGGAACTGGTGCAGGGCGCCTTCGCCGCCTTCTCCGCGCGGGCGGAGGCGCTGATGCGTGCCTCGATCACGAGCCTTCCCGATGGCACCTACACCTTTGAGGACGTGCTGGACAACGACGGCATAACGGACGAGGTGCTGACCATCGCGCTCGACCTCACCATCGCTGGGGAGGAGATGGTGCTCGACTTCTCCCGCTCCTCCCCGCCCGCGCAAGGGCCGGTGAGCATCAGCCGCGCCACGACCATCGCGGGCTGCTATGTCGCGCTGAAGCATGTGTTCACCGAGGTGCCGGCAAATGCGGGCTGCCTGCGGCCGATCCGCTTCGTGGTGCCCGGTACCACCTTGCTCGGTGCGGGCGCGCCGCATCCGATGGCGGGCTACACGGAAACGGTGCTGCGTCTGATCGGCGTGATCTTCGGCGCGCTGGCGAAGGCCGATCCTGCCCGCGCCACCGCCGCGCCCTTCGGCACGATCAACGCGCTCTCCATCGCCGGGCACCGGCAGGATGGCTCGCGCTTCGTCATGTTCTCCTTCTTCGGCGGCGGCCTTGGCGGCAACCCGGAGAGCGACGGGCTGAACCACGCGAACAATCCCATCTCCACCGCCACCATCCCGCCGGTGGAGATCCTGGAGGCCGCCTATCCCGTGATGTTCACGCAGTGGGCGCTGCGGCCGGACTCCGCCGGCACCGGCATGCATCGCGGCGGGCTGGGCGCGGTCTACGAGGTCGAGGCGCTGGTGCCGGCCTCCGTGTCCCTTCTTGGCGAACGCGGCAAAGTCGCGCCCTTCGGCGTGGGCGGCGGCGGAGAGGCCGCGCGGAACCGCTTCACCTACGACACGCCGGAGGGGCCGCGGAACCCGCCGATGGTCTCGAAGGTTACGGATATCCGCCTGGAGGCCGGGCAGCGGGTGCGGCTGGAAACGCCTGGCGGCGGCGGCTGGGGCGACCCAGCCGCGCGCGATCCGGCCGCGGCCGCGCGCGACGTGCGGCTGGGCTATGTGAGTGCCGCGAAGTGACCGCTTCCGCCAAGGTCGTCGGCGTCGATGTCGGCGGCACCTTCACCGACCTCTTCCTCTACGACGAGGCCGCGCGCAGCTTCCGCACAGCCAAGGTGCCCTCGAACCGCGGCGACGAGGCGGTGGGATTCCTGAACGGCCTGCGCCAGTTCGGCGCGGTGGCCGATCTCGCCTCGGTGGTTCACGGCACGACGGTTGGCACCAACGCGCTACTGGAGCGTAAGGGCGCGAGGGTCGGCCTCATCACCACCGCGGGCTTCCGCGACGTACTGGAGATGCGGCGGCGCGACCGACTGCGGACCTGGGGCCTTTGGGGCGACTTCGTGCCGGTGGTGGACCGCGACTTCCGGCTGGAAGTGCCGGAGCGGACGCTCGCCGACGGCACCGTGCGCCAGCCCGTGGACCTCGACGCCGTGCGCGGCGCGGCGCGGCGCCTGCGGGAGATGGGGGCGGAAGCGCTGGCCATCGTTTTCATCAACGCCTACGCCAATTCGGCGAACGAGCGCGCGGCGCTAGCCGCTGCCGAGGAGGTCTGGGAAGGCGACTGCATCGCCTGCTCCTCCGCCATCCTGCCCGAGATCCGCGAGTTCGAGCGCACCTCCACCGCGGCCCTGAACGCCTATCTCCAGCCCGTCGTCGGCTCCTATCTCGGCAAGCTGGACGCGGCGCTGAAGGGGGATGGCTTCACCGGCCGCTTCCACATCGTGCAGTCGAACGGCGGCGTCATGTCCACGGAATCGGCGCGCAAGCTGCCGGTGCGGACGGCACTCTCCGGCCCGGCGGCGGGGGTGATCGCGGCGGCGGCGATCGCGCGTGCGGCGGGTTACCCCGACGTGGTCACGGGCGACCTCGGCGGCACCTCCTTCGACGTTTCCCTCGTCGTCGGCGGCGAGACGGCGCTGGCGGCGCAGACGACGATCGACTTCGGCCTCGTCATCCGCACGCCGATGATCGAAATCACCACGATCGGCGCCGGCGGCGGCTCCATCGCGCGGGTGGATGCGGGCGGGCTCCTCCAGGTGGGGCCGGAAAGCGCGGGCTCGCGCCCTGGCCCGGTCTGCTACGGCGGCGGCAACACGCGGCCGACGCTGACGGACGCCAATGTCGTCCTCGGCCGCATCAACGCGGAGCGGCCGATAGGCGGCGGGCTCAAGCGGCTGGACGTGGAGGCCGCGAAGGCCGCGATCCTCGAGCATGTGGGCGCCCCCCTCGGCCTCGACGCCATGGCGGCGGCGGAGGCGATCCTGCGGGTCGCAAACGGCCATATGGCGAAGGCGATCCGCCTCGTCTCCATCGAGCGCGGCCACGATCCCTCGCGCTTCGCCGCCGTGCCCTTCGGCGGTGGCGGCGCCCTGCACGCGGGGGCGCTGATCCGAGAGGTCGGGCTGAAGGCCGCGCTGGTGCCGCGCTTCCCCGGCATCAACTCGGCGCTGGGCTGCGTCATAGCCGATATCCGCCACGACCAGGTTCGCACGGTGAACCTCTCGCTCGAGGGCATCGACGCCGCGTCGCTCGACGCACTGATGGTATCCGAGGCGGAAGCGGTGCGGGCGGTGGTCGCGGAGGCGGGGCTGCCGGTCGAGCGCATCGACACGCTCTTCGAGCTGGACATGCACTATGCCGGCCAGACGCATACCGTTTCCGTGCCCCTGGCGCTGGATGTCACGGGCGGCACGGCGGGCGTGAGCGAGGCCGTGATCCGCGCGGCCTTCGAGGCGGCCTATCAGGCGAGCTTCAGCCGCCTGCTGCACGGGGTGCCCGCGCGGATCGTGAATCTCCGCACGGCAGCAGTGGGGCGGCGCCCGCATTTCGACCTCGCCAGCCTGGCGCCCGAGCCCGGCACGACAGTCGAGGGCGCGCGGCGCGGCGCGCGGCCGGTCTGGTTCAGCGGCGCCTGGCACGAGACGGCCATCCTCTCGCGGCTCGACCTGCCGGTGGGTGCCGTGATCCCGGGCCCCGCGATCCTGGAGCAGCCCGACGCCACTACCGTGGTGGACCCCGGCCTGACCGCGCGGGTGGATCACCTGGGCAACGTCATTGTCGAGGCCGCGGCATGAGCCACCCGTCCATTCCCGCCGCGAACACGGCCCTGCTGCTCTTCGACCTGCAGAACGACTTCATCCACCCGGAAGGCGCCTATGCCCGCGGCGGGCAGGGTGATCCCGACATCGCGGCGCTTTCGGCGCGGCTGGCCCCGCTGGCAAACGCGATGCGACGCGCCGGCGGCTGGATCGCCTCCACCCATTTCACCCTCTGGCCGGGGAGGGGAGGGGAGCCGATCATCGCGCCGCACCTGAAGACCCTTCGCCCCTTTCTGCGCCGCGGCGACTTCGCCCCGGGAAGCTGGGGGCAGCAACTGGTGGAGGAGCTGGGTCCGAGCGACATCCCGATCGAGAAGGTCGCCTACTCCGCCTTCTACATGACCCGCCTCGAATGGATGCTCCGCAAATGCGGGATCGAGCGGCTGGTGGTCGGTGGCATCACCACCAACGGCGGCGTCTCCACCACCGTGCGGGACGCGCATGTGCGGGACATTGACGTCACCGTGCTCTCCGACGGCTGCGCCACCTTCGGCCGGGCGGCGCACGAAACGGCCATCGCGGCGCTGCGGCCCGTCGCGCGGGTGGCAACGGTCGCCGAGGTGATGGCGGAGCTTGGCGCGTGACGATCCTTCCGGCACGCGAGGCCTACGAGGTCGCCATCCCCGTGGTGGTGGTCGGCGCCGGCGCCGCGGGCCTCTGCGCGGCCCTGGCGGCACGGGAGGCGGGCGCCGAGGTGCTGGTGCTCGAGCGCGACCCGGTGCCGCGCGGCTCGACCGCCCTCTCGGCCGGGCTGGTGCCGGCCGCCGGCACCCGCTGGCAGCGCGCGGCGGGGATCGAGGACGACCCCGCGCGCTTCGCCGCCGATATCGCGGCGAAGGCGGAGGGCGAGCCCGACCCGGCGGCGGTGAAGACCGTCACCGACGCCGTCGCGCCCGCGCTGGAATGGCTGGCCGACGTGCACGGCCTGGATTTCTCCGTCATCACCGATTTCCGCTATCCCGGCCATTCCGCGAACCGCATGCACGGCCTGCCCAGCCGCTCCGGCGAGGAACTGGTGGACCGGCTGCGCGAGGCGGCGGAGGCGGCCGGAATCGACATCCTCTGCGACGCCCAGGTGACCGCGCTGCACGCCGCGCCCGATGGCCGCATTACCGGCCTGACCCTCCGCCGTCCGGACGGCACGGACGACGCGCTGGGCTGCGGCACGCTGGTGCTGGCCTGCAACGGCTATGGCGGCAACAAGGAGCTTGTCCGCCAGCACGTGCCCGCCCTGGCGGAGGCCACCTATTTCGGCCATCCCGGCAACCAGGGCGAGGCCGTCCTCTGGGGCGAGGCGCTGGGCGCCGCCACGCGGCATCTTTCCGGCCACCAGGGGCACGGATCGGTCGCCCATCCCGCCGGCATCCTCATCACCTGGGCCACGATCACCGAGGGCGGCGTGCAGGTGAACCGCCAGGGCCAGCGCTTCTCCGACGAGAGCCACGGCTACTCCGAGCAGGCCGCGAAGGTGCTGGAGCAACCGGACGGCATCGCCTGGACCGTGTTCGACGCGCGCATCGCCGGCATCGCCCGGCAATTCGAGGATTTCCGCCAGGCCGAGGCGGCGGGCGCGGTGCTGGCCGCCGAGACGGTGCCGGACCTGGCCGCCGCCACTGGCCTGCCGGAAACCGCCCTGGCGGTGACGCTGTCGGCGCTGCGCCGGCTGAAGGAAGCTGGTGCCACGGACGGCTTCGGCCGGAACTTCGCGGGCGTTGCCCAACTGGAGTCGCCTTACCGCGCGGTCCGTGTCACGGGCGCGCTGTTCCACACCCAAGGCGGGCTGGTCGTAGACAGCTCGGCGCGCGTCCTGCGCCGGGATGGTGGGGCCCTGCCCAATCTCTTTGCGGCAGGCGGCGCGGCCTGCGGCGTCTCGGGGTCCAAGGCCTCGGGCTATCTCTCCGGCAACGGCCTGCTGACGGCGGTGGCGCTCGGCCGCATCGCCGGCACGGCGGCGGGCGAGGCGGTACGGTGACGGGCGGCCCCGCAAGCGAGACGACGGTGCCGGGCCAGGCATGGAGGCGATGATGACCACGCGGCGAGGCGTCCTGTTCGGGGCGGCGGCATTCCCCCTCCTGGCCCGCGGATCGCGGGCGCAGCCGCCCTGGAAGCCCAACCGCCCCGTGCGCCTCGTGGTTCCCTTCGCGCCGGGCGGCCTGACCGACATCCTGGCGCGTCAGGCCGCGGAGGCGCTGACGCCGCGCCTGGGCCAGACCGTGGTCGTGGAGAACCGGGGCGGGGCCGGCGGCAACCTGGCGGCCGAGGCGGTGGCGCGGGCCGCGCCGGACGGGCACGCGCTTCTGGTGGGCACGCAGGGCATCCTGGCCATCAACAAGGCCCTCTACGCCCGGCTCGGCTACGATCCGGATACCGATTTCGTGCCGCTCGGGATGCTGGCGCAGCAGCCGAACCTTCTGGTCGCCCGCGCCCGGGGCTTCGGTTCCCTGGCGGAGGCGCTGGCCGCCGCCAAGGAACGCAGCGGCGGCCTCTCCTACGGTTCCAACGGCGCCGGCTCCTTCACCCATCTCTCCATGGAACTGCTGCGGAGCCTGACGGGGGCGGAGATGACGCATGTGCCCTACCGGGGCAGCGCGCCGATGCTGACCGACCTCGTGGCAGGCAACCTCGACATCGCCTTCGACGCGCTCGGCACCTCCCTGCCGCAGGTGCGGGCCGGGGCCCTGCGCGCGCTCGCCGTCTCCTCCGCCGCGCGCAGCCCGTTGCTGCCGGAAGTGCCCTCCGTCGCCGAGACCGTGCCGGGCTTCGACGCCACACCCTGGTACGGCGTCTTCGCCGCCGCCGCGACGCCGCCGGACATCCTCGCGGCACTGGAAGCCGCGCTGCAGGCGGTGCTGACGGAAGCGACCTGGGCGCGGATCCTGTCGGACCGGCAGGCCGACCCGCTTCCGGGCGACCGCGCCGCCTTGACCAGCCGCATCGAGCGCGAACGGGAAGTCTGGCAGGAGGTGGTCCGCCGCACGGGTGTCAGGGCCGACTGAGGGAGTCGACGAGGATGCTTGACGCCGTGGTGGACTGGGCCTGGGACGGGCCGCCTCCAGGCTCGAGGGAGGGACGCGCGGCCCGGCTTCTGCTGATCGACAGTCTCGGCTGCTCCTTAGCGGGGCTCTCCCACGCCCGGCCGCGCGCGCTAGCGGCGGCTCTCGCCCCGCTGCATCCTGGCACGCTGTCCCTGCCGGGCTGCCCACCGCTCGGCCCGGCCGGGGCCGCCGCGGTGCTGGCCGCCGCCCTTCTCTGGGACGAGGCGAACGAGGGACTGGCGCGCGCCCACGGACGGCCCGGCCTGCCGGTCGCACCCCTTGCCCTCGTTGCCCTCGCGACGGGCGCCCGGCTCGGCGAGGCTCTCTCAGCTTATGCCCTCGGCTACGAGGTCGCCGCCCGCGCCGGGGAGGCCTGGCGCATCCGTCCGGGGATGCATGTGGACGGCTCCTGGCATAGCCTCGGCGCCGCCGCCGCCGCAGCCCGGCTCGGCGGCGGTGACAGGGCGGCGGCGGCACGCGCCGTGCGGGTCGCCGCCTGCCAGATCCCCTTCAGCCTCTACGCGCCGATCGCCGCCGGAATGGACGGCCGCAACAGCTACGCCTCGCACGCCGTGCTCCTGGGCGGCCTGGCCGCCGCCTCGGCATTGGCTGGCATGGACGCGCCAGGGGACGGGATGCTGGTGGCCCGCCGCCTCGCCCTCGGCCTGGAGGAGCCGCCCGCGGTGGAACCCACCGGCCGCTGGCTGTTGGAGGAGGCTTATCTCAAGCCCTTCGCCGGGGTGCGGCACGCCCATTATGCCGCCGCTGCCGCCCTGAAGCTGCGCCCAGCCCTCGGCGTCGCGTTGCCGCGGGCAGTCCGGCTGGAAACCTATACGGAGGCGCTGCACTACGCCGGCAACCGCGCGCCGGCCGTGCCGATCGCCGCCCAGTTCAGCCTTTCCTGGGCGGTGGCAGCGACCCTCGTGCAGGGTGACCTTGGCCCCGCCGCCTATGCCGAGGAAGCCCTCGCCGACCCGCGCATGCGGGCGATCGAGGCGATGGTGGAACTGGCGGAAGATCCGGGTCTGGCGGCAGGGCGGCGAGGGGCCCGGCTGGCGCTCCTCCTACAGGACGGCACGCGGGCGGAGGCCGATGTCACCGGCGTGACCGGCGATCCGGATCGGCCAATGGGTGAGGAGGAGGCGCTGGTGAAGTTCCGTCGCTATGCCGGCAGCGTCCTCCCGGAAGCGGCCGTGGAGCACGCCCTGGCGGCCATGCTCGGGCCACCGGAACGCTGCCCTGGCCCCGGCATTTTCGGCGCACCCCTGGGGTGACTTTCTGGGCTTGATGCGCCCAGCGACCGGGCGGGCATGCCGGTCGGGGGGCCGGTCCTGATCGCCCTTGAAGAGGGCTTACAGCGCTTCAGCAGGTCCAGCCGGCGGTTGGATGTCCACCGATTCACCTCCCGGGCGGGGTGGTGGCTTCCCAGTAGGGCGGGCTGGAGAGCACGAGCGCGCGCAGGTCGGCGGGTTCATGCGCCCCTTCCACGCTCCGCTGGCCGAGCACGGCGGCGCGGGCAAAGGTGGCCATGCGGAGGCCAACGAGGCGCATGTTCTCCTCGTGCTGCGTCTGCAGCGGGTGCGGCCCCCGGAAAACAAGGATGTCCCGCAGGCCCCGCGCGCGGCGAAGGACGGAGAACGATCCCTCCAGCCCCTCGACATAGTCCCAGGTGCCCTTAACGATCAACAGCGCCGGCCACCGCTCCACGCCGGCGAGCACGTCCCCGTCGGGGTAGTAGGTCGTGTTCCGCTCCACGCGAAGCGCCGCCTCGACCATGTCGTGCCCCGCGACGCGCCAGCCGAGGCCGCCCGAATTCGGGCCGTAGAGAATGGCCCCGCGGATATTCGTGCGGTCGAGCGGCGGGCGGCAGGCGCCGTCCGGCAGGTCCCTGTCGCAGTCCGCCACGAAGTTCTGCTGCATCGCCCAGGCCGTTGCGTAGGAGCCGCGGGAGTAGCCGCCGAGCACCACCGGGATCTCCGTTGCGCGCTGCCCCGCGAGGAGGCGCCCCCGCGCGGCCTCGCCCGACAGCAGCTCCCCGCCCGGCGAGAGGAGGCGAAGGTCCTTCCCGGTCTCGAGCGCGTCGAGCATGCGGAACATGTCGCGCGCCTGCTCGGCCGTGTTGTAACCGCTCACGCCGCCGGAGATGCCGTTGCCGCGGCGATCGGTGACGAGCACGTCCAGCCCCGCCGCGTTCAGCGCGGCGGCGAAGCCGCGCCAGTGGCGCATGCCCGGCTGCTCCGAGGTGCCGGTTTCAGCCGCTGCGACGAAATCGCCCGCCGCCGTCCGCACGACGCCGGTCGCCGCGGGATCGTCGATGCCCGTGATCTCGCCGCCGCCGCCGTTGTTGAGGATGACCAGCGCGCGGCGCCGCCCGCCCGCGCCATCCTCGATGCCGCTGCCTTCAAGATACCAGCCGCGAAGCCGGATCGGCGCGTCGAGATTCAGGTGGCGCCGCTCGTAGCTGTCGCGCGGCACGGTGAACTCGACGGTCCAGGCGCGCGGCTCGGCGGCCGCGATCGGCTCCCCGAAGCGGGCGAAATAGCCGGGGCGGCGGATGGCGCGGAGGTCCACCTCGCCCTGCGGGTCCACTCGACCCTGCGGATCGACCGTGCCCGTGCGGCGCCGCTCGGCCGCGGTGAAGGTGGCGGCGCCGGTGCGGGCGGGATCGGCGCAGGCCGGATTGGCGCGGCATTCCGCCCAGCGCGCCCTTATCCGCGCGTCCGTGAACTCCTGCACGTAGTAGTCGCCGCTGAAGCCGGACGGGGCGAGCTGCGCCGTCGGCATGAAGGGGATGCAGACCGCCTGCCCGCCCTCCTGCGCCAGGTAGCCCGGCAGGTCGGCATTGCGGTCGAAGTTCACGCGCGCCCTGCATTCCGGAGCGGGGGCGCCGGGATTGACGGCGGGCGCCTGCGCCAGCGCCGTACCCCCGAGGCCGAACAGGACCGCCGCGGCCGGGATGACGAAATGCAGCGCCTTCATGTTAGCCGATCCGGTTGGCGCGCAGGAAGTCGGCGACGGCGCGGACGAATTCGGGCCGTCCCGGTGCCGTGCCGTGTGAAGCGCCCTCGATGGTGACGAGCTGGAGGGCGGGACGCGCCGCCTTCAGCCGCTCGAAGTCGCGCAGATAGGGATCGGCGGTGCCGACCACGCCGAGCATCGGCACCGGCGCCGCGGCAAGCCCCTCCACCGCGATCACCTGCGCCGGATTGGACCGGCGCACGGCGGCCAGCGCGCGGGGATCCTTGCCGGCCAGAGCGCGCTCCGACTGCGCGCGGATCTCGGCCTCGCTCGGCGGCGGCTGGTTGCGGGGCGCGAGGCGGACAATCTGCGAGGTAAGCAGCCCCTGATCCATCTCCGCCGACTCGACATCGACGCGCCGCTGATCCTCGGCCGTCCAGCCAAGGCGGCCGCAGGCCCCACCAAGGGTGAGGGTCGCGAAGCGCTCGGGCCGCAGGGTGACGAGCTGGGCCACGACATGCGAGCCCATGGAGTAGCCCACGATATGCGCCCGCTGCAGGCCGAGATGATCGAGCAGGCGGACGACGTCCATCCCCATTTCCGGCCCGTACTGCGCGGGATCGTGCGGCTTGCCGCTGCGGCCGTGTCCGCGCGCGTCCATGCCGATCACGCGAAAGCCTTCGGCCAGCGTACCGAAGACGCCGGGCTCGACCCACTGCGCCTCGGTGTCCACCGTGTAGCCATGGACCAGCACCACGGGCTCGCCGCGCCCGGCCTCGATGAAGCGGATCGGCACGCCCGCGGAATCGAAGCGCTGCTCCTCGGCCGCACCGGCATCGCCGGCTGCAAGGCATGCACCCGCTGCGGCGAGCAGAAGACGTCGCTGAATGGCCATGACCCTGGCTCTCCTCCCGTTCCCGACCTTCGGCCGTGCGGGAGAAGTTGACTACGGAGGGACCAGAAGCGGAAGCGGGATCGGCGGCGCCGCTTCCTGCCGTTCTCGCTTTACGCCGGCCGGCACGCTCGATGCCTTTCCGCCCACGGGCCAGGGGTCAGCGACCGGCACGAATAGCCGGAAACAGCATTGATCCCACCCTGATCGGGTTGATCCAGGACGATGCTGAGATGATCGGGGAGGAGGGCGCTGGCGGAGAGGGTGGGATTCGAACCCACGGTAGGGTTGCCCCTACTCCGGTTTTCGAGACCGGCCCAATCGGCCACTCTGGCACCTCTCCGGCGCGTGGCGCCCCTATAATGCCCCTGGCCGCCCCTTGCAACGCACCACGAGCGAGACCGATGTTGACGGGCGGGCTACCGGACCGCTATATGCCCGCCTCTCCGGTGAGGCCCCCCTTCCAGGGCGTGGGCCCCGCCGGTAAAAGCACGACTAGGCCAGGATCAGCCCGGCCTCCATCAAACCGGCCGAGACGAGAGCGGACCCTCACCCCCATGACCTACGCAGTGATCCGCACCGGCGGCAAGCAGTACCGCGTGACCCCGAACGCCGTCCTCACCGTGGAGAAGCTCGAGGGTGAGGCCGGCGCCTCCATCACCTTCCACGACGTGCTGGCGGTGGGCGGCGAAGCCGGCCTGACCATCGGCGCGCCGACGGTGCCGGGTGCCACCGTCACCGCCACCGTGCTCGAGCAGAAGCGCGGCGACAAGGTGATCATCTTCAAGAAGCGCCGCCGCCAGAACAGCCGCCGCAAGAACGGCCACCGCCAGAACCTGACGGTTCTGCGCATCGGCGACATCGCGGCCTAACCCCGAAAAGCCAAGGAGACAGACCATGGCGCACAAGAAGGCCGGCGGCTCCTCCCGCAACGGACGCGACTCCGCCGGCAAGCGGCTCGGCGTGAAGCTCTATGGCGGCCAGGCCGTCCGCGCCGGCAACATCATCGTGACCCAGCGCGGCACGAAGATGATGGCTGGCCGCAATGTCCTCGTCGGCCGCACCCACTCCCTTCACGCGCTGGTCGACGGCGTCGTGAAGTTCGAGCGCAAGGCGGACCACCGCGTGGCCGTTTCGGTCGAGCCGCTGGCGGCCGCCGCCGAATAGGCAACGGCCCCTGATAGCGACGGATCACGGGGGCCCCTCGCGGCCCCCGTTTCTGTTTTTGGATCCCCGATTCCCATGAAGTTCCTCGACGAGGCCAAGGTCTATCTGAAGGCCGGTGACGGCGGAAACGGCGTCGTCGCCTTCCGTCGTGAGAAGTACATCGAGTTCGGTGGCCCGGATGGTGGCAATGGCGGCCGCGGCGGCAACGTCCTCGCCCAGGCGGTGGAGGGGCTGAACACCCTCATCGACTACCGCTATTCCCAGCACTTCAAGGCCCGCAAGGGCGGCAACGGTGCCGGCTCGGACCGCACCGGTGCGGCGTCCGACGACGTGATCCTGAAAGTGCCCGTCGGTACCGTCATCCTGGCCGACGACAAGGAGACGGTCCTTGCCGACCTCGTGGAGCCCGGCCAGACTGCCATCCTCTGCCGTGGCGGCGATGGCGGCCACGGCAACGCCCATTACAAGACGAGCACCAACCGCGCCCCCCGCCGCGCCGATCCCGGCTACCCCGGGGAGGAGCGCTGGGTCTGGCTACGGCTGAAGCTGATCGCGGATGCCGGGCTCGTCGGCCTGCCGAATGCCGGCAAGTCCACCTTCCTGGCCGCCAGCTCCGCCGCCCGGCCGAAGATCGCGGACTATCCCTTCACCACGCTGCACCCGCAGCTCGGCGTCGTGCGCCTGAACGCGACCGAGGAATTCGTGCTGGCCGACATCCCCGGCCTGATCGAGGGTGCGCACGAGGGCGCGGGACTCGGTGACCGCTTCCTCGGCCATATCGAGCGCTGCGCGGTGCTGCTGCACCTCATCGACGGCACCCAGGCTGACCCGGTCGAGACCTACCGCACCGTGCGGGCGGAACTTGAAGGCTATGGCGGCGGGCTCGTGGACAAGCCCGAGATCGTGGCGCTGAACAAGATGGACGCCATGACGTCGCAGGCGAAGACCTCGCGCATTAAGGCGCTGGCGCGCGCCATCGGCAAGGAGCCGCTGCTCATCAGCGGCGCGACGGGGGAGGGCGTGCCGCAGGTGCTGCGCGTTCTGGCCGACACGATCAAGGCCGCGCGCGAGAAGTAGGAAGGGCCGGGGAACGCCCCCGGCCCGGCCTGACTACACCTCGCCCCAGACCTCGCGGGCAACGTCGACGCAGAGCCGCAGCTTGGCCCATTGCTGCTCGACGGTCAGAAGGTTGCCCTCCTCCGTCGAGGCGAAGCCGCATTGCGGGGAGAGCGCGAGCTGCTCGATCGGGCAGTGCTTCGCCGCCTCCTCAATCCGGCGCTTCAGTTCGTCCTTTGTCTCCAGCTCGCCGCGCTTGCTGGTGACAAGGCCGAGCACGACCGTCTTGCCCTTCGGCAAGAAGCGCAGTGGCGCAAAGCTGCCGGAGCGCTCGTCGTCATATTCCATGAAGTACGCATCGACGTTGATGCCATTGAACAGCACCTCTGCCACCGGGTCGTAGCCGCCGGCCGCGATGTGCATCGACTGGAAGTTGCCGCGGCAGAGGTGCATAGAAACGAACATGTCCGAGGGCCGGCCCTCGATCGTGCCGTTGATGATGTCCGCGTAGCGATTCAGCAGGTTGTCGGTGTCGTCCCCGCGGGCCTTCAGCATCGCGACCTGATTCGGATCGCAGAGATAGGCGATGTTCACCTCGTCCAGCTGCAGGTAGCGGCAGCCGGCGGCGGCAAAGGCCTTCATCGCGCCGTTATAGGCGCCGGCCAGGTCAGCGAAGAAAGCGTCCATCTCCGGATAGACGGCCGCGTCCACCGCCCGCCGCCCGCCGCGGAAATGCAGCACGGAGGGGGAGGGGATGGTCTGCTTCGCGACCGCGCCATCGGCATGGGCGGCGACATAGGCGAAGTCCTGCACGAAGGGATGCGGCTCGTAGCGGAGCTTCGAGGTGACCTTCAGCCCGTAGGACTTCGTCTGCCCGCCCTGGAACTGGATGCCCTGATCGGCCTCGTACATCTCGACGCCGCCGAGCTTGGCCAGGAAGTCGAAGTGCCAGAAGGCGCGGCGGTACTCGCCGTCCGTCACGGCCTTGAGGCCGACATTCTTCTGCTCGCGGATGGCATCGACGATGCAGCGGTCCTCGACCTCGCGCACGGCCTCATCGTCCTTCTGCCCGGCGAGGCGGGCGGCGCGGGCCTCGCGCAGCACGGGCGGGCGCAGCAGGCTGCCCACATGGTCGGCGCGGAAGGGTGGCTTGCCGTTGGTCATGACGTTCTCCTTGGTGACTTCTAATGCGCGTTCAGGCCGAGATGCCGGTCGAGGATTTCCGGCGCGGCCAGCATCTCCGCCGCGGCCCCCTCCGCCGCCACCCGCCCGCGATCGAGGATCACGGCGCAATCGGCGATGGGGAGGATCTGGTGGGCGTGCTGCTCCACGATGATGGCCGTCATCCCCTCGTCCCGCACGAGGCGGCGAATGGCGGCCAGCAGGGCCTGGACGATCACGGGAGCCAGGCCCTCCAGCGGCTCGTCCAGCAGCAGCAGGCGCGGGTTCAGCATCAGCGCGCGGCCGAGGGCAAGCATCTGCTGCTCCCCGCCCGACAGCTCGTTGCCGAGGTTGCTCCGCCGCTCCTCCAACCGGGGCATCAGCCCGTAGACGGCGCGGAGGTCCCAGCGGCCGGGGCGTGCGACCGCGGTGAGGTTCTCCTCCACCGTGAGCGAACGGAAAATGTTGCGCTCCTGCGGCACCCAGCCGAGGCCCAGCACCGCACGCTTCTCCGTCGCCAGCCGCTCCAGCGGAACCCCGCCGAGGCGGATCGTGCCGGCCCGGCGCCGGGCCACGCCCATCAGCGCGCAGATGAGCGTCGTCTTGCCGGCGCCGTTGCGGCCGAGCAGCGCCATTGCCTCGCCCTCGCGCAGGGAAAGCGAGAGGTTCTCCAGCACCACACCCTCGCCCCACCCGCCGGTGAGGCCCTCCACGACGAGGAGCGGCTCAGCCATGCCCGATCTCCATTGTGCCGAGATAGGCCTCCTTCACGCGTGGGTCGCGCGCGATGGCGCCCGGCTCCCCATCCGCCAGCACGGCGCCCTGGGCGAGCACGGTGATCCGCTCGGCGAAGCGGAAGACGAGGTCCATGTCGTGCTCGATGAGCAGCACCGCCACGTCGCGCGGCAGGGCGGAGACGGCCTCCAGCACCTCACGGCTCTCGGCAGGCGGCACGCCGGCGGCGGGCTCGTCCAGCAGCAGCACGCGCGGCTTCATCGCCAACGCCAGCGCGATCTCCAGCAGCCGCTGCCGCCCATAGGCAAGCGAGCCCGTGCGCCCGTCCCGCCCGGCGATGGGGAAGCGTACGAGGTCGAGCAGCGCGTCCGCCTCCCGCCGCAGCGCAGGCATGGAGGAAACTGGGCGCCACCAGGTGCCGCCCGCCCCCGCACGCTCCGATACCGCCAGCACCACCGCCTCGCGCGGGGAGAGCTCGGCGAAGAGCTGGTTCACCTGGAAGGTGCGCGCCAACCCGCGCCGCACCCGCGCGTGCTGCGGCGCCGCCGTCACGTCCTCGCCGAGTAGCGCCACGCTGCCGGCGGTAGCGGGGATGGCGCCGGAGAGAAGGTTCACGAAGGTCGTCTTACCCGCGCCGTTCGGCCCGATCAGCGCGTGCCGCGCCCCCGCGGCCACCGAGAGGGAGACCTTGTCAACCGCCGTAAAGGCCCCGAAGCGGCGCGTCAGCCCCTGCGTCTGAAGGGCAGGGCCGCTCACGAGCCCGCCCCCCGCGGCATGAGCTTCCGCAGCAACCCCATCAGCCCGCCACGCCCGTAGAGGGCGAGCGCGATGAGCGCGATGCCCAGCCAGAACTGCCAGAAGATCGGACTCGCCTCGCTCAGCGCGTGGTGCGCGAGCGTGAAGGCCGCCGCCCCGATCAGCGCGCCATAGAGGCTGCCCAATCCGCCCAGCACCAGCATCAGCAGCCCGTCCGCCGAGCGCTGGAAGGAGAGCGCGTCGAGCGAGACGAAGGCCGTGGTCTGCGCCAGCAGCGCCCCCGCCACTCCGGCATAGGCCGCGGCCAGCGCATAGGCCACCGTCAGCCGCGTCTTCACCGGCACGCCCAGTGCCGGCGCCCGCCGCGGATTGCCGTTGATCCCCCGCAGCGAGAGGCCATAGGGCGAGGCCACGATCAGCTTTGCCAGCCAGAACAGCACGAAGAGAACGGCAAGGCTGTAGAGATAGGCGGTCTGTCCATAGAGATCGAAGCGGAAGACGCCGAGCACTGGCCAGACCTCCACCCCCTGCAACCCGTCCGCCCCGCCGGTGATCGCGGCGGCCTTGTTCGCGGCCTCGTAGAGCATCAGCCCGAGGCCGAGCGTCACCATCAGCCCCGCCAGCGCGCCCGACCGCAGCACCAGCGGCGCCGTCACCAGCCCCAGCACCGCCGCCACCGCCGCCGCCGCCAGCAGCCCGGAAAGCGGCTCGCCCCAGCCGTTCTGCGCCAGCAGCCCCGCCGTATAGGCCCCGGCCCCAAAAAAGGCGGCCTGCCCGAGCGTCACCACCCCCGCATAGCCGACGATCAGGTCCAGCGAGACCGTGAACAGCGCCGCGATGGCGATGGAAGAGAGCAGCGGCAACCTCTCCGGCATCAGGAAGTAGGCCGCGATCGCTGCCAGCCAGGGCACGGCGTGCAACAGCACCCGCATTAGGAACGCGCCTTCGCCAGCAGCCCGTCGGGACGGGCGAGCAGCAGCACGACCATGGCCGTGTAGATCACGAAGGCCCCCACCTGCGGCACCCAGTACTTCCCGGCGACGTCGAGCACGCCGAGCAGGATGGCCGCGACGAAGGGGCCGATGACGGAGTTCGCGCCTCCCACCGCCACCACCACGAGGAAGTAGACGAGGTATTTCAGCGGGAAGTTCGGATCGAGGCCCAGCACCTCCACCCCCAGCGCCCCGCCCAGCCCCGCGAGCCCCGAGCCGAGCGCGAAGGTAAGGGAGAAAATCCGCCCGACCGGCAGCCCCATGCCGCGCGCCACCACGCCGTCATCCACCGCCGCCCGCAGTCGCGCCCCGAAGCGCGTCCGCACGAGCCCGAAATGCAGCCCCGCCGCCACCGCTCCGCAGAGGAGGATGAGGAAGATGCGATAGCGTCCGAGGCCGATCCCCGCGAACTCCACGCGCCCCGAAAGCCATTCCGGCAGCTGGATGAGCTGCTGGCGCGCGCCCATCAGCCAGTCCGCGGCCGCGCCCATCACGAAGACCAGCCCGATGGAGAAGAGCACCTGGTCCAGGTGGTCCCGTCCATAAAGGCGGACATAGAGCAGCCGCTCCAGTACCCAACCCAGCGCCGCAGCCACCAGCGTCGCGGCCGCGAGGCTGGGCAGGAAGGGCACGCCCGCGCGGCTCAGCAGCACCACGCAGACATAGCCGCCGACCATGCCGAAGGCCCCGTGGGCGAGGTTCACCACGTTCATCAGCCCGAGCGTGACGGACAGCCCGACCGACAGCACGAAGAGCAGCATCCCACTCGCGACGCCGTCGAGCAGGACGGTGATGGCTGCGGCCATGCCCGGAGTTTCCCTACTGCCTTAGGCTGCGTCCTTCACGCCCTGGATCTTGTCGAACTCGACGTTCCAGAGCTGCCCGTCGCGGCGCTCCGTGCGGCGGATGTAGATGTCCTGCACCATCTCGCGCGTGGCGGGGTCGATCGAGACAGGGCCGCGCGGCGAGGTCCAGGACTGGCCCTTCATCGCCTCCACCAGCTTCGTGCCGTCCACATCACCGTTCGTGCGGCGCAGCGCCTCGGCCAGCAGGTGCATGCCGTCCCAGCCGCCCACCGCCATGAAGTTCGGGCGCATATCCGGCGCGACCGCCTTGAAGGCCTCGCGGAAGGCCGCGTTCTCGCGGCTCTCATGCGCGGTGGAGTAGTGGTGGGAGGTGACGGCACCGAGAACGGCGTCACCCATGTCGTTCAGGATGTCGTCGTCCAGCACGTCGCCCGTGCCGATCAGGCGGATGCCCGCCTCCTTCAGCCCACGCTCGCTGAACTGCTTGATGAGCGCCGATCCCTCGCCGGAGGGGACGAAGATGAACAGCGCGTCCGGCTTCAGGTCGCGCACGCGCTGCAGGAAGGGCGCGTAGTCGGGGTTGCGCAGCGGCGTGCGGATCTCGGCCACCACATTGCCGCCGGCGGCCGAGAAGGCCTCCTTGAAGGCTTTCTCGGAGTCGAGGCCGGGCGCGAAGTCCGTCACCATCGTGACCACGGACTTGATGCCGTTCTTCGCCGCCCATTCGGCCATCGGCCGCACCGCCTGCGGCAGGGTGAAGCTCGTCCGCACGATATAGGGGGAGCGCTGCGGGATGATGCTCGTCGCCGCCGCCATCACGATCATCGGCACCTTCGCCTCGGTCGCGATCGGGGCGGCGGAAAGCGCGAGCGGCGTCAGCCCGAAGCCGGCCAGGGCCCGCACGCGCTCGCGCACCACCAGTTCCTGCGCCAGGCGGCGGGTGACGTCCGGCGCCACGCCGGTGTCGTCGCGCAGCAGGATCTCGAGGCGCTTGCCGGCAACGGCGGCAGGGTTGGCGCGCAGCCAGGCCTTGATGGCCGCATCGATCTGCCGCCCCGTGCTGGCGAAGGGGCCGGTCATCGGCAGGACCAGCCCGATCCTGAACGGATCGCCCGACTGCGCCAGGGCAGGGCGGGCCAGCGCCGCCGGCAGGGCGGCGGCGGACAGAATGGCAGCGCGGCGGGTCAGCGTTGTCATGGACGTCTCTCCGGGGCCGGCACGGCCGTTCCCGTGCCCGTGGCGCCATTTCTCGCGCGGCTCGCGCCGCCGCGCTAGATGGGTCTCCAACGGATCGGGCGGGCAGGGACAGGAACCGGCCGATCCTGTAGGGGAGGGGCCGATCGCCCGCCCCGCCGGCCCTCTCCGGAGCATCCGATGTCGCAGACCAACACGCCCCCCGATTCCCGGCAGGCTGCCGCCGCCCTGGTACGGGAGGGCGCGGCGCGCCAGGCCGTGGGCGACGACCAGGGCGCCATCGCCCTGTACCGCCGCGCCTTCGAGCTGGAGCCGAACGAGCCGAACGCGATGAACCTCCTCGGCATCATCGCCCGCCAGCACGGCGACCTCGAGGGGGCGCTCGTCCTCTCCTCCCGCGCCGTCGCGGCCATGCCGGACAGCCCGGTGTTTCTGGCCGCCCGCGGGGCGACCCTGGCCGCTGCCGGGCAGCTGGAGGAGGCCGTCACCGTCCTCTCCCGCGTCGCCTCCATTCGGCCGGGCGACGCGGTCTCCCGCCGCAACCTCGGCCAAGCCCTCTGCGCGCTCGGACGCGTGGGGGAAGCCCTGCCGCATCTGCACGAGGCGGTGGCTCTCGCCCCCGTCGATCCCGAGGCGCAACTCGCCCTCGCCCATGGCCTGCGCGAGGCCGGCGCCCCGGGCGCGGCCGAGGCCGCCCGCCGCGCGCTCTCGGCCGGCGGGGCGGTGGGTGCCCAGGCGCGCTTCTTCCTCGCCTCCCTTGGCGAGGGCAAGGCGCCGGCCCGCCCGCCCGAATCCTATGTCCGCAACCTCTTCGACACCTACGCGCCCCGCTTCGAATCCGAGCTGACGGGCACCCTGGGCTACCGAACGCCCGATGCCCTGGCCGAACTCCTCCGCGGCGCCACCCCGTCGACCGGCGAGCTGGAGGTGCTCGACCTCGGCTGCGGCACCGGCCTTTCCGGCCAAGCCCTCCGACCCTGGGCGCGGCGGATGACGGGCGTGGACCTCTCTCCGCGCATGCTCGACATCGCGCGCCAGCGCGGCATCTACGACGTGCTGGAGGAGGCGGAGCTGGTCACCTTCCTTGCCGCCCATCGCGGGGAGTACGACCTGATCGCGGCCTCCGACGTGCTGAACTACCTCGGCGACCTCGCCCCCGCCCTCAACGCCACCGCGGCGGCCCTTCGCCCCGGCGGCTACGCCGCCTTCAGCATCGAGACCGGCGAGGGCGCGCCCTATGCCCTGGGGGAGGGAATGCGCTACCGCCACGACCCGGCCCACGTGCTGAAGCTCGCCGAGGCCACCCGCCTGCACCCCGTCGCGCGGGAAGAGGTGGTGCTGCGCGAGGAGCGCGGCGCCCCCGTGGCCGGCACCCTGCTGGTGCTGCGGCGCGTCTAAAACGCCTTCAAGCCGCGGCCCGCACCCCCAGCAGTCCGCCCGCCAGCGCCTCGAGGTCCCGCGCGGCGTTGCAGCCTGGATGGCGCGTCAGCAGCGGCGCCTGGTGGCGGATGGCATCCCGCACCTTGGCATCCCGCCGGACCACACCCGCCAGCGCCACGCCCCGGCCGAGGAAGCCGCGGCAGGCCCGGTCCAGCGCGCCGTGTGTCCGCGCCCCCTGGGCCGCGTCGGCCGCGAGGTTCACGACCACCCGCGCATCCGCCCCCGGCGCATCCCGCGCCAGTAGCTTCAGCACCGCATAGGCGTCGGTGAGGCTCGTCGGCTCGTCGGTTGCCACCACCAGCAGGGTGTCGCATCCCGCCGACAGCCGGCGCGGCACCGGGTCCAGCCCCGCGCCGATATCGAGCACCACGTGATCGTAGGGGGCGCCGCGCAGCAGCGCCAGAAAGCGGTCGATCCAGCCGGGATCGAGCGCGGCCAACCCGCCGGAACCCGAGCGGCCGGGCAGCACGTCGAACCCCTCCTCCCGCGTGACCACGGCTTCGCGCAGCGGCACCTGCTCCGCCAGCACCGCCATGAGATCCTGCCGGACGGACAGCCCGAGCTGCACGTCCACGTTCGCGAGGCCAAGATCTCCGTCCGCCAGCAGCACGCGCCGCCCGGCGCGGGCGAGGGCCTGGGCGAGGCCGATGGCCAGCACCGTCTTGCCCACGCCGCCCTTGCCGGAGGCGATCCCGATCAGCCGGGCCCCGTTCGTCGGGACAATGTTCATGCGGCCTCCTGCGGGCGGCGTGCGGGGCCGGCGAGGCGCGCCGACAGCCAGGCTGGGGTGAGGGGGGTCAGGCCATCGGCCGCGCCGGGGCCCGTGCCGGCCTCGGTCAGCGCGAGCGGCCCGGCGAGGGCGGCGGCCAGCACGGCCCCGAGGCGCCGCGCGCCGTCCAGGCGCGTCGGCAGCAGGTGGCGGGCACCGAGCGCCGCAAAGGCGCGCGCCGTTTCCGCCGCTTCCTCGGCATCCAGACCCGCGGGCATGACCAGCAGCGGTGCGGCATCGGTCACGCGCAGCAGGGCGAGGAGTTGTTCCGCCTGGGCCGGGTCGAAGGGGTCGCAGCCGGCGGTATCAAGCAGCATCGGT
The DNA here is from genome assembly GCF_000711725.1 of Roseomonas aerilata DSM 19363. GTDB lineage: Bacteria > Pseudomonadota > Alphaproteobacteria > Acetobacterales > Acetobacteraceae > Roseomonas > Roseomonas aerilata. The sequence continues at coordinate 30,790 of NZ_JONP01000006.1, read as the reverse complement.
TGGCCCCGTGTCCGCCGCGCCAGGGCCTGGGCGAGTTGTGCGCCGGTACCCGCCACCGCCAGTGGTGCGCCGAGCACGCGGGTGAAGGCGGCGATCTGCTCCGTCGCGCCCGCCCGCTGCGAATCGGCTGTCACGACCAGCGGGATGTTCCCCTGCAGCACGAGGCGCGTGGCGAGCTTGGCGCAGGTGAGGGTCTTGCCCGCGCCGGGTGGGCCAACCAGCGCCAGCGGCCGCGCCGATGCGTCCGGCACCTCCGCGAAGCGAAGCGCCGTGGCCAGCGCGGACGGGCTGCCAGCTCCGATCCTTGCGCGCAGGGCGGCGGGCATGTTGTGGCGCGCCAGAGCGTCCGGCGGACCCGGCACCGGTGCAGCGGCGGCCGGCGGCGGCGGGAGAGGAGGCTCCTCCGCCGGCTCCAGCGCGGCCGTCACCTCGACGCCCGAGGCGGTGCGCCGGGTGGAGAGGATGAGCGCGTCCGGACCCAGTGCCTGGCGACACTCCGCCATGGCATCTGCCATCCTGGCAGCGCGGAAGACTCGAAGCCGCATGGGTACAGCCTGGGGCCCCCGTGGTTACCCGATGATGAAGGCTAGACGGCGCCCACCGTGCGAATGCGCGCGCGGGGATGGATCTCCGTCTGCGCCAGCACGGCGGTGGAAGGGCGAAAGCGCTCCACGATCGCGCGCACATGGGCGCGCACCGCGGGGCTGCAGACGAGCACGGGCTGGTCACCCATGGCGGTCGCCTTGTCGAAGGCGTCCCGCACGCGCTGCATGAACTCGTGCAGGCGGGAGGGTGCCATCGCAAGCTGCCGCTCGTCGCCCGGGCCGATCAGCGCCTCGGCAAAGGCCTGCTCCCACTCCGCGGAGAGCGAGATCAGCGGCACGTAGCCTTCCGGCCCGCGCGCCGCGTCCGAGAGCTGGCGGGCCAGCCGCGTCCGCACCACCATGACGATGCCGGGCACGCCCCGTGCGCCCGTGGCCAGCGCCTCCTGGACGCCCTCCAGGATCGTCGGCAGGTCGCGGATGGAGACGCGCTCCGCCAGGAGCGCCTGCAGCACGCGCTGCACGCCGCCCGTCGTGATCTGCGCGGGGATGAGGTCGGCCAGGAGCTTGGCGTTCTCGGCCGGCAGGTCGTCCAGCAGCTTCTGCGCCTCTGCGTGGCTCAGCAGCTCCGGCATGTTCTCGCGCACCACCTCGGTCAGGTGGGTGGCCAGCACGCCGGCGCCGTCCACCACGGTGCAGCCGCGGGCCAGTGCCTCCTCGCGCCGGTGCTCCTCGATCCAGAGCGCTGGCAGCCCGAAGGTGGGCTCCTCACAGGCCTCGCCCGGCATATCCGGGCGATTGCCCGAGGGGTCGATTGCGAGCTGCATCGGGATCCGCAGCTCGCCCCGCCCGGCCTCGATCTCCTTCACGCGCACCACGTACTCGTGCGGGCGCAGGTGCAGGTTGTCCTGCAGGCGCACGCTCGGCAGCACGAAGCCCATCTCCTGCGCGACGGTCTTGCGAAGATTGCGGATCTGGTCGGTCAGCCGCGGCCCGTCGCCGGCCGCGAGCGAGAGCAGCCCGTAGCCCAGCTCGATGCGCAGCAGGTCGATCCGCAGGGTATCCGCGATCGGTGGCTCGGGCGCGACCGCTGGCGGCGCCGCAGCCACGGCCTCCGCCGCGTCGTCGGACTTGTTGCGGCTCCAGGCGCCCGCGCCGAAGCCAGCGGCGAGCAAGAGGAAGGGGATCAGCGGCATGCCAGGCAGCAGACCCATCATCGCGGCGGCACCGGAGGCGATCCAGAGCGGCTTGGCCAGGCCCAGCTGCTGGACCATCGCCTTGTCCGCCGTGCCCTCGGTGTTGCCCTTGGTAACCACGACGCCGGCCGCGACCGAGGTCAGCAGCGCCGGGATCTGCGAGACCAGCCCATCGCCCACCGTGAGGGATGCAAAGGTGGAAATGGCGTCGAGGAAGGGCAGCCCGTGCCGCCCAGCGCCGATCGCGATGCCGCCGAGCAGGTTGATGAAGGTGACGATCAGCCCCGCGATGGCGTCGCCGCGCACGAATTTCGCGGCACCATCCATGGCGCCATAAAAGCCGCTCTCCGCCTCCAGCTCCGCCCGGCGGATGCGCGCCACCTTCTCGTCGATGAGGCCGGAGGAGAGGTCGGCGTCGATCGCCATCTGCTTGCCGGGCATGGCGTCCAGGCTGAAGCGCGCCGCGACCTCGGCGATGCGGCCAGAGCCCTTCGTCACCACCATGAAGTTCACGACGAGGAGGATGGCGAAGACGATCAGCCCTACCACCACGTCGCCGCCCATCAGGAAGCCGCCGAAGGCCGAGACCACGTGGCCCGCCGCCGAAGGGCCCTCATGCCCGTGGGTGAGGATGGTGCGCGTGGTCGCGACGTTCAGCGCCAGGCGCAGCAGCGTGGTCAGCAGCAGGATCGTCGGGAAGGAGGTGAAGTCGAGCGGCCGCTGGAGGAACAGCGCGGTCATCAGCACGAGCACCGACAGCGTGACCGAGAGCGCGAGCCCCGCGTCCAGCATCGGCACCGGCAGCGGCACCACGAGCACGACGATGAGCATGCCGACGCCGAGCGCCAGCGCCACGTCCGTGGAGGCGCCGATCGTCCGGACCCAGGCGGGCAGCGCGACCATGGCTCAGCCCATCGCGTAGGGGAAAGGGGCCACGGGCATCTGCCCGGGCGCGACCGGGACCGGCGCCCCTGCCGCGCGGTACTCGTGCAGCTTGTTCCGCAGCGTACGGATCGAGATGCCGAGGATCTCTGCCGCGCGCGTCCGGTTGCCCAGGCAATGCGTCAGCGTCTCGATGATGAGGTCGCGCTCGACCTCCTCCATCTTCCGCCCGACGAGCGCCGCGACGCCAACGGCCCGCGCGGGCTGCGCCGCAGCCTCGCTGACGGCACTGGCGGCGGTCGCGGCGCGCGGCAGCGGGGTGTGCAACTCCACCGCCTCCGCGCCGATCTCGTCGCCTTCGGCCAGCAGCACGGCGCGGTGCACGGTGTTCTCCAGCTCCCGCACATTACCGGACCAGGGATGGGCAAGCAGCGCCGCGCGCGCGGCAGGGGAGAAGCGGCGGTGCGGCAGCCCATTTGCCTCCGCGTAGCGCCGCGCGAAGTGCTCGGCGATGGGCAGGATGTCGTCGGGGCGGTCGCGCAGCGCGGGAATTCGCAGGGCCACCACGTTCAGGCGGAAGAACAGGTCCTCCCGGAAGCGCCCCGCCGCCACCTCGGCCGCGAGGTCGCGGTTGGTAGCCGCGAGGATGCGGACATCCACCTTCACCGGGCCCGCGCCGCCGAGCCGGTCGATCTCCCGCTCTTGCAAGGCGCGCAGGATCTTCGCCTGCAGGCGGGGGTCCATCTCGCCGATCTCGTCCAGCAGCAGCGTGCCGCCGTCGGCCTGCTCGAACTTGCCGCGCCTGGCCGCCACGGCGCCGGAGAAGGCGCCCTTCTCGTGGCCGAACAGCTCGCTCTCCAGCAAGGCCTCCGGCAGGGCCGCGCAGTTGAGCGCGACGAAGGCGCCCTGGGCGCGGCGGGAGTGCTGGTGAATGTAGCGGGCCAGCACCTCCTTGCCCGTGCCGCTCTCACCCGTGATCAGCACGCTCGCCTCCGCGCGCGCGACACCCTCGGCACGGCGCAGCACGGCGGCCATGGCGGGGTCGCGGTGCACGGGCGCGTCGGGCTCCCCGGTCGCGGCCTGCAGCATCGCCGCGATCAGGTCGGCGTCCGGCGGCAGGGGCAGGAACTCCTTCGCCCCCGCCTGGATCGCCCGCACGGCCGAGGCCGCGTCCGCGTTGCGCCCGCAGGCGATCACCGGGCAGGAGATCCGCTCCGCCTCGAGGGAGGAGACCATCCAGCCGACGTCGTGCAGCACGTCGCAGAGGATAAGGTCGAAACCCTCCGTCCGCGCCATGGCCAGACCGGAGGTGACTCCGTCCGCCTGCCGCAGACGCGCCCCGCGCGACATCGCGATCCGCGCCGCGTGCCCGAGCTCCGCCTCGAGGCTGCCGATGATGAGAAGGCGCGTCATCCTGCCCGGTCCGCCTTCACGATTTCCGTCATCGTCACGCCGAGGCGATTGTCCTCGACCATGACCACCTCGCCGCGGGCGACGAGGCGGTTGTTGACATAGATGTCCACCGCCTCTCCCAGCTTGCGGTCCAGCTCCACAACCGCGCCGCGTCCCAGCTTCAGGAGCTGACTGACCTGAAGCGTTGCGCGTCCCAGCACCGCGCTGACCTGCACGGGGATGTCATAGACGGCGTCCAGGCCCTGGCTCGCACCGGGCGGGCGGGGCTCGCCGGCCTCATTCGCGGAAACGGGCTCGAATCCATTCGTCACAGGCTGTCTCCTGTTTCATCCGGGGGCGTCAGCCGCAGCGCCTCCAGGCATTCCTTGATGGCCGCGCGGCGGCGGGAAAGGTCGAGCTCGAGGCCGCCATGCTTCCAGGTGATGCGCGCATCCCCCTCCGGCAGCGCTGAATCGGGCTCGATCGGCAGGCCAAGCGCACCGAAGCGGGTGCGCGCGTGATCAAGCAGGGCAGGCGGCACCTGCAGTGTCGCGCCACTTGGCGCGTCCTCCACGGGGCCGAGGGCCTTTACCAGCGGCTCCAGCAGCGCCGCCGCCTCGCGCGCGGCGGCGCCGGGGAGGGCGGCGTCCACCATGCCGACCAGCAGCGAGGCCAGCGCATGCGCGCCCGCATCGCTCGCCTCCCGTGCGGCGGCGCGGGCGCCCTCGAGTTCCAGCAGCGCCACGCGGATCGCCTCGTCCCGCAGGGCGTCGCGCGACACCTGCTCGGCCGCACGCCCGCGGGCCTCGCCCTCCCGCAGGCCGGCGGCGTGCCCCTCGCGGCGGGCCTCCTCCAGTCGGTCCTCGATTGCGGGCGGCGGCGGCTCGGCGGGGATCGTCGGGGCCGGCGCGTCCAGGTCGGGAAGGGAGAGGCCCCGCAGACCGGTCATCAGGATCGAGGAACTCAGCATGGCAGCATCCAGGCGAAGCGCGTCACGCGATCATGGCCTCCTGCCCGTCCTCGAGTTGGATCTGGCCGGAGGCGGCTAGATCCTTCGCGGCCGCGACCATCGCGGCCTGCGCCTCGTCCACGTCGCGCAGCCTGACGGCGCCGAGCGCGGCCACGTCGTCCTTCAGCATCTTCGCCGCGCGCTCCGACAGGTTGCGGTAGAAGAGGTCCTTCAGCGGCTCGCTCGCCCCCTTAAGCGCCAGCGCCAGCTTGTCCTTCTCCACGCTGCGCAGCAGGAGCTGCACGCCCTGCCCGTCCAGGCGGGCGAGATCGTCGAAGGTGAACATCAGCGCCCGGATGCGCTCCGCGCTCTCGCGGTTGCGCTCCTCCAGCGCGGCCATGATCCGCCCCTCGGCGGCGCGGTCGAGGTTGTTGAAGATCTCGGCCATGACCTCGTGGCTGTCCTGGCGGCTGGCGCGCGCCAGGTTGCTCATGAACTCCATCTTCAGCGTGCGCTCGACGCCCTCCAGCGCCTCCTTCTGCACGGTTTCCATGCGTAGCATCCGCATCACCACCTCCATGGCGAAGCCCTCGGGCAGCAGCGCCAGCACGCGCGCCGCATGATCGGGCTTCACCTTGGAGAGCACGACCGCGACCGTCTGCGGGTATTCGTTCTTGAGGTAATTCGCGAGAACGGCCTCGGACACGTTGCCGAGCTTGTCCCACATGGTGCGGCCGGCGGGGCCGCGGATCTCCTCCATGATCTGCTGGACGCGATCCTTCGGCAGCGTCTTGAGCAGCATTCGCTCCGTCGTCTCGTAGGAGCCGACGAGCTTGCCGGTCGCGCCCAGCGCGTCGGAGAACTCCTTGCAGAGATCCTCCACCACCGTCGCGTCCACGACGCCGAGCGTCGCCATGGCGGCCGAAACGTCCTTGATCTCGTCCTCGTGCAGCCGGGCGAAGAGCTTCTCGGAGTGCTCCTCCGCCAGGGTGAGAAGGATGACCGCAGCCTTCTGCGGTCCGTTCAGGGGCGATACCATCGTCAGGCTCCTTCAGGGGCAAGCCAGCCACGGATCACGGCCAGCCCCTCGTCAGGGTTGCTCTCGACCAAGGCGTTCACTCTCGCGATCGAAGAGGCGCGGAGCTGGCCTTGCACGCGGCTCATGGTGACCATCGATTCATCCTCAGGCGCGCCGTCATCCGAACCAGCCAGGACACTGCCCGGTCCGGCCAGGGCGCCCATGGCGGCCGGCCCGGCGAGGGCCGCGCCCGCGGCCCCGGTTACGCCCGGCAGTGCGGTCCCCTCCGGCCCCGCGGCCAGCGCCGGCGGGACGAGGGTCGCGGTAAGCCGCCGGGTCATGGGGCGCACGACAAGGAGGATCGCGAGCAGGGCGACGACGGCGTAGAGCGCCGACTCCACCAGTCGGGCGACCGTCGCCGGCCCGATCCCCAGGCCCAGCACGCCCGCATCCATCGGGCTGTCGCCGCCCTCGGGCGCCGCGAAGCGCATGGAGACCACCTCCACCCGGTCGCCGCGCCGCTCATCGAAGCCGACCGCGCTGCGCACGAGCGTGCCGATGCGGGCCAGCTCCTCGGCACCTCGCTCGCGGAAGGCGGGCGGCGTTCCCTCCCACACGCCGTCCACCAGCACGGCGACGGAGAGGCGGCGCACCACCGGGTGCTCGCGGACCGTGTTGCGGACGGTCTTGCCGATTTCGAAGTTCGTCGTTTCCTCGGACTTGCTCTCCGAGGAACCGCCGCCCCCACCAGCCCCGTCCGCCCCTGGAAGCTGGTTGGCGACGGAGACATTCCCGCCATCCGCGCCGCGCGACTGCTCCTGGCTGTTCTGGACGCTGCGCGGCACCTGGTTCTCGGGGTCAAAGCGCTCCTCGGTCGTCTGGACGCGGTCGAAGTCCATCTCGACCGTCGCCTCGGCCCGCACACGGCCGGCGCCGAGGCTGCGCTCCAGCATCTCCTCGAGGGAGCGGGCGATGCGCATGCCCTCGGCACGGCGCATCTCCTCCTGCGTGGCGGCGGCGGCGGGGCCGCTCACGGCCTGCCCACCGCGCGCCAGCAGCTCGCCGCGGCTGTCCACGATGGAGACGTTTCTCGCCTGCAACCCGGGTACGGCGGTCGCCACCAGGTGCAGCACCGCCTGCACGCCCTCCCGGTCCAGCCGCTGCACGCCCTGCATGGTCAGCACCACGCTCGCCTGCGCCTCGGATTGCTGGCGCGAGAAGGCCTCCCGGCGAGGAAGAACGAGGTGCACCCGCGCGGCGCGCACGCCGGCCAGGCCGCGGATGGTCCGGGCCAGCTCGCCCTCCATGGCGCGCAGCCGGTTAACGTCCTGCTGGAAGGGCGTGGTGGTCAGGCTCTCGCCGCGGTCGAAGATCTCCCAACCGACATTGCCGCCGGCGGGCAGCCCCTCACGCGCGAGGGAGAGGCGAAGGCGTGGTACCATTTCCTCGGGCACGAGGATGGTCGTGCCGCCCGCGCCGAGCCGGTAGGGCACCTTCTGGCGATCCAGCGTCGCGACCACCGCCCCGGCATCGCGCGCATCCAGGTCGGAGTAGAGGAGCGCCATGCCCGGCTGCCCGGCGCGCATCCCAAACCAGGCGAGGAGCCCGAGAACGGCGAGCGCCGTTCCCCCCATCGCCGCGAGGCGCACCGGCCCGAGGGCACGCAGCTGCTCCAGGAAGCCCGGCATTCAGCGGCTCCCCGCGCCGAACGGTCCGGAAGAACGAACCCCAACCTCTCGCATCCCGCGGCCCTCTCGAGCCGGCATTCTGCCGGCCCGGCAATCTTTGCCGGGTCGGGGTTAAGAGGAGGTTACCAAGGTTCCCTTTGCGTTAGGTTCCGGCCCCGATCGAGCGCACCTTGTCGAAGGTATAGGTCGCGCCGCCGATGCGAAGATTCAGCACCCCGTCCGCGCGCTCCGCCGCCGTCGCCGTGCCGATGACGGTGAAGCTCGTCGCGGCGGCGCCGCCCGAGGCATCCGCGCCCGTCACGGCCACCTTGTAGGCGCCGTCCGCCAGCTTGTTCCCGGTTGCGTCGCGCCCGTCCCATTGCCAGTCCTGCGCGGACGGGCCGAGGCTCACCTGCGCCTCCCGCAGCGTCCGCCCGGCGCCGTCCAGCACCGCCACCCGGGCCGTCCGGGCATTGCCCGCGGCCGGCAGGCGGATGGTGGCGCTGCCGTTCTGCAGCGGCAGCGAATCGCCCTCCACCTCCACCCGCTGGCCCATCAGCGGCGCCGCCGCCGTCAGCTGCGACGCCTGCTGGAGCGAGACCATCTGCTCGAGGTTCTTGTTCATCGAGATCTGCTGCTCGACGGAGGCGAACTGCACGAGCTGGTTCGTCATCTGGTTCGTGTCGAGCGGATCGGTCGGCGACTGGCTCTTCAGCTGCGTCGTGAGCAGCGAGAGGAAGTTGTTGAAGTTGCCGGCAAGCTGCGTGCCCGACTTTGAGGCCGCGGACGTTGCCGTCGTGCTGCTCGCCGCGGTTGCCCCGGCGGTCGCGGTGGTGGCCATGGTTACCTTCCTAGATCGCGATATCGAGCAGGCCGAGCAGGGCCCGGTGCTGCGTGTTCGATGCCTCCGGCGGCTCGCCCGCCGTGCCGCGCCAGGGACCACCCTGGCGGCCACTCCCCTGGCCGCCGCCGCGGCCACCCTCGGACCAGCCGGTGCCGCTCTGGCCGTTCCCGGGGGCACTCCCCTGGCCCCCTGCATCCCCGCCCAGGAGCGAGAAGCTGATGCTCCGGCCGCCGTCGCCGCCGATCCCGGCACCCCCGAGGGCCCGGTCCAGCGAGGCGCCGTCCCGCGCCAGCAGCGCGAGGGTCTCGGGCCGTTCCGCCGCCACTTGGACGCGCGCGCCTTCCCCCACCCGCTCCACCGTCACCTCCACCCGGCCTAGTTCCACGGGATCGAGGCTGAGGCTGATCCGCCCGTCCGCGCCGCCCCCCAGGGCCAGCGCGATCGCAACAGGCGCCACCTGCTCGGACGGCGCCACGCGCGGCATCAGGCGCGGGGCCGCGCCTGCCTCCGACGGAGGCGCGGCGACCGGCATTGCGGCGAGGGGCGGGCTTTGCGCCGGCATGGCCGGAGTGGGCAGGGCAGACGACGCCGTGGCGGACACGAGGGGTGCCGCCGTGACCTCGCCCGCCGCACGCACCTGGCCGGCTTCCGAGGTTTTCCCACCCTCGCCGAGAAGGATGTCAAAGCCCGAGGGTGTGGATCTCGAGGATCGCTCTGCAACCGGTGGCCCCAACAGGCCGGGTCCATCGGCCTGTTGCCCCGGATGCTCCGCCTGCGCCTGTTTCTCCGCGGAGACGGAGGCCTTCCTGGCTCCGTCCGCCTCGGCCACGGTCCCACCTATTCCCGCCTCGCCAGCCGCGGCCGAGCGGACCGAGGCGGGCGCAGGGGAGGAGGGACCGTTGGCTGCCCTATTGGCAGTCCCGGTCGTCGGCCGGCCCGTTCCGCCCCCCCCGGCCGTCCCCGCAGGGCCCGTCGCCGGATTCGCCGCGGGCGAAGCGGGCGACGGGGCCTGCCCGGCGGTCGGGGACGGAATCACCGCCACAGGGGGCTCCTGCGGCGGAACGCCCGACTCCGCAGCCATTTTCGGCGGCGTGAGGTCGGGGCCAGCCGTCTCCGCCCCGGCACCAGTGGGCAGCGCCGACAAGGGGAGCACGGGCGCATCCTCCGTCGGCGCGAGCTCGCTCGTTTCGCCATCGGCGCTCGGGTCGGCGTCGTCCTTCGCATCCACCGGCGCGGGAACCCCCTGGCCGACGGGCGCCCCCTTGCCGGGCTGAGCGGCCTGTCCGGTTGGCGAGCTCCCGGTAGGAGGAGGCAACGGCGTTTTGCCGGCCGCCAGCTTCGCCGGGTTGCCCGCCACGACTTGCCCCGCATTTTGCGGGACGGCAGAAACTGGGGAAGGGATCGCTGCTTCCCCAGGCCGGCCTTCCTGGCCGGCGACTTCCATAGGCTGGGCCTGCCCACCCGCTACCCCACCCGGGGGCAACGCCTGACCCGGAAGAGCCTGACCCGTGCCACCCTGGGCCAAGACGGCCTGCGCCCCCGCGGTTTGGCCCTGGGCGACCTGCCCCGGAACCCCTTGGGCAGGAATCGCCGGCGCCGCGCCACCCGCAGCGGGCCTGGGCCCGGCACCGACCGGCGTCGTGGCGGCGGATCCACCCTCCTCCCGCACATGGCGGAGGGTCTGGTGGAAACCCTTCCCGGCAGAGGTGGTCCCGCCGGTCGCGGCGGGCGCCGCCGTGGCGGGGCCGGTTGTCGGCAGGCTGTCCAGCGCTTCCATGCTCGGCTCCGCTCCTCGGGGGGCACTGTCAGCACGGCCCCGCAACCCCCTCCGCAAGCCGCTTGCCAGCGCCTGGCCACGCCGCGCCGGCACGCTCGTCCCTCAGGTCGGCAGGCTTTGCCGGGTGAGCGGCAAGGGGCGCCGCGAAACCCCGCGCGATGGCTGGCACATCGGTTGCGCCAGCGTCCCCACCCGGGCGGCCGGGCCGGGCGGTGCAGGTGGAGTTCTAGGCCCCCCGGCGCCGGTCCGGCCGCCCCACCACAACCCCACAGGACAGGGAGCCAGCATGTCGCTCTACGCCTCGATGAACACGGCCATCAGCGGTCTCACCGCGCAGGCCCGTGCGCTGGGCAACGTGGCCGACAATGTCGCCAACAGCCAGACCACCGGCTTCAAGCGGACGGACACGAATTTCGTCTCCTACGTCACCCGCTCGAACCAGCAGGTGAACCAGCCGGGGTCCGTGATCGCACGACCGAACTACACCATGACGGTGCAGGGCACGGTGCAGCCCTCCGATAACCCTCTTGCCATGGCCATCGCCGGGCAGGGAATGTTCGCGGTCGCCATGCCGGCGGGCCGGGAGAACAATCAGCCCACCTTCGACGCCCGCACCTTTTACACGCGCGCGGGCGACTTCGACATGGACCAGGACGGCTACATGGTTAACAGCCAGGGCTACTACCTGCAGGGCTGGGCCACTGACGCTGCGGGCACGCCAGACCGGACGGTGGTCAAACCGATCCGCATCGACAAGTCCGTCTACAACCCCGTGCCCACCGGGAACGTGAACGTCTCGGCGACCCTGCCGGTGACCTCCGCGACGGGCGAGGTGTCGATGCCGGTCCAGGTTTACGACAGCCTTGGTACTCAGCACGCGGTGAACCTGAGCTGGAAGAGGGACGAGCTGAACCAATGGACGCTCAACGTCTCCGTCCCGGACGACAAGAGCGGCGTCACCACGCGCACCATCCAGGCGCAGTTCGGCATCGCAGCGACCCCTCTGCCGCCAGAGGGCAGCACGGAGACTCCTGTAGTGCCGGACGGCCAGCTCGGCTCCTTCTCCGGCGAGGGCACGATCACACCTCCCGACCCAATCCCGGACAACGGCCTGTTGCCGACGGCCGCCACGCTTGGAAATCCCGCCAGCGTCGCCTTCAGCGTCGATTTTGGCCAGGGGCCGCAGACCGTCAGCCTCAACTTTGGCAATTACGGCACCAACTCGACCGTCACGCAGTTCGACGGGAAGACGAATGAGAACTCCTTCTCGCAGGACGGCGTGCCGCTCGGCGCCTTCTCGAACGTGTCCCTGTCAGAGAGCGGTGACGTGTCCGTCAACTACGACAACGGCCAGTCCCGCACGATCGGTCGCGTGCCCATCGTCAGCTTCGCCGATCCGGACAAGCTGCAGAAGACGGACGGCCAGGCCTACCTCCGCACAAACGAGAGCGGCGACGCCCGGGTGAACGACGCCAACTCCAACGGCGCAGGCAAGATCGTTACCTCCTCGCTCGAGAGCTCGAACGTGGATCTTGCTTCGGAATTCTCCAAGCTCATCCTCGCGCAGCGTGCCTATTCCGCAAACACGAAGATCGTGACCGCGGCCGACGAGCTGCTACAGGACACGCTGAACATGCGGCGCTGATGCCGGGCTTCGCCAGAACGGCGATGCCTAGCCGCGGCGCCGGCCATGGCGCACCCCCAGCAGGAGCCCAGCAGCGCCGATGAGCCTCGACCTCGCCCTCTCCATCGCGCGCAGCGGCCTGTCCCATATCAACCGGCAGCTCGCGCAATCCGCCGCCAACGTCGCGAACGCAGCCACCCCCGGCTACACCCGCAAGGAGGTCCAGGCAGCCTCCAATGTCGCCGGCGGGCTGTCTGCGGGCGTGCGTAGCCAGGAGGCGACGCGGGAGGTGGACACGGCGCTGGTGATGCAGATGAACGCCGCCCGCGCCGCAACGGGCGCGGCCGAGGTGCGCACGCGCCTGCTCCAGGGGGTGGAGGTCGCCCACGGCGCCGCCGGGCAGTCCATCGGCGACCTGACGGCCGCGCTCGGCGACGCCTTCGTCGCGCTCCGCGCCAACCCCTCGGACGCGCTCCTCCAGGCCCGCGCCGTCGATGCCGCGGACGGGCTGGCCGCGCGCTACAACACCGTCTCGGCCGCCGTCCAGTCCGCCCGCCAGGACGCGCAGGACGGCATGGTGGCCGATGTGGACCGGCTGAACGGCGCGCTCCGCCAGGTTTCCTCGCTGACCGATCAGATCCTGCCCATGCGCGTGCAGGGCCGGAGCACCGCCGAGCTGGAGGACCAGCGGGACGCGGCCATCGCGACCATCTCCTCCATCATGGAGGTGCGCGCCGTCGCCCAGCCTGACGGCGGCGTGACGCTGATCTCGGCCGGCGGGCTGAACCTGCCGCTCCGCTCCACCACCGGTCCCTTCTTCATGGACCCCGCGACGACGGGGGTGGAGGCCTTCCATGGGGCCGGCGGCAGCCTGCCGGGCGTGATACTCGGCAAGACCGACATCACCGCGCAGCTCGGACGCGGGACGCTCGCGGCCTATGCGGACCTGCGCGACCGGGAACTACCCCTGGCCCAGGCCGAGCTCGACGTCTCCGCCGCCAACCTTGCCTCCCGCTTCGACGCGCAGGGGCTCACGCTCTTCTCCAACGCCGCCGGCACCGTGCCCGACCCCTCCACCCCCTACGCGACCGGGGGCTGGATCGGCTTCGCCGGTTTCATCGGGGTGAACGCCGCGGTCAGGGCGGAACCGGCCCAGCTGCGGGACGGTTCCCACGCGGTGGCGGACGGCGCCGGCGGGGCGAGCGGCTTCACGCCCAATCCCCCGGGCGGCCCGGCCGACTTCACCACCCTGCTCGACCGCGTGCTGAACCGCACCTTCGGCCCGGAGGTCGCGCCCGGCACCGCCCAGCCCGGCTTCGCGATCACCGGCCTCGGGCCCGACGGAACCCTCTCCTCCCGCCTGCGGGCGGCAAGGACACTGGGCGATCAGGCGGCGCAGGTCGTTTCCTCCCAGACCTCCCTCCGCGCCGTGGCCGAGGTGGAGGGCAAGTCCAGCGGGGACCTGCTCACCTCCCTCGAGACCCGCTTTGCCGCGCGCTCGGGCGTGGACATGGACAAGGAGCTGGCGGCGATGGTCACGCTGCAGACCGCCTATTCGGCCAATGCCCGGATCCTCTCGGTGGTGCAGTCGATGTACGACAACCTTCTCCAGGCGGTGCGGTGATGGCGATAGCAGGAGTGGGGAACGGCAGCCTGGCCTGGCTGATCGCGCAGTCCTCGACGCTGAAGACGCAGCTCGGCACGCTTTCCGCCCAGTCGGTGGACGGGAAGCGCGGCACCTTCTACGGCGACATCGCCGGGCAAGCGGGGCGCGCCATCAACCTGCGCGGCGGGGTGGCCCGGGGCGAGGCCCATGCGCAGGCGATCGACCGCGCGCTGAGCCGCACCACCATCGCCCAGAGCACGATGACGCAGCTCTCCTCCATCGCGGAGAACTTCCTCACCCAGGCGGGCAAGATCAGCCGCGCCGACACCAGCCGCATCAGCGCCCTGGCGGATAGCGCCCGGCAGGCGATCGGGCAGGTGGCCTCCCTGCTGAACGCGAAATCCGGCAGCGACTACCTCTTTAGCGGGGCGGACACGGCGAACCCGCCCATTCCGGACCCTGATGGCATCATGGCGACGCCCATGGCCCAGGGCATCGCGGACGCGGTCGCCTCGCTCGCGCCCGGCAACGGGGACGCGGTGAACGCGGCAGCGCTGGCGGCGGCCAGCAGCACCGCGCCGGGAGACACCCCCTTCTCCGACTACCTCCTCGATCCCGCGCGGGGCCGGCAGGATGCCCGCCCGAACGTCCTCGCCGAGGATGGCCAGGCGGTCGCCGTCGGCCTTTTCGCCAACCGCAACGCCACCGAGCCGGCCAACCCCGGCAGCCCCGAGGAGGGAGGCTGGTCACGCGACCTCCTGCGCGGGCTGATGACGCTCGCCAGCCTCACGCCCGACAAGACCGCCTCGGGGCAGGATTTCGACAAGGTGCTCGGCGGCATCACCGGGGCGCTGAAATCCGCCATGACCGGGCTAGGTGTCGAGTCGGGCGCCCTCGGCATGTCCGAGGCGAAGCTCGAGGCTGCCAAGACCCGCCATGAGGAGCTCGGCGTCACCCTCAAGACCCAGCTCGCGGATGTTGAGGAGGTGGACCTCGCCTCGACGCTCGCGGCCATGCAGGACACGCAGAACCGGCTGCAGGCGTCCTGGAAAGCCCTTTCAATGCTCTCGGGACTGTCACTAACGCAGTTCCTGCGCTGATGCCCCGATTCAACCCCTGTTAACCGCGCCGGGCTCAGGATGAGCTCTCACCGCAAAAGGCGGAACGCAACGGGTGAGGCCTGAAGAGGCCTCCTTCGGACAGGAAAGGGGCAAGACGTGGCCCTGAACTCAGTCAACACGAATGTCGGCGCGCAGGTGGCGCTGCAGTCGCTCAATCGCACGAACGACGCGCTGGCCGTGACGCAGAAGCGCATTTCCACGGGCTATCGCGTGGCGGATGCCAAGGATGACGGCGCGGCCTTCGCCGTCGCCCAGTCCGTGCGCGCGGACATCGCGGGCCTGACCTCGGCGAACGAGCAGATGGGCGGCGTGAAGGGGGTGCTCGACACCACCCTCGCGGGGCTCACCAAGGTCTCGGACACCATGAGCAACATCCGCGGCGTGCTGGTGAAGCTCGCCGACGGCACGCTCTCGACCGACCAGCGCTCGCAGTACGAGTCGCAGTACGACGGGCTCAAGAAGCAGGTCGAGAACTTCCTCTCGGATGCCACCTACAACGGCCGCACACTGCTGAGCACGAGCACCGACGCCGGCGGCGGCGACATCGCGACGGTGCGCAACGAGACGGGCACGACCTACACGCTCTCGGCCGTCGACAGCACGACACTGACCATTGCGGACAAGCCCACCAGCGCGGAGGCGGCTGCCTCGGCGCTGGCCTCGGGCGGCGACTTCACGACGAAGATGGGGGCCATCAACACGGCGCTGAACACCTTCGGCGGCAACAACAACTACCTGGATGCCCAGGTATCCTTCAACAAGGAGAAGATGGTGTCGTTGGACACGGGCCTTGGTGCCCTGGTCGATGCCGACCTCGCGAAGGAGAGCGCGAAACTTCAGTCGCTCCAGATCAAGCAGCAGCTCGGCACTCAGGCCCTCAGCATCGCCAACCAGGCGCCGCAGAGCCTGCTGAGCCTCTTCCGCTGAACGGTGCGGCGCCGTGAAAGATCCACGGTGCCACGCTCCGTTTCCCCTCCATCGCGCCGGGTGGCGAGACGCCCCCGGCTGCGGTGCGGCGACGGCCCCGCCCGCCGTCCACCGCCTACCACGAAGGAACGCGAAGATCGTGTCCACGTTGGTTCTAGAGCTGCGCCAGGGCGACCTCATGGTCGTGAATGGTGCACCCATACGCTTCCGCAACCGCACGCGCATCGAGCTGACGGCAAAGGCCCGCTTCCTCTTCGGCAAGCAGATCCTCTCGCCCGAGGCCGCGGATACCCCTGCGCGCCGGATCTACTTCGCCCTGCAGACCGCCTATATCGGCACGGAAGACGAGCGCGAGCGGGGTCTGGAAGCCGCCCGCGTCCTGATCGCGGAGTTCCAGGCCGCGACCACCTCGGCCCTGGCCTCCGCCATGCTCGACCGCGCGCTGACCGCGGCCGAGGAGGATGACTGCTACACCGCCCTCAAGCTCGCCCGCCGCGTGATGCGGCACGAGGAGGCGGTGCTCGGCATTGCCCCACCACCCAACTCCCGTCCCGTGCCGGAGGAGATGACCGCATGATGCAGCACAGCAACCCGCTTTCCGCCTATCGGGCGGCGAGGTCGGCCATGCCGGTGAGAGCGCAGGAGGCCGACGTGTTCCGCCGTGTGACCGGCTCGCTCCGCGCTGCGCTGGATGGCGGGGCAGAGAGCACGCTGCGCCGCGCGCGTGCCCTTTCCGACAACCGCCGCCTCTGGCTCGCGGTGGAAGGCGTGCTGGTCGATCCCACCAACGGCCTGCCGCCGCCGCTCCGCGCCTCCATCATCTCCGTCGGCCGCACCGTGCTGAAGGAGATGGAGTCCGAGAAGCCTGATCTCGCCTTCCTTATCGAGGTGAACGAGAACATCGCGGCTGGCCTGGCCGGAACGGGCTGACGGGCGGGGTGGGGGCATGTCCGGCTCGATCGCCCTTGCCCTGCTCGGTGGTGGCGGCACCTCCGCCACCGCGGATGCCGCCAGCGCCGTGGCCGCGCTCCGCCGAGCCTCTGCCGCCGGCGCAGAGACGAAGGGCGTCGCTGCCACCGCCAAGGAGGCCGCGGTCAAGCTCGCGATCACCCGCTTCAAGGAGGGGATTTCGCGCGCGAAGGATGTCGAGACAGCGCTGCGCGACCCACGGGTTTCGGCCGTGCTGCTGCCGGCCCTCGGGCTTCCGGACGCGACGGACGTGCCGGGCCTCGCGGTTCGCGCCCTGACATCGGACCCCAAGGATCCGAAGTCCGTCGTGGCCAAGCTGTCCGACACGCGCTGGAAGTCGGCCGCGACCACGCTCAACCTCGCGAAGCGTGGCATGGACGCGCTGCGCGATCCCGCCGTCCAGCAGAAGCTCATCGACGGCTACACCTCCTACGAGTGGCGCCTCTCGAAGGATGGGGAAGCCTCGGGCATCTCGGACGCCCTCTATTTCGAGAAGCGCATGGCCACCGGGAAGGCACCCTCGGTCTACGAGGTGCTCGGCGATGCCGTGCTGCGGCGCGTGGTCACCGGTGCGCTCGGCCTGCCGGCTTCCCTCGCCATCCAGGAGGTGACCACCCAGGCACGGGCCATCACCTCGCGCGTCGACCTGTCGAAGCTGAGCGATCCGAAGCAGGCCGCGAAGCTGGCGGAGCGCTACGTTATGTCTGCCAACAACGCCGGCAGCGCGAGCTCCCCGCTGCTCAGCCTATTCGGCTGAGACGCGACGGTCGGGCGTCTGACTCGCGGGGACCGTCGAGTCCCGTCGATGCCCGCACGCTTCTCGCGGTGGGAAGCGGGCGTGCTCACGGTGGCCGTGCCGCTCTGTGGCCTGTCGGTCGGCCCTATCTGGCGGCTAACGAGGCGCTGTCAGCCCGCGCGCCAGCCGAGCCGGCGATCGAGCCAGTTGCGGTAGTCGAGCACGGCATCCGGCGGCGGGGTCAGCAGGGCGAAGGCCTCGGCGGCGGAGGTTCCAACCAGCGGCTGATCATCCCCGGCGGTCGCCCGCTCCTCCTCCTGCCAGCGCGGAGCAGCCATCCGCCACGCGGCCAGGCTGTCCGCCGGGCTCAGCACGGGCGCGACGAGCGCTGCCCGGATTTGCAGGGCCGCCACGGCGGCCACCACCGCGCGCGCCAGGGGTGCGGCGAGGGGAAAGGGGGCAAGCTCCGCCCGCTCGGTCTCGGCCAGGCCCGGGAAGCCATACCATGGCGTGGCGCCCATCGCCTGCGCGCGTGTCAGCGGTTCGGGGCCGAGGATGATCAGCGCGTCCGCCCCACCCGCTGCGAAGCTGGCCTCGGGCATGCCCACCAGCGGAAGCGCCGGCAGGCCGAGCAGATCCAGCGCGGCGAGGGCCGCCGCCTCCGGCACCTCAGCGGAAGGCATGGCGACCCTCAGTGGCGCGCCGCCGCGGCCGGGCAGGGGCCCCCGCCCCGCCAGCACCGCCCCACGCCAGGAGAGCAGCAGCGGCACCCAGGCGCGCGGCTCGAAGCGCGCGCGGGGTGATCCGGTCAGGCGCGCGTGGCAGGCCCAGCCGGGCAGGGCGAGAAGGCTGGGGCCCCCGGCACCGTCGAGGGTGGCGAAGCGGTTCGCTGCCGTCACCCCATCGGGCCCGCCGAGCAGGGCGAGGCGGATGGTGCCCGGCCGCTGCATCCCGCGCGCCAGGGCTTGGCCCGCCCGCACGGCCCAGCGCGCGCAGTCACCGTCCTCCGGCCCTGGGGCGAGGATCGTCGCGCCCTCGCTCGCCCGGGCAGGGGCGGCGCCCAGCACGCCGAGTCCCATCGCCCCCCGGCCAAGCGCCCGACGAGTCAGGGGGGTGTCGCCTCGCGGGCCCGGCGGCGGAAGGGCGGTCATGTTGGCGGACGCTGCCGCCGCGATGGGGCAGGAATGTGGCGACCGCCGCTAGTCGTCATAGGCGACGAGGGACTCGAAAGCCGTGCCGCCGAGCCGTTCGCGCCCCTTGAGGAAGGTCAGCTCGATCAGCGCGGCCGCGGCGGGCACCTCCGCGCCGGCTTGGCGCAGAAGCGCGATGCAGGCCGCCAGGGTGCCGCCCGTGGCCAGCAGGTCGTCCAGCACCACCACGCGGTCTCCGGGGCGCACGGCATCGGCCTGCATCTCGATCCGGTCCGTGCCGTATTCGAGGGCATAGTTCAGCCCGATGATCGCGCCCGGCAGCTTGCCGCGCTTGCGGAGCATGACGAAGCCGAGGCCTAGCTCGAGCGCCAGCGGCGCCGCGACGAGGAAGCCGCGGCTCTCGATCCCCGCGAGCAGCGTCGGCCGGTGCGGGCGAACGATGTCGGCCAGGCGGCGCATGGCCTCCTTCCAGGCCGGCCCGTGCCGCAGCAGGGTCGAGATGTCGTAGAAGAGGATGCCCGGCTTCGGGAAATCCGGGATCCCGCGGATGTGCCGCTTCAGGTCGAGAACCTGGTTCTCGGGCGGGCTGGCGGCGGGGCTGTCGTTCATCGCGGGGCTCCGTTCGGGCGTCCGCCTCATAAGGGCCGGCCCCGGCCTGCGCAAATCACTGCCTGCGCGAAGCGCCGGCGCTGTGGACGAGGAGCCTTGCCAAAAGGGGAGGGGCGCCGCGAAAGGGCTGGCCACTGCGCCCGGAATCCGGCAGGAGCGCGGGCATGTCGCGCATTCCCGTGGCGGTCATCGCCGGAATCCTGGGCTTCCTGCTCTACATCGCAGCGGTCGTGGCGCTGGCCGACGCCGTGCTGCCGGGCCACTGGACGCTGCACGTCCTGTATTTCACGGTCGCGGGCATTGCCTGGGTCTGGCCGGCCAGCCGGCTGATGTACTGGGCGGCGCGGAAAGAGCCCCCGCGCCGCCCGTCCCGTTCCCGCCGTTAGAAGGTGCGGCTGAGATAGACCATGCCGCGCGCGGCGCAGATCTTCTGCCCGGCGAAGCACTCGCCCCGGTTGAGGTCGGTGTCGAAGTAGCCGGCGGTGAGCACGAAGTCGTAGAGCTTCGTGGAGACCGTCACGTTCCAGTTCGTGAAGTCCGGCGAGCCCCAGCGGGTGTTGTTCTGGATCCACTGGTGGCCGACGCGGCCGCCGAGGGTCAGGTTGAAGGGCAGCGCCACTTCCACGCCGCCCTCGACATAGACGCCCGTGCCGGACTCGAGCTGGTAGTTGGGCGAGTAGTTGATCGCCGCCAGCACCTTCACCGGCTCGAACTCGTAGGACGCCTTGGCCGAGACCTCGAAGTACTGCAGGTCGTAGAGCCCCGAGCCGGTAGGGTTGCGATAGCCGGGATAGGTGTAGGCGATGCCGCCGAGATCCAGGCTCACCCCCGCGACGGTCGTCCGCCAGCCGGCCAGCGCGTCGACCTCCTGCCGGGCATTCGTGCCCAGGAAGCTGACGTTCGAGATGAAGGCGCCGACGTAGAAGCCCGTGGTGTGCTGGATGTCGATCGTGCCCTGCGCTGCTGGGCGGTTCTGCGTCTGGCTGACGCCGCGGAAGAGGTAGTCGGACGAGATGGTGGGCGTGAGGCCGATGGTCAGCCCGGCATCCTCGAGCTCGAAGGCCCCGGCGGAACCGGCGGCGAGCGAGAGGCCGAGGGCGAGTGTGACGGCAGCGACGGCATTTGTTTTCATGGCTTGATCCCCATTCACGCTCCGGCGTGGCAGGGCGCCATCCTGCGATTGGCATGCCAACGGAACGGCTCGCACGGGGTGCTGCGTGCGGACGGTGCCGCACTGTTGCAGATCGGCCACGTGGATTGCCGCTACGGCAGCCGCTGACGAAAAACCCCGCCAGGCGGCGCCTAGCGGGGTTCACGCGGTGCTGTCGATGGTCGGAGCGAGAGGATTCGAACCTCCGGCCCCTGCGTCCCGAACACAGTGCTCTACCAGGCTGAGCTACGCTCCGTCACGACAACGTCCGGGCGGCGGCGTATAGCGCCGTGCCGAGATGTCGGCAAGGGCAGGCGTGACGATGGCGCGACACGGCCGTCGTAATGGGGTGAAAAGCAGGGATGGGCTGCCGAATCGCGGTGCGGCGGGCGCGGAGACGGTTACGCTGCCGTCATTCAACCCGGAAGGTCCTCATGGCGCATCGCATGCCCCATCTCGCCGCTCTCCTCGCTGTCCTGTCGCTTCTCGGCACCGGCGCCGCCCTCGCGCAGCCCGACCCAGTCGCCACCCGCAAGGAGGGGCTGAAGCGCATGCAGGGGCATCTGGAGGCGATCACCCCCGTGGCCTCCGCCGGCGGCAACGTGCGCGAGACGGTGCCGCGCACGGAGGACATGATCGCCTTCTTCACGGGCTTCCCCGCGCTCTTCCCGCCGGGCTCCGACAATAACGGCTCGAAGGCGCTGCCGAGCGTCTGGGCGGACCGGGCGGGTTTCGAGGCGGCGTCGGCGAATGCCGTGAACGCCGCGGGCGCGCTGCGCAACGCCGCCGCCAGCGGCGACGCGGCGGCGACCGCCCAGGCCGTTCGCGCCATGGGCGGTGCCTGCGGCGCCTGCCACCGCAACTTCCGCGGCCGCTGAACCGGGCGGGGGAGGGGCTCGCGCCTCCCCCTAACCCTGGCGCGCGATCATCGTCACGATGCCGGCGGCGACGGCCAGCAGCGCCAGGGCAAGCCAGGGATTGCCCAGCCGCGGCGCCCGCGCGGCCAGAGCCGCCGGCATGCGCTTGAAGCCCGTGACCATCGGCCGCACGAGGTCGTGCCGCTTCAGCCCCGCATAGGCGAGCACCGCCACCACGTGCAGCGCGACGAGCACGAGGATGAGGTCGAAGTTGATCAGGTGGATGCTCCGCGCCGCATCCGCCGTGGCGCCGGAGACACTGCGCGCGAGCGGCCCCTTCGTCAGAATGCCGTCGTCGGTGAAGAGGCCGGACACCGCCTGGGTCAGCAGCGCGAGCAGCATGACCAGCACCATCCACCCCCCGGCCGCGTTGTGCCCGATCTCCGTGTCCGGCTCGCGCCGCGCGAGGTGGCGCAGGTGGCGAAACCCCTCCACCGGGGAGCGGAGCAAGCGCGTGAAGCGCGCCGTGTCGGAACCGGCGATCCCCCAGGCGAGGCGGAACAGCAGCAGCGTCAGGATCACCTCGCCCGAAAGCATGTGCCACTCGTAGCGCTCGGTCTCGGCGGCCCACCAGGAGAAGCCGATCAACACGACCAACGCCCAATGCACCGTCCGGATCCAGCCATCCCAGACCTTCACCTTCACCAGCGGTCCCTGCGCCCGCTCCGTCGGCTCCGCCATCGGCCTCTCCGTTCGCCACCGTGGAGGTGAGGATAGGGAGGGTGAGGGGCCCTCGCCCAGGCCCTCCTGGCCACGGCAGGCAGGGCACCGCCTCGGATGTGCCCTTGTGGGGGCAGGGGCGCGCGGCTTAGTTGCGTGCCCATGACAAGAGCAGCGCGCCTGCGAGTCGCCGGCGGCGCGGCGGTTCTCGCTGCCCTGGCGGCAGGGGCCTACCACGGGTCGAGGGAACAACCTGGCGCGGCGCCTTGGCGCGGGGCGGGCACGGCCACCGGCGCTCTTCCCGGCCCGGCCGCCGGGCCCTTGCCAGCCGATGTTCCGGCAGAGCCGGCGCCCCGTCCGACCGCCGGCCTGCCTCGTTTCGACGTGGTCCGCCTCGGCGCCCGCGGGATGGCCGTGACGGCGGGCCGAGCCTCGCCGGGGGCGGAGGTGGTGCTGCTCGACAGCGGTGAGGAGATCGGCCGCGCCCGCGCGGACGGGCGTGGGGAATGGGTTATCCTGCCGCCGGAGCCCCTCGCCGGCGGCCCGCGCGAGTTGTCGCTCCGCTCGCGCCTCCCCGGCGGTGAGGAGCTGCGAGGCCCGGACACGGTGCTCGTGGTGGGCCCGGCCCGGGTGGAACCGCCATTGGCCAGCTTGCTGGCCACCGCGCCGGCCGGCCCTGGATCGGCGGCGCCTCCCTCCCTCGTGCTTCTCCTCCCCCCGATTGGCGCCGCGGCCCCGCGCCGCCTTTCCCCCTCGGCCGGTCCCGTGGCGCTCGGGCTCGACGTGCTGGACTACGACGAAGCAGGCGGCATGGGCTTCGCCGGCACCGCCTCGCCCGGCGCGCGGCTTCGCGTCTACGCCGATGACCGACACCTCGGGGACACCGCGGCGGACGAGACCGGCCGCTGGTCCCTCGGCCTCGAGGATCCGCCGGTGGCGGGCCAGCACATCCTCCGGGTGGAAGAGATGGCGCGGCCCGGCCGCGCAACCCCGGCGGGGCGGATCCAGGTGGCCTTCACTCGCGAGTTCCTTCCCCCCGGCCTCCTCCGCGAGGGGCGCCTGGTGGTCCAGCCCGGGCACAACCTCTGGCGCATCGCCCGCGACAGCTACGGCCGCGGGGCGCGCTATACCGTGATCCTCAGCGCCAACCGCGAGGGGGTCCGCCATCCCGACCGGATTTTCCCCGGCCAGGTCCTCACCCTGCCGCTCGCGGACTGAGCGGGGGCGCCGGGGGCAGCTTCAGGGTTGTCCGGGCGGGCGGGAGAAACCATAACGCGCACTCGTCCGCTCCCTGTCCCCCTTCTCCTGGATCATCATGTCACTCGGGCACAGCCTGCGCCTCGTCATTGCGCCCCCGCACCCGGCAGGGCGCCCTTTCCTTATCGGCGGCGCCGGCGTCGCCGTGATCGGGGGCGCCATCCTCGGAAGCTGGCTCTTCTGGCTCGGCGCGGCCTTCACCGGCTTCTGCCTCTACTTCTTCCGGGACCCCGAGCGCGTGACGCCGACCCGCCCCGGCCTCTTCATCGCGCCCGCCGACGGGCACGTGGTCTCGGTCGAGCCCGCCGTGCCGCCGGAGGAGCTGGGCCTCGGCCCGGCCGCCCGCTGGCGGGTGGCGATCTTCCTCTCGGTGCTGGACGTGCACGTGAACCGAGCGCCGATCGACGGCACCGTCACCCGCATCGCCTACCGTCACGGCGCCTTCGTCAACGCCTCCCTCGACAAGGCGAGCGTGGACAACGAGCGCAACGCGCTGGCCATCCGCATGGCGGACGGGCGCGATATCGCGGTGGTGCAGATTGCGGGCCTCATCGCCCGCCGCATCCTCTGCGACGTGCGCGAGGGCAGCCGCGTCCGTGTGGGCGAGCGCTTCGGTATCATCCGCTTCGGCAGCCGCACGGACCTCTACCTGCCCGAGGGTGTGCGCCCGCTGGTGGAGGTAGGTCAGACGATGATCGGCGGCGAGACGATCATCGCCGACCTCGCCTCTCCCGTCGCCGCCCCCATCCGGGCCTGACGGCGCATGGGCATGCCGCCGCGCCGGTTCCGCTTCGCCCCCCAGCGGTTCCGGCCGAAGGGCTCCGGCCGGCTGCCCGGCCTGTCCTTCAACCGGTTGCTGCCGAACATCCTCACGATGGTCGGCCTCTGCGCGGGCATGACGGCGATCCGCTTCGCCCTGGACAGCCGGTGGGAGCTGGCGGTTACCCTTATCGTCGTCGCAGCCTTCATCGACGGGATCGACGGGCGGCTGGCGCGGCTGCTGAAGGCCACCTCCCGCTTTGGGGCGGAGTTCGACAGCCTCTCGGATTTCCTCTGCTTCGGCGTGGCGCCCGCCTTCATCCTCTTCCTCTGGACGCTGCACGACGCCCGGGGCTTCGGCTTCATCCCCTGCCTTCTCTTCGCCGCCTGCATGGCGCTGCGCCTCGCGCGCTTCAACGCGGCGATCGACGCGCCGCTCCAGCCCGGCGCCGCGCCCCGCCCGCCAGGCTTCTTCACGGGTGTGCCGGCGCCGGCCGGGGCAGGGCTCGCGCTCTTTCCGATCTTCGCGGCCCTCGCCTTCGAGGGCTGGGGCTGGACGGGCCTCGCCGGCGCCATCCGCCACCCGGTCTTCTCCGCCCTCGTGCTCGTGGTCGTCGCGGGGCTGCTGGTCAGCACGCTGCCGACCTGGTCCTTCAAGAACTACAAGGTGCCGCGCAAGGCAGTGCTGCCGCTGCTGCTCGGCGCCGCCGGCTACGTCGCGCTGCTCGTCGCGGAGCCCTGGGCGGCCATCGCCGCGGCCGGTCTGGCCTATGCGGCGATGATCCCGCTCTCCTTCCGCTCCTACCAGCGGGCGAGGACGCGGATGGAGCAGCCGGGCGGAGAGGTCAGCCCGGCCGTGCCCCTGACCGGGCCCTAGCCCCGCGGCGTCGCGACGAGGATGCCCTTCTCGCGCAGCGCCGCCACCTCCTCCGCCGTGTAGCCGGCGGCCAGCAGGACCTCCTCTCCGTGCTCGTTGAAGGCGGGCGGCACGGCGCGGGCGCCGCCGGGCGTGCGGGAGAGCTTGATGGGGGTGTTCAGCGCCCGGAACTCGCCAATCTCGGCGACCATGTTGCGGGCGGCCGTGTGGGGCGCGGCCACGGCCTCGTCCACGAAGAGCACGGGCCCGGCGGGAAGCCCCGCCTTCAGCATCCGGTCGCAGAGCGCGTGCCCATCCTCCGTGTGGAGCCGGGCGGCGAGGATGGTGTCGAGGTCCGCGCGGTTGACCACCCGGTCCCCGTTGGTGGCGAAGCGCGGGTCGTCCACGAGGTGCTCCAGGCCGAGGAAGCCGCAGAACTTCCGCCAGGCGGGCTCGTTCCCGCAGGCGACGAAGATCTCGCAGGTGGCCGTGCGGAACTTCGAGTAGGGGGAGATATTCGGGTGCGGGTTGCCCGTGGCCGCCGGGCGCTTGCCGTTGAGGAAGTGGTTCGCCGCCTGCGGGTGCAGCAGCGCCATGCCGCAGTCGTGCAGCGTCATGTCGATATACTGCCCGCGGCCGGAACGCTCCCGCTCCTGCAGCGCCATGAGGATGCCGATGGTGGAGTAGAGACCGGTCGCGAGGTCCACCACGGGCGTTCCCATCCGCAGCGGCCCGCTGCCGGGCTCCCCGTTGATGGACATCAGCCCGACCATGGCCTGCACGATGGCATCGTAGCCGGGCAGCCCGCCGAGCGGCCCCGTGGCGCCGAAGCCGGAGACGCGGCAGTGCACGAGGCGCGGGAAGCGCTCGCTCAGCTTGTCGTAGCCGATGCCCCACTTCTCCATGCTGCCGGGCTTGTAGTTCTCCACCAGCACGTCCGCGCCCTCCAGCAGGCGCAGCAGCACCTCACGCCCCTCGGGCTTGGAGAGGTCGAGCGCGATGCTCCGCTTGTTGCGGTTCACGCCGAGGAAGTAGCTGGCGGTGCCATCCAGGAAGGGCGGGCCCCAGGCGCGGACCTCGTCGCCCTGGGGCGGCTCGATCTTGATGACCTCCGCCCCGTGGTCCGACAGGATCATGGTGCAGTAGGGACCGCCGAGCACGCGGGTGAGGTCGATCACCCTGATCCCGGCCAGGGCGCCGGGGCTCACGGCGCGGGAATCCGCTCCGGTCTCGGTGGTCGGCAGCGCGTCGGTCATGGTTCTTCCTCCGTGCCCTGTTTCTGCCCTTGCCCGGCGCCGCGCTCAAGGCTGCCCCGGAGGCTCGCACATCCTTTACAGTTCCCCGGGGTGGGAGCCTTCTGTCCTGCGCGGGGAGCAGGAACGAGACGATGTCTTTCTGGCGTAAGACCGAGAGGACAACCCTGCGGGCGGAGGCGGTCGAGCCCGGGCGGCGGCGCTTCCTGGCGCTGGGCTGCGCGTGCTGCGCGGCGGTGGCGCTTCCCGCCCTGCCGGCCGGCGCCGCCGTCCCGCCGGCGGTGCAGCGCCACCTGAACCTCGCGAAGGAGGCGGCCGGCAACGATCTCGGCGCCTATCTACGGCTGGGCAACACCGCGCTCACGCCTCCGGCCGCGCCGCAGGTGGATCTCGGCCCGCTCATCAACCAGCCCGTGCCGCCGCCGGGCCAGGCCTTCGACAACCTGTTCTACGTCGGGGCCCGCTGGGTCAGCGCCTGGATCATCCGCACCTCCGACGGGCTGATCCTGATTGACGCCCTGAACAACGACGACGAGGCGGAGCGCGTCATCGGCGCGGGCATGCGCCGCCTCGGCCTCGACCCCGCGCAGATCCGGTATCTGGTCATCACCCACGGCCACGGCGATCACTACGGCGGCGCCGGCTGGGTGAAGCGCGTCGCCTCGCCGAAGATTGTCGCGTCCGATGCCGACTGGACGATGATGGCAACGAAGCTCGAATTCGACGCGCCTGAATGGGGCCGCCCGCCCCAGCGCGACGTCGCGGTGAGGGACGGAGACCGGATCACCCTCGGCGACACCGCCGTCGAGGTGCTGGTGACGCCGGGCCATACTAGAGGCACCATCTCCCTTCTCTTCACCGTCCGGCAGGGCGGGCAGGAGCACCGGGCGCTGCTCTGGGGCGGCACCGCCTTCAACTTCGGGGCGCAGCCCGACCGGATTGAGCGCCTGCAGGGCTACATCGACGCCACTGCCCGCCTGCGCGACATCGCCCGCCAGCGCAACGTGGATGTCTTCATCTCGAATCACGCCGGCTACGACGAGGCGATCACGAAGCTGGCGGCCATGCCCTCGGCAGGCCGCAACCCCTTCGTGATCGGCGCGGACACCACGGTGCGCGCGCTGACCGTCATGCACGAATGCGCCCGGGCGACGATGGAGGCCTGGAAGGCCTGACCCCCCCCCGCCGCCGGGCGCATCCCCTCAGGCCGCGAGGTCGCGCATCACCTTGATGAGGTCGGACTTGCCCTCGAAGCCAATGCCCGGAAGGTCGGGCATGGTGATGTGCCCGTCCTCCACCCGCACGCCGTCGGGGAAGCCGCCATAGGGCTGGAAAAGGTCCGGGTAGCTCTCGTTGCCGCCCAGCCCCAGCCCGGCCGCGATGTTCAGCGACATCTGGTGCCCGCCATGCGGGATGCAGCGGGAAGGCGACCAGCCCGCGACCTCCAGGTCCTTTAGCGTGCGTTGATACTCGACGAGACCGTAGGAGAGCGCGCAGTCGAATTGCAGCCAGTCCCGGTCCGGGCGCATCCCGCCGTAGCGCAGCAGGTTGCGGGCGTCCTGGTGGCTGAACAGGTTCTCCCCCGTCGCCATCGGGCCCGGGTAGAACTCCGCCAGGGCGGCCTGGAGCGCGTAGTCCAGCGGATCGCCCGCCTCCTCGTACCAGAAGAGAGGGTAGTCGCGGAGCATCTTGGCGTAGGCGATGGCGTCCTCGAGGCCGAGGCGGCCGTTCGCGTCCACCGCCAGCTGCGCCTTGCCGTCCAGCTCCTTCAGCACGCCTTCGATCCGCGGGCGGTCCTCGGCGATGCCGTTGCCGATCTTCATCTTCACGACGGAGTAGCCGCGGTCGAGATAGCTGCGCATCTCCGCCCGCAGCTGCTCGATGCCCTTGCCCGGGTAATAGTAGCCGCCGGCGGCATAGACGAAGACGCGCGGGTCGGCCTCCCGCCCGTGCCGCTCCGCCAGCAGGCGAAAGAGGGGCTTGCCCGCGATCTTCGCGACCGCGTCCCAAACCGCCATGTCGATCGTGCCGACCGCGACGGACCGCTCCCCGTGCCCGCCCGGCTTCTCGTTCTTCATCAGGGTGGCCCAGATCCGGTCGGGATCCAGGTTGTCGCCGGCGTCGTTCAGCAGGGATTCCGGCGGTGCCTCCAGCAGGCGGGGGGCGAAACGCTCCCGGATCAACCCGCCCTGGCCGTAGCGGCCGTTGGAGTTGAAGCCGTAGCCCACCACCCGTCGGCCGTCCCTCACCACATCCGTCACGACCGCGACGAGCGACAGGGTCATCTTGCTGAAGTCGATATAGGCGTTGGCGATGGAGGAGGCGATCGGCGCCGTCACCTCCTTCAGGTCCACGATGCGCATGGGCGGTCCTCCGGTAAGCGGCGCGCACCATGGGCCGGGCGCCGCGCCGCGCCAAGGTCAGGCCACGGCGGCGCGGTCCCACACGCGGGCGCAGAAATCGGGATAGGTCTCCGCCATCTCCTCGCAGACCGGGCCGCGCAGCAGGGCCAGTTCCGCGGCGGTCGGGTCCGGCGTCACCGGCACCTCGGCTGGTGCATCGAAGTCGAACCCCGTCTCGGCGCGAATGGAGGCGAGGCTTTCCCCGGGGTGGACGCTCTCCAGCATGAAGCGCGCCCGCTGGGCGTCGAAGCGGAAGACGCAGCGGCCCGTGACCAGCGCCTGCGCCGTGCCGCGCCGGAACACCTCGGGCGGGGTGACACCGGCGGCCGAGACATGGGCGACGCGCGGCACCAGCACGCGCGGCGAGTGCTCCTCGCGGAAGAGGATCGTGCGCGGCGTCATAAGGTACATGAAGGCGGAGCCGAAGCTGCCGGGAAACCGCACCCCGTCTCCTGGCCATTCCCCGGTGCCGATGAGGTTGAGGTTCGCCTCCCCGTCGATCTGCCCGCCGCCGAGAAAGAAGAGGTCGATCCGCCCCTGCCCGGTGAGGTCGAACAGCTCGCGCGATCCCTCGGTGAAGGGGTTGCCGGAACGCTTGTGCAGCAGCGACAGCCGCACGGGGCGGCCGGACTTCGCGACCAGCCAGCAGGCCGCTGCCGGGATCGGGGAGGCGGCGCCGACGGCGATGTGGCGGGCGGGCGGCGCCGAGGGGTCGAGGATCAGCCGCGCCAGCGCCGCCGCCAGCCGCTCCTCGGGCTGCACCGCGCTCATTCGGCGGCGATCCGGGCGGCCTGGCCGAACACATGTTCCTCCACCCAGGCCCGGAAACCCTCCTCCGTCCGCGCGGCGCGGGCATAGGTGGCGACATAGGCGGCGTCGAAGCCGTACTCATCGAGCAGCGCGACAGGATGCGCCCCCCGCTCGGCCACGGCGAAGGCTTCGACATAGGTGGCGGAGATGGTGCCGGCGGCCAGGCGCTCGTCCTCCAGCAGGTTGCCGGGCACCACCCGCTCGACCGTCGCCAGCAGCCGGCGGGAGGCATGGGCAAGGGTCGCAAGCTCCCGCCGCCGCCCCACCCAAAGATTGCCGGCCTCGTCCGCCATGACGGCGTGGATGGCGGCCACGTCCGGCTGCAGGGCCGGCACCAGCAGGATCGGGTCCGGCGCCTCGGACATCGGGTTCTGCACCACCCGCCAGTCCGGGCGGTGCGCCAGGATGTCGCTGCCGATGACCCCACGCAGCGGCATGAAGGGCACGCCCTTCTCGGCGGCCTGTAGCATCGTGTGGATGGCCGGGCAGGTCGCGTCCCGCACGACAATGCTTCCCGCCCGCACGGCGGACGAGAAGCGCGGCGCGAAGCCCGCCTCCCCGAGAGAGACCGCGCTCGTCTCCACCTCCGCCACGCAGCCCGCGCCGATCAGCAGGTCCGTCGCGAAGCCCGAGACGGGCACGCCCAGCAGCCGCAGCCCGCGCACCCCCCGCCGGACCAGCGCCTTGGCCAGCGCGACGGAGGGAAGGGAGTTGTCGGGCGGCAAGGCCAGCAGCGCGCCGTCCGGCACGGATGCAGCGAGGGCTTCGGGGCTCGACGGGGTCATGGCGGTTCCTCCGAGCCGAGGTTAGACCCTGCTCCCCGAGCTCGCCAGGGCAGGGCTTTAGCGCACGAGAACCTGTGCGGCCTCCTTCGTCCTGGAGACGGCCGTGGCCACCTGGTTCACGGCCGCGGAGATCTGCCCGACACTGGCTGAGACGGTGCGCACGGCGCTCGATGCGCTGCCCATGCTGGCGGACATGCCGCTGGTCACGGCGCTCTGTTCCTCCACCGCGGAAGCTGTCACGGCCACGCTCTCCCGCACCGATTCCACCGCTTGGCGGATCGCCGAGAGCGTGCCGGTGACGGTGTCGGAGATGGACTGGACGCCCTCGATCTCGCGCGCGATCTTCTCGGTGGCGAGGGCGGTCTGGCTGGCCAGGTTCTTCACCTCGGCCGCCACCACGGCGAAGCCCCGGCCAGCCTCGCCGGCGCGCGCCGCCTCGATGGTCGCATTCAGCGCCAGCAGGTTCACCTGCCCCGCGATGCTCTGGATAAGGCTGACCACCCCGCTCATGGCCTGGGCGGCAGCAGTCAGTTTCTCGGTGCTTTCCGCACCCAGGCTTGCCTGCTCGGAGGCATTTTCCGTGGCGATGCGGGATTTTGCCATGTTCCCGGAGATCTCGCCCACGGAGGAAGCGAGCTGCTCGGCCGCCGCGGCGATCGTCTGCACGTTTCCGGCCGTCTCGTCCGCCGCGCGGGCTGCCGATCCGGCCTCGGCCAGGGAGAGGCCGATCGCCGCGTCGATGTCGCCGAAATTGTTGTCGATCAGCGTCTTCAGGTCGGCCAGCAGCTTGATCTGGTCGGAAACGTCGGTCGCGAACTTGACGATCTTTTCCACCTTGCCGGTGGCATCGAGGATCGGGTTGTAGGACCCCTCGATCCAGACGGGCCTGCCGTCCTTGCGCACCCGCTTGAACTGCGCCGCCTGGTACTCC
>NZ_JONP01000005.1 GCF_000711725.1 Roseomonas aerilata DSM 19363 | reverse complement strand
GGCGCCCGAGTTCATCCGGCTGATGGCGGAGGAGATCGGCGCGACGGCCGGCTGGGCCGGGTTCAACGTGCACCTGGCCGCCGGCATGCTGCGCGAGGCGGCGGCGATGACGACGCAGACGACGGGCGAGGTGATCCCCTCGGACAAGCCCGGCTGCCTTGCGATGTCGATCCGCGCGCCCGTCGGCGTGGTGCTGGGGATGGCGCCGTGGAACGCGCCGGTCATCCTCGGCGTGCGCGCGCTGGCGCTGCCGCTGGCCTGCGGCAACACGGTGGTGCTGAAGGCGAGCGAGCTCTGTCCGGGCACGCACAGCCTGATCGCCCAGGCCCTGCGCGAGGGCGGGGTGCCGCCCGGCGTGGTGAACGTGGTGACGCACTCGGCCGAGGACGCACCGGCAGTGGTGGAGGCGATGATCGCGCACAAGGCGGTGCGGCGGATCAACTTCACCGGCTCCACCAAGGTGGGGCGGATCGTGGCCGTGCACGCGGCGCGGCACCTCAAGCCCGTGCTGCTCGAGCTAGGCGGCAAGGCGCCGATGATCGTGCTGGAGGACGCGGACCTGGACGAGGCCGTGAAGGCCGCCGCCTTCGGCGCCTTCATGAACCAGGGCCAGATCTGCATGTCCACCGAGCGGCTGGTGGTGGTGGAGAGTATCGCGGACGAGTTCGCGCAGCGGCTCGCCGACTTCGTCGCGGCGCTGCCGGTGGGCGACCCGCGCGGCGGCAACGTGTTCCTCGGCTCGGTGGTGGACGAGGCCTCCGCCGTGAAGGTGGAGCGCATGATCGCCGACGCGGCCTCCAAGGGCGCGGTGGTGCACGGGGGCGGCGCGCGGCAGGGAACGATCATGCCGGCCGCCATCGTCGATCGCGTGACGCCGGCGATGGCCCTCTATGCCGAGGAGTCCTTCGGGCCGGTCGTCGCGATGATCCGCGTGAAGGACGCCGAGGAAGCGCTGCGCGTGGCGAATGACACGGAGTACGGACTGTCCGCCGCGATCTTCACGCGGGACGTGGCGCGCGGCATCGCGCTGGCGCAGCGGATCGAGAGCGGCATCTGCCACGTGAACGGCCCGACCGTGCATGACGAGGCGCAGATGCCCTTCGGCGGCACCAAGTCCTCCGGCTACGGCCGCTTCGGCGGGCGCGCAGGGATCGCGGAGTTCACGGAGCTGCGCTGGATCACCGTCGAGACGCGGCCAGGGCAATATCCCTTCCCGCCCGCGGCCGCGAAGGACGCCGCATCGCCGCCCCCGGCAACGCCCGGCGCGCACTGAGCAGGAAGGGAGGGAACGCCATGAGCAGGCACGTCACCCGCCGCACAGCGCTCGGCGCCGCGACCGCCGCGCTCGCGGCGCCGGAGGTCCACGCGCAGGGCGGCTATCCGAACAAGCCCGTGCGCATCGTCGTCCCCTTCCCGCCCGGCGGGCTGGTGGACCTGCTGGCACGCTCCGTCTCGCAATCGCTCGCGGCGCGGCTTGGCCAGCCCTTCGTGGTGGACAACCGCGCGGGCGCGGGCGGCAACATCGGCGCCGATCTCGTCGCGAAGGCGGCGCCGGACGGGTACACGCTGCTCGCCTCCTCCATGGGGCCGCTGGCGGTGAACCAGTTCATCTATCCCTCGATGCCCTACGACACGAACACGGCCTTCTCGCCGATCACGCTGCTGGCGACGACGCCGAAGGTGGTTTGCGTGGCGAATGCGCAGCCCTGGCGGAACCTGGCGGCGCTGGTGGCGGCGGCAAAGGAGAAGCCGGGCCAGATCACCGCGGGCTCGGCCGGCGCGGGCAGCAGCCTTCACCTCGCGCTCGAGCTGTTCAAGGCCGAGACGGGCACGGATATCCAGCACGTGCCCTATCGCGGCGCCGCACCGGCCGTGACGGACCTCGTTTCCGGCAATATCGACATGGTCATCGACAACGTGCCGAACATCATCCCGCAGATTCGCGGCAACGGCGTGCGCGCGCTAGCCGTCGCGACGGAGAAGCGGCTGCCGCAGCTGCCGGACGTGCCGACGACGGCGGAGGCGGGCGTGCCGGGCTTTCTGTTCGGCACCGCCTTCGGCATGGCGGCGCCCGCCAGCACACCTGACGCCATCATCGCGACACTGGCCGAGGCGGTGGCCGTGGCGCTGCGCGACCCTGCCATCGGCGGGCGGCTGGTCGATCAGGGCACCATCCTCGGCGGCACCGGGCCGCAGGCCTTCGCGACCCTGGTGGAGAACGAGAAGCGCACACTGGAGCCGGTGATCCGGCGGGCGAATATCCGGGCGGACTGAGCGGCGGCTTCCCGGAGAGGGCTCTGCCCTCTCCGAACATCTCCCGCCAAGGGCCTGAGCCCCTTGGATCCCCGTCCGGCTGGCGCGGATCCGATGACGAGGGGCGGTTCTTTCTTCGCGCCCTTCCTGAACGTGCAGTCGCCCCGGGTCATCGACCCGAGGCGCACCGGCTACTCAGTATTTCCAACTGGAAGAAAAAAGATGATGGTGAGGGGTCCGGGGAGAGGAAGAATTCCTTCTTCTTCTCCCCGGAGGCACCGGTGCCGCTCCTTCAGCAGAAGCTCACCCCCCAAGTTCCGCCGGCGTCATTCGCCAGCCCTCACCGGGAGCATCCGGCGGCTCCACCCAGAGGGGCAGGGCGTTGGGGGTGCGGATATTGGCGGGAAGGCCCGCCGCCTGACGGAAGGCGCGCCAGAGGGCGCCGTGCGCCACCACCAGCACGGGACCTGGCTGGGCGGTCGCGTGGTTGATGGCGTTCACCGCGCGCTCGCGCAAGTCGGCGAAGGGTTCGGCGCCCTCGGGTGTGGAGCGGCCGGCGACCCAGTCGGAGAACCAGTCGGACATCTCCTGGCCCTCCTGCACGCCGAAGCCGCATTCGATGAGGTTCTCGTCGAAGGTGACAGGCAGGTTGAGGCGGGCGGCCACGATCTCCGCCGTCACGCGCGCGCGGCCGAGGGTACTGGAATGAATCGTGCGGATACCGCGCCCGACCAGCGCCTCCGCGGCGCGACCGGCCTGGGCAAGGCCCACGGGGTTGAGCGGGATGTCCACCTGGCCCTGCGAGAGCATGCGGGCGTTCCAGTCGGTCTCGCCGTGGCGGAGGAACCAGAAGGGGATGGGGTTCGGTTCGGTCATGTGCTGGCGCGGGCGCGGGTTTGCTCCCCCGGCCCGCTTTCCTTAGGCCGCCAGCCCTTCCTGTTCCAGTGCCCGCTTCACCGCCGGGCGCTCCAGCATGGCCTTGAGGTGGCGGTCCAGCTTCGGCGGCAGCGGCTTGCCGACGCGCTTGGCCTGCCAGTACTCGACGAAGAACAGCGCAGCATCGGCGACGGAGTAGCCCTCGGGCAGGATCCAGGTGTCGCCCGTCCAGTTCTTGTCCAGCAGCTCGAAGAACTTGTCCGCGTTCTCCTGCGCCTGCGCGATCACCTGCGGGTGGTCCTCGTCCCGCACGGAGAAGTTGGCCGGGCGGAACTGGCGGGTGAAGGCGTTGGGGTGGATGGTGCCGGTAACGTAGTCGATCGCCTCCAGCGCGCGTGCCTGGGCGGCGGGATCCTTCGGCAGCAGCCCGGATTCGGGATTGCTGGAGCCGAGATAGAGGGCGATGGCCGGCCACTCCGTCAGCGCCCGCCCGCCCTCGTCAAGATCCAGCGCCGGCACCTTCGACTTCGGATTCACCGCCTTGTACTCGGGCTTGTGCTGCGCGCCGTCCTTCGTGGAGACGAGCGAGAGCTCGTAGGGCTTGCCGATCTCCTCAAGGATCACGTGGATGCCCATCGAGCAGGCACCGGGGGAGTAGTAGAGCTTCATCGGGCGTGTCCTCAGCCTTGGCGGGCGGAGGGTGGCCGAATTGCGGCCGGGGTTGAAGGGGGGGGCGGGCGCCGCGATCCACGCCGCCCCTCTCCGACGGCGTGGACGGGCGCGGCGCTCAGGCCGGCATGGCGGCGGTGCTGCGCAGGCCTGCGGCCTGCAATCCGGCGAAAGCGGTGACGACCAGGGCCTGTGCGAGGACGAAGGCGGTGCCCAGCGCGTTCGGCGCCACCCAGCCGAGTGCGAGAATGGCAACGCTCTCGGCTGCCCAGAGGATGTTGATGCCGATGACCGCGAGAACGAGCGCCCGAGCCGGTGCCGCGTGGCGGCCGAGCCAGAGGACGAAGCCGGCATAGGGGAGCAGCACGGCCCCGGCCGCGCGCAGCAGGCCCGGCGGAAGCGCGGTGAGATCGGCCAGCGGGCCCGCGGCCAGCAGCATCAGCGCGCCGGGGGCGCCGCTCGCCGCCGCGTCCAGCAGCAGGGCGCGGCGAAGGAAGGGGGAAGCGTTCATGGAGGGATTCCTGCACGTCCGGCGGGATTGCCGGTGGGCGAACCCTGTGCCGGCGGCGGGGCGCGGGTCGATGACCTCGAAGGTCATGGAGACGCCGCACGGGGCGGCGATAGGCTCCCGGCATGAGCACGCGCATGGCCCCGATCGGCGACCACCTCCGCAGCTGGCGACAGCGCCGGCGCATGAGCCAGATGGACCTGGCGCTGGAGGCGGAGATCTCCACCCGGCACCTCAGCTGCCTCGAGACGGGCCGCGCCATGCCGAGCCGGTCCATGGTGCTGCGCCTGGCCGAGCAGCTCGATGTGCCGCTGCGGGAGCGGAACCTCTGGCTGGCGGCCGCCGGATTCGCGCCCGCCTACCCGGAAAGGGGGCCGGACGACCCCTCGATGCGGGCGGCGGTGGAGGCGGTTCTCGCGGCCCATGCGCCGAACCCGGCGCTGGCGGTGGACCGGCATTGGAACCTCGTCTCGGCAAACGCCACGGTCGGGCCGCTGATCGCGGGGGCCGATCCGGCGCTGCTGGCGGGGCCGGTGAACGTGATGCGGCTGGCGCTGCATCCGGCCGGGCTTGCGCCGCGGATCGGGGATCTCGGCGCAGTGCGCGCGCACTTCCTCGCGCGGCTGGCACGGCAGGCAACGGTGAGCGGCGACCCCGTTCTCGTGGAACTGCTGCGCGAGCTGCGCGCGCTTCCCGCGCCGCCCGGCGAGGCCGCGGAGCCGGAGGCGCTCGCCCTGCCCTTCCGCCTGCGGCTGGGCGAGGTGGAACTATCCTTCCTCACGACCACCATGGTCTTCGGCACGGCGCACGAGGTGGCGCTGTCCGAGCTGACGGTGGAGACCTTCTTCCCGCTGGACGAGACGACGCGGGAGGCGCTGCGGCGGCTCTAGTCTAACAGCGTGGAGACCGAGGATTCCTCGCTGATCCGGCGCATCGCCTCGGCCAGCAGCGGGGCGACGGTGAGCTGCTTGATGTTCGAGGAAACGCGCTCGGCTCCCGCTGTTTGTTGCGAGATTAGCAAGAGACGTTACGCGCGAATTTTCGCATCTGAGATCGCAGCTTCAATCAACTCCGCTGCTCGTACTTCTATTGTGCTTCGCAAGAAACTGAGCA
Source organism: Roseomonas aerilata DSM 19363 (assembly GCF_000711725.1). Classification (GTDB taxonomy): domain Bacteria; phylum Pseudomonadota; class Alphaproteobacteria; order Acetobacterales; family Acetobacteraceae; genus Roseomonas; species Roseomonas aerilata. The sequence goes on along the minus strand of NZ_JONP01000005.1, from coordinate 266,789 downwards.
TAAATGAAAGATGCGCTTCAGCATGGATTGCTACGGGATCAACCCAAATCTCAGCGGTCAATCCATGCCCACTAGCCTTAGCGGAAGAAGCGCTGCGCCATTGAATTGGCACCGACCAAGCTGCGGCCGCGCTTTCGAGGCGAGCCTTGAGGTGTGGCAGTAGAAGCTCGACCGAGGTTCTGTGTTCACGGCTGATAGCAATGTCAGGCATAATACCGGCTCCAACTTTACGTTACAATAACAGAACATTGAAGCCGTTCGCAAATGAATTTAGCTGCTCGAGCTGACGGTGGAAACCTTCTTGCAACTGAACGAGACGACGCGGGAGGCGCTGCGGCGGCTCTAGTCGAACAGCGTGGAGACCGAAGATTCCTCGCTGATCCGGCGCATCGCCTCGGCCAGCAGCGGGGCGACGGTGAGCTGCTTGATGTTCGAGGAGATGCGGACCGCCTCCGTCGCCTGGATGCTGTCCGTCGTGATCATCTGCTCGATCGGCGCTGCGCCGATGCGCGCGACCGCGCCGCCCGAGAGCACGCCGTGGGTGACATAGACCGAGGCGGAGCGCGCGCCGTTCTTCAGCAGCGCGTCGGCCGCGTTGCAGAGCGTGCCGCCGGAGTCGACGATGTCGTCCACGAGGATGCAGTCACGCCCCTCCACGTCGCCGATCACGTTCATCACCTCCGACACGCCGGCGCGCGGGCGGCGCTTGTCGATGATGGCGAGGTCCGTGTGCAGGCGCGTCGCGATGGCGCGCGCGCGCACCACGCCGCCGACATCGGGGGAGACGACCATGAGGTCGCGGCCCTTGAAGCGCTCCTGGATGTCGCGCGCAAACAGGGGGGCGGCGAAGAGGTTGTCCACGGGGATGTCGAAGAAGCCCTGGATCTGCCCTGCGTGCAGGTCGAGCGTGAGGACGCGATCCGCGCCGGCACGGGTGATGAGGTTGGCAACGAGCTTGGCCGAGATCGGCGTGCGGGGCCCGGACTTACGGTCCTGCCGCGCGTATCCAAAATAGGGGATCACCGCCGTCACGCGGCGCGCCGAGGAGCGGCGCAGCGCATCGAGCGTGATCAGCAGCTCCATCAGGTTGTCGTTCGCGGGATAGCTCGTGGACTGGATGACGAAGACATCCTCGCCGCGAATGTTCTCCTGGATCTCCACGAAGATCTCGAGGTCCGCGAAGCGGCGGACGGAGGCCTGGGTGAGCGGCAGGTTGAGGGCCGCTGCGACCGCCTCGGCGAGGGGGCGGTTGCTGTTGCAGGCGAGGATCTTCATCCGCGTGAAATCTCCGGGCGCGCCGTGGGCAGGCTTGGCCGACCCTGGGCGAGCCCTGGGTTTGGGCAGGTCAGCGGCCGGGCGACGTGGGGCGGCCGGGGGATAGCAACCGGGCGCCGCCAAGTCCATGCCGGCCGAGGGGTTGCGCCCCACGCAAGGCGCATGCCCGCGCCGCTCCGCGCGAGGAAGCGACCGCTAGCGCCCCGTCCCGGCGCGAGGCGCGGGCGGCGCAGGTGGTGCGGCCGCCTCCCCCGGGGTTGCGGGCGACGGATTCGCGGCGCCTTCGCGGCGCGTGGCGGCCTCGCCCAGCCCACCGGCATTGGCGATGATGTCGCGCACCGCGACCGATGCCTCCTCCGCCACGACATAGGCGACATCGCCCCAGAGGCCGTTGAGGCTCCCGCCCGGCACCTCGTTCAGCTGGAGCGCGCGGCCGAGGTCGTGGCCGTCCCGGCGCGAGACCTTCCAAAGGATTTCCACCCGCTGCTTGCGGTCCGCGGCGGGAGCCATCGTCACCTCGCCCGAGACGGCGAAGGCGGCGCCCTCCGCGCCGTCCTGCACCACGAGGCCCTTGCCGGCCAGGAACTCCTGCATGCGCGCGGCCAGGGCTTGGTTGCCGTCGCCGGGGGCGCCGCGCACGCCGGTGAAGCGCACGCGCGGCGGACCGGCCGAGCCGTTGAAAGCCACCGTCTCCGAGGCGCGGCGGGCGGCCTCCCCGCGGGAGAGAAGGCCGGCGACCACGGTGGCGTCGCGGGACGCCACCTCGCGCAGCATCCCGGGCTCGGACTGGCTCCACTCGGCCACGCCCACCGGCGCGCCGCGCGCCTGGCCGAGCACGCGGCCGTCGGCGTCACGGATGGCGTAGGCGGGAACCACGCCCTGTCCCTCCCGGTCCGCGGTGATGTCGAGGCGCCAGTCGAGCGGGGCCGGCGGCCCGGCCACGGCAGGAACCTCGGCCCCTTCCAACGCCTCCGACATGGCGACCGCGAAGTCGCTGGAGGCCATGTCCGACAGAAGGGCGGCCGAAGGAGACGGCACCGCGATTCGATAGGCCGGCGGCGCGGCGAGGCGCCGGCCCTCGGCACCCGGATTGCCCCGGAAGGGCTGCGGCAGCGGCCCGCAGGCCGTCAGCAGCAGGAGGGCCGCGAGAAAGCTCGGGAAGGGGCGCATGCGCTCAGCCAATCATGCAGGAGGCGACAAGGGTGAGGAAGGCGAGCGCGAGGAAGATGAAGAGGTAAGGCATGGGGGGCCCTTATCGCGGGGCCGGCAGGGTTGCGCCAGCACTCATCCTGAGGGGGACGGCGCGGGCGCCCCGGCCGCCGGTGCGCCTCGTGTTATTGGCAGGGCAGCGCGCTCTCCGAGGATCGCAGGAGCCAGCCCCTACCCCGGCAGCGCGATCGCCGAGAGCTGGTGCCCGATCGGCCCGCCACCTTCCAGGGTGCGCCGGCGGTGAGAGAAGAAGCCCTCCTCCTCCGTCAGGGTGTCGTTCGGCAGCGCCTCGGCGGCGACCCCGGCAGCGCGGAGGCGGGCGAGGATCAGCCCGGCCATGTCGAACTGCCAGTGGCCGTCTCGCCGGCCGGGCGTGAGGAAGCGGTCGCCCCCGGGATCCGCGGCGAGGAGGGCGTCGCGCAGGTCGGCACCTACTTCGTAGCTCGGCTGGCGGATGCAGGGGCCGAGGCAGGCGGCAATGTTCGCGCGGGTGGCGCCCAGGCCTTCCATGGCGGCGATGGTGGCTTCCAGCACGCCGGCCAGGGCGCCGCGCCAGCCGGCATGGCAGGCGCCGACCACGCCCGCACGGCTGTCGGCGAAGAGGACGGGGCCGCAATCGGCGGTGATGATCCCGAGGGTGACGCCAGGGCGGTTGGTCACGGCGCCGTCCGCGCGGGGGCGGGCCTCCATGGGGATCGGGGCTTCGGCCACCACCACGTCGATGCCGTGCACCTGGAAGAGGCCGGAGAGGGAGGCGGGTTCCGTGCCGATGGCGCGCATGGCCAGCGCCCGGTTCCGCGCGACCGCTTCCGGGTCGTCCTGGCCGGAGAGGGAGCAGTTGAGGCTGGCGAATCGCCCCTCGGAGACGCCACCGCGGCGGGTGAAGAAGCCGTGCGGCAGGCCCGAGAGGGAGGGTGAGGTCAGGAACTCGGCGGTCTGGGTCATGCGGCCTCGAAGCCGGGCGGGGTGGGAAGGGCGAGGTGGCTGATGGCCAGGGCCTTGAACAGGCGCCCCATGGCCTCCGGCGCGGTGAGGCGCGTGGCCGCCTCCAGGTGGCGGGCGCCCCGACCAGGCTCGGAGGCAGCGAGCGCGGCGGCCCGGCTGTGCAGGCCGAGGCGGGTGAGGAAGACGCCCTGCGGCACCGGCCCATGGGCCGCCGCGCCAACGGCACGGGCAGCGCGGGCGAGGGCGGCGAAGTCCACATGGGCGGTGAGGTCAGCGCCGCCGGGATCGGCGAGCGGGTCGGCGGCGCGGCGGTCGCGGATCGCCTGGAGGCTGCTGCCGGGCGCGCTCTCCGCCGGGCCGTAATCGATGAGGAGGGCCGCGCCGCCTCCTACGGCGAGGCGGGCACCGAGGGTGGTGGCGATGGTCAGGGCGGGCTCGTTCACCTCGCGGATCTCGCCCTCCTCGCCCTCGCCCGGCAGGGGCGCATCCGGGGCGGGGCGCTCGACGAAAGCGCCGCCGGCGACCCAGCGCTCCATCCAAGCATCGCCGCGGCGGACGAACTGGCGGATAGGCAGGGCGTCGAGGAACTCGTTGGCCAGCAGGATCAGCGGGCCGTCCGGCAGGGTGGTCAGGTCCTCGTGCCAGGTGGCGTCGGGCAGGCGGGCGCGCTGGGCCTCCCGCAATAGGGGGGAGGTCTCGACGAGGTGCAGGCGGGCCGCACGGGCGAAGTCCGGCACCATGGCACCGACGGCGCGGAGGGCATCGGCCATCAACGTGCCGCGCCCGGGGCCGGCCTCGGCCAGGATGACGGTGGCGGGGCTGCCCATCATGGTCCAGGTGACGGCGGCCCAGAGGCCGAGGCATTCCCCGAAGGCCTGCGTGATCTCGGGCGCGGTGGTGAAGTCGCCCGCCGCGCCGAAGGGATCGCGGCCCGCGTAGTAGGCGGCATTGGCGCGGGCCATGAAGGCGTCGAGGCGCTCCGCTTCGCTCAAGCGGCCGGCACCTCGGCCACCCGTCGGCTGCGGGCCATCAGCCAGGCGCCGACGAGCACCATCGGCACGGAAAGAAGCTGCCCCATGGTGGCCCCGGCGAAGAGGAAGCCGAGCTGTGGGTCGGGCTGGCGGAAGAACTCGCCGATGATGCGGGCGATGCCGTAGCCCGCCAGGAAGGCACCGGCGGTGAAGCCGGGGCGGGCGCGCAGCGCGGGCGTGCGGATGATCCATTGCAGGATGACCAGCAGGATCAGCCCCTCCATCGCCGCCTGGTAGAGCTGGGAGGGGTGACGGGGCTCGGGGCCCGCATGGGGGAAGATCACGCCCCAGGGCACGTCGGTCGTGCGGCCCCACAACTCCCCGTTGACGAAGTTGGCAAGCCGCCCGAGCCCCAGCCCGACCGGGACGACGCTCGTGATGCGGTCCGCGAAGAGGAGGAAGGGCAGGCGCTGGCGGTGGGCGAAGAGGGCGATGGCGAGGATCACGCCGAGGGCCCCGCCGTGGAAGGACATGCCGCCGTGCCAGAGGTAGAGGACCTCCCAGGGGGCGGTCCAGATGATGTCCGGCCGGTAGAACAGCACGTAGCCGAGCCGCCCGCCGAGGATGACGCCAAGCGTCGCCCAGGTGACGAAGTCGTCCATCTGCTCGGGCGTGGCCGCGACGGGCGGGCGCTGCACGAGCCGCCGCGCCATCTGCCAGGCGATGACGATGCCGACGATGTAGGCCAGCGCGTACCAGCGCACGACGAAGGGCCCGATGGCGATGGCGACCGGGTCGAAGGCGGGAAAGAGGATGGCGGGGATCATGCTTCGGCTTCGGACGGGGGCCAGGCCTGGGGCCAGGATTGGGGCGAGGGACGGCGCCGGGGCGGTATAAGCCCGAACCTGCCGCGCGGGAAATGGCGCGGGGCGGCGAAGGCGGGAACGCCCTCCAACGGCTCTTGAAACGATGGTCGGGCCGGGCCAGTTCGTCCGGCAACCCGGATCCGGGCCCCTCTGGCGAGAGCAGCCGGCTGCTTCGCGATGTCGGATCACTCCTGGCTCAACAGCCGGCAATGGAGTGGCTCGCATGGAATCCGCTGTCTTCCTCGCCGACTGGCTCGGCACCCCCGCTTGGATGTGGCTCACCTTCCTCGGGCTTGTGGCGGCGCTTCTCGCCTTCGACCTCGGCGTCCTGCACCGCGGCAACCGCGAGATCGGCGTGCGGGAGAGCCTGATGCTCTCCGCCTTCTACATCACCCTCGGGCTAGGCTTCGGCGCCTGGGTCTGGTGGACGCTGGGCGCGGAGCCAGGGCTGAACTACCTGACGGGCTTCGTGGTCGAGAAGACGCTGGCGATGGACAACGTCTTCGTCATCGCGATGATCTTCTCCTTCTTCGCCGTGCCGCGCGCCTACCAGCACCGGGTGCTGTTCTGGGGCATCCTCGGCGTGATCGTGCTGCGCGCGATCATGATCGGGCTCGGCGCGGCGCTGGTCACGCATTTCTCCTGGGTGCTGTATGTCTTCGCGGCCTTCCTGGTGGCCACGGGCGTGAAGATGCTGCTCTTCGCCGAGAGCGAGCGGCCGGTGGGCGAGAACCCGCTGGTGCGGCTGATGAAGCGACGCCTGAACGTGACGGAGGAGCACCACGGCGAGCGCTTCTTCGTGCGCCGGCCTCATCCCGCCACCGGGCGGCCCGCCCTTTTCGCCACGCCGCTGTTCATGGCGCTGGTGATGATCGAGGTGGCGGACGTTATCTTCGCGGTCGATTCCGTGCCGGCGATCTTCGCCATCACGACCGACCCGTTCATCGTCTACACCTCCAACATCTTCGCCATCCTCGGGCTGCGCGCGCTGTACTTCGCGCTCGCCGCGATGATCTACCGCTTCGCCTACCTCAAGGTGGCGCTCTCCGTGGTGCTGATCTTCATTGGGTCGAAGATCTTCATGGCCGACCTGCTGGGCATCGGGAAGATCCCGCCCGCGGTCTCGCTCGGCGTCACCTTCGCGATCCTCGCCTCGGGCGTGGCCTACAGCCTCTGGCGGACACGGCCGGGCGACAGGACTGGAACGGTGCCGGAAGGCGGCGCCCGGTAGGTTCCGCCCCAGATGCGGACGGCCCGCACCCCTGCGGCGCGCTGGCGCCCGCCCGCGAGAAAAGCGCGCGGGGGTCTACGCCAGAGGCCACGCCGGGGCCATGTTGGGACGGTATCGACTGGAGGTTGTCATGCAAGAGGGTGGGCAGGGTTCATCGGGGCCTTTCGGGACCGGCGGCTTTGGTGGCGGCCGGGGCAAGTTCTTCGATGACCTCGCGGGCATGGCCGGCGGCGCCTTCTCCGTGCTGGCGGGCGCGCGCGCCGAGATCGAGAGCGCGGTACAGGCCCAGGTGGAGGCGCTGACCGCGCGGCTGAACCTCGTCAAGCGCGAGGAACTGGACGCGGCGCTCGAGGTGGCCCGCCGTGCGCGGGAGCAGGCCGAGGCGCTGGCCCTTCGCGTCGAGGCGTTGGAGGCGCGGATGAACAACGCGCCCCCCGACGCGACGCCCTTCGAGACGGGTGCGGCCACGGGTGGTGCAACCGATCCGGGTCCGGCTGACGGGGGCGTGTGACGCCCCATTGAAGCCTTCGGGGTTGCCGCTGCGTTCGGCATCGCAGTATCAACCTGTTGGGGCTGGCCCGACCGATTCGCTACCAGACTCGGGGGGTCTGTCCGTCTCGGATAGGAGGTGACGCCATGTCAGCCACCCTCGCTGCCACCCGGGACAGGGCCGCCAACCCGCTCGACGTCGTCGAGCAGATCGTGGCCGCCAACGAATGGGCCTTCGACCGCCGCTCCGACGGCGAGATGGCCGCGGAAGCCCCGGGCAAGTGGTGCGACTACGGCCTTCACTTCGCCTGGTCCACCGAGATCAGCGCGATGCACTTCACCTGCGCCTTCGACATGAAGGTTCCGGCCGCCGCGCGCGGGCGCTTGCACGAGCTGCTGGCGCTGGCGAACGAGAAGCTGTGGATCGGCCATTTCGGGCTCGAAGGTGAGGAGGGGGTGCCGGTCTTCCGCCACGCCGTGCTCCTCCGCGGTGCCCGCGCCGCCAGCGTGGAGAGCCTCGAGGACATGGTGGACATCGCCATCACCGAGTGCGAGCGCTTCTTCCCCGCCTTCCAGTTCGTCCTCTGGGGCGGCAAGGCGCCGGCCGAGGCGCTCGCCGCGGCCATGCTGGACTGCGTCGGCGAAGCCTGAAACCTTCGGGCGAGCCCGCCGGTCAGCGGGCGAGCCCTGAGGGATTGCCCGATGTCGTCTGATCTACTGCCCCCCGTGCTTCTTGTCGGCTGCGGCAAGATGGGGGGCGCCCTCCTCCATGGTTGGCTAGAACGCGGCCTCTCCCGCGCCGTGGTGGTGGAGCCGCACAAGCTCTCGACGGAAGCCTTCGCACACCGCGTCGAGGTGGTGCCGGATGCCGAGGCCATCCCCTCCGGCTTCGTGCCCGAGGCCGTCGTTTTCGCCACCAAGCCGCAGCAGGCGGAGGCGGTGCTCCCCTCCTACCGGCCCTTTGCGCGCGGCGGGGCGCTGTTCCTCTCGATCATGGCGGGCAAGACCATCTCTGGCCTGGACGCCATGCTGGACGGCGCGGCGGTCGTGCGGGCCATGCCGAACACGCCGGCCTCCATCGGCCAGGGCTTCACCGTCGCCTGCGCGGGGCGCCGTGCCTCCGCGGAGCAGAAGGTACTGGCGGACCGGCTGCTGGCCGCGACCGGCGAGGTCGCCTGGGTGGAGGCGGAGAGCCTGATCGATCCCGTCACTGCCATTTCCGGCGGCGGGCCGGCCTATGTCTTCCTCCTGGCCGAGCTGCTGGAGCGCGCGGGGATCGCGCAGGGCGTGCCGCCGGACCTCGCCCGGCGGATGGCGCGGGCGACGGTGGCGGGCTCCGGCGCGCTGCTCGCCCGCAGCGCGGAGGACGCGGCGGTGCTCCGGCAGAACGTCACCTCGCCCAAGGGCACGACCGAGCGGGCGCTGGCGGTGCTGATGGACGAGCACGCCTGGCCCACCCTGGTGCCGCAGGCGATCGACGCCGCGACCCGGCGTTCCCGCGAGCTGGCGGGCTGAGGTGACGCGCCGGTAACGGGCGAGGTTGATAGAGGGGGCGGACACGCCATCTTGCCCACGATGAGCACGCGCGACGCCCCCTCCCCTTCCCTTCTCGATGCCTTCTGGCGCGTGGTCGCGCGGGAGGGATGGCACGGCACCACCTTCGCGCGCATCGCGGCCGAGAGCGGCGAGACGCTGTCCGACCTGCGCGGCCGCTACCCCACGCCGGTGGACCTGCTGCGCGCCCATGCCCGCGCGGTGGACCAGGCGGTGCTGGAGGGGACGGTGCCCGGCCAGCACGGCTTCGGCAGCGCCCGCGACCGGGTCTTCGACCTGCTGATGCGCCGCCTGGACGCCCTGGCCCCGCACCGCGAGGGCGTGCTGCGCCTGCAGCGCGACCTCATGCGCGACCCGATCTCGGCCCTGCTGCTCTCCCCCATCCTCATGGCCTCCATGGCCTGGACGCTGGAGGGGGCGGGGATTTCCACCGGGGGGATCGCGGGCGCGCTGCGCGTGCAGGGGCTGGCTGGGGTGTGGATCGCCACCGCCCGCGCCTGGGAGGGGGATGAGAGCGTCGATCTCGGCTCGACCATGGCCGCGCTCGACCGTGCACTGGATCGGGCGGAGAGCCTCGCCCGCACGCTTCGCCTGACGGACGAGGAGGCGGATGCGTCCCCTGCTGACGCCATGCCGGTGGAGCGCTTCGACGAGCCGCCCCTCGCCGATACGGGCACCATGATGGCCGAGGCGACCGGCGCCAGCCCCGATACCTCCGACGCCGCCCTGCTGCCCGAGGTTCCCGGCGATGTCGGCGAGGTGACGCCGCCGCCCTCTGCCCTCGGGCCGGAGGCGCCGGGCGAAGGGGGTGCCACGCCAACGCCGCGCGCGGCTTCCGGCAAGGGTGCGAAGGGAAATGGGGCGGGCAAGGCGTCGCTGGCCTGATCGCCGCGCTTGGAACGGCGGCTTCGGGGCGCCGTGGCGCTTGCAGCCGCCGAGCCCCGCGCCCAGGATGAGCCGATAAACCAAGGAGGATAGCTATGTCCGATCGCCCCGCCCTGCCCCCGGAAATGGACCCGATGCGCATGCTGTCCGAGATGAAGATGCCGATGGTGGACGTGCAGGCGCTCGCCGCCGCGCAGCGCCGCAACCTGGAGGCGCTTTCCGCCGCGAACCGCGTGGCGCTGGAAGGCGCCCAGGCCATCGCCCGCCGGCATATGGAAATCCTGCAGCAGTCCATGGCCGAAATGACGGAGGCCGTGCGCGGCGTGTCCTCGCCCAGCGCCGATCCCTCCTCGCGCGCGGCCCAGCAGGCCGATCTCGTGAAGGCCACCTACGAGCGCGCGGTGAACAACATGAAGGAACTGGCCGACCTCATCCAGAAATCCAATGCCGAGGCGCTGACGGTGCTCAACAAGCGCTTCTCGGAGGCGATGGACGAGGTGCGCGGCATGGTGGCCAAGAAGGAGGGCTGAGGGCCCTTATCCCGGGGCCTTCGGGTCCCGGTCCTCAAGGCGGGCGCCGTCGAGCAGGGCGTCGCGCGCCGCTTCCGCGGCGGCATCCCGCGCCCGCTCGGCCTTCGTGCGGCCATGAGCGGCGCGGTTGGCCGCGGCCTTCTCCTCCGCCGCCTTGCGGTCGCGCGATTTGCGGGCCCGGTTCAGGTTGACGATCTCGGCCATGGCGCCAGGATAGCGATCCCTACCCTTCGGAACCATCCCATGCAGATCGAGTTGACCGCGGCCGACGGCCATCGCCTCTCCGCTTGGCGCGCGGGGCCGCAGGACGCGAAGCACGGGCTGGTGGTGATCCAGGAGATCTTCGGGGTCAACGCCCATATGAAGCGGCTGTCAGACCACCTGGGCAGCCTCGGCTGGGCCGTGGTCACGCCCGCGCTGTTCGACCGGGCCGAGCGCGGGGTGGAACTGGGCTACGAGGCACCCGACCGGGAACGCGGCATGGCGCTGCGCAAGAAGGTCTCGGACGAGGCCGCGATGCTCGACGTGGAGGCGGCGGCGCAGGCCCTGCCCGCGGGCGCGGCCAAGGGCATCATCGGCTACTGCTGGGGCGGTACCATCGCCTGGTGGGGCGCGACGCGCTCCAACACCTTTCGTGCCGCGGTCGGCTACTACGGCGGCGGCATCGCCGGCACGCGCAGCGAGGTGCCGCACTGCCCGGTGCAGCTCCATTTCGGGGAGAAGGACGCGGGTATTCCCCTCTCGGACGTGGATCTGGTGCGGCAGGCGCAGCCGGGCGTCGAAATCCACCTCTACCCGGATGCAGGCCACGGCTTCGCCTGCGAGGACCGCTCGAGCTACAATCCCGCTGCCACGGAACTGGCCGAGGGACGGGCGCTGGCCTTCCTGTCCTCCCGCCTGGGCTGAAGAGGGCCCATGGTCGGGTCGATCGTCGCGATCGTCGTCTTCCTCGGCCTGCTCTCGGCCATGCCCTACCTATGGCCGGACGGCTTCTCCCAACCGCCGGTGATCATGATCGGCCTGTTGGCCGCCGCGGCGGTGATCGTGCTGGTGGCAGGATTTCGGCGGCGGAGCAAAGGCTGGGAGACCGACGCGAGCGACTGAGTGTTCCTGATCGCGTGCCGCGGGTGATCCCGGGGAGAGGAAGAAGGAATTCTTCCCCTCCCCAGACCCCTCACCATCATCTTTTTCTTCGAGCTGGGAATGCTTTGTGGCCGGTGCGCCTCGGGCCACCGTCCCGAGGCGACCGCACGCTCAGGAGGGGCACCGGGAAGTGGGCCGGTCCCCGATCACCGCATTCGCGACAGCCAAATGGGGATCCAACGCTGCGCGTTCACCCGAGAGGTCCGGAGAGGGCGAAGCCCTTTCCGGGAGCCACCGGTTCAGGCCGCGCGCAGCACCCGCCCCGCCACCGCGTCGAGCTTCGCCACCAGGGCCGGATCGCGCTTTTCCGGCGGGGTGACAATGGCGGCATCAAGGGCGCGGTCGCACCCGGCCGGGCAGAGGCCGCGGGGCTTGCCGAGCATGGGCACCACGGCCCGCACGAGGTCCTTCGCGCGGCCCGCGTTCTCCAGCAGCACCTTCACCACGGCGTCCACCGTGACGTGGTCATGGTCGGGGTGCCAGCAGTCGTAGTCGGTGACCATGGCGACGGTCGCGTAGCAGAGCTCCGCCTCCCGGGCGAGCTTGGCCTCGGGCATGTTGGTCATGCCGATCACGTCGCAGCCCCATGCCCGATAGAGCTCGCTCTCGGCGCGCGTGCTGAACTGCGGCCCTTCCATGACGAGGTAGGTGCCGCCGCGCTTGTGCTTCAGCCCGATGCCGCGGGCCGCCTCCTCCAGCGCGTCGCCGAGGCGGGGGCAGAGAGGATGGGCCATCGAGACATGGGCGACGCAGCCCGTCTCGAAGAAGGACTTCTTGCGGGCAAAGGTGCGGTCGATGAACTGGTCCGCGATGACGAAGGTGCCGGGCGGCAGGTCCGCGTTGAGGCTGCCGACGGCGGAGAGCGAGAGGATCTCCGTGCAGCCGGCGCGCTTCAGGGCGTCGATGTTGGCGCGGTAGTTCAGCTCGCTCGGCGGCACGCGGTGGCCGCGCCCATGGCGGGGAAGGAAGACGCACCTCGTGCCGTCCAGGGTGCCGAAGAGCAACTCGTCCGAGGGCTCTCCCCAGGGGCTTTCCACCCGCTGCCAGCGCCGGTCCTCCAGGCCCTCGATGTCGTAGAGACCGGAGCCGCCGATGAGGCCGATGACAGGTGTGATCGTGTCGGACATGCTGCGCTCCGCTTGGCGGTTCGGGCCCGCCCTCTAGCGGAGCAATGGCGCTGGCACCAGTGCGCCCCTGATCCCATGGCTCTTTGCAGCCGAGGGTTGTAGAATCCTTGCTGTTTGATAATGGCAGGGGAATTCCGGTGGCGATGGAGGTTCCGCGCCCGGCGAACGAGGCAGCGCGTCTGTTGGACGTGGCCGATCTTGAGGCCTTCGACCGGGTCACGGACGATCTGCTCGGGGCGTTCATCAGGGTGGCGGCGGATCTGGTAGGCGTGCCGATCTGCGGCGTTTCCCTGGTGGGCGAGCACCGGCAGTTCTTCAAGGCGTTGAAAGGGCTCGAGCCCGGCAGCCTGCCGCGCGACTCCTCCTTCTGCGCCCATGCCATCCTCAACCCGCAGGAGGTGATGGTGGTGTCCGACCTGCGGGCGGACCCGCGCTTCAGCACTAACGCCCTCGTCATGGGCGATCCGAATCTTCGCTTCTATGCCGGGGCTCCCCTTCTCGGCAGCCGCGGGAATGCGGTCGGCACGCTTTGCGTGCTCGATCGGCAGCCGCGCTCGCTGACGCCGCAGCTGGTGGCGCGGCTGCAGGACCTGGCCCGGGGGGCCTCGGCCGCGCTCTCGCTCCGCCACGCGATCGGAGAGGTGCATCGCGCGGCCCGGACCGATCCGCTGACAGGGCTGCTGAACCGGGCAGGGATGAAGGAGGTGCTGGCAAGGGAGGGGCCGCGCGATCTCTGCGTGCTGATGATCGATCTCGACGGCTTCAAGCCGATCAACGACACCTATGGCCATGCAGGGGGCGACAAGGCCCTGGTGGAAGTGGCGCGCCGCCTGACCGAGGCGGTCCGCGAGGGAGACTGGGTGGCGCGGCCAGGTGGCGACGAGTTCGTCGTCCTGGCGCGAGGCCTCGCCGACCGTCAGGCGGCGCTGGCGCTGGCCGAGCGCATCCACGCGGGCCTGGCCGACACCTTTGTGTTGAATGGTTCCCTGGTGCCGCTGCGCGCCTCGATCGGCCTCGCGGTGGGGCGGCGCGAGGAGGCGGCGGCGCTGATGGAGAGGGCGGACGCGGCCGTCTACGAGGCTAAGCGGGCCGGGCGGAGCGTCACGCGCGCCGCCGAGGATATTCCCGCGCCGGCCAGCATCGGCCGCACGGCGCTGGAGCAGCGGCTATGCCGCGCCTTCGAGCCGGGCGGGCAGGTTCCCTTCCATCTCGTGTTTCAGCCGATCGTGGACATAGCGACGCGGGCGGCGCACGGAGCGGAGGCGCTGCTGCGCTGGCACGGCGAGGCGGGACCAGTGCTCTCCCTCTCCGAGCTGCTGCCGGTGGTCGAGAGCCTGGGCTATTCGGGCGCGCTCGACCGCTGGGTCCTCGCTGAGGCCTGCCGGCTGATGGCGGCGGACGGGGCGCCCTTCCCGATCTCGATCAACATCTCGGCCAGCACCTTCGGGATGCCGGGCTTCGATACGGCTGTCGCCGCTGCTCTGCGGACCCATGGGCTTGAGGGGGACCGGCTGAGGATCGAGATGACCGAACGCTCCCTGGTCGGCGATCCGGTGGCGGCGCTCGGTAATGTGGAGGGTCTGGCGCGGATCGGCGTCCGCGTCGCGCTGGACGATTTCGGCGGCGGGCACGGAACGCTGGCGCGGCTACGGGGCTTTCCCTTCTCGGCCATCAAGATCGACCGCGGGCTGGTGATGAACTGCGCGGGCGACGCGCAGGGCACAGCGCTGCTGGAGGCGGTGGTGAGCATGGCCCGGGCGCTCTCCGTTCCCCTGGTGGCGGAAGGGGTGGAGGAGGCCGAGCAGCTGATGCTGCTGGCCCGGCTCGGGGTCGATGCGGCGCAGGGCTTCCTTCTCTCCGAGGCTGCGCCGTGGGACGGGTTGGCAGCGGCCGGGCAGGCCGCTGGCGCGCGTGCACACGGAATCCTTGGCTCGGCAGGGAGACGCGCCGCGGGCTAACCCTTCGACGGCACCCAGCCCGCTTCCGGGCAAGGGGAAGGCCCGAACGAAAAAGGCCCCGCACCGGGCGAACCGGTGCGGGGCCTTTGAAGCTTGTGGTCAGGCTATTGCGTGTCCTGGTGCAGGTTCGCCCAAACCTTGCGCTTCACCGCATAGACAAGGCCGCCGAGGATGGTCAGGAAGATCACCATCCGCACGCCCATGGCGCGGCGCTGCTCCAGCTCGGGCTCGGCCGCCCAGGAGAGGAAGGTGACGACGTCGGTGGCCATCTGGTCGATGGTCGCCTTGGTGCCGTCAGCGAACTCGACCTGGCCCTCGGTGTTCAACGGCGCCGCCATCGCGATCTGATGACCCGGGAAGTACTTGTTGTAGTGCATCCCCTCCGCGATCGTCACGCCGGGTGGGGGATCCTCGTAGCCGACCAGCAGGGCGTGAACGTAGTCGGCGCCGCCCTCGCGCGCCTTGATCATCACCGACAGGTCGGGCGGCAGGGCGCCGTTGTTGGCGGCGCGCGCCGCGGCGTCGTTCTGGAAGGGCCGGCGGAAGCGGTCCGAGGCGCGGGCGGGACGCTCGAACATCTCGCCGTTGTCGTTCGGCCCGTCCTGCACCTGGAACTGGGAGGCGAGCGCCGCGATCTGGGTCGCGTTCAGGCCGATACCCGAGAGGTTCCGGTAGGAGAGCTGCCGCATGGAGTGGCAGGCCGAGCAGACCTCCTTGTAGACCTGGAAGCCGCGCTGGGCGGAGGCACGGTCGAAGGTGCCGAAGGGGCCCTCGAAGGTGAACTTGGTGTCCGGCAGGTGGATTACCTCGTGCTCCTGGGCACGGGCGTCCACCGAGGCAATGACGGGCACGAGAAGGACGGCGGCCGCAACGGCGGCCGCCTTAACAGTGGTCAGCAGGGGGCGCATCACGCCTTCTCCATCGGCTTGGCCGTTGCGCCGGCAGGCAGGGGTCCGCCGCCGCGATGCTTCAGCACGGCGCGGCTGATGCTCTCAGGCAGGGGCAGAGGACGCTCGAACTTCGACAGGAAGGGCAGGATCACGAGGAAATAGGCGAAGTAGTAGGCCGTCGCGAGCTGCGCGATGAGAATGTAGGGCTGCTCCGCCGGCTTGCCGCCCGCCCACATCAGCACGAAGAAGTTCGCGGTGAAGAGGAGGAAGGCGATCCGGCCGAGCGGGCGGAAGCGCATGGAGCGCACCGGCGAGCTGTCCAGCCAGGGCAGGAAGAAGAGCACGATCAGCGCGCCGCCCATCATCGCCACGCCGCCGAGCTTGTTCGGGACCGCGCGGAGGATCGCGTAGAAGGGCAGGAAGTACCATTCCGGCACGATATGCGCGGGCGTCACCAGCGGGTTGGCCGGGATGTAGTTGTCGGGGTGGCCGAGCAGGTTCGGCGCGAAGAAGACCAGGAGGGCGAAGACCAGCAGGTAGACGATGATCCCGACGCTGTCCTTCGTGGTGTAGTAGGGATGGAAGGGGATGGTGTCCTGCGGGCCCTTCGGCTCGATGCCCAGCGGGTTGTTGGAACCCGTGATGTGCAGCGCGGCGATGTGGAGGAAGACCACGCCCGCGATCACGAAGGGCAGGAGGAAGTGCAGCGAGAAGAAGCGGTTGAGGGTGGGGTTGTCCACCGAGAAGCCGCCCCAGAGCCAGGTCACGATGCTGTTGCCGACCAAGGGGATGGCCGAGAACAGGTTGGTGATGACGGTGGCACCCCAGAAGGACATCTGGCCCCAGGGAAGCACGTAGCCCATGAAGGCGGTGGCCATCATCAGGATGAAGATGACGACGCCGATCATGAAGAGCAGTTCGCGCGGGGTCTTATAGGAACCGTAGAAGAGGTTCCGCCAGATGTGGATGTAGACCACGATGAAGAACATCGAGGCGCCGTTGGCGTGGATGTAGCGCAGCAGCCAGCCGTAGTTCACGTCGCGCATGATGCGCTCGACGGAGTCGAAGGCGAGCTGGGTGTTGGCGGAGTACTGCATGGACAGGACCACGCCGGTCGCGATCATGATCGCGAGGCTGATCATGGCGAGCGCGCCGAAGTTCCAGAAGTAGTTGAAGTTGCGCGGCGTCGGGAAGGTGCCGTACTCGCGCTGCACCATGGAGATGATGGGCAGGCGCTGGTCGACCCAGCGGAGGACGGGATTCTTGACGTCCGACTCGTGAAGGCCCTCGGGCATGGTGGTGGCTCCTCAGCCGATCCGGATCTTGGTGTCGGAGGTGAAGGTGTAGTCGGGAAGGGCGAGGTTCGTCGGCGCGGGGCCGTGCCGGACACGCCCGGAGGTGTCGTACTGGCTGCCGTGGCAAGGGCAGAACCAGCCGCCGTACTCGCCGCGGTTGTCGGTCGGTTTCTGGCCCAGCGGCACGCAGCCGAGATGGGTGCAGATGCCGATGACGATCAGCCACTGGTCCTTGCCCAGCTTCACGCGGGACTGGTCGGTGGCGGGGTCGATCAGCTGGCCAACGGGGACGGCGCGGGCCTCCTCGATCTCCTTGGCGGTGCGGTGGCGCACGAAGACGGGCTTGCCGCGCCACATGGCCGTGATGGCCTGGCCCTCGGCGATGGGGCTCAGCTCCACCTCGGTGCTGGCCAGGGCCAGCACGTCCGCGCTCGGGTTCATCGAGTTAATGAAGGGCCAGGCGACCACACCGACTCCGACCAGCGCGAAGGAGCCGGTGGCAAGTTTCAGGAAGTCCCGGCGCGGCGGGCCTTCCTCGTGTTGCACGCCGACCGGATCGGCCTGGCGGGGACCCGCCTCCGAGGGGCTCGTCTTGGGCGGGGAAGCCAGCACATCGGCCATTCGATCGCTCGTCCTGTTCTCCGCTCCCTGCCGCTGGGCGGCCGGGGGCGGTTGCACTGTCTCCGGCAGGGCATGCGGTCGGACGGGGCGTCCGGGCCGAGTGCTCGCGCGGGGTGGGGCGTGGCACGCGCGGGTGCGCGGTGCCATGCCGGTTCTCTGGCCATATAAAGGGCGGGGATGCAGGGTGGCAACGGCGCGAGCCGCACCGCAACACGACGATGGGGCAGATGATACGCAACCAAGACCATGCCGCGCCCGCCCAGGCCACCGAATCCGGCCCTCACCCCATGGCCGGCTCGGCCCGCCGCTGGTTCGAGGGGCTGCGGGACCGCCTCTGCGCGGCCTTCGAGGCGATCGAGGATGAGGGCGGCACAGGCCCGCACGGCGCCATGCCGCCCGGCCGCTTCGTCCGCACCTCCTGGGACCGGCCGGAGGGCGGCGGGGGCGTCATGTCCGTCATGAAGGGCCGGGTCTTCGAGAAGGTGGGGGTGAACGTCTCCACGGTCTGGGGGGAATTCAGCCCGGAGTTCCGCCGGCAGATCCCGGGGGCGGAGGAGGACCCGCGCTTCCTGGCCACGGGGGTTTCGCTGGTGGCCCATATGCGCTCCCCCCGCGTGCCGGCCGCGCACATGAACACCCGTTTCATCACGACGCGGCGGAGCTGGTTCGGGGGCGGCGGGGACCTGACGCCGATGTTCCCGCAATCGGCGGAGGCGCAGGAGGACGCGGCCGGCTTCCACGCCGCCTTCCGCGCGGCCTGCGACCGGCACGACCCAGCCTACTACCCCCGCTTCAAGGCCTGGTGCGACGAGTACTTCTTCCTGCCCCACAGGGGGGAGCCCCGCGGCCTCGGCGGCATCTTCTACGACTGGCTCGGCCGGGACGAGCCGGACGGGGCGCGGCTGGAGGACCACTTCGCCTTCACCAGGGATGTGGGCGAGGCTTTCCTCGAATCCTTCCCCGCCATTGTGCGCCGCCGGATGCACGAGCCCTGGACCGAGGCGGAGCGCGAGGCGCAGCTCATCCGGCGCGGGCGCTACGTAGAGTTCAACCTTCTCCATGACCGCGGCACGCTTTTCGGGCTGAAGACCGGGGGGAACGTCGAGGCGATCCTCATGTCCATGCCGCCGGAGGTGCGATGGCCTTAAGCGGCCGCCCACGGGGCTGGCCGACGGGCGCGGGCGCTGCCTAAACTGGCGGCAACGAAGAACGAGGGACGCTTCCATGATCGCGCGCCGCCATTTCCTCGGGGCAGGGCTGGCCCTGCCCGCCATCCGCACCGCCGCCGCCCAGGCCCCGGGATCTGCGACCGACTGGCCCAGCCGCCCGGTGCGCGTCATCGTCCCCTTCCCGCCCGCCGGCTCCACCGACGTGATGACGCGCATCTATGCGGAGCAGCTCCAGCAGCGGCTCGGGCAGAACTTCGTCATCGAGAACCGGCCTGGCGCAGGCGGCAATATCGGAATGGACGCCATCGCGAAGTCGACGCCGGACGGCTACACGCTCGGCATGGCGACGATCGGGCAGTTCTCGATCAACCAGTTCCTCTATTCCCGCATGCCCTGGGACATTGATCGGGACTTCGTCGCGGTCGCCCTGACCTACGAGTTGCCGAACGTCTTCGTCGTCAGCAGCCAGCACTGCCCGGCGCGGAGCCTGGGGGAGTTCATCGAGTGGACGCGGGCGCGGCCGCAGGGGATTTCCTATGGCAGCCCGGGGGTGGGCACCACGGCGCATCTCTCCGGCGCGCTCTTCACCCACCGGCTGAAGCTGAACGCGGAGCACGTGCCCTTCCGCGGCGCGGCGCAGATCACGCCGGCCATGCTCTCGGGCGACCTGACCTGCGCCATCGACAACCTTGCCTCCTACATCCCCATCATCCAGGAGGGGCGGATGCGCGCCTTCGCCGTGACGGACTCGGAGCGTTGGCCAAACCTGCCGGAGATCCCCACGATGGCCGAGGCGGGGATGCCGGACTTCGTCATCACCTCCTGGGCCGCCATGGTTGCTCCCGCCGCCACACCCCGCCCGGTGGTGGATCGGCTGAACGCGGCGCTGAAGACGATCGTGGATGACGAGGCCATGCGGCGGCGCGCCATTCAGGCCGGGACGAAGCTGCTATGGTCCACACCCGAGGACGCCGTGGCGCGCGGGCGGGCGGAGCGGCCGATGTGGCAGGAGGCGGTGCGCCTCACCGGCGCGCGGGCGGACTAGAAACGGCAAGGGCCGGAGCGGTGATCCGCCCCAGCCCCATTCGCCCGACGACGCCGGCCTCAGTTGCCGGTGCGATCGCCCTTGCGGTGCTCGTCATGCGTGTGGTGGCTGTCACGCTCGCCGCCACCGCCCGAGACCTGGCTCTTGCTGCTGTTCGTGGCCGCACCCGGCTGGGTGTGGCCCTTCTCCCGGTGCGCGTGGCCGTGGTTGCCGCCCTGGTGGCTGCTGCCCGGGCCGCCGGCAGAGCGGTCGGTCGATTCCTCGTTTCCCTTCGGCATGATCAACGGTCCTGCTGGTAGCCCTGGTGGTGGGTGTTGATTCCGGTGCTGCCCTGCTGGCCCTGCTGGCCCGGGTCGAACTTGCCGCGATTATCGGCGGTGTTGCGGGCGTCCTTGGGGTTCACCTCGCCCTCGCCGGGGTTGTTGCCACCGTGCGGCGACTGGTTGGCGGGCGGGACCGGCGGCATATGGGCTTTCGACATGGCGGGCCTCCTCGTTCCTTGGTGAGGAATGCTAACGCCTCGCCAGAGCGGGATGTTTCTCCAGGAATTTGCCGGAAGGCCCTCTTCCGCCCTATCTCCCGCGCCATGCCGCAGGACCTGACGACACCGGCGGGGCGCCGGGCCGCCCTGGTGAACAGCCTTTTCGTGGATCACGCGATCCTCCGGCAGGGCTGGAGGAACTGGGGCGTCGTGGTGCCCGGGCGCCTCTACCGCTCGAACCACCCCTCCCCCTGGCAATTGCGCGACGCGGCGCGCCGCCTCTCGCTGCGCACGGTGATCAACCTGCGGGGGCAGCGGGTGGACTGCGGCTCCGACGCCCTCTCCCGCGGAGAGGCGGCGCGGCTGGGCCTGGCCCATGTGGACGCCCCCTTCGAGAGCCGCGGCGCCCCCCATCGCGACCGCCTCCTCCGCCTGGCCGGCATCTTCGCGGAGATGGAGGAGCCGGCCCTCATCCACTGCAAGTCCGGGGCGGATCGCACGGGCCTGGCCGCCGGCGTCTTCCTGCTGCTGGGCGGCGGGACGAGCGCGGAGGCGCTGGGACAACTCCACTGGCGCCACGGCCATGTCAGCGCTTCCCGTACGGGCATCCTCGACGCCTTCTTCCGCCTCTACGCGCGGCAGGCAGAAGGGCGGGTGCCGTTCCTCGACTGGGTGCGGGACGAGTATGACGAGGTGGCGCTCCGCACGGCGTTCCGAAGCCAGCCCTGGGCGGATCGGCTGATCGATGGGGTGCTGCGGCGGGAGTAACCCCTGGGGCGCTGGTGGTCCCGGGGGAGAGAATGAATTCTCTCCGCCAGACCCCCTCTCATCCTCTTCCTTCGATTTGAGGCGTTTCAGGGCCGGTGCGCCTCGGGTCGTGGACCCGGGGCGACGACACGTTCAGGAAGGCTCCGCGACAGCCAGATGGGGATCCAAGGGCCTGAGGCCCTTGGCGGGTGAGGTCCGGAGAGGGCAGCGCCCTCTCCGGGAGCCGCCCGCTCAGATCTCCACGAAAATCGCGACGCCCGGACCTTCGATCGCGACGGCACCGGGCTGGAGGATCGTGTCCTCGGGGCCCAGGCGCACGTCGCCGATGGTGAGGCTTCCCTCGGCGCAGAACACCGCCACGCAGGAGGCGGGGCTGTGGATGCGGTGGCCGGCGGCGACGCTGCGGACGGAGACGCGGGCCTCGAAGCGGCCGCGCTCGGCCATGACGTTGAAGGCGCGGGCGGGGCCTCCGGCCATGCGGCAGTGGGTGGGCACGTCGCCGGGGAAGCTGGCGGGAACCAGGGGCAGGCACGGCAGCGGGGGGCGGTCCTCCAGGGTCAGGGTGACGCCCGCACCGTCGAGAAGGGTGAAGAGGCGGTCGATGCCGGAGAAGTGGGAGAAGGCGGCATCGCCAGTGAGGTCGGCGACGGTGATGAGCCAGCCGTCCTGCACGGTGATATCCCGCGTGGTTCCGAGGCCGTTGGGCCAAGGGCGGGGCTGGAGGTCGACGGCGCGGATGATGGTCGGCATGGCGTCCTCTCAGGCGGGGGCGAAGGCCTGGGCGCGGACGAGGCCGGCGTAGAGGCCGCCGCGGTCCAGCAACTCGGCATGGGTGCCGGATTCGGCGACGCGGCCCGCCTCCATCACCACGATCAGGTCGGCGTCGCGCACGGTCGAGAGGCGGTGGGCGACGACGAGGGTGGTGCGCCCGGCGCGGAGGGTGGCGAGCGCGGCCTGCACGGCGGCCTCGCTGTTCGTGTCGAGGGCGCTCGTTGCCTCGTCCAGCAGGAGGACGCGGGGGTTCCGCAGCAGGGCGCGGGCGAGGGAGATGCGCTGGCGCTGACCGCCCGAGAGGCGCGCGCCGCCGGGGCCGAGGACGGTGTCGTAACCCTGGGGAAGCGCCGAGATGAAGTCGTTGGCGGCGGCCGCCTGTGCGGCGGCCTCCACCTCCGTCGCAGTGGCGCCAGGGCGGCCGCAGGCGATGTTGGCGAAGGCGGTGTCGTCGAAGACCGTCGCGTCCTGGCCGACATAGGCGATGGCGTCGCGGAGCGATTCGAGGGAGACGGCGCGGAGGTCGGCGCCGTCGATCGTCACCCGCCCGGCACTCGGGTCGTAGAGCCGGGGGACGAGGGCGAGCGCCGTGGACTTGCCGGCGCCGGATGGGCCGACGAGGGCGACGGTGCGGCCAGGTTCGGCGGTGAAGGCGACGCCGTGCAGGGCGCCGCGATCGGCCTCATAGGCGAAGTGGACACCCTCGAAGGCGATGCGGCCCCGGCCGGGGGGCAAGGCGGGCGCGGCGGGCGGGCTGGTGATGCTCTGGGGCGTGTCGATCACCGCGTTCACGCGGGAGAGGCCGGCCAGCCCCTCCTGAAGCGCGGCGTTGAGGCTGCCGAGCGCGCGCACGGGGCGGGCCGCGATGAGGAGGGCGGCCACGAAGCCGGTGAACTCGCCGACGGTCCCCTCCCCCTGCGAAACGCGCCAGCCGACGATGGCGAGGATGGCGGCGACCGCGACGCCGCCGATGGCTTCGAGCATCGGGTCGAGGCTGGCGCGGGTGCGGGCGATGGAGAGAAGGCTCGCGCGGAGATTGGCGAAGAGGCGGGCGGCGCGGGATTCCTCCGCCTCCTCCAGCCGGTAGGTGCGGACGACGCGGGCGGCGGCGAAGCTCTCTGTGAGGCTTGCCGCGGCCTCGCCCACCCGCTCCTGCATGCCGCCCGAGGCGCGCCGGATGCGCTTGCCGAGGCGCAGGATCGGCACGACCGCGACCGGGTAGAGGGCGGCCGCGACAAGCGACATCTTCCAGTCCAGCCAGACCATCGAGCCGACGAGGCCGACCACGGTCAGCACGTCGGCGATGGCATTGATGGCCTTGGTCAGCGCTTCCCGGATGGCGGCAGCGTCGGCGGTGAAGCGGGCGGCATGCCGGGCGGGGGCGTCCTGCGCGACCACCGCGAGGTCGGCCCGCGTGAGCGCGCGGAAGAGGCGGTTCTGCAGCCCCTCGATCACGCGCAGCACGGTGGATTGGATGGAAACGGCCTGGCCGTACTGGGCAAGGGCCTTGGCGCAGGTCAGCAGGATGATGGCGGGCGGGATGGCCCAGACGATCCGGGGGGTGCCATCGGCGCCGGGCTTCGCGAAGAGGTCGAAGGCCTGCTGGATCATCACCGGGTAGAGGGCGGTGAGCCCCGCGACGAGGGCGGTGCAGAGCAGGGCGAGAAGGATGCGGCGCGGGTGGTGGCGCAGTTCCTCGCGCCAGAGGCGGGTGAGGAGGGCGCGCGCCGCCTCGGGGTCGAGGCGCCGCTTGCCGGGGCTCTGTTTTCCAGGATTGGCCATGGCGGGGCCGGTTACAGCACCGGCTCCGCCAGGGCCAGGGATCTCAGATTCGGTCGGTCGTGGTGCGGCCGCGGGCGGCGTCCACGCTCCAGGGGCCGGCCCCGGCGAAGACGAGGTAGAGGAAGACGAAGCAGTAGAGGATGGCCGCGTCGCCGCCGTTGAGCGTGGGGTAGAGGTTCCGGGGCGCGTGGAACATCCAGTAGGCGACGGCCATCTCGCCCGCGAGGATGAAGGCGACCGGGCGGGTGAAGGCGCCGATCAGCAGCAACAGACCGCCGACCAGTTCGAGGATGGCGCCGATCCAGAAAAGGGACATCGCGGGCGGCAGGCCGCTGGCCGGCGGGGCGGGGAAGCCGAAGAGCTTCTGCGTGCCGTGCAGCAGGAAGATAAGGGCCGCGACGATCCGCAGGATCGACAGGACGCGCGGAGCCCAGAGGGCGAGGTTGGAGTTCATGCCGGCTCGATCCAGAATGGTGATGGACAAGCCGTAACCCGGTCCATTA
Organism: Roseomonas aerilata DSM 19363; assembly: GCF_000711725.1. GTDB lineage: Bacteria > Pseudomonadota > Alphaproteobacteria > Acetobacterales > Acetobacteraceae > Roseomonas > Roseomonas aerilata. The sequence continues at coordinate 243,281 of NZ_JONP01000005.1, read as the reverse complement.
GCGCTTCGGAAGGGGCCGGGCGTGAATGTCCCTCATCAGGTCCGCCAATCGTGCCCGGCAGGACACGGCATCGGCGGTGCAGCCGCCCTCCAGCCACCATTGCCGGGTTTCCGCGAGAAGCCGGCCGAGCGCCGGGCCGGGCGGCACGCCCATGGCCAGCGCGTCCCGGCCCAGCAGGGGAAAGACCGGGGCGGGCATGGCGAGGAGGCGCTCGCGGAAACGGACCCAGGCCGCGTCGTCCGGCCCTTCCCAGGACCAGGCGCGGTTCACGGCCTGCCGGTGCCAGGCGGCGTCGAGCAGGCGCTCGCCCGGCTGCTCGGCCAGCAGGCGCCGGAGCGCGTCGTCGTCCGGGCCGCCGGCCGCGATCTCGGGCTGGAGCGGCAGGATGTCATGGCCGGCCCGGTAGCGGGCGACGAGGCGGGCGACCTCCTCGTTCGAGGCCTTCAGGCGCCGGGCGGCCGCGGCGGCACCGTGGGTGAGGAGCGTGTCGAAGCGCAGCAGCGGGTCGGCGGGGGCGCCGATCTCCGACAGCGCGCGGAGATGGCGGGAGGCGCCGAGCGAATCGGGGCCGAGGATGGCGGGGAGGACACCCGTCTCCTCCATCAGCGCGACTGCCCCGGCGGGATCCGGCGCGGCGAGGAGGCGCTTCAGCTCCATCCAGACCCGCTCCACCGAGAGGCGGGCGAGGCTCGGCACGGCCTCCCGGATGGCGGCGATGGCGGCGGGGTCCGGCTCGCCCGCGCCGTAACGGGCCTGAAAGCGGAAGTAGCGGAGGGCGCGGAGATGGTCCTCGGCGAGGCGGGTCGCGGGGTCGCCAACGAAGCGGACGCGCCCGGCCGCGAGGTCCTCCCGGCCGCCGTAATAGTCCCAGAGGTCGCCCTCGGCGGAGAGGGAGAGGGCGTTCATCGTGAAGTCGCGGCGCGCGGCGTCCTCGCGCCAGTCGGTGGTCCATTCCACCACGGCGTGGCGGCCGTCGGTCACGACGTCGCGGCGAAGGCTGGTGACCTCCACGGGCTCGCCATGGAGGACGGCGGTGAGGGTGCCGTGGGCGAGGCCGGTCTCGTGAACGCGCAGGCCGGCGGCGGTGAGGCGGGCGGCGATCCCTTCCGGCGGGAAGGGGGCGGCCACGTCCACATCGGCCACGGGGCGGCCAGCCAGGGCGTCGCGCACGGCGCCGCCGACGGCCCGCGCGCCCGGCAGGGCAGCCAGCACGGCGGCGGGGGCGGGATCGGCCAGGAAGGCGGGCGGCTCGATCCGGGTGGCCGGCGGGTCGCCCTGTGGGTCTTCAGTCAAGGCGCGGCGTCCTCCCCGCGCTGGCGGGAAGGGGTGTTGATGGTCGGCCAGGCCCCGTGCGAGCGCGCCTCGCCCGAATGGCCCGGTACGATGCCGCCCTCCGTTACGCTCGGGGGGACATAGGTGGTGTAGGGATCCATGCTGCGGGACAGGCCGTACCACACCGCGCCGGCCATCGAGATGGCGAGGCCGATCAGCGCGAGAACCAGCACATGGCTCCCCACCGCGCGGCCCGGGTTGAACCGGAGCCAGACGGCGTAGAGCGCGAAAGGCGCGAGGAAGAGGACCGTCTCGATGAGGTAGGGCATGGCTCCGCCAGGGCTTCCGGAGGGGAGGAGGTCAGGCACCCCGTCCCCTGCTCCCGCGTTCATGTCGGGCCTGTACCTGCTTAAACCAGGGCCGGCCGGTCGCGAAGGCGGCCGCTGATCCAATGAGGAGGCGATGCATGGCCGAACCCATCCGCGAGTTCCTGCGCGGCGAGGGGCGCGACGGGCGGGGACGCCTTCTCGCCGACGTGCTGGCCTTCGACGACGCCCGGATCGAGGCGGTGCATGACTTCATCCAGTGGCTCTTCCCCCTGCCGGACCCGAGCCAGGCGGTGCCGGGCTCGCCCGTGCTGGGGGCGGCCGAGGCGGCGGCCATCCGTGCGGACCCGCGGGCGCTGGAGGGGTTCCGCGCGTCGCTTGAGCGGATGGCGCGCTTCTACGCGGGCACGGACCACTGGCTGGTGCGCTTCGACCACAACCACCGGCGGATCACGCGCATCATCGCCGCGACGCGCGCCCTGCTGGGCCGGGAGGAAGCGGCGCGCTTCCACGCGGCGGTCGCGGCGCGCGACGCGGCCGAGGGCGGGGTGATCGATCCGGTGAGCCTGCGCTACTGGGAGCGGGCGCTTGGATAGGAGCTGCCTCGCGCCGACGCGATGGGCGCGGGCCTTGTTTCAGGGGGTTCCGGGCCTGATCTGAACGCGCATGACGATGACCCTCGAGGCGACGCGGGAGGGCGGCACCGTCCGCTTTCCTTTCGACAACTCCTATGCCCGCCTGCCGGATCGCTTCCGCGCGCGGCTGGACCCGACGCCTGTCGCGGCGCCGCGCCTGCTGCGGCTGAACGCGGCTCTGGCCGAGCGGCTCGGCCTCGACCCCGCGGCGCTCGCCTCGGAGGAGGGCGTGCAGATCCTCGCGGGGAACCGCGTGCCGGAAGGGGCGGAGCCGCTCGCGGCCGCCTATGCCGGGCACCAGTTCGGCGGCTTCTCGCCCCAGCTCGGCGACGGGCGGGCGATCCTGCTCGGCGAGGTGGTGGCGCCCGACGGGAAGCGCTTCGACATCCAGCTCAAGGGCTCCGGCCGCACGCCCTTCTCGCGCAGCGGGGATGGGCGGGCGGCGGTCGGGCCGGTGCTGCGCGAATACCTGGTCAGCGAGGCGATGGCGGCGCTGGGCGTGCCGACCACGCGCGCGCTGGCGGCGGTCTCCACGGGGCAGGCGGTGATGCGCGAGGGGCCGCTGCCGGGCGGCGTGCTCACGCGCGTGGCGTCGAGCCACATCCGCGTCGGCACCTTCCAGTACTTCGCGGCGCGGCGGGACGTGGAGGCGCTGCGCGTCTTGGTGGACCACGCCATCGCCCGGCACTACCCGGAGGCGGCTTCGGCCCCCTCCCCCGCCCGCGCACTGCTGGAGGGTGTGGTGGCGCGGCAGGCGGCGCTGGTGGGTCAGTGGATGCTTATCGGCTTCATCCACGGGGTGATGAACACCGACAACACCTCGATCTCCGGCGAGACGATCGACTACGGCCCCTGCGCCTTCATGGACGCCTACGACGCTTCCACGGTGTTCAGCTCGATCGACCATGGCGGGCGCTACGCCTACGGCAACCAGCCGGGGATCATGCAGTGGAACCTCGCGCGGCTGGCGGAGGCGGTGCTGCCGCTGCTGGCGGATGACGACGACGCGGCGGTGGCGGTCGCGCAGGAGATCCTGGCCGGCTACGCGCCAGCTTTCGAGGCGGCCTATCTCGGAGGCCTGCGCGCGAAGATTGGCCTGCCGGGCGACCGCGCCGGGGACCATGCCCTGGCCGGCGACCTGCTGAAGGCGATGGCGGAGAACGGGGCAGACTTCACCCTCACCTTCCGCCGGCTCTGCCGCGCGGCGGAGGACGAGGCGGGGGACGCGGTGGTGCGCGAGCTGTTCGCCGATCCCGCGGCCTATGACGCCTGGGCGGTGCGCTGGCGCGAGCGGCTGGTGGAGGAGGGCGGCGATTCCGCCGAGCGCGCGGCCGCGATGCGCGCGGCGAACCCGGCGGTGATCCCGCGCAACCACCTCGTGGAGGCCGCGCTGGAGGCCGCCGTTCAGCGCGACGACCTCGCGCCCTTCGAGGCGCTGCTGGCGAGCGTGACGCGCCCCTTCGAGGACCAGCCGGACGCCGACGTGGCACCCGGCTCGCCCGAGCAGCCCTACATGACCTTCTGCGGGACCTGAGGGCCCCAGAAGTCGGTTAGACGTCCAGCCGGATGCCGAGGTCGCGGATGAGGGGACGCCAAGCGGCGTTCTCCGCCCGCACAAACTCGGCCATCTCCGCAGGGCTGCGGGGGACGAGCTCGGCGCCGATGTCGCGCATCTGCTTCGACACCTCCGGGCTCTCGATCGCCGTGCGGAGAAGGGCATTCAGGCGCTCCACCACCTCGGGCGGGGTGCCAGCGGCGACCGAGACGCCCTGCCAGCCATAGGCGACGGCGCCGGGATAGCCGAGTTCGACGGCGGTCGGCACGCCCGGCAGCGCGACGGCACGGCTGTCTCCCACCACCATCAGGGCGCGGGCACGGTTGGTGGTGAGGAAGGGCAGGCCGTTGGTCACGTCCACCACCACGCAGTCCACCTGGCCCGCGACCATGTCGTTCATTGCGGCGGGCATGCCGCGATAGGGGATGTGCGTGGCGTCCAGCCCCGAGCGGCGCTTCAGCACCTCCATCGCCAGCTGGTGCGGGGAGGCGACGGCAGGGGTGCCGAAGGTGATGCTGCGGGTTTTCGAGGCCGCGAGCATGGAGGCGAAGTCCGTGAACGGACTCTCCGGCCGCACCACCACCAGCATGGGGAAGCGGCCGATGAAGCCGACGCTGGTGAGGTCGCGGTCGGGGTCGAAGGGCAGGCGGGCGTAGAGGGCGGGGTTGTAGACGAGCACGCCGTTATCGACGTGCAGCAGGCTGTAGCCGTCGGCGGGGGAGCGGACGACGTTCTCGGTGGCGACGATCGCGCCGCCGCTCGGGCGGTTCTCCACCACGATGTTCTGGCCAAGCGCCGGGCCCATCTGCCGCGCGATCATGCGGGCGAAGATGTCGCTGGCGCCGCCGGGGGCGTAGCCGACGACCCAGCGGATCGGGCGCTCGGGCCAGGGGCCCTGGGCGCGGGCTTCCGTGGCAGCCGCGGCGAGCGCCAATGCTGAAAAACCCCTTCGACCGATCATGCAGCCTCTCCTGATGCCTGCGGCCGTGCTTCCGCGCGTTGTCCCCTGTCGCGCCCCGGTTCAGTCCGGCAGCACCGGTGGTTTGGCGAGCCCTTCGGCCCGCAGCCTCTCCACCAGGGCACCCAGGCGCTGGCGGCGGTAGGAATCGATGTCCCGGCCCGAATAGTCCAGGAAACCCTGGCCGGTGCGAAGGCCGATCCGGCCCTCGCGCATGTTGCGCTCGATCACCTCGGGCGCGCGATATCGCTCGTGGCCGAGCGCGCCGGTGAGGTAGCGGCTGGCGTGGTAGAGGATGTCGCCGCCGCCCCAGTCGATGAATTCGAGCATCCCGAGGACGCCGAAGCGGAAGCCGAAGCCGTATCTTACGGCTCGGTCGATCTCCTCCGCGCTGGCGACGCCTTCCTCCACCATGCGCGCGGCCTCGTTCATCGCCAGCGTCTGCAGGCGGGGGACGATGAAGCCGGGGCTGGCGGCGCAGGTGACGGGGACCTTGCCCACTGACTCCAGCAGGGCGTTAAGGCGCGCCAGCGTCTCCGGCGCGGTGTCGCGGCCGGGGGAGACCTCCACGAGGGGGACGATATAGGCGGGGTTCAGCCAGTGGGCGTTGAGGAAGCGCGCCGGATCGGCCACCGCCGGGGAGAGGTCGTCCACGAGGATGGTGGAGGTGGTGGAGGCGAGGATGGCGCCCGGTGCCATCATGGCGGAGGCGCGGGCGAGGGCCTCGCGCTTGAGGTCGAGGATCTCGGGCACGCCCTCGAAGACCACGGCGGCCGCTCCCAGCGCTTCCGCCGCCTCGGCTTCGGGCACGACGCGCACGCGGGCGAGTAGCGCCCCGACCTGCGCGGGATCAAAGAGGCCGAGTTCGCCGAGGGTGCGGAGTGCATCGCCGATCTCGGCGAGGGCCTCGCGTTCGAGGGCGGCGAAGGCCTCGGGCGGGCGCGGCTTGGCGTCCACCAGCGCGACCGCGTGGCCGGCATAGGCGAAGCACACGGCGATGCCCCGGCCCATGCGCCCGGCGCCGAGGCAGGCGATGGGCGGACGCTCAGAAGCCATGCTGGAGCACCCGGGCGATGCCCGCGCGGTCGAGCCCGCCCAGGCCGGCATCGGCGAGGGTGCGGCCGGTGAAGTCCGGCGTCTCCCCGCGGATGGCGGCGCCGATGGCGGAGAAGGCGCGGGCGAGCGGGACCGGTACCTCCGCGAGTTCGGCCGCCGAGATGATGAGGGAGAGGCCGAGGCGAAGGTCCTCCATCATGTAGCGGTGCTGGGTGAGCACGATCCGCTCCCGCCAGTCGCCGGATTCGGTCAGGCGATCGTGCGAGGCGCGGCCGTACATCCATTCCTCGCCCGTCTTCGCGTAGTGGTGGGCAAGCGGGAAATGCGGGGCGCCGTAGCCCAGCGCCTCGCGCACCGCCACGCGCTCGGCGTCCAGCGTGTCCGTCGTGCGGCGGATGGCGGGGACGGTGCCCTCGTTGTGGATGTCCCATTTCTCGAAATGCTGGAGCGGGCCAGCGTTCATGATGATGAGCGGGGGGTGGATGATGGCGCCTGCGTTCATCAGCGCGCCGGAGAGGGCGTCGCCGCAGGGCTCGACTACGCCAGGAAAGGCGGCGCTGATGACATCCAGCGCCATCTCCGCGCGGTCGAGCGGGAAGACGCCGACGGGCAGGCGCACGGCACGGACGGTGATGGCAACCTCGTGCGGCCCGTGCTTGCGGGCGAGCCAGGGGAGCGTGCCGGTCTCGGCGAAGGCCACCCTCGGCGCGCGGCCGGCGTCGTGCAGCGCGCGGGCCATCAGGACGGTGCCGAGCGTGCCGGGCGGAAGGAAGACCACCTGCCCGTCCGCCAGGTAGGGGGCGAGGAGGCGGGCAATGTCGGGCTGCGCGGTGGCGGGGGCGGGGCAGAGGATCAGTTCGGCGCCGTCGAGGGCCGCCGCCATGTCCGTGGTGACGAGGGCGAGGCGGGCCTCGTGCGTGCCACGCGAATCCTTCACGGCGATGGTGCTGCCGGCCGCGCGGTGGGCCTCGACGGCCGTCGCGTCGCGCCGCCAGAGCCGGACCTCGTGGCCCGCGAGCGCCATATCGCCGGCTGCGGCGAAGGAGCCGTTGCCGCCCCCGAGCACGGTGATCCGGAGGCGGCGGGCGAGCGGCGTCATGCGCGGGCGGTCTCCATCAGCGGGCGGAGTTCGAAGTGGCGGACCTTGCCGAGGGCGGTGCGCGGCAAGGTGCTGGTGAAGACGATGCGACGGGGCACCTTGAAGCGGGCGAGCTGGGCGAGGACGTGCTCGCGCACCGCTTCCTCCGTGAGTGCTGCGCCTGGGCGCAGCACGAGGAAGGCGACGGGCACTTCCTGCCATTTCGGATCGGGCGCGCCGAGGACGGCGGCCTCCGCGATAGCCGGGTGTTCCAGCAGCACGCGCTCGACCTCGGCGGGGTAGATGTTCTCGCCACCGGAGATGATGAGGTTCTTCCGGCGATCGTGGACGTGAAAATGGCCGGCGTCGTCGCGGGTGGCGATGTCGCCGGTGCGGTACCAGCCGTCCTGCATGCAGGCAGCCGTCGCAGCCTCGTCGCGCCAGTAACCACGGAAGAGGTTGCGCCCGCGGAGAAGCACCTCGCCGGCAGTGCCGTGCGGGAGGTCGCGGCCGTCGTCGTCTGCCACGCGGCCTTCGCAGAGAAGACCGGGCAGGCCGGTGGAGGTGGGCGCCGTCGTCGCGCAGCCGAGGCGCGTGTAGATGGCGATGGGGCAGCTTTCCGTCGCGCCGTAGACTTGCAGCAATGGCAGGCCCCGGACGGTGACGGCTTCCACCAGGGCAGGGTGCACTGGCTCCGATCCCGTGCTGATCGCGCGGAGCGAGGAGAAGTCAGTGGTGGCCCAGCCCGGCGCGGTCATGAGGGCGCGCAGCGTGGCGGGAACGGTGAGGAGAAGGCTGGGGCGGTCCCTCGCCACCGCCGCCAGCACCGCATCGGCGGCGAAGCGCGGGTGGATCGTGACGGTCGCACCGGCCTGGAGGGCGGGCGTGGTCTGGATGTTCAGCCCGCCGACATGGAAGAAGGGCAGGACGGCGAGGACGTGGTCCGCCGCCGTCATGTCATGCATGTGGTGGCTCATGACGGCGTTGTGGAACAGCGCCTCCTGCGTCAGCAGCGCGCCCTTGGGGCGGCCGGTGGTGCCGGAGGTGTAGACGAGCAGCAGCGGACTCTCGAGGGTGCCGGGACCTTCCGCGTCGCCCTCGCCCTCGGGGATGACGAGCGCGGCGGCGATTAGATCGGGCGCGGCCTCGTGCAGCGTTTCCGCAAAGGCAGGCTCGGTGAAGACGACGCGCGGCTCGGCGTGCTCGATGATGTAGCGCAGCTCCGGCGCGGCGAGGCGCCAGTTCAGCGGCAGCAGGATCGCGCCGAGGCGGGCGCAGGCGTAGAGCAGCGAGAGATAGGCAGGGGTGTTGGCGGCCAGCACGGCCACTCGGTCGCCTGGACCGACGCCGTGATGCGCGCGCAGCAAGTGCGCGGCCCGGGCGATCTCCGCTGCGAACTGCGCGTAGGTGATCGCCTCGACCTCGAAGCGGATCGCGACCTTTTCGGGCGCGAAAGCCGCGTTGCGGTCGATAAGGGCGGCGAGGTTGGTCACTCGTCCTTCTCGCCGGGCTTGTAGAGCGTGTCGCGGCCGAGGCGGTCGAGGCAGATTTCCGCGGTCCAGGGCAGCATGAGGGAGCCGCAACGGCTGTCGCGATAGACGCGCTCCAGCGGCAGGCTGCGGAGCATCGCCTGTCCGCCGCAGGTGCGGATGGCCTTGGTGGCCAGCGCGTTCGCGTTCTCCATCACCGTGTACTGCGCGGCATAGGCGCGCTGCACCTGCTCGCGCGTTGGGTCCGGGCGGGCCTCGCGGACAGCCTGGAACCAGAGGGCCTTGGTCTGCTCCAGCATGATCCGCATTTCGGCGACGGCAATCTGCTTCGTCGGGAACATGCGGCGCTTGACGGGGGGCGTGCCCGGCACCTCGCCGCGGAGATAGGCGACGGCGAAGTCGTAGGCGGCCTGGGCGAGGCCCATATAGGTCGGCGTCAGCGTCATGAACATGTGCGGCCAGCGGCCAGCGGCCTGGAAGTAGACGCCGCGCGGCATGAGCATCGCGTCCTCCGGCACGAAGACGTCCTTCAGCAGCAGCGTGCGGGAGACGGTGCCGCGCATGCCCAACGGGTCCCAGTCGCCCACGATGCTGACACCCTCGGCCTTCGCGGGGATGGCGAGGTAGAGGGTGTTGCGGCGGCTCGCGGGTTCGTCGCCGGTTCGCTCGGTGCAGAGGATGCCGTAGTAGTCGGCGGCGCCGGAGAGGCTGGCGAAGATCTTCTTGCCGTTGACGATATAGCCGCCCTCCACCGGCCGCGCCTCGGTGCCGAAGGCGATGGCGCCGGCCGCCGCCGCGCCGCCCTCGGAGAAGGGCTGCGAGTAGATGGCGCCCTCCTCCACGATGCGGCGGTAGTGCCGGGCGCGGCGGGCGCGGTGGACGGCGCGGTCGGCCTCGCTCATCTCCAGGTCCTCCGACAGCAGGCCGGACCAGAGGGTGGAGCAGACATGCATGTTCCAGGAGAGCGCCGTTGCGCCGCAGTAGCGGCCGAGCTCCGCGGCGGTGAGACAGTAGGTGGTGAAGTCCGCCCCCTCCCCGCCGTCCTCCTCGGGCACGCAGATGCGGAGGAGGCCTTCCCCGTGCATGTCGCGGAAGTTCTCGATGGGGAAGCGCGCCTCACGGTCGTAGGTGGCGGCGCGCGGGGCCAGAACCGCCTTGCCGAAGCGGCGGGCGCGGGCGGTCAGCTCGGCCTGCTGCGGCGTGAGGTTGAAGGCTTCCGGCGCGAAGATCGGCTCGTCCTGCAACAGGTCGGCGGGAAGGGTGTCCATCAGCGGTTCCCTTTCAGGTGGCGGTCCAGGAAGTCCAGGACGGCGGCGTCGAAGGCATCCGGCGCCTCGATGTTCGGCAGGTGGCCGATATTCGGCAAGCAGACATAGGCGGCACCAGGGATCTTGCCGGCCATGCGCTGCATCATCGGCGCGGGGGCGTTGGTGTCCACCTCGCCGGCCAGGAGGAGGACGGGGATGCGGATGGCGCCGAGACTGGCGCGCTCGTCGAAGGTGACGAGGGCCCGGACAGCGGCCCGGAAGGTTTGCGGCGGGGTGGCGGAAAGGGCCCTGATCGCCAGGTCGCGGAACGGGGTGCCGCCCGGGCCGGTGAGGACCGAGAGGGTGTCGGGCGCGATCTCGGCGAGCGTCCGCCCCTCCTCGAGCGGCTTCAGGCGGGCGGCGACGAATTCGCGCTGGAAGTCGCCGGAGGGATTCCCGAAAGCCGGGCTGGTGGCGCAGAGGATGGCGGCGGCGTAGGCGTCGGGGCGGCGGCGCAGCAAGGTCTGCGCGACCATCCCGCCCATGGAGTGGCCGAGCAGGACGGGCCGTTGCAGGCCGCGCGCGACGATGGCCGCCTCCACGTCGGCGGCCATGGTCTCGAAGTCCAGGGCATCGACCGGCGGGCGGGCGCCGTAGCCGGGGAAGTCGAGTGGCACGGCCGCGTAGCCGCGCGCTTCGAAGGGGGCGCGCTGGGGCTGCCAGAGCCTGCTGTCCGCGCCGATTCCATGCAGCATCACGACCGGGGTCATGTGTAGGCCCTCGTTGCCGCCACGATCATATGAAAAGTCATGGACCTGTCCAGCACGGAATTACCCGAAGACCGGTTGTACCTCCCCGCGCAGCACCACAGGGGTGCCGTCGATCAGGATGTCCGTGCCCATGACCGGGATGTCGAAATGGCCGGGGGTGTAGCGGCCGGCGAATTCGTTGGCGCCGGTGGAGAAGAGGAAGTTGCCGGCGACGGCACGCAGCTCCGTTCCGTTGGTGTCGCGCTGGTCGTACATGGAAAGCGCCTCGTAGCGCGCGGCCGGGTTCATGCCGAAGCCGACATGGGAGACGGCATAGGCCTCGCGGTCGCCCCAGGCGGCGAAGCTCCGGCGCAGCATCTCGGCGTCGGCGCCGCTGCCCTCGATGGCGGTCACGTAGTCGGATTCGATGGTCAGGCGGATCGGGGCCGCGAGGTAACGCTTGAAGGTGAGGTTGATGTCACCCGTGTCGAGCACGAGCGTGCCGTTCACGGTGCCGGCTGCAGGGAAGCTGACGACGATGCCGCCGGGCCAGTGGGCCAGCGTGCCCGGCCGGTCGGTCCAGCCCCAGACGCCGACCGTCGAAGCGCCCGCCATGTTGATTTCCAGCGCGGTGCCGGCCGCGGAGTGGACGGTCATGCGGCCGGAGGCGCGCAGCATCTTCGTGGCGGCACGGACCTGCGCGGCAAGCGCGTCGTCCGGGCGCATCCGCTCAAGCGCCTCCGGGTGCTCGTTGGAGATGGAGAGGATGCGGGCGCCCGATTTCAGGATCGCGGCCGTCTCCCGCGCGTGCATCAGGCCCTGAACGGTGAGGTCCACGACAAGCGAGCTCGCGGAGAGGGCACTGACCACGGGGGCCAGGCCCTCGATGGCCTCGCTGGCGCCGGTGGAACGGATGGGCACAGGGTGGGGGTTGCGCGCCGTGGGCAGGACGATGTGGAAGGGCCGGGCACCGAGGCGGAGAAGCGCGAGTTCCGCCAGATGGACGTTCAGCGCGCGGGACTGGCTCTCGGAGAGGATCGCGACCACCTCCCCCTGGCGGACGGCGCATTTGGCCAGGACCTCGGCGAAGGCCTCGATCCACTTGTGCTCGATGCGGTCCGCAAACATGCTCACCCTTCCCCGCTGCCGGCGCATTCGGGCCGGGAACGGGACGGGCGTCAAGAAATATGAAAAGGGATGGGTTTCCCGTGGCCTTCACCGAGACCTACCTGCCCTATCTGCTGGCGCGGGCGAGCCATTCGGTCTCGTCCTCCTTTCACGCCTCGCTGAAGGGGTGGGACCTGTCCGTGCCGGAATGGCGGGTGCTGGCCTGCTTGGCGGAGGCGGACGGGCTGGCGGTCGGACAGTTGGCCGAGATGGTCATGATGAAGCAGCCGAGCATGACCAAGGTGCTGGACCGGATGGAGGCGGACGGGCTGGTGCGCCGCAAGGGCGCGCGGGAGGACCGGCGGCGGGTGCTGATCCACATCACGCCAAAAGGCCGCGCGCGGGTGAAGCCGGTGCTGGCCGCCGCCCGCGCCCATCAGAGGGAGAGGCTGGCACCCTTTGACGAGGCGGAGCGCGCCCTCATCTTGCGCGCGCTGAACCTGCTGATCGGGGAGGACTGATCAGTCCCGGACTAGGCCGCCATCCACCACAAGGTTCTGGCCGGTCACCGCGCGGCTCCAGGGGGACGCGAAGAAGAGGACGGCGTCGGCAAATTCCTCGGGCGTCGTCACGCGGCGGAGCGGGGTGGATTGCGCGATGAGATCGAAGACCGCCTCGGGCGTCGCGGCGCTCGCGTCGGTGGTGCGGAGCAACCCGCCCGAGAGCATGTTCACCGTGATCCCCTGTGGCCCGAGATCGGCCGCGGCGGTGCGGGTGAGCGAGAGCAGCGCGGCCTTGGCGGCGGTGTAGTCGTGGTACGGCACCACTGGGTTCTGGAATTTGATTGTCCGGAGACGTGGAAAGACGTCGCGTTAATGCTTGCCAAATACCGGAAACTCCCGGTTTCATTCCCAGCTTCGATCCCAAGCGATCGGAGCTATAAGCTTCGAGGCTTGGTTCGACGCAAGGCGATGAAATGCACAAGGACTCACCAACCGATCCGCAGGCGAAGCCAGAGTATTGGTGGGCAAGAGAAATTTATTCAGGGCAAGTGACACCCGTTGAACTTTGGAAGACCACCTCGCCTGACTTCAGCGATACTGTCATTATGATTGGTGATAGTAGCGGCTATGATGCCAAGTTCTATGAACTTCTAGAGCCGATTCCCTTCCCCAAAGCCGTGCGAAATTCATGAGTCGATTAATGTAAGGGCAGCAGCGTCGAGTGCGGACCCAAGCCCTGACAGTAACTTAGTCCGCAGTTTCGCTGTTCGGCGCGCAGCCATCGTCCACAGCGCCGCACCCTTCATCGTAGAGGTAGAGGGTCAACGGCACTGTGAACGACAACGCCCACGTGACAGCCTCGGCCAGCGAGACGCCCTTCCGTGCTGCGTAGCCAAGCTCGCTGTAATCGTGCGGTGCCTGATCGCCGTCGGCAAAGGCATTGTCGTGCCAAGTCGGCTCGACAATTACGTCGATGCTCTTCCAACGGTAGGTGTTCTTCCGCCGATCGACGACGTTGAGGATCACGGCGCTCTTTAGTCTCCTACTTCCGGTGATGAAGTTGCTGTTCAGAGACCGCCGGTCCTACCCATAGATGCGCGCCGCTAGGTAGATGGTCACACCAATCATTAGGTCACAAGGCGAGGACGCCCAGCGGTCTCACTCGTGTCTCAGACCGGCAAACTACTAACAACTTGTGGAACAGGTTCGTGCCGATGGTGACGATGCGGCCGAAGCCGCGCGCGGCCATGGCGGGCGCGGCCGCCTGGATGAGGTTCAGCGCGCCGTGGAGGGAGACCTCCATCTGAGGCGCGAAGTCGGTCCAGGCGATCTCGCCGATCTTCGGCCGCGCGTCGCCGTTGAAGCGGAAGTCCGAGAGGGCGTTGTGCACGACGGTTGTGACGCTGGTGCCGAAGTGCTTCTCCGCCTCGCCCAGCATGGTGAACACGGCGGCCGCGTCCGTCACGTCCGCCCGCACGGCCGCCGCGCGGTCCCCGAAGGGCGCGGCGACGGCCACCGCGGCCTCGGCGCTGCGGCGGTAGTTCACCATCACGCGCGCGCCGGCGCGGCCGAAGGCGGTGGCGATCGCCGCCCCCAGCCCGCGGCCCGCGCCGGTGACGAGGACAACCTGCTCGTCGATCCTCACATGCCACCGATGTAGTTGGGCCCGCCGCCGCCTTCCGGCGTGCGCCAGTCGATGTTCTGCGTGGGGTCCTTGATGTCGCAGGTTTTGCAGTGCACGCAGTTCTGCGCGTTGATGACGAGGTGCACGGCGGCATCGCCGGCCTCGGTCGTGGCGCCCTGCCCGGTCGCCTCGGCGTCGGGCGTGCCGCGCAGCTCGCGCTCCGCCTCCGGTCCCACGGCCTCGTAGACCGCCGCCGGGCAGTAGCGGCTCTCGGGGCTGCGGAACTGGTCCCAGTTCACGCCTTTCCAGCGCGTCGGCTCGCGCAGAACGAGATGGCTCGGCTGGTTCTCCTCGTGGTTCGTGTTCGAGAGGAACACGGAGGAAAGGCGGTCGAAGGTGAGCTTCCCGTCGGGCTTGGGATAGGTGATGCGCTTGCTCTCGGCGGCGGGCTTGAGCGTCTCGTGGTCGGCGTGGTGCACCCAGGTCCAGGGCGCCTTGCCGCGGAACACGTAGGTGTCGAGCGCGGCCGCGGCCATGCCGCCCCAGAAGCCGTATTTCGCGAAGCCCGGGCGAATGTTGCGCACGCTGTGCAGCTCGTCCCAGACCCAGGAGTGGCGGATGGCCTCGGGGTAGCTCTCCAGCACCGCCGGCGGGCTGCCGCTGGCGAGCGCCGCGGCCACGGCCTCGGCCGCGACCATGCCGCTCTTCATCGCGGTGTGCGTGCCCTTGATTTTCGGCACGTTGAGGAAGCCCGCGGTGTCGCCCACCAGCATGCCGCCGGGGAAGACCAGGCGCGGCACGGATTGCGCGCCGCCCTCGTTCAGCGCGCGGGCGCCGTAGGCGATGCGCTTGCCGCCCTCGAGGAAGCCGCGCACGGCGGGGTGGGTCTTGAAGCGCTGGAACTCGTCGAAAGGCGAGAGCCAGGGGTTCTTGTAGTCCAGCCCGACCACAAAACCGATCGAGACGAGGTTCTCGCCGAGCATGTAGAGCCAGGAGCCGCCATAGGTGTCGCTCTTCAGCGGCCAGCCCGTGGAGTGCCACACCAGGCCCGGCGTGTGCTTCTCCTTCGGGATCTCCCACAGCTCCTTCATGCCCAGCGCGAAGGTCTGCGGCTGGCAGTCCTTGCGCAGGTCGTACATCTCGAACAGGCGCTTGGTGAGTGATCCGCGGCAGCCCTCGGCGAAGATCGTGTAGGTGGCGCGGAGCTCCATGCCCGGCTGGAAGTCCGGCCCCTCCTCGCCCTCCTTCGTGATGCCCATCACGCCGGCCACCACGCCCTTCACCTGCCCGTCCTCGACCACGAGGTCGGAGGCGGCGAAACCCGGGTAGATCTCGATCCCCATCGCCTCGGCGCGCGCGCCGAGCCAGCGGCAGACGTTCCCGAGGGAGACGATGTAGTTGCCGTGGTTGTCCATCGCGGGCGGCGTGGGCAACTTGATGGCGCGCTTCTCGGTCAGCAGCATGAAGCGGTCGTCGCCGGCGGGCGTCATCAGCGCCGGGGGGGCGTCGCGCCAGTCTGGGAACAGCTCGTCCAGCGCCCGCGGCTCCAGCACCGCGCCCGACAGGGTATGGGCGCCAATTTCCGAGCCCTTCTCCACGAGGCAGACGGTGGCGTCCGGCGCGGCCTGTTTCAGCCGGATGGCGGCCGCCAGCCCGGCCGGGCCGCCGCCGACCACCAGGACGTCGAATTCCATGCTCTCGCGTTCGGACACGGGCGCTCCTCCTGAACAGGCCCTGGATGTAGCGCCGCCCTGGGCCGGCTGTAACCCCATCCCCCTGCATGGCATTGCACAGGGGTCGCCGGGGAGGCGATACCGGGGAGATGGACTTGGACGAGGCCGAGACCGCGGCCCTGCTCGCCGCGCTGGAACTGCAGATCGCCTGGGGCGCCGACGAGGCGCTTGAGGAGGTGCCGCAGGACCGCACCCGCGCACGGGTGGCCCCCATGCCGGCGCCCCCGGTGGCCGAGGTCACGCGGCCGGCCGTGCCCTCGCCGCCGCCCGCCCCTGCCCGCCCGGCCGCCCCGCCCGCTGCGGCCTTCGCCCCCGCCTCTCTCCGCGCCGGCGAGCTGGCCGCGGGCGCCGACAACCTGGACGCCTTGCGGGCGGCGCTCACCGCCCTCAACCACCCGCTGCGGGAGACGGCAGGCAATCTCGTCCTGGCCGATGGGGTGCCGGATTCCGGCCTCGTCCTCATCGGGGAGGCTCCGGGGGCGGACGAGGACCGGCAGGGCAAGCCCTTCGTCGGCGTCTCCGGCCGGCTGCTGGACCGGATGCTGGCCAGCATCGGGGTGGAGCGGGCACGGAACGCCTATCTCACCAACATCCTTCCCTGGCGCCCCCCGGGGAACCGCACGCCGACCGACGCGGAGATGACGGTCTTCACGCCCTTCGTCCTGCGTCACCTCGCGCTGGTGCGGCCCCGGCACATCGTCCTGCTGGGCGGCACGGCGGCCAAGGCGCTGCTGCGGCGGAACGAGGGGATCACCCGGCTGCGCGGCCGCTGGCATCAGCTTGAGGTACCCGGGCTGGGGCCGGTTCCGACGCTCGCGACCCTCCACCCGGCCTATCTTCTGCGGCAGCCGGCGGCGAAACGGGATGCCTGGACCGACCTTCGGTTGCTCCGCCGCGCCTTGGATGCGCCACCGCCCGAGACGGTTCAGTGAACGGAACGTGAAGGGCGCCTTGCCGCCAAGTCATTGATTCACGGTCGCGGGCGGCCGCCATCACGCGCTCGCGGGTTGCCCCGCCCGGCGCCAGCCCTTAACGCCTGCGTCCTCATGCGAGCTTCCCCCCCCGGGCTCGATCGCCGTCCCCCCCGGCGAAGGCGCGTGGCGTGGTTGGCCCTGGTGATGGCGTTCGCCCTGTGCGCGCCACTCGCCGAAGCCGCCCCGCATCGCGCATCGGAGAGCCATCCGCGCCGCGAGCAGGTCCTGCCGCGCGATCACCAGCGGGCGACCCGCGCCGCCGCGCCGCGGCCAGGCCCCGCCCGCGCGGCCGGACGCCAGGCCCATGCGGCCGCCGAGGCGCCCCGGAAGGCGCGGCACGGCCGTGCCCAGGCCATGGCCCAGCCGGCATCGCGCGGTTCAAAGGCGCGCGCCGCCCGCACCGTGCAGCGAGAGACGCGGGGCCGCCCGCCGCTCCGCCTTGTCGAGGTCATCCCGCACGAGCCGGAGCCCATCCCGCTCACCCGCCCCGCCGGGCGGCTGCGGCAGATGGAGACGCCGCAGGAGATCGCCCTCTCCTTCGCGCGCACGCCGCTCGCGGCCGCGGCCCAGCCGCCGTCCCCCATGCGGCTGCCCCAGCCCCTCGCCCCTTCCGATGCGGCCCGGCTGCGGCGGATCTTCGAGCTGCAGGCGCGCGGCGACATGGCCCAGGCCATGCGCGAGGCCGAGCGGCTGGACGACCGCCGCCTGATCGGCCACGTGCTGGCCGACCGCTGGCGCCCCGGCGGAGTGGAGCCGAGTACTGCCGAGCTGCGCGCTTGGCTCTCCGAAAACGCGGACTACCCGGACGCGCCGCGGCTGCACACGATGTTGGTCGCCCGCCTGCCGCGTGGCGCGGAGGTGCCCCCCCTGCCCGGCGAGCCCGCGGCCGAGACGGTGCCCGCCCCAGGCCAGGAGGTGCCACCCGAGGAGCGTGAGCCGCCTACCGCCGCTCGCACGCCGATGCTGCGCAACCCTGCTCTCGACCGCACGGTGCGGGACATGGCGGGCCGCGGCGAGGTGGCGGAGGCGCTGCGGCACATCGCGAGCACGCGGGGCATGACGCCGTCCTATGCCGCGGCGCTCCAAACTGACGTAGCGCAGGCCCTCTTCACCTCCGGCAAGGATGCGGAGGCCTTCCGCGTCGCCTCCATGGCCGCCCGTGCGCCGGGGGCACCAGCCCAGGCCGCCTATCTCGCCGGGCTCTCCGCCTGGGGGCTCGGGCAGCACGACGGCGCCCTGCCCTTCTTCGAGATGGCCGCGCGCAACGAGAGGGCGCCGGCCGTGCTGCGCTCCGCCGCCGCCTTCTGGACCGCCCGCGCCGCCGTCCGCTCCCGCCGGCCGCAGGGCTACGTGCCCTGGATGCTCCAGGCCTCGCAGGAGCCGCGCACCTTCTACGGGCTGGTCGCGCGCCGCGCCCTCGGCCTGCCCCCTGGCTTCGCCTGGGAGAGCGACGTGGCCGGGGAAGCCGAGGCCGCCGCGCTGGCCGAGACCGCCGGGGGCTGGCGCGCCCTCGCCCTCATCCAGATCGGCCAGAAGGCGCGCGCCGAGGCGGAGCTGCGCCGCCTCTGGTCCGTAGCGCAGGGCAACCCGGCGCTCGCCCGCGGCATGCTGGCCGCAGCGACGGGCTCGGGCATGACCGAGCTGGCGACGATGCTTGCCTCCCAGGCCCAGGCGGCGGACGGGCGGCCGCGCGACTACGCTCGCTTCCCCGTGCCGAGGCTGGAGCCGCAGGGCGGCTGGCGGGCCGACCCCTCGCTGATCTACGGGCTGGCGCGGCAGGAATCGAACTTCGACCCCGACGCCGTCTCCCCGGCCGGGGCGCGCGGGCTGATGCAGGTGATGCCCGCCACCGCTGCCTACATCACCGGCGACGCGGCCCTGCGCGACGGTGGGAGCCGCCGTCTGCACGACCCCGGCTACAGCCTGGAGCTCGGGCAGCGCTACCTCCTCCAGCTCTCCGGCCAGGAGAACGTGCAGGGAAACCTCATTCGCCTCCTCGCGGCCTACAATGCGGGACCGGGCAATCTCTCGCGCTGGATGCCCGCCAACGGGCACCGGGAAGATCCCTTCCTGTTCATGGAAAGCATCCCCTTCAACGAGACGCGCGCCTACGTGCAGCGCGTGCTCGCCTATTCCTGGATCTACGCCAGCCGCCTCGGCCTGCCCGCGCCGAGCCTCGACGCCCTGGCAGCGGGCAGCGCGCCGCGCTTCCTCGGCGTGGACGAACTGGCCCGGATGGTCGCGCGCGGGCGGGCTTCCTGAGGGCGGGCTTCGTTCTCGACTGGTGACGCTGGGGAGGGAAAGAAAGAATTCTTCCTCTCCCCAGACCTCTCACCATCATCTTTTTCTGTCAATTTGAACGTCTTCGTGGCCGGTGCGCCTCGGGTCACTGACCCGAGGCGACCGCATGCCCAGGAAGGGCGCTCAAGAATACCGCCCCCGATCATCGCACCCGCGATAGCCAGGCGGGGATCCAAAGGCCTCAGGCCCTTGGCGGGTGAGGTGCCGGAGAGGACGGAGCCTTCTCTGGCGGCCGCCAGAACCGGCCTCAGGTACCGACGCGCAGCGGTGCCCTCATCCGGCGCAGGCAGGCGAGGACCGAGAGGGCGGTGATGCGGCCGGTCTTGGGGTTCTCGCTCGGGATATTCTCGATCGACATGGAGAAGCTGGCCGAGTCCGCCTCCACCTCGATGCGGTGGGTATTGCGGGTGAGCGCCGGGTCCGCCCAGATCTCGAGTTCGGTCCGGTCTGGCCCGATGCCGGCGAGGGAGAGGGCCACGGCGACGTTGAGGTTGGCGGGAAAGCCGATCGCGGCCTCGCGCGGGGTGCCCTTGAAGACGCGCAGGGGCTCCGTGATTTCCTCGATCGCGATCTTGTTCTCGACGAGGTAGGGCGCGCCGAGCAGGCCACGCACGGGCTTTCGCGTCACCATCCGCACGGAGTGGATCACCCCTTCGGCCGCGGCGGCCACGGCGTCGAGGCCAAGCAGCGCGCCGGTGGGCACGGTGATCTGCCCGCCGTACTCGCGCGCAAGGTCAATCAGGTGCCCGGCCCGCAGCAGCGCGCCGGCGCTGAGCACGACCACGCCCTTGCCGGCGCGCAGGAATGGCTCCGCAATGGCCGGGAGGAGCGCGGCTGGCGCGGCTTCCACCACGATGTCCGCCAGGGGTTCCAGATCCTCCAGCGGCACGACGGGCACATCCGCGGCCAGGCGGGCGCGGGCGGCGCCGAGGTCGCGCGCGGAGACGGCGGCGAGCACGCAGCCAGGCAGTCCCGCTTCCAGCGCGGCGACGACCGCCGTTCCCACCGCGCCCAGTCCGGCCACGGCGACGCGCAACGGTGCCCCTCTGCTCATCTGAATCCCTCTATCTCACCTGGTGCGACAAGAGCCCGCTTCGCCCGCGGCCGCAACCCGAACCGCTCCTGTCATCGCCTTCCAACCCTTCGTTACCGAACATTCCTCGCTTCTCCGCGTTATGCGTGCGGAGGATTTCATGAACTTGCCCGGGCCGAACTTCGACGTGGTGGTGCTGGAAGACGACGACCTCGTGCGGGATGTCCTGACAGACATCATCGAGGCGGAAGGCTTTGCCGTTCGGCCGGCCACCACGGCCGACGATGCGCTGGAGCAGATTGCCTCCAGCGCAGGCTGCAGCCTGCTGCTGACGGATATCGACCTTGGTCCCGGCCCGTCCGGCTTCGAGGCCGCGCGCCTGGCGCAGGAGCAGCATCCCAACCTGCCGGTGATCTATCTCACCGGCCGGCCGGCGCATGGGAACGGGCGGGAGTTCGGGCCGAAGGAGCGTTTCCTCCGCAAGCCCTTCCGCACGCGGGAGCTGGTGGACGCCATGCGGAGCCTCGGGGTGAACCCGCCCGGCACGGAGCACGGCGTCCAGTAGCCACGCCAGCCGTCAGAGCATCGCGAGCGCGGTCTTGCGCCGCGGCGGCGGGAAGGCGGCGTCGAGGTCGCGCAGGTCCTCCTCCGAGAGCGATATGGCGGCGGCGGCCGCATTCTCGCGGACATGCGCGGGGTCGCCGGCCTTGGGAATGGCGATCACGCCCTCCCGGCGCAGCACGAAGGCCAGGGCGACCGCGGCCGCCCCGGTGCCGTGCCGAGCCGCGACCTTCAGCAGCGCCGGGTTGCGCAGCAGCCGTCCTCCCTGCCCCACCGGCGAGTAGGCCATGACCGGTATTCCCTTCTCTGTGCAGAAGGGAAGAAGGTCGTATTCCGGGCCCCGCGCCTCGAGGTTGTACAGGACCTGGTCGGTTGCGCAGTCCGGCAGCGCGGCGCCGAGTTCCTCAAGGTCGTCCAGGTCGAGGTTGGAGACGCCCCAACGGCGGATCTTGCCGGCGCGGATCAGGGCCTCGAACGCCTCCACCGTCTCGGCGAGCGGCACGCCGCCGCGCCAGTGGAGGAGGTAGAGGTCGATCGTCTCCATCCCCAGGCGGCGCAGGCTGGCCTCGCAGGCCTTCGCCATGCGCGCGCGGGAGGCGTTCTGCGGATAGACCTTGCTGACGACGAAGGCTTCGTCACGCCGGCCCGCGAGCGCTTCGCGCACCACCTCCTCCGCGCCGCCATCGGCGTACATCTCGGCCGTGTCGATCAGCGTCAGGCCGAGGTCGAGACCGAGGCGCAGCGCGTCGGCTTCGGCCCGGCGATCGGCGCCGCGCTCGCCCATGTGCCAGGTGCCCTGGCCGAGGGCGGGCACCTCCTTGCCGTCGGGAAAGCGGATCTGGCGCATGCGGGAGTCTCCGGGGGTTCGTCGGTCACGTGATCGCGGGAAGCGGCGTCGCGGCTGCTGTGCAAATGTGGAGTCATGCACCGCCTTTTCGCCCTCTTCCTCCTCGCCGTGGGGCCCGCCCTTGCGCAGGGGGTGCCGCCGGTCGCCGGTACCGAGAGCTTCGGGCCCTGGCTGCTCTCCTGCCGGCTCGACCGCATGACGGACCGCGCGGAGTGCCGGATGATGCACAACCGGCCGGTGCAGCCCGCTGCGCCCGGCCTCGCGCCCCTCGTGCTGGAGGTCGCGGAGCGCGGCGGGCGGCTGGTGCCGGTGGTGGCGGCGCGCGACCTCTCGCTGGAGGGAGCGGCGCGCGGGGCGCTGGCTCTGGCCGGCACGGTGCAGTTGCGCTTCCCGCCCAACCGGCTCTTCGAACTGCCCTGCGCGCTGGAAGGGTTCTCGCTTGTCTGCGCGCCGCGCGAGGCGGACCTGGCCCGAGCCGCGGCGGAGTTGCCCGGAGCGGACCGCGTGCTGGTGCGGGTCGGTGGGATGCTGGTGCCCGAGGCCCAGGCGATGGTGGAGCCGGTGGAACTCCGGCTTTCCGACACCCCAGCCGCGCTGGCCCGCTTCCGTGCCCGCCAGCCCGAGGGCAGCGCGCCGCCAGCCGCCCCTTCCGGGTTGTTCGATCTGCTGGAGCGGCTGATGGGCCTGCTGGGCGCACCCGGCTGGCGGTAAGGCCGGCGGCTCGCTCCGTCCCGGGTGGGCCGCCCTAGAACCAGCCGCCGATGCCGAGGGTGACGTGCGCCGCGCCCGGGGCCCCGGGGCAGGAACCGCCAAGGCGCAACGGCAGCGCGCGCTCAGCGGCGAGTTCGAGCTTTACCTCGCAGGTGGCCTGCCCGCCGGCTCCGCCGAGCCCCTTGAGCGAGACGATCTGGAGGTCAAGGCGAGTTCCGGCCCGGCCGAGAAAGCCGAGGCTGGTGGAGAGGCCCGCCTCCGCCCTGAAGGCCAGACCGGGCGCGGTGCCCCGCCCTCCGGGATCGGCCAGGCCCGCCCGCTGTCCGATCCCGGCCTTGGCACGCAGCCGGGGGCCGCCGGGGAGCGCGAGGCTGAGCTCCTCGACCAGGGCCGCCCCGATGGCCTGGCGGGACCTTGCCTCCCCCTCCCGCCAGAGGGCAGCGGAGCGGATCAGCGGCATGCTGGTGAGGGCGAGACCCCAGACCCGAGAGGTCTCGTGTCGCAATCCGGCCGAGCCCCATCCACTGGCGGAGGTGATGCTTCCGGCGGCGTCCCACGCAGGCGCCGGGCTCTCGCCCGTGACCCATAGCGCCTTGTCGGGGCTGTTCCAGTCGAGCCGCAGCGGGGGCGAGGGAAAAATCGCCTTCGGCGCACGAGGCTGCGCGGTTCCGATTTCGGCAGTGGCCTCGAAGGCGGCGGCACTGTGCTCCGGGAAGGCCGCGACGAGGAAAAGGGTGGTCAGAAACGCCGATAACCGGGAGATCATGTCGATACCGTGGCAATTAGGGCGGAATCGTGTCCTCGAATAAGCGAGGAAGGCCCCATACCCCAGCGAAGATCACGAAAACGAGAGCGAGTGCTGCCGCGTGTTGCCCTGCGGCATCAGAGGGGAATGGTCCTGCTTCGAAAAAGCATTGGAGCGGCCGTAGGAACCTCGTCGGGAGGGCTTACCTTCGCCGCCGTCCCTCAGGCGACCGGCGGCTCGCGGCGCAGCAGCCAGGCGCCGAGCGCGACGGAGACGAGGAAGAGCGCCCCGCCGAGGACGAGTTGCGCCATGCGGTCCACCGCTACCCCGTTGCCGAGCAGCGCGAAGACGAGGGTCTGCGGCAGGTAACCGATTGCCGAGCCGAGGACGAAGGGGGCCATCCGCACGCCCGAGAGCCCCGCAAGGAGGTTGAGGGCAAGGTTGTTTCCGACCGGCAGCAGGCGCAGCGCGAGGGTGGCGCCGAAGGGGCTGGCCACCAGCCGGTCGTGCAGGGGCCGCAGGCGGCGGCCGAAGCGGCCCTCCAGCCGGCGCGCCGCCCAGTCGCGCCCGAGCAGCCGCGCCCAGCCGAAGGAGGCCGCGCAGCCGAGAACCTGCGCCACCAGGGCCAGCCCCGTGCCGACCGGCGCGCCGAAGGCGTAGCCGCCGAGGAAGGCGACCCCCTGCCGAGGCAGCCCCGCCGCCGCCGCCGCCGCGCCCACCGCGAGGAAGACCGCCTCCCCCTGCAATCCCTGGCCGCGGATCCAGTGGTCCACCCAGGCGGTGCCGGTCTCGCCGCCGGGCGCGAGGCCGAGGGTGCGGATGATCCAGCCCGCGAAGCCGAGGCCCAGCGCCAGAAGCGCCAGCCGCCCGGCCGCCGCGATGGCAGGGCGCGGGGTGGCCGCGGTGCTCATGCGCCGGGCGCCCCCGCGCGGGGCGCGTCCTCGGGCAGCAGGCGCGGGCGTTTCCACCGGCGCTGGAGCCACATCATGCCCAGCAGGTCCACGATGCCCACGGCGAGCCGGTCCAGCGTGCCGTAGTTGGAGACGCCGCGGACCCGCGGCCGGTGCCCCACGGGCTCGCTGACGACCCGCCCGCCGCCGCGCAGCACGAGGGCCGGGAGGAAGCGGTGCATGTGGTCGAAATGGGGGAGGCTCAGGAACAGGTCCCGCGCGAAGACCTTCAGGCCGCAGCCGGTATCGGGCGTCGCGTCACCCAGCAGCCGGGCGCGCACGCGGTTGGCGATGCGGCTGGTCAGGCGCTTCGTCGTCGTATCCTTGCGGGTCTTGCGCCAGCCCGCGACGAGCGCTCCCTCCCCTTCCACCCGGGCACGGGCCCAAAGGCGGGGGATGTCCGCCGGGTCGTTCTGACCGTCGCCGTCGAGGGTCGCGATCCAGGGGGCGCGGGCGGCGCGGACGCCGCTGACCACGGCCGCCGACTGCCCGCAGGAGGTGGCGTGGCGCAGTAGCCGCACCGGCGCGGAGCAGGCGGCCTCGCGCACGGCCTCGGCAGTGCCGTCGGTGGAGCCGTCGTCCACATAGACGATCTCGTGCGGCACGCCCGAGAGGGCCGCGGAAATCTCGGCGACGAGCGGCGCGATGTTGGGGGCCTCGTTCCGCACGGGTACGACGACGCTGATCTCGGGGCTGATCTCGGGGCCGATCGCGCGCGCGGAACCGGGCCACTCGCCGCGCCGGCCGGGCCCGGCCGGCGGTCCGGGGAGCGCGGTCTCGGAGGGGCCGGAAGCCCGGCTGCCGGGCAGGGAGGGAGGCAGGGACATCCGGCGGCGGGGGGTAGCAGGGGGCCGGGGGCGCGTCCAGCGCGGCAGCTCCCAAGGGCTTTTCGGGGACAAGCAGACCGTTTCGGAGACCGAGGCGTCTCGGGGCACCCTTGCCCCGCATGGCCGTGCGTACTTCTTCGGGGTGCAGTAATCTGTTGGCCACCCCATTTGCCGGACATCATGCCCTTCGACGCTCATGCACCTTATCTCAGCACCGCGGCCGCGCCCGATGGCCGCTCACGCGCCGTGGCGACCTGGCTGCTGGTGGTGGCCGCGATGGTCTGGGTGATGGTGGCGCTCGGTGGTGCGACACGCCTCACGGGCTCGGGTCTCTCGATTATGGAATGGGCGCCCCTCCGAGGCACCCTGCCGCCGCTGAACGAGGCGGAGTGGAACCGGCTCTACGAGCTTTACCGCACCATCCCGCAGTACGAGCTGGTGAACCGCGGCTTTGGGCTGGAGGGCTTCAAGGGCATCTTCTGGCTCGAGTGGACGCACCGGCTCTGGGGGCGGCTGATCGGTCTCGTCTACGCGGCGGGCCTCGTCTGGTTCTGGCTGCGCGGGGGCATCCCGCGGGGCTACGGGCGGCGGCTGCTGGTGCTTCTCGCGCTCGGCGGGCTGCAGGGGGCAGTGGGCTGGTTCATGGTCGCCTCCGGCTTCGAGGCGGATCGCACGGCCGTGTCGCCCTGGCGGCTGGTGATCCATCTCGGCCTCGCGCTGTTCCTCTTCGGCGCGCTGCTCCGGACCGCGCTGTCGCTGCTTCACCCGCGCCGGGACGCGCCGGCGGAGGCCACGCCGCTGCGGCCGCTGGCCCATGCGGCGGCGGGGCTCGTGGTGCTGGCCATGCTGGCGGGCGGCTTCGTCGCGGGCATCCGCGCTGGCCTCGACTACAACACCTTCCCGCTAATGGGCGGGCGGCTGGTACCGGAAGGCTATGGCGCGCTGACCCCCTTCGCGCGCAACCTCGTGGAGAACGTCGCGGCGGTGCAGTTCAACCACCGCCTGCTGGCGAGCCTCGCGGGCCTCGTCTCCCTCGTGCTGGCGGGGCTGGCGCTGCGGCGGCTGCCGGCGGGCTGGGCCCGGCACGCGGCGGTCGGCTTCGCAGGGGTGGTCATGCTGCAGTACGGCCTGGGGGTCGCGACGCTGCTGAACTTCGTGCCGGTCTGGCTGGGCACGCTGCACCAGACGGTCGCGGTGGGCGTCCTGGCGGGCGCCCTCATCCTCCTGCACGGCCTGCGAAGGCCACGCCCGGACCGCGGGGAGTGAAGGCCTCCCCTCCCGACGACTTCCCTCTTCGGGCCGTGCTCGAGGTCCTGCCCGCGGGCGCAGCGATCTTCGACGGCGCGGGACTGCTTCAGTACGCCAATTCCGGCTTCTGGGCTCAGGCCGGACTGGGCGCGGAACCCCTCCCCCCCGGCACCCCCGCCGCCGAAGTGACCGCGCGGCTCGCGAAGGCCGGACATTTCGGCCCTGAGGGCGGAGTGGCCCCTCCCCTCCTTCACCATGCGCGACCGCATCGCCAGCTCGTACGGAGCGTCGGCGGGCGCTGGCACGAGGTGATGAGCACGCCGTTGCCGGGCGGCGGATCGGTGACCCTCTCCGTGGACATCACGGGCGTCCGCCGCTCCGAATCGGAGGCGGTGGAGCACGCGGCGCTGCTGGAGGCGATTCTTGAGCGGCTCGACACCGGCATCTCGGTCACCGATGACGCCGCGCGGCTGACCTATTTCAACCGGGCCTATGAGCGCCTGATCGGCGCGGGGCCCGGGGGCGTCCGGCTCGGCATGAAGCGCACCGAGCTGTTCGAGCGGCTGCGCCAGGCGGGCGAACTGGACCGCATGGCGCCGGAGGACGTGGCCAATCTCACCCTCATGGGGGTGAAGGGCACGACCGTGTTCCGGCGGGAGCGGCCGGACGGCTCCACCCTTTGGCTCCGCGCGCGCCCCGTCCCAGGGGGCGGCGTGCTCACCGAGGTCGGCGACGTCACCGCCCTTCGCCAAGCCGAGCAGGAGGCGCAGGACCGCGCGAAGCTGCTCGACGGCGTGCTCTCCGCCCTGCCGCACGGCGTCCTCGTCTACGGGCCCGACAAGCGCGTGCGCATGGTGAACGACGCCTATCAGTCCATCATGGCGGGATCGGAGGTCACGGTCGGCGAGCACATGCGCGACATCGCGGCGCGGCGGATCGCGCAGGGCGAGTACGGCCCCGACGGCCGGGACGTGCCGCCCTTCCTCGTCGAGGACCGGCCACTGCCGTCCGAGCTGACCGAGCGCAGGCGCTTCCGGCCCAACGGCACCATCATGACGGTCCGCATAGTGCCGCTGCCGGACGGCGGGCAGGTGGTGGTGATGACCGACGTCACCGCCCTGACCCATGCCGAGGAGCAGGCCGAGCGCCGCGCGGCGACGCTGCGCGCCATGCTGGATAACCAGCCCGCCGGGATCGCCCTCTTCGACGCCCAGGCCAACCTGATCGCGGCCAACGCGCTCGCCGCGCAGATGGCGGGGCTGACCGAGGAGCAGATGAAGCCCGGTCGGAACCTGCTGGAGCTTCGCGCCCTGCAGATGGCGGCAAAGGAGTTCGGCCTGGACGCGAAGGACGCGCAGACCTTCGTCGAATCCCGCGGCGAACGGCTGCTGGAGACGCGCAACCGCTACGTCCGCCGCCGGCCGGACGGTACGCTGCTGGAGGTGCGCACCGACCTCACCCCCGATGGTGGCTTCATCCGCACCTATCGCGACGTGACGGAGGAGCGGCGCGTGCGGGCCGAGCTGGAGGCCGCGCGCGATGCGGCCGAGGCGGCCTCCCGCACGAAATCGGGCTTCCTGGCCACGATGACGCATGAATTGCGCACGCCGCTCCACGTGGTGATCGGCTTCTCCGAGGCGATCCTCGAGGAGAGCCGGCCGGAACTGATCCGCGCGCACGCCGCCGAGGTCCTGGCCGCGGGGCAGCAGCTTCTGAACCTGGTGGACGGGCTGCTGGAGGCAACGCGGATCGAAGCCGGCACGCTCTTCCTGCGCGAGGCGGTCTTCGACCCCGCGCCGATCCTGCGCGCCGCCGCCCTTGCCCGGCGCAAGGCGGTGAAGGAGGCGGGGATCGACCTTTGCCTCGACGTGCCGGAAGGGCTGCCATCGATGCGCGGGGATGCCGCGCGGCTGCGGCAGGTGCTCGACGCGCTGCTTTCCAATGCCGTGAAGTTCACCCCCGCGGGCGGGCGGGTGACGCTGTCCGCATCGCCCGCCGATGGGGGCGGCAGCCTGATCACCCTCGCCGATACGGGCATCGGCATGGCGCCCGAGAACATTCCCCGCGCCTTCGAGGCCTTCACGCAGCTCGAGGCGGGGCTGGACCGGCGCTACGCCGGCTCCGGCCTCGGCCTCTACCTCGCCCGCGCGCTGACGGGGGCGATGGGGATCGACCTGACCCTCGACAGCACGCCTGGGCAGGGCACCACCGTGACGCTGGCTGTGCCGCCGGCCGATGAGGCAACCACATGAGCAACGACACACCGCTCGACGCCACCGCGCGCCTGTTCTTCCGCGAACTCGACGCCGGGGAGGCCGCGCGCGTGACCGCCGACGCGCTTTCGGGCGCAGAGGACGGAGAGCTGTTCCTCGAATACCGGGAGAGCGAGATGCTGAGCCTGGAAGATGGACGCATCCGCTCCGCCACCTTCGACACGCAGCGCGGCTTCGGCCTGCGCGCCGTGCGGGGCGCGGCCGCCGCCTATGCCCATGCGGGCGAGGTCACAGCCCCCGCCCTGAAGCGCGCGGCCGCCGCCGTGCGCGGCCTGCCCGGCGATGGCGCCATCCGCGTGGCCGAGCCGCCGCGCGCGACCAATGCCCGGCTCTACGACCCCGCCAACCCGCTGCACGCGATGGATTTCGCCGCCAAGGCCGCGCTGCTGGCCGAGATCGATGCCTTCGCCCGCGCGCGCGACCCGCGCGTGGTGCAGGTGATGGCCTCCCTCTACGGCGAATGGCAGGCGGTGCGGATCCTGCGGGGCGACGGGCGGGAGGTGGCGGACCTGCGCCCGCTCGTGCGGCTGAACGTCTCCGTCGTGGTGGAGGCCGACGGGCGGCGGGAAACCGGCAGCTACGGGATGGGCGGGCGCTTCGCCTATGACCGCGTGCTCGGCGCCGATTCCTGGAAGGCGGCGGTGGACGAGGCGCTGCGCGGGGCGGTGCTAAACCTCGGCAGCGTGCCCGCCCCGGCCGGGGAGATGGAGGTGGTGCTCGGCCCGGGCTGGCCGGGTATCCTGCTGCACGAGGCGATCGGGCACGGGCTGGAGGGCGACTTCAACCGCAAGGGCACCTCGGCCTTCGCGGGGCTGATGGGCCAGCGCGTGGCCTCCAAGGGCGTGACGGTGATCGATGACGGCACCATCCCCGACCGCCGCGGCTCGCTGACCGTGGACGACGAGGGCACGCCGACGAGCCGCACGGTGATGATCGAGGACGGCATCCTCACCGGCTTCATCCAGGACCGGCAGAACGCGCGGCTGATGGGGGTTGCCCCCACCGGCAACGGGCGGCGGCAGAGCCACGCGCACGCGCCGATGCCGCGCATGACGAACACGGTTATGCTGGGCGGCGAGCACGCGCCGGAGGAGATCATCCGCAGCGTGAAGCGCGGCCTCTATGCCGTGAACTTCGGTGGCGGGCAGGTGGACATCACGTCCGGCAAGTTCGTCTTCTCCGCCTCCGAGGCCTACATGATCGAGGACGGCAGGATCGGCGCGCCGGTGAAGGGCGCGACGCTGATCGGCGACGGGCCGAGCGCGCTGACGCAGGTCTCCATGATCGGCAACGACATGGCACTGGACGCGGGCATCGGCACCTGCGGCAAGCAGGGCCAGGGCGTGCCCGTGGGCGTCGGGCAGCCCACGCTGAAGATGCGCGGGCTGACGGTCGGCGGCACGGCGGTCTGATCGCGGGCCGGCGCGGTGCCCGGCCTGGATCTCGCTCAGTTTGCTCTCGTCACGCTCGTCATGGCGGCGGCGAGCATCGTGCAGCTGGCGGCCGGCGTGGGCGCCGCGCTCGTCGGGGCGCCCCTGCTGCTGGCGATCGAGCCGCGTCTCGTGCCGGCGGCCTTCTCGGCGGCGATGATGGTGCTGCTGTTCGGCCAGTGGCGGTCCAACGCGGGCTCCGTGCCGCCGGGGCTGCTGCTGCCGGCCGTCGCGGGCGTCGTGCTGGGCACGGGGATCGGCATGGCGCTGGCCGTCGCCTGGCCGGGACTTGCCTCGCGCCGGGGATGCGGGGTGGTGATCCTTGCGGCCGCGGCGCTGACCCTTCTCGCCCCGCAGGTGGCGCCGCGGGGGCGCGTACTGGCGCTGGCCGGGCTCGTCTCGGGCGTCATGGGCGGGCTGGCGGCGGTGCACGGGCCGCTCGTCGGCCTCGCCGTGTCGCGGCTGCGGCCCGAGGCGGCGCGGGGCTTCCTCGGGCTGTTCTGGCTCATTGCCCAGGGCACGCTTCTCCTCATGGCCGTGCCGGCGGGGCGGGCGGACTGGGGCACGCCGCTGCTCGCGCTTCTCCTCCTGCCCGGCCTCGCTCTCGGCGCGGCCCTCTCGGGCCCGGCGCAGCGCTGGCTGGTCGGGCCGCGCCTGCGCGCCGGCATCCTCGGTCTGGCGCTCGTCACCGGCGGCCTGCTGGTGGTCGCGGGATGAGGGGCCTGCGCCCCGCGCGCCCGCAGGAGGCGGAGGCCGTCCATGCGCTGGTGCAACGGGCCTATGCGCCCTACGTGCCGCTGCTAGGGCGGCGGCCCGCACCGATGGACGACGACTTCGCGGCCCGCATCGCCCAGGGGCAGGCGCATGTGCTGGAGCGGGATGGAACCATCGTCGCCCTCGCGGTGATCGAGGCGCGGGCGGACCACCTCTGGATCGACGACCTGGCGGTGGAGCCGGCGATGCATGGCCAGGGGATCGGCCAACAGCTCCTCGCCTTTGCCGAAGCCGAGGCGCGGCGGCTGGGCCTGAACGAGCTGCGGCTGCTGACGAACGAACGGATGGTGCGGAACCGGGCGATCTACGCGCGGGCAGGGTTCATCGAGACGGCCGTCGTGGAGGAGGGCGGGCTGCGGCGGGTCTATATGGCGCGGCGGCTGAGCGCTTCTTCCTGAATTGCCGTCATCCAAGCCTCCTGAGCCGCAGGTCGTACCGTCGATTTGGCGGCCCGGTTGCCCTCAGCCCATTCCCCAGATCTGCCAAGCCGTTCCGAGCAAGCCCGCCAAGATGAGGACGAGCCCGCAGGCGCGGTAGTACCGCAGCGGCGAGTTGCCGCGTGCCGCGGCTTCGCCCGCTGCGGCGCGTTCCTCGGGCGATCGGCCACGGGTGGCCTGCGCCTCGAAAACGGCTTGGCCCCAGGTGGGCGTGCGCTCGGAGAGTTCTGCCCGCGTGCAGGTCAGTGCCGTGAGCAGGCCCAGGATGAGCACGCCTGGAAAGCCCAGGACGAGCACGATGCCCAGGCTGGCGGCGATCAGCGCAAAGATGCCGACCCAGGCGATGCCGTTGGCGATGGTGCTGGCGGATGGGCGCATGCCGCAGCTTGGCACCGGAAAGCCGGCTTGTCCGCTCACCCCGCCCGGAGGCTGGATGGCGGCTCTGGGTGCGTCAGAGTTCCGCCTCGCCGAAGACGCGCGACACGTCCCCGCCCCATTCGGCGGCGTTGCGGCGCAGCCAGTGGTCGGCCTGGGTCTCGCCGGAGGCGGCGATGCGTTCCAGCGGTTCGAGGAAGCGCTCCTCGCCCTGGCCGCGCGCGCGGAGGCCCTCGCGGGCGATGGTGAGCACGTCGCGCGCCACCTCGCTCAGCGGGACGCTGCCGATCGCGGCATCGAGCGCCTGCATCGGCACGTCGGCGCGCAGCGCGTGGAGTTGGGCGACGGACCAGGGGCGCACGAGGCTGGCGGCAGCCTTTAGCGCGGCGTCGTCGTAGAGCAGGCCCACCCAGAAGGCTGGAAGGGCGAGGACCATCTCGGCCGAGCCCATGTCGGCGCCGCGCATCTCGAGGAAGCGCTTGAGGCGGACATCGGTGAAGACGGTGGTCACGTGGTCCGCCCAGTCGCCCATGGTGGCGCGCACGGAGGGGTCGGAGGGCAGGCCCTTCGCCATAAAGTCGCGGAAGGTGGTGCCCGTCGCGTCCACGAAGCGGCCGTCGCGCATGACGAAGTACATGGGCACGTCGAGCACGTGGTCGGCGAAGCGCTCGAAGCCGAAGCCGTCCTCGAAGGCGACGGCGGGGATGCCCGTGCGGTCGGGGTCGGTACGGGTCCAGACCTGGCCACGCAGCGTGCGGTACTCGGTCGCCTCGCCCTCCCGGAAGGGGGAGTTGGCGAAAAGCGCGGTGGCCAGCGGCTGGAGGGCGAGAGAGACGCGGAGCTTCTGCACCATGTCCGCCTCGTCCCCGAAGTCGAGGTTGGCCTGCACGGTCGCGGTGCGGAGCATCATGTCGAGGCCCATGTCGCCCACGCGCGGCATGTAGTTCCGCATGATCGCGTAGCGGGTCTTGGGCATCCAGGGCATGGCGTCGCGCGTGGCCATGGGGTGGAAGCCGATGCCGGCGAAGCCGATGCCGAGCGGCGCTGCCACCTCGCGCAGGTCGCGCAGGTGGTCGGCCAGTTCGGACTCGGTCTCCTGGATGGTCGCCACGGGCGCGCCGGAGAGCTCGAACTGGCCGCCGGGCTCAAGGCTGACGCTCGCCTCGCCGCGCTTGAGACCGATGATCTTGCCCCCGTCGTCGATCCGCTCCCAGCCCCGCGCGGTCAGGCCTTCCAGCAGGGCAGCGATGCCAGCGGGCTCGTAGGCGGGGGGGAGAAAGGTCTCGCGGTGGAAGCCGATCTTCTCGTGCTCGGTGCCGACCCGCCAGGCCGTGCGGGGCTTGCTGCCGGCGGCGAACCAGCCGGCCAGGTCACGCGCTGATTCGATGGGCGTGAGATCGGCCTCGCCAGGGTTCGACATTCTGCGTTCTGCTCGTCCATCAGGTGGGCCAGGTTGCCACGGGCCGCCTGGACCATCCCAGCGCCGAGACCGCCGCCCCGCTCCTGAATTCTGGCCCTGGGCATTCCCGCCCTGGGATTCGGGAGCCGAGGCCGTTCCCCGCAACAAAGGGATGCGGCGGCGGGGCGTCAAGTTCCCCCTCCGTGAACCCTCCGTGCGCCCCGGCCTTACAAGGGGGCGGAAGCGGGGATGGACACCCGCCGCGATCCGTCGGAAGGAGGGCGCGTGGCGCCCCATACCGACATCAGGCGGGACGGGCTGGTTGGGTGGCTGCCCACCTCGCTCGTGCCCTACGCGCTGCTGATGCGGCTGGACCGGCCGATCGGCTCCTGGCTGCTTTTCCTGCCGGGCCTCTGGGCCTTCGCCGCCGCCGCGCCCTCCTGGGGGCGGGGGATCTGGCTCACCTTCCTGTTCGGCCTCGGGGCCGTGGTCATGCGCGGCGCGGGCTGCGTGGTGAACGACCTCTGGGACCGCGACCTCGACCGGCAGGTGGCGCGCACCGCGGCGCGGCCGCTCGCCTCGGGGGCGGTTTCCGCACGGCAGGCGCTGGTCTTCCTCGCGGCGCTTTGCATCGTCGGTCTGGTTATCCTGCTGCAGCTCCCGCCAGCGGCCATCCTGCTCGGCGTCGCCTCACTGGTGCCGATCGTGCTCTATCCGCTGGCCAAGCGGGTGACGGACTGGCCGCAGGCAGTGCTGGGGGTGGTCTTCACCTGGGCGGCGCCGATGGGCTGGGCGGCGGCAACGGGCGGCCTTTCGGCGCCGGGCCTTCTCCTCTGGGCCGCGGGCTTCGGCTGGACCCTTGCCTACGACACCATCTACGCCCACCAGGACCGCGAGGACGACGCGCTGGTCGGCATCCGATCCTCCGCCCTCACGCTCGGGGAGAGGACGCGGCCCTTCCTGATGGTGGCCTTCGCGGGCTGCATCGCCCTCGTCGCGACGGCCGGAGTGCGGGCGGGGCTGAACCCGATCTTCCTCATCGGCCTCGCGATGCCGGTGGCGCATTTTGCCTGGCAGTGGCGGGTGATCGACATCCACGACCCCGCGCTCTGCCTCCGGCTGTTCAAGTCCAACCGGGACGCAGGGCTGCTGATCGCCCTCGCCCTCCTGTTGGGACGGCTGTGAGCGGGGGCGGGTCCTCGCCCGAGGCCTTTGTCGCCGCCCATACGGCCATCGCCCGCGCACCGCTGGTACCGGAGATCCCGCTCCACCTCGCGACCGAGCTGACGCCCCTCTGGCAGGCAACCGAGGAGTGGCTGGGCGAGCGGGACATCGAGCCGCCCTTCTGGGCCTTCGCCTGGCCGGGCAGCCAGGCGCTGGCGCGCTGGGTGCTCGACGATCCCGCCCGCGTCGCGGCGCGCCGGGTGCTTGATTTCGCGGCCGGCGGCGGCCTGGCGGCGATTGCCGCGGCGCTCTCGGGCGCGGCGGCCGTGGAGGCGGCGGAGATCGATCCCCTGGCCCATGCCGCCATCCGACTGAACGCCGCGCTGAGCGGCGTGGCGGTGGCCGAGGCGCCCGGGGATGTCGTGGGCAGCGCCTGCCGCTGGGAGGTCATCCTGGCGGGCGACGTTTGCTACGAGGCGCCGATGACACGCCATATCCTGCCCTGGCTGCGTGGCATGGCGGGCGCGGGCGCCACCGTCATCCTCGCCGATCCCGGCCGCGCCTATGCTCCGCGGGACCGGCTGGAGCCGGTGGCGCATTATCGCGTGCCCGTCACGCGCGAACTGGAGGACAGCGAGGAGCGCGAGGTCACGCTCCAGCGCCTGCTTCCCTGAGAGGCGGCGGGGCACGGTTCCGGTAAATCGCCGCGCGGCTGCAACCCTGCTGTCATGGGCTGGTTTCCTCCCTGTCAGCGCCTTCGTAGCGCCTCCGGTGTGAATGGTTTCACCATGTCCCAGCGTGTCCTGATCGTCGAGGACGAGGTCCTGATCGCTCTCGATCTGGCCTCGGCCCTGGAGGACATGGGCCATGAGGTCGTCGCGACCGCCGGGGATTCGGCCGAAGCGCTTCTCTCCGCGCGGGACGGCCTGGACATTGCCCTCGTGGACCTGAACCTGCGCGATGGCCCGACCGGCCCCTCCCTCGGCGAGACGCTGGCACGGGACTGCGGGGCGACAGTGATCTATCTGACCGCCAATCCCGGACAGGTGCCGCAGGGCTGCGCCGGGCCGGTGGGCATCCTGCCCAAGCCCTTTAGCGACGCTGCCCTGGCCGCCACGCTCCGCTTTGCCGTCTCCCTGCGGGAGGGCAGATGCGCCCGCCCGCCCGAGGACCTCCGCCTACTGGGCCGTACGGCGGTGGAGTGCCGCGACCGGTAGCCAGGCTTCCAGCTCCAGCCCGCCGGGCTGCCAGTGGCGGACCACCTTGCCGCCGAGCTGGCCTTCGACGCTGAGAGTCGCGAGGCGGCTGCCGAAGCCCTCCCGCTCCGGCGGGCCGGGCACGGGGGGACCGCCGGTCTCCTGCCAGCGCACCCTGATGCGTTCCTCCCCGCCCGGCCCCGCTTCCGTCGAGAAGCGGAGGAGGATCCGGCCCCCCGGAACCGAGAGCGCGCCGTATTTCGCGGCATTCGTCGCCAGCTCGTGGAAGAGCAGCGCGAGCGGGGTCGCGGCCGCGTCGTCGAAGGTCTGGTCGGTGCCCTCGATGAGGATACGGTTGGTTGCCTCCTCGGCCGCTCCATCGGCCGGGCTCGGAGAGGCTTGGGCCGGTTCGCCGGGCGCGGTGGCATAGGGCGACAGCAGGTCCCGCAGGAAGGAGAAGAGCGTCGTCGGGCCGATGACGGGCCGGCTGGACTCGCTGTGCGGGCGCGCGAACTCATGCGCCCGCGCCAGGGCCCCGATCCGCCCGCGCAGATCCGCCGCGAAGCGCGTGGCCTCGGGATGGCCGCGAGCGGAGAGCGAGGTGAGCGAGAGGATCACGGCGAAGATGTTCTTGATACGGTGGCTCAGCTCGTGGCTGAGCATCTCCCGCTCCTCCGCGGCGCGGCGCATCTCCTGGATGTCGGTGCAGGTGCCGAACCAGCGGCTGACCCGCCCAAGCGCGTCGCGCACCGGCACGGCGCGGCCGAGGAACCAGCGCCAACTGCCGTCGGCGAGGCGCAGGCGGTACTCGACCTCGTAGGGCTCGCCGCTGAGGAGCGAGTGGCGCCAGCGATCCCAGGTATGGGCACGGTCCTCCGGGTGAACGATGGTGGACCAGCCCTCCCCCTCGCTCTCGCCGGGTGGCAGGCCGGTGACCTCGTACCAGCGGCGGTTGAAGTAGTCATGGTGGCCGTTGGAAAGGGTTGACCAGACCATCTGCGGCAGGGTGTCGGCGATAGCCCGGAAGCGGGCGTCGCTCTCGCGCAGCGCCGCCTCCGTTTCCTTCCCCTCGGAGATGTCGAGCGCGACGCCGGCCAGACGGCTGGCCCGCCCGCCAGCGTCCCGCAGCACGCGGCCACGCAGCTGCACCCAGGTGACGTCCCCGCCCGGCGGCCAGGTCCGGTAGGCATGGTTGAGCGGCGCCCGCCCGGCCAGGGCCGCGACGAGCGCGCGGTCGAGGGCGGGCCGGTCCTCGGGCACCACATGGGCCAGCAGCTCCGGCCCCGTCGCGCCACGCTCCCCGAGGGCGGGATCCATGCCGTGCAGGGTGCAGGCGCGGGCATCGGCGTGGATGAGGCCGGTGCCGGCATCCCAGTCCCAGGCACCCGCGATGCCGGAGGCCTCGAGCGCGAGGGCCAGTCTCTGCTCGGCCCAACTGGGGCGGGCAGCAGGCGTGTCAGATGGCACGGATGATCCGGGGCGCATGTAACCCAGGCTTGTGCCACGACACGCGCTTCCACACCACCGCGCGAGCGGCGTTTACCCCGCTTCGAGCAGCGCCACCGGCAACCGGCCCAACAGCACCCCGAGAGGCAGGGATGTGCCTTCCGGCACCGCATCCCCACCCAGCGCATCGCGGAAGCGAAGGCTGGCCAGGGCGGGCGGAAGGGCAAGCGAGGTCTCCGCCCAGGCTTCGTCCGGGACGAGCGGCAGCCCTCCCTCCCCCAGCAGCTTCACGGGCAGGCGGGTGACAACCGTGATGCAGGCCGCCTCGCCCTCGCGCCGGGCAAAGGCGAGCACGTGGGCCGCGAGCGGCCCCTGGGCCTCCAGCGGGATGTACTCGCCCGTCGCGAAGAGAGCCGGCTGGCGGGCGCGCAGCGCGAGAGTCCGGGCGATGACCGCAGCCTTCACCCGCCCGTCCTTCCAATGGGAGAGGAGGTCGGCAGGCGCCTCGTCCGCATTCAGCGCGGCCTCGCGCGCCGGGAAATCCACGGGGCGGCGGTTGTCGGGGTCCACGAGGGAGAAGTCCCAGAACTCCGTGCCCTGGTAGAGGTCGGGGATGCCCGGCGCGGTGCAGCGGATAAGCGTCTGGGCAAGGCCGTTCGCGGCGCCGGCGGGTGAGAGGCGCGCGACGAGGGCGGCCACCTCCTCCCGCAGGCGCGACGGGCGATCCATCGCCAGCATGGCCGTGATGAAGTCCCGGCAGGCGGCCTCGTAGGGCTCGTTCGGCACGGCCCATTCGGAGCGGCGCTTGCCCTCGCGCAGCGCCTTCTCCTGCCAGGCGGCGAGGCGCTTCACGAGGGCCGCCACGCCTTCCTCATCCGCGGGGTCGAGGTCGAGAGGCCAGGCGCCGATGAGCGACTGGTAGAGCATGATCTCGTCGGTGGCGTCGGGCGCGGGCTCGCCGTCCACCTCCTTCTTCAGCACCGTGTTCAGCCGCGTCCAGCGCGTGAGCGTCGCGGCCCATTCGTCCGGGATCTCGGAGAGGACGGCCAGGCGAGCGCGGGTATCCTCGCCGCGCTTGTGGTCGTGGGTGGCCGTCGCCAGCAGCTCGCGCGGGAAGAATTTCGCGCGCTCGCGGCAGGTGGCGTGGAAGGCGGCGGGGGTGATCGCGAAATGCGAAGGCTCGGAGCCGACCTCGTTACGCGAGATGAGGCGGCCGTAGCGGTAGAAGGCCGTGTCCTCCACGGACTTCGCAGCGACAGGGGCCGAGAGCTGCTGGAAGCGCACGGCGGCGCGCAGCCGCTCCCGGCGCTGCGCGTGCGGCAGGTGGCGCGGCGGGTCGCCGCCGAGCCAGGAATCCAGCAGGTCGAGCAGCGGGCGCTCGGTGGCGCGCACGGTGCGCCGGGCGCCGGCCATGGCCCAGTCGAGCAACCGGCGGTCGGCCTCGTTGCGCCCAGCAATGCCGACATAGGAGCGGTAGGCCGGGAAGTGCACCAGCACCTCCGTCAGCGCGCGGCTGATGGCCGTCGGCGTGAAGTCGCGGGTCTTGAGGTCGCGGGCAGCGATGCGGCGGAGCGCGGCCGCGGTGCCGTTGAGTTCGCTGGCCAGATTGTAGCGCAGGATCTGCCGCCGGGCCTCGCGCGCTTCCTCCCCAAAATCGGCCGGGCGGCCGGTCTGGTCGTGCCAGAGAGCGGCGAGAGGATCGGCGCCCTCGGGGTCGTGCAGGACGGCGGAGACCTCGTCCATGAAGTTGTAGCCGGTCGTGCCGTCCACCATCCAGTCGCGCCGCAGCTTCTCGTGGGGTGCGAGGATCTTCTCGATGAGCAGCAGCGGCTCGCCGTGCGGCACGCTCTCGGGCCTGTGGGATTCGAGCGCCTGCAGGCGGCGGCGGAGCTTGCGGCAGTAGCCGCGGGGATCGGCCAAGCCGTCCACGTGGTCCACGCGCACGCCGTCGATGAGGCCATCCTCGTAGAGCTTCAGGATGAGGGCGTGCGTCGCCTCGAAGACGGGCGGGCGCTCGACCTGGAGGCCGCCGAGGGAGGTGACGTCGAAGAAGCGGCGCCAGTTGATCTCGTCCGTCGCGGCGCGCCACCAGGCGAGGCGGTAGTGCTGCGCCTCCAGCAGGGCGTGCAGGCGGGCGCGGCCTTCCTCATCCTTCGGATCGTGTGCGGCGATGACGGCGTCGATCTGCGCGCGGCCCTCCGGCGTTCCGGCATGGCGCGCGAGCATGTCGAGCGCGAGGCTCGCCGCGGCGCGCGCGGCCTCCGGATCATCGCTGGCGGAGAGGGCGCGGAAGGTCTGGGCGAGGCCGGTCAGCATCGGCTCGCCGGTGGCCGACAGGAGCATCGCGTAGGTGGGCGGCGCGATGGGGAAGCGGTGCTCGAAGTATTCCGCGTAGATCTTGCCGCTCTCGGGCTCGAAATGCAGCGCAAGGTCGCCGGATTCGAGGACGGTGCCGTAGGGCGCGCCGAGGAAGGGCGCGAGCATGCGGTTCGTCAGGTCCGGGTCCGGCGGGTTCCAGTCGATGTCGAAGAACATCGCGAAGGGCGATTGCGGACCCCATTCGAGCACGTCGAGCCACCAGCCGTTATCGGCGCCGCCGACGCCCATGTGGTTGGGCACGATGTCGAGGATGAGGCCCATGTCATGGGCGCGGAGTGCCGCGACGAGGCGTTCCAGCGCCTCCTCCCCGCCCAGCTCGGGGTTGATGCGGTTCGGATCCACGATGTCGTAGCCGTGGGTGGAGCCGGGCCGCGCCTTGAGGATGGGCGAGGCGTAGAGGTGGCTGATGCCCAGCTTCGCGAAATAGGGAACCAGCGGCACGGCCGCGTCGAGCGGGAAGTCCTTGTGGAACTGCAGCCGGGCGGTGGCGCGCGGCGTGGCGGGAGCGGGCATCAGCGGGCCACTTTCATCGGAATTGGGCGAAGGAGGCGATACGCGCGGCGGTGTCGTGCTCGTCGAGCAGGGTCGCGGCCTCGCCGGGCAGGCGGCGGCGCCAGTTCGGGTGGTCGCCAGTGGTGCCGGGCAGGTTCGGCGCCTCCTCCAGCGCCAGCGCGTCCTCCAGCGGCAGCAGGGCGAGGGCGCAGGCGGCGGAGGCGACGTGCCGGGCGGCGGCCGTCGCGACCTCCGCGCCGTCGTTCTCGGCGGGCGCCGGCCCTTCGGCCGCGCCGCTCTCGCACATGGCGTCCCAGAGGCGGGTGCGGTCCTCGGCGCGCTCGGCGTATTGGGGCGCGCCGTCTGCGCCCTCACCCAGCAGGCCGAGCTTCACGCGCCAGTCGATGTCGCGCCCGCGCCACCAACCGGCGACGGTCGGCAGGTCGTGCGTGGTGGTGACAGCGACGGCGCCGGGCGACCAGGTGGTGGGCGGCGTGAAGCTGCGGTCCTTCGCCTGCTCGAAGTAGAGGACGCGCAGGCCCATCACGCCGGTCTCGTCCAGGCGGTCGCGGAAGCCCTCCGGCAGCGTGCCAAGGTCCTCGCCGACGACGATCGCCTCGTGGCGCTGCGATTCGAGCGAGACGAGGCGCATCATGTCCTCCACGGGGAAGTGGAGATAGGCGCCCTCCGACGCGTCCCCGCCCTGGGGAACGAGCCAAAGGCGGGCGAGGCCCATGGCGTGGTCGATCCGCACGCCGCCCGCGTGGCGCATGGCAGCGCGCAGCATCTCGAGGAAGGCGGTGTAGCCGTTGTCGCGCAGCCCGCGCGGCGAGAAGGCGGAGATGCCCCAGGACTGGCCGAGGGGCGAGAAGATGTCGGGCGGCGCGCCGACGCCGACGCCGGAGAGGATCTGCCCCTGGCGCGACCAGCCGTGGCTGCCGCCGCCATCCGTGCC
The DNA here is from genome assembly GCF_000711725.1 of Roseomonas aerilata DSM 19363. GTDB lineage: Bacteria > Pseudomonadota > Alphaproteobacteria > Acetobacterales > Acetobacteraceae > Roseomonas > Roseomonas aerilata. The sequence continues at coordinate 203,431 of NZ_JONP01000005.1, read as the reverse complement.
GACCGCGAGGTCCGCAATGAGGCCGATCTTCGCGCCGGCATCCTTGAAGGCCGATTGCGCGGCGCCGAGGCCGCAATCCGCGATCCACTGCAGGAAGGCGTGGAAGGTGACCTCCTTCGCATGCTCCCCGGCGAAGCGCTCCACGCCCGGGGCCTGCGGGCGGCGGTACTCCTCCGGCCAGTCCTTCCAGTGCCAGAGGGCGGGGTCGCGGCCGTAGAGATGCGCGTGCAGCGCCTCGAAGCGCGCGTGACTCTCCAGCGCCTCGCCGCCCTCCTCGCGGAAGCGGTCGAAGGCGGCGTCGCCGGGGAAGCGGTCGAACATCGCGCGGAAGAGGGAGAGGCGCAGTCGCGCGGCCGCGGGCCAGTCCACGAGGTCGAGGGATTCAAGCCGCGCGAATTCGTCGGCCAGGCCCGTGCTCGCGAGCGCCGCCCGCAGCGCCTCAGGGCCCAGGCTCGCGGGATCGGCGTGCAGCACGTTCAGGAACAGGCGCGAGGAGGGCGCGTAGGGTGAGAAGCGCTCAGGGTCAGCCGAGAACTGCGCGTGGACGGGCGAGATGGCGATGGCGTCCGCACCCCGACGCGCTGCGCTGCCGGCAAGCTGCGCGAGGCCGGTGAAGTCGCCGATGCCGGCATCGCCGGTGCGGCGCGGGGAGTAGAGCTGCACCGCGAGGCCCCAGGGACGCGTGCCCGGCGCGATGGCGTGACCGCGGCGCGGGCAGACCGCGAGGACTGTCCGCTGTCCGCCGATTTCCAGCTGGTGATAGCCGGGTTCCTCCACGGAGGGCAGGGTGCAGAGACCGTCCCTCTGCCCGGCGCGGCCCTCGCGGGTCTCGCCGTTCTCCATTTGCAGGCGGAACTCCGGCTCGCCGGGCAGGCCAAGCAGCACGGGGCGGCCAGCGAGCGCGGTGCAGAGCGGCGGCAGGCCGCGCTGGCTCTCACGCAGGCGCTCGCGGCTCTCGCGGATCGCGGCGTCGCCGTCGGCGGGAAGGCCGAGGGCGGCGAGGATGGCGCGCATCGCCTCCGGCCCGACCTCGTGCTGCTTGTCGTTGACGTCGCGCCATTCCACCGCAATCCCGGCGTCGCGGGCGAGATCGCGAAGGTCGTCGTCGTTCATTCGGGGGGATCCAGGAGAGCGATGGTCGTGCGCGGGGGGAGCGTGCCGGCGGCGAGCGAGGCCGCATCGCCGGGCGCGCTCTCGAACACGGTTCGCGCGCCCTTCGCGTTAACATGGGCTGCATCGGCGCCGAGATTGGTCGCGATGGTGAGAAGCGAGCCGTCGCCCATGCGCCAGCGCGCGACGACCGCGGCCTCGCCCACCGCTTCCGCGCCCTCGGCCATGGCGCCCTTCAGGCGGGGGATGATCTCCGCGCGGCGGATCGCCAGCAGCGCCTTGTGTCGGGCGAGGATGGCGGCGTGGGGCGGGCGCTCGGCCTCGACGGGATCGGGACGGGAGGCCTCGAAGGTGCCGGGGTCGTTCGGGTCGGGGATGCGGGCGCGCGCGGCTTCGTCCTGGAAGGCGGAGAAATGCGCGAACTCCTTGCGCCTTCCCTCCTTCACCGCTTTTGCGAGTTCGGGGTCCTCGAAGCCCGTGAAGAAGAGGAAAGGGGCGGTCGCGCCCCATTCCTCACCCATGAAGAGCATCGGGATCTGCGGGCAGAGAAGAAGGAGCGCGGTCGCGGCCTTCAGCGCGTCGCGGTCCGCAAGGGCGGAGAGGCGCTCGCCCATCGCGCGGTTGCCGACCTGGTCATGGTTCTGCAGGAAGAGCACGAAGGCGGTGGGCGGCAGGTGGGCGGAGGGCTCGCCGCGGCCGCGCCCGAGATGTGGCATTGTCTCGCCCTGGAAGAGGAAACCCTCGGCCAGCACCCGGGCGAGTTTCTTCGCGCCCTCGCCGTGGAAGTCCTCGTAGTAGCCCTCGCTCTCGCCGGTCAGGAGCGGGTGGAGCGTGTTGTGGCCGTCATCGTTCCACTGGGCGTCGTAGAGGCCGGGCGTGAGCTTCGAGGCGGTATTGCCCTCGTTCTCGAGCACGAGATGGACCTCGCGCCCCGTGATCTCCGAGCGGAGGCGGCGCGCCAGCACGTCCAGCCAGGACTGGTCGGCGATGGCGTGCACGGCGTCCAGCCGCAGCCCGTCGATGCGGTAGTCGCGCAGCCACATCAGCGCGCATTCCTCGAAGAAGGCGCGCACCTCGGGGCGGGCGAAGTCAATCGAGGCGCCCCAGGGCGTGTGGATGTTCTCGTCGAAGAACTCCTTCGCATAGGCGTGCAGGTAGGCGCCGTCGGGACCGAAATGGTTGAAGACGCAGTCGAGAAAGACGGAGAGCCCAAGGCCGTGGGCCTCGTCCACCATCGCCTTCAGCTCGTCCGGCGTGCCGTAGGAGGGATCGGGCGTGAAGGGCTGCACGCCGTCATAGCCCCAGTTCCGTCCGCCCGGGAAAGCGGCCAGCGGCATCAGCTCCACCGCTGTCACGCCGAGGTCGCGCAGGCGGGGCAGCATGGCGCGGATGCCGGCATAGCCGCCGCAGGTGCCGGCATGAAGTTCATACAGCACCGTCTCGTGCCAGGGGCGGCCGCGCCAGTCCTCGTTGCGCCATTGGTAGGCCGCGTGGTCCACCAACACCGAGGCGCCGTGCACGCTCTCCGCCTGCGCGCGGGCGGCGGGATCGGGGACCAGCAGGTCGGGCGAGGTGCGGAAGCGGTAGCGGTCCCCGGCGCGGGCCGGGGCCTCGGCAGTGAACCAGCCGCCGGGAGCAGGTTGCATCGGGACGGGGTCGCGGCCCTCGATTTCCAAGGAGACGCTCTCGCTGGAGGGCGCCCAAAGGCGGAAAGTCGCGCCTCCTTCGTGCAGGATCGGTCCCCAGAGGGGCGTTGCGGCGTTCGTCATGTCCGGTCCAGGCGGCTCCACAGCAGGACCACGGAGCGCGCCGCGACGGGCACGGTTTCCTCATCCTCTCGCAACATCCGCTCCTTGGCCTCGGGATCGGCGCTGTCGAGCAGGAGGCACCAGGTCCGGGACACGCCCGGCAGGACGAAGGGCTGATCTGCGCTGTCGGCGTTCATCAGCAGCAGCACCGTGTCCGCGCCGCCCTCCGCCACGCCGTCGGCGCGCAGCATGGCGAATGTTTTCGCGACCGGGTCGTTCCAGGCATCGGGCGTCATGGGCTGGCCGTCCTGGCCGAACCATTGCGTGTCCGACAGGCCCGGCACAGGCTCAGACCGGCCATGCGGGAAGCGTGCGGGGCGCAGCGGGGCCAGACGGTGGCGCAGCCGTGTCAGGCGGGCGGTGAAGCGCGCCATGAGTTGCGCCGCTTCCGTCTCCGCGCGTTCCCAGTCAACCCAGGAGGTCTCGTTATCCTGGCAATAGGCGTTGTTGTTGCCGCGCTGGGTGCGGTTCATCTCGTCGCCCGCCAGGATCATCGGCGTGCCCGCAGAGAAGAGCACCGTGGCCAGCATGGCGCGCTTCAGCCGGCCACGGATCTCGAGGATAGCGGCGTCGTCGGTCTCCCCCTCCACGCCCCAGTTGTGGGAGTGGTTGTCGCTATGGCCGTCGCGGTTGTCCTCGCCATTCGCCTCGTTGTGGCGGTGGTCGTAGGAGACGATGTCCTCCAGCGTGCTGCCGTCGTGCGAGGCGATGTAGTTCACGCTCGCCCAGGGTTTGCGACGCCGGCGGTCGAACAGTTCCGCCGATCCGGTGAGGCGCGCGGCAAGGTCGGAGCGCATGCCCTGGTCGCCCTTCCAGAAGCGGCGCACGCCGTCGCGGAACTTGTCGTTCCACTCGGCGAAGCCCGGAGGGTGGTTGCCGAGCTGATAGCCGCCGGGGCCGATATCCCAGGGCTCCGAGATGAGCTTCACGCGCGAGAGGACGGGGTCCTGGCGCACGGCGTCAAAGAAGCCGGAGCCGGGATCGAAGCCTGATACCTCCCTCCCGAGGACGCTGCCGAGGTCGAAGCGGAAGCCGTCCACGTGGAAGCTCTCGACATAGTAGCGAAGGCTGTCCATGACCATCTGCAGCACGCGCGGATGCGACATGTTCACGGTGTTGCCCGTGCCGGTGTCGTTGATGCAGACCCGCGGGTTGTCCGGCAACAGGCGATAATAGGAGGCGTTGTCGAGGCCGCGCCAGGAGAGGGTCGGGCCGAGTTCCGATCCCTCGCAGGTGTGGTTGTAGACGACGTCGAGGATCACCTCGATCCCCGCCTCATGCAATCGGCGCACGGCGGCGCGGATCTCGTTCAGCACGCCGGTCGCGAGATAGGCGGGCTCGGGCGCGAAGAAGGAGAGGGTGGAGTAGCCCCAGTAGTTCGTCAGTCCCTTCTCCACGAGGAAGCGATCCTGCAGGAAGGCGTGCACCGGCAGCAGCTCCACCGCGGTCACGCCGATGCGCAGCAGGTGGTCGATGACCGCGGGGTGGCCCAGCGCCTGGAAGGTGCCGCGCACCGGCCCAGGGACCGCGTGGTGCTGCCAGGTAAGGCCCTTGAGATGCGCCTCGTAGATAATCGTATCGGACCAAGGGCGCTCGGGCCGCCGCTCGTTTCCCCAGTCATAGGCACGGTCGTCCACCACCACGCCCTTGGGCATGGCGGCGGCGCTGTCGCGGCGGTCCATCGTCAGGTCGGCGCGCTGGTTGCCGACGCGGTAGCCGAAGAGCGCGTCGGACCAGGTGACGTTGCCGACGAGCTGCTTGGAATAGGGGTCGAGCAGCAGCTTCGTCGGGTTGAAGCGGTGGCCGCGCGCGGGGTCGTAGGGCCCGTGCGCGCGGTACGCATAGACGGTGCCAGGTTCCGCATCCGGCAGGTAGCCGTGCCAGACCTCGTCGGTGCATTCCGGAAGGTCGTAGCGGGCGGTTTCCCGTCGGCCATTGGCATTGAAGAGGCAGAGCTCGATCCTCTCCGCATGGGCGGAGAAGACCGCAAAGTTCACGCCGAGGCCGTCCCAGGTGGCGCCGAGGGGGAAGGGCCTCCCGGGTTCGAGGCGCGGGGGCTCCGTCGGCATGGGCGGGAGTGGTCCTTAGGGCGAGAGGATCAGGGTGGCCAGCGGCGGCAACGAGAGGATGAGGGATGCGGGCTGGCCATGCGAGCCCTCCTCCGTGGCGTCCACCCCGCCATAGTTCCCGATGCCGGAACCGCCATAGGAGGCGGCGTCCGTGTTCAGGACCTCCCGCCAATGGCCGCCATGCGGCACACCGATCCGGTAGCCATCCCGCGGGACAGGCGTCATGTTGCAGACCACGAGGGCCGGCGTGCCGTCGGCACCGAAACGGAGGAAGGCGAAGACACTGTTCGTGTTGTCGTCCCCCACCACCCAGGCGAAGCCCTGCGGATCGGCGTCCCTCTCATGCAACGCGGGGAGTGCGCGATAGGTGCGGTTGAGGTCACGCACCAGCTCCTGCACGCCGCGGTGGCGCGGATCGTCCAACAGGTGCCAGGGAAGCTGCGCGTCGTGGTTCCACTCGGTCGGCTGGGCGAGCTCGATCCCCATGAAGAGAAGCTTCTTGCCGGGATGCGTCCACATGAAGGCGAGATAGGTGCGAAGATTGGCGCGCTTCTGCCAGTCGTCGCCGCGCATCTTTCCCAGCAGCGATCCCTTCCCGTGCACGACCTCGTCGTGGGAGAGCGGGAGGACGAAGTTCTCCGAAAAGGCGTAGACGAGACCGAAGGTCATCTCGCCGTGGTGCCAACGGCGGTTGACCGAGTCCTCCTCCATGTAGTGGAGGGTGTCGTGCATCCAGCCCATGTTCCACTTGTAGTGGAAGCCAAGGCCGCCCTCCGACACGGGCTTCGAGACGCCGGGCCAGGCCGTGCTCTCCTCGGCCACCATGATGGCACCGGGGCAGCGGTGGCGAACGGCCTCGTTGAGCTCCTTCAGAAAGGCCACAGCCTCGAGATTTTCGCGGCCGCCGAAGACGTTGGGCACCCATTCGCCGTGGTTGCGGGAGTAGTCGCGGTAGAGCATCGAGGCCACCGCGTCCACGCGCAGCCCATCGACGTGGTAATGCTCCAGCCAGTGCAGCGCGGAGGCGATGAGGAAGCCGCGCACCTCCGTGCGGCCGAAATTGTAGATGAGGGTGTTCCAGTCCTTGTGGAATCCCTCCCGCGGGTCCGCGTGCTCGTAGAGCGCCGTGCCGTCGAACTGCGCGAGGCCGTGCGGGTCCGAGGGGAAGTGCGCGGGCACCCAGTCGAGGATGACGCCGATCCCGGCCTCGTGGCAGCGGTCCACGAAGCGCGAGAAGCCCTCGGGTGTGCCGAAGCGGGCGGTGGGCGCGAAGAGGCCGAGCGGCTGGTAGCCCCAGGAGCCGCCGAAGGGGTGCTCCATGATCGGCAGCAACTCGACATGGGTGAAGCCCATGCCCTTCACATAGGGGATCAGCCGGGAGGACAGCCCGTCCCAATCGCCGGCATGGCCGTCCTCGGCGCGCCACCAGGAGCCGGGATGCACCTCGTAGATGGCAATCGGCGCGGCCACGTCGTGCACGGCACCACGCCGCTCCATCCAGGCGCCGTCGCGCCAGCCATAGGGCGCGGGGGTGCCGACGATGGAGGCGGTGCCGGGGGCGAGTTCGGCCTGGGCGGCAATCGGGTCGGCCTTGAGCGGCAGCACGCCGCCATGCGGGCCGAGGATCTCGTACTTGTAGTGCTCCCCGGGCACGAGGCGCGGGATGAAGAGTTCCCAGATGCCCGAAGCGCCGCGCAGGCGCATGGGATGGCGCCGCCCGTCCCACGAGTTGAAGCCGCCGACAACGGAGACGCGGCGCGCGTTCGGCGCCCAGACGGCGAAGCGCACGCCGGGCACGCCGTCCACGCTCATCGCCTGCGCGCCGAAGACGCGGCCCATCTCGTGGTGCCGCCCCTCGCCGAAGAGGTAGATGTCCATGTCGCCGAGCAGGGGACCGAAGGCGTAGGGGTCCTCCGTCTCCTGCACGCCGCCGCGCCAGTCGATGCGGAGCGTGTAGGGGCCGGGCGGGACCTCGCCCTCGAAGAAGCCGTGGTCGTGGACCTGCGCCAGCTCGACGGGCGCTCCCGCCTCCGGCACGGCCTCGACGCTCAGCGCCCCCGGCTGGAAGGTCCGCACCACGCCGCCGTGCCGGCCGAGCACGGCGAAGGGATCGCCGTGGCGGCCCTCGACGATGGCCTGGATGGCGCCTTGGGTCTCGCTCATGCAGTCACCAGTCGGTCGGCCAGCGCGGAGAGGCCGCGCAGCGGGATGGAGAGCCAGGCGGGGCGGTTCGCCGCCTCGTAGCGCAGCTCGTAGGAGGCCTTCTCCAGCAGGAAGAGGTCGAGCAGCGCGTCGCGCGTGGCGGCGGGCGCCCACTGCACGGGGGATGCCGCCTCGGCCTCGTGATACGCCTCCTGGAAGGCCGCGCCGGCCTCGGTGCGGAAGCGCGCGAGCAGGGTCTCGCGCCGCTCCGGTAGCGCCGTGCTCAGCGCGGAAGAGGCCGCGGCGGCCGCGTAGTCGAGGGACCGCAGCAGGCCCGCGACGTCGCGCAACGGACTGCCCTTGGCGCGGCGCTCTTCCAGCGTGCGCGCGGGCTCGCCCTCGAAGTCCACGATGACGGCGTCGCCCTGCGCGACCAGCACCTGGCCAAGATGGAAGTCGCCGTGCACCCGCGTCATCAGCGCGCCATCGGCCGATTGCGCGAGCTTGCGGGCGGCCCTCTTCAGCGCCTCGCGGCGGGCGAGCAGCCCCTCCGCCATGGCCTTGTCCTCGCCGGTCAGATCAGCTTTCTCCAGCAGGTCCAGCGCAGGATCGAGCTGCGCGATGGCGCCCTCCGCCCAAGCCGTGCGGGAGGCCTCGCCGGCCACTTCCGGGGAGAAGGCGGGATTGTCGCTCGGCGCGGCCAGCGCCGCGTGCAACTCGCCCAGGCGCTTGCCGAGCGCCGCGATAAAGGAGAGGTAGCCGGCCAGCGCGTCCGTCTCGTCATCCGTCTGGTCGGCGGCGCGCGAGAGCCAGTCGAGCGTCCAGCCCCAGCCGTCGCCCTGGTTGCGGACGAAGCCCTGCACGAGCATCAGCGTGACGGGCACGCCATCCGGGCCGGTGCGAACGACCTCGCCCAGCAACGGCGCGATGTTCTCGAAGCCCGCCTCGGTCAGGTGGCGCGTGACTTCGGCCTCCGGGTGGATGCCGGTCACCAGCTTGCGCAGGATCTTCAGCACCGCCTGCTCGCCGACGATGATCGAGGAGTTGGACTGCTCGCCCGGCAGGCGGCGCACCTCGGGCTTCTCACCGAGATCCATCGCGTTCAGCCGCTCGCTGCCGATGAAGCGGACGGGACCGTCCTCCGTCTGCGCCTCCGCGCCCTGGCGCAGCGCGCCGAGTACGCGGTGCACGAAGTAGTCGGAGGCGAAGGCGTCCGTCAGGTAGCCGACGCGCCGGCCCTGGCGCACGCGGGAAAGCGCGAGCTGGTGGGCGAGCGGGCCGGGAGCCTCGTCCTCCTCCATGGCCGCCAGCGGCACGGCGTAGCGCTCCGTGCGGCCCGGCAGCGTCACCTCGATCTCGGCCAGCAGCGTGTGGATGCCGCCCGGGATGGGCGCGAGCGCGCGCAGCTTCGCCGATTGCAGCGTCTCGCCCTTCGAGGCGAACCAGCGGCGCTTGGGCAGCCAGGCCGGCAGCACCTCGCGCTCGATCTCACCCTTCTGGGCCGGGCCCATGGAGGTGGCGGTGGTGGGAAAGACGATGGTGCGGAGGTCGGGCAAGGGTTCGGGCGCCTTCACATGCCAGGGCGGCAGGGCCTGCTCCGTCGCGAGGACGAACCAGTAGAAGCCGTATGGCGGCAGGGTGAGGAGGTAGGTGAGCTGGCCGATGGCTGGGAACGCGGTGCCGCCGAGCATCTCCACGGGCACGCGGCCCGCGTGCTGCGCGAGGTCGAGCTCCACCGCCTGCGCCGAGCGCGAGAGGTTGAAGACGCAGAGGATGGATTCGCCTCCCTCCATCTCCCGCAGATAGGCGAGCACCTTGCGGTTGCCGGGATAGAGCAGGCGCATGGAGCCGCGGCCGAAGGCCTGGCTGCGCTTGCGGGTGGCGAGCATGCGCCGCATCCAGTTGAGCAGGCTGTGCGCATCGCGCGCCTGCGCCTCCACGTTCACGGCCTGGAAGCCGTAGAGCGGGTCCTGGATGACCGGCAGCACGAGCCCCGCGGGATCGGCCTTGGAGAAGCCGCCGTTGCGGTCGGGCGACCACTGCATCGGCGTGCGCACGCCGTCACGGTCGCCGAGATAGATGTTGTCGCCCATGCCGATCTCGTCGCCGTAGTAGATGACGGGCGTGCCGGGCATGGACATCAGCAACCCGTTCATCAGCTCGATGCGGCGGCGGTCACGCTCCAGCAGGGGCGCGAGGCGGCGGCGGATGCCGAGGTTGATGCGCGCGCGGCGGTCGGCGGCGTAGGTATTCCAGAGGTAGTCGCGCTCCTTGTCCGTGACCATCTCGAGCGTCAGCTCGTCGTGGTTGCGGAGGAAGATCGCCCACTGGCAGCCCTCGGGAATGTCCGGGGTCTGGCGCAGGATATCGGTAATCGGGAAGCGGTCTTCCTGCGCGATCGCCATGTACATGCGCGGCATGAGCGGGAAATGGAAGGCCATGTGGCATTCGTCACCCTCCCCGAAATACTGCTGCGTGTCCTCGGGCCACATATTGGCCTCGGCGAGCAGCATCTTGCCGACGCCGGCATAGCCGCGCTCCAACTCCGCGCGGATGAGCTTCAGGACGTCATGCGTCTCTGGCAGGTTCTCGTTGGAGGTGCCGTCGCGCTCGATGAGGTAGGGCACGGCGTCCAGCCGCAACCCGTCCACGCCGGCGTCAAGCCAGAAGCGCATGACGCCGAGGACGCGGTCCACCACCTCCGGGTTGTCGAAGTTGAGGTCCGGCTGGTGGGAGAAGAAGCGGTGCCAGAAGTACTGGCCCGCCACGGGATCCCAGGTCCAGTTCGACTTCTCGGTGTCGAGGAAGATGATGCGCGTGCCCTGGTAGATCTCGTCCGTGTCGGACCAGACGTAGAAGTTCCGCTCGGGCGAGCCCTTCGGCGCGTTGCGGGCCGCCTGGAACCAGGGATGCTCGTTGCTCGTGTGGTTGATGACGAGTTCGGTGATCACGCGCAGCCCGCGACGATGCGCCTCCTCGATGAAGCGCTGCGCGTCCTCGACCGAGCCATAATCCGGGTGGACGCCGGTGTATTCGGCGATGTCGTAGCCATCGTCCCGCCGCGGGCTGGGGTAGAAGGGCAGCAGCCAGAGCGTGTCCACGCCGAGTTCAGCGATGTAGTCGAGCTTGGCCATCAGCCCCGGGAAGTCGCCCACGCCGTCGTCGTTCGCGTCGAAGAAGGACTTCACATGGAGCTGGTAGATCACGGCATCGCGGTACCACTGCGGGTCCCGCGGGTCGGCCTGGTGGTTCGGCAGGGCTTCGTTCTTCAGGGCGGCATCGTCGGGCATGGGTGTTTCTCTCAGGCGCCGAAGGGGCGCACGCGCCAGATGGCGAAGGGCAGGTCGGCGGGATCGAGGCGCATCGCCTGGGCCTTGCCGTAGAGGGCGAAGCGGTTGCCGCGCATCAGGTCCTCCACCTCGAGCCCTTCGTGGTCGGGCAGGCCGAAGCGCCAGAGCGGCAGCTCGTAGCCGGTATCCTGCACCGTGGAGGGATCCATCGAGACGGCCACCAGGATGACGTTGGAGCGGTCCGGCGTTGCCTTCTCGTAGAAGAGCACGTTGTCGTTGAAGGCGGTAAGGAAGGTCACGCCGAGATGGGTCTGCAGCGCCGGGTTGGCGCGGCGGACGAGGTTCAGGCGCGTGACCTCGTCCACGATGTCACCCGGGCGGCGGTCCGGCCAGACGCGGATCTGGTACTTCTCGCTGTCCAGATACTCCTCCTTGCCCGGCAGCGGCGTCGCCTCGCAGAGCTCGAAGCCTTGATAAACACCCCAGAGGCCGGACAGCGTGGAGGCCAGCGCCGCGCGCACGAGGTGCATCGGCCGGCCGCCGGTCTGCAAGTGGCGCGGGTTGATGTCGGGTGTGTTGACGAAGAAGTTCGGGCGGAAGAAGTCGCGCGGCGCCGTGGTGCTCAGCTCCGTCAGGTACTCCGCCATCTCCTCCTTCGTCTCGCGCCAGGTGAAGTAGGTGTAGGACTGGGTGAAGCCGGCCTTCGCCAGCCGGTACATCACCTTAGGCCGAGTGAAGGCCTCCGATAGGAAGAGCACGTCGGGATGGTCGGCGCGGATCTCGCCGATCATCCACTCCCAGAAGGGAAGCGGCTTGGTATGCGGGTTGTCCACCCGGAAGATCTTCACCCCCTGCTCCACCCAGAATTTCACGGCCTGGTAGAGCGCGACCCAGAGCGAGGGCTTGGCGCCTTCCGCGTAGAAGTCGACGTTGACGATGTCCTCGTACTTCTTCGGCGGATTCTCGGCGTATTTGATCGTACCGTCCGGGCGCCAGTCGAACCACTCCGGGTGCTCCTTCAGCCACGGGTGGTCCGGGGCGCACTGGATGGCGAAGTCGAGCGCAAGTTCGAGGTTGTGCGCGTAGGCGGCGTCGCGCAGCCGGTGGAAGTCCTCGATGGTGCCGAGCGCGGGGTGCAGCGCGTCGTGCCCGCCCTCCTCCGAGCCGATGGCGTAGGGGCTGCCCACGTCGTCGGGGCCGGGCGTTAGCGTGTTGTTGCGGCCCTTGCGGTTCTTGCGCCCGATCGGGTGGATGGGCGGGAAGTAGAGCACGTCGAAGCCCATGGCCTTCACGCGCGGAAGCTGGCGGATCACGTCGTCCAGCGTGCCGTGGCGGTCCTCGCTGCCGGACTGGCTGCGGGGGAAGATCTCGTACCAGCTGGCGAAGCGGGCGGCGATGCGCTCCGCCTCCACGCTGCCGGGCGGGTTCTGGCGCACGCGATGCGGCCGGTCATCCGCCAGCGCCATCAGCCCCGCCGTCTCCGGCGAGAGGAGAAGGGCAAGCCGCTCGGATTCGGAGGCCGTCTCGAGCGTCTTGGCGAGAAGGTTCAGCGGGCGCTTGGTGGCGCCGATGCGGCCAGCGGCCTTCGCGACCAGCCGGCGGCCCTCCTCCAGTTCCAGCGTGACAGGCACGCCGGCCGCGTGCTTCTTCGACAGCTCGTCGCGATAGCCCGCGAAGACATCAAGCCAGGCCTCCACCGCGAAGACGTAGCGGCCCATCCGCTCCAGCGGGAAGCTCGCGGTCCAGCGGTCGTTGCCGAGCGGCCGCATCCGCACCTCGCGCCAGCCCTTCTCGTCCGCCGTGCGCCAGAGAAGGGCGACGCCGAAGGTGGCGTGGGTGTCGGCGACGATGTCGGCCTCCACGGTGATCACCTCACCCACCGTGCGCTTCACCGGGAAGCGGCCGCCATCGACCAGCGGCGTCACCGCCTCGATCCCGATGCGCGGAAGGGCAACGCCCTGCTCCGGAGGCATGCGGGAGGCGGGCAGGCGGATCACCGGGCTGGCGCGGCCGGCCTGCATCACCCGCACCTCGCCCGGCGGCAGCGCGAGGTGGACGCCGGGCACCAACGGCTGCCCGTCGGCGCCGAGGAAGGGCGCAGGCCCGCCGCCGATGCCTGGCAGCACCGTCTCGGGCGCGAGCGTTGCCGCGGCATGGCGGTCGGTATTGGCGATCACGAGCGTGGCCGAACCCGCCATGCGCGGATCTTCCGCCGAGCGCACCACCGCGAGCACCGGCGCGCCCGACCCGCTCAGCGAGCGCAGCGGGGCGCCGGACAATGGCGCGAGGGCGGCGGCGAGCGCCGTCGCCTCCCGCACCTCGGCGGAGAGGTCGTAGGGCGCGTTCTCGCGCAGCCAGGCCCAGTCGCCCGGCCGGTCCTGGGCGGGGTTGGAGGGGCGGCGCGCGCCGTACTCGAAGCCCTGCGGCACGAGCAACGCATCGCAGAGCGTGGCGGCGAGGCGCAGCGAGAGGGCGGCCGCCCGCGAGCGTGCCGTCTCGTCACCCTCCTCCACCGCGGCACGGCTCTCGAAGGGCGCCTCCGGGAAGCCGATGAGGGGACCGCCCAGCGCCTCGCGCTCTGCCATGAACCAGGCGTCGCGCCCGTTCCACCAGGCCAGCGAGGAGGCGAGCCAACCGAAGCCGGCGCCGCGCAGGGCCGCCGCCTCGTGCCAGGGCATGCCCGTGTTCCAGGCGATGAAGCCCGCTCCGCTTGAGGCACGGATCAGCCGCCCCCAGACCGCCGGCAGCACCTCGGCCGGGCGGATGGCGCGGAAGCCGGACACGCCGGCCGAGACCCACTCCGCCAGCCGGGAGGTCCAGAAGCCCAGCGCCCCCTCCCGCGACAGGTCGAGGCGCGCGAGGCCGAGGCGCACGGCTCCGCCGCGCGGATCGGGCAACTGGGCCTCCACGTCGTGGAACCAGTCGGGGTGGATGGCGGCGAGTGCGCCGTCGCTCGCGACATGCAGCGGCTCGAGGTCCAGCCAGAGTTCAAGCCCTGCCGCGCGGCAGGCCCCGGCGATGGCGGCGATGGCGGCGGTGCCGTCCGTTCCCGCGTCAAGCAGCGGGTGGGGACGATCATGGTCCGCCACCTCCAGCAGGTGGCCTGAGCGGCCGGGAGAGAGCGGCGGCGGCAGGCAGACGCCCCCGAACCCGAGGGCCGCCACCCTCTCCAACTCGGGCCCCCATTCCGAAAGCGGGCCGAGCAGGAGTGGGTTCACGTGGTACAGGGCGATGGGGCGCATGGCCGAGCAACGGTCTTTGGCGCTCATGGTTCCCAGCTCCGGCTTATCGGAAAGGCCGAACGGGGATCGCAGCCCGCGGCCGCCCGGCCAAGCATGTTGCGGCGCAACAAGGCGTGAGCCGCACAGTGGGCGCCGCCCCGCGGCTTTATTCGATGCGCCGCGCCGCGCCCGTGGCCGCAGCCAGGGCGGCGGCGAGCGCGTCGCGGCCGAAAGGCTTGTCCAGCCGGGGCACCTCGGGCGCCTCGCCCACCGCCAGGTCGGCGTAGCCGGTGGCGAGGATCACGGGCAGGCCCGGATGCAACGCGGCGAGCCGCGCGGCCAGTTCCGCCCCGGTCATGCCGGGCATGGCGTGGTCGGTGATCACGAGGTCGGGCACCGGGCCGGCGGCGAGCGCCTCCAGCGCGGCCGCGGCCGATTCCACCTCGCGCGCGGTGTGGCCGAGATCCGCGAGAAGCGCGGCATTGCTCGCCAGGACCAGCGGGTCGTCGTCCACCAGCAGCACCGAAAGGCGCCGCGCGGCCGGCAGCGCGGAGGGGAGCGCGATCGGCGCGGGCGCGGCCTCGGAGCCGGGCTCGGCACGGGGCAGCCAGATCTCGGCCGTGGTTCCCTGGCTCGGCGCGCTCACCAACCGCAGCGCCCCGCCCGACTGGGCGCAGAGGCCGTGGACCATGGAGAGGCCGAGACCGGTGCCCCGCCCGACCCCCTTGGTGGTGAAGAAGGGTTCGGTGGCGCGCGCGAGGGTCTCGGCGTCCATCCCTGCCCCGTCATCGGAGACGAGGATGACAAGGCAGTCGCCGCCCGGCGGCATGTCGCCGGCCCCCACGAGGCCCCCGCGCGGCCCGGCGGGGGCGTTGCGCGCCGTCACCCTCACGCGCCCGCCCGGGCAGCGCTCCGGGGCCATGGCGTCGCGCGCGTTGACGCAGAGGTTCAGGATGGCGAGCTCCAGCTGGTTCGGGTCGGCCAGCACCCACCAGAGGTCGTCGGGCAGCTCGATCTCGAGCGGCGTCGCGGGGCCGATGCTGCGGGCGAGGATGTCGCGGAGCGCGAGAATGAGGGCCGCCGTATCCACCGCGCCCATTCTCAGCTCCTGCCGCCGCGCGAAGGCGAGCATGCGGCGGGTGAGCGCGGCCCCCCGCTCGGCAGCGCCCACCATGCCGTCCAGCAGGCGCCGCGCGCCGGGATCGGCCCTCACGGCCTCTCGCTTGCCCAGCAGCGCCGCGCCCGAGGCGACGACCTGGAGGAGGTTGTTGAAGTCGTGCGCCACCCCGCCGGTCAGCTGGCCCAGGGCCTCCATCTTGTGGGCCTGGGCGAGCTGGGCCTGGGCGGCCTCGGCGGAGGCCACCGCCTCCCTCACCCGCTCCTCCAGCACGGCCTGGGCGGTGCGGCGCCCGGTGATGTCGGCATAGACGCCGACGCAGCGGACGCCGCCCGGCAGCTGCGGGCTGGGCGAGGCCCTAGGGGATGCTCCAGGGGATGCCCTAAGGGATGCTCCGAGGGAGTTCCCGGCGAGAAGGCGTCCGGTGGCCGAGATCCAACGCTCGCCCGCGGGGACGAGCACGCGGTGCTCGACCGTCACCGCCCCACCGCCGATGAGCATCCGCTTCCAGGCGGCGCGCACCCCGGCCCGGTCCTCCGGATGGATCGCCGCCTCCCAGGAGGCGAGGTCGGCGCAGCCATTCGTGGGCGCGGGCTGGCCGAGAAGGGCGAAGTGGCCGGGCGAGAAGACGCCCCGCCCGGAGGCGACCTCCACGTCGAAGGCGACCAGCCCACCCGCCTCCACGGCTAGGCGAAGGCGCTCCTCGGCGGCGGCGAGGGCCGCGCGGTTCTCGGCCAGTCGCGCCTCGGCCCGGCGCAAGGCCGAGAGGTCCACGTGCACGCCCCTGAAGCGCAGGGCCCGGCCGAGCGCGTCCCGCTGCACCTCGGCCAGCGCCGAGATCCAGCGCGTCTCCCCCTCGGGGGTCGCGACCCGGTACTCGGAGAGGTAGTCGGGACCGCCGCCCCCGACCGCCGCCATGAACTCCTCGGTCACGCGCGCCCGGTCCTCGGGGTGGATCCGTTCCACCCAGGCTTCGTGCGGCTCGTCCGCGGCCTCGGGCGGCAGGCCATGCACCGCGAGGTATTCGGGGGAGCGGAAGTTGGTGAAGCGCACCTCGCCGTCCGGCCGGTGCTCCACCGCCACCTCGAACCCGCCCACCCGTGCCAGGCGCTGGGTGCGGGCAAGCTGCGCTTCCCGCTCACGCAGCGCCCCGTCGCGCGCAGCGATGGTGCTGGCAGCGCGGGAAAGCGCCGCGCCCACCATGTTCGCCTCGCGCAGCGGGGTCTGGATGGGCGGGACCGGGCGGCCCTGGCCGAGCACCGCGGCGGCCTCGGCCAGTGCGCCCATCGCGCGGGCGATCCGGCGGGCCGCGATGAGGGCGAGCAGCACGGCGCAGGCGAGCAGCAGCGCACCTACCGCAGCCAGCGCCCAGACGGCGCGGCGCACCGGCGCGTCCACCAGCTCGGCCGCGAGGCTGACACCCACGTCCCAGCCGGCGGCGGTGCGCGCATGGGCGAAGACGATCGGCGTCCCGTCGGGCCGCCGGTCCCGCCAGACGCCGGTCGTGCCCTCCCGGAAGCGCGGCCCTGCATCGGCGCCGAGGGCGCCATCGGGCACCGTGGTGCCCGCAACGATACGGTGGCTCCGGTCCACCACCAGGATTCGCCAGCCCGGATCGGGCAGGGAGAGGCGCAGGCGCTCCATCAGGAGGTCCGCGCGGAAGGCGGCGCCGATGAGCAGGTGCCTGCCGGCCCCGTCGATGACGGGGAGCAGCACGCCGTAGATCTGTGCCCCGCTGGAGGCCCCGGTGAAGAGGTCCGTCACGACAAGGCGGCCGCCACCCGCGGCGACCAGCTCCAGCCAGCCCGGGCGCGGCGGGGACTGGCCCTCCTCCCGTCCGCGCGGGATGACGGTGTGCAGGAGGAGGTTTCCACCCTCGTCGCGCAGCGTGACCTGGGAGCCGATGTCGCGCCCGACCGCGAGCATGTGCTCACGCACCGCATCGAGGTTCCCGGCCTGGAAGGCGGTGGTGCCGGCGATGGCGCGAAGCGTCGAGGAGAGCGATTCGAATTCCGAATCGACCACGCGGGCCAGCCCCTCCGCGCGGACGATGAGAGAGCGCTCGACGATGCCGCGCTGCGCTTCGGCGAAGCGCCAGAGCACGAGGCCGGCAAAAACCAGCACCGGCAGCACCGCCGCAAGCATGAGCAGCAGCAGCCGCGCGCGCACCCCGAGGGCACGCGCCGGCCTGCCGGCGGCCTTGGTCAGAGCCGGAACAGGATTCCCCCGAAGCATCGGTGCGAACCTGCACCGGAGGCAGGGCGGGCGCCAGCGCCAGATCCCCGCCAATAGCCCTGCGCACGCGCGCGTGATGAAGGGGCCGGCGCGGCGCTCAGACCGGTTGCTGGCGTGGGGCCAACCTCACGACCGCCTCCATCCCCATGGCGGCGGCCAGCGCCTCCACCCGGCGCTGCACGCCCTCCCCCGCGAAGACGCCGCTACCCTCGACGAGCCGAAGCGTGAGCCGCTGCCCGCTGATGGCGAGCGAGGTGCCCGCCAGCAGCGCGAGCGTGCCGCCCGAGAGGGTGTAGGCGAGGCGCAGGGCGGCCGCGATCCGCTCTGCCCGCTGCTGCACGGCGGGGCCGAGCAGGGCGCGGGCGGGCGCTACCACCGCCGGGTCGGCGGCGTCGTAGCGGAGCGCGGTGACGAGGGCGAGGAAGGCGCGGGCGTGGTGGTCGAGCCCCACGCCGGGCTGGCGCAGCACGCGGAGGAAGGCCTGCTCCGCGCGGTAATCCGGGTGGTCGTGGCTGCCGACGTCGGAGAGCTGGCAGGCGGTGCGGCGCAGCGCCGCCTCGACCGGCGTCTCCTCGGGAAAGAGGGGCGCGGTCCAGGCCGCGAGGGCCGCGGACAGGGTGGGGTCGCGGCCGAAGCGAGCGGCGAGTTCCGTTCCTACCGCGAGCAGCGGGTCCTGGGCCCGCGTCGCGTCGCTCAGCAGGCGGGAGTACCAGCCCTCCCGCAGTCCGTTCGCCGAGAACACCACGCGCCGCGCGCCGGTCAGCCGCAGCAGGCGGCGCAGCGCGACGGCGGCATAAGGCAGGTCCGCCGCGCGCTTGGCCGGCGCTCCCGGCAGGCGGCCCGAACGCTCCCCCGCCGCGATCACGGCGGCGCAGAGGTCGCGCGCCTCGTCCCGGCGGAGCACGTAGTGATGCACGATGGAAAGCGGGTAGCCGGTCTGGACGATGTGGATCTTCGCCAGCGCCCGCCAGGCGCCGCCGACGAGATAGAGGTCCCTCCCCTGCCCTCGCCCGAGCCAGGGCACGGCCGAGAGCGCAGCCTCGGCGATGGCACGGGCGCGGGTGGGATCGTTTCCGGACTGCTCGGCCAATCGGATGACGCCGAGCGGCAGGCTGACCGAGGCGGCGGCGCGCCCGGCCGAAAGGTCCACCAGCTCCAGGCTGCCGCCGCCAATGTCGCCGAGGATGCCGTCCGCGCCCGGCACACCGAGCAGGACACCGTCCGAGGACATCGCCGCCTCCTCCTCTCCGGAGAGGATGCGGAGCGGCACGCCGGGCATGCGCGCGCGCAGCGCCTCGGCGAAGGCGGGGCCATTGGCGGCGTCGCGCATGGCGGCGGTGGCCAGCACCTCGATCGGGCTCGCGCCCATGGCGCGGGCGATGGCGAGGTAGCGGCCCATGATGGTCAGCGCGCCCTCGACGGCTTCGGCGTTGAGCCGGCCGGTCGAGTGCAGGCCGCGCCCGAGCCCGAGCACGGCCTTCTCGTTGAAGATCGTCGAGGGGTTGCGCCCCAAGCCCTCAAAGATGACGAGGCGGACCGAGTTGGACCCGAGATCAACCACCCCAGCGCGAGCCGGAGGCTCGTCACCTCCAACACGAGCCGTAGACGCGGCGCCCGCTGTCGGTGGCGCCGCGGCCGCGCGTGGCGGAACCGCCTCGGCGCCCGAGGGCGGGAGGCGGGATGCTTCGGTGGTTGCCAAGCGTGTCAGTCCTGCGCGACGCGGTCCGGCCGGCGCCGGGCGGGGGCGCGCGGGCGCGGTGCCCGGTGCAACGCGCTACCGCGCCCGGAGAGCGAGGGGTTGGTCATGAAATACTCGTGCGCCGAGAGCGGCTGCGCGCCCGCCGCGCTGGCCAGGCTCGCGACGCGCCGGTAGGAGCCATCGGGGTGGAGTTCCCAGGACTGGTCGCGGTCCTTGAGGTTCACCACCATGATCTGGTCGAGCACCTGGGCATGCACCGTGGGGTTCTCGACCGGCACCATCGTCTCCACCCGCCAGTCCATGTTGCGGGCCATCCAGTCGGCGCTGCTGATGAAGACGCGGGCGCGGCGGCTGGGCAGGCGATGGCCGTTGGCGAAGACGCAGATGCGGGAATGCTCTAGGAAGCGGCCGACGATGGACTTCACCCGGATGTTCTCGGAAAGGCCCTGCACGCCCGGGCGCAGGCAGCAGATGCCGCGGATGATGCAGTCAACCTTCACCCCGGCCATGCTGGCCCGATAGAGCGCGTCGATCAGCCCCTCGTCCACCAGGGAGTTCAGCTTCAGCCAGATGCCGGAAGGGCGTCCTTCGCGGGCATTCACGATCTCCTGCTCGATCAGGCCCATCAGCGTGGGGCGGAGCGTGAGCGGGGCGAAGGCGAGGCTCTCCATCGTCTCGGGCCGCGCGTAGCCGGTCATGTAGTTGAACAGCCGCGCGGCATCGCGCGTGAGGCCGGGATCGGCGGTGAAGAAGGAGAGGTCCGTGTAGATGCGCGCGGTCACCGGGTGGTAGTTGCCCGTGCCGAAATGCGCGTAGGAGCGGAGCGAGCCGCTCTCCCGCCGCACCACCAGGCTGACCTTGGCGTGGGTCTTGAGGTCCACGAAGCCGTAGACGACCTGAACGCCCGCCGACTCCAGCTCGCGCGCGAGGGCGATGTTGCGCTCCTCGTCGAAGCGGGCCTTCAGCTCCACCATGGCGGTGACGGACTTGCCGGCATCGGCGGCCTCGATCAGGGCGCGGGCAATGGGGCTGTCGCGGGAGGTGCGGTAGAGGGTCTGCTTGATCGCCACCACGGCCGGATCGCGCGCGGCCTGGCGGAGGAACTGCACGACAACGTCGAAGGATTCGTAGGGGTGGTGGACGACGATGTCCTTCGCCCGGATCGCCGCGAAGCAGTCGCCGCCGAAGTCGAGGATCCGCTCGGGGAAGCGCGGCGTATAGGGCTTGAACAGCAGGTCCGGCCGGTCGTCGAGGATGAGCTGGGTGAGGTCCGAGAGGCCGAGCAGCCCCTCCAGCGCGAAGATCTCCCCCTGCGGCGCGTCCAGCTCCTGCGCGACGAGGTCCACGAGGTCTGGCGGCGTGTCCGAGGTAACGGAGAGGCGGATCGCGCGGCCACGGCGGCGACGCTTCAGCGCGCTCTCGTAGGAGCGGACGAGGTCCTCGGCTTCCTCCTCGAACTCCACGTCGGTGTCGCGGATAAGGCGGAACAGGCCGCGTTCCGCGAGGATGAAGCCGGGGAAGAGGCGGCGGAGGTTGAGGAGGATCACCTCTTCCAGGAGCACGAAGCGGGCGGGCTCGCGCGCCCCCTCGACGCGCGGTCCCGCGGGCAGGCGGATGAAGCGCTCGATCTGCGGCGGCAGGGGAAGGATCGCGCGCATGGTGCCGCCGTCCTCCTCCCGCACGAGCTTCATGATGAGGCAGAGGGCGAGGTTGGCGAGGAAGGGGAAGGGGTGCGCGGGGTCGATCGCCAGCGGCGTGACCACCGGGAAGACCCGCTCCATGAACCAGTTGGACAGCCATTCCCGGTCGGCGGCCGAGAGGTCGGCGGGGTCGCTCAACAGGATACCGGCCTCGGCC
Organism: Roseomonas aerilata DSM 19363; assembly: GCF_000711725.1. Lineage (GTDB taxonomy): Bacteria > Pseudomonadota > Alphaproteobacteria > Acetobacterales > Acetobacteraceae > Roseomonas > Roseomonas aerilata. The sequence goes on along the minus strand of NZ_JONP01000005.1, from coordinate 182,883 downwards.
AGCTGGCCGCGCAGGCTGAGCCAGCCCTCCTGCTGGCGGGTGAGCAGCCGGCCGGCGCGCTCGTGGACGGCCGTGAGCTGCTGGCTCGGCGTGAGGCCGTCCGGCGAGACCGCGACGATGGCCGCCCGCTCCTGGCCGGCCAGGCCCGCGACGCGGACGGAGTAGAACTCGTCCAGGTTGGCCGAGGAGATGGCGACGAAGCGCAGGCGCTCGAGCAGCGGGTGGGCGGGGTTGGCCGCCTCCTCCAGCACACGCTCGTTGAAGGCGAGCCAGGAGAGCTCGCGGTTGATGAAGCGGCCGGGATCAGCGAGCACGGGCTCGGGCGCCGCCGTGGGGTCCGGGGCCGCTTCGGCAGGGCCGGGCGCGGGCGTGCCGCGGAGCGAGGCCGCCTCGGCGCGCGGCGTCCGGGGCACGGGGCCCCTGGGGGCCTCGGGTCGCGTCGGGTCGGTCTTGGCGGTGTCCTGATTGGCGTCCATGACCCTAACGCTACAGCAAGGTTCCCATGGAAGCAGAGGGTGCGTCCGGGGTTGCCACGAAATCGTCACCGGAGCCATCACCGAGTTCGTCGCCGCTCCCGTCCAGCAGGCCGGCGAGCACGGAGCGGGCCAGGGCGCGGGTGACACCGCCCCCGCCGGCCAATGCGGCGCGGTCGAGCCTTGCCGCAGCCTCGGCCAGCACCGCAGCCTCCCGGGGCAGGCGGGCGAGGAGCCAGTCCTGCACGGCGGGCTCCACCCGGAGCTGGCGGCGCTCGAAATGACGGGCCAGCAGGGTGCGCAGCAGCGCGTCCGTCGGCTGCCCGAGTGCGGCCGAGGCGGTGGCCCGGAGCCGGCTGGCGAGGTCCGGCAGTGCCACGGGCCAGCGGGAGGGCGGCTCCCTTCCCGCCATCAGCAGCAGGTGCCCGCCTGCGGCGCAGGCGTTGATGAGGTGGAAAAGCGCCGGCTCCTCCGCCGCGCAGTCGGCGTCGTCGAGAGCGGTGGGCGCGCCCTCCGGCACGCCGCGGAGAAGGGGGCCGGAAAGGCGGCGCAGGCCAAGCCGGCGTGAGGCCTGGGCGAGCAGGGCCGATTTCCCGCTGCCCTCCGGCCCATGGAGCGCGAGGCGCCCGGCCGGCCAGCTCGTGGGATCGCCGAGCCAGGTGCGGGCGACCGCGTTGGAGGAATCCGGGATCGGATCGATCTCGATTTCGACGCGCGGGATTAGCGGCAGTGGAAGCTGCCGGGCTGAGGGGAATGGGGCCATGAGGTGAGCGCTCAGCCCCCGGTCCGGGGCGGGTCGAGGTAGAGGGGGCTCTCGAGGTAGCGGCGCAGCCAGTAGCGGGCGAGCACCCCGATCATGGCGGCGATCGGCACCGCCAGCAGCACGCCGAGGAAGCCGAAGGCGACGCCGCCGGCGAAAAGGGCGAAGATCACCCAGACCGCGTGCAGCTCCACCCGGTCGCCCAGCAGGCGGGGGTAGATGATGTAGCCCTCCACGATCTGGCCGGTGAGGAAGATGCCGACCACCATGCCGACGCCGCGCAGGGTACCGAACTGGCCGATGGCCAGCAGGATGGCCGTCGCCATGCCGGTGAGCGAGCCGACATAGGGGATGAAGGTGAACATCCCCGCGAGCAGCCCGACGAGCAGCCCGAGTTCCAGCCCGACCGCCGAGAGCGCGAGGGCGTAGTAGACCGCGAGCAGCGCGCAGCAGAGAAGCTGGCCGCGCAGCCAGGCCGAGAGAACGCGGTCCGTGTCGCGCGCGAGCTGGCGCAGCACGGCGGCGTTGCGGCGGGGCAGCCAGGTTTCGATCCGCGCCATCAGCCGCGGCCAATCGCGCAGCAAGTAGAAGCCGACCACGGGCGTGACGACGGCGAAGGTGAAGACGCTGAACAGCGCGTAGCCGCCGCCGATGAGGCGCGTGGCCGAGGTGCCGAGCCAGACGAGGATCGACCCCACCTGCGACACTGCCAGGTCCTGCAGGCGGGGGTCCAGCTCCATCGGCGCGATGGCCTTCTCGGTCGCCGCCAGCAGGTCCTGCACCATCATCCCGATGCGCGTGACATAGGAGGGCAGGCGCGCCAGCAGCACGCCGATCTGGGAGATGAGCAGCGGGTAGAGCAGCAGCAGGGCGAGGAGCGCCAGCGCCATCAGCCCGGTGATCAGCAGCCCCGCCCCGAGCCAGCGCGGCACCCCGATCCGGGCGAGGCGCGCGGCCACGGGATCGAGGAAATAGGCGACGCAGACCGCCAGCACGAAGGGCGTGAGGATCGCCGAGAAGAACCAGAGGCAGAAGACGGCGGCTGAGAGCAGCCCGAGGACGAGGCCCGTCCGCTGCGCCCGCGTCGCGCTGCGCGGCCCCGGCGAGGGCGGCAGGGGCCCCCGCGCCGGCGGGCGGGCGGGGGCCGCGATGGCCGGCGGGCCGCCGGACTTCCCCTCGTCCAGCGGCATCATGCCGGCAGGGACCGCGAGGCGTCGCGCACATAGGCGGCGCCGGAGGCGATGGTGGTGCCCGCGACGCAGCCGATGAGGGCAGGCATCAGCCACCCGCCATCGAACCCGTACCCGCGCAGGAACAGCGCCGCCGCGGCGAGTGCGATCTGCATCGCCGTGTTCAGCTTCGAGACGAAGAGCGGCCGGATGGCGGGCCGCGCACCCATGAGGGCGAGCACCATCAGCCCGCCCACAATCAGCACGTCGCGGAACACGACGAGGATGGCGAGCCAGTCCGGCAGCACGCCGATGATGGCCAGCGTGACATAGACGGAGACGAGCAGCGCCTTGTCGGCCATCGGGTCGAGGATGGAGCCGAGAAAGGAGCGCGCGTTCCGCACGCGCGCCAGCCAGCCGTCCACCGCGTCCGAAACCCCGGCGCCGACGAAGAGGAGAAAGGCGATGTCCAGCCGGTGCTGGATGACGAGCCACACCACCACCGGCACGATGCAGAGCCGGGCGAGGGTAATGACGTTGGGAAGGGTGAAGAGCGCGCTCTCGGAGGGTTGGGCGGCGGCCTGCCCCGCCTCCCCACGGGCCTCCGGTCGCCCGGAGCGCCCGTCGAGCTCGCCGTCAGGCTCCCCCGGCAAGGCCGACTCGCCAGGCCGGCCCCGTGGAGGGCACCGGCAGCCCGTTGGCCGCGGGCGGCTGGCTGGGCGCCAGCAGGATCCCGCCCTGTGCCAGCTCCGGCGCCGCGACGCCCGGCGGGCTGCGCAGCCCGATCCGCAGCCGCGCGCCGTCCACGGCGATCGCGAGGACATCGACGCTGCCGACGGAAGGCTGGGCCAGCAGGCGCTGGCGCAGCGTCAGGTACTCGGCGAAGGAGCCGAATCGGGCGCCGGCCTCGAGATAGGCAGTCAGCGGCATGACGGGCGGCACGCCCGGCGGCAGCGCGGCGGGCGAGGACGCAGCCGGCCCGCCAAGCGGTGGCACCGTGCCACCCCCGGAGGCCGCCGCGGGCGCGGAGCCGCCCGAATTCGTGCCGGCGCCGCGGAAGCGGACCGTGTAGCGGCCGGAATAGCCGTTGAGGGTGGTGCGCTCCTGCTCCACCACCATGCTCGTCACCAGCGACTCGATCTGGGAGGCCGAGGCGTTGGGATTGGCTCCCGTGGCCGCGGCGTAGCGCTGGTAGGCCAGGCGCTGGGCGTTGGCGATCGCCCGTTCCCGCGCCAGCACGGCGTTGGCGGCGGTGGCCTCGGCGGGCACGCCGCGCTGCACGGCGGGGTCGTCCTGCGCGCGCGCTGGGGCTCCTGGCAGGAGCAGCGCCGCCAGGGCCAGGGCCCCGGCCGCCCGCAGGCCAAAGCCCCGCAAGCGGCGGATTGCGCCCGCGCCCGGGACATGATGGGTAGCGCGACCGTCTGAACTGCGCATAAGCCGCTCCCCGTGGACCGCATCCTGGTTCGCCCCTGGGGATAGCCGATCAAGGACCGCCATGACCAGACTGACCTACCGCGACGCCGGCGTGGACATCGAGGCCGGCGACGCGCTGGTGGACCGGATCAAGCCGCTCGCCCGTTCCACGGACCGCACCGGGACCATGGGCGGGCTCGGCGGCTTCGGGGCCCTGTTCGACCTCCGCGCCGCCGGGTTCCAGGATCCCGTCCTCGTCTCCTCGACCGATGGCGTGGGCACGAAGCTGCGGCTGGCGATCGACGCGCGCCACCACGGCACGGTCGGCATCGACCTCGTGGCCATGTGCGTGAACGACCTCGTGGTGCAGGGCGCCGAGCCGCTCTTCTTCCTCGACTACTTCGCGACCGGCGCGCTCGACGTGGCGCAGGCGGCCGAGGTGGTCTCGGGAATCGCCGAGGGCTGCCGGCAGGCAGGCTGCGCGCTGGTCGGCGGCGAGACCGCGGAGATGCCGGGAATGTACCACAAAGGTGATTACGACCTCGCGGGCTTCTCGGTTGGCGCGGCGGAGCGGGGCGCGCTGCTGCCGGCGGGCGACGTGGGGCCGGGGGACGTTGTGCTGGGACTCGGCGCCTCGGGCGTGCACTCGAACGGCTTCTCCCTCGTCCGCCGCATCCTGGAGGCCGGGAATGCGGGCCTCAATGACCCCGCGCCCTTCGCCGCTGGCCGCAGCCTCGGCGAGGCGTTGCTGGAGCCGACGCGCATCTATGTGAAGCCGGTGCTGGCGCTGCACCGCGCCGGGCTGATCAAGGCGGCCGCCCATATCACGGGCGGCGGCCTGCCCGGCAACCTGCCGCGCGTGCTGCCCGAGGGCACCGCCGCCGTGGTCGAGGCCGGCTCCTGGCCCGTGCCGCCCGTCTTCGCCTGGCTGGCCCGCACGGGCGGCGTGGCGCCGGATGAGATGCTGCGCGTGTTCAACTGCGGCATCGGCATGGCCCTGGTGGTCGAGCCGAGCAAGGCGGAGGCGGCCATTGCGATGCTCGCCGAGCACGGCGAGACCGCGCACCGCATTGGCCGGATCGAGGCCGGCGCGGGCGAGGCCGAGGTGCGGATGGAGGGGCTCCCCACGGCATGGCCGAACTGAAGCGGCGCGTCGCGGTCCTTATCTCCGGCCGCGGCAGCAATCTCGGCGCGCTGATCGAGGCGGCGCGCCACCCCGCCTATCCCGCCGAGCTCGCCCTCGTTCTCTCCAACCGCGCGGACGCCGCCGGGCTGGAGCGGGCGCGGGCGGCGGGCATCCCGACGGCAGTGGTCGAGAGCCGCCCCTTCGGCCGCGACCGGGCGGGCTTCGAGGCCGCGATGGGCGCCCGCTTGGCGGAGGCCAGGATCGAACTAATCGCGCTGGCCGGCTTCATGCGCGTGCTGACGGAGGATTTCGTCACGGCCTGGTCGGGCCGGATGCTCAACATCCACCCGAGCCTGCTGCCCGCCTTCCCCGGCCTCGACACCCACGCGCGGGCGATCGCGGCGGGGGTGAGGCTGCACGGCTGCACCGTGCATTTCGTGACCCCGGGCGTGGACGAGGGGCCGGTCATCGCCCAGTCCGCCGTGCCCGTCCTGCCGGGGGACGACGAGGCGGCGCTGGCCGCGCGCGTGCTGGCGGAGGAGCACCGGCTCTACCCCGCGGCCCTTGCCTGGGCGGCCTCCGGCGCCGCGCGGCTGGAGGGCGGGCGTGCCGTGGTCGAGGCGACGATGGCCGAGGGCGCCCTCGCCAACCCCTTGCCGGGCCTGCCCGCGCTCCCTACAGAAATGCCATGAACGCCGCCCTGCCCGATCCCCGGCGGGCGGCCCAGCACGGGGCACCGACCATGGCCGAGGCCAAGCAGACGATCGACTTCGAGGAAGTGCGGGCGAAGGACATCATCGCCGACCGCCAGACGGGCTGGGCCCAGTTCACCCGTGCGACGAGCTGGGCGATCGGCATTATCGTGGTGCTGCTGGTGCTGCTGAAGCTCTTCTTCGGCTGACGAAAGGGCCGCGCCCTCAGCGGCGCGGCATCGTCAGGCCGCCGAGGCCGAGGCTGCGGCCCATCTCGCCGAGATCGACCCGCCGGTAGCCCTCCGGCACGCGGAAGCGGGAGGGGTCCTGACGGGCGTAATCCACCCGGGTGGCCTCCAGCCCCTCGCCGCGCTCGTTCACGCCACGCAGCAGCACGCCGTCCGCGGTCAGGCAGGCGGTGCCGCGCTGGCCCTGTTCCTCGAAGCGGTAGTTCGTGCAGCGCTGCCCCGCCTGAGTGGCGGTGCCCGCGCCCGTCAGGCGCGCGGATTCCACCATGCGGAGGTAGCGCATCGCCTCGTCCTGCCGGACCGGGCTCGGCGTCACGACGCGCATGGAATCCATCACCATCTCGGTGCGCCCGGTGCGGCGGTCGGCCAGTGCCCAGGCGGGCATGGAGGGGGATTCGACGCGTAGCCGTCCCTCGGAGGCCAGCGCCGCCACCGTGAACTCGCGCGGGGTCTGTGGCGAGGCATTGCCGAGCACGCGATAGGTCACGACCACGTCGCGCGTCGGGAAGCTCGGCGGGCGGTTGGGGGCCTGGCTCTGGGCCGCGGCCGTACCCACCGAAAGAATGGTCAGGACGAGGGCGGGCAGAAGTCGGCGCATCGGGTGGCCTCCGGTTGGGGCAGCGGGCCAGAGAAGGCCCCATCGCACCCGCCGCGCAAGGGCGGATCAAGCCTCCGTGTTGCGCGCTCCCTCCCCCGGCTCAGGCCCAGATCGGGTGCCCCTGTACCGGATCAACTTCGGGGCGGGGGATGGCGGCGATGTTGGCGGCCACCTCCGCCGCCTCGGCGGGATCGCCGCGGCGGATGTCGTAGTCGCCGCCACCGGGATAGGCGCCAACGATCTCGAAGTCCTCGCTCGCCCATTCGCGGCAATGGCCGACGCCGGCCGGGATCACCACGGCATCGCCTGCGCGTAGGGTGAGGGTTTCCCCGCCCGGCCCGCCGAAGCGAACCCTTGCCTCTCCGCAGGATACGCCGAGCGCCTCGTGCGCGATGCTGTGGAAGTGGTGATAGTCGAAGACGCCGTTCGTCCAGCCGTTGGACCAGCCGTGACGCGCGAAGTGCTGGCTAATAGCTTCGGCGTCCGCATTCAGCGCGCCGCGCCACACCAGCAGCGGCAGCCCCGAATTGGGAATGCCGCCGGAGGGGGCGAAGCGGTACTCCTCAGTCATCGGCCCCGGCGCGCGCCAGCACCTCGCGCTTGCCGACATGGTTGGCCGGGCCAACCACGCCGTCGCGCTCCATCTGCTCGATGAGCTTGGCGGCGCGGTTGTAGCCGATGTTGAGGTGGCGCTGGACGAAGCTCGTGCTCGCCTTGCCCTCGCGCGAGACAAGGGCGACGGCCTGCTCGTAGAGGCCCTTCTCGCCGCCGCCGGCGTCGAGCGCCGCCATGGCGGCGCCGCCCTCCTCGTCGTCGTCGACCTCGGTGACCTCGTCGATGTAGGCAGGTTCTCCCTGTTCACGGAGAAACTCCACCACGCGCTCCACCTCCTCGTCGGAGACGAAGGGGCCGTGCACGCGGTTCACGCGGCCGCCGCCGGCCATGTGCAGCATGTCGCCCTGGCCGAGAAGCTGCTCCGCCCCCTGCTCGCCGAGGATGGTGCGGCTGTCGATCTTGGAGGTGACGGAGAAGGAGATGCGGGTCGGGAAGTTCGCCTTGATGGTACCGGTGATGACGTCCACCGAGGGGCGCTGCGTCGCCATGATCACGTGGATGCCGGCGGCGCGCGCCATCTGTGCGAGCCGCTGCACCGCACCCTCGATCTCCTTGCCGGCGACGATCATCAGGTCCGCCATCTCGTCGATGACGACGACGATCATGGGCAGGGATTCGAGCGCCAGCGGCTGCTCCTCGAAGACGGGCTTGCCCGTCTCGGGGTCGAAGCCAGTCTGCACGCGGCGGGTGAGCTGCTCACCGCGGGAGGAAGCGGCCGTCACCTTCTCGTTGTAGCCGCCGATGTTGCGCACCCCGAGCTGGCTCATCGCCTTGTAGCGGCGCTCCATCTCGCGGACCGTCCACTTCAGCGCGCCGATCGCCTTGGGCGGCTCCGTCACCACCGGCGCCAGCAGGTGCGGGATGCGGTCATAGACCGAGAGCTCCAGCATCTTCGGATCGATCATGATGAAGCGGCACTCGTTCGGCCCGAAGCGGTAGAGCAGTGAAAGGATCATCGTGTTGATCCCGACCGACTTGCCGGAGCCGGTGGTGCCCGCGATCAGCAGGTGCGGCATGCGGGCGAGGTCCGCAACGACGGGCGCGCCGCCGATGTCCTTGCCGAGCGCGAGCGGCAGCTTGCCGGAGTTACGCGCCCAGTCCTCGGCCTCCATCATCTCGGAGAAGTAGACGGTCTCACGCTTCGCGTTAGGCAGCTCGATGCCGATGACGTTGCGGCCGGGGACGGTCGCGATGCGGACGGCGAGCACGGACATGCTGCGCGCGATGTCGTCGGCCAGGCCGATGACGCGGGCGGACTTCGTGCCAGGCGCCGGCTCCAGCTCGTAGAGGGTGACGACGGGGCCGGGGCGGATATCCGCGATGCGGCCGCGCACGCCGTAATCGTCGAGCACGGATTCGAGCATCCGCGCATTCTCCTCCAGGAACTCCTGGGAGGGGCCGCTCTCCCGCCGCGGTGGCGCGGGCTTCAGGAGCGAGAGGGGCGGCAGGCGGAAACGGCCGTCATCGCCCTTCTTCACGGACTCGGAAATGGGCAGGCGGCGCGGGGGCAGCACGCGGTCGGCGATGCGGGGCGCATCGCCCGCGGGGCGGCTGGGCGCCTCGGACTCCGGCGTGGCCTCCGCCTCGGCGGCCGGCTGCTCGGCCTGCGGGCGCTCCGGCTGAGGGCGCGGGGCACGGCGGGGCGAGCGCGGCGCCTCGGCTGCGGCATCGGCTGCGCGCAGCATGGCGGAAAGCTGGGGCGAGGGCTGCGGCCGGCGCCGCACCAGTTCAACAAGCCGCTGAGGGGCACCGAGGAAGCGCGCGAGCAGGCCGGGCTTCTCCTCGGCCAGCTCACGACGCATGGTCAGGCGGTCACGGGTCTGCCGCGCCTCGGCCGCGCGGGCGCGGGCCAGGTTGCGGCGCCGCAGGATGTTCCCGGCCAGCCCCGAGCCGCGGCGCGCTGCGGCCCCGCCTGCCCGGCGCCAGGAGGAGAGCGGGATGGCAAGGGCAAGAAAGGTCGCGGCCAGGGCCAGCACGAGGATGCCGATATTGCCCAGCACCGCGCCGAGCGGGCCGAACAGCGCGCCCACGGTATCGTCTACCGCCTGCTGGACGAGCGGCCCCATGGCGCCGCCGGGCGTGCCACCGGGGAACGGCGCGGGCAGCGGGCTGGCCGCGAAGGCGGCGGCCAGCAGCGGCAGCCCCGCCAGCAGCGCCGCCACCCGGCCGGCGAAGGGTGAGAGGCCACGATGGGTGGAGAGCCGCATCGCCCAGGTCATCAGGCAGAGGGCCGGCAGCAGCCCGGCCCAGCCGAAGCCCTGCAGCAGCACGTCCGAGACGAGGGCGCCGAAGGGGCCGGCGAGGTTGGTCGGCGCGCGCGAGGTGGCCGTGGAGAGGGACGGGTCGGCCGGATTATGGCTGGCCAGCGCCACCAGTACCGCGAGGCCCAGCAGTCCCGCGATCATCCCCATGAGCTGCCCGCCCCGCCGCCTCAGCGCGGCCTTCACGGCGGGCGAGGCGAAGCGGCGCAGCCCGGCCGCGGTGCCGAAGGGGTTCATGGCCGGGGCCGCGCTGCTCACGGGGCTGGCGGATCGGTCGGCGGAGGCGCGCGGCATGGTCTTCCCAGCTTCGATTGATGCAGCCGGGAAAGACTACACGCTAAACACTTGTTTGGGCGACACAGTTTGCGCCGAATCAGGGCCGCTCACGAAAAAAGGCGCGGGCGCCGGCCGCCTTGGCCGACACCCGCGCCCGAAGAGCGACGCGGTCGAAGGGGCAGCTTCCGCCGCCCGCCCCGTGGTCAGTAGCGGTACTGCTCGGCCTTGAAGGGACCGGCCTCCGGCACGCCGATATAGCCGGCCTGCTGCGGGGTCAGCTTCGTCAGCTTCGCGCCGACCTTCTCGAGGTGCAGGAAGGCCACCTTCTCGTCGAGGTGCTTGGGCAGGGTATAGACCTGCTTCCCGTAGGCCGCGCCGTTCGTCCAGAGCTCGATCTGCGCGAGCGTCTGGTTGGTGAAGGACGCCGACATCACGAAGGAGGGGTGCCCCGTCGCGTTGCCGAGGTTCACCAGGCGGCCCTCGGAGAGAAGGGTGATGCGCTTGCCGTCGGGGAACTCGATCTCGTCCACCTGCGGCTTGATGTTCGTCCACTTGAGGTTACGCAGGGCGGAGACCTGGATCTCGCTGTCGAAGTGGCCGATGTTCGAGACCACCGCGCGGTTCTTCATGGCGCGCATGTGCTCGATGGTGATGACATCGACGTTGCCGGTGGCGGTGACGAAGATGTCGGCGCGCGGGGCGGCGTCCTCCATCGTCACGACCTCGTAGCCCTCCATCGCGGCCTGGAGCGCGCAGATCGGATCGACCTCCGTCACCATCACGCGGCAGCCGGCGTTGCGGAGGGAGGCGGCGGAGCCCTTGCCGACATCGCCGAAGCCGGCGACGCAGGCGACCTTGCCGGCCATCATCAGGTCCGTGCCGCGGCGGAGCGCATCCACCAGCGACTCACGGCAGCCGTAGAGGTTGTCGAACTTCGACTTGGTGACGCTGTCATTCACGTTGATGGCGGGGAAGAGGAGCTTGCCCTCCTTCGCCATGGTGTAGAGGCGGTGCACGCCCGTCGTCGTCTCCTCCGACACGCCCTTCAGCGAGGCGGCCAGCTTGGCGAACCAGCCGGGCTTCTCGGACAGGGTGCGCTTGATGAGGGCGAAGAACACCGTCTCCTCATCGTTCGTCGCGCCGTCGAGGAACTTCGTGTCGCCCTGCTCGGCGCGCAGGCCGTAATGGACGAGCAGCGTCATGTCGCCGCCGTCGTCGAGCAGCAGGTTCGGCTCGCCACCATCGGCCCACTCAAGGGTGCGGCGGACGTAGTTCCAGTAGTCCTCCAGGCTCTCGCCCTTAATGGCGAAGACCGGGGTGCCGGTGGCGGCGATGGCGGCCGCGGCGTGGTCCTGCGTCGAGAAGATGTTGCACGACGACCAGCGGACATCCGCGCCGAGCGCCTTCAGCGTCTCGATCAGCACCGCCGTTTGGATCGTCATGTGCAGGCAGCCGGCGATGCGGGCGCCCTTCAGCGGCTGGCTGGAGCCGTACTCGCGGCGCGTGGCCATCAGGCCGGGCATCTCGTCCTCGGCCATCTCGATCTCCTTGCGGCCCCAGGCGGCAAGGGAGAGGTCGGCGACGACGTAGTCGGCCTTGGGGGGAAGCGTATCGGGCATGGGAGGACTGGCCTTTCGGAATTGGCCGTCGCCTATCACAGGCGCGGCGCCGAAGCCAGAGGGCGCCGAACCATATCAGGATATCTTTATATGATGGCGAGGGGACGACGCCCCTCCCAGCGTCAGCGCCGGCGGCGTACCAGGCCCAGCCCGAACAGGCCTGCGCCGAAAAGGGCAAGGCTTGCGGGCTCGGGCACCGAGGTAGCGGCATTGGGCATCATCGTGGCGGTCAGGGTGCCGAAGAAGGAGCAGGCACCAGTCCAGCCGCAGGAGCCGCCGTTATCCGTGTTGTAGAAGCCACGCACGGTGGTCGTGCCATCCCGGTCGAGGTCCGGGTCGATGATCAGCCGCGTGTCGGAGGTGGAGTCGTTGTAGCGGATCTCACCGGAGGGAATGATTGAGCCTGCTATACCCAGAAGGCTGATCCGGTAGTCATCTCCAATGCTGGGTCGACTTGGCGTGGTGAAGTCGCTGAGGTCCGCCGTGAGCGGGAACGGTCCTGTCGTCAGGAAGGAGATATCCACCAGCCCAGGGTCACGCCTCGGCGGGGACGAAAACCCGCTGTCCACACGAAGGTCATAAGGTGAGCGGACGATGGACTGTTCCAGCGTGAAGCTGCCAGACGTGACGACCCCCGGAACCGGCCCGGGCGGAGCCCACACGGGGCCACCGGTGGAGATGGTCGTCGTCGTCTGCTGGAAGGTGTAGATCACGTCGGCCGTGGCCGGAGCGGCGACGACAGCCAATCCGAGCCCGAAGACCAGGCAGGCCGCGCGAGACACCGCGGACGCCGTGCTGGCGATGACACTCATTCGTCGACTGACTCCCCTCCACCCGGCGGCCTCTAGGGACCACCAACGCCGGACTGCCCGTTCCGCCAAGCTCTGATTCTGCAAGATGGAGACCAGGATAGCAGCGCGAGCAAGATCAATCTCTTAGCTTTCGCGGGTTGCGGCGGCGCGGCACAGAGTAAAGTTCTCCGCCACAACCTTCACGCGAAACATTGCAACCGTTCCGGGTTGCGCCAAGCAGCAGCACTCAGGCCAGGGTCGCCCCGCCCCGTGCGCGCAGCAGGGAACGGAGGTTACGGATTACCGGGAACACCTCCTGGTTCCAGTCCTCGCCCTGTGCATCGTGCGCGGCCTGCTCCATCTCCACGATCTCGCGGTCCTCGCGGAAGATGCGTTCGGTAAAGACCACCAGCAGAGGCCAGCCGGCCTCCAGCAGGCCCGGGATTTTCGGGCGCTTGACCGAGAGCAACCCGAAGGTGCGGTTGCGGCGCTGGGCGGCGTCCACGGGCACATAGGCGATCCAGAGGTCCATCACCGGCGCGTCATCACCCGTCTGGATGCGAAGCGTCTGGTAGGGATACTCCGTGCGGATCGTCATCAGGTCCTTCTCCGCGGAGGAGGCGGGCGCGCCGACCTTGCGGCGCTCACCGAAGATGGCGGCCTCGCCCAGCGGCTGCTTTCCGCCCACGCGGGAGAAGGTGTAGCGCGCCTCGACGAAATCCTCGCCCTGCGCGCCGCCCCGGAAGCGGGGAACCATGTTCCCCATCTGCTTCCGGTGCAGGAACTGATGGTTCATGTCCATCAGGTTCTCATGCATGAAGCTGTAGTGGCAGCCCACCTCCTGCCCGAAGCGGCGCGTCTTGTAGCGGGCATCGGCGACCGAGCCGAGCGACGGCAGCGGCACGGTGTCGGCCAGCGCGGGATCGCCGGGGAAGACGAGGATCAGCCCCTCCACCTCGCGGCAGGGATAGGCGCGCACCCCGTTCGGCAGCTTGTCCTTGCCGAGATAGGGCACGTCCACGCACTTCCCGGCCTCGTTATAGGCCCAGCCGTGATAGCCGCAGCGGATCGCGCAGCCCTCCACCAGCCCGTTGCTCAGCGGCACCTGGCGATGGGCGCAGCGGTCCTCCAGCGCGAAGACCGGGCCCTCCTTCGGGCGCACGAGCACGATGGGGTCGCCCGCGAAGCGCACAGCCAGCGGCTTGCCGGGCTTCAACTCGTTCGACCAGGCGAGCGGATACCAATGGTCGGGGTGGGCCCCCACCCGGCGCAGGTCGCGGTCGAGGTCGCGCCCGTGGCGCACGCCCTCCCCTGCCGGCATCACCTGATCCATTCGCCCTCGCTATCCCGCGTCGCGGCCGCCCGTCCTGGCCGCCCGTCACAGAAGCAGACTGGCACGGACGGGGGAGCAAGTCAGGGGGCGGGTCAGCCCTTCCCCTCGCCAGGGACGAAGTTCATCACCAGCTCCTGGATGCGCAGGGGATCGGACTGCTCCATCACGCGCCGCGCGAAGCGGGCGCAGTCGTCCACGTTCAGCGCGCGCACCATCTGCTTCACGCGCGGGATCGCGCTCGCGTTCATGGAAAGGCTGCGCAGGCCGAGGCCCATCAGCAGCGGCACCAGCCGAGGATTGCCCGCCATCTCCCCGCAGACGGAAACCGGCATGCGCAGCCGCAGCGCGGCCTCCGTCGCGAACTGGATCAGCCGCAGCACCGCGGGGTGCAGCGGATCGTAGAGGTGCGAGACCTCCACCTCCGCCCGATCCACCGCCAGCGTGTACATCGCGAGATCATTCGTGCCGATTGCGAAGAAATCCGCCTCCAGCGCGATGGCGTCGGCGGCCAGCGCCGCGCCGGGCGTCTCGATCATCACGCCGAGTGGCGGCAGCTTCTCCGGCAGGGTCACGCCGCGGCGGCGCACGCGCTTGACCACGCGGTCGTAGATCTCGCGCGCCTTGCTCACCTCCTCGGGGATGGTGACCATCGGCAGGAGGATCCGCACCTTGCCGAGCGCCGCGACCCGCAGGATGGCCGCGAACTGCACCTCCAGCAGCTCCGGCCGGCGCAGCAGCATGCGGATGCCGCGCAGTCCGAGGGCGGGGTTCGGCCCGGCATGGAAGGGCTCGATGCCCTCCGCCAGCGCCTCCATGTCCTTCTCGCCGCCCCAGTCGAGAACGCGGATGGTCACGCCCGCGCCGTCCGTGCCCTCCACGATCTGGCGATAGGCCTCGTAATGCGCCTCCTCGTCGGGCAGGCCCTGGCGGTTCATGAAGAGGAACTCGGTGCGCACCAGCCCCACGCCCTGCGCGCCGGCCTGGGCGATCAGCGGCAGCTCGGCCGGAATCTCCAGGTTTGCCTGGAGCTCCATCTCCTCCCCATCCGTGGTGATGGCCGGCAGGCGGCGCAGCTTGCCGAGGCGCGTCCGCTCCTTTGCGTAGGCGACCGAGGCCTCGCGCCCCGCCGCCAGCGCCTCCGGTCCCGGGCGCAGCACGATGGTGCCGGCCCCGCCGTCGAGCACCGCCTGGTCCCCGCGGGAGAGCGCATTGGCCAAGCCGGGCAGGCCGAGCACGCTGGGGATGCCGAGCGCACGCAGCATGATCGCGGTGTGCCCGTCCGCGCCGCCCTCCTCCGCCGCGACACCGGCGATGCGCGAGGGATCGAGCAGCGCGGCATCCGCTGGCGTCAGCTCCTCCGCGATCAGGATCGATCCCTCCGGCACGTCCTTGAAGGAGCGGAAGCCGGATTCCGTGAGGTTGCGGGTCAGGCGGCGGGCAATCTCGTGCACCTCGCCAGCGCGGCGGCGCAGCCCCGCCTTGTCGTCGTCCCGCGCCTGCAGGATGGCGTTGGCGATGGCGTCCGCCTCGTCGTCCACCGCGGTCTCGGCCGATAGAAGCTCCGCATCGATGCGCTTGCGGGCGCCGCGGATGAGGCGGCTCTCGCCGAGCATCATCGAGTAGGCGTCGAGCAGCGGCTCCAGCTCCTCCTGCGCCTCCTCGGGCAGGATGGCCAGGCGGGCCTTCAGCTTCGAGACCTGCTTGCGCGACGCCGCGATGGCCGCGTTCAGCCGCGCCCGCTCCGCCTCCACCTGCCCCGCCGTGATGTTCCGGCGCGGCGCCGCCGCCGGCGCCTCGGCCGTGTCGTAGACGGTGCCGATGGCAACGCCCGGGGAGATAGGAATCCCCTTGATCGTCAGCTCGCGGCCCCGCCGGGCGCCCTTGCCGCGCGCCTCCGCCTTGGCGGACTTGCCGTCCCGCCCGTCCGCGAGCCTGTCCTCCCGCCCCTCGGCGGACTTGCCGTCGCGGGCTCCAGCGGACTTTCCGTCTCGCGTTTCGGCGGACTTTCCGTCCGCGCCACGGGGGCCAGGCGGCGCCTCCGTCTTCATCAGACCCTCCGTCCGGCGCTTGCCGGCGACCTTCGCTCCACCCGGCTCCGCGGGGCTAGTCCTCGTTGAAGCCGGCCTCGATCAGGGCCGCCACCTCGTCGATCGTCTCGCGCGCGTCCCAGCCCTCGGCTTCGAGCAGCACGGTCGCGCCGCGGCCAGCGCCCAGCATCATCAGCCCCATGATGGAGCAGGCGGGCACCGTCTGGCCATCATGCGTGACATTGAGGCAGGAGCAGTGCTTCTCGGCCACCGTCACCAGCTTCGCGGCCGCGCGAGCGTGCAGGCCGCGCTGGTTGCGGATGGTCACGCTGCGGCGCAGCACCACCGGGGCGCCCTCGGGCTTGGCCGCCTTCGGCTCCACCGCGGGGACGGCATCATTGCTCATCGTTTCACTCCACCATTGCCGTTACCGTCGCCGCGGAGTTCCCCCGCGGTCGCCATGTACTTGCGGCCGGCGTTCACGGCGTGATCCACCGCCTCGGCCAGGGGTTCCGAGCCGCGCAGCTTCGCCAGCTTCACCAGAAGCGGCAGATTTACGCCCGCCACCACCTCCACCTGCCGGCCGCAGCAGCCCGTGGGGGCGCAGCGGTCCTTGATGGAGGCCGCGAGGTTGGAGGGCGTGCCACCGAACATGTCGGTCAGCACCACCACCCCGTCGCCCTGGTCCACATCCTCCACCGCCGCGCGGATATCGCCGCGCCGGCCCTCGAGATCGTCCTCCGGGCCGATGCAGATGGTGGAGATCGCCTTCTGGGGACCCATGACATGCTCCATGGCGAGGCGAAGCTCCTCCGCCAGGCGACCATGGGTGACGAGAACAACGCCGATCATGGGCGCTCCGGGGCACGCGCCCGGCATGCACGCGGGCGCGTGCCGGCCGGGACGAGGATGAGCTCGGCAGCTGTCGCTCTGGCCGGGACGGACGGGTTGAGCGCCGGGGCGGGGGCCGCGGCGGAGGGATTCTGGTTCATGCTCGATGGGTCGATATGGGGTGCGGCAAGGGCCGTTGTGAGTCGTCTTCCGGGAAGGTTTCCCGGATCGAAAGTTCACGGTGGAACAGCTCCACCGGCCAGCCGGCGCCGACGAGGCGGGCGGCCAGGCGCTCCGCCGTCAGGACCGAGCGATGCTTGCCGCCGGTGCAGCCCAGCGCCACGGTCAGGTACTTCTTGCCCCCCGCCTCATAGGCCGGCAAGAGCGGGTCCAGCAGCGCCGTCATGCGCGCCCAGAATGGGGCCCATTCGGGGTCCTCCTCAATATAGGCGGCCACGGGCGCGTCCCGGCCGGTCAGGGGGCGGAGCGCAGGATCGTAGTGCGGGTTGCGCAGGAATCGCAGGTCCAGCACCAGGTCCGCCTCCCGCGGCAAGCCGCGCGGGTAGCCGAAGGACATCACCGCGACCGACATCCGCGACCCACCCGCCCGGCCGTAGCGGTGCTCGATCATCCGGCGCAACTCCGGCAGCGGCAGGCCGGAGGTGTCGATCACCCAGTCCGCCGCGTCCCGCAATGGCGCCAGCAGCTCCGCCTCCCGCGCGATGCCGTCCGCCACGCCGGAGCCGGCGGGGGCCAGCGGGTGGCGCCGGCGCGTCTCGGAATAGCGGCGGAGAAGCACGTCCTCCTCGGCGTCCATGAAGACGAGGTCGGGCGACGGCCCGCCGCGCGCCCGCAGCGCGTCGAGCCCGGCCAGCAGGGCCGCCGCGTCGAAGCCCCGCGTGCGGGTGTCCATGCCGATCGCCAGCGGCCGCTCCCCGGGGCCGGCCATCAGTTCCGCGAGCACCGTGAGCGGCGGGTTGTCCACCGTCTCGTAGCCGAGATCCTCCAGCACGCGCAGCGCCGAGACCTTCCCCGCGCCCGAGAGGCCGGTGACCACCACCATGGGGCGATGAATGGCCGGTGCGGCGGGTTGGGGCCCGGCGGCGTTCAGGGCACCGCCTCCAGCGCGCCTGCCCGGCAGGCCAGACGGCCCGCGAGCACCTCGAGGGCGAAGGCGAGCTTGCGCGGGGCGGAGGACTCCACCGCGTGGAGCGCGAGGCGCGGCAGGGTCTGTCCCAGCGCCTCGAAGCGGGCGGGTTCGGGCAGGCGCGGCACCTCGGCGCGGGGCACGCAGTCCACCGCGAGGGCGAGCGGCACCTCGGGGGCCGACTCCAGGCCCGCGATCAGCCCGAGGCCCCGCACCTCGATCATGCCGCGCAGCGCCTCGGGCGCGCGGGCGCGCAACACCTTCCCTTCGGCGCGGAGCAGGACCTGGTCATCGGCCACGAGAGTCCATCCCTCCCCCATCAGGCGCAAGAGAAGGTCGGACTTCCCGGAGCCGGGCGGCCCCAGGAGAAGGACGCCGATGCCCTGGCGCGCCGCGCAGGCGCCGTGTTGCAGCATGGAGACTTGGTCATGTTCCCGAATTCGCGAGCGGACCCTGGCAGGATTCCGGCGGGGACGGAAGCGCCACCTGCCGGGCCCCTGACGCCGCTGGCATGCGGCATGGACAGCGCCGCCCACCTGCCTCATCCAGCAGAACATGACCAGCCGCCCCGATATCGAAGCCGCCGCCGCGCGCATCGCCCCCCATGTCCGCCACACCCCCGTCCTGGAACTGCCGCCCGCGGCGCTCGGCACGTCCTGTGCCGTCTCGCTGAAACTAGAGCAGCTTCAGGTTAGCGGTTCCTTCAAGGCCCGTGGCGCCTTCAACGCCCTGTTGCAATCGGGCGCGCGGGAGGTGATCGCGGCCTCCGGTGGGAACCATGGCGCGGCCGTTGCCCATGCGGCGGCCGCGCTGGGCATCCGGGCGGAGATCTACGTGCCCGCCATCTCCGCCGCCTCGAAGGTCGCGCGCATCCGCGAGGCCGGGGCGGTCGTCGTGCAGGGCGGCGCCACCTATGCCGAGGCCTTCGCCGCCAGCGAGGCCCGCCGCGCCGAGACCGGCGCCGCCTCGGTCCACGCCTATGACCAGCCGGAGGTGCTGGCCGGCCAGGGCACCGTCGCGCGCGAGTTCGAGGCGGACGCGCCGGGGCTGACCCATGTGCTCGTCGCGGTCGGCGGAGGCGGGCTGATCGGAGGCATGGCCGCCTGGTTCGCCGGCGGCCCGGTCCAGCTGGTGGCGGTGGAGCCGGAGGGCTGCCCCACCTTCCACGAAGCACTGCGCGCGGGCGAGCCGGTGGACGCGCCCGTGGGCGGCCTCGCCGCGGACAGCCTCGGGGCGCGCCGCGTCGGCGGCCTTATGTTCGGCATCGCGCGGGATGTCGTCCGCGAATCCGTGCTTGTGGAGGACGAGGCGATCCTCGAGGCCCAGCGCCGCCTCTGGTCCACCGCCCGCGTGGTAGCCGAGCCGGGCGGGGCGACGGCGCTGGCCGCCCTTCTCTCCGGCGCCTGGGTGCCGCCGCCGGGCGCGCGGGTCGGCGTGCTCGTCTGCGGGGGCAACTGCCAGCCGGGTTCTGTTGCTGGTTGAGGAAGCGCACGAAGCCGGCATCGCGCCGAACCATCCCGGGGATCGCCCGTTCCGACAGGCGTTACCCCAGGAGGCTGATCTATGTTTATGCGCGTCGACAAGCTGCAAGCCGAGCTGCCCGCGCCCAAGCGGAAGGACCCTAACGCCGCCGCCGCCCTGCAGGAGCTGCTCGGGGGCAAGTACGGCGAGATGTCCACCCTCGGGAACTACATGTTCCAGAGCTTCAATTTCCGCAGCAAGGACAAGCTGAAGCCCTTCTACAGCCTCGTCGCCTCCATCACCGCGGAGGAGCTGGGGCATGTGGAGCTGGTGAGCAACGGCGTTGCCATGCTCAACAACGGCCCTGACAAGCCGGGTGCCGACGAAGGCGATGGCGGCGACATCTCCGGCGCGCCCTTCGAGGCGATGAAGGACATCCGCTCCTTCGCCAGCTTCGCCTCCCATGGCGGCGGCAGCACGCCGGTGAACAGCAACTCCATGTCCTGGAACGCGGACATGGTGACCACGACGGGCAACGTCGTCGTGGACCTGCTGCACAACTTCCACCTCGAATGCGGCGCGCGGCTGCACAAGCTGCGGGTCTATGAGACGCTGTCCGACCCCACGGGTCGCGAGGTCTGCGGCTATCTTCTCGTCCGCGGCTCGGTCCACGCGCACGCCTATGCGCTGGCGCTGAAGAACATCACGGGCGTGGATCTGGAGAAGTTCCTGCCGACGCCGAACATCAACCTGGCGCGCATCCCCGAGTGCCAGAAGTACCTCGCCGAGGGCTCGCACCGCCGGCTCTATACGTTCAGCCCCGCCGACTACAAGGACATGGCGGGCATTTGGGGCAATGGCGAGCAGGCCCTGCCGGGCGACCCGCCGGGCGAGCTGACCGTGGTGGATGGCCTGCCCGAGGGCGGCAAGATCCACCAGCTCACGGGCATCCCCTCCGCCTTCGCGCCGGACTACGCGCCTGAGGAGATGTTCGAGATCGCGACGAAGCTCACGAAGAAGATGTAACTGCGACGGGCCGGGGAGCCTTCCCCGGCCCTTTTCTCCTCAGCGGCAGGGCAGGTCGGCCCTGGGCCGAAACCTTCGGCCGGCACCCGGCTCACATCTCCGCCCCCGCAACGAACCCTGGCGCGGGTTCCTCTGGATCAATCCAAGGGCTAGCATCGGCAAGGGTAACTGAAACCCGCCCGCGGAAGATCTAGGGGGAGTCGTCACGGTGAAGCTGCGTAGCCAGGCTTGGTTCGACAATCCCGAAGACCCCGGCATGACGGCGCTCTACCTGGAGCGCTACCTCAACCTCGGTGTCACGCGCGCTGAGCTTCAGTCCGGCCGCCCGATCATCGGCATCGCCCAGACCGGCAGCGACCTCGCGCCCTGCAACCGCCACCACCTGGTGCTGGCCGAGCGCGTAAAGGCCGGCATTCGTGAGGCCGGCGGCATCCCCATGGAATTCCCCGTCCACCCGATTCAGGAAACGGGCAAGCGGCCGACGGCGGCGCTCGACCGCAACCTCGCCTATCTAGGCCTTGTGGAGGTGCTGTTCGGCTACCCGCTGGACGGCGTGGTGCTGACCACCGGTTGCGACAAGACGACGCCCGCCTGCCTGATGGCGGCCGCCACGGTGAACATGCCGGCCATCGTCCTCTCGGGCGGGCCGATGTTGGACGGGCACTACAAGGGGCGCCTCGCCGGCAGCGGCACGATCATCTGGGAGGGGCGGCAGCGCCTGGCCGCGGGCGAGATCGACTACGGCGAGTTCATGGACATGGCCGCGGCCTCGGCGCCGAGCATCGGCCACTGCAACACCATGGGCACCGCCCTCTCAATGAACTCCCTTGCCGAGGCGCTGGGCATGAGCCTGCCCACCTGCGCCTCCATCCCCGCGCCCTACAGCGAGCGCGGGCAGATGGCCTACCGCACGGGGCTGCGCATCGTGGACATGGTGCGCGAGGACCTGACGCCGCGGAAGGTCATGACGAAGGAGGCCTTCGAGAACGCTATCCTCGTGGCCTCCGCCATCGGCGCCTCCACCAACGCGCCGCCGCACCTCATCGCCATCGCGCGCCACGTGGGCGTGGAGCTCTCCCTCGAGGACTGGCAGCGCGTGGGCCACGACGTGCCGATGCTCGTGAACTGCCAGCCGGCCGGGCAGTATCTCGGCGAGGCCTTCCACCGTGCCGGCGGCGTGCCCGCCGTCATGCGCGAGCTGCTTGACGCCGGGCTGCTGCGCGGCGGCGCGCTGAGCGTCACGGGCCGCAGCGTGGCCGAGGAGATGGCCGGTGCCGGATCCCAGGACCGCGACGTGATCCGCCCCTTCGCGGAACCCCTGGTGCCCGAGGCCGGGATGCTGGTGATGACCGGCAACCTCTTCGATTCCGGCATCATGAAGACGAGCGTCATCTCCCCCGAGTTCCGCGCCCGCTACCTTTCGAACCCGGACGACCTCGACGCTTTCGAGGGGCGTGCGATCGTCTTCGAGGGGCCGGAAGACTACCACCACCGGATCAACGAGCCCTCACTCCAGATCGACGAGCACTGCATCCTGTTCATCCGCAACTGCGGGCCGGTCGGCTATCCCGGCTCGGCAGAGGTGGTGAACATGCAGCCGCCGGACGAGCTGATCCGCCGCGGCGTCCATGCCCTGCCCTGCATCGGCGACGGGCGGCAGAGCGGCACCTCGGCCAGCCCCTCCATCCTCAACGTCTCGCCGGAAGCGGCGGCGGGCGGCAACCTGGCCATCCTCCGCACCGGCGACCGCGTGAGGGTGGACCTGCCGAAGCGGCGCGTGGACCTGCTTGTCTCGGATGACGAGATCGCCTCCCGCCGCGCCGCGCTGCCTCCCCTGCAGCTGAAGAACCAGACGCCCTGGCAGGCGCTCTACCGCGCGACGGTCGGGCAGCTCTCGACCGGCGCCTGCATGGAGGACACCGTGGCCTACCAAGACCTCGTGCACACGGCGGGCCTGCCGCGCAACTCGCACTGAGTGGGTCGGGTGCCGCCATGACGCCGCGCGTCGTCTGCCTCGGCGAGTGCATGATCGAGCTGCGCCAGCGCCCGGACGGGCTGCTGGCGCGCGCCTTCGGCGGCGACACGCTGAACACTGCTGTCTATCTCGCGCGGCTCGGCGTCGGCGTGGACTACGCGACCGCCCTCGGCGACGACGCGCATAGCGAGGAGATGCTGCGCGCCTGGGCGGAGGAAGGCGTCGGCACCTCGCTCGTGCTGCGCCTGCCCGGGCGGCTGCCGGGCCTCTACCTCATCGAGACCGACGAGAGGGGGGAGCGCCGCTTCTCCTACTGGCGCGACCAGGCGCCGGTCCGCCAGCTCTTCGAGCAGCCCGAGACGCCGCGCATCGAGGCGGGGATCGCGGGGGCCGATCTGGTCTATCTCTCCGGCATCACCCTTTCCCTCTTCCGCGGCGCGGCACGGGAGCGGCTCTTCGCAACGCTGGAGGCGCTGCGCGCCCGCGGCGGCGCGCTTGCCTTCGACAGCAACTTCCGCCCCCGCGGCTGGCCGGATCGCGAGGAGGCGCGCGCCGTCTACGACCGCGCCATCGCGCTCAGCACCACCGTCCTCGCGGGGGTGGAGGACTTCACCCTTCTCGACGGCGAGGCGACGCCCGAGGGGTTGATCGCGCGCTTTCGTGCCGCCGACGTGCCGGAGGTGGTGGTGAAGCTCGCCGAACCCGGCTGTATCGTGGCGCCCCCCGGACGCGAGACGCCGGTTCCCCCGCCCGAAGCCGTGAAGCCCGTGGACACGACCGGCGCGGGCGACAGCTTCGCCGCCGCCTATCTCGCCGCGCGCCTGAACGGGGCCGACCCCGAGGCGGCGGCCCTCGCCGGCCATCGCCTCGCGGGTGTGGTGGTGCGCCACCCCGGCGCCATCATCCCGCGCGACGCCATGCCCGCCGACGTTCCTGGCCCGCAAAGCTCCCTGGAGACCTCATGACGACGCCCAATCCGATCGCCGATCTGCTGCGCGCGGCGCGGATCGTGCCCGTGCTGACCATCCGCGATGCCGCCCAGGCCGTGCCTCTGGCCCGCGCCCTTGTCGCCGGCGGCGTGCGCACGCTGGAGGTGACGCTGCGCACCGAGGCCGGCGCGAAGGCCGCCGAAGCGATCATGGCGGAGGTGCCGGACGCCATCGTGGGCCTCGGCACCGTCCTCGCCCGACGGGACCTGCTGCTCGCCCAACGACTCGGCGTTCCCTTCGCCGTCTCCCCCGGCGCCACGCCGGAACTGCTGGACGCCGCCGCCGAGAGCGGCATCCCCTTCGTCCCCGGTATCGCCACGGCCTCCGAACTGATGGCCGCCGCCGCGCGCGGCTTCACGACCGTGAAGCTGTTCCCCGCCGCCCAGATCGGCGGCATCGGCGCCCTGAAAGCGCTCGGCGCCCCCTTCCCGGAGGCGCGCTTCTGCCCCACCGGCGGCATCGGCGAGGACGAGATGCGCGACTACCTCGCCCTGCCCAACGTGGTGGCCGTGGGCGGTTCCTGGCTGGCACCCCCTGCGGAAATCGCGGCGGGGGAGTGGGGAGCGATCGAGGCCCGGGCGCGGCGGACGATGCAGAATACCTGATTGCGGCTCCGGTGACCCCGGAGAGGGCCCTGCCCTCTCGCACCTCCCCGCCAAGAGCCTGAGGCCCCTGGATCCTCATCTGGCTGGCGCGGATGCGATGATTGAGTGCCGATTTTTCTCGGCGCCTTTCCTGCGCGCCGTCGCCTCGGGCCCCTGACCCGAGGCGCACCGGCTGCCAGGCACCTCAAACTTGAAGAAGATGATGGTGAGGGGCTTGGGGAGAGGAAGAATTCCTTCTTCCTCTCCCCAGCGACACCAGCGGCGCCCCTTCAGGAAGGCACCCTCTCAGCAATCCGGAACCGCAGAAGCCGCACCGCCCGATCCGCGAGAGGCGCCGGCAGGAAGGAGAGCGCGCGCAGGCCGGCGACGAGCGGCAGGGGAAAGGCGCAGCTTGGCCTTCCTGCGCGCAGAGCCCTTTCGATCCGCGCCGCGGCCGCATCGGTGGTGAGGGAAAAGGGGCGACGCCCTTGCCAGGCCCGGCCCATGTCGCTCTCGAAGAAGCCCGGTGCGATCAGCGTCACCCCAGCGCCGCTGCCGCGCAGGTCGGCGCGGATGGCCTGTCCCCAGGCCCAGAGCCCGGCCTTGGAGGCGCAGTAGCCCGGGCTGTCCGGCAGTCCGTGGAAGGCTGCGACGGACGCGACGAGGCCGATCCGCCCCGCGCGGCGCGCGCGGAACGCGGGCAGGAGCGGCCCGACGAGATTCACGGAGCCGAGCAGATTCACCGAGACCTGGGCGGTGAGTTCCGCGACCCCCTCTGGCGTGCCGTCCGGCCGCCGACCGGCGGCGATGCCGGCGTTGGCGATCACGAGGGCGGTCGGCGCCGCCGCGTCCCAATCGAGCACGGTGCGCGCGACGGCCTGCGCGTCCCGCACGTCGAGCGCCGCGACGCGCACGGCGGCACCGCGGCCGGCGCAGGCGGCGGCGGTCTCGCGCAGGCCCGCCTCGCTGCGCGCGATCAGGCCAAGCGTGACGCCCGGAGCGGCCAGGCGCCGCGCCAGCGCCGCCCCCAAGCCGCGCGACGCGCCGGAAAGGATGATGCCGCCACTGAAGCCCTTCCTCACCGCCGCCCCCCGATCCGCGCGAGGGTGCCGCGCACGAAGCCCTCAACGCCCCGGTGGATGGTCAGGGGCGAGATGCGCCAGGCGGAGGGGTCATCCAGCCGGTCCATCATCACCTCCGGTGGACAGGGCAGCAGCGTCACCGGGTCGATGTAGCGTGGGTAGAGGATCAGCGCGGCGGCCACGAGCTCGTCGATGCTGCGGGCCACGCCGCGGCGGCCCGGCGGCAGGGGCACGCGGTCCTCCGTCAGCCCCCAGCCGGCGTAGAAGGGCTGGCCCCAGCAGATGACGGGCAGGCCGCGCAGCAGCGCCTCGAAGCCGGAGAGCGAGGTCAGGGTGTGCATCGCGTCCACCAGGGGCAGCAGGGTCGGCAGCGGCACGCCGCCCGCGACGGCATCCGCCAGCCCCGCAAGTTCGGGCGCGCGCAGCCGCCCCCGGCGGAAACCGGCCTCAAGGTCAGGATGCGGCTTGTAGAGGATGAAGGCCTCGGGCTCCGCCTCCCGCACGGCGCGCAGCAGGGCGAGGTTCGTGCGGATGGCGCCGCCGCCGAGGCGGACGGAGGCGTCGTCCTCCACCTGGCCGGGGACGAGGATGATACGCCGGCCGCCCCGCGCCGGCAGGTCAGGCATCGCGGCCCCGGGCGAGAGGTTGTATTTCGAGACGCCCCGCCGGACGATCTCCGCCCGCAACGCCGCGGCGCGGGTGATGAGCTCGGGCGCGAAGCTGCCCTCTGCCAGGATCGTCTCCAGCGTGGAGGGCTGGCGCGGATCGTAATAGGCGCCGCGCGCGTCGAGGCTGTAGGAGGCGCCTGGCAGGAAGCGCGCGCCCAGCCCGCGGGAGCGGATGAAGCCGTCCTCCAGCAGCCGCAGCTCCACCCCGCCCGCCCGGATGGCGGCGGCGAGGGCGTCCGGGCAGGCAGCGGCCCAGGCGACGACGGCCCCACCCTCTGCCCGGGCGCGGCCAACGGCCTGGGCGATGTCGTTCGTCATCTCCGGCGCGCCGTCCTCATGCGCCAGCACCGCCGCGACCTGTCGGCGCTTCCAGCGGGCGATGCCGATGCAAGCCGAGACGCCCCGGTTCGCCCGCGCCGCCCCCGCCCAGTCCGCCAGCAGCAGCAGCCCCTCGGCGCGGCTCCAGGGGCGGGCGCGGAAGGGATCGGCCGCGCGGAGAGAGGCGAGCAGCGAGAGGAGATGCTCGCCCTCCAGGTCGTGCGGCACCCCGGCCGCCTCGGCGAGGGCGGCCATGAAGGGTCCCGCGCCGCGGAGCGATGCCGCCGCGTCGAGCAGGGTCCAGGGAGAGAGCGGCTGGGGAAAGTGGCTGACTCCGCGAGGAGGGCGGAGGCAGGCGGCTGCGGCGGGACCGGCGAAGGGGTCGCGCGCCACCACGACCGGGCCCTCGGCCATCGCCGCCACCAGGATCGCCTCGGCACGTGCCTGGAGGCTCCGGCTGCAAGGGTCCAGCACGATCACCACTTGTCGATCACCGCCCAGCACGGCTCCGCCCGGGTCTGGAAGGGCTGCCGGGCCGCCCAATCGGTGCTGGGCGATCAGGGTGCGAAGGTCTTCCGCCTCCCCCGGCATCAGGGGTGCAGCCGATGCCGTTCGCACCAGCGGTGGCCGGTCGCGCCCGGCGAAAGAGGGTGGCGCGAAGGGTAGAACATCGAAGCGCGGCAGAAGGTTAGCCTGCGCGACAGACAGTTCTGGCCAGAAGGCCGGCAAGTGTGGCCAGCGCGCCAGGAGGTCGGGCGATGGGGAAATCGGCAACAGGTCAGCGGAATGCTGAGAAGCCGTCATCGAGTTTTTGCCCTTCACGGCATGGTGCAGTAAACTTCTCGTATGAAGGAAAGCATGGCTACCGGTTTGGTGCGGATTGGGTCCTCTCGGCCACGCCCAGGCCCCGCCCGGCGGCATTCGGCCGGGTGGGCTGCGCTCCCGCGCCTTGTCCCGGCCGTTCTCCTGCTCGCCCTCGGCGGCTGCGCGACCCATAGCACTGACGCGAGCTGGTGGAACCCGGTCGGCCTCGGGCCCGCGCCCGTCTCGCCGCCACCCGCCACCGGCGTGGTGCTGCCTGTCCGGGCCGCGGACCCGTTGGCCGCCTTCGTCGCCCGCGCCCAACCCGGCCAAGCCGAGACAGTGGTGACGGCCGATGGCGGGCGTACCGTCTCGGCACGCATGGTCAGGGCCTACAACGCTGCCTCGGGCCGCGAGTGCCGCGAGTTGCAGCTCGGCGCGTCCTCGGCGCCCGGCGGCGCTCCGGGCGCCACCTATTGCAAGGATCCCTCTCAGGGTTGGGTGGCCGCGCGCGCCCTCCTGCGGGGCGGCGCGGTCTATCGGCCGTGAGTGACGCCTCCAGCCTGCCCAACCTTCCCGCGCGGCGGGCGCGGCGGCATTGGATCATCGAGGGGGCGGCCATCCAATGGCGGGTGATCTCCGCGCTCATCATGCGCGAGATGCAGACGCGCTTCGGCCGGCACAATCTCGGCTTCCTCTGGCTCTTCCTCGAACCGCTGGTCCTCGGCACCGTGCTCGGCCTCATGCATTCCACGCACGGCCGGAGCATGCCCGGTGGGGTAGACCCCTTCCTCTTCTCCATCGTCGGCTACGTGCCGTTCTTCATGTTCCGCTCGGTCGTGAACCGCTCGGGCACGGCGCTGCACTCCAACCTCACCCTGCTGTTCCACCGCCAGGTGACGCCGGTTGACGTGCTGGTCTCACGCAACCTGCTCGAAGCAGCCGCGGTCTTCGGAGTGATCCTCCTCGTCCTCGGTGTCGCCATCTGGTGGGCGGGGGTCTGGCCCGCAGACGTCAGCGAGATCTTCTTTGCCATGCTGCTGATGTTCTTTCTCTGTCACGGCGTCTCCATGATCCTCGCGGCCGGCGTCGCGAACTGGGAAGGGCTGGAGCGGCTCATCCACCCGGTCACCTACCTCTCGATGCCGCTGTCGGGCGCCTTCTTCGCGCTGGCCTGGCTCCCGCCGGAACTGCGCGAGGTGCTTCTCTGGAACCCGCTCGTGCACCTCCACGAGATGATCCGAGAGGGCATGTTCGGCCACGCCTTCCCTTCGTACTACGACGTTGGCTACGTCGTACGCTCCATCCTGATCGTGAACCTGCTCGGCCTTGCCTATCTCCGCGGCGCGCGCCGCAAGCTCGAGATCTTCTGAGCACGGATGGTCCGGCGCCCATGTCCCTGATCCTCGAAGACGTCTGGAAGTCCTACCCGGTGCGTGGTGGGCGGCGCGACATCCTGCGCGGCATCTCCTGCACGATCGACCGCGGCGACCAGGTCGGCATCCTCGGCCGCAACGGCGCGGGCAAGTCCACCCTCATGCGCGTCATGGCCGGGGTGGAGGCGCCGACCCGCGGCCGCGTGCGGCGGGAGATGTCGATCTCCTGGCCACTCGGCTCCGGCTTCGGCCTCCAGGCCAGCCTCACGGGTGCCGACAACGCGCGCTTCATCGCCCGCATCTACGGGCTGGACGTGGCCGAGACGCTCGACTTCGTTCAGGACTTCGCCGAGATCGGCCGCTACTTCTTCGAGCCGGTCCGCACCTATTCCTCGGGCATGATGAGCCGCCTGCTCATGGCGCTCTCCTTCTCCGTCAAGTTCGACTGCTACCTCGTGGACGAGATCATCTCCGCCGGCGACCAGCGCTTCGTCGCCCGCTGCCAGACCATGCTGGAGGAGCGCCTCGGCAACGCCTCCCTGCTGATGGTCTCCCACTTCGCCGACCACATCAGGCAGTACTGCCGCACCGCCGTCGTGCTCCGGAACGGCCTCCTGGAGCTGTATGAGGACATCGATGAAGGTATCGCCGTCTATCAAAGCCTTTGATGCGGCGACCCCCGCAGCTGCGGCGCAGCGGCGGCCCTCCGCCCTCGCGCGCAAGCTGCGGAAGTGGCGCGGGCTCCTGCTCGTGGTCGTGCTGCCGACCGCGCTCGCCATCGGGTATTTCACGGCTGTCGCCGCAAACCAGTACGCGAGCGAGGCGCGCTTCTTCGTGCGCGGCCCCAGCTCCGGCAACAACAACTCGATGGGCGCGCTCGGCGCCATGCTCGGCGGCGCAGGCTTCAAGGCGGTGCCCGAGGACTCCATGGCGGTGCGCGAGTTCCTCCAGTCCCAGGACCTCGTGCGGGAGCTGCGCAAGTCGGTGGACCTCGTCTCCATCTGGCGCCGTCCGGAAGCCGATCTCTTCGCCCGGCTGTGGCTCTCCGAGCCGAGCGCCGAGATGCTGACCCGCTACTACCGGCGCATGGTGGTGGCTGAATTCGACTCTGAATCGTCGACGGTCAGCCTCCTGGTCCGCACCTTCCGCCCCGAGGACTCGAAGCTGCTGGCCGAGGCGCTGCTCCGCGCCTCGGAAAACCTCGTCAACCGCATCAGCGATCGCCAGCGCGGGGATGCGGTGGGCAACGCGCGGCGCGAGGTCGAGATCGCCGAACGCCGCGTCATCGCCTCGCGCGAGGCGCTGACCTCCTTCCGCCAGCAGGGCCGCGCCATCGACCCGACGCGGGAGATCGCGGCCAGCCTCGAGTCGGTCGGCCGGCTGGAGGACGCGCTGAGCCAGACGCGCGCCGAGTTGCAGGAGAAGCTCGCCTACATGCGGGCCGACAACCCGCAGATGGCCGTGCTCCGCAACCGCATCGCCTCCCTCGATACGCAGATCAGGGCCGAGCGCGAGCGGCTGACGAACGGCCGCGGCGCCGCGCCGGAGGTCCTCGCGGGCTACGAGCGCCTGATGCTCGAGCGCGAGTTCGCCGACCGCCAGCTCGCCTCGGCCGTCACCAGCCTCGAGACGGCGCGCGCCGATGAAGCGCGCCAGCACCTGTACGTCGCCCGCATCACCGAGCCGCAGGAGGCCGAGAGCGCACAATATCCGAAGGCCACCTTCACCATCGTCAGCCTGTTCGCGGTGCTCCTCGTGGTCTACGGGATCGGCTCCCTTATCTTCGCCGGCTTCCGCGAGCACGCGTCTTGAGCCGCGGGCCGGCGGCCTGCCGGCCCGAACCACCCAGGCTGTCCATTAAAACCGGGGCGAACCAGAGCAACATGATGCAGACCGGAACCATGCGGGCGGGCGCGGCCAAGGGCGGCAAGGCGCGCCGGGGGGCCCATGGCCTCGCGCTGCTCGCGGCCCTTCTCGCGCCCCTCTCGCCCATCGCCTCGCAGGCGCAGCTCAACAGCGGGCTCCTGCAGCAGCCAGTGCCCGGGCTTCTCGGCCCCACCCTCACGCAGGCCGCGCCGCTCCAGGCGAACGACACCCTGCTGCCGAGCACGACCACCACGTCGCGCTTCGGCACCTCCACCGAGGCGGAGGGCGGCCCGGTCGTCTCTGGCCCGCTGGGCGATGTCGGGCGCCGCCCCGGCCCCTCCTCCGCGGTCTTCGGCGCCAGCCTCTTCACCCGCGCCGCCCCCTCGCCGGCCGATGCACCCAACCCGAACTACCGCATCGCCGTCGGCGACCGCGTTTCGGTGAGGGTCTGGGGCGCCGTGGAGTCCGAGGCGATCGGCGCGGTGGACGGCGACGGCAACCTCTTCCTGCCGGGCATTGGTCCCATCCGCATCGCCGGCACCACCGCGGGCGCGCTGCAATCGGCCGTCGAATCCGAGGTGCGGCGCATCTACACGCAGCAAGTGCAGGTCTATGCCGTGCTGCTGAACGTCAACCGCATCGGCGTCTTCGTCACCGGCTTCGTCCGCAGCCCCGGCCGCCACACCGGCACGGGCATGGAGAGCGTGATTGACTACCTGCTCCGCGCGGGCGGCGTGGACCCCGCGCGCGGCTCCTTCCGCGACATCGAGATCCGCCGGGGCGGCCGCACGGTCACGCGCGTGGACCTCTACCCCTTCCTGCTGACCGGACGCCTGCCGAGCTACCTCTTCGCGGAAGGCGACACCATCGTCGTCGGCAAGCAGGGCGCGCTGGTGAGCGTGGACGGCGCCATCCGCAACAACTACCTCTTCGAGGTGCCGGGCCGCGCCATGACGGGCGAGGAGCTGATCGGGCTCGCCTCCCCCCTGCCCTCGGCCACCAACGTCGTGGTCCGCGGCACGCGCAACGGGCAGCCCTGGTCGCGCTACACCACGGTCGCCGAACTGCGCCGCATGTCGCTGCTCGACCAGGACGTGGCGAGCTTCATCACCGACGCGCCGGCCCAGACCATCCGCGTGACGATCGAGGGCAGCCGCATCGGCCCCTCCGTCCTCATCGCGGACCGCGATATCGGCCTCTG
Organism: Roseomonas aerilata DSM 19363; assembly: GCF_000711725.1. GTDB lineage: Bacteria > Pseudomonadota > Alphaproteobacteria > Acetobacterales > Acetobacteraceae > Roseomonas > Roseomonas aerilata. The sequence goes on along the minus strand of NZ_JONP01000005.1, from coordinate 152,157 downwards.
CCAGTTGCTCGACCACGTGGCGGTGGACCCGGTGCTGGCCGACACGCAATCGGTCTTCCTCCTGCGCCCGCGCCTCGCGGCCCAGCAGATGCGCACCATCAACGAGACGCTGGACCGGCTGGAGAGGCAGCTCTTCACCGCCACCTCCTCCACCACCGGCGTCGCCGAGATCCGCTCGAGCGAGGCGCAGCTCGTCTCCCAGTACATCTCCCGGGCGCGGCGCGTGCAGCCGGAAGGCCGCCTGGTCGTCTCCGACGGCACCGGCCGCTGCACCGACACCCGCCTCGAGGACGGCGACACGGTCGTCGTGCCGGAGCGGAGCGAGGTGGTGATGGTGGCGGGCGAGGTGACCACGCCCCAGGCCGTGCTGTGGCGCCCGAACCTGCGCGTCGAGGACTATGTCCAGCAGGCCGGCGGCTTCACCCAGCGCGGCAACCTCGCCAACATCATGATCCGCCGCGCCAGCGGCGAGATCGTGCTGGAACCGCGCGTCGGCCCCCGCCCTGGCGACGAGCTGATCGTCCTGCCCCGCCTGGACCCGAAGCTGTTCCAGGTGACGCGGGACGTGTTCCAGCTGATCTACCAGACGGCCCTGGCCGCGCGGATCTTCCAGTAGCCTTTCCTGGGCGGGTGGCTCCCGTGACCCCGGGGGAAAGAACGAATTCTCTCCCAGCCCCCCTCATCTTCTTCTTTGAGTTGGGGACGCCGATTGGCCGGTACGCCTCCGATCCTCGATCCGAGGCGACCGGACGTTCAGTAGGGGCACGAGGAAGGGACCGCCCCGATCACCGCATCCGCGAAAGCAGGATGGTGATCCAAGGGCGCGTGGCGCTTGGCAGGTGTGGGACGAACGCTGGGCGTTCGCCCGGAGGTACGAAGAGGGCAGAGCCCTCTCCGCGCGCCGTTCAGGAAAGCCGCACCGGCACCAGGACGCGGTTCTCCAGATAGGCCAGACGGTCCGCGAGCGAGGCGCCGTGCATCACGGCCACGGCCACAGCGCCGACGCCAACCTCGTAGCCTTCCGTGGTCAGCTCGGTGCCCGGTGCCTCCAGTACGAGGTGCAGGTCCGCGCCACCGGCGCCGATCTCCAGCGCGACCTCCTCCGCCTCCTCCAACGCCCGTTCCGCCACCGTGGGCTCCGCTCCCTCGCGCGAGAGGGTGATCCGCAGCGTGCCGGAGGCGCCGAGCGGCGGGCGAAGGGCGAGGGAGACGCGGGCCGGTCCCTCGGAGGGGCTCGGCAGGCGCAGCGCCGCGCGGCCCGGCATGGTCCAGGCGCCCCAGTCCTGCGCAGGGTGCCAGTTGGCGCCCTGCAGCAGGGCCTCGGCCATCGCGATCGCGGGGTGCGGCCCGGGCAGGCCACCATGGCCGAGACGCACCGGCTCGCAGGGCGGCAGGGCCGTGGGACGACGCCCGGCCTCGCCCGGGGCGAGGCGCCGCACCGCCACGCCCAGCGTCTCCGCCACCTCCGCCCAGGGCCGCAGCCCGCCGTGGCGGGGGATGCGGGCCTCCAGGGCGGCCAGGCGGACGGGATCGGCGATCAGCCCCTCGGCCGCGGTCGCCAGGTCCTCGGCGCTGTTGGGGGTGAAGAACACGGCGCCCTGCCGGCCGCTCTCCATCAGCGAGGGAATCTCGGAGACAAGTGCCACGCGGCGGTGGAGAAGGGATTCCGAGACCGGCAGCCCCCAGCCCTCGTGCCGGCTGGGATAGAGGGTGAAGAGGCAGCCCCGGTAGAGCGCGGCAAGACCCGCGTCGTCCACCTCGTGCAGCGCCGTGACATGCCCGGCCAGCGCCGAGTCCCTCAGCGCCTCCATCACCGGCCCGTCTCCGGGCGCCCGCCGTCCGGCGAGGACGAGGCGCGGCGTCCCGGCCGCCCCGCGCCGGAGCAGCAGCCGCCGCCAGGCCTCGATCGCCAGAAGGTGGTTCTTCCGCGGCTCGAAGCTGGAGACAAGCAGCACGTAGGGCCCCTCCGGCAGGCCTGGTGGGGTGGGCCGCGCCGGAAAGGGCGAGGACCGGCGCCGCCCGAAGCCGAAGCGGGCCGCGAGGCCGCGCGGGGCCACGGGCGCCGGAGCTTCCTCCGGCACGTCGTCCGCGCGCCCGTCGGGGGTCGCCACCATGGCGGGCGGCACGGGCCAGCCCGGCAGGTGGCGCTCCATCAGGCGCCGGTACTCCGCGGCCGTCGCCTGGGAGACCGCGACCACCCCGTCCGCCAGCACCGGCAGGGTGGAGAGCCAGCGGCCGAAGGCGGCCCGCGTGTGCGGCGGCGTGACGTCGGGCAGGACGAGGGGTCCGCAGTCGTGCAGCACCGGCACGTAGCGTGCCCCCGCCGCGCGCGCCGCCCGCAGCGCGGAGGCGTAGCGGGGCAGCCACCAGGCGCTGCCAAGCGTGACGATGGTGACGCCCGCGCCCGGCCGCAGCACATGGCCCCGCCGCCGCCAGGCCTCGAGCGCGCCCAGCGCCTCCCGCCAGGCGGGGTCCTCCGTATCCGCGCCGGTGCGGGAGAGGTGGTGCAGGCGGTGGAACAGCGGCGCCGGCAGGACGCGCCAGACGTCCTCCTCCGGGTGCATGGCGCAGAAGGCGGCCTCCCCGGCGGCCGCGATCTCCGCCTGCACGCGCTGGATGCCGCTCGGCGCCCGGCGGTGCCCGTACCAGGAGACGAGGTCGGAGAGGTCGAGCAGCAGCCCTGCCACGCGCGGCGGGGGGAGGCTGTCGCGGAGGGCGAGCCATTCCGCCCAAGGGTCCCGCCCGCCCGGGTCGAGCGCGACGGCGCGGCCATAGGCGTCCGCCGCCGCGCCGCGGCGGCCGAGCAGCTTCAGCGCGTGGCCGATCTGGAGGTGGATGTCGGCGTCACGCCCCTCCATAGCTTCCGCGCGGCGGTAGAGCTCGAGGGCGGCAGCGGGGTCGCCCGCCTCCTTCACGCAGTGACCTTGCTGGATGAGGATGCCGCGGTCGTTCGGGCGCAGGCGGAGAAAGGCGGCATAGGCCTCGGCGGCCTCCTCCCACCGACGGTTGTCGCGGGCGGCATCGGCCCTCGCCAACAGGGCGCCGGGATCGACCGACCCCTCGCCTACCGGTCCACCCATCCCGCCCCATCCCTCGTCCGGCACCGAGCGCCCCTTCCCCAGCCTTGCCGAGCGCCGACCTGCCGCGCCGCACACCGACCATGCCGCGACGCAGTGCGCGAAGCCAGTGCCGGCGGCGCAACCCGCGCGCGCAGGCCGTAGGGGCCGCGGATTTTTCCCGGGGCGGAACCTTGCTAAGCTCCGCCCATGCGCCCCAGGATCATGATCGATGGCTTCAACCTCGCCCTCGAGCAGGGAACCGGGGTCTCCACCTATGCCCGCAACCTCTCCTACCGGCTGGGCGGCATGGGCGCGCAGGTGGAGGTGCTCTACGGCCGCGCCGTCAGCGCGAAGCTCAGGCCGCTCATGCGCGAGGTCGCCTTCTTCGACGATCCCGCGCAGCGCCTGGTCGAGACGACCGGCTTCCGCCGCCTCCGGCGCATGCTCCTCACCGGCATGGCGGAAAAGCTGGTGGAGATCCCCGTCACCGGCCAGGTGGTGATCAACGGCTTCGCGAACCGCCTGCCGCATTTCGACCGGCTGTGGAACCTCGAGGACATCTTCACGAGGTCCCACAACAACTACAAGCTGCGGAAGCGCGTCATCCCGCTGCCCTCGCCCTCCCCGGCGCCGGCGGTGATGCACTGGACCTATCCGCTGCCGCTCCGCCTGCGCGGCGCGCGGAACATCTACACGATGCACGACCTCGTGCCGCTGCGCCTGCCCTTCACCACGCTCGACCACAAGCGCCGCTACCTGCGTCTCTGCACGCAGCTTCTCGAAAGCGCGGACCACATCGTCACCGTCAGCGAGACCTCGCGGCGGGACATCATCAACCTCCTCGGCGCCGATCCGGAGAAGGTCACCAACACCTACCAGTCCGTCGAGCTGCCGCCGGGGCTGGCGAACAAGCCCGAGGCGCTCGCGCGGGACGAGGTGGCGGGCTCCTTCGGGCTCGAATGGGGCAACTACTTCATGTTCTTCGGCGCCATCGAGCCGAAGAAGAATGTCGGCCGCCTCATCGAGGCCTTCCTCGCTTCCGGCTCCGACAAGCAGCTCATCCTCGTCGGCAAGCAGGCCTGGAAGAGCGACCAGGAGCTGAAGTTCCTCTTCGACGAGCACATCAACATGAGCTTCTCCGTCGAGGAGAACGGCCGCCGCGTCACCCGCCGCCGCGTCGTGCTGCTGGACTACGTGCCCTTCCGCCTGCTGGTCAGCCTTATCCGCGGGGCGCGTGCGGTGCTCTTCCCCTCCCTCTACGAGGGCTTCGGCCTGCCGGTGCTGGAGGCGATGAGCCTCGGCACGCCCGTGCTGACCTCCAACACCTCCTCCATGCCCGAGGTGGTCGGGGATGCGGCGGTGCGGGTTGACCCCTACGACGTGCGCGCCATGACCGAGGGCATCCGCGCGCTGGACGCGGACGAGGAGCTGCGCGGCCATCTCTCCTGGGCCGGCCGGCGCCGCGCCGCGGTTTTCAGCGCGGCCGCCTACGAGCGGCGCTTGGCCGAGCTCTACGGCCGGCTCGGCGTGCCGCTGGAGCCCGGCACGCCCGAGCCGGCGCCGCAGCCTGCCGAGCCCGATCTCGAGGCGGGCTGAGCGGGGCGGTTGGAGCCCGGGCTTGGACTCCGGGCCTCGCCTTCGCTAACACCGCCCGCCCAGGCACCTCCTGTCCGGCCACCCGAAAGCCTCCTCATGACCGATACCCTGCCCGACCGCCTCTCTACCGACCCGAAGAGTCCCTTCTTCAACGCCGAGCTGCTCGAGCGCGGGGTCGGCATCCGCTTCAAGGGCGTCGAGAAGAACAACGTGGAGGAGTACTGCGTCAGCGAGGGCTGGGTGCGGCTCTCGGTCGGCAAGGCGGTGGACCGCTTCGGCAAGCCGATGACGATGAAGCTGCAGGGCAAGGTGGAGCCCTATCTGCGCGACGCCGCGGCGCCAGAGGCGGATTCCGAGGCCGGCTCCGAAGCCTGACCGAAGCCGGGCCTCAGCCCGGCCGCAGGCGCGGATCGGCCGCCAGCTCCATCAGGTCCAGCTCCTCCTCCACGGCGTGGAAGGCGTCGTCGCCGATCGTCCCGTCCCGGCGCAGCGCCTCCGGCGCATCGCGGGCGGCGTCCACGGCGCGGCATTGGAGGCGGGCGGTGGTATCGACGGGCGGCGCCTCGCCGAGGGCGGCGCGCGCGGCGAGTTCCCGCAGCAACGTGTCTCGCCCCGGGGAGGGCGGCTCCCCCTCCAGGGCGCGGATCGCGGCCTCGGCCGTCCCGGTCCGGGCGCGGACCACTTCCGCCCCCACCGTGCCGTCGTCCGACAGACCGAGGCGGCGCAGCAGCGGCCCGAGAGTGGTGCCCTGCAGCCCAAGGGTAACGAGCACCACGCAGACCGAGGCGAAGACGATGGCGTCGCGGTAGGGCAGGCTCTCTGGCAAGGCGAGCGCCGCCGCGAGGGTGACGATCCCGCGCATGCCCGACCAGGCGATGACCAGCCCCCCTTCCCGGCTGGGCTGCGGCATGGCCCTGCCTCCCCGCACACGCGGACCAAAGCACGCCGCGGCCCAGCGCGCGACGGTGTTGAAGGCCATCACCCAGGCGAGCCGGGTCAGCACCACCGCCGCGCAGGTGGCCGCGGCCAGGAGGACCACCCCCTCCCAGGCGCCGTCCAGCCGCGCGACGATGGCGCGCATCTGCAAGCCGATGAGGAGGAAGGCGAGGGCATTCAGCACGAAGACCGCCACATCCCACACCGCGTAGGAGGCGATGCGCCGCCGCGCGCCGATCCGCCGCGGGGCATGGCGAGCAAGCGTCATCCCGAAGACGACGACGCTGATGATGGCCGAGAGGTGCAGCGCCTCCGCCACCAGCCAGACGCCGAAGGTGCCAAGGAACTGCACGAGGGTGTTGATGGGGATGTCCCGGAACATCCCGTCCACCCAGGCGAGGTGCAGCCGCGCCACCGCCCAGCCGAACAGCGCCCCGCCGCCCGCGGTCAGCAGCAGCACCGACCCGGCATCGAGCACCGAAAAGCTGCCGGCCGCCGCCGCCGCGAGCGCCATGCGGTAGATCAGCAGCGCGCTGGCATCGTTGAACAGGCTCTCCCCCTCCAGGATCACCAGGAGGCGGTGCGGCGGGCGAAGGCGCCGGAGCACGGCCGTCGCGGCGGAGGCGTCGGGCGGCGCGACGATGGCGCCCAGGGCCACGGCCGCGGCCAGCGGCATCTCCGGCAGGCACAGCCGCGCCACCACCGCGACGATCGCCACCGTGACCCCCACGGCCACCAGCGCCAGGGTCGCGACGGGCACGAGGTTGTCCCGGAGGTCGCGCGGGGAGGCGTCGAAGGCGGCGTCGAGCAGCACCGGGGCCACGAAGAGCGCGAGGGCCAGCGCCGGGTCCGGGGTGACGACCGGCACCCCCGGGATGAAGGCCGCGGCGGTGCCGGCGAGCGCCAGCAGCGCCGGATAGGGCACCGCGATCCGCTCGGCCAGGGTGGAGAGCAGGGCCGCCGCCAGCAGCAGGGCGATGATCGTCTCGAACAACTCCATGGGGGCAGCCTAAGGGGTCTGCGGCCCCGTGCAGAAGGGGCCACGCCGTTGCGATCCTGGCACGGCCCGCCGGGGAGGGCAGGGCTGGGTTTCGCACCGCTCGCTTGACCCCCGCCCCGCCCCCTCCGCATATGGCGCCCATGCTCTTCCGGCCGCCCCGCGCGCGAATTCCCGGCCCGGTCCTCGTCTGAGGGCCGGGAAAAGACCGCCGCGCCCGCCCCTTCGCCGCGCCCCCTGCCTCGGGGCCGCGCGGCCCGAGACCCCGGACCACCCATGACCGACGCCCCCGCCGAAACCGCTCGCGACTACCGCGGCACCGTCTTCCTGCCGAAGACCCCCTTCCCCATGCGCGGGGACCTGCCGAAGCGCGAGCCCGCGACGCTCGCCCGCTGGAAGGCGCAGGACCTGCGCGGGCAGCTCCGGGAGCGTTCCCGCGGGCTGACGAAGTTCGTGCTGCACGACGGCCCGCCCTACGCGAACGGCCCGCTGCATATCGGCCACGCCCTGAACAAGATCCTAAAGGACGTGATCAACCGCGCCGCCCAGATGTCGGGCAAGGATGCCGACTACGTTCCCGGCTGGGACTGCCACGGCCTGCCCATCGAGTGGAAGGTCGAGGAGGAGTACCGCGCGAAGAAGCGGGACAAGGACAGCGTCCCCGTCCTCGAGTTCCGCTCGGAATGCCGGGAATACGCCCGCCACTGGCTGGGCATCCAGTCCGCCGAGTTCCAGCGCCTGGGCGTGCTCGGCGACTGGGAGGGGCGCTACGCCACCATGGACTTCACCTCCGAGGCGGTGATCGCCGAGGAGATCGGGCGCTTCCTGATGAACGGCTCGCTCTACCGCGGCCTGCGCCCGGTGATGTGGAGCCCGGTCGAGAAGACCGCGCTGGCGGATGCCGAGATCGAGTACCACGACGTCACTAGCCCGACGCTGCACGCCGCCTTCCCGGTGGTGAAGCCCTCCCTGCCGGAGCTTGCGGGCGCGCGGGTGGTGATCTGGACCACCACGCCCTGGACCATCCCCGCTAACCGCGCCGTCGCCTATGGCGAGGAGATCGACTACGCGCTGGTGCATGTGGATGGCATCGCCGAGGGCTCGCTGCTGGCCACCGGCGACGACCTGCTGATCGCCCTCCCCCTCCTGCCCGCCTTCGAGAAGGAGGCGGGGCTTGCAGCGCACTCGCTGAAGCGCGTGTTCAAGGGGGTCGAACTGGCCGGCACCATCCTCGCGCACCCGCTGCGCGGCTGGGCGCCCGGCGAGGGCGCCTACGACCACGATGTGCCGCTGCTGGCCGGCGACTTCGTGACGGCCGAGGCCGGCACGGGCTTCGTCCACATCGCCCCCAGCCACGGCGAGGACGACTTCGCCCTCGGCCGCGCCAACGGCCTGCCCGTGCCCGAGATGGTCGGCGACGACGGCACCTACACCGTCCAGGCCGCGGGCTTCACGGGCATCCACGTCTTCAAGGCGCAGGACGCCGTCTGGGCCGCGCTGGAGACGATGGGCACGCTGGCCGCCAAGGGCAGCCTGCGCCACAGCTACCCGCATTCCTGGCGCAGCAAGAAGCCGGTGATCTTCCGCGCGACGCCCCAATGGTTCATCGCCATGGACGATGACAACCAGATCCGCACGAAGGCGCTGGAGGCGATCGCCAACACGCATTTCGTGCCCGACCAGGGGCGTAACCGCATCGGCTCCATGGTCGCCGCGCGGCCGGACTGGTGCATCTCCCGCCAGCGGGCCTGGGGCGTGCCGATCGCGGTCTTCGTCGAGAAGCGGAGCGGCGAGCCGCTGCGCGACCACAACGTGATGGAGCGCATCCTCGCCGCCTTCCGCGAGGAAGGGGCCGATGCCTGGTACAAGCCCGGCGCCGCCGCGCGCTTCCTCGGGAACGAGCGCAACCCCGACGACTACGAGCAGGTGATGGACATCGTGGACGTGTGGTTCGAGAGCGGCTCGACCCACGCCTTTGCCCTGCCCGACCACGGCCTGCCCTTCCCCGCCGACCTTTACCTCGAGGGCACGGACCAGCACCGCGGCTGGTTCCACTCCTCGCTGCTGGAATCCATCGGCACGCGGGACATGGCGCCTTTCAAGGCGATCCTGACGCATGGCTTCGTTCTGGATGAGTCCGGGCGGAAGATGTCGAAGTCGCTCGGCAACGTCACCGCCCCGCAGGAGGTGATGAAGGACTACGGCGCCGATATCCTGCGCCTCTGGGTGATGAATTCCGACTTCGCGGACGACCTGCGGATCGGCAAGACCATTCTCGGCCAGCAGGCGGAGCTGTACCGGCGCATCCGCAACACCCTGCGCTGGCTGCTCGGCAACCTCGACGGCTTCACCGAGGAGGAGCGCGTCGATTACGCCGAGCTACCGGAGCTGGAGCGCTACATCCTGCACCGCGTCGCCACCATCGACGCCCGCCTCCGCCGCGCCGCCGCCGACTACGACTGGTCGGGCGTGATGCCGGAGATCCACAACTTCTGCGCCTCCGACCTCTCGGCCTTCCTCTTCGACATTCGCAAGGACAGCCTCTACTGCGACCGCGCGGACGATCCGCGCCGGCGCGCCGCGCGCACGGTGATCGACGTGCTGCACCGCTGCCTCTGCACCTGGCTCGCGCCCGTGCTGGTCTTCACGGCGGAGGAAGCCTGGCTCGCCCGCTTCGGCGAAGCGGCGGACAGCGTGCACATGCAGACCTTCTTCGACGTGCCCGCGGAGTGGCGCGACGACGCCCTGGCTGATCGCTGGGCCCGCGTGCGCGCCGTGCGCAGCCTCGTCACGGGCGCGCTGGAGAAGGCGCGGGCGGCCGGCACCATCGGCAGCTCCCTCCAGGCCGCGCCCGAGCTCTTCCTGGGCGCCGCCGGGGCCGATCTCGCGGACCTGCCCTGGGCCGAGCTCTGCATCACCTCCGACCTCACCCTCCGCGGCACCCCGCCGGAGGGCGAGGGCGTGGAGACCGAGGGCGAGACCGCCGTGCGCTTCGCCCCCGCCCCCGGCACCAAGTGCGACCGCTGCTGGCGCGTCCTGCCGGAAGTCGGTCGCAGCGCCGCCCATCCCACCCTCTGCCTGCGCTGCGACGGGGCGGTTACCTGATGGCCGCACTCAACCTGCGGCGGGGGCTGCTGCTCGCCCTCGTCATCCTGATTGCCGATCAGGCGAGCAAGTGGTGGATCCTGGAGGTCTTCGACCTCCCCACCCGCCGCAGCGTGGAGTTGTTCACCGCCGGGCCGGTCGGCATGAACCTGACCATGGTCTGGAACCGCGGCGTCACCTTCGGCCTCCTCTCGGGCAGCGCGCCCTGGCACAGCTGGGCACTGGCGGCACTGGCGGCCGCCATCGCCGCCTTCCTCATCCGCTGGATGGCCCATGCCGAGACGCGCCGCACGGCGCTCGCCCTCGGCGCCATCGTGGGCGGCGCGGTCGGCAACGTCATCGACCGGCTGCGCTTCGGCGGCGTGGTGGATTTCCTCGACGCCCATGGCTGGGGCTGGCACTGGTACGTCTTCAACGTGGCGGACGCGGCCATCGTGCTCGGCGTCGCCGTGCTGCTGATTGAGGCCCTGACCGGCCGCCCCGCCACCCCGGAGACACCCGGCAAGGCCGCCTGACGGAACGGGCTCCGGCCACCCTGTTCCCGCGGCCCGCCCTGTCCTGCTAGAAGGCGGATGCCATGAACCCCAGACCCCTCCTCCTGGCCCCGCTGCTGCTGCTGGCCGCCTGTGGCGGCGACACGGCCCGCACGCTCGGCCTCACGCGCGACGCCCCGGACGAGTTCCAGGTCGTCACGCGCGCGCCCCTCTCCATTCCCCCCAGCATCGGCGACCTGCCGCCGCCGCGCCCTGGCGCCCAGCGCCCGCAGGAAATGTCGGCGAGGGAGCGCGGCGAGACGACGCTCGCCCCCGCCACCATCACCGGCGGGGGCCGCCAGGACCGCCCCTCCGGCGCCGAGTCCGCGCTGGTCGCCCAGGCCTCCCGCGCCGCCGGCAACCAGGCGGGCAACAACATCCGCCGCCAGGTGGACGAGGAGAGCCTCCGGCTCGACCGCCCGCAGCAGAATGTGGTGGAGCGCCTCATGTTCTGGCAGGACGCGCCGCGCCCCGGCACCGTCCTCGACCCCCAGAAGGAGGCGCAGCGCCTGCGGGAGAACTCGGCCCTCGGCCGTTCCCCGGAGGAAGGCGACACGCCGATCATCCAGCGCCGCCAGCGCGGCATCCTGGACGGGCTGCTCTGATACGGGCGGCCGGGGCCTTTTTTCACGCGCCCCGGCCACTCCCGCCAGCGCCGCCAACCCCCACATGCCAGGAATGCTCCCTCTGACCCGTCGTGCCGCGCTGGCCACCGCAGCCGCTGCGCAGGCCGCCCTCGCAAGCCGCGCTCCGGCCCAGACCCCTGCCGCGGCGGCCCTGCCCGCCCCGGCCCCCATTCCCGCCGACCGCCCGCTCTTCGGTGCCCGTCTCTGGACGCTCCCGAACGGGCTGCGCGTCGCGCATGTCCGCACCCGCGGGGCGCCGGTGGTCGCGCACTACCTCTTCTACGGCGTCGGCGCGGGGGATGACCCCGCGGGCAAGTCCGGCCTCGCCCATTTCCTCGAGCACATGATGTTCAAGGGCAGCGCGCACGTAGCGGACGGCGAGTTCTCCCGCCGCGTCGCGCGGGAGGGCGGCCAGGACAACGCCTTCACCTCGCGCGACGTGACCGCCTATCACCAGACGGTGGAGGCCACGCGCCTCGCCCTCGTCGCCTCTATGGAGGCCGATCGCCTCCGCGCGCCCCTCTACCCCGAGGCGACGGTGGAGCCCGAGCGCGCGGTGGTGCTGGAGGAGCGGCGCCAGCGCACCGACAGCTCCCCCCGCGCCCGGTTCCGTGAGGCCTTCGACGCCGCCATGTGGGGCCGCCAGCACTGGCGCGGCCGCCCGATCATCGGCTGGGAGGAGGAGATCCGCGCCCTCACCCGCGACGACATGCTGGAGTTCCACCGCCGCTGGTACACGCCCGCAAACGCCGTGCTGGTGGTCGCCGGTGCCGTGGACGAGGAGGCGCTGCGCCGCGTGGTGGAGAGCGAGTACGCGGGCGCCGAGGGCGCGCCCGCCACCCCGCGCCGCCGTGCCAATCCGCCGCCCGCCCCACTCGAGGGCCGGCTGGTGCGCAACGACCCCGGCGTGCGGGAGGCGCAGATGCTCCGCGCCTGGATCGCCCCCACCCAGACCTGGGGCCGCGACGAGGCGGACCGCGCGCACGGCCTGCCGCTGGAGGTCCTGGCGCACCTGCTGGGCGGCGGCCCGGGCTCCCGCCTGCACCGCACCCTGGTGGAGGGCGGCCTCGCGGTCGGCGCCGGCTCTGGCTACGATAGCGACGAGCTGGGCGCCTCCTCCTTCGGCATCTTCGCGACGCCGCGCGGCGACACCGCGCCAGCCAAGGTCGAAGCCGCGGTGGAGGACGAGATCGCCCGCCTGCTCGATGCCGGCGTGACCGCGGAGGAGGTGGCGCGAAGCCAGCGCCAACTCACCGCCGGCGCCTTCCTCTCGCTTGACGGCCTCGGCGCGGCGCCGCGGCTGCTGGGCAGCGCACTGGCCATCGGCCTGCCCGCCGATGCCGTGGAGCACTGGCCGGCCCAGATCCGCGCCGTGACGCCGGATGCGGTGATGGCCGCGGCCCGCGCCGTCTTCACCCATCCCTCCATGACCGGCTGGCTGCTGCCCGAGGGCACCCGCGCACCATGAGCGGCACTATTCCCAGCGGCTTCACCCTCCCCGTGCAGGTGGTGGAGGCGGCCGGCGTGACCGCCTGGCTGGCCGAGGACCACGCGGTCCCCGTCATCTCCCTCTCCTTCTCCATCCCCGGCGGCGCCTCCCTCGACCCCGAGGGCCGGGAGGGCGCGGCCGCCCTTGCCGCCGCCCTGCTGACCGAAGGCGCGGGTGACCTGACTGCCCCCGCCTTCCAGGACGCGCTGCGCGACGCCGCCATCTCGATCTCCTTCTCGGCGGACCGGGACGAGTTCTCGGGCAGTTTCCGCTGCCTGACCGACGCCCTTCCCGAGGCCGCGCGCCTTGCCCGCCTCGCCCTTTCCGCCCCGCGCATGGAGGGGCCAGATATCGAACGGGTGCGCGCCCGCGCGATCGCCGGCGCGCGGCAGGCGCTGGAAAGCCCGCGCGGCCAGGCCGGGCGCGTCTTCTGGTCCACCGCCCTGCCCGGCCCCTTCGGCCATCCGCCGGGCGGCACCGCGGAGACCATCGCCGCCCTGCCCGCCGAGGTGCTGCGCGGCGTGCCCGCCCGCCAGTTCCGCCGCGGGGGCCTCCTCATCGCCGCTTCCGGCGCGATCACCGCGTCGAACCTGCGGGACCTGATGGAAACCCTCTTCGGCGACTGGCTCGCCGAAGCGCCGGCCGCCCTGCCCGCCCTGCCCCCCTTCTCCGCCCGCGGCGTGCAGGTGGTGGGCATGGACAGCCCGCAGTCGAGCGCCGTCTTCGGCCAGCCCGGCCTCGCCGTGGACGACCCCGACTGGGAGGCGGCCGGCGTGGTCATGCGCGTGCTCGGCGGCGGCGGCTTCTCCTCGCGGCTGATGAACGCGGTGCGGGTGGAGCGCGGCCTTGCCTATGGCATCGGCGCGGGCCCGGAACCCGTGGCGGGCCGCAGCCTCATTGTCGGATCGGTGGCCACCGAGAACGCGCGCATGGCCGAGACCATCTCGGTACTGCGCGGCGAATGGGCCCGCATGGCCGCCTCCGGCCCGACCGAGGCGGAGCGTGAAGAGGCGATCGCCTACCTCACCGGCAGCCAGCCCCTCTCCTTCACCTCGACCCGGCAGATCGCCGGCATCCTCCTCGCCCTACAGCGGAACAACCGGCCGCTGGACTGGCTGGCCAACCGCCCGGCCCGCCTCGCAGCCCTCTCCCGGGACCGGCTGGCGGGGGTGGCGGCGCGCTTGCTGCGGCCGGGTGACCTGGCGGTGACGGTGGCGGGGCGGCCGGTCGGGCTTTAGGCCGGCGCCGGTGACTCCTGGAGAGGGCTCTGCCCTCTCCAGACCTCGGGGCGTATGCGCAGCGTTTCGCCCCGCGCCCACCAAGGACCTGAGGCCCTCGGCTCCCCCTCTGGCTGTCGCGGAACCGTCCTGAACAGTCAGTTGCCTCGGTTCCACAACCCGAGGCGCACCAACCGCAAAGTATTTTAGACAAATAGAAAAAGATGAGTGGGGGTCTGGGGGAGAGAATTCATTCTCTCCCCCAGCGTCACCCGCCCCGCCCGCTCAGATCGTCAGCGTCCCCGCCTTCGCCGCCGCGTAGCGTTCGGAGACCTTGTTCCAGTCCACCACGTTCCACCAGTTGGCCAGATATTCCGGCCGGCGGTTCTGGTACTTCAGGTAATAGGCGTGTTCCCACACATCGTTGCCGAACAGCACGCGCTCGCCCTCGAATAGGGGCGTGTCCTGGTTCGGGCGGGTGGTGATCGCGAGCTTGCCGTCGCGTGCGACGGTCACGAAGACCCAGCCGCTGCCGAAGCGCGAGGCGCCAGCCGCGTTGAAGTCGGCCTTCATCTTGTCAAAGCCGCCGAGGTCGCGGGTCACGGCCTCGCCCAGTTCGCCGCCCGGGGTGCCGCCCTTCCCGCCCATGATCGGCCAGAACATGCTGTGGTTCGCGTGGCCGCCGCCGTTGTTGCGCACGGCGGTGCGGATGCTTTCCGGCACCTCGTTGAGCTTCGAGAGCAGCGCCTCCAGCGGCATCGCGGCCAACTGGCCGTGGTCCCTGAGGGCGTTGTTGAGGTTGGTGACATAGGCCTGGTGATGCAGGTCGTGATGGATCTGCATCGTCTGCGCGTCGATGGAGGGCTCGTTGGCCGAGGCCGCGTAGGGCAGCGGCGGCAGGCTGAAGGGGCCGGAGGCTGCCGGAGCCTGGGCGCGCGCACCCCGCGTCATCGCGGAGGCGGCGAGGAAGGGCAGCGCGGCCAGGACGGCACGGCGAGGAGTCGAGATCACGGCGCGGGTTCCCTGATGGGGGCGCGGCGTCGCGCCCAGCCGATTAAGCCGCCCCCGTCCGGGCGGTTGCCAGGGGCTTCCGAGCCGTCTCCCCATTCCGTTCCACCCCGTGGACGCGAGAGGAGGGCGACGCCCAGCAGCGCGATGACCGGCAGCAGCGCGAGCGCCGGCGCCGCCACGGCGGGCGCGCCCGTGTCGAGCAGGGCGGCGACCGTGCTCTCGCCGAGCGAGAGGGCGAGGGACAGCGCGGCGCCCGTGGCGAGGGCGGCGCGGAAGCGCGGCCGCTCGACCGTCCGGGCGACGAGATCCGGCGGCGCGCCGCAGGCCCAGGCGGCGCGGAGCAGCGCGGGCTCGATCCCGTCCAGCGTGCCGATGACGAGGACGGCGACGAGGGGCGCCCCGATCAGCGCGTGCCAGAGCGCGGTGGCCGGAATGGCGAGGCCCGCCTCCCCCGCTACCAGCCGCAGCGCCGCCCCGGCCAGCACGGGCGGAAGAAGCGGCGGCAGGGCGATCAGCGCCAGGGCCGCGCCCCGGCCGGAGAAGCGCGAGCGCAGGCCGAGGCCGGCGGCGCCGCCCAGCGCCGTCGCCGCCAGCGCGGCGGCGATGCCGACCAGCAGCGCGCCCAGGGGGGAAGCCGGCCCTCCCCAGGCCTCGCCGACGAGGAGCAGGAGAAGGAGCGGGGCGAGCGCTGCCGCCAGCGCCGCCGCGCCGAAGGCCGGGCTCATGCTGGCGCTCCCCGGCGCGGACGGAGCAGCGCGGCCGCCAGCAGCCCCGCCAGAAGGGCCGGAAGGAGAAGCCAGGCGGCCAGCGCCCCGGCCTCCGCCCAGTGCCCCGCCCGCGCAGCGGCGGCGAGGTTGGTGGCGGCGAGCCCCCCCTCCCCTAGCAAGGCGGAGGGCAGGGCCAGCACACCGAGCGCCTGGGTAAAGACAAGGGCGCAACCCGCCACCACCCCGCGCCGGGCGAGCGGCAGGTAGACGCGGCGGAACACCAGCCAGGGCCGCGCGCCCAGTGCCGCCGCGGCGCGCGGCAGCCGTGTCCCCGCATGGCGGAGGGAGATCGCGATTGGCAGCGCCATCAGCGGCAGCAGCCCGAGCACGAGGGCAAGAATAAAGGCTAGTGGCCCCGCCGCGATGACGGACCAGCCCGTCGCCCGCGCCCCCTCCCCAGCCAGCAGGGGCAGGGCCGCGGCAGCGGCGAGCAGCGCGGCCCGGGCCGGTGGCGCCTCGGCGATCCACCGGGCGAGCGGCCAGGCGAGGATGAGGCAGCCGATCGTCGCCAGCGCCGCCGCGCCGATGCCGCCGGCAAGTGCCGCGCGGGCCTCGGCGGCGTGGGGGCTGCCCTCGAACCCGCCCGATGCCGTGCGGCGCAGGCCGAGGGCGGCCAGGAGGTAGAAGCCCGAGGCGTCGCCCCCCGCCTGCCGCAGCACGGCCCAGCTCTCCGGCTCGCTCCAGGCGGGATCGGCAACGAGGACGGAGACCGCGCGGACGGCGCGCGTCTCGGCGGTCCGGGTGGCAGTGTTGGAGAGAGTCTCGTCCATGCCCGGCAGGTCGGCCGAGAGGCGGGCGGCGGCGCGGGCCATCAGGGCGGCGCCCGGAGCACCGGCGGCGCGTAGCGCAGCGAGATCGACGGCCAGGGCCTCGAAGGCCCCGTCATCGGGCAGGCCCGCGCCGTCCCAGTGGCGCAGGGCGGCGGCGGTGCGCGGCAGGGCCGGCCTCACCTCCGTCTCGACGACGGATTGCGTCAGGAGGGCGCCGAGCGGCACCACCGCGCCCAGGAGGACGAGCAGTACGAGGGGCATGGCCAGCATGGCCGCGGTGAAGGGGTCGCGCTTCAAGGGGATCTGGCTTTCCGGGGAAGTTGGCGCGTCAGGCCGCGAGCCAGGCCTGGAAGCGGCGCTCCAGCCGGTCGAGGTGGAGGCGCCAGAAGGCGTCGTCGATCCTGAGCGCGTCGCGGGCGTTGTCGGGCGCGGTGGGCAGGTTGGCCAGCACGTCGTCGGGCAGCCCATCCTCTGCCCCGCGGGCGGTGACGCCGTAGGGGATGCGCGGCGGCAGCCCGGCCTGGATCGCGGGGTCGCCCACGAAGCGGAGGAAGGCGAGCGCCCGCTCCCGGTTCGGGCTGCCGCGCATGATCGCCCAGCTGTCCTGCGCGATGAGCTGCCCTGCCCAGACGGTGCCGAGGTCCGCCGCGTCGTCGCGGTTCGCGACGTCGATGCGACCGTTGTAGGAGACCGCCATCGCCGCATCGCCGGTCGCAAGCAGCCGCGGCGGCTCGCTGCCCTGGTCCCACCAGCGCAGCACGGGGCGGATCGCCCCCAGCCGGCGGAAGGCGCGGTCCACCCCCGCCGCCGTGGCCAGGGCCGGGTAGACCGCCGCCGGCGCCACGCCGTCCGAGAGAAGGGCGATCTCGAGCGTCGTCTTGGCGCCCCGGCGCATGGCGCGCGGTCCTGGAAAGCGGCCGGTGTCGAAGAAATCCGCCCAGCCCTCGGGCACGAGGTCGCTGCGGCGATAGGCGAGGACGAAGCCGTAGAGGATGGTGCCCACGCCGCAGCGGCTGAGCGTGCCGGGGATGTAGCGCTCGGCGCCGCCCACCTGCTCCGGGCTGATGGGCTCCAGCAGCCCCTCCTCGCAGCCCAGTTCCAGCTCGTCGCCCTCCACCTGCACGAGGTCCCAGCGGGCCGTCGCCTGGTGGTCGCGCAGCACCTCCATGCCGCCGTCCCAGGTCTCCTCCAGCAGGCGCTGGCCGGTCGCGCGCTGGAAGGGGCGGAACATCACCTCGCGCTGCGCGTCCTGATAGGCGCCGCCCCAGGAAACGACGGTGAGGTCCCGCGCCTGCGCACGCGCGCGCCCGGCGGCGAGCGTCGCCGGGAGGAGAGGAGGGGCGGACACGAGCAGCCTGCGCGTGATGGGGCGCATCATGGCGTCCTTTGGCCCGATCGGATCTGCATCGCAGCATAGAACCTAACCGCGGGGCGCGGCACCCATCCCGGCGATCTCGTTGCGCGGTTTTGGCGCGCCCCCGGTCTCAGGCCGCGTAAACGCGCGCCGCCGCCAGATCCCAGGCGATGGAGGCCTCCTCGCCTGGCTCGGGCAGGGGCAGGCCGAGCGGGCGGTGGCAGACCAGCTCGCCCCCCTCCCCGATCAGCAGCCGCAGGCGGAGGTGGTCGCCGGCGAAGCGCGCCTCCAGCAGCCGGGCGGCGACGGCGTCCCCGCCCATCTCCTCGGGCGGCACGGGGGCCACAGCCACGCGCTCGGGCCGGATCACGAGGGTGCAGCGCCCACCCGCCACCGGGGCCGCCGCCCCGCGCACGGGCGTGCCGACGCCCTGCAGCCCGCAGTCGAGGCGGACGAGGCAGCCCCCGCTCTCCAGCGAGAGGACCCGGCCGGGCAGGCGGTTGCAGGGGCCAGTCAGGGCGGCCACTGCCGGGTCGATAGGGGCCTCGTACAGTTCGCGCGGCGTGCCGGCCTGTCGCACGCGCCCGCCCTCCATCACCGCCACGCGGTCGGAAAAGGAGAGGGCGAGGGCGGAATCCCCGGTGGCGTGCAGCACGGTCAGGCCCAGCTCGTCCCGCAGGCGCAGCAGGTCGGCGGCGAGGGCTGCCCGCTCCTCCCCGTCCACCGCGCTCAGCGGGTCGTCCAGCAGCAGCAGGGCCGGGCCGTGGACGAGGGCGCGCGCCAGGGCGACGCGAAGCCGCCGGCCGGGCGGCAGCGAGGCCGGCAGGGCGGGAAAGAGCGTGGCCGGCACGTTCCAGCGGCCCAGCATGGCGCTGGCACGCTCCTCCCGCTCCGGGCGGGCGACGCCGCGCGCCTCCAGCGGGAAGGCGGCGTTGGCGAGGACCGTCATGTCGGGAAAGAGGTCCGGCTGGGAGGAGACGAGGCCGATGTCCCGCTGCCAGGGCGGAAGGCGGGTGACCGGCTCCCCCTTCATCATCACCTGCCCCCCGGCGGCGGGTGCGAAGCCGGCGACGATCTCGATCAGCGCGCCACCCCCTGCGTCGGCGGCCCCGAGCAGCGTGACGATCTCGCCCCGCGCAACGGCCAGGTCCGCTCCGGCGGCGGAAGGGGCGGCATCGCCGCGCGCGGGCCGCCGCACCCCCTCCAGCGAGAGGACGGGCATCGCCATGACGGCGGGCGTCGCGGGCAGCGGCGTGGCGCGCGCGGCCTCGCCGGCGAACACCGTTCCCTCCGTCCCGTAGCTCACCACTCGCCGCGCCATGGGGGGCCCTCCCGCGCGGGCAGCCATCGCGGGGTGGGGCGGCGGTGTCAACCGGTCTCGGTGCCCAGGGGCACATGCCCGGCCGCTTGCCGTCCGCCAGGGCGAGGGCTAGGCGGGAAGGAGGAGCAGGGGGAGCAGCGATGGACGCGGTAGAGCCGAGCGTGGTGGCGCGCGTGGAGGGCCGGGCCGGCACCATCCTGATGAACCGCCCCCGCGCGCTGAACGCCCTGGACGGGGAGATGATCGAGCGGCTGGCCGAGGCCGCCGCCCGCTTCGCGGAGGACCCCGCCGTCGATCTCGTGATCCTCGAGGGCGCGGGCGGCCGCGCCTTCTGCGCGGGCGGCGACGTGCGCGCCATCCGCGCGGCGGCGCTCGCGGGCGATGCCGCGACGGTGGAGCGCTTCTTCGCTGAGGAATACGCTCTCAACCGCCGCATCGCCGAGTATCCCAAGCCCTGGATCAGCCTCATCGACGGCGTCTGCATGGGCGGGGGCATCGGCGTCTCCGTCCATGGCAGCCACCGCGTGGTGACCGAGCACGCGCTGATGGCGATGCCGGAGACCGCCATCGCCCTCTTCCCCGATGTCGGCACCTCCTACGTGCTGCCGCGCCTGCCCGGCACGCCCGGCGCCATGGGCCGGTGGCTCGCCCTGACCGGCGCGCGCCTGCGCGGCGCGGAGGCGGTGGAGGCGGGGCTGGCCACGCACCATGTGCCGCGCGAGCGCCTGCCCGCCCTGCGCGAGGCGCTGCTTGCGGGCGATGCCAGCGTTGTCGAGCGCCACGCCGCCGCCGTGCCGCCCGGCGCGGTCGAGGCGGCGCGGGCCGCGGTCGAGTTTGCCTTCGCGCCCGGGGACCTCTCCTCCATCATGGCTGTCCTGACCGCCCAGGGCACCGACTGGGCGCGCGCGCAACTCGACGTGCTGCACCGGATGTCCCCGACATCGCTCCTCGTCACGCTGGAGCTGCTGCGGCGCGGCGCGACGATGGACCTGCCGGCCTGCCTGGCGATGGAACTCGCCCTCACCCGCGCCGTGACGCGCCACCCGGACTTCGCCGAGGGCGTGCGCGCCGTGCTGGTGGACAAGGACAACGCGCCGCGCTGGTCGCCGCCCGCGATCGCCGATGTAGACCCGGCAGCGGTGCTCGCGATGTTCGGGGACTGAGGCGGCGCCCTCAGTCCTGGCCGAGCAGCCCGCGCCGCAACCCCGCGCTCCCGGCGCCGGGCCCGATGAAGCTCGACAGCATCATCCGGCCCTGCTGCCCGGTAACGGTCACGGGCGGCTCCCCGGCATAGGCGATCTCCGCGCGGTCGGGCAGGAAGAGCCAGTCCTCCACCTGGCCCGATGGCAGGTCGCGCAGCCGGGCGCGGAAGGCGGGCGGCATTTCGCAGCCGCAGCCGTCGTGGAAGCCCTCCTCCCAGCCCTCCACGAGCTTGCTCTTCGGCACAGGCACGGAATAACGCAGCCGGAGCAGCTTCGCACCGCCCGAGGCGAGGATGGCCGCCGCGTCAGTGCTCCGCCGCTCGAGGTAGAGCCAGCCGCGGAGCACCTCGATCAACAGGAAGCGGCGCACGCCCGTGCCGTTCAGCACGAGGCGCCAGCCTTCCACCTGGACCTCTTGGGGGGCCTCCTGCGCGAGGGCGGGCCCGGCCGCCAGCAGCGGCAGCGCGGCGAGCGACCGGCGCGGCACGGAACCTGCCTGGAAGCGGCGGACGGCGGAACCCACCGCCCCCTCCGTCAACCTTTCCGGGAGACCGTCCTTCGCCATGCCGCTCATCCTCTCACGCCGCGCCCTCATGGGCCTTGCCGCCGGCACCACGACCCTGGCCCTCGCCGCCCCGCGCGTGCTGCGGGCCCAGGAACGGGCGCGCGTCCGCCTCGTGCTCAACTTCGGCGTAGATGGGTCCACCGCGCCGTTCTACCACGCCGAGGCGCGCGGCTACTTCCGAGAGGCCGGGCTGGACGTGCAGATCGACCCCTCCAACGGCTCGGGCGACGCCATCACGCGGGTGGCCAGCGGCACCTACCAGTTCGGGGTGGGCGACCTCTCGACCCTCACGGAATTCGCCTCCCGCCAGCCGGAGAACTCGCCGCGCGCGGTGATGGTGTTGCAGAACCGGTCCCCCCAGGCGGTGATCAGCCTCAAATCCGCGGGGATCAACACGCCGCGCGACCTCGAGGGAAAGGTGATCGGCAACGGCGTGTCGGACGGCGCCTCCCGCATGTTCCCGGCCTTCCTCAAGATCAACGGCGTGGACGAGGCGAAGGTGACGCGGCGGCAGGTGACCGCGCAGTTGCGCGACCAGATGCTGCTGACCCGCCAGGTCGCGGGCGTCACCGGCTTCGACTACACCACCTTCTTCAACATCAAAGCCAACGGCACGCGGCTGGAGGACGTGAACTTCCTCTCCTACGCGGACCACGGGATCGACAGCTACGGCAACTCCATCCTCGCGGGGCAGTCGGTGATCCGGGAGCAGCCGGACGTGGTGCGCCGCTTCCTCCTGGCCGCCACTCGCTCCTGGCGGGAATCCATGGCCGATCCGAAAACCACCGCCGCGACCATCGCCGCCCAGTCCCAGCTCGTGGACCTTGCCCTGGAGACGGAGCGCCTGACCTGGCTTGCCCAGCGCCAGATCCTCACCCCGGCCACCCGCGCCCGCGGCATCGGGGACGTGGAGCCGGCACGGCTGGCCGAAACCATCAGCACCGTCGCCAGCGGCTTCGGCCTCGCCCGCGTGCCGGCGCCGGAGGAGGTCTATGACGGCCGCTTCCTTCCCGCCCAGGAGGCGCGGATGCCCCTCGCCTGAGGTAGCACCGCCGGAGGCATGGCTGGCCGCCCTCCTGGCCGCCGATACCCGGCGGATGCGCCTCCTCCGCGCCGTGGCCGCGCTGGACCTGCCCGATGGCTGGATCGGCGCCGGCTTCGTGCGCGACGCCGCCTGGGACGCGCTGCACGGCCGCCCGCCCGCGCCCAATCCGGGCGACGTGGACGTGGTGTGGTTCGACGCCGCCTCGCCCTCCGCCGAGGTGGACCGCGCCATCGAAGCCCGCCTCCGCGCGGCGGAGCCCGACGTGCCCTGGTCCGTGACGAACCAGGCCCGCATGCACGCCCGCAACGGCGACGCGCCCTACCGCGACACCGCCGATGCCCTGCGGCACTGGCCGGAAACGGCCACGGCCGTGGCAGCGCGCTGGGACGGCGCAGCCGTCGCCGTACTGGCGCCGCTCGGGCTGGAAGACCTGCTCGGCGGCGTGATCCGCCCGGGGCCGCGCTTCACGGGCGATAAGCGGGCGGTGGTGGAGGAACGGGTGGCTCGCAAGGGTTGGCAACGGCGCTGGCCGCTGTTGCGGCGGCGCGGGTGACTCCGGGGGAGAGAACGAATTCTCCCCCCAGCCTCCACCCATCTTTTTTCTGCTTGTTTGAATAGTCACCCGGCTGGTGCGCCTCGGGTCGTGGGCCCGAGGCGACTGCACGGCCAGGAAGGGCGCCGCAAAAGAACCCGCCCCTGATCACCGCATCCGCGCCAGCCAGACGGGGGTCCAGGGGCCTCAGGCTCCTCGCGGGAGAGGTCTGGAGCGGGACGAACGCTGCGCGTTCGCCCGGAGGGCAGCGCCCTCTCCAGGGGCCAAGGGCGCGGTCAGTCAGCCGGCGCGGCGGCCGTCACGCGGGAGCGCGGCGCCACCTGGGGCACCAGCAGGGCGAGAAGGAGCGTGATCACGGAAGTCGCCAGCACCGCCCAGAAGGTCAGATGCAGCGATCCTTCGAGTGCCGCCCGCACGGTGCCGTCGATGGCCGTGGTGGCGCCGCCGTGCTCGAGCAGGCGGCGGATATCGTCGTAGTCCACGTCGCCGCCGTGGCGGGCGAGGCCAATGTTCAGCACACCGCCGAGCACCGCCGCCCCCAGGGCGCTGCCGAGGTTGCGCGAGAAGACGTTGGAGGCGGTGGAGGCCCCGCGCTCTGACCAACCGACGCTCTCCTGGACGATGACGATGGCGGAGACGCTGAGGAAGCCCATGCCCAGCCCCATGACGAGCGAGCCCGCCCCCGCGAACCAGGGGGAGGAGCCAGGGCCGAGCAGCACGAAGGTCACCGCGCCCGCCGGCACCAGCACGGCGCCCAGCAGCAGGCAGGCGCGCAGCCCGAACCGGCCGAAGGCGCGGGCCGCGATGGTGGCGCCCAGGGGCCAGCCGAAGACCATCACCGTCAGCGTGAAGCCAGCGACGAGGGCGGAGCGGCCGAGCACGGCCTGAACGTACATCGGCAGGAAGGTGGTCAGCCCGATGATGGCCATGCCGCTGAACAGGACGGTGGCGTTGGAGGTGGCGATCGGGCGGCGCAGCCAGAGGCGGATGTCCAGCACCGGGTCCGCCGCGCGGCGCTCCTGCCAGAGGAATGCCATAGCGCAGGCGATGCCGCCGAGGAGGGACGCGATCGAGAGGGCGCTGCCGGGGTCGTTCGTGGCCACCATCAGCCCGGCGACCGCGAGGGTGAGGAGGAGGGCGCCCGCCACGTCCACCGGGCGGCGCTCCCGCGGCACCTCCTCGCGCAGGAAGCGCCAGAAGCCGGCGGCGGCGAGCAGGCCGATGGGAATGTTCATCCAGAAGATCCAGGCCCAGCTCGCGCGGCCGATGATGATGCCGCCAACCAGCGGCCCCGCGACGGAGGAGATGCCCCATACGCTGGCGAGCCAGCCCTGGATCCGTCCGCGCTCCTCGATGGAGTAGAGGTCCCCCACCACCGTGAGCGAAACGGGCTGGATCGCTCCCGCGCCCACGCCCTGCACAAGGCGGAAGGCGATCAGCGAGGGGATGGACCAGGCGAAGCCGCAGAGGATCGAGCCGAGAAGGAAGATCCCGATGCCCCAGAGCATCACCGGCCGCCGCCCATGGCTGTCGGCGAGCTTGCCGAAGACCATCGTCGTCGCGGTCTGCGCCAGCAGGAAGGAGGCGAAGACCCAGGAGTAGAGGTGAAGGTCGCCGAGCTGCCCCGCGATCTGCGGCATGGCGGTGGAGACGATGGTCGCCTCGATCGCGATCATGAACATCGAGGCCATGACCGAGGCCAGGACCAGCGGACGGCGCAACTTGGGCGGATTGGGCATGGGCGCGGGTTAAACCTGCGCGGGCACGGGGGGAACGGGGCGCCGCGTCACCTTCGGGGGAGACTGGCGGCTAGTTCCGCCGCCGCCGCTCCGCGGCCTCTGCCCGGCGCATGTCGACGAAGACCGCGTAGTCCTCGTGCTTCGTCGGCACCCAGCCGACGGCGCTGCCGCGCTCCACGGCCTTGTGGATGTCGGGGTGGGCGCTGGGCAGGGCGAGGTGGAAGTCCACCATGTCCTTCTTGAAGGCCGCCGGCAGGTCGGCGCGGACGACGATGGGCCCGTTCTGGATCGGGCGGGAACGCCAGATGACGCGGATGTCCTTCATGTCCAGCAGCCCCTTCTCGACGGCTGCCGTGAGCACGCCGCGAGAGAAGCCGCGGCTCTCCTCCCCCTGGCCGGAGGACCAGCAGACACCGGCGTCGTACTGCTTCTGCAGCACAGCCACGAGCGCCTGGTCGTGGCCGCCCGCAAAGCCCGTGCGGGAAAAGAACCCCCCCGGCTCCGGGTTGATGCCGGCCGCCCGCAGCTCGGCGCGGGGGATCAGGTAGCCCGAGGCCGAGTTGGGGTCGGACCAGGCCATCGACTTCCCGCGCATGTCCTCCAGCCTCGTGATGCCGGAATCGGCGCGGGCATACATCAGCGCGACATAGCTCGTGCTGCCGTCCGGCTCCTTCGTGACGAGGATCGGCTCCACGCCGCCATTGGTGTCGAGCCAGACCCCGGCATAGGCGGCGGGCGACATGTTGGCGATCTCGAGCGTCTTCGCCGCAAAGGCCTGCTGCACGCCGGAATAATCGGAGGCGAAGAACATCCGCGTGGGAACGCCGAAGGTGTCCTCGAAGAGCTTGCGATAGGCCTCGTAGCGGCCGAGTCGGTCGCTCTCCGATTCGCCGCCGAGGACGCCCAGGCGGATCCCCGGCACCTGCGCGGCCCAGGCGCGCTTCCCCGGCGCGGGCATCGCCAGGGCCCCCTGGGCGTGGGCACGCGCGGCGGGCAGGAAGGGCAGCAGGCTTCCGGCAGCGACCAGATGGCGGCGGCGGATCATGGGGCGGCTCCGGGCTTCGGTCTCGCCGCCAGCCTGTCACGTCGGCGCGCCATCCTCCAAGACCCCGCCGGTTGCGCCCCATCGGTTGCGCAAGGAGCGCCGGCCGACCACCCTGGCGCCATGGCAAGGCGGCAGGACGGCGCGCCGGGGAAGGAGGCGCGACACGCCGCCATCCTCCAGGCGCTCAACACGGACCCCACGGTGCGGATCAGCGCCCTCGCGGCGCGATTCGGCGTCTCGGGCGAGACGGTGCGGCGGGACGTGGAGGAGCTCTCGGCGAAGGGCGCGGTGCGGCGCACCTATGGCGGCGCCTCCGTCACCCATGCGGGCGTGCAGCCGGACCTTCTAGCGCGAGAAGCCATGGCGGGGCCGGAGCGCGCGCGGATCGGCGCCGCCGCCGCTGCCCTGGTGGAGCCGGGCGCGGTGCTGATGGTGGATGCGGGCAGCACCACCGCCCGCTTCGCCCAGGCGCTCGCGGGGCGTGGGATCGCCGCCACCGTCCTGACCAACAGCCTGCCCGTGGCCGCCGCGACCGGGGAGGCCGCGGGCATGCGCGTGCTGGTGGCGCCCGGCGAGTTCCTGGCGGCCGAACGCGCCCTCTACGGACACGAGACCGACGCCTTCCTCCGCCGCTTCAGTGCGGACATCGCCCTGATCGGCGCATCCGGCCTGGTGGCGGAGGGCCCGACGGACGCCGAGAGCCGAGCCGCCTGGGTCAAGCGCGCCATGCTGGAGCGCGCGCCGCGCCGGGTGCTGCTGCTCGATTCCGGCAAGTTCGGACGTGGCTACATCGAGCACGTTGCCGATCTCTCGGTGCTGACGGACCTGGTGACGGACGCCCCCCCTCCCCCGCCGCTGGCCGCCGCCCTCGCCCGGGCAGGGGTCGTGGTGCATGTCGCGAAAGATGTTTGACCCTCCACATCATTGAGTGGCATCCTCCACATCAATGGGAGAGAAGATGCCCGCGCCGCTGCCCTTGAGCGACGCCCCGCCGCAGCGGCTGGCGGCGTTGCGCTACGTGCTCACTGATATCGACGACACGCTGACCGAGGAGGGGCGCCTGCCCGCCCTCGCCTATGCCGCCATGGAGGCGCTCTCGGTCGCCGGGATCGCGGTCATCCCGGTGACGGGCCGCCCGGCCGGCTGGTGCGACGCCATCGCCCGGCAATGGCCCGTGACCGCGGTGGTCGGGGAGAACGGCGCCCTCTGGTACGCCGAGGACCGCCAGGCGCGGCGGATGCTCCGCTGGCAGGCGCAGGGCGAGGCGGCGCGGCTGGCGAACCGGGACCGGCTGATGGCGCTGGCCGATCGGGCCATGGCGGCGGTTCCCGGCAGCGCCCTCTCCGCCGACCAGCCCTTCCGCCTCTTCGACGCCGCCGTGGACTTCGCCGAGGATGCCGGCCCGCTGCCGCTGGAGGCCGCGCACCGCATCGCCGCCGTCTTCGAGGCCGGGGGCGCGCAGGCGAAGGTCTCCTCCATCCACGTGAACGCTTGGTTCGGGGGTTGGGACAAGCGCTCAGGCATCGAGAACCTCTTCGCCGCCCGCCTCGCGCCGCTCGCCTCGGTGATCGGGCAGGTGGCCTTCCTCGGTGACAGCCCGAACGACGCGCCGCTCTTCGCCGCGGTGCCGTTCTCCGTCGGCGTTGCCAACGTCGTTCCACACCTCGACAGTATCGCGGCGGCCCCCGCCTATGTGACGCGCGCCCCGGGCGGGCGCGGCTTCGCGGAATTCGCGGAAGGGCTGCTCGCCGCACGCAACACGACAACGGAGGAAAACGCCGCATGAGAAGAACCCTTCTCGCCACCCTGCCCGCGGGGCTGCTCGCCCTGATGGTGCTCCCCGCCATGGCCCAGGCCCCGGCGCCTGCTCCCACCCCCGGCCAGGCCGGCTGCTTCCGCGGCACGCTGGACGAGGGCTACTGCGACGAGAACCGCGACATGGTCGCGGACACGCCGGCGGCCGCGCGCCAGCGCGACCCCTCCACGCTCGTCTTCGCCTATACGCCGGTGGAGGACCCCGCCCTCTACGCCAGCCAGTTCCGGCCGCTGATCGACCACCTGACGCGCTGCACGGGCAAGCGCACCGTCTATTTCCAGGTGACGAGCAACGCGGCGCAGGTGGAGGCCATGCGCTCCGGCCGCCTGCACATCGCGGGCTTCTCCACCGGTCCCACCGCCTTCGCCGTGAACCTCGCGGGCGCCGTGCCCTTCGCCGTTAAGGGCGGGCCGGACGGCTTCGAGAGCTACCGCGTGCTGATGCTGGTCCGCGCCGACAGTCCCTTCCGCACGCTGGCCGACCTGAAGGGCAAGCGGGTGGCGCATACCTCCGCCACCTCCAATTCCGGCAACCTCGCGCCGCGCGCCTTCTTCCCGGGCCTCGGGCTGAACCCGGATGCCGACTACCGCGTGGTCTATTCCGGCGGGCATGACCGCAGCGTGATGGGCGTGAACGCCGGCGACTACGACGCGGCGCCGGTGGCGTCGGACGTCTATTCCCGCATGGTCGCGCGCGGGCAGGTGAAGGGCGAGAACTTCCGCGTCATCTGGCAGAGCGATCCCTTCCCCACCTCCTCCTTCGCCATGGCGCATGACCTGCGGCCCGAGCTGCAGGACAAGATCCGCCAGTGCTTCCTGGAATACCGCTTCCCGGAGTCGATGGTGCGCGACCTCGGCGGCAATGACCGCTTCTGGCCCGCCACCTATGCCGAGCAATGGGCGCCCGTGCGCGCGGTGGCCGATGCGGTGAACGCCCCCTACAGCCGCGCCGCCTTCGACGAGGAAAGCCGCCGGGAGCTGGAAGCCGAGGCCCGGCGCAATGCCGCGCGCAGCGCGCCCCAGACCCAGGGAGCGACGCCGCACGCCACTCCCCAGGCAGCACCGCGCCAGCCATGAGCGCTGCCCTCGACATCCGCGGACTCACCAAGGAGTACGTGCCCGGCAAGCCGGTGCTGCGGAACCTGGACCTGTCGATCGGCGCGGAGGGGATCACGGCCATCATCGGCCCCTCCGGCACGGGCAAGTCCACGCTGCTCCGCTGCATCAACCGGTTGGTCGAGCCGACGCGCGGCGAGATCCGGCTGACGGGTGCCGGGGGTGCCATCGATGTCGCGAAGCTGCGCGGGCGGGCCCTCCGGCTCGCCCGGCGGCGGATCGGCATGGTGTTCCAGGAGTACAACCTCGTGGAACGCCTCTCTGTCATGGAGAACGTGCTCTGCGGGCGGCTCGGCTACGTGCCGCTCTGGCGGGCTTGGCTTCGGAAATACCCGGAGGAGGACATCGCCCGCGCCTTCGCGCTGCTCGACGCCGTCGGGCTGCCGGAGCACGCGACGCGGCGGGCCGACGCGCTCTCGGGCGGGCAGCGGCAGCGCGTGGGCATCGCGCGCGCCCTGATGCAGCGACCCGACCTGCTGCTGGCGGACGAACCCACCTCCTCCCTCGATCCCCGCACCTCTGTCGAGGTGCTGGAGATGCTGACGAAGCTCGCGGCGGCCGAGGGCGTGCCGGTCATCATCAACATCCACAACGTGGCGCTGGCCAAGCGCTACGCGAAGCGCATCGTCGGCATGCACGAGGGCGCCATCATCTTCGACGGCCCGCCCGAGTCGCTGCAGGACGACCATCTGCGCCGGATCTACGGCGGCGAGGACTGGCTGTGAGCGACGCCGCCCTCCCCTCCCCGCGCCGCGCGCCCTTCGCGCCCGACTGGGCCATGCGGATCCTCGGCGTGCTGCTGATCGCCTATCTCATCTACGCCTCGACGCAGCTCGACCTCGGCCTCGGCCGCTTCATCACCGGCCTCGGCGAGGGCGGGCGGTTCCTCGCGCGCATGTTCCCGCCGAACTTCGAGCGCTGGGAGCTGCTGCTGGAAGGCATGCTCGAGAGCATCCAGATCGCGGTGCTGGCGACGGTCCTCGGCATCATCCTCTCGCTCCCGCTCGGGCTGATGGCGGCGCGCAACCTGGCGCCCTGGTGGGTCTCGGGGCCGGTGCGCGGCTTCATCGCGGTCTGCCGCAGCCTGCACTACGTGATCGTCGCCATCCTCTTCGTGAAGGCGCTCGGCTTCGGCGCGCTGGCTGGCGTGGCGGCACTGACCGTGGCTTCGATCGGCTTCGTGTCGAAGCTCTTCGCCGAGGCCGTGGAGGAGATCTCCATGAAGCAGGTGGAGGCCGTGCGCTCCACCGGCGCCTCCGGCATGGCGGTGCTGCTCCTCGGCGTGCTGCCGCAGGTGGCCTCGCGCTTCGTCGGCTTCGGGCTCTACCAGCTCGACAGCAACCTCCGGAATTCGACCCTGGTGGGCGTGGTCGGCGCGGGCGGCATCGGCGGCACGCTCTTCGCGGCCTTCAAGCGCTTCGACTACGACTTCGTCTCGGCCATCCTGATCTCCATCATCGCCCTTATCCTGCTCGCCGAGCTGGTGTCGGGCCGCATCCGGGCAGCGATGAGATGAGCGCCACGACCGGAGACACCCTGGCCCCGCTCCGGCGGGAATGGATCCGCCACACGCCGGCCGAGCGGCTCGTGCGCTGGGCGATGTTCCTCGCCGTCGTCGCCTCCGTCGTCTGGGCGGTGCGGACGATCGACATCATCCCGGAGTTCCTGGCCGACGCGCCCGAGCAGATGGCGGACCTGCTGGTGCGGATGTGGCCGCCCGATCTCGCCTACTACCCGCGCACCGTGCACGCCGCGCTGATCGAGACGCTACATATCGCAACCCTCGGCACCGTCTTCGGCTTCGTCATGGCCATCCCGCTGGCGCTGCTCGCCGCGCGCAACATCTGCCGCGTGCCGGCGCTCAACGCGCTCGCGCAGGTGGGGCTGGTCGCTTCGCGCTCGGTCAACTCCCTCGTCTGGGCACTGATCTTCGTCGCCGTCTTCGGTCCCGGCGCGGCGGCGGGCGTCTTCGCCATCGCCTTCCGCTCCATCGGCTTCGTCGGCAAGCTGCTGGCCGAGGCGCTGGAGGAGATGAATCCCGGCCCGCGGGAAGCCCTGCGCGCGGCCGGTGCCCCCTGGGGCGCGGAGATGCTCAAGGCCGTCTGGCCGCAGATCCGCCCGGCCTTCTGGGGCGTCGCCCTCTTCCGCTGGGACATCAACGTGCGCGAGAGCGCCGTGCTCGGCCTGGTCGGCGCCGGCGGCATCGGCGTGGTGCTGGAGGACGCGATCAACTTCTTCCAGTGGGACCAGGTGGCGACCATCCTCCTCGCGATCCTCGCCGTTGTGCTGATCGCGGAAATCGTTGTGACCCGCGTGCGGGCAAGGCTTCTCTGATGGCTATTCCTGAAAGCGTGGACCTCCTCGTCATCGGCGGCGGCGTCAACGGCAGCGGCATCGCGCGCGACATGGTCGGGCGCGGCTTCTCCGTCATGCTGGTGGAGCGCGGCGACATCGCCGAGGCGACCTCCTCCTCATCCTCCAAGCTCATCCACGGCGGCATCCGCTACCTGGAGACCTACGAGTTCCGCCTCGTGCGCGAGGCGCTCGCCGAGCGCGAGGTGCTGCTTGGCATCGCGCCGCATATTGTCTGGCCCATGCGCTTCGTGCTGCCGCACCGGCCGGAGATGCGGCCGCGCTGGATGATCCGCGCGGGCCTCTTCCTCTACGACCACCTCGCCAGCCGCAAGTCGCTGCCGGGGAGCGAGGCGCTGGCCCTCGACCGCCTGCCGCAGGGCGAGCCGCTGAAGCAGCCGCAGTTCTCCCGCGGCTTCGCCTATTCCGACTGCTGGGTGGAGGACAGCCGCCTCGTTCTTCTCAACGCGCGCGACGCCGCCGATCGCGGTGCCACCATCCTGCCGCGCACCGAGTTCCTCAGCGCCAAGCGCACCGCCGATACCTGGATCGCCACCATCCGCGGCGCGGACAGGCAGGAGCACGTCGTTCGCGCTCGTGCCATCGCGAACGCCGCCGGCCCCTGGGTGATGGGCGCGCAGGACGCGACAGGCACGGCGCTCGCCGGCCGCGTGCGGCTGGTGCGCGGCAGCCACATCGTCGTGCCCGCGCTGTACCGAGGCGAGCAGGCCTATATCCTGCAGAACGACGACCGTCGGGTGGTCTTCGTCATTCCTTACGAGGGGGAATACTCCCTCATCGGCACCACCGACGTGCCGCACGACCCCGCGCAAGGCAAGCCGACCTGCACGCCGGAGGAGGCCGCCTATCTCTGCGAGGCCGTCTCCCGCCAGTTCCGCAAGCCGGTCTCGCCCGACAGCATCGCCTGGACCTATTCCGGCGTGCGCCCGCTGCACGACGACGGCTCGGACAACCCCTCCTCCGTCACGCGCGACTACACGCTGGCGATGGACACGCAGGGCGCCCCTCTGCTCTCCGTGCTCGGCGGCAAGATCACGACCTACCGCCGCCTCGCGGAGGACGCCGCGCGCCAGATCGGCCGCGCCCTCGGCCGGGAGGGCGCGGACTGGACCGGCCGTGCCGCGCTTCCCGGCGGCGACCTCGGCGGCATGTCGCGCGCGACCTTCACCGAGAGCATGGCCGCGAGCCACCCCTGGCTGCCCCGCGAGCTGCTCGACCGCCTGATCCGCACCCATGGCGGCGAGCTCGAGCGCGTGATCGATGGCGCCACCTCCATCGAGGCCATGGGCGGCGACCTCGGCGGCGGCATCACCGCGCGCGAGCTGGAATGGATGCGCGCCCACGAATGGGTCGTCGCGCCGGAGGACGTGCTGTGGCGGCGCACGAAGCGGGGGCTGCACATGACGCATGCGGAGCGCGAGGCCTTCGCGGCGCGCTTCGAGACGGTGGCGGCGTAGCGGGAGCTTCCGTTCTAAGCGGGCGTCGCTGGTGATTTCGGGGAGAGGAAGAAGGAATTCTTCCTCTCCCCGGCCCCCTCTCCATCATCTTTTTCTTCGAGTTGGGGATGCCTTGCGGCCGGTGCGCCTCGGGTCAGTGACCCGAGGCGATTGCACGTGCAGGAAGGGCGCGCCGAAAGAACCGGTCCCCGATCACCGCATCCGCGCCAGCCAGATGGGGATCCAAGGGCCTCAGGCCCTTGGCGGGTGAGGTTCGGAGAGGGCAGAGCCCTCTCCGGAGCCGGCTCTACCCCTCCCGCGCCAGCAGCCCGCGCGCCAGCGTCTCGAACTCTGCCACGCTCAGCGTCTCCGCGCGCCGGGTTGGCTCGATGCCCGCATCGCCAAGCAGGCCTTCGGCGTTTCCCAGCGACTTCAGCGATCCCCGGAGCATCTTCCGCCGCTGGCCGAAGGCGGCGGCCGTCACGCGCTCCATCGCGCGGGCCAGCGGCGCTTCCGGCTGGGTGGCATGGGGGACGAGGTGCACCACCGCGGACCACACCTTGGGCGGCGGGGAGAAGGCACCAGGCGGCAGGCGCAGCACCATGTGCGCCTCGCAGCGCCACTGGGCGGCCACGGCCAGGCGGCCATAGCCCTCGCTGTCCGGCGCAGCAACGATGCGCTCGGCTACCTCCTGCTGGAACATGAGGGTCATGCTCTCGAACTCGCCGGCCCGGGCCAGCCAGCCGATGAGCAGCGGCGAGCCGACATTGTAGGGCAGGTTTGCCACTATGCGGCGCGGCGCCGGCATCATCGCCACGGGGTCGATCCGCAGCGCATCCGCCTCGGTGACGGTCAGGCGGCCGGGATACGCGGCCGACAGCTCGGCAAGCGCCGCGACGGCGCGGGAGTCCAGTTCCACGGCGTGCACGTGCTCTGTCCCGGCGGCCAACAACGCGCGCGTCAAGCCGCCCGGACCGGGGCCGACCTCCAGCACCTGTCGCCCGGCGAGATCGCCGGCCAGGCGGGCAATGCGGGCGCAGAGCGCCTCGTCGAGAAGGAAGTGCTGACCGAGCGACTTGCGCGCGGCCAGCCCGTGCCGCGCTACGGTCTCGGCGAGGTTCGGAAGCTCAGTCACGCATCTCGATCGTCGCGCGGCGGCGAAGGTCGCGGATCTGCTGGCGGGAGAGGTTCTCGGCCCGGTCGCGCAGGATCTGCTGCTTCGCCTGCTCCGGCGTGAAGAGGGCGAGGTTGCGCGTCTCGCGGGAGCAGACGGCGATCACGAGGATGCCGTCCGGCGTCACGATCGGCTGGCTCGGGCGTCCCGGGGTGAGCCCCGCGACGAGCTGGCGCAGCGGCGGCGGGTTCAGCGTCTCCAGCCGCACGGCGCCGCCGGGATCGGCGGGGCGGGGGGAATTGGCGGCACGGGCCGCGGCCTCCACCGCGTCGCAGCCGCCTCGGATGGCCTGGGCACGGGCGAGCTGGGCCTTCTGCTGCTCCGTCGGGTTCTGCGGGTCGAGCGCGGAGGTGAAGGGCAGGAAAGCCTGACGCAGCGTGATCATCGTCGCGTTCTCGCGGCCCGTCTCCCGCTTCTGCCGCATGGCCACGACCTGGAAGCCGCCGGGCACCTCGATGGCGTTGGAGATCGCGCCCGGCGGCATGCGCTGCACGATGCCGGCGACGGCAGGGTCCAGGCTCTCCGCGCTCACCCAGCCGAGGTCGCCGCCCTGGAGGGCCGTCTGGCTCTGGCTGAATTGGGTGGCGGCGATGGGAAAGGGCAGGCCCTGGCGCAGGCGGCCGATCACGTCATCCACGAAACGCCGGGTCTCGGCGGCGGAGGAAGGGTCCTCCACCGGCACGAAGATCTCGGAGAGAAGGTATTCCGGCTGGCCAGCCCTCGCCTCCTGCGCCGCCACCGCCTCCTTGATCGCCTGCTCCGAGGGCTCGGAATTCGGGCCAAGGAGGGCGCGGATGAAGCGCGACCAGCCGATCTGGGCGCGGAGCTGGTCATAGAGCACGCGCGGCTCCACGCCCGCCGCGCGAAGCTGGGCGCGGAGCCCGCCGGGCGGGAGGCCGTTACGCTTCTCGATGTCGCCGATCGCCTCTGCCACCTCGTCGTCGCCTACCGGAATGCGGCGGCGCTGGATCTCCTGCAGGCGCAGCCGCTCCTCGATGAGCTGGCGCATGATCTGCGGGCGCAGCCGCGAGAGCAGCTCGGCACCGGGCTGGAGGCCGATGTTGAGCGCGAAGAGCTTCGCGCGGGACTGGACGTCGGACTCCGTCACCACGTCGCCGTTGACGACCGCCAGGATGCGGTTGCCGCTCGGTGCCGGGGCCTCGCCCCGCGGCGCCGCGCCTCCCTGGGCAGCCCTCGGCTGAGGCTGCCGCGCCGCCGGCTGGGCCAGGGCGCCGCCGGCCAGCACGGGCGCGAGCGAGAGGAGAGTGCCGAGCGCGAGCCCGCTCAGGGAGCCCTTCCGGCGGCCGGAGGGGCCGCGAAGAGAGCCGGGCAGGACCGGGCGGAGACGGGGGGAACGTCGCATCCGGGGTCTCTAGCCCATGCGGGCCCCGGTTTGAAGCGATCCCTTGCGCGCCGCGGTCCGCTCGTTGCTACAGCGCGCGTCCCGCGAACTCGCCGATGGTCTTGAGCGAGACTCTCAGGATGAGGGTGGTGCCGCTCGGATAGGGCCTGGAGGTCACCGGGTTCTCCGCCAGCGAGCGGTAGAAACGGCCCTCGAAGACGAAGCACTCGTCCTCGTAGGCGGCGGTGGCACCGTAGGAAACCGCCCGGTTGAATTCGAGGTCGTAGCGGGTGAAGGCCGAGGCGCGCCAGCGGTCGGCGATGCGGGTGCTGGCCCCGGCATAGACCTCGCGGATGAAGCGGGGCGCGGAGGCATAGACGCCTGTGCTGGTCTGCTGCACCTCGGTCCGGAGCGGCGAGGGCAGCTCGTAGAGGTAGCCGAAGGTGAGGCGCGAGTTGTTGAGGCCGACCGGCGCAAGGCCGAAGCCGGCAGAGGCGTCGATCATGCGCCGGTCCAGCGTTTCGCCGTCGAGGCGGGTCCGGGCGGTCAGGTCGAGCCAGGTCGTCGGCGCGATGGTGGCCCGCCCCACCCAGTCCGAAGCGCGCTTCTCGAGGCCGGAGCGGGGCTCGAACACCACCTCATCGGAGGCGCGGAAGGAGCGGCCGACCAGCGCCTCGACGGAGCCGCCGCTCGGGAAGTACCAGGCCCCGCGCAGGGCGGCATCCACCCGCGTGCCGCCCTCCAGCCGGTCGCGGCCGGTGAAGCGGTTGAGGGCGAAGAGATTCGCGTCGGTGAACTCGAAGTCGAGGCTGTCCTCGTTCGGGATGTTCGACTGCCGCCCGGTGCTTGGCCCGGTCACGACCTGCACGCGCGGCTCGATGAGCTGCTGGCCGTAGCTCCCGGCGGAGCGCACCAGCGGCAGGCGCCAGTCCACCGCGGCGCGGATGTTGCCCCTGACAGTGTTGACCTCCTGGCCGCCCTCGTTCGTGCCGAGCAGGAGCGAGTTGGCCGGCACGTTCACGTTCTCGGCGTTGTAGCCGACGACGTCCGCCTGGCTGCGGAAGGTCCACTCGCCGCCGAAACCGTCGTATCGTGGCAGCTCGTAGCTCAGACGCGTGCCAGCCCGCCGGGTCTTGGCGCCGAGCTCGCGGTAGACGTTGATGGCCGAGACATCGGCCGTGAAGGTGCCGCCGAGCGCGTCACGGTCGAACACCTTCTCGTAGTAGAGGTTGGGCAGCACGAAGGGGATGCGCGCCGTGACGTCCTGCGTCCGCAGGCTCTGGAAGGAGAGCGTGCTGATGCGGGCGTAGGCGTTGTAGCCCCAGTAGCCGTCGGCGTAGATCGTGCTGCTCAGCACGCCGGTGCCGGGCTGGCGATAGGCGCGCAGGTAGGTCTCGCTGGTCGCCCGGTTGATGTTGAAGCCGGCCTGCCAGTTCTCGTCGATGGTAAAGAGGCCGCGGGCGAAGACGTGGCCGCCCAGCCCCTTCTCCTGGCTCGATTCCTTGCCGGTCAGCTGTCCGACAGAGCCGAGGATCGTCATGGTGCCGAAGTTGTAGCGCCCGCGGTAGCTGGCGAAGGCGCTCGGCGGCGCCTGGGTGGAGATGATCGGCGTGACGGTCAGGTCGCTCTGCTCGTCGATCGCCCAGTAATAGGGGACCTCCGTGAAGGCACCGAGGTAGCGCGTCTGCCCGAAGGAGGGGCTGAGGAAGCCCGAGGCGCGCGGCGTGCTCGGATCGGGCATCGACAGATAGGGGGTGTAGAAGGACGGGATCCCGTCGAACTCCACCGTCGCGTCGCGGAAGCGGATGCGCTTGTCCTCGCCGTCCTGCGTGGCAAGGCGGGAGCGCACTTGCCAGAGCGGCGGCGCCTCGGGGTTCTCCGCGCAGAGGTCGCAGGAGGAGTAGACGACGCGCGAGAGGTCCGAGACCACCGCCCCACCCTCGGTCGTGCGGCGGCGCGCGCCGTTCGCGGCCAGGCGGCCGTTCTGGGCGAGCAGGCCGCGCAGCCCCTCCACCACCGTGTCGCGCATGCCGCCCTGCAGCACCGCGCGCTCGGCGAAGATCACCTGCCCGTCCGGCTCAAGCAGCTGGACATTGCCCTCGGCGGTCGCGATGCCCGTGTCGCGGTCGTAGGTGAAGCGGTCGGCGCGCAGGATGCGCTCGCCCTGCCAGGCCTCCACCGCGCCGCTCGCGGTCACGCGGTTCTCGTTCTGGTCGTACTCCACCTCGTTGGCGGTGAAGGTGACGGGCGCATCGCGGTCCACCGGGGTGCCGCCCGCGCGCAGGATGCTCAGCCCCGTGGCCGGCGGGCCGGCACCGGGCGAGGGCGGCGCGGTCACCTGCGGCACGCCGCCCGCGCCCGCGGTTCCCGGCAGGACGATTCCGGTGTTACCGAAGTCGCTCTGCCGCACGGGCTGCGCCGTGGCGGGGCGCGCCGCCCAGGGCTGGGCAAGCAGCGCAAGGGCGGCCGCGCCGCCGAGCAGCCGCGCGCGCCGGGGAAGGGCGCGGGGAACAGGCGGCGCGCCCGGGCGCTTCCTTGGGGCCGCGTCGTTCATCCGTCCTCCAGGTGCAGCAGGAGCGCGACGGCACACATCAGGCCGGCAGCGGCAGGCGCCCAGGCGGCCAGCACCACGGGCAGGGCGCCCGTCTCGCCGAACTCGCCCGTCACGCGGTCGATGAGAAAGAGCACGAAGCCAGCGGCCACGCCCGCGCCCAGCATCTGCGCCACGCCGCCCTTGCGGGCCTCGCGCATTGAGAAGCCGGCCGAGAGGAGCGCCATGGCGACGGCCAGCATGGGCAGGGCAAGCAGGGAATGGAACTGCAGCCGGTGCCGCACCGCCGAGAAGCCTGATTCCTCCAGCACCTCGATGAAGTCCGGCAGCGTCCAGAAGGAGAGCGTGTCGGGGCTCGCGAAGCTGTCCTCGATGCGGTCGGGGGTCAGCTCGGTCGGCAGGCGGAAGGTGCTGGCGGGATTGGCCTTGCGGTCGGGGCCGAAGGCGATGGCGTTGTCGAGCACCCAGGCGCCGCCCGAGAGGCTGGCGCTCGGCGCCTCCACGCGCGCGAGGAAGCGGTCGGCCGAGGAGATGCGCCAGAGCGACACCTCCTCCAGCCCGAAGCGGCCGTCGCGGCGGTTGACGGCGCGGCCGGAGAGGATGGCGACGCCCTGCGGGTCCAGCTCGCGGTCCGCCTGGCGCAGCCAGAGGCGGCCGCCCGCGATGGCCGTGGTGCCGCCGCTGTTGCGCAGCACCGCCGCGTCCAGCCGCTCGGCCCTGGCCAGCATGACGGCCGAGAGCGGCGAGAGCCCCGCCGTCGCGCCCGCGCCGTAGAGGGTGGCGACGATCACCGGCCCGAGGAGGAAGCCCCAGGCCGAGATGCCCGCCGAGCGCGCCACCACCAGCTCCGACCCGCGGGCAAGGCGCCAGAAGGCGAGGATGCCGCCGAGCAGGATGGCGAAGGGCAGCACCTGTAGCGCGACGAAGGGGATGCGCAGCCCCGCGATGGTGGCGACGATCCCGAACCCGGCCTCGCGCGTCGCGGCGCGGCGCAGCAGCTCGATGAAGTCGAACAGCACGACGAGGCCGGTAAGCGCCGCCAGCATGATGAGGCACATCGCGGCGAAGCGGCGCGCCACGTAGAGCCCGAAGGTGAAGGGGAAGGTCACTCCGCCGCCGCCCCTTGCGGGAGGCCGGCGCGCCGGGCCGCGGCCGCCGGCGACCTCTCGGCCGGCACGGGCGGCGCGCGGCGCGGCCAGCCCGGCGCACCCGAGAGCACCCAGGCCGAGAGGATGGCCGGCCCGATGGCGTGCACCCAGATGAGGGGAATGAAGCGGTTGTCCCGCGCCGCGAGGTTGCCGACCGCGAGCCCGAGCGCCAGCAGCGTGATGACGGCCGCGATGGCCATCATGGCGGACATGCCGCCGCCATGCCGGCGGAAGCCGGTGGAGAGCGCCACGGCCAGCCCGACCATGGCGAAGGAGAAGGCGGTGAGCGGCGAGGCGAGGCGCCCATGGCCCTCCGCCCGGAACTTGCGGATGTCGCGCTCCAGCAGCCCCTCCTCGGGGTCGGGATTCAGCAGTTCGCCCACGAAGCGCTCGCGCGAGTCCCGGTTGCGGGCATCCTCAGCGCGGCCGGAGCGGGCGAGGTCCACGCTGTTCTCGCCGAAGGTGAGGACCGAGAGCTGCGGCACGGTCGGCGTGCCCGGGGGCGAGCGCGGCGGCACCACGCGCTCCATCTGCTGGCGCTGGCCGTTGAGCAGGATCACGCGCGGGCCGTTCGCCCCGGGCAGGATCACGCCGCGTTCCGCGAGGATGGTCACGGGGGCGCCGGGCTCGCGCATGTCGTGGATGAGGATGCCGCGCAACGTGCCGTCGTTCTCCCGGAGGCGGGCATAGACGGTCAGGTCGTTGCTGACGGAGCTGAACACCCCCTCCTGGAGGAGGATCGCGGCCATCTGGTTGCGGATCTCGAACTGCCACTCGCGGAAGGCAGCGTGGGAGACCGGCACGAGCCAGGTCTGCAGCACGAGGCAAGTGACGGTGGAGAGGGTGGCCACGATCAGCGCCGGCCGGGCGAGCTGCCAGTCCGAGAGGCCCGCGGCGCGCATCACCACCAGTTCCCGGTCGGTCGAGAGGCGGACATAGGCGAAGAGGGTTACGATGAAGGTCGTGATCGGCAGGATCACCGCGAAGAAGGACGGCAGCAGAAGCCCGGTCAGCTCGAGGAAGACCGCGAAGGAGAGGCCGCGGTCGAGCACCAGCTCGATGAAGCGCAGCGACTGGGTGAGCCAGATGAGCGCGGCAAGGCCGATCGTCACCGCCAGAAGGCTGACGGCGATCTGTCTCGAAATATAACGGGTTACCCGGCTCATGCGGGGATCAACCTACCCCTGCCGGGGGGTGCCGGCAAAGGGCGCGTTCCGGAAATCACGTGCCGGGCCCGCGAAGGCCCGCCGCCGTGTCGCCCGCGCCCTGGCCGACGGGGCGGGAACCCTCGCCCGCCGCCGGGCCGGCGCCCTCCACCGCGCCCAGGAAGGTGCGGATGGTGGCGGCGGGCACGATGCGCGAGTGATCGGGCGTCGCGTCCGGCCGGTGGCTGACGACGCCGAGAAGGCAGAAGCTCCGCGCGTCGAAGACGCCGGCGCCAGACTCGCCCTGGGCGAGGTGGATCGGCAGGTCGGCGTAGGCGCCGTCCGAACCGCGGCTCTCGGGCACCATCGGTCCGGCCCGCGTCTCGTGCCGCTTGCCGGAGAGGACGATCACGGCCTGGCCCGGGGCCGGGCCGGCCGGGCAGGGCCGCGCGCCCGGGCCGGGCGGTACGCGCGAGGCTTCCAGCAGCGCGAGGTCCTCCCCGCGCCGGTAGATCGGCCCGACCTGCGGCTCCAGCTCCCCTACCCCCAGGCGCAGCAGCCGCACGGGCATGGTGTAGCCGTGGAAGACGATCAGCGGCTCAAGCGGGATGCCCGAGCAGTCCCGCAGGCGCGGCACCATGTCGTCCACCAGGTGCGCGGCCGTCAGGAAGCGCCCGCCGCCGAGATAGACGGCCTGGCCGCGCAGGCGGCAGTCAGGGCTGCGGCCGCCGAGAAGCTCGGCACGGAAGGCGTCGGGCACGTCGGGCAGGCGTGGCAGCGGCTCCAGCCGCCGCGCCTCGGGCTCGGCGCAGGCCGAGAGGAGAAGGACAGCCAGCAGCGGGAGGGCGCGGTTCAAGCGGGCAGCACCTTGCCTGGGTTCAGCAGGCCCTTGGGATCCAGCGCCGCCTTGATCCGCCGCATCGCCTCCAGCTCCGCCCCGCCGCGCCAGTCGGCGAGCATGTCGGGCTTCAGGCGCCCCACCCCGTGCTCGGCGGAGAAGGAGCCGTCGAGGTCGCGGACGATGGCGTTCACGCAGTCCATGATATCGTGGCTCAGCGCCAGGAAGGCGCCGGGGTCCATCCCCTCGGGCTGCTCGAGGTTCATGTGGATGTTGCCGTCGCCCATATGGCCGAAGGGCACGGGGCGGCTGCCGGGGATGAGTTCCTTCAGCGCCGCGTTGGAGCGCTGGATGAGCTCCGGCACCTTCGAGACGGGGACGGAGACGTCGTTCTTCACCGAGGCGCCCTCTCGCTTCTGCGCCTCCGGATGCTCCTCGCGCAGGCGCCAGATGGCGGCGCGCTGGGCCTCGCTCTCGGCCAAGGCCGCGTCGGTCACCTCGCCGGCCTCCAGCGCCTCCTCCAGCACCGCCTCCATCAACCCGCGCAGGTCGGCGTCGGGGCGGGAGGAGGCGAGATCGACCAGCACGTAGTGCTCCGCGCGCTCCGACAGCGGCAGGGTGGCGCCCTCGACGTGGCGCAGCACGAGGTCCATCCCCTGCCCCGCCATGTACTCGAAGGCCCGCACCGCCGTCTCGTCGCGGTCGCGGAAGCGGCGGAAGAGGGAGAGCGCCGCGTCCTCGCTCTCGACCGCGCAGAGGGCGATGGCCTCCGCGCGCGGGCGGGGGAAGAGGCGCAGCACGGCGGCGGTGACGATGCCGAGCGTGCCC
This sequence comes from Roseomonas aerilata DSM 19363, assembly GCF_000711725.1. GTDB lineage: Bacteria > Pseudomonadota > Alphaproteobacteria > Acetobacterales > Acetobacteraceae > Roseomonas > Roseomonas aerilata. The sequence goes on along the minus strand of NZ_JONP01000005.1, from coordinate 111,461 downwards.
TCCGCGCCCACCATCAGGTGGCGCAGCGCGTAGCCGGTGTTGTCCTTGCGGAGGCGGCGCAGGCCGTTGATCACGCCGCCATCGGGCAGCACCACCTCCAGCCCCAGCATCAGGTCGCGCGCATTGCCGTAACGGACGGTGGTGTTGCCCCCGGCATTGGTGGAGAGCACGCCGCCGATCGTCGCCGTGCCCTCGGCGCCGAGCGAGAGGGGAAAGAGGGTGCCGGCCGCGGCGGCCGCGTCCTGCGCCGCCTTCAGCACCACCCCGGCCTCGGCCACCATGGTCATATCCATGGGGTCGATGTCACGGATGCGGTTGAGGCGGGAAAGGGAAAGGATGACCTGCCGCCCGCTCTCGTCCGGCATGGCGCCGCCAACCATGGAGGTGTTGCCGCCCTGGGGCACCACCGGCACGCCCGCCTCGAAGAGGAGGCGCATCGCCGCGGCCAGCTCCGCGGTGGAGGCGGGACGCAGCAGCGCGGGCGAGGCGCCGCGGTAGAGGCCGCGCCAGTCCGAGAGGTGCGGTTCGAGATCGAGCGGGTCCGTGACCACGCCGCGAGGGCCAAGGAGGCCGTGGAGGGCGTCCAGCAAGCCGGCGGGAAGGGCCGGAAGGAGGGGCATGGGCGTGTCGGGCATGGCGGGGGGACCAAACGCCGCGGCGGGGCCGCGGGTCAAGGGCGGTTTTGGGGGGTTACAGGCGGGGACCGGCCCTATCTGGCCCCGCCCTTCCATCCCGCAAAGGAGTAGCCTGGCGAAGCAGTCAGGCCAGCGGCCTGGATCGGCGTCCCGGTCGCCTCGCCCTGGCGGCCGTCGCCCGCCCGCCCGCGACCATCAGCGCGATCACCGGCAGCCCCACCACCACCAGGGCCAGCGCGGCCACTGCCCCCTCCTCATAGGTGCCGCGCGCGGCCTCGCCGTAGAGGGCCGTCGCCAGGGTCTCGCGGTTGAAGGGGCGGAGAAGGAGGGTGGCGGGCAGTTCCTTCATGGCGTCGAGGAAGACGAGCAGCGCGGCCGCCAGCAGCGCCGGCAGCAGCAGCGGCAGGTGCACGCGCCAGAGGATGCGCCCCGGCCCCGCCCCCATGGCGCGGGCGGACCAGTCCACCTCCCGCCGGATGCGGCCGTAGGCAGCATCCAGCCCCGAGGCGGGGATGGCGAGGAAGCGAACGAAATACGCCAGGATGAGCGCGGCCAGCGTGCCCGAGAGCGGCGGCGGTGCGAGGGCGCCGAGGGTCTCCAGCGCGTCGTCGAGGCCGCCGAAGGCGATGATGAGGCCGACCGCCGCGATCCCGCCGGGCAGGGCATAGCCGAGGAGGCTCGCGCGCAGCAGCGCGGCGTCCAGCCCCGGCCGGCCGCCCACGCCGGCGCCGGTACGCGCCCCGAAGGCGAGCAGGAGGGCGGTGGGCAGCACGAGGAGGGTCGCGATGGCCGCGAGCGTCGCGCTGTTGGCGATCCATGTGCCGAGCTCCGCCGGCCAGCCGAACTCCGCCACCCGGCGGGAGGCGGCCCAGAGAAGGTAGGAGGCCGGCGTGACGAAGCCGAGCAGCACCGGCACGGCGCAGCCGAGGGAGGCGAGCAGCCCGCGGCCGAGCGGCAGCGGGCGAAGGTCCGGCGGGATGGCGTCCGGCACCGCCCGCGCGTCCCGTGCCCGGCTGCGGCCCCAGCCCTCGATCGCGAGGACGGCGGCGACTGCCGCGAGCAGCACAAGGGCGATCTGCGCCGCCCCCTCCAGGGAGGAGCGCGTGATCCAGGTGACGTAGACCGAGACGGTGAGCGTCCGCACGCCCAGGAATTCGGCGGCGCCCACGTCGTTGAGGGTTTCGAGCAGCGCCAGCGCCGCCCCGGCCGTGACCGCCGGCCAGGCCATGGGCAGCCCGACCGTGAGGAAAAGGCGCCAGCCCCCCGCCCCCATCGCCCGCCCCGCCCGCAGCATGTCCGGCCCCTGGGTGAGGAAGGCGGCGCGAGCGGCGAGGTAGACATAGGGGAAGAGCACCGTGCCCATGACCATGATGCAGCCGGGCAGCGAGCGGATCTCGGGCAGCGGGATGGCGCGGGGGTTGGTCAGTCCCAGCAGGGCGCGCAGGCCGGATTGCACGGCACTGGCGGGGTGCAGCACGTCCAGCCAGGCATAGGCCGCGACATAGGCGGGCATGGCCAGCGGCAGCACGAGCGCCCAGGCGAAGGTTTTGCGCCCCGGGAAGCGGCAGGTGGTGACGAGCCAGGCCGTGCCCGTGCCGATCCCGACCGCAACGGCGCCGACGCCGGCGAGCAGGAGCGCCGTCTCGACCGCGGCCTCTGGCAGGACGTAGCGGATGAGGTGGGGCCAGAGGTCGCCCGAGCCGCGGGCGGCGGCGAAGGCCAGCGCCACCACCGGCAGGGCCACCAGCAGCACACCGAGCGCGGCCCCGAGCCTGAGGCCGAGCGCCGCGCGGCGGATGCCGACGCCGGACCGGGGCGGCGCGGCGGAGAGCGCAACAGGGAGGAGGGGCGCGGTTCCCTGGTGGCTCATGCGCGCGCCGGGACCGCCCTCAGCGGTCGAAGCCGACCTCGTCCACGATGCGGCTGGCGGCCGCGCGGCGGGAGGCGACCTCGGGCAGGGACACGTCGCGCGGGTTGAGGGCGCCGAAACCGGCGACGATCGGGTTCACCGGCGTGTTCGGGCGCACGGGGTTCTCGAAATTCGCGTCGGCATACATCGACTGCGCCTCGGGGGAGGCGAGGAACTCAAGGAAGCGCACGGCCTCCGCCTTGTTGGGCGCGTGGCGGGTGACGGCGCCGCCGGAGATGTTCACCGCCGTCTCATTGGCCGGCAGGACGACGCGCACGGCCTCGCCCCAGCGCTTCTGCTCCTCCCCCCCCTGCCCCGAGAGCATCAGGCCGGCATAGTAGGTGTTCGCCAGCCCCACGTCGCAGATGCCCGCGAGGATGTCGCGCGCGACCTCACGGTCGCCGCCCGTGGCGCGGCGGGCGAGGTTGCCGTGCAGCTTCGTCAGGTAGTCGCGCAGCCAGGCCTCGCCGTGATGGATCATCAGGATCGAGAAGAGGGCGGTGTTGTAGGGGTGCTGGCCCGAGCGGATGCAGACCTTCCCCTTGAAGCGGGGATCGGCCAGGTCCTCGTAGGTGAGCTTCGCGGCCTCGGCCTCCGGGATGCGCTCGCGGGAGGCATAGATGGCGCGGGCGCGGGTGGAGAGGGCGAACCAGCGGCCCTGCGGGTCGCGCAGCGGCGTGGGAATGGCGGATTCCAGCACCTCGGATCGCACGGGCTGGGTAAGGTTGCGGTCCACCAGCTCCATCAGGTTGCCGACATCCACCACCATGGCGACGTCGGCGCGGGAACGGCTGCCCTCGGCGGCCAGCCGCTCGGCGAGGCCGCCCTGGACGAAGACGGTGTTCACCTTGATGCCGGTTTCCTGGGTGAAGCGCTCCGTCAGGGGGCGCATCAGGCCGGGCTCGCGCGTGGTGTAGAGGTTCACCTCCGCTGCCTGGGCGGCGATGGGGGAAGCGAACAGGGAGAGGGCGAGCAGGAGGGCGGTCCGCGGGCGGATCATGGCGCTGGCCTCGGCAAGGGGCTGGTCAGATGAACGGCGCGCAATCTGTCCCGCCCCGGCGCTGCGAGCAAGAGGTGAGAATGATTATTAATGCGGCGGGCGGCCGCTACCCGCCGAGCAGCACCAGGCCGAGCAGCCCGCCCGCCACGAGCGTCCAGATCGGGGAGAGATTCGACCGCCAGACGAAGAGGGCCGAGGCAAGGGTGATCAGCACCGCGACGGCCATCTCGGTTTCCGTGCCGCGCGCCGCCGCGGCCCCCGTGACGAGGCCGGTGGCAAGGATCAGCCCGATCGCGACGGGCACCAGCCCGGCCCGCAGCGCCCCCATGCGCGCGTCTCCGGCCAAGCGCTGCGTCAGCATCGCCACCGCCCAGGCGAGGATGAAGGTGGGGCCGAGAAAGCCGACGAGGCTCGCCGCCAGCCCTTGCCACCCCGCGACGTGCCAGCCGATCACAGCCACGAAGAGCACGTTCGGCCCCGGCGCGGCGGAGGCGAGGGCGTAGCCCTGCGAGAAGGCGGCGTCGGTCATCCAGTGCCGCAACTCCACCACCTCGTGGTGCATCGACGGCACGGCGGCGTTGGCCCCGCCGACCGCGACGAGGGAGAGCTTGAGGAAGAAGAGGAAGAGGTCCCAGACAGGCCCGGTCATGCCCGCGCCTCCCCGCCGCGCCGGGCGCGCCAGACCACGGCCGCGATGGAAATCGGGCCGAGCACGAGCACGATGATTGGCAGCGGCACCCGGAACCAGGCGGCCGCAACGGTGGAGAGGATGCCGATCGCAATCAGCTCCGGCGGCGGGCGGAGGCGCCCGATCATGCGGAGGCCGTTGCCGATCACCATCCCCGCCGCCGCGCAGGCCAGCCCGTGCATGAAGGCCGCGACCGCTGGGATATCGGCGAATTCCTGCCAGAGCAGGACGAGCGACATCAGGACGATCAGCGGGAAGAGGTAGAGCCCGCCCGTGGCCGCGAAGGAGCCGGCCAAGCCCGCGAAGCGCCGGCCGATCATGACGGCGGCGTTGCCGACATTGGGGCCGGGCAGCACCTGGCCGAGGCCGAGGACCTCCGCGTAGTCGCGCTCGGTCATCCAGCGCCGCTCCTCCACCAGGGCGCGGCGGACCCAGACCTGGGCGCCGCCGAAGCCCATCAGCCCGGCCTTGGCGAAGGCGGCGAAGAGCTGGGCGGGGCCGGGCGGCGGGTTGAGGGGAAGCTCGGCGGGCGGGGCAGAAGGCTTGGGCACGGCGGCAGACTCATCCCGCCGCCCGGTGCGGGCAAGAGGGTTCGGCCGCTAATCGTGGCCGCGCCGCGCTATCTCGGGGCGGCGGCGCGGCGGAGGCGGTCGTTGATGGCCTCGCCCAGCCCCTCCACCGGCACGGGCATGGCGGCGATGCCCTTGAGCCCGCGCCGCGCGCCCTCCGCGTCCAGCCAGCGCAGGCCGGAGAAGAGGCGGGCGGCGGCCTCCACCGTGTCGCCGGACGGGGAGAGGTTCCAGGTGACCGCCGCGCCCGGCAGGGGCGGACCGAAGGCGAGCAGCCCTTCCTCTAGCCCGACCTCGCCGGCCGCGAGGCGCACCGGCAGGGCGGGGGCGTAGTGGGAGAGCATCATCCCGGGGGAGCGGAGCGTGCGCGTTGCCTCCGCGGCCTCCACCGGGATGGGGCGGCCGATGGGGCCGATCACCGCCTCGATCGCCGCCGCCGTCACGCCGCCGGGGCGGAGCAGCACGGCCCCGGCGCCGGTGAGGTCGAGCACCGTGCTCTCCACGCCCACGGCGCAGGGGCCGCCGTCCAGCACCGCGGCGATGCGACCGGACAGCCCGTCCAGCACGTGCTCCGCCGTGGTGGGGGAGACGCCGCCGGAGCGGTTGGCCGAGGGGGCGGCGACCGGGGTGGCCGCCTCCCGCAGAAGGGCCAGCGCCAGGGGATGGGCGGGCACGCGCACCGCCAGCGTGTCCAGGCCCGCACCGGCCAGCAGGTCCACGCGGCTGTTGCGGCGGCGCGGCAGCACGAGGGTGAGCGGGCCGGGCCAGAAGCGGGCGGCGAGGGCATGGGCGCGCTCGTCGGGCACCACCTCCTCGAAGGCGGCGGCGGGTTCAGGGAAGTGGAGGATGAGCGGGTTGAAGTGCGGGCGGCCCTTGGCCTCGAAGATCGCGGCCACCGCTTGCCCGCTCCGCGCGTCGGCGCCGAGGCCGTAGACGGTCTCGGTGGGGAAGGCGACCAGCGCGCCCTCCCGCAGCAGGGCGGCGGCGCGGGGCACGCCCTCGGGCGGCAGGCGCTCGGTCATGCGGCCGGGCGGCCCTGGGCGAGGAAGGCGCCGTTTTCGAAAAGGGGCTTGCCGTAGCGGAGCGGCGTGCCGTCGAAGCCCGCGACGCTGCCGCCGGCCGCTTCCAGAAGGGCCTGCGGGGCGGCGGTGTCCCACTCCATCGTGCGGCCGAAGCGGGGGTAGAGGTCCCCTGCCCCTTCCGCGAGGCGGCAAAACTTCACGGCGGAACCGATCTTGATCACCTCCGCCACGCGCCGCCCCTCCAGGAAGCGGTCCAGGCGTGGGTCGTCGGAATAGTGGCGGGAGGCGAGGACGGTCGCGCCCTCGGCCGGGATGGCGCGGGCGCGGATGGCGCGGCGGCCGGCGGCGTCGCTTTTCCAGGCGAGGCCCAGGGGGGCGATGCCGCCGAAGACCTCCATGGTCGCGGGGATGGCGACGGCGCCGAGATGGGCGCGCCCCTCCACCACGAGGCCGACATTCACGGCGAAGCTGTCGTGGCCGGCGGCGAATTCGCGCGTGCCGTCCAGCGGGTCCACCAGCCAGGTGCGGGGAGCGAGGGCGGTGAGGATACCGGCCGCGACTTCCTCCTCCGCCACCACGGGGATGTCGGGGGTGGCGGCGCGCAGGCCCTCCACGATCAGGGCTTCCGCGATGCGGTCGGCCTCGGTCACGGGGGAGGCGTCGCTCTTGCGCTCCACCGCGAAGCCGGCGGCGCGGATGGCGTTGATGGCGTGGGCGGCGCGCTCGGCCAGGCCCGCGGCGAGTTCGAGCAGGTCTTCGTCGGTCATCGGATGGGCATAGCGCGGGCGGGGGGTGCAGGGGCAGCCCTGGCCGTCATCCCCTGGCCTCATCCCCTGGCCATCCTGGGATGTTGCGGCGGCGCGGCGGGGCGGGGCGGCCCATCATCGCTGCCAACCAACCAGGGGAACCTCCATGCGCCTTCCGGTCATCCTCGGCGGCTTCGCCCTCGCCTTCACCGCCGGCCTCTTCGCGGCGGATGTGGTGCCCCATGCCTGGGCCCAGGCCGGGCGGCCCGCGATGGAGCCGCGGATCGTCAACCTGTTCAGCATGACCGAGGACGAGATCGGCGCGCCGCGTCCCGGCGCCGACCTTCGCTCCCGCACCCTGGTGGACACGGAGCACGGCACCGTCGCGATCCAGAGCGGCAACGTGATGAAGCACTTCCACGCGGATGCCGACGAAATCCAGCTCATCCTCGACGGCACCGGCTCCTTCTGGCTCGGGGAGCGGGAGGTTCAGATCAAGCCCGGCGACCTGATCATCATTCCCCGCCGCACCGCGCATGCGGGCTCGCGCCCGTCGACGGGGCGGTTCCGTGCGGTGGCCATCAAGCTGCCGCCGCAGCGGGCGGACGACGTGCACCCGGTTCCCTGAAGGCGACATCGCGGGGCGCGATCACGACCCCGCGCGCAGCCCGCCTGCCACGGCACGGCCGCGATCCCGCCGCGCTTCAGACAGCCGCGGCGGGCGTTATTCCCTCCTGGCACGTGGCGTCGGCCCCTCGCCGCCACCCTGCCGGGAGGAGGTCCCCATGACCAACCGCTCACGGCTGCTTCGCGCGCTCACCCTGGTCGTCGCCGCTGCCTCGCTGGCCGGCTGCGTCGCCTATCCCGTCGGTTATGGCGGCGGATACGGCGGCTATGGCCGGGGCTATGGCGGGCCGGCCTACCGCTCCTACGCCTACTCGGCGCCGGCCTATGGCTATCGCGGCTATGGCTACGGGCATGGCGGGTATTACGGGCGCGGGGGCTGGCGCTGAACGCATAGCCGGGGGGCCGGGCCGCCCCCTTTTCCGTCAGCCAGCCGGGGTGAAGACCCGAAGTTGGTGGCCGTCGGGGGCGAGCGCGACGAAGGTTCGGCCGATATCGAGCCCGGTCGGCACCTGGGCGATCCGGAGGCCGCGGGCGGACCAGTCCGCGTGCACGGCGCCCAGGTCCGGCACCGCGAAGGCGAGTTCCGCCGCGCCCGCCATCGCGCCCGGCGCCGGCTCCACCGTGTGGCGGGACCAGAGGCCGCTTCCCGCGCCGGAGGGCATGGTGAACATCGCGAAGGTGGGGGAGGCCTCGGCGGGCTCCCGCCCGAGGAGGTCCGCGTAGAAGGTGGTGCTCGCGGCCGGGCTGTCCACGAGGAGGAGGGTAAGGCTGAGGTCGGGCATGGGGTGGTCTCCTGTTGCCCGCCCTTCCTGCGCCCCCTCCCTGTCAGTTCCTGTCAGGAGACGTCGTTGTTCTGCGCCGCCCGCCAATCCCCCCGCGGCGGGTGACGAGGCGGAGGCCGAGAATGAGCGCATCCACCTCGTCCGCCGTGAGGCTCAGCGGCGGCAGGAAGAAGCCGCGGCGCATGACATGGCCGAGCCCCGCCTCGCCCTCGATCGGCGCGCCCCCGGCCACGAGGGTCGCGATGTCGCGGTAGAGGGTGCGCGGGGAGACGCCGAGCTCCTCTGCCAGCCGGGCGGCCGTGACGGGCCGTCGGCGGCGGCGGAGCGCCTGGAGAAGGTCGAGCAGGCGGGCGGAGCGGGAAAGGCGGGCCTCCTGGCGATGCGCCGGGGTGGGGCGGTGGAGCCTGGCGTCATCACGGCGCGTTGACGAAACGATGAAAGCGGCATGGCTGCCCCGTCTCGGCCCGGGGCGACGTGGCGTATTGCCCCGTCAATGCTATCTCTCGGCTGACAGACCCGGGATCCCCCATGCTCGACATTGCCTTTGCCAAAGCCTCCCTGCCCGAGAGCGGCGCCCTCGTCCTTCCGCTGGCGGAGGAGGATCTCGGCGGCGCCCTGATGGGCGAATGGGACCGGCTGCTGGGCGGCAACCTGGCGCGCGGGGCGGCGGCGGCGGAGTTCAAGGGCCGCAAGGGCCAGGCGACGACCCTCTACGCCCCCGGCGGCGGGCTCTCGCGGCTGGTGCTGGTCGGCCTCGGCAAGCGCGATTCGCTGGACCCGGCCGGGGCCGAGGCGGCGGGCGGGAACGCTGTCGCGGCGCTCGGGCGGGAGGCGCTGGCCTCGATCGACGCGCGGGCCATCGGCGGTTGGGCCGGGGCGGCGGCGGATGTCGCACTCGGCGCCGTGCTGCGCGCCTGGCGCTTCGACCGCTACCGCACGACCGAGAAGCCCGAGGACAAGCCGCGGCTGGCGGGCGTGAAGGTGCTCTGCGACGATCCGCACGCCGCGAAGGCCGAATGGGCGAGCCGCCGCGCCATCGCCGAGGGCGTGTTCCTGACGCGCGAGCTGGTCAGCGAGCCCGCCAATATCCTCAACCCGCCCGAATTCGCCGACCGGCTGCGCAAGCTGGAGAAGCTCGGCGTGGAGGTGGAGGTCTTCGGGCAGAAGGACCTCGAGAAGCTCGGGTTCGGCTCGATGCTCTGCGTCTCCCAGGGATCGGCGCAGCCGCCGCGCATGGTGGTGATGCGCTGGAACGGCACGGATTCGAAGAAGAAGGACAGCCAGCCGATCGCCTTCATCGGCAAGGGCGTGACCTTCGACACCGGCGGCATCTCCATCAAGCCCGCCGCCGGGATGGAGGACATGAAGTGGGACATGGCCGGCGCCGGCACCGTGGCCGGGCTGATGATGGCGCTGGCCGGCCGGAAGGCGAAGGTGGACGTGGTCGGGCTCGTCGGCCTCGTGGAGAACATGCCTTCCGGCACCGCGGTGCGGCCGGGCGACGTCGTCACCTCCTATTCCGGGCAGACGATCGAGGTGATCAACACGGATGCCGAGGGGCGGCTCGTGCTGGCGGACGTGCTGTCCTACTGCAAGAAGCGCTTCGACCCCGCCTTCATGGTGAACCTCGCGACGCTGACGGGCGCGATCATCGTCGCGCTCGGCAACGAGCATGCAGGCCTGTTCTCGAACGACGAGGGGCTGGCGGCGCGCATCCAGGAGGCCGGCAAGTCCGTGGGCGAGCTCGCCTGGCGGATGCCGCTGGGCGAGGCCTATGACCGCGCCATCAAGTCCGACATCGCGGACATGAAGAACGTGGGCGGCGGTCGCGCCGGCGGCTCGATCACGGCCGCGCAGTTCCTCCAGCGCTTCGTCGACGGCTGCCCCTGGGCGCATCTCGACATCGCCGGCGTCGCCTGGGGCGGGAAGGACCAGCCGACCGTGCCCAAGGGCGCGACGGCCTGGGGCGTGCGCCTGCTGGACCGGCTGGTGGCCGAGCACCACGAGGGCCGCGCGGCCGAGGCGCCGGTCCCCGCGGGCGAGCCCGAGGCGGCGGTCAGCGGCACCGGCAGCGAATCCCCGGCCATCCTGGCCGAGGGCGGGGCGGCGAGCGACGCCTCCATCGCCGAGCCCGTGGCCCCGCCCGCCCCCGCCCGCGCGGCGCGGCCGGCGACGCGCCGCCCCCGGCGCTGACGGCGGCCGGCCGTGCTGAAGCTCCGCCTGACCGAGCTGCCGCGCGGCCGCCATCCGGTGGCCTTCCCGGCCCTGCCGGACGAGTTGCTGCCCGCCGCCTACGCGCCGCTGGCCGCCGTCGCGCGCTTCGACGCGGCGAGGGGAGAGGCGCTGCGGCTGGACGGCGTGCTGGGCGGGCGCACCGCCTGGCTGATCGGCGCGGGCCCGCCACACCCGCTGCGGCTGGAGGTGGCGGGCGCGCTCGCCGTCGCCTCCATGACGACGGCCCCCGAGGACCGGGATTCGACGCCGGTGCGTCACGCCGTGATCGACGCGCGCGGGCTGGCCCCGGGCGCGGTCGCGCAGCTCGCCATGGGCGCGGGAATGCGCGGGCACCGGCTGCCGAACCTCTCCACCGGCCCGCGGCGCGACCTGCGGCGGCTGGACCTGCTGGTGGACGATGCCGCCGCCGCGGCGCCGGCTTTCGCGCGGGTGGAGGCGGTGCTGCGCGGCGTCGGCCTCGCGCGCGACCTGGCGGCCGAGCCGGCCAACCGCCTGACCCCCACTACCTTCGCCGAGCGGCTGACCGGGCTGCGCAAGCACGGGATCGAGGTGACGGTGCTCGGGCGCGACTGGCTGGAGCGGGGCGGCTATGGCGGCCTGCTCGCGGTCGGGCGGGGATCGGCGCATCCGCCGCGGCTGGTGGTGCTGCGCTGGCGAGGGGAAGGCGCGCCGGTCGCCTTCGTCGGCAAGGGCATCACCTTCGACACCGGCGGCATCTCCATCAAGCCCGCCAAGGGGATGGAGGCGATGAAGGGCGACATGGCCGGCGCGGCCGCCTGCGCGGGGGCGATCCTGGCCCTCGCGCTGCGCCGCAGCCCTGTCCATGCCGTGGCCGTGCTGGCCGTCGCCGAGAACGCGACGGGCGCCGAGAGCTACCGCCCCGGCGACGTGCTCCGCACCGCCTCCGGCCGCACGGTGGAGGTGGTGGACACCGACGCCGAGGGGCGGCTGGTGCTGGCGGACGCGCTGCACCACGCCCGCGGGCTGCGGCCGCGCGCGATCATCGATCTTGCGACGCTCACGGGCAGCATCGTCTCGGCCCTCGGCCACCATCGCGCGGGGCTCTTCGGGAACGACGACATCCTGCGAGACGCCCTGATGGCGGCGGGCGAGGCGGTGGGGGAGCCGCTCTGGCCCATGCCGATCGGGGCCAAGCACCGCCGCGACCTCGACAGCGCGATCGCCGACCTCCGCCACTGCCTGCCGGTCGGCGGCGGGGGGCCGGGATGGGCGGGGAAGTTCCTGCCCGATGCCTGCCAGGCCGCGGCCTTCCTGGGGGAGTTCGCGGGGGGCGACGCGCCCTGGGCGCATCTCGACATCGCCGGGATGGACCTGCGGGAGGAAGGGGTGGAGAGCGGCGCCTATCCCCTGCCCCCCGGCCCCAGCGGCTTCGGCGTGCGGCTGCTCGACCGGCTGGTCGCGGACCGCTTCGAGACCTCCCGGGCGGCATGAGCGAGATCGGCTTCTACCACCTGACCCGCACGGCACTGGAGGTGGCGCTGCCCCGGCTGCTCGGCCGCGTGCTGGCCACCGGCGGCCGCGCCGTGGTGCGGGTGGGGGGGCCGGAGCGGCTGGCGGCGCTGGACACGGCCCTCTGGCTCTGCCCCGAGCCGGACTGGCTGCCCCATGGCACCCCCGCCACCGGCGATGCCGACCTCCAGCCGATCTGGCTGACGACCGAGGACGAGGCGCCCAACGGCGCGCGGCACCTCTTCCTCGCCGACGGCGCGGAGACGGCGCGGGCCGAGTCCTTCGACCGCGTCTTCGACCTCTTCGACGGCAACGACCCCGCGGCCTTGCAGGCGGCGCGCGACCGCTGGCGCCGCGGCAAGGCGGCCGGGCACGCGCTGACCTACTGGCAGCAGGGCCCTTCCGGCTGGATGAAGCGGGACTAGGCCACGTTCACGCGCCCGTCACGCGCCCCGCCCTTGCCCGCTCCCTCGCGGCCTGCCACATCGGCGCAGCCTTCAGGAGCGACCCCCATGTCCGACGAGAACCAGGCCACCGAGACCATGACGGTCGGCGCCCTGATCGCCGAGCTGCAGAAGCTCGACGCCTCCCGCCCCATCGCCCTCGGCATCATGCTCGGCGGCGAGGAGGATGACGGGGACATCGACATCTACGGCATCGACATCATCGAGGAGATGGAGGCCGAGGACGGTTCCCCGGCCTATGTCATCGCCTGCGACCTGCGCGGCGCCGACGACGAGGAGGAGGGCTGACGCCCTTCCGCCCGCCGGCCCCTGACCGGGCCGGCTGAAGGGCATTCTCATCCGCCCCGCGCGGCGGTGGCTCGCGTGCGCCCACGTTTCCTCGCCCGGAATGCATCTATCCCGCGGCGGTCCCGTTTTCCCGGGGCCCCCAAGGATCGGATGCGCCCGATGATTATCTCCACCCGGCTGCACGGGCTGATCGACTACGGCATGGCCGCCCTGCTCGGCGGCCTTTCGGCCTCGCGCGTGCTGCCGCCGCCGGTTTCGCGGCTGCTGGGCGCGGCGGGCGCCTATCACGCGGGCTATGCGGCGTTGACCGACTACGAGGGCGGGCTGACGCCGACCCTCTCGATGCGCCAGCATCTGATGCTCGACACGGCCGGCGGCGCGGCGCTGCTGGTGGCCGGGCTGGCCATGCGGCGGCAGCCCGACGCGGCGCGGGCGCTTCTCGTGGGCCTCGGCATCACGGAGCTGGCGGTGACCGCCCTCAGCAGCGCCTCGCCGCGGCAGGGGCCGGGCCAGGGAAGTGGGCCGGTGGCGCGGCTGCTGGCGCAGGATCAGCACGCGGTGGCGCACCATGTGAGCTACCCACCGCTCGACACGCCCAAGCCCGTGGCGGAGGGGCTCTTCATCGTGGACAGCACGCTGGAGGGCGCGCTCGGCGCTGTGCTGGGCACACGGATGACGGTGATCCGCCTGCTGGATGGCGGGCTGCTGCTACACTCCCCCACGCGTTTCTCCCTCAAGCTCAAGGGCGAGCTGGAGGCGATCGGGCCGGTGCGGCACCTGGTGGCGCCGAGCTTCGGACACTGGACCTTCATGAAGGACTGGTCGGACGCCTGCCCGGAGGCGACCACCTGGGCCACGCCCGGCCTGCGCACTCGCGGGCAGGTGCGGCGCAGCGGGCTGCGGCTGGACCACGACCTGGCCGAGACGGCGCCGTCGGAATGGGGGGACGCGATCCAGCTCGTGCCGGTGCCGGGCGTTGCCGGCTTCACCGAGACGGCGATGTTCCACCGGCCGACCGAGACGCTGGTGCTGACGGACCTCGTCATCAACCTCGAATCACCGAAGGTGCCGCTGCCGGTGCGGCCGATCGCCTGGGCTTTCGGCGTGCTCTCGCCGGACGGCATGCCGCCGCCCTATCTGCGGGCCATCGTGCGGCAGCGGCAGGCGGAGGCGGCACGCGCGGCCTCCCGCCTCATCGCGCTGCGGCCGGAGCGGGTGATCTTCGCCCATGGCCGCTGGTTCGAGCGCGACGGAACGGAGCATCTGCGGCGCTCCTTCCGCTGGCTGATCGACTAGGGCCGCGCCGCGGCCTTCAGCGCCCCTCGTCGGGGATGTTGAGGACGACGCCGCAGGCCTTGCAGTGCACCGCGTCCGCCTCGTGCCGCATCAGGCCGCAGGAGGGACAGTCGTGCCGCACCTTGGAGGGGCGGAACATCGCCTGGGCGAGGCGCAGGAATAGCGTGACGCCCGCCAGCATGATGATGACGGAGAGCATGCGCCCCGTCGTGCCCGGCAGGGTGATGTCTCCGAAGCCGGTCGTCGTCAGCGAGGTGATGGTGAAGTAGAGCGCGTCCGCGTAGTTCGTGATGTGCGGATTGGAGCGGTGCTGGGTGGCGTAGACCAGCCCGGTCATGACGAAGATGAAGACGATCAGGTTCGCCGCGGCCAGGACGGCTTCCTCCTCGCGCCGGAAGAGCGGCGAGACCTCGCGCAGCCGCTCGAGCACGCGGAAGAGCCGCAGCACCCGCAGCAGGCGGAGCGCGCGCAGGAAGCCGAAGGCCTCCCCCGTCACAGGCACGAGGAAGGAGGCGATCGCCACCATGTCCACCCAGGTCCAGGGGTGAAGCAGGTCCCGGCGCGGTGTTCGGCTGGCGAAGAAGCGGGCGGTGAATTCAACGAGCAGGAGCAGCCCGAGCACGCCGTCCACCACCTCGATCCAGGCGTGGCCGGGCGTGAAGGACGTCGCGATGACAAAGACGAGGATGCTGATGTCGGTGGCGAGCAGCACGTCGCGCCCCCGGCGTGCCCAGGGCGTGTCATCCTCGTAGAGGCGGCGGAGGCGGGTGCGCAGGCGGCGCAGGTGGCCGGAAAGGCTGCGCGGCGGGCTTGCCAGGGCCTCCCCCATCACGCCATCGCCCGCGCGGCAGCGGGCCGGCGCCCGCTACCCGCCACGGTCCGGATCATCACCGGAACGAGGCCCATTCGGCATCCTCCCCAAGATCCGCGGAGATTGGGGCCGGGGCGGGCAGGACCGCAACCGCGGCCTACGGGCTGCGGCGGACTCCCCGCGGTCACGGCGTCCACAGGGAGAACTCTGTCCCGAAATCGGTTGTGGCCAGGGTTTGGCAGCGGGAGGGCTGCGGGCCGCAATCAGGCCCGGGCACGGCCGCGATCCGCCCGTCGCGCAGCGTGAGAACCAGCGGCACCGGCGGCTCCGACATCTTCGCGTAGGAGAGTGCGACGAGGAAGCGGATGGAGTCGTACCGCGCCGGATCCGCGTAGAAGACAAGGTCGCGCGAGACCGCCTCGCCGGGGTTGAGGCCGGAGGGACCACCCGCCGCGCCGTCGAAGAGCACGCCGTTGCGGAGCAGGACATCGCCCTCCTCCTCCGCGTAATCGCGCGCCTGGGCCACTGCCCCGCCCTCCGGCGGGACGGAGGGCAAGGCGCCGCCCTCCGCGAAGCGCACCCGCACGCCGATGACGTTGTAGGTGAGGCCGAGCACGCGGACCTCGGCCTGCCCGACGTTCCGGCGCGTGACGGTCGAGCGGATGGCGACGAGCCCGTCCTTGCGGCCGACCCGCTCCAGCGTGCTCGTCACGGAGACGCTCGGCGGCGCAAGGCTGGGGGCGATCCGGGCCTCGTAGATGAAGGTGTAGACGCCCCAGGCGCCAGCCCCGATGATGGCGAGCGTCTGCACAGCGTTGTTGAGCGTCTCCGCGCTGAATCGGGAGCGCCCGGCACTCCCGTCAGCTTTCTCGGCCATCCGGCATCCCTCCCCACATTGTCTGGGGTAACCCGCGGGCCGGCTCCCGGTTGTGACGCGCGGCCTGCTCAGGTCCGGCCGAACATCCGTGCGAGGTCGCCCGCGCCCAGGCGCAGGAAGGTGGGCCGTCCGTGGGAGCAGGTGGCGGCGCGCGGCGTCGCCTCCATCTCCCGCAGCAGGGCCGCCATTTCCGCGGGATTGAGGCGGCGCCCGGCGCGCACGCTGCCATGGCAGGCCAGGCGCGCGACCGCGGCGTCCAGCCGGCGCTCCAGCGCGGTGCTCTCCTCCCAATCCGCGAGTTCGGCGGCGATGTCGGCCAGGATCGGCCCGGGCTCCGGCGTGCCCAGCAAGGCCGGCAGGGCCCGGACGAGGATGGCGCCAGGGCCGAAGGGCTCGATCTCCAACCCGAGGCGCGCGAGGTCCTCCGCCCGGCCGGCAAGGCGCAGCGCGTCGGCCGCCGGCATGTCCACCACCGCCGGCAGGAGCAGCGGCTGGGACCGCACCCCGCCCGCGACGAGCTGGGCCGAGAGGCGCTCATGCGTCAGTCGCTCGTGCGCCGCGTGCTGGTCCACGAGGATGAGGGCCCCGTCGGGCGCCTCCGCGAGGACATAGGTGTCGAGGAGCTGCGCGAGCGGGCGACCGAGCGGTCCCTCCGCCGCGCTGCCGGGCGGCAGGGGCGGCGCTTCGGCGGGCACGGAGAGGCCCCCGGGCGGCAGGGCGAAGCGTGGCTGCACCGGGCGCGACGGCGCGGGCGCGGCGAAGGCGAAGCCCGGCTCGGCGAAGCCGGGGGCGCGGGTTGGGGTCTCGGTGCCATCCGCCCAGGTGACGCTGGCCCCCCCTTGCGGCATGGGCTGGCCGGCGCGGCTGGGCCAGGCGGGGTCGGCGGCGGCGCTGCTGGAATCCCAGCCGGTGCGGGTCAGGCCCACCCCCGCGCCCGTGCCCAGCGCCCGGCGGAGAGAGGCGATCATCGCCCCACGCACGCCGGCGGCGTCGCGGAAGCGCAGCTCCGTCTTCATCGGGTGGACGTTCACGTCCACCGCCTCGGGCGGGATCTCGAGGAAGAGGGCGGCGACGGGGTGGCGGCCGGCGGCCAGCACGTCCCGGTAGGCGACGCGCAGGGCGGCGCGCAGCAGCGGGTCGCGCACGGGGCGGCGATTGACCACGAGGTGCTGCTCGGCCGCCGTCGCGCGGTGATGGGTGGGCAGGCCGGCCAGCCCCTCCAGCACGAGGTCCGGCCAGCTTCCCTCCACCGGCACGGCGGCGGTGGCGAAGTCGCGGCCCAGCAGGGCGCCGGCGCGGGTGGCGCGGTCGGCCGACGGGAGGTCGAGGGCGGTGCGGCCGTCCACCGTGACGCGGAAGCCGACCTCCGGCCAGGCGAAGGCGAGGCGGCGCACGGCCTCCACCGCGTGGGAGGCCTCGGTGCCCGGCGTTTTCAGGAACTTGCGGCGCGCGGGGGTGGCGAAAAACAGGTCGCGCACCTCCACCCGCGTGCCGGGCGGGGCGGCCGCGGGCGTCACCTCGCCCACGCGCCCGGCCTCGACCGTGATGGCGTGTGCCTCGCCGTCGCGCGGGCGGGTGGTGATGGCCAGGCGGGAGACGGCGCCGATGGAGGGCAGCGCCTCTCCCCGGAAGCCGAGGGTGGCGATGCGGAACAGCGTCGCCTCGTCCGGCAGCTTCGAGGTGGCGTGGCGCTCGATGCACAGCGCGAGGTCGGCGGGCGACATGCCGGCGCCGTCGTCCTCCACGAGGATGCGGTCGGTGCCGCCACCTTCCAGCGCGACGGTGACGCGGCGCGCGCCGGCGTCGAGCGCGTTCTCCACCAGCTCCTTCACGGCGGCGGCGGGGCGCTCCACCACCTCGCCCGCGGCGATGCGGTCGGCCGTGGTGGGGGGAAGGCGGCGAATGGCCTGGGATGTCGCCAGAAGGGAGGTGAAGGTCACAGCGCCAGGGATGGGGTTTTCCCGGGGCTGGGGCAAGGATGGCCGGCCTGGGTTGAGGAAGAGTGAACCGCTGATCTGGCCGGGGGCGCGCCGTTCCGCTATCCGGACGGTGATGCGCCCCTCCCGCAGCCATCTCGCGCGCCTGCTCGCCGGACTGCTGCTGCTGCAATGGGCGGCGGCGATGCTGCCGCACGCGCGGGCGATGGGGATGCTCGGCCGCGCCGTAGCGACGGAACTCTGCACCCCCTCCGGCACGCGGACGGTGCTGCTGGACGAGGACGGCCGTCCGCTTCCCGCCGCGCACGACCTCGACTGCTGCGACATGGGCCAGGGCCCGGCCGCCATCGTGGCGGAGGTGCCGCGGGTGCCGGCCGCGCGCGTCGTGCCCGTCGCGGTCGAGCACCCGGCCGGCCGCGCCGGGCTGCCGCCCTTCCCGCCCCGCGCGCCCCCGCAACAGCCGAGAGCCCCGCCCACCGCCTGACCCGCACGCCCGGCCGGTTCCGAAAGGATCGGTCCGTGCGACCCCGACGGCACCGGCCCCGGCCGGTCGCCTCGGGATTGGCTCCGCCTGCCCCCTCCGGGGCCGGCTGCTCCATGCCCGTCAGGAACCTTCCATGCCCTCGTCCCTTCGCGCCGCGTTGCTCGCGGCCGCCCTCCTTCCCCTGCCCTTCGCCACCCTTGCCCAGCCGCTGACAACCGGCGAGCCCGTGGCCGTGCCCGAGGTGGCCGTCACCGGCACCGCCCCTTCCCTCACCTCCCCCGATGCCGCCCAGGCGGCGGAGCGGCTGCGCGCGGTGCCCGGCAATGTCAGCGTCGTGCCGGCCGAGGAAATCCGCCTCCGCGCGGGCGTCACCTCGCTCCGGGACGTGCTCGAATACACCCCCGGTGTCTTCGCCCAGCCGAAATGGGGGGAGGACACGCGGCTCTCGATCCGCGGCTCCGGCCTCGCGCGGAACTCGCACCTGCGGGGCGTGCAGCTCACCCAGGACGGCGTGCCGCTGAACCAGGCGGACGGTTCCGGCGACTTCCAGGAGCTGGACCCGCTGACCTTCGGGCATGTGGAGGTGCTGCGCGGCGCGAATGCCTTCGGTCGCGGCAGCGCGACCCTCGGCGGCGTGCTGAACTTCGTGACGCCGACCGGGCGCAGCGACCCCGGTGCCCTGATCCGCGGTGAGATGGGCAGCTTCGGCTATCGCCGTGCCCAGGCGGCCTATGGCGTCGCGGCGGGCGGCTTCGATGCCTGGGGCAGCCTCTCCACCCTCAGCCAGGACGGCTTCCGCCGGCACAGCGACGGGGAGAGCCGGCGGTTCAACGGCAATCTCGGCTGGCAGGTGAACGAGGATATCGAGACGCGGCTGTACTACGGCTACAACCACATCGAGCAGCGCATTCCCGGCACGCTGACGCGGGCGCGGGCATTGTCCGACCCGCGCGCGGCGGCGGCGGCCAACCTGCTGAACGACTACCAGCGCAACATCGAGAGCAACCGCGTTGCCAGCCGCACCACCTGGCGGATCGCGCCGGGCGCGGTGCTGGAGGCCGGCGCCTCCTTCGTGCACCGCGAGCTGGACCACCCGATCTTCCAGTACATCGACCAGCGCAGCGACGACGTGAACGGCTTCGCACGCCTCACGCTGGAGGGCGAGGCCTCGGGGCTGCGCCACCGCCTCGTCGTCGCGGCCACGAGCGGGATCGGCGCGACGGATAGCAACCGCTACGTCAACAATGCCGGCCATGCGGGGCGCCTCACCGCCTCCAGCAGTGACCGCGCGCGCACCAACACGGCGACGATCCAGAACACGGTCTATGTGCTGCCCTCCCTCGGTCTGGTCGCGGGGGTGCAGGTCGGAGACGCCTATCGCGCCAGCCGGGACCGCTTCCTCTCGGACGGCGACGCGTCCGGCTCGGCGAGCTACCGTTACGCCAACCCGCTCCTGGGCGCCGTCTGGGACGTGACGCCGACGGCGCAGGCCTTCGCCAACCTCTCCTGGACGACGGAGCCGCCGACCATCTCCGACCTGACGCCGCTCGCGACGCAGGGCTTCTCCTCGCTGCGGGCGCAGCGGGCACGCACGGCGGAGGTCGGCACGCGCGGGCGGGAGGGCGGGCTTCAATGGGAGGTCGCGGCCTATCGCGCGGCCATCCGCGACGAGATCCAGCTTTTCGACCCCGCCGGCAACGGGGCGAGCTTCGCGCTCAACGCCGGGCGCACGCTCCACCAGGGGGTGGAGGCGGCGCTCGCCTGGACGGTGCTGCGCGACCTGCTGCCGGGCGACGCTCTCGTCCTGCGCGGCGCCTATACCTTCAACGATTTCCGCTTCGACGGCGATCCTCGCTACGGCAACAACAAGCTGCCGGGCGTGCCGCGCCACCTCGCGCGGGCGGAGCTGCGCTATCGCCACCCCTCCGGCGCCAGCCTCGCGCCAACTGTGGAATGGGTGCCGCAGGGGCTTTTCGCCGATAACGCCAACACGCAGCGGACGGGGGGCTACGCGCTCCTCGGCCTGCGCGGCACCCTCGACCTCGAGAACGGCCTCACCCTCTTCGTGGAGGGGCGGAACCTGACCGACAGGCGATACATCGCCAGCGCCTCGGTCGCGCCGGCCGCGACGGCGGCCTCGGCGCTCTACGAGCCGGGCTTCGGGCGCAGCGTCTATGGCGGGCTGGGTTTCCGGTTCTGAGGAATCGGAACCCGCCCGGCGCTACTCGGCGGCGGTGCCGAGGGATGTCGCAGCGAGGCCGGTCCTTCCCGCGAAGGCGGCGCGCTCCTCCGCCGTGGGCTCGGCCGGGGGCATGCCGAGATAGTCCCGCCAGAAGGGCACGGAGCGGTGGCGCGGGAAGGCCTCTCGCCAGCGCGCGCCGACCGCCGGCCCCTCGCGCAGCAGGCGGCGCAGGAGGGGGATCGCCTCCCGGACCAGGGCGCGGAAACTCTCGCGCGAGCGGCGGAGGATGGGCAGGTCCTTGTCCCACCAGGTCTCGAGCGCGAGGCAGTCCATCCGGCCCAGCCGGGTCCATCCGAAGGCCGCCATCTCCAGGCGCCGGGGCTGCGCACCGGGGCGGGTCGGGCGCAGCGTGCTCTCCGCCAGCGCGCGCGCCAGCCGCGTGAGCCAGGCGAGGCGATGGGGCGGCGGGGACAGAGGTTCGTGATCCGGCAGCACCACCCCGCGGGGAACCGTCTCGGCCGGGTAGCGCTCGCGTATCGCGTTGAGGGAGGCGTGCAGGGCGGCCGGCGCGCTGTTCAGGATCTCCGGCCCGCGCAGGAAGTCCGAGATGGCGCGAAGGATGAGGGCGGCGCTGTAGTAGCGGAAGGTGAGGAGGTGGAGGAGCAGCGCGCGCGCCATCCGCACCGCCATGCCGCGCGGCGCGGTGCCGAGGTGCAGGGCGGCCGCGACCAGCATGTTCCGCGTCTCATAGTAGAGCTGCCAGCTGCCGAGCTTGAGGTAGAAGGGCTCGTGCCAGACGCCCACGCCCGGCATCGCGACGGCGGGCACCCCGGCGCCGTAGAGGCGAAGGCCGAACTCCACGTCGTCGCCGCGAATGAAGACCGGCAGCGGCATGCCCAGCCGCTCCACGAGGGAGAGGGGGAAGCCGAGGCACCACCAGCCATTGAAGTGGATCGCGCGCGGGGCGACCAGCGCCGTGAGATTCCTGGGATTGCTGACGTCCAGCCCGTGGTGCTGCGGGTGGAAGGACCAGTTGGCGTCGCGGATGACGGCGCCGGCCTCGTAGACCTGCATCGGCTGGACCATGTCCAGCATGTGGCCGCCGAGCGGCGTCTCGTCGGTGGCCAGTCCGAAGAAGGCGGCCATGCGGAGCATGCTGTCGGGCTCGATCCGGATGTCGTCGTCGAGCAGCACGGCATGGGTGGCCGCGGGGTCGTCGATGGCGGCGAGGATGCCGCGGCCGAAGCCGCCCGCGCCGCCGAAATTCGCCTGCTCGATGATCCGCAGCTTCGCGGAGTGCCGCGCCAGGATCGGCGCGATGGCTGGGTGCTCCGCCAGGCCCGGGCGGCCCTGATTGACGACGTGGATGCGGGCCAGGCGCGAGAGCACCGCCTCGTCCGAGGTCAGGGCCGCCAGCACGGCGGCGATGTCGTTCTCTCGGTTGAAGGTACAGAAGACGGCGGCCAGGCCGACCGGGCGGGGGGTGGCCTCCGTCACCCAGGCGCCGCCGCGGACCTCGACCGGGCCCTCATGCGTGCCGATCGAGAAGGCGATCAGGCCGTGCTGGCGGAAGTTGATCGCTCCGTCCGGGATGGCCACGCGGACCGGGCCGCCTTCCAGCCGCCGCTCCAGCAGCAGCGTCTCCCCCATGGAGGTGCGGCGGGTGACGCGGAGGGTGCAGGCGCCCGACACGTCGAGGCGCAGGAAGAGCGCGCCGAGGGCGGTGCGCGCGCGCCAGTTCGCCTCGAAGAAGGCATTGAAATAGGTGTCGAAGCCAAGCACCGCCCCCGCGGGGATCCGCAGCACCGGCCCCGGCTCGGGCGCCGGCGGGCAGGACGCGAGGGGCGAAAGAGCGGCGAGGGTCCAGTAGAGCGGCCGCAGCGGCACCGGGCGGTCCAGCAGCACCCGCTGGAGCGTGACCTCCCCCGTGCCCCCGACCGTGCCACGCCCGTTCGCCGGTCGATCGGCCTCCCGGAAGAGGGCGGTCCGCTGGCTGTTCGGAAAGGGATGAGGCGGCAAGAGCGATTCCTGTGGCGATGGGACACGGCCGCAGGACGAGCTGGGAAACCTGCGCCTAACCGTCATCGACCGATCAGCGCGGGCTTTGCCTTAACATAGGAACGCCGGAATATTTCTGATGGGCAGAACGATGGATCACAAGCGCGCGGTCACGGACCTCGTCAGCCCCCACGCAGCCGGCGCAGTTCCGCGATGAGGGCGCTGGTGGAGGGGTCGTGCCGCCCCGCTGCCGCGCCGGGGGCGAGTTCCGGCAGGAGGGTGCCGGCAAGCTGCTTGCCCAGTTCCACCCCCCACTGGTCGAAGGCGTTCAAGCCCCAGAGGGCGCCGAGGAAGAAGACCTTGTGCTCGTAAAGGGCGACGAGCTGCCCGAGGGTGTTCGCGTCCAGCCGCGGCAGGACGAGGGTGGTGCTCGGCCGGTCGCCGGGGAAGAGGCGGTGGGGCAGAAGGGCTTCGATGGCCGCCGGCGACATACCCTGCGCGACCATCTCGGCGCGGACCTCCGCCTCCTCCCGGCCGCGCAGCAGCGCCTCCCCCTGGGCGAGGCCGTTGGCGAGGAGGTGGCGGTGGTTCTCCTCGAAGCCGTGGTCGGGCCTTGCCACCAGCACGATGTCCGCCGGCACCGGGGTGGTTCCCTGGTGGAGGAGCTGCATGAAGGAGTGCTGGGCGTTGGTCCCGGGCTCCCCGAAGACCACGGGGCCGGTGGCGCGCGGGACGGGAAGGCCCTCCAGCGTCACGCGCTTGCCGAGGGATTCCATCTCCACCTGCTGGAGATGAGCGGGGAAGCGGGCCAGGCGGTCGTCGTAGGGAAGCACCGCCCGGCTGCCGAGGTTCAGGCCGTCCACGTGCCAGATCTCGGTCAGCGCCATCAGCAAGGGCAGGTTCTCGGCCTCGGGGGCGGAGAGGAAGTGCTCGTCCATGCGCCGGGCGCCGGCCAGCAGGTCCGCGAAGACCTCCCAGCCGCAGGCGAGGGCGACCGAGAGGCCGATGGCGGACCAGAGGGAGAAGCGCCCGCCTACCCAGTCGTGGAAGCCGAAGACCTGGCCTTCCGGCACGCCGAAGTCGCGCGTGGCCTCCAGGTTGGTCGAGAGGGCGACGAGCTGCGCGTCCGCGGCCTCACCTTGGGCCCCGCGCAGCCAGTCCCGCACGAGGCGGGCGTTCACCATCGTCTCGGCGGTGGTGAAGGTCTTGCTGGCCACCAGCACGAGGGTGCGCGCCGGATCCAGCCGGTGGCGCAGCGCCTCCCAGGAGTGGCCGTCCACGTTGGAGAGGTAGTGGGCGCGCATCGGCATCCCGTGCCGCCAGAGGGCGCGTGCGGCCATCTGCGGGCCGAGGTCGGAGCCGCCGATGCCGATGCTCAGCACGTCCGTGAAGCGCCCCTCCGCGTGGATGCGGGCGCAGAAGGCGCGCATGGCGTCGAGGGTGGCATGCACCTCGGCCGAGGCATCCTCCCCGCCCGTCCGGAAGGCGCCGGGCGGGCCGCGCAACGCCATGTGCAGCACGGCGCGGCCCTCGGTGGCGTTGATCGGCTCCCCTGCCGCCATGGCGTCGCGGGCGGCGAGCACGCCCCGCGCGCGGGCGAGGTCCAGCAGGGCCTCGAGCACCGCGTCGGACACGGAGGTCTTGGAGAGATCGGCCAGGATGTCGCCCGCGCGGTGGGTGAAGCGGGCGGCGCGGGTGGGGTCCGCCATCAAGGGGCGGATCGCGGCCGAGCCGGGCTCGCCTGCCAGCCGAATCACCCGGCCCCAGGCCGCCTCGGTCTCCGCCATGCGGCTTCCGCCTCCCTCATGCATTAGGCGGGAACGTAGAAGGTGGCCAAAAGACGGGAAAGTCCTTGGGCGATCACCGGGTTGTGGGCGGGACCAGGGCTGGGGCGGGATCGCGGCCGCGGCACGATCCTCGCTACCCTGGCGCCATGATCCAAGGCGCCGCCCTCATCCTCCTCTGCCAGCTCGCCGGGGAGGCCGTGGCCCACGGCACCGGCCTGCCCCTGCCCGGCCCGGTGCTGGGCATGATCCTCCTGCTGCTGCTCCTGCTCCTCAACGACGCCCTGCCCCGGCCGGCGGACACCGGCTTCCTCGCTCCCGCCGCGGATGGGCTTCTCACGAACCTCTCGCTTCTGTTCGTCCCGGCCGGGGTGGGAGTGGTCGGGCGGTTGGACGTGATCCAGGCCTATGGTCTGGGGCTGGCGGTGGCGCTCGTGGCCTCCACCCTCATCGGGCTGGTGGCCACGGCCCTTACCTTCGCCGCCGTCGCCCGGCTGCTCCGCCAGGAAGCCGAGGCGTGAGCGGCTCGGCCGACGGGCTCGGGGATTTCGGCCTCTGGGTCTATCTCTCCCGCACGCCGCTGCTGTGGCTGACGGTCACGCTGCTCGCCTATGTGGCGGCAGACCGGATCTCGGCGGCGCTCGGGCGCCACCCGCTGGCGAACACGGTGCTGATCGCGGTGGCGCTGGCGGCGGGGATGCTGGCGGCGACGGCCACGCCCTACCGCACCTATTTCGAGGGGGCGCAGTTCGTCCACTTCCTCATCGGCCCGGCGACGGTGGCGCTGGCGCTGCCCCTTTATCGCAACCGCCGCACGGTCTGGCGGGCCATCCTGCCCATGGGGGCGGCCCTGCTGGTGGGGGCGCTCGCGGCCATGGTCTCGGCCCTGCTGATCGGCCGTGCCTTCGGCATCCCGGGGACGGTGCTGGCGGCGCTGGCGCCGAAATCGGTGACGGCCGGCGTGGCCATGGGCATCGCCGAAGGGCTGGGGGGCGACCCGGCGCTGGCCGCCGTGCTCGTGCTGATCACCGGGGCGATCGGAGCGGTGACGGTCACGCCGCTGATGAACGCGCTCGGCCTGCGGGACATGCGGGCGCGGGGCTTCGCGGCGGGGCTTGCGGCGCATGGCCTGGGCACCGCGCGCGCCTTCCACGTGAACCATGTGGCCGGGACCTTCGCGGGGATCGCCCTCGCGCTGAACGCCCTTGTCACCGCGATCCTCGCCCCGATCGTGCTCAGGGCGCTGCTCTGATCGTTTTCGCGCGCCGGAAAGGTTTGTGACGCGCGGCTTCTGCGCGTAAACCCGCCCCCCATGTCACGCCGCCCCCCTGCCCACGGCCCGGCCGCCGATCCCGCGCCCGTCCTCATCACCACCACCGAGCAGCTGGTCCCGCTCTGCGAACGGCTTCGCCAGGAGCCCTTCGTTACGGTCGATACCGAGTTCATGCGGGAGCGGACCTACTGGCCCGAGCTCTGCGTGGTGCAGCTCGGCGGCAGCCAGGACACGGCGGTGGTGGACGCCCTGGCGCCCGGCCTGGATCTCGCCCCGCTCGGCGCCCTGCTGGCGGACGAGGAGGTGGTGAAGGTGTTCCACGCCTGCCGGCAGGACGTGGAGATCTTCCTTCTCCGCTTCGGCCGCACGCCACAGCCGATGTTCGACACCCAGGTGGCCGCGATGGTCGCGGGCTTCGGCGACCAGGCGAGCTATGACAGCCTCGCCCGCGCGCTGGCCGGCGCGCAGATCGACAAGGCCCACCGCTTCAGCGACTGGGCGGCCCGCCCCCTCTCCCCCGCCCAGATCACCTATGCCGCGGGGGACGTGACCCATCTCCGCCGCATCTATGTCGCCCTGCGCGAGCGGCTGGCGAAGGAGGGGCGGCTCGACTGGGTGGCGGAGGAGATGGCGGCGCTGATGGATCCCGCCACCTACGGCACCGATCCCGACAGCGCCTGGGAAAGGTTGCGGCCGCGCACGAACAACCGGCGCTTCCTCGGCACGCTGCAGGCCATCGCGGCCTGGCGGGAGCGGGAGGCCCAGCGGGTGAACATCCCCCGCCAGCGCCTGCTGCGCGACGAGTCGCTGCTGGAGGTGGCGGCGACGGCGCCGTCCGACGCCGCCGCTCTCTCTCGCGCACGCGGCGTGACGGAGGGCTTCGCCCGCGGCAAGTCCGGCGCTTCCCTCCTCCAGGCGATCGAGGAGGCGCGGGCCCTGCCGGACGAGGCGCTGCCCGAGGCCCCGCGGGAGCGCTCCGGTGCCTCCCCCTCCCCTGCCCTTGTCGCGTTGCTGAAGGTGCTGCTGGCCGCCAAGGCGGAGGAGCACCAGGTGGCGCCACGTCTTCTCGCCAGCTCGGACGACCTGGACCGCCTCGCCACCGAGGCGCCGCCGGAGTTGCCGGCGCTGCAGGGCTGGCGGCGCCTCGTCTTCGGGGCCGACGCGCTGGCCCTCCGCGGCGGCGAGCTGGCGCTGGGCGTGGAAGGCCGGCGCGTGCGGCTGATCCGCCCGGAGGGGGGGCGGCCCGCGCCGGGGAGGCGCCGCGGCGGCTCGGCCAAGGCCGCCGCCGAGGCGCCGGCGGGCGCCGTTGCAACCCCCTCCCTCGCCACGGATTGAAACCCCTGCTTGCCCGGGACTGGCAACCGCGCTTGCGCGAAGCCGGCCCCTGGTCTAGCGCCCTCTACCGCCCTTCTGATCGGACGCTGACAACCCATGGCGCGGACCCTGCCCCACCTGACCGTCGATCCCACCCGCGACCACAAGCGCGCGGTGCTCGATGCGGGCGCGGTGCGCGACGCCTATCGGCGCTGGGCCGGCGTCTATGACGCGGTCTTCGGCGGCGTCTCCTCCTTCGGCCGCAAGCGGGCGGTGGCGGCGGTGAACCGCCTTCCCGGCAACCGCGTGCTGGAGGTGGGGGTGGGCACCGGCCTCGCCCTGCCACTCTACCGCGGCGAGAAGCGGGTGGTGGGCGTCGACCTCTCGCGCGAGATGCTCGAGAAGGCGCGCGAGCGGGTGGCGGCGGAGCGGCTCCTTCACGTGGAGGGGCTGGTGGAGATGGACGCGGAGCACATGGCCTTCCGCGACGACTCCTTCGACCTCGCGGTCGCGATGTTCACGGCCAGCGTGGTGCCCGACGCGCGGAAGCTCTTCGCGGAGATGTCCCGCGTGGTGCGGCCGGGCGGGCAGCTTCTCTTCGTCAACCACTTCGCGGCCACCGACGGCCCGCGCTGGTGGGTGGAGCGTGCCATGGCGCCGCTCTCGCGCGTGCTGGGCTGGCACCCGGATTTCGCGCTCTCCGACCTCATGGGCTCGGAGGTGGAGGTGGAGTCGCTCGAGGCCTGCCCGCCGGGCGGGCTCTTCACCCTCGTGCAGGTGCGCAACGGCCGGGCTGCCCGCGCCCTCGCGGCCTGACGCCGCCGGGCGCCGAAGGCCGCCGCCCTACTGCAGCTTGATCTCGCGCGAACGGATGACCTCGCCCCACTTGCGGTTCTCGGCGGCGTTGTAGGCGGCCCATTCCTCCGGCCGCTGCGTCTCCGGCGTCACGGCGAGCGCGGCCAGGCGCTCGCGGGTCTCGGGCGCGGTCATGGCGGCGCGGGCCATCTCGTTCACGCGGGCGACGATGGGCGCGGGCGTGCTGGCGGGGGCGAGGATCGCGATGTGCTCCACGGCCTCGTAATCGGGGTAGCCCTGCTCGCGGAAGGTCGGGATCTCGGGCGCGATGGGGCTGCGCTCGCGGGAGGAGATGGCGAGCGGGCGCAACTCGCCGGACTGGATGAGGGGGAGCAATCCGGAGGCCGCCTGGATGACCATCGCCACCTCCCCCTGCAGGGTGCCCTGCACGGCCTGGGCGCCGGCGCGGTAGCCGACATCGCCCATGGTGAGGCCGGCTGCCTGCAGGAACAGCTCGGTCGCGAGATGGGTGGAGCTGCCGGTGCCCGAATTCGCGTAGGTCAGGTTGCTGCCGGGGCGCCTGGCCATCTCGACGAACTCGGCCAGTGAGCGGGCGGGGGAATTCTTCGGCACCACCATGATCATCGGCTGGGCCGCGATCAGGCCGACGCCGGTAAAGGCGCGGTCGTTGTCGTAGGGAAGCTGGTAGAGGTGCGGCGCCATCGCGTAGGTGCTGATCGTGCCGACGAGCAGCGTGTAGCCGTCCGGCCGCGCGCGGGCGACCGAGGCGAAGCCGATGGTGCCGTTGGCGCCGGCACGGTTGTCGATGACGAAGGACTTGCCCGTGTCCTGCGAGAGGCGGGCGGCGAGGATGCGCGCCACCGCATCGGTCGACCCCCCCGCGGCCCAGGGCACGACAAGGGTGACGGGACGCTCCGGATAGGCGCCCTGCGCGCTGGCGGGGGCGGCGGCCAGGGCGAGGCCAGCGGCGCCAAAATGGCGGCGGGTGAGCATGAACGGATCCTCCAGCGACGGCCTTCAAGCCAAGTCTTGCGCGGGAGAATAGACGTGCCCGGAGGCTGCGCCAGCGGGTCAGGCTTTTTTCTGGGATGGTAGCGCTGATGACTCCGGGGAGAGGGAAAAGGAATTCTTCCTCTCCCCATCCCCCTCACCATCATCTCTTTCTATCCGGCTGAAATGCTTGGGGCCGGTGCGCCTCGGGTCGTGGTCCCGAGACGACGACACGTGAAGGAAGGTTCTTCGAGAAAGGGATGAGGATTTAAGGGCCTCGGGCACTTGGCAGGCTGGGACGAACGCTGCGCGTTCACCCGGAAGGTTCGGAGAGGGCGGTGCCCTCTCCGAGGCCGCAAGAACGAAAGCCGGTTACGAACCCTGGCCCTGGCCGCCGGTGGCGCCGCTGCGCTGCAGAAAGCCCTGCTGCGTGGCGCCGGCGGAGACCGGGTTGGTGGCAGCGAGGGGCGTGCGGGCCTCGCTATGCGTCCAGGCGCCGATGGCGGCGGGGCCGCGGCCGTCGAAGCCCTCGGCGAAGGCGCTACCAGCCAGGAGGGGGCTCATCGCCACCGCGGCGAGGCCAAGGGTGCGAAGGGACTTGGAGAAGCTGAAGCTAAACATCGCTCATATCCTGAGTGGATGGCGGCGAACCATATCGTCGTCTCGACGTGGGATATGCGCGCCCCGGTCGGACCTTTCCATACCGGAACGCAAATGGTCTCTATCCACGCGGTGGATGAAACCCGTACATTTTTCGTTATGAAATAGGGTTGAAAAGCGCTCCGGGTCAGGGCCGCAACCCAGGCGCGTGGGGGTCGAGCGCCGCGTCTGGTAGTGTCATCACATGGCCGGACCAAGTCCAGACGAGCGCGCATTCCACGGGCCGGTCCGGCCAGGCCGCGCGCAGGACGGCGCGATAGGCTGCCATCTGACGGAGGTAGGCGGGCGGCACCGCCGCCACTTCGGAGGGCGGAGGGCGGTTGGTCTTGTAGTCGATGACCAGCACGCGCTCGGGCGTCACCAGTAGCCGGTCCACCTGGCCGGCGATGGGGATGCCGTCCACCACGCCCGCCAGCGGCGCCTCGGCGAGGCTGCCGGGGGCGAAGGCGCCGGCCAGCGCCGGGTGGCGGAGGACGGCGAGCGTCTCGGCCAGCGTTGCCTCCTGCTCGTCCGGGTCGAGGCCGTGGCCGGGGCGGGCGAGGTGGCGGCGGGCGAGGCTTTCCCAAACCGCTTCCTCATGTTCCGGCAGGTGCTGGAGCAGGCCGTGGATGAGCAGGCCGCGGCGGAAGCGGCGGCCGCCGGGATCGGCGACGCCGTGGGGCGCGGCAGCGGGGGTCTCGGCCTCGCCCTCCAGGCGGGAGGGGGCGACCGGGTCCTCGCTCGCCTCGGGCGGGGCGGCCAGCGTGGCCCAGTGCGGAAGGATGGCAGCTTCGGCACGGAGCACGGCAGGGTCGGGCTTCGGCGGCACCTCCTGCGGGCTGGTGATCTCCCATCCCTCCTCCCGGAAGCCGCAGCCGGCGGGCAGGCCGAGCGCGGTGGGGTCGAAGGGCACGCGGGCGAAGCCGGGGCGCCCGGCCTCGTGGCCGCGGAAGAAGCCGGCCTTCACCATGGCGTGCCAACTGGGATGCGCGGGCGCGCGGGCGGGGGCGAGGCCGCAGACGAGAAGCCGGTCCTCCGCCCGGGTGAGGGCGACATAGAGAAGGCGGTTCTCCTCCTCCGCGTCGGCGTCCGCGCGGGCGTCACGGGCGCGGCTCCAGGGCTCGGCCTGGAACTCCCGGCGGGGCGCCCAGAGAGGGATCGCGGGCGCATCGTCGCGTCCGCCCGTCCAGAGCAGCGTGTCGCGCGCGCCGCCGCGGCCGATATCGGGGATGATGACGACGGGCGCCTGCAATCCCTTCGAGCCGTGCGCGGTCATGATGCGCACGGCATCGGCCGCGTTCTCCATCTCGCGCTTCACCTCGGCACCGCCGCGGCGCAGCCACTGCACGAAGCCCTGGAGGGACGGCGCGTGGCGGTTCTCGTGGCGCAGCGCGGCCGAGAGAAGCTCGTCCAGCGCCTCCGCGGCCTCGGCGCCGAGGCGGGCCAGCAGCCGCGCGCGGCCGCCGTGCTCACCGAGCACTTCGGAGAGGAGCGCGTGCGGCGTGATGTTGTCGGCGCGGTCGGCAAGGTCGGCGATCCAGGTGGCGGCCTGTCCGATCGGCGAGCTCTCGTGGCGGTGCTTGATGAGGACGTGCCAGAGCGGCCCCTCGCGGCCGTGCGCGAGGGCGAAGAGATCGCTCTCCGACAGACCGATCAGCGGCGACTTCAGCAGGGCGGCGAGAGAGAGATCGTCCTCGGGCAGCAGCAGCGTGTCGCAGAGGGCGAGCATGTCGCGCACTGCCATCTGCTCGACCAGCACCATCCGGTCCACGCCGCCGACGGGGATGCCGCGCTGCTTAAGCCCGCGCACCAGCAGCTCGATCAGGCGCGTGCGGCGGCGGACGAGCACCATCACGTCGCCCGGGCGGATCGGGCGGTCGCCGCGGGCGGGCAGCGTTTCCTCCCGGATCATGCCAGCGATGCGGGCGGCGATCGCCTCGGCCAGCAGCGCCTCGGAGTCCTGCGCGGCCACGGGATCGTGCGGCACCACCCAGGGCTCGGGCGCCGCTGCCTCGCTGCGCTCAAGCAACGGCCAGATCTCCACCCGCCCGGCATGGCCAGCGCGGTCGGCGGAATGCTCGAGCCTGGCGCCATCGCGCACCACGCCGCGCCGCGCCTCGCCATCGGCAAAGACATGGTCCACGAGCGAGAGCACGGGCGCGCAGGAGCGGAAGGAGACGGTCAGCGGCACGCGCTCGAACACGGCGCCGCCGCGGGTCACCTGCGCGTCGAAGCGCGTCTCCCACTCGGCGAAGCCGCGGGCGTCGGCGCCCTGGAAGCCGAAGATGCTCTGCTTCTCGTCGCCCACGACGAAGAGCGTGCGGTCGCCGGGCTCGCGCGTGCCGGTGCCGGCGAAGAACTCCTCGGCCAGCGCTTGTGCGATGCCCCATTGCGCAGGGTTCGTGTCCTGCGCCTCGTCCAGCAGCAGGTGGTCGAGGCCGCCGTCGAGCTTGAACAGCACCCAGGCCGAACCGGGGTCGCGCAGCAGGGCCTGCGCGCGGTGGATCAGGTCGTCGAAGTCGAGCGCGCCGCGGCGCTCCTTGCGGGCGCGGTAGTCGGTCAGCACAGGGCGCGCGGCGGAGAGCAGCGCGCCGGTCGCCGACAGCAGGCGGTGGGCGGACTGGCGCGCGAGGATCGCCTCAACCCGCGCGATCTCGGCGGCGAAGGCGCCCTCCTTCATCAGCGCCGAGCGCGGATCGCCCTTCTGCGTGAACAGGATCTCGCGCCAGGCATCCGACCGGGCGGCGCGCGCTTCCTCGGCTTCGGAGAGGATGCCGAGCAGCGCGGCCGCCGCCTCGCGCGGAACCTTGTTCTTGTGCTGCAGCAGGGTTTTCAGCGCGCCACGGAAGGCCTCGGGCGGGCGGACGACCTGCGCGGGCAGCGCGCTCTCGTCCTCGCCGTCCGGCAGGCCCAGGCATTGGCGCAGCGCACCGGCATGGCCATCGGCGTGATCCAGCAGCGGGCGCAGGCGCTCGCGCTTGCCGACGAGTTCGCGCAGCGACTTCGCGAGGCTGTCGGCGGAGACGAGGCGGGCGAGTCCGGCCAGCGCCTCGTCCGGGATGGAGCGGCCGGCGAGCGCGGCCTCGCGCGCCTCGGCCAGCAGCGTCGCGCTGTCCGCCTCCTCCAGCAGGGTGAAGGCGGGAGGCAGGCGGGCTTCCAGCGGGAAGCTACGGAGAAGCGACTGGCAGAAGGCGTGGATGGTCGCGATGCGCATCCCGCCCGGCTGCTCCAGCACGCGGCAGAAGAGGCGGCGGGCCGTCTCAACCTCGGCACGGATCGGCGGCTGGCCCGTCAGTTCCTCGAGCGCGGCGCGCAACTCATCCTCCGGCATCATCGACCAGCGGCCGAGGCGGAGCGCGAGGCGTGTCGCCATCTCCGCCGCCGCGGCCTTGGTGAAGGTGAGGCAGAGGATACGGCCGGGCTGCGTGTCCTCGCGCAGCAGCAGGCGCAGCACGCGGTCCGTCAGCACCTTCGTCTTGCCCGAGCCGGCGGAGGCGCCCACCCAGGCGGAGATACGAGGGTCGGAGGCGATCTGCTGGGCGAACTTGGCGCGCTGGCCGGCGGAAAAAGCCTCGTTCAAGCGCCGTCCCCTTCGCCCGCGCCGCCCCATTCGTCGAAGCGCGAGAGATGGTCGTACTCATCGCCCTTCGGCGCGCGCGCGGGATGCGGGCGGGCAAGGAAGGGGCGGTCGCCGAGGAGGAAATCCGTCGCCAGCGTGTTCAGCGCCTCGAAGGCGGCCTCGCTCACCTCGGGCAGGGTGGACTCCTTCGGGCGGAAGGGCGCGACGGTGCCGGCCTCGTAGCCGCCAGAGACGTGCCAGTGCTCCAGCGACGCGACCTCGGCCGCGGCGATGCCGGCGAAGCCGCCGCGCGCGGCAATCGCGGCCTCCAGCGGCATCTGCGGGGCGCGGCCATCGGCCATCTCGGCGTTGCTGGGCGGCGCGCCGGTCTTGAGGTCGATCAGCACGAGGCTGCCGTCGCGCAGCACGTCTACGCGGTCCGCGCGGCCTTCCAGCCGCACGCCGCAGGGCAGGTCGATGCCGCCGGTGATCTCGGCGTGGCGGCGGGTGACGCCGTCGCGCCCGCGCTCGGTCTCGAGCACGAATTCCGCGATGCGCGCAAGGCGTGGGCGCCAGTAGGCGACGAGGCCCGGGCGCGGGGCGAATTCCTCCAGCGCGCGTTCCGTCGCCGCGGCGAAGTGCTCGACGGCGTCCACGCAATGCGGGTCGCCGTCGCAGAGGGTGAGCCAGTGCGAGACCATGTGGTGGACGATGTTGCCGTATTCCGCCGCGTCCGCCTCGGCGTCGAGGTCGTCGAGCGGGCGCAGCCGCAGCATGCGCTTGGCGTACCAGGCATAGGGATCGGATTTCAGCAGCCAGACATCCGTCACGCCGATCTTGCGCGGGCGGAGGGCGGCGGGCGGCGCCGGGGCGGGACGGGCGCAGGGGCGCGCAGCATCGGGCATGTCGAGCAGGGACGCCCAGTCAGTGGCGGGGGAGGTCTCGAGGCCGCCGAGTTCCTGCCCGCGCAGGAAGGTGTCGAGCCGCGTCAGCCAGCGCGCGGGAACCGTGGGCGAGCCGCCGCGCTTGCGAGCGCGGGAGAGCGTGGCGCGCGGGGCGGAGAGCGCGGAGAGGAAGAAGTCGGCGCAGACGCGGCCGATGCGGGCCTCGGGCGCGGGCAGGCCGAAGGCGGTGCGCATCGGACGGCTCATCCAGGCGCCCGGATCAGTCGCGATGGGCCAGACGCTCTCCTCCAGCGCGCCGAGCACGACGCGGTCGAAGGATTGCAGCCGCGCTTCCAGCAGGCCGAGGATCTGCACGCGGGGATGCGATCCACCCTTGCGGCCGCGCATCGTGCGAACGCCGGGTGCGAGCGGGCCTTCCAGCAGCGCGTCGAAGAGCGCGGGCCAGGCGGCGGCTTCCAGCGGCGGCAGGGCGCGCATGGAGGGCTCCAGCCCCGCGAGATGGACGGCCAGCGGCTCGCCCTCCTCGCCGGAGTAGAGGCGCAGGCCGCCGGGGCGCTCGTCGGTACTCGCCAGGGCCTCGGCGGCGGCGAGGTGGTCGGCCAGGAGGTCCGCGGGCGGGCGCACGGCGCGGTCGAGTTCGCGGAAGTTGCCGAGGGCGGCCTCCAGCGCATCGAGCATCGCGAGCACCCGGGCACGCGGTTCCTCGTGGCGGATGGCCTCGGCGGCGCGGCGCAGGCCGTCCAGTCCGGCGCCGGGGCGCGGGCCGCGCAGTGCGTGGCGCTCCAGCTCGCGCACCGACCGCATCCAGTCCGAGCGCGCCATGCCACCGGCGCAGAGCGGGTGCTTGAGGAGGGAGAGAAGGGCGACCGGCGCGAAACCCTCCTCCACCGCGCGGCCGATGAGGCGGAGGAAGGCGCCGGCCGGCGTCATGCCGAGCGGCTGGCCGGCGGAATCGTCGGCGAGGATGCCGTGGCGCAGCAGCTCCACCGAGACGCGGCGGGCGAGGTCGCGGTCGGGCGTCACCAGCGCCGCGCGGGCGCCGGGGGTTTCCAGGGCTTCCCGCAGCAGCAGGGCAATGGCGGCGGCCTCTCCCGCCTCGTCAGGCGCGATCAGCAGGTCGAGGCCGGACAGCGCGGGGCGCCAGCGCTCGGACTCGCGCTCCTGCCAGCAGGCGATTCCCTCCTCCGGCCGCAGCGCGCGGGCGAGAAGGGCGGCGCGGGCCTCGTTCGGCGCGGGAGCGTCGGGCGCGCGGTAGGGCCAGGGGCGGAGATCCGCCACGGTGGCGTCCAGGCCGCGCAGGAGGCGAGCGGTGCCGTTCAGCGGGTGGCTATGCGCGTCCCGCAGCACCTCCCACAGATCGGCCGAAAGCTCCTCGCCGGCGCCATGCAGGACGACGGCGCCCATCTCCATGCGGGCGATCTGGCGCAGCAGGTCAGTCGCGGCCGGGATAGTGCCGCCGATGCCGATGCCGGCGGCGATGATGGGATCCTTCGGCGGGTTGTCGCGCCAGGCGCGGGCCTGGGCGCGCAGCGAGGCGACTCGGCGGGCGCCGATGTCCGACAGCCCCTGCTCGGCCAGCCAAGCGTGCCAATAGTTGATGGCGGCGCCGAGGAATTCGTGCGTGATCTTCCAGTGCGTGGCCAGCTCGCCGGTCACAAGGTCCGGAATGCCCGAAGGATCGCAGCCCTCCAGCGCCATCTCGTCGAGCAGCGTCGCGAGTTCCAGCGCGAGGCGCCAGGCCTGGTCGGGGTTGCTGGGGCCACCGAGATTCGGCGGCAGCTTCATCACCACGTCGGTCAGCACCGCAAGGCGGCGCGCGGCGTCCACCGCGGGCGGCTCGTCGAGCAGGGTGGGGAGCGACAGCTCCTCCGCGTCCTCGGTCGAGAGGCCGGCGAGCGCGCGCAGGCGGGGCAGCAGCAGTGCCTGCTTGCCGGAGGCGCGGAGGAAGGATTCACGGAGGCTGCGCGCGGCGCGGCGGGTGGGCAGGAGGATGGTGGTGCGGGCCAGCGCCGCCGGGTCCTCCATTCCCTCGACCATGGCGAGGACGCCGTGGGCGAGGTCGTCGAGGAAGGGGCGGTGCGCGGGAATCTCGTAGAGCCTCACCGCGCCATCTTCCCCTTGCCGTTCAGGAACAGCGCTAGAACAACCTTACCATTCCCTTGTCCAGCGCTTCTTCGGCCCGTTGCAGGTCCGGCGGTGTCGAAAGATGGAACCAGGCACCGTCATGCACCAGTCCGTAGAGGCGGCCGGCCTCGATGGCGCGCATCCAGGGGCCCATCAGGCCGAAGCGGCCGGGCCGCGTGCCGTCCAGCAGGCGGGGGTGGATGATCTGCACGCCGGCATAGAGGTAGGGCGCGACCTCGCGCTCCCTGGGCCGGCGGAGTCGGCCAATCGGGTCGAGGAGGAAGTCCCCGAGGCCGACCTCGCCCTCCACCTGCGCGGCGCGCACCATCAGCAGCATCGCGTCCATGCGATCTTCGTCGAAGGCGGCGGCGAGGCGAAGCAGGGCGGGGCTGGGGCCGTCGAGCCAGTAGGCGTCGCCGTTCACGCAGGCAAAGGGCGCGGCGCCGAGATGCGGCAGGGCGTTGCGGATGCCGCCGCCGGTCTCCAGCAGCTCGTCCTCCACCAGCACGGTGCAGCGGGGCGTGCGGCGGGCCTCGCAGGCGGCGACGACCTGGGGGGCGAGGTGGAAGGCGTTCACCACGGCCTCGCCGATGCCCGCATCCTCCATCCGGTCCAGCGCGTGATCCAGCAGGGAGCGGCCGCGCAGCGCGAGGAGGGGCTTGGGCACCGTCTCGGTCAGTGGGCGCATCCGCGTGCCGAGCCCGGCCGCGAGGACCATGCCTTTGCTCAGGGTGATCATGCGGCGGGTTCCATCCGGGGATTGGCGCGGAGCGCGCGCGGCACGTGCTGGTCGAGGAAGGCGGCGAGCGGCGCGGTGGCGGGGTGTTTCAGGGCCTCGTCCAGCAGGCGCCAGCAGCGGGGGCCGTGGGCGAGGTAGTGCGGCTTGCCGTCCCGACGGTCCAGCCGCACCCAGAGGGCGGCAACGCGGAGGTGGCGCTGGGCGGCCATGGCGGCGGTCGCGGCCGTAAAGGCAGCGCGGTCGATGCTGGGCCGGGCGGCCAGGTAGCGCTCGGTGGCGCTCCGGCGCACCGCCTGCGGCACGTCGCGTCGGGCGTCCTGGAGAAGGCTGACGAGGTCGTAGGCCGGGTGGCCGTGGCCCGCGTCCTGGAAGTCGATGATGCCGACCGAGGCGGAGCCAGGGCGGTCCGGCAGAGGCAGGAGGTTCGCGGGAAAGTAGTCCCGATGGACGAAGGCGCCCGCGCCCTCGAAGGGGGCGAGCATCGTACGGATCGCCAGCCGGAAGGCCTCGCGCTCGGCGGGCGTGGGGTCGCGGCCGAGGGCGGCGGGCCACCACCAGTCGAGGAAGGTGGCGGCGGCGGTGCGGGCCATGGCCTCCCCCTCCCAGGCCGGCAGGCCGGCCGGGGGCGGGGCTTCGTGCAGGGCGGCCAGGGTCTCGGCAGCGGCGGCGTAGAGGGGGATCGGGTCCGCCCCGGCGTCGAGCAGACTGGCGTGGGTGTCCTCGCCCAGGTCCTCCAGCAGCAGCAGGCCGGCGGGCGGGTCGGCGGCGATCACCTCCGGGGCGGAGAGGCCGATGCCCTGCAGATGGCCAGCGATAGCGATGAAGGCGCGAAGATCCGCCTCGGCCGAGGGGAGGCCCACAGCGGCGGCGGCGGAGCCGTCCATCAGGAGGGCCGGGCGCGGGCCGCCGGTCAGTCGGAGGTAGCGGCGATGGCCGGCATCCCCCGGCAGGGGCAGGCGCGCCGCGGCCGCGAAGCCGTGGGCGGAGAGGAATGGATCGAGGCTCATGCGGTGGCGAGGGCTTCCAGTCGGCGGGCGTCCCAGCCGGCGAGGGTGGCGCGGCGGGCCTCCTCGGCTTCGGTGGGTAGGAGGGTGATGCGGAGGGCGTCGGCGGGGGCGAGCGGGCCGAGGCGGTCGGGCCATTCGACGAGAACGATCCCCTCCCGCGCCTCCTCCCAGCCGAGTTCCGTCAGGGCGGCGGGGCCATCCAGGCGGTAGAGGTCCAGGTGGTGCGCGGGGCCCGCCGGCAGGTCGTAGGACTGGACGAGGGTAAAGGTGGGGGACGGCACCTCCAGCGCCACATCGCCGCTCGCCGCGCGCAGGAAGGCGCGGGCGAAGGCGGATTTCCCGGCGCCCAGCGGGCCGTCCAGCAGGATGGCGTCGCCCGGCCGGGCCAGGCGGGCCGCACGGGCCGCGAGCGCGCGGGTCGCCGCCTCGTCGGGCAGGATAAGGGTGAGCGGGGCGGTCATGGGCGGGGGGCAATCTGCCCCCGCGGCACCGGCCGCGGCAAGCCGGTTGGAAACCGAGGCGGCGGCGACCGGTTAGCCCCGCATCGCTGCCCCGAGCCCCTGGAAGGACATCCCCATGCGCCTCATCCGCGCCGCCCTGTTGCCCGCGCTGCTGCTCGCCACCCTCGCCGCCTGCACCGGCGGCAACCGCACCTTCGGCGAGCGCGCCCGCGACACCATCGATCCGCCGAGCGGGCCCGTGGAGTCCACTGGCCGCGCCGTGGACCGCGCGATCGACCGCGTGCGGCCGAACTAACCGCCGCGCTTCGTTCTAAACGGTCCCGGGAGGTGGCGCCGGGAGGGAGAAGGAATTCTCCCTCCCGGACCCTCCCTCATCTTTTTCTGTTTGGCTTTCGCGGAGGGCTGAACGGCCGTCTCGCCGGGGGTCAATGACCCCCGGCGCGGCCGTGTTCAGCCCCCGCCGCCAGATTGCTTTCGGCTCATTGGCGCCAACCCTCATCCGGGGCATCCACGACAGTTTTGAAGAAAATGAGGGGGTCCGGGGGAGAATTCCTTCTCCCCCGGCCTTTCCCGCGCATTCCAAGGCACCGTCCCAAGTGAGAGGCGGCACTTCGAAAGTGGCCGGGGCCCTGCCTTCCCCCCCTCCCCCACCCGCTGTATCACGCCTCCCTCTATTTCCGACGGGAGGCGCCACCGCCATGACCGCGCATATCGAGACGGACGTCGCCATCATCGGCGCCGGCCCCGCAGGCCTTTTCGCTGTGTTCGAGTGCGGGATGCTGCGGATGAAATGCGTGGTGATCGACGCGCTGGAGGCGATCGGGGGCCAGTGCTCGGCGCTCTATCCCGAGAAGCCGATCTTCGACATTCCCGCCCATCCCCGCATCGCCGGCGGCGACCTCATCCGCGAGTTGGAGGCGCAGGCGCAGCCCTTCACCCCGCTCTACCTGCTCGGCCGCCGCGTGGAGCGGCTGCTGGAGGAGGACGGGTTCTTCACCCTCGGCACGAGCGAGGGCGACAGCGTGCGCGCGCGCGCCGTGGTGCTGGCGGCCGGGGCCGGCGCCTTCGGGCCCAACCGCCCGCCGCTGGAGGACCTGCCGGGCTACGAGCGGGCCGGCGCCGTGCGCTACATGGTCAACCGGCGCGAGGACTTCCGCGGCAAGCGCGTGGTGATCGCGGGCGGGGGCGATTCTGCGGTGGACTGGGCGCTTTCCCTGAAGGAGATCGCGCGGAAGGTAACGGTGGTGCACCGCCGCCCGAAGTTCCGCGCGGCGCCGGAAAGCGCGGCGCAGCTCGACGCCGCCGCGGCGCGGGGCGAGGTGGAGATGGCGATCCCCTACCAGCTGCACGGACTGAAGGGCGACGGGGCGAACCTCACGCATGTCACGCTGGCGACGCTCAAGGGGGAGGAGCGGGACGTGGAGGCGGACCACCTCCTCGCCTTCTTCGGGCTTTCGATGGAACTGGGGCCGATCGCGGAATGGGGGCTGGGGATGGACCGCAGCCACGTGCAGGTGACGCCCGCCACCTGCGAGACCTCGCGGCCCGGCATCTACGCCATCGGGGACGTCGCGACCTATCCAGGCAAGCTGAAGCTTATCCTGCAGGGCTTCTCTGAGGCGGCGATGGCCGCGCACGCCATCCACCCGCGCGTGCATCCGGGCGAGGCGCTGCATTTCGAGTACTCCACGTCGAAGGGGGTTCCCGTTCATGGCTGACCAGGGGGCTGACGGAAGGCTGTTCATCGGGACGAAGCGCTACTCCTCCTGGTCGCTGCGCGGCTGGCTCGGGGTGCATCTCGCGGGGCTCGACGTGGAGGAGGTGGTGATCCCCCTCGCGGGCGGTGGCGGCACCGCCGCGATCAAGTCGGCGACGCCCACGGGGCTCGTGCCCTATCTCGAGCACCGCGGCGCGCGGGTCTGGGAGAGCCTCGCGATCCTCGAGTACTGCGCCGAGTTCGCGCCCGCCCTCTGGCCGGAGGACCGGGTGCTGCGCGCGCTGCTGCGGAGCGCGGCCTCCGAGATGCACGCGGGTTTCCGCGGGCTGCGCCAGGCCATGCCAATGAATCTCGGGCGCGACTTCTCGGGACGCGGCGGCACGCCGGACGCGCTGGCCGATATCGCGCGGATCGAGACGGTCTGGGCAGGGTGCCTGGACGCCAGCGGCGGGCCCTTCCTGCACGGGGCGGCGATGGGCGTGGCCGACGCGATGTACGCGCCCGTCGTCACGCGGCTGATCACCTACGCGCCCGCGCTTTCCGCGCGCGGCAAGGCCTATGTGGCGGCGGTGCGCGCGCATCCGCTCGTCGCCCGCTGGTACGACGAGGCCGCGGCCGAGCCGGAATCCTGGCTGCTGCCGCATTACGAGGCCGGGCCGCCCGCCTGATGGGGACCGCGAGCGGGCTCGATCATGTCGGCGTCTGCTCGCGCGACGCGGCGGCGCTCTGGGGCGCCTATGAGCGGCTCGGCTTCGCGCTGACGCCGGTGGCGCAGCAATCGGGCGGCAGCGGGCCGCTCGGCACGGCCAATTGCTGCGCGATGCTGCGGCGGGGCTATATCGAGCTGCTGGCGATCCTCGATCCCTCGCTGCCCGACAACGGGCTGGGCGCGATGCTCGACCGGCTGGAAGGCGCGCTGATCCTCGCCCTCGGCATGAGCGATTCCGAGGGGAACCTCGCGCGGCTGCGGCGGGCGGGGATCGAGGTGCCGGGCATCGCGCCGCTCTCGCGGCCGGTGGAGCCCGGCGGGCCGATCGCGCGCTTCGAGCGGCTGCCGCTGCCGGGCGCACCGGAGGGCCGCGTGCAGCTCGTGCGGCACCTGACGCCCGAGCTGATCTGGCGCGACGCATGGATGAGCCACCCGAACGGCGCGCGGGAGCTGCGGGCGGCGATCCTCGTCGCCGGGCGGCCGGCGGAGAGCGCCGCGCGGCTTTCCCGCCTCGCCGGGTTGCCGCTGGAGCCAGACCCGGCCGGCGGCTTTGCCCTGCCCCTGCCGGACGGCGCGCGGGTTCGCGTGCTGGGACCGGAGGAGGCCGCGCGGGTGATGCCCGGACTGGAGGCGCCGGCCTTGCCGGCCGTGATGGGCCTGGTGATCGGCGTGGAGGACCTCGACGCGACGCGCGCCGCCCTTTCCGGCGTGCTGCACGCGGAGGTGCCCGGCGGGCTGATGGTGCCGGCGGCGGAGGCGGCGGGCTGCGCCCTGCTTTTCGAGGCATGAGGCCGCGCAGTGCCATCCGGCGGTCGGTCGAGACCTATTGCGCACCTGAGCGGGCGGCGCTGCTGGACAGTTTCCTCGCGCGCTTCCTCGGGCCGGGTGAGCTCGGCTTCGATGTCGGCGCCCATGTTGGCGACCGTGCGGCGAGCTTCCGGCGCCTCGGTGCGCGGGCCGTGGCGGTGGAGCCGCAACCAGCCCTTCTGCGCGTGCTGCGCTGGGCCTTCCGCGGCGATTCCGATGCCGTGCTGGTTGGCGCTCTTGTTGGCGCGGCACCGGGGCAGGCAGTGCTGCGGCTGAACACGCGTAATCCCACCGTCGCCACCGCCTCCAGCGCCTTCGTGGCGGCGGCGGAGGGGGCTGCGGGATGGGAGGGGCAGGAATGGGACCGCGAGATCATGCGCCCCGTCACGACCCTCGATACGCTGGCGGCCGAGCACGGGCGGCCGGATTTCATCAAGCTGGACGTGGAGGGCTTCGAGGCGGAGGCGCTGGCGGGCCTCACCTTCGCGCCGCGCGCCCTTTCCTTCGAGTTCACGACCATTCAGCGCGACGTCGCGGCGGGATGCCTCGCGCGGATGTCCGCCCTCGGCCCCTACCGCTTCAACGCGGCGCTGGGGGAGAGCATGGCACTCGCCCTTCCCTCCCCCGTTAGCGCGGAGAGGATGCGGGAATGGATCGAGGCGCTGCCGCACGCGGCCAATAGCGGCGACGTCTATGCGAGCCTTGATCCCCAACGGATCACGCCCTGATGCGGTTGGAAGCCTTCCTGCCGCATCTCGGCTTCGCGGCGCTGCTCGTGCTGCTCTCCGCCGGCGTGGTGCGGCTGCTGATCGCCCACCCCATGCTGGACGACCCCGCCCGGCGGCCCGCCACCGCGCATACGGTGCCGACCCCCAAGGGGGGCGGCCTCGGCATCGTCGCGGCCTTCGTGGCGGGAATGGTGGTGCTCTACGGCACCGCCCGCTTCGCCCGCATCGCGGAGACGGAATTCATCGGCACCATCCTGGCCGCCGTGGCTATCGCAGGCGTTGCGCTGGCCGACGATCTCCGGGATTTCCGATTCGTCGTGAAGCTCGCGGCCCAGGCAGGGGCGGCGATGGTCGCCATGGCCAGCGGCCTCGTCGTGACGCGGCTCGCCCTGCCCTGGATCGGCGTGGTGGAGCTCGGGATCTGGGGGCCGCTGCTCACCCTGTTCTGGATCGTCGCCTGCACGAATGCCGTGAACTTCATGGACGGGATGGACGGGCTCGTCGGCGGCTCGCTGCTCGTCGCCTGCGCCGCGCTCTGCCTCATCGGGGCGGAGCAGGAGGCCTGGTTCGTCTACGCGGCCTCGCTGTTCCTGATGGCGGGACTGATCGGCTACCTGCCCTACAACCTGCACCCCGCGCGGATCTTCAT
Source organism: Roseomonas aerilata DSM 19363 (assembly GCF_000711725.1). GTDB lineage: Bacteria > Pseudomonadota > Alphaproteobacteria > Acetobacterales > Acetobacteraceae > Roseomonas > Roseomonas aerilata. The sequence continues at coordinate 69,220 of NZ_JONP01000005.1, read as the reverse complement.
GGGGGATGTGGGCAGCCAGTTCCTCGGCTTCGTGCTGGCGGTGCTGGCGGTGGCCTGCGCGCGGTTCGATACGGCGCAGGTCTCCTTCCTCATCGTGCCGCTGCTGCTCTTCGCCCATCTGTTCGACACGGGCTTCACGCTGGTGCGGCGGATCGCCATGGGGGAGCGGCCGAGCACGCCGCATCGCACCCATCTCTACCAGATGGCCGCGCGCAGCGGCATGCCGGTGCGCTGGGTGGCCGCGGTGCACGGGGGTTTCGTGCTGTTCCAGGCGGCGCTCGCCCTCGCCTTTCCGGGGCTGGCGCCCTGGGCGAAGCCGCTGGTGGTGTTGCCGCCGCTGCTGGTGCAGCTCCTCTGGCTCGCCTATGTCGCGCGCCGCGTGCGGCGGGCGGGGCTCAGTTGGAAGGCGAGCTGACGACCTCGATTACCAGCGGCCGGTTGTCCATGCCCACCCACTGCTCGGAGCGCCAGACGGCGCCGGTCTCGGGGTCCGCCCAGTAGCGATTGACGAAGCGAGCGCCGCCGCCACACCGCTCCTCGACGTAGAGCCCCTCCTCCACCCGCACGGCACGCAGCCGGCACTCGAGCGGGACACCGAAGCGCATGCGGTCGATGTCGCGGTTGGCGGGGACGAGGTCCACCACGCGGCGGGCGGCGGCGGGGCGCTCGACCAGGGTGGTCACGTCGTCCAGCGGGTCCGGGCTGTCGAAGCGGGTGGCGGCGAGGCTCGTCTGGGTGCCGGCGGTGGCCACCACACGGGCGCCGTCGGTCGCGATCACCGTCCCGTCGTCGGAGCGCCACATGCGCTGCTCGCCCGTGCCCTGGATAAGACTCATCACCTTTCGCTGGCTGCCATAGGTGACGAGCAGCGTCGGGCCGTCCGTCGCCTCCACCTCGTCGACGTCCTGGATGCTGCCCGCGGGCAGGGCTCGGCGGATGGGCGTCAGCCCGTCCTGGCGGGGCGGCAGGAAGACGCTGGCGCGCAGGGCGTTCTCCACCGTGCGGCCGGTCTCGCCCATGTCCGGCGTCTCGCAGGCCGCGAGGAGAAACAGCAGGGGCAGGAGGCGCAGGGGCGGCATCGCCGCAGGATAGAACGGCCGGGAGCCGGAAGCATCACGGAATCGTGTTTCCACCCGCGGCGTGCTTCAGGCGACCTCGATGGCTGTCAGCCCAGCCGCCAGCGCGGCGCGCAGGTCGGGCAAGGCAAGGGCGATGCAGCCCTCCGTTGGCGCGTAGTCGGGCCGGGCGAGGTGGAGGAAGATCGCGCTGCCCCGCCCACGCACCACCGGCGCGTCGTTCCAGCCGAGCACGCCGATGATGTCGTAGACGGCGTCGGCCCGCCAAAGCTCCTCGTGGCTGGCGGCGAAGGGCAGGGTGACGGGGCGGTTGTAGGCGGTATCGGCGGGGTCGTCGCACCAGCCATCGGTGGGCGAGATCGGCTCCACCGGCACGGCGCAGCGCGGGGGCGGGAGGCGATCCGCCCGGTAGAGCACGCGGCGCAGCGGCAGGAGGGCCCGCGGCGTGGCGCCGTCGCCCTCGCTCTTGTCGGCGCGGATGCCGCCGCGGCCGATGGCGCAGCGCCAGCGGTCCCGCTGCAGCGTCAGGTAGGTGCCGTCGAGCCAGGCGATGGTCATGCGGCTTCCTCGCCGGGGACAGGGCTGCTTGCAAGGGGGCGGCAGTGGCCTGGGGAGTTTCCCCGGGGACTACCCGCGACGCCCCTTCAGCTCGTCGGCGACCCCGCGGAGGGCGCCTGGACCGCAGCGCGCACCGAGACGCGCTCCTCAGGCAGCGGGATGAACTCCTTGTCGTCTCCTGGCACGGTGCCGAAGCGGCCGGCCTTCCAGTCCGCCTTGGCCTGTTCGATCCGCTCGCGCGAGGAGGAGACGAAGTTCCAGAAAAGGTGGCGCGGCCCGTCCATGGCCGCGCCGCCGAGCATCAGCAGGCGCGCGCCCCGGGGTCCGGCGCGGAGCGCCAGGTCGTCGCCCGCGCGGAAGACGAGCATGCGGCCGGCCTCGAAGCGGTCCTCGCCCACGCTGACCTCGCCTTCCACCACATAGGCGCCGCGCTCCTCGTGGTCGGGCAGGGGCAGGAGGGCACCAGGAGAGAGGATGGCGTCCGCGTAGAAGAGGTCGGAGGGCGTCTCGACCGGGGATCGCGCCCCCCAGCCATGGCCGGCGATGAGGCGGAGCCGCGCGGCCCCGTCCTCGATGACCGGCAGGGTATCGGCGGGGTGGTGGACGAAGGCCGGCGCCGCCTCCTCCTGCGCGCGGGGGAGCGCGACCCAGGACTGGATGCCGTAGAGCGGGTTGGCATGGTTGCGAAGCGCCTGGCCGGTGCGCTCGGAATGGGCGATGCCGCGGCCGGCGGTCATCCAGTTCACGTCGCCCGGGCGGATCGAGAGGTCGGAGCCCAGGGTGTCGCGGTGCTGGATCTCGCCCTCGAAGAGGTAGGTGACCGTCGAGAGACCGATATGCGGGTGCGGGCGCACGTCCAGGCCCTTGCCGGTCAGGAACTCGCCCGGTCCCATCTGGTCGAAGAAGATGAAGGGGCCGACCATCTGGCGCCCCTTGGCGGGGAGCGCGCGGCGCACCTCGAAGCCGCCGATGTCGTGCGTGCGAGGCAGGATCACCTGGCAGACCGGGGCGCCGTCGGGGCATTCGGGCATGACGCCCGCGGGGTCGCTCTCGACGCTCATCGCGTTTCTCCTGGTGGGCGCAGCAGGCCGCGGGATGCTCCGGCGGCCCCTGGCCCCTGTGTTCACGGGGCGCGGTTCGGCCGGGCCGCAGGATGCGCGAGCCGGGCGCCCGCGTCACGCCGGCGCGCGCGCCCCTGCATCACGGGCGTGTGGGTACGGCGCCTCACCGCTCCGGGCGCATGAGCGGGACGCGGACGAGGGCGTCGTGATGGTCCATCAGGCGGTCGAGCAGCGCGGTGAGGGTCCGCGCCTCCTCGGCGGAGAGGGGGGCGAGTAGTCGGCGCCGGGCGCGCTCGGCCGCCGGTGCCAGGGCCTCGAGAAGGCGCGCCCCCTCCTCGGTGAGGGAAAGCACGCGGCGGCGGCCGTCGGTCGCGTGGCGGTCGCGGCGGAGCAGGCCGCGTCCCTCCAGCAGCCCGACCACCATGCCGGTGGTGGAGCGGTCCAGCCCCAGCGCCTGGGCGACACCGACCTGGTCGAGGCCGGGTCGCTCGCTGACGGCGACGAGGATGCCGTACTGCGTGGAGGTGACCTCGAGGCTGCGGCACTCCTCGGCGAAGACCGAGAGGGCGATCTGGTGCGCGCGGCGCAGCTTGAAGCCCGGGCGCGCGTAGATCGCCGCGAGGAAGCCCGCCTCGGGCGCGGACCCCTGGGCAGGGGCTGGACGGGGCTTGCGGGCCTGGCCGTTCACGGCCGCGCTTCCAGGGCGTGGTCGGGCATGGGAAGGGGTTCGCAGGAATCAGGGGCGAGCGCCAGGGGGTGCTTACAAATTTAATCAGTCGTCTGACGATCTTGACTGACGGCGACTGGGATGGAAATCTCGGGCCTGCTCAAGAAAGAACCGGAAACGCCTCGATGTCAGACAATCACGACAGCACGCAGGTCATCATCGTCGGCGGCGGACCGGTGGGAACAGGGCTCGCGATCGAACTGGCGCTGCGCGGCGTGCGGTCGATCCTGGTGGAGCGCTACCCCTCCCCTCAGCCGATCCCCAAGGGTCAGAACCTGACCCAGCGGACCATGGAGCACTTCCATTTCTGGGGCGCGGAGGCCGCGTTGCGGGCCGCGCGGACCATCCCGCCCGAGTACGGGATGGGCGGGCTGACCGCCTACGGCACGCTGCTGGGCGAGTACCAGCACGACTGGCTGCAACGCGAACTGGTGCGGCAGTTCTACTTCACGGGCAACGAGCGCCTGCCGCAATACGCGACCGAGGCGGTGCTGCGGGCGCGGGCCGCAACCCTGCCGGGGATCACGACCCTCTATGGCTGGACCGCGGAGGGGGTGGAGCAGGACGCTGACGGCGTGACCGTCACCGTCGCCGAGCGGAAGGGCACGGGCCGGCGGACCCTCCGCGCCGCCTATGCCGTGGGCTGCGACGGCAGCAAGTCCACCGTGCGCGAGGCGGCGGGCATCACCCAGACGCGCTCGGACCACGATCGCCTCATGGTGCTGCTCGTCTTCCGTTCCGAGGGACTGCACGAGTTGCTGAAGCGCTACCCCGGGAAGTCCTTCTACAACGTGCTGCACCCGGACCTTGAGGGATACTGGCAGTTCTTCGGACGCGTGGACCTCGGCACCACCTGGTTCTTCCACGCGCCCGTGCCGGCGGACACGACGAAGGACAACACCGATTTCACCGCGATGCTGCACCGGGCTGCCGGCGCGCAGTTCGACGCCGAGTTCGAGCATATCGGGTTCTGGGACCTGCGCTTCGCCATCGCGGACAGCTACCGCAAGGGCCGCCTCTTCGTGGCGGGGGATGCCGCACACAGCCACCCGCCCTACGGCGGCTACGGCATCAACACGGGGCTGGAGGACGCGGTGAACCTCGGCTGGAAGCTCGCCGCGTGCTTCGATGGCTGGGGCGGGCAAGGACTGCTCGACTCCTACGACGCCGAGAGGCGGCCGGTCTTCGCCTCCACCGCCGGCGACTTCATCGAGCGCTCGATCCACGTGGACCGCGACTTCCTCGCCGCGCACGACCCGGCGCGCGACCGGGCAGGCTTCGAGGCCGGCTGGGCCACACGGACATCCAGTGCGGCCGCGGAGGTGGCGTCCTTCGAGCCGAACTACGAAGGATCACCCATCGTGCAGGCCCTGCCAGGCGAGCCGCGCGGCCCGAGCGCCGTCGGCACGCACAGCCTGACCGCGCGCGCCGGCCATCACCTGGCACCGCAGGTCATGGCCAGCGGCCGCAACGTCTACGAGGAGTTGAGTCAGGGCTTCTCGCTGCTCTCCACCTCGCCTGATGGCACGGTGGCCACTGAATTCCGTGAGGCCGCGAACAGGCTGGGCATGCCGCTCGCGGTGATCGCCCTCAGCGAGGAAGCCAGGCGCAACTACGCCGCCGAGAACGTGCTGGTGCGGCCGGACCAGTTCGTGGCCTGGGCGGGCGAGTCCGCGGAGGCGGAGAAGGTGCTGGCGCAGGCGCGGGGCGGCTGAGGGCCCTCTTGCGCATCCTTCTGCCGTTGCCCTGCGGCTCCGGAGAGGGCTCTGCCCTCTCCGAACCTCACCCGCCAAGGGCCTGAGGCCCTTGGATCCCCATCGGGCTGGCGCGGATGCGATGATCGGGGACCGGTTCTTTCGGCGCGCCCTTCCTGCACGTGCAATCGCCTCGGGTCATTGACCCGAGGCGCACCGGCCGTGAGGCATCCTAAATTCGAAGAAAAAGATGATGGAGAGGGGTCCGGGGAGAGGAAGAATTCCTTCTTCCTCTTCCCGGAGTCACACAGGACCGGCCTACCCCGCCTTGAGCCCCAGGCGCCGGATCATCGCCCCGTCCTCCTCGTACTGCGCCCGTGCGGCCACGGTGTAGTCCGCGCTGCCGAGAAAGGCGGGGGACATGTCGTAGCGGTCCAGCACTGCGGCGTGGGCGGGGTCCTGGGCGGCGTCGCGGAAGGCTTCCTCGAGCACGCGCACGACCGCGGGGTCCATCCCTGCGGGACCGCCGATGCCGTAGGGCGAGGTGGAGACGATATCGAGGCCGAGTTCCTTCAGCGTCGGCGCGTCGGGGAAGCGCTTGGCGCGTTCCGGGCCCCAGGTGCAGAGAAGGCGGAGTTGCCCGGCCGCGACGAGTTCGGACCAGCCGCTGGTTTCCGCCGAGACCTGGGTATTGCCGGAGAGGGTAGATTGCAGGTTCTCCGCCGCGCCGCGATAGGGCACCTGCACCCACTCGATCCCCTGCTTGGCCGCGATCTGCTCCATGGTGATGTGAAGCGATGTGCCGGAGCCGGGCGTGCCGTAGTTGATCTTGCCAGGGTTCGCCTTCGCGTAGTCCAGCAGCTCGCGGAAGGTTTGCCAGGGCGCATCCGCCTTCACCACCACGCCGAAGAGATAGCCGGTGATCTGCGCGATGTAGGTGAAGTCCTTCATGGGATCGAAGGGCGGGCGCGGCACCATCTGCGGGTAGCGGAAGACCGAGATGGGGATCTGCGACAGCGTGTAGCCGTCCGGCCGCGCCCCGCCCGCGAGAAGCTGCGCGCCGAGGATGCCACCCGCGCCGGCGCGGTTTTCCACCACCACCGGCTGGCCGACGCGGCGGGAGACGGCATCGGCCAGGGCGCGCATGAGGATATCGGTGGAGCCGCCCGGCCCCCAGGGCACGATCAGGCGGATCGGCCGGTCGGGGAAGCGGGACTGGGCCAGCGCCGGGCGGGCAAGGGCAAGGCCGGTGCCGAGCGCGAGCGCGCCGCGGCGGCCGATGATGTCAGCGGTCATGGTTGGTTTCCTCCTCGGCAGGCCCTTCGGCCCTTCCCGGTGCGCAGCAGCGTTCCGTCAGATCTCTTCCACCAGCCCGCCGGCCTCCGCAACCTCGCGCAGGTGGTGGTCGGTGTCGCCGAAGAGCAGTTCGTTGGAGGTCAGGCGCTTGAAGAGGTGGCCGGCGCGGTATTCCCAGGTCATCGCGATGCCGCCGTGCAGCTGGACCGCCTCCTGCCCGACGAGGCGGGAGGAGCGGTTGACCTGCGCCTTGGCCGCGGCGATGGCCGGGCGACGCTCGCGGGCGTCCGGCTCCTCCGCCATCATCGCGGCGTAGAGCGCCATGGAACGCGCCTGCTCCACCGCCACCAGCATGTCCGCCGCACGGTGCTGGAGAGCCTGGAACGACCCGATGGTGACCCCGAACTGCTGGCGCTGCTTGAGGTAGTCCACGGTCATGCGGTGCAGTTCCTCCATCGCGCCGAGGCTGTCGGCGCAGAGGGCTGAGAGCGCCACGTCCACCACGCGCCCGGCCAGCGGCAGGCCGGCATCGACCTCGCCCAGCACGCGATCGGCCGGCACGCGCACGCCGTCGAGGGAGATCTCGGCCACGCGGGTACCGTCCTGCGCGGGCATGCCATGGCGGGAGACGCCCGGCGCGTTCGCGTCCACCAGGAAGAGGGTGATGCCGTCATGGTCGCGGCGCCCGCCGGCGGTGCGGGCGGTGACGACCAGAAGGCCGGCATCGTCGCCGCCCAGCACCACGCCCTTGCGGCCGTCGAGCATGAAATCGCCGCCCTCCCGCCGCGCGGTGGTGGCGACGTCGTAAAGATCGTAGCGCGACTGCCGCTCAAGCTGCGCGAACCCGATCTTCAGCGAGCCGTCCGCGACCTGCGGGATGAACTCCGCCCGCTGCGCCTCGCTGCCGCCGAGGCGAAGGAAGCCGCCGCCGAGCACGACCGTGGAGAGGTAGGGCGCGGTAATCAGGGAGCGCCCGATCGACTCCATGACGATCATCGTCTCGACGGGGCCACCGCCGATGCCGCCATCCTCCTCCGCGAAGGGAAGCGCGAGGACGCCGAGCTCGGCAAGGCCGTTCCAGAGCGCCGCGCCATCGCCCGCGCCCCCGTGCTGCGCCGGGTCGCGCGCGTTGTCCGCCGCGAAGCGGTCGATGCTTTCCTTGAGGAGCCGCTGCTCCTCCGTCAGGTCGAAGTCCACGCCGCGTATCCTCTCAGAGACCCAGGAAGGCCTTGGCGATGATGTTGCGCTGGATCTCGTTCGAGCCGCCGTAGATCGAGACCTTGCGGTAGTTGAAGTAGAGCGGCGCCGCGGCATCGGCCCATTCGGGCGAGACGGCGGGCTCGTTCCAGCCCTCCGGCCGGTCATGCTCCGGCGCGGGCAGCGCGTAGGGGCCGGCGACCTCCAGCAGCAGCTCCGTCGTCGCCTGCTGCAGCTCGGAACCCTTGATCTTGAGGATCGAGGAGGCCGGATCGGGCTTGTCGGCGTCGCGGTGGCGCTGGTTGGCGACCACGCGCATCTGGGTGATCTCCAGCGCCTTCAGCCCCACCTCCAGCTCGGCGACGCGGCGGCGGAAGTCCCCGTCCTCCCACAGCGTGCGCCCGCCCGCCTCCGTCTCACGCGCGAGGCGCTTGGCGCGCGCCAGGCGCTGCTTCGAGAGACCGATGCGCGCGATGCCCGTGCGCTCGTTGGCGAGGAGGAACTTGGCGTAGTCCCAGCCGCGGTTCTCCTCGCCCACGAGGTTCTCCATCGGAACCTCGACATCGTCGAAGAAGACCTCGTTCACCTCGTGCGCGCCGTCGATGGTGATGACGGGGCGCACCGTGATGCCCGGCGTCTTCATGTCGATCAGCAGGAAGGAGATGCCGCGCTGCTTCTTCGCCTCCTTGTCCGTGCGGACAAGGCAGAAGATCCAGTCGGCGTGCTGGCCGAGCGTCGTCCAGGCCTTCTGGCCGGAGACGATGTACTTCCCGTCCCGCTTCTCCGCGCTGGTGCGGAGCGAGGCGAGGTCGGAGCCCGCGCCGGGCTCGGAGAAGCCCTGGCACCACCAGATATCGAGGTTGGCCGTCGCCGGCAGGAACTTGCGCTTCTGCTCCTCCGAGCCGAAAGCGGCGATCACGGGGCCGACCATGAAGACGTTGAACTGCAGCGGCAGCGGCACGGCGGCGCGCTGCAGCTCCTCGGTGTAGAGGTAGCGCTGCACCGGCGACCAGTCCTTGCCGCCCCAGGCCACCGGCCAGTTCGGCGTGGCCAGCCCCGCCGCGTTCAGGATGCGGTGGGAGGTGATGATGTCCTCGCGGTCGAGGTGCCGGCCCTCGGCCACCTTTCGGCGAATCTCGGCGGGCACCTTCTCGCGGAAGAAGCGGCGGAGATCGTCGCGGAAGGCGATCTCCTCGGGCGTGAAGCGCAGGTCCATTGGCGTTGCTCCTTACGCGATCTCGATCAGCCCGGCGGCGCCCTGGCCGCCGGCCACGCACATCGTCACAACGGCGTAGCGCACCCCGCGGCGGCGCCCCTCGATCAGCGCGTGGCCGACCATGCGCGCGCCGCTCATGCCGAAAGGGTGCCCGATGGAGATGGCGCCGCCATTCACGTTGACCAGCTCCGGGTCGATGCCGAGCGTGTCGCGGCAGTAGATGGACTGGGAGGCAAAGGCCTCGTTCAGCTCCCACAGGCCGATATCCTCCACCTTCAGCCCATGGCGGGCGAGCAGGCGGGGCACGGCGAAGACGGGGCCGATGCCCATCTCCTCCGGCTCGCAGCCCGCGACGGCGAGGCCGCGGAAGATGCCGAGCGGCTGCAGCCCGCGCCGCGCCGCCTCCTCGGCGGACATGAGCACGCTGGCGCTGGCGCCGTCCGAGAGCTGGCTGGCGTTGCCCGCAGTGATGTACTTGCCTTCCTTCACCGGCTTGAGCTTGGACAGGCCCTCGATGGAGGTGTCAGGCCGGTTGCCCTCGTCCTTGGAGAGGGTGACCTCCTGCTGGCGGACCTCGCCGGTCGCCTTGTCCGTCACGTTCATCGTCGCGGTGATCGGCACGATCTCGTCGTCGAAGCGGCGGGCCTGCTGGGCGCTCGCGGTGCGGCGCTGGCTCTCCAGCGCGAACTCGTCCTGCGCCTCGCGGGAGATGCCGTAGCGCTCGGCCACGAGGTCCGCCGTGTCGATCATCGTGTCGTAGATGGAGGGCTTGTTCGCCTCCAGCCAGGCGTTGCGGTAGTGGTTCCGGTTCACCGTGGGCTGCACGAGGGAGATGGATTCCACCCCGCCCGCGACGGCCACCGGCACCTTGTCCACGATGATGCGCTTGGCGGCGGCGCCAATCGCTTCCAGGCCGGAGGCGCAGAAGCGGCTGACGGTGACGCCGGCGGAGGTGACGGGGATGCCGGCGCGGATCGCCGCGTGGCGGGCCACGTTGCCGCCGGTCGCACCCTCCGGATAGCCGCAGCCCAGGATCACCTCCTCCACCGCCTCGGGCTCAAGGCCCGCGCGCGACATGGCGGCGCCGATGGCGTGGGCGGCCATGTCGGCGCCATGGGTGGCGTTCAGCGCCCCGCGCATGGCGCGCCCGATCGGCGTGCGGGCGGTGGAGACGATCACGGCATCGGTCATAGGGTGGGGCTTTCCTTGGGCGTCGCGCTCCGGGCCATTTCCTCGGCGACCAGGGCACTGGCCAGCAGCTTGCCGGCGGGGGAGCGGGGAAGTTCGGTGCGCAGTTCCAGCGCGGTCGGCATCTCGTGGCGGCCGAGACGGTCGCGCAGGAAATCCTTCAGCGCGTCGAGCGTCATCTCGGGCGCGCCGGCGCGCAGCGTCACGAAGGCCTTGGCGGACTGGCCGCGATAGGCGTCGGGAATGCCGATCACCACCACCTCGTTCACGTCGGGGTGCTCGTAGATCGCGCCCTCGATCGCCGCCGGGTACACGTTGAAGCCACCGGAGATGATCATGTTCTTCCGCCGGTCCATGAGGAAGAACATCCCGTCCGCCTCCATGCGGCCGATATCCCCGGTGAGGAACCAGCCGTCGCGGAAGGCGGCCGCGGTCTCGGCGGGCTGGTTGAGGTAGCCGGCGAAGACATTGGGGCCGCGAATGGCCATCTCCCCGGCCTCACCGGGTGGCAGCGCGCGGGAGGGATCGTCCAGCGCCACGATGCGCATGTCCACGCCTGGCAGGGGCACGCCGATGATGCCCGGGCGAAGCGTGGCCGCGATCGGCACGCGCGTGCCGGCGGGCGAGGTCTCGGTCATCCCCCAGCCGATATGCAGGCGCTGGCCGAGCATCGCCTCCACCTTCGCACCGACATCAAAGGGCAGCGGCGCACCGCCGGAGACGCAGGCGCGGAGCGAGGAGAAGTCGCGCGATGCCGCCCCCGGCTGGTTCAGCAGCGCGATCCACATGGTTGGCACGCCCGACAGCACGGTCACGCGCCGCGTCTCGATGTCGCGCAGCACCGTCTCGGCCTCGAAGCGCGGGCGCAGCAGGATCTCGTTGCCGCAGGAGAGGTGGCGCAGCAGCACGCTTGTCAGGGCGTAGATATGGAACAGCGGCAGCACGCCCATGACGCGCTGCTCGCCCTCCGCCAGCGCGCCGCCATCTACCCAGTGGCGGTAGATATCCACGGCGGCCGTTAGGTTCGCGTGGGTGAGCATGGCGCCCTTCGGCATGCCGGTCGTGCCGCCGGTATACTGTAAAAGCGCGACGTCCCCCGGCGAAACCTGCGGCCAGACGGGCACCGCACTGCCATCAAGGGCGGAAAGATTGAGCGCGCGCGGGTTCCCCTCCCCTGGCGCCCCGCCCCAGGCGGCATCCTCGCCGAGCAGCACGCGATCGACGATGCCCGCCTCCAGCATCTCCAGCGCCGTGGGAAGCAGACCCGGCAGGTCAGTAGTGATGACGATCCGCGCGCTGCTGTCGGTCAACTTGTGGTGCAGCACCCGGCGGGCATCGAGCGGGCTGAGATGCACCACCCGCGCCCCCAGCTTTGCCAGGGCGAGAAAGCAGACGGGGTGCCAGGGCGTGTTCGGCAGCAGCAGCCCGACGGGAAGGCCCGGCGCCACCCCAAGGCGCATCAGGCCGGCCGCCAGCCGGTCCACCGCGGCGCCGAGGGCGGTGTAGCTCACCCTCTGGCCGCGGTACTCCAGCGCAGGCTGGCCACCCCAGCGCGCTACCGCCCGGTCCAGCAGGTCGCCGATGGTGCCGGTCGCGATGGGCGCATCCCAGCGGCAGCCCGGCGGGTAGGACGCGAGCCAGGGGCGGAGCGGCGCTGCGAGCGCCTCCTCAGCCATGGGTTCGGGAAACCGCCATCTGGCGCCGCACCGTCGTCTCCTCTCGCCGGCCTTGTCGTATATTCCGCAATGCGGAAATATGTTCTGCCGCTTCGCTCTTGGTATCGGAGAGCCAGGGGCGCGGTCAAGCGCGAGAGGATGGGCCATGCGGAAGCGCGCGGCGGAAGCGGAGGTGGACCCGGGCGAGGACCGGCAGTTCGTGGCGGCGATCGCCCGCGGCTTCGACATCCTCCACGCCTTCCGGGCCGAGGACCCGATGCTCGGCAACCAGGAGCTGGCGGAGCGCACGGGCCTGCCGCGCGCCACCGTCTCGCGCCTCACGCACACGCTGACGCGGCTGGGCTACCTCACCTACCTGCCGCGCTTCGCGAAGTACCAGCTCGGCCTTGGCGCGGTGCCGCTCGGGCAGCTCGCGCTGGCCAATATGAGCATCCGGCGGCTGGCCGCGCCGCTGATGCGCGCCCTGTCGGAGGAGACGCAGGCCTCCACCTCGTTGGGCAAGCGGGACGGGCTGCTGATGGTCTATGTGGAGCACGTCTCGCCGCGCACTGCCGTCGCGCTGCAATTAGAGGTCGGATCGCGCCTGCCGCTCGCGCTGACGGCCATGGGCCGCGCCTGGTACGCGCGCTCGGGTGAGGCGGAGCGGGAGGCGATCGACCGCGACCTCGCCGCCCGGCAGCCGGGGGAGTGGCCGGCGATCCGCGACGGCCTTCGCGAGGCCGTGGCGATGCAGGAAGAGCTCGGCTTCACCGCCTCGCTCGGCGACTGGCAGGCGACAGTGCACGCGGCGGGCGCGGCCGTGGCGCTGCCAGGGGGCGAGGTCGTGGCCCTGAACTGCGGCGCCCCCGCCTTCATGCTTGGCCGGGAGAGGGTGATGACGGAGATCGGCCCCCGCCTCGCGGCGGTGGCGCGGCGGATCGAGGCGATGGCGCGGGGGCCGGGCTAGCGCCCGTAGATGCGGTCCAGCACCTGGGCCACCGCCACGAGTTTGACTGTCGAGGGATCGAAGCGCGCGCCGGCCGCGAGGCGCGCGGCCCAATCGGCGGCGGCGCGCCCGCCCCAGTCGTCGGGCGGGCTCGCGAGCGTCTCACGGGCGGTGCCACGGAAGCGCTCCGCGGTGAAGTCGTAGAAGGAGCCGTTCTCGTTGCGCAGCGCAGCCCCACCCGCACTTCCCTGGAACTCCGCCGCGATCACTGCGTCGCGCCCGGCATGGAGGTTCCAGGAACAGGCGAGCCGCACCACCGCGCCGGTCGCGAGCGTGAGGGTGGCGACGGCGTAGTCCTCCACCCGGTCGGTTCGGCCCGCTAGCGGCTCGCCCCCGGCGAAGAGGGCGCTGGAAACATCGATAACTGCCGGAAAATCGAGGACCCAAAGGGCGAGGTCCACGAGATGAACGCCGAGATCCATGACGCAGCCGCCGCCGGAAAGGGCGGGGTCGCGGAACCAGGGCTTGTCCGGCCCGTAGGCGTTGTGGAAGGTCAGGTCCACGGCGAAGAGGTGGCCGAGGCCGCCTTGCCCGATCACCTCGCGGATGCGGCGCATCCCCTCCGTGTGGCGATAGGAGAGGTCGACCGCGAGAAGCCGGTCGGCCCCGCGCGCCGCCTCCACCACGGCCCGCGCCTCGGCGGCGGTGCGGCCGAGCGGCTTCTGGCAGAAGACGGCCGCGCCGGCTTGCAGCGCCCGGATGGACTGCTCCGCGTGGAGGGCGCTCGGCGTCGCGATGACCACGCCGTCGGGCCGCAGGGCGAGAAGTTCGTCGAGGCTGCCCACGACAGCGGCGCCGGGGGCGAGCTTCGCCGCCTCCGCCGCCATCTCGGGCGAGGGATCGGCGATCCCCACCGCCTCCGCCGCGCCGCTCGCGAGGATCGCGGCCATGCGGTGGCGCCCGATCCAGCCGGTGCCAAGGAAGCCGAGGCGCGGACGGCTCACGGGAAGCGCACCAGGGCCTTCAGGAAGCCGTCCGGCCGGTCCCGCGTGGCGTCCAGCGCCTCACCCAGCCCTTCCAGCCCGTAGGCATGGGTGAAGAGCGACGAGGGGTCCAGGCGGCCTGAGGCGATGGCGTCCACGGCCTCGCGGATGCCCTCGACATAGACCTTCGGGTCGCGCTCATGCGCGTTGATCACGTCGATCCCGCGCCAGTTCCAGAGCCACATGTTCACCTGTCGCGGCCCGTCCTGGTGATAGCCCGCGACAACCAGCCGGCCGCGCTCCGCCGTCAGCTCGCCCGCGAGGTCGAGCGGCCACTGCTTGCCAACGGCCTCGATCACCACCTCGCAGAAGCGCCCATCGGTCAGGGCCTTCACCTGCTCGATGATGGCGTGGTGATCCTCCATCGGGATCGTCTCGGCCGCGCCCATGCGGCGCGCGAGGTCGAGCGAGTAGGGACGGCGGGAGATGGCGATGACGCGCGCGCCCGCATCCGTCGCCAGCCGCGTCAGGATGGCGCCGAGGAAGCCGATCCCGACGATGGCCACCGCCTGCCCCGCCACGATCCCGCTGCGGCGGAAGATGTTCATCGCGCAGCCCAGCGGCTCGCCCGGGAAAGGTTGGCCCGCGAGCGAGGCCGGCAGGGGCACGATGTTGCCGGCCTCCGCGATGTCGTATTCCGCGTAGCCGCGATAGGTGAGCGCGGCCACGCGGTTGCCGATGTGCAGCCCCCCCACCCCCTCGCCCAGCGCGTCCACCACGCCCCAGGCCTCGTGGCCGAGGTCGCCGGGCTCGGTCGGGAAGCGCATCCAGTCGGGTCCCGACCAGGGCGTGAGGTTGGAGGCGCAGACCCCGCAGCCTTCCAGCCGCAGCCGCACTTGCCCGGGGCCGGGCTCGGGGCGCGGCACCTCGCGCACGGAGAACTGGCCGGGTCCGGTCAGGACGGCGGCGCGCATCTGGTCAGTCATGAGCGGGGAAGGCTTCTCTTCAGGCCGCTACCGACGCTCGCGCCGGCGCGTAGCGGCGCACCATGGAAGCGCAGAACTCGGCGAATTCCTCGGGCACCTGGGGCGGGCTGGTGTGGTGGGGCGCGATGCCCCGGTGCTCCGGCGTGAAGCAGAAGGTCACGGTCACGTCGAAATCCGCCAGCGCCTCCATCTGCCGGTCGAACCAGTCGAGCGCGTTGGGGCGGAAGCTGTCGGCCCAGGAGAGGCCGGTGCGGAGATGCCGCACGCCGAGCCGCTTCATCCAGGCCACCGCGTCATGCAGGCGATGGTCCTCGTAGTGGAACCACTGGCAGAGGCCCATCTCCGGCGCGTGCTTGCCGAAATGCTCGATCGCCGGCTTGGGCGACCCGTCCTCGCGCAGCAGGCCCATGTAGAAGTGGCGGTAGTAGGAGGAACCCTCGGCTTCCCGATGGCGCGTGGTGGCGCCCCAGGCCTGCGGCAGGTCGTAAAGCGAGTACCAGTGGATGCGCGGCGCCTTGCCGACCAGCAGCTCGGCGGTGCGGTTGAGGCCCCAGACCTGCACCTCCTCCGCCCCGAAGGTGGAGATGCCCACCTCGCTCACCCAGATCGGCTTGTCGGTCACCGCGCGGATCTCGTCGATCTTGGCGGGCCACTCGTCGATCTTCCAGAGGTTCCAGTCGAGCGGGAAGCCGTGCACGGCGACGACGTCGATCTCCTCCATCAACCCGCGCTCCGTCATGTTGACGATGAAGGAGGGGTCGATCGGCGAGATGCCGCCGAGGACGCGCGGCAGGTTCGGGTTCGCCTCGCGGATGGCGCGGGCGGCGCCGCGGGCGGTCTCGGCGAAGATCGCCCAGCCGGGATCGAGCTCGGGGTCCCAGTGGGACTTGTTGTTCGGCTCGTTCCAGATCATCGCGGCTTCGATCACGCGCGGCTTCCTCTCTCGTCGCGTCCAGTCGCGGGATAGACGGCGCCGGCGCCCCAGGGGGCCTCCGCGCGCCGGCAAAGATAGACCTCCTGCTCGGGGTGATCGAGGATCGCGAAGCCGGAGGAGCGGAGCATGGCCTCCGCCGCGGCGGCATTCGGCACCCACCAGTTGGAGGGGTCCTTCGAGTAGTCCCGCTCGATGAAGTGCAGCTTCGGCCAGGCGGGATCGTCGAAGATCGCCGTCTCGGAGAAGGGGTAGTCGGCCTCGGGCGTCATCACCGTCTTCGCACCGCGCTGCATCGACTGGAACAGCAGCAGGTCGTCCGCCACATGCTCGTGGATGAGGTCCAGCGCCAGCAGCGGGTGGCGGAGGTGGTAGAGGACGCCCATGAAGATCACGAGGTCGAAGCGCTCGCCCAGCGCGCCCACGTCGTAGACGGATAGGTTGCGGAACTCCGCCTCCAGCCCTGTCACCTCCGCGGCCAGGCGCGCCTGGGCGAGGTAGCGCTCGTCGCTGTCGATGCCGAGCACGCGGGCGGCCCCGCGCCGCTTCATCTCCATCGAGTAGAAGCCGGCGTTGCAGCCGATATCGAGCACGCTCTTGCCCGTGAGATCAGCGGGGATGGCGTGGGCGAAGCGGCGGAACTTGTTCGCGGGGTAGTCGTAGAGGAAGTGGTTCGGCGCGGTCCGCACACCCCCGAGGTCGAGGTTGTGGAACCAGTCGCCCAGCGCCTCCACGCGGGCGCGGATCTCCTCCGTGGAAAGCGTCGCGGTGCTGCTCATGGCGCGGGCGCCTCTTCAGTGCGGGTGGGGCCCAGCTTCCGCACGGGCGCCGCGCCCAGGCGGAAGAGAATGCTCATCAGCTCGTCAACGCGATGCGCGCAGCTATGGCGGGCGCGAATGGTCTCGAGGCCGCTCTCAACGAGCGTGCGGCGCAGGGCGGGATCGTCGCGGAGGGCCAGGAGGTGCCGTGTCATCTCGGCGCCGTCGCGGGCCGTGAGATAGTCCTGGCCGGGGCGGAACAGCCCCTCCTCGTCCCGCCAAGGGGCGGAGACGAGCGGGATGCCGCAGGCCAGCGCCTCGAAGACGCGGATGGTCGGGATACCCGGCAGCATGTCCACGTAGAAGCGGCGCGGCACATGGACGGTCGCGAGATGGCGCGCGAAGACCTCCGGCGCCCGGGCATTGGGCAACCAACCGCGGTAGCGCGCGCCGTGGCGCTCGAGCATGGCCCGCGCCTCCTCCGGGTAGCGCACGCCGAAGATGTCGAGCGGCAACCCGGCCTCCCGCGCGGGGCGGAGAAGGAAGCCCTCCAGCTCCGCCGTCCGCTCGCCGTCGCCCCAGTTGCCGATCCAGACGAGCCCCTCGCGCGGCCCCTCCGCCTCGGGCGGGTGAAAGAGGCGCGTGTCCGCCGCCTCGTGCCAGGTGAAGACGCGATCGCCCCAGCCCCAGCGCCGGTAGACCTCGGAGAGCGTGGCGCCGAAGGCCAGCACGGCGTCGTAGCCGTCGAGATCGAAGGTGCGGATAGCCTCGGGATCGCTGACCGCGCGGTGGTGCGTGTCGTGGAAGATCAGCGTGAACGGCGCACCCAGCCGGCGAAGGCGCCCGACCGCAGCGACGAGGGAGGGCTCGTTCCATTCATGCACGATGACGACGTCGGCATCCGAGAGCGCGGCCTCCAACCCCTCCGTCCCCGTAAAGGCGGTGGAGCGAAGTTCGGGATAGTTCGCGCGATACGCGTCGAGCCCGGCCTCGCCGTGGTCGCGCAGGAGATTCTCAAGGCTCCAGGCATCCTCCGGCTCCATCGCCCGCACGTCATGGCCGCGATGGATCAGCTCGCGCAGTACGCCGCGCAGGAAATGCGCGTTGCCGTGGTTCCAGCAGGAGGCGAGGGAGTGGGTAAGATAGACGAACCTCACGCCGCCACGCTCCCGGACACGATCAGTGGGCGGTACACGTCGAGCATCGCGCCCGCCATCGCGTCCACCGTGTAGCGGGCCGCGCGGCGACGGGCGGCGGCGCCGAGGCGCGCGCGCTCCAACGGGTCCGACGCAAGGCGCGCGATGGCCGCGGCGGCGGCGGCTTCGTCGCGCGGTGGCACGTAGAGGGCGGCGGCGCCCCAGAGTTCGCGGAACGTCGGGATATCCGACAGCACCAGCGGGCAGCCTGCACTCGCGGCCTCCAGCACCGCCAGCCCGAAGGGCTCGTAGAGCGCGAGGGAGGCGTAGATCGGGCGTTGCGCGAGCAGCGCGGCCAGGGCCGGCTCGCCGAGATGCCCGAGGGCGCGGACATGCCGCGGCTCCGCCCGGTCGCCGTTCGGCCCCGCTACCGGCCCAGCCGCGAGCACCGGCACGTCGAGGCGCGCGGCCGCGAGGTCGAGCGTGCGGAGGTTCTTCCCCTTGTCCCAGAGCCGCCCGGCCGTGAGCACGAAGAGCGGCGGCGTGCCCGCCGGAACCTCGCCCGGCGGCGCCATGGGGCGGCGGCCGTTATGCACCACCACCGGCCGCCGCGGCAGGGCGTAGCGCCGCGCGGTGGCCTCCCCGAAGGCGCGGCTGGGCGTGACGAGCGTGGAGGCGGCGAGGCACCCCCGGCGCATCAGCTCGGCGTGCCAGGCGAAATCCGGCGGCAGCGCGCCGCCATAAACGGCATCCCACCAAGTGACGACGCAGGAATGCGATACGGCGACGATGGGCACGGGAAAGGCCGTGCCGGCAGCGTGCGCCGGGCTGTTCAGGTGGACGGCATCCACCCGCGCGGCCTCGGCCAGGGCGGCCAGGGCCTCGCCGGAAGCGCGCAGTTCCTCCGGCCCCTCAGCCAGCCAGTCCAGCGGCAGGCCGGTCGGCAGCAGCTCCAGGCCGGGTATCGCGGCCGCGCGGACGAGTTGATCCCCCCGCGGCGCGGGGCCGAGCACGGCGATGACCGGCGTCACGCCCGCCGAGGAGAGCCCGGCCGCGAGGTCGAGCGCGTAGGTCCAGACACCACCGGCCGCATCCGCCGTGATCAGCAGCCTCGCGCCGCGGCCTCGCGAGCCATCGGTCACGCGCTGGCGTGCTCGGCGGCGTGCTCGGGCGCCGCGCGCTCCTCGCGCAGCCAGCCGGCCAGGGCCGCCACGCCCTCGCGCCACGGACGGGCCGGGCGGAGGCCGAGTTCCCGCACCGCGCGCCCCGTGTCGGAGACGTAGTAGCGCTGATCGCCCGCGCGCCAGTCGGCGTAGTGCGTCTCGACCGGCCGTCCCGTAATGTCGCCGATATGCGCCAGGAGCTGGCGCAGGCTGATCGCGTTGACCGGCCCGCCGCCGAGATTGAAGGGGCGGCCCGAGACCTCGTCGATGCGCCGCCAGGCGGAGACATAGGCATCCACCGCGTCGCGCACGTCCAGCACGTCCCGCACCTGGCAGCCGTCGCCGTAGATGCTGATCGGCTCCCCCCGCAGCGCGCGGAGGATGAAGTGGGCGACCCAGCCCTGGTCCTCGGTGCCCATCTGGCGCTGGCCGTAGATGCAGCTCATCCGCAGCACCGCCGTCGGAACGCCGAAGGAGCGGCCGAAATCGAGCACGTACTGGTCCGCCGCGCCCTTGGAGCAGCCATAGGGCGTGTGGAAGTCGAGCGGCCGGTCCTCGCTCACGCCGCGCGCGCGCACGGTGGGGTCGCGCGGCACGTAGGCATCGCCCAGCAGGTCCAGCGTCACGTCGCCGAGGTCGCCATAGACCTTGTTCGTGCTGGCGAAGACGAGTGGCACCCGTTCGCCGCGGCGGCGCAGCGCGTCCAGCAGGGCGAAGCTGGCGCCGAGATTGATATCGAAGTCCTCGCGCGGGTCCACGAGGCTGGTGGTGACGGCCACCTGTGCCGCGAGATGGAACACCGCCGAGGCTTCGCCCGCCGCGGCCTCCAGGCTCGCCGTGTCGCGCACATCGGCGATGGTGGCGGAGATCCGGCGCGGATGCCGCTGCTTGAGCCAGTCGAGGTTGGTCGAGACCCCGGGGCGCGAGAGCGCGTCGTAGATCAGGACGTCGTGCCCCTCCCCCGCCAATCGGTCGGCGAGGTTGGAGCCGATGAAGCCCGCACCGCCCGTGATGAGGACTGGCCGGGTGCCGGGAAGGGCCGGCGCCTTCGGCATCGCGTCCGTCACGCGACGAGCCCCCGCAGCTCCAGCTCGTTCCTCGCCTGGCTCACCCGGTCCAGCGCCTGCTGGCGGGCCACCCACTCGGCCAGCTCCGCGAGGTCCGCGGTGAAGTCGAGGCGCTGCGTGCGATAGCCCAGCTCGTCCCGGGCCTTGGTGATGTCGGGGATATTGTGGCGGATGTCGCCGGCCCGCGTCTTGCCCGCGATCTCCGGGGCGAGGCCCGTGTGGCCCATGGCGCGGGCGAGGTCGGCCGCCACGTCCTGCACCGTGCGGTCCACGCCGCTTGCGATGTTATACACGCCGCCCGGCGCCCGCGGATGATCGAGCGCGAGGAGGAAGGCGCGCGCCACGTCCTCCACATGCACGAAGTCGCGGCGCTGCAGCCCGTCCTCGAAGATCATCGGCGGCTGGTTGTTCTGCAGGCGCGCGGCGAAGATCGCGAGAACGCCGGTATAGGGGTTCGAGAGCGCCTGCCCGGCGCCATAGACGTTCCAGAGCCGCAGCGCGACGCCCTCCATCCCATAAGCCGGGGCGAGGGTGAGCGTCAGCCGCTCCTGCACGAACTTCGTGATGGCGTAGACCGAGGCGAGGTTCGTCCGCTTCCACTCCGGCGTCGGCACCGGCACCAGCGGGCGGCCCTTGGCGTCCAGCGGGTCCCAGGGCGCGTCGGGCGTGAGGCGCGGCTGGCGCACCGCATCCTCCACGAGGTTGCCATCGGCGTCGCGGTAAAGCCCCTCGCCATAGACGCTCATGGAGGAGGCGACGACGACACGCTTCACCGGCTGGTCAATCAGCTGCTGGAAGAGCACCGCGGTGCCGCAGTCGTTCACCGAGACGTAGCGCTCGATGGCGTACATGCTCTGCCCGACGCCGACCTCGGCCGCAAGGTGGACGACCTTGTCCACGCCGCGCAGCGCGCGCTTCACCGCATCGGGGTCGCGGACGTCGCCGGTCACCACCTCAACCTCGGAGTCGAGGCCGTCGGCACCGCGGTCGGCATGGACCTGCTCAATGAAGCTGTCGAGCACACGCACGTGGTCGCCGCGGTCGAGCAGTGCGCGCGATACGTATCGGCCGATAAAACCCGCGCCCCCGGTGATCAGAACTGATTCCGCCAAAGCTCTCGCCCTCCCGTCTCAAGCTGCTGCCGCCCGTCGGACCGGAAGGGCCCGGCTCGATGATCGGTCCCGGCAGGGCGTAAAGCGCCATTGCCCGTCTCGAATCGCGTTCCGAGGTGGAGCACCCAAGTCTTTAACCGGAGCGGACACTTTGAAGAAGGGCACCGGCAACATCACATTTTCTTGTAGCAAACGATGGTCAACCATACGCATCCTGGCATGGCGTTGATCGCTAGTTGGGGCGATAGCTAAGTTGATGCACGCGGCCGTCCCGGCCGCAGCGCCACCGAGAGGAACGCGATCCTTTGACGATTGCTTCGCCGCGCGCGAACGGACCGAGGGCGTGAGCGCGCTGCGCGTCGCGATCGTGGGCGTTGGAAACTGCGCGTCCTCCTTCGTGCAGGGCCTGTCCTACTACCGCATGGCACAGGCCAACGAGCCCGTGCCCGGCCTGATGAACGTGGAGCTGGGCGGATACCACGTGCGCGACATCGCCGTCTCTGCCGCTTTCGACGTGAGCGCGGCCAAGGTCGGGCACGACGTGGCGGAGGCCATCTTCGCGCCGCCCAACAACACGCAGGTCTTTGCCGAAGTGCCTCGATCGGGCGTCGTGGTCAACCGCGGTCCGACTCTCGACGGCATCGGCCGCTACCTCACCGCCGAGATCGAGGAGTCGGAGGCGTCGGTGGCCGATGTGGCGGGCATCCTGGAGGAGTCCCGCACCGACGTCGTCGTCTCCTACCTGCCGGTGGGATCGCAACAGGCGACGGAGTGGTATGCGGAGCAGGCGCTGCGTGCGGGCTGCGCCTTCGTGAACTGCATCCCCGTTTTCATCGCCTCCAACCCCGAATGGAGCCGGCGCTTCGAGCAACGGGGCGTGCCGATCATCGGCGACGACATCAAGAGCCAGGTCGGCGCCACCATCGTGCACCGCGTGCTGGCGAACCTCTTCCGCGAGCGCGGCGTGCGGCTGGACCGCACCTACCAGCTCAATTTCGGCGGCAATGCCGATTTCCTGAACATGCTCGAGCGCGAGCGCTTGGAATCGAAGAAGCTTTCCAAGACCCGCGCCGTGACGAGCCAGTTCGACGTGCCACTGCCGGCCGAAAGCGTCCATGTCGGCCCGAGCGACCATGTGCCCTGGCTGACCGACCGCAAATGGGCGCAGATCCGGCTGGAGGGCACGGGCTTCGGCGGCATGCCTCTAAATGTGGAGCTGAAGCTGGAGGTCTGGGATTCCCCCAACTCGGCCGGCGTGGTGATCGATGCCGTCCGCTGCGCCAAGCTCGCGCTCGACCGCGGCATCGGCGGCGCGCTCACCGGGCCGTCCAGCTACTTCATGAAGTCCCCGCCCCAGCAGTTCGACGACGGCGAGGCCCGGGAGCGCACGCTGCGCTTCGTCGCCGGCGAGGGCTGAGTCGGGGTGGCGTCCACGCTCTTCCTGCTGCGCCACGCGGCGCATTCGCGCGTCGGCAGCACGCTCTGCGGCCGGATGCCGGGGGTGACGCTGGGGGAGGAAGGGCACCGCCAGGCCCGCGCACTGGCCGGGCGGCTGGCCGATGAGGCAATCGAGGCGGTCTATTCCAGCCCCCTGGAGCGCGCGCGGGAGACGGCGGCGCCGGTCGCCGCGCGGCTGGGCCTGGACCCGCACGTCGAAGACGGCGTGACGGAGATCGATTTCGGCCACTGGACGGGGCGCGACTTCGCCTCGCTCGATGGCGATCCCGACTGGATACGCTGGAACGCCGAGCGCGGCACCGCCCGCCCGCCACAGGGCGAGAGCATGGCCGAGGCGCAGGCGCGCGCGCTCGGCACCATCGAGCGACTGCGCGCGCGGCACCCGGAAGGGCGGATCGCGGTGGTCAGCCATGCCGACGTCATCAAATCGGTGCTCGCGGCCACCCTCGGCATCGCGCTGGACGGGATCGGGCGCTTCGAGATCCAGCCGGCCTCCATCAGCGCCCTGGCCCTCTGGCCCGGCGGCGGAAAGGTGTTGAGCATGAACGAGACGCTTCGCGCATGAAGATTGCCTTCTACGGATCGAGCCTTCTCTCCTCCTACTGGAACGGAGCGGCGACCTATTACCGGGGCATGCTGCGCGACCTCGCCGCGCGCGGGCACGAGATCACCTTCTACGAACCGGACGCCTTCGACCGGCAGCAGCACCGCGATATCGAGCCGCCCTCCTGGGCCGAGGTGCGCGTCTACGATGCGACGGAGAGCGCGCTGCGGGCGGTGATGGAGGAGGCCGCGCGCGCCGATGTCGTGGTGAAGGCAAGCGGCGTCGGCGTCTTCGACGACGAGCTGATCGAGGGCGTGATGGCGGCCGCCCGGCCCGAGGCGATCCGCATCTTCTGGGACGTGGACGCGCCGGCGACGCTCGCCGAGATCACGCCGGTGCCGGACCACGCGCTGCGCCGCGCCCTGCCCTCGCTGGACTTCGTGCTCACCTATGGCGGCGGCCCGCCGGTCATCGCGGCCTACGAAGGCCTCGGCGCGCGCCGCTGCATCCCCATCTACAACGCGCTCGACCCCGAGACGCACCACCCGGTGCCGCCGGACCCGCGCTTCGCGGCGGACCTCTCCTTCCTCGCCAACCGCCTGCCCGACCGCGAGGCGCGGGTGGAGGCCTTCTTCCTCGATGCGGCCAAGCGGCTGCCGGGGCGGAGCTTCCTCCTCGGCGGCAATGGCTGGGACGACAAGCCGATGTCGCCCAATATCAGGCGCATCGGCCATGTCGGCACGCGCGACCACAACGCCTTCAACACCTCCCCCCTCGCGGTGCTGAACGTGGCGCGGGACAGCATGGCCTCGGTCGGCTACTCGCCGGCCACGCGGGTCTTCGAGGCGGCCGGCGCGGGCGCTTGCCTCATCACCGACGCCTGGGTGGGCCTCGACCTCTTCCTCAAGGAGGGGGAGGAGGTGCTGGTGGCGCGCGACGGCGCTGACGTGGCGGAGCATGTCCGCTCCCTCACGCCGGAGCGCGCGCGGGCGATCGGCGAGGCCGCGCGCCTGCGCGTGCTGGAGGGCCACACCTATGAGCGCCGCGGCGCCGAGGTGGACGCGCTGCTGCGGCGGGAGGCCGCGCTGATCGCCGCGCAGGGCGTGCGCGCATGAGCGCGCCGCTCCGCGTCGTCGTCCTCGGCCTCAGCCTCTCCTCCTCCTGGGGGAACGGCCACGCGACGACCTTCCGCGCGCTGCTCCGCGCCTTCGCCGCGCGCGGGCACGACGTGCTCTTCCTGGAGCGCGACGTGCCCTGGTACGCCTCGCACCGCGACCTTCCCTCCCCCGATTTCTGCGAGCTCTCGCTTTACCAGGATCTCGGGGACCTCGACCGCTGGCGCGGCGCGATCGAGGGGGCGGATGCCGTGATCGTCGGCTCCTACGTGCCGGAGGGTGTCACGGTCGGGCGCATGGTGCAGGCAGTCGCGCGCGGCGCCACGGCTTTCTACGACATCGACACGCCCGTGACGCTCGCCAAGCTCGAGCGCGGCGACGAGGAATACCTCTCCCCCGCGCTCATCCCCGGCTACGGCGTCTATCTCTCCTTCACCGGCGGCCCGACGCTCGACCGGCTGGAACGGCAATACGGCTCGCCCGCCGCCCGCCAACTCTACTGCTCGGTCGATCCCGACACCTACCGCCCGATGGAGGTGCCCCCGCGCTGGGACCTCAGCTATCTCGGCACCTACAGCTCCGACCGCCAGCCGGTGCTGGAACGCCTGTTGCTGGAACCCGCGCGCCGCGCCCCGGACCTGCGCTTCGCCGTCGCCGGCCCCCAATATCCCGCCGACATCGACTGGCCCGCGAATGTGGAGCGGATCGACCACGTCCCGCCCGCCGACCATCCCGGCTTCTACGCCGCCAGCCGCTTCACCCTGAACGTCACCCGCGCCGACATGATCCGCGCGGGCTACAGCCCGAGCGTGCGGCTCTTCGAGGCCGGCGCCTGCGGCGTGCCCATCATCTCCGACCGCTGGAACGGCATCGAGACGCTGCTGCGCCCAGGGGAGGAGATCATCCTCGCCGATGGCGCAACCGACGTCCTCGCCGCCCTGCAAGGCATGGGGAAGGCGGAGCGCGGCGCGATGAGCCGGGCACTCCGGGCGCGCGTCCTAGGCGAGCACACCGCCGCCCACCGCGCAGCAGAGCTGGAAGGGCACCTGCACGAGGCCATGGCGCGCGCTGCCCGCCCGCTGGACGCCGCGGCCGCCCCGTGAGCGGCGCCGCCCCTCGCTAGGATGCTCGTCTACGGCGACGCACCCCGCCGGGAGGACCCGCGCAGCCTGCTGGACGCCATCGGCGCGGCCCTGCGGGAGGTCGCCGCCGCGCCGCAGGGCCTCGCGCGCCACGCCACCCTCGTCACCGCGCTGATCGAGGCGGGGGAACTCGCCCAGGGCCTGGCCGATGCTGGCTTCGCCGAGCGGCATGAGGACGCCCCCGGCCCCACCGAAACAGCCGCCATGGCGCTGCTCGGGGGGATCGCGGCGGCCATGCTGGAATCCTGGCAATCCGGCTTCGCCCGCACCGGGCCCCTCCCGGCCGCGGAAATCGCGGCGGTCATGCCCGACACCATCCTCTGCAAGCGGGCGGAGGGCTTCGCGCATTACGCCCTTTTCCCCGAAGCCTATGGCGCGGCCGCGGCGGCGCTGCCGGAGGGCGCGCTGCGCGTGATTGGCCTGCGCTCCATCGGAACCACCCTCGGCGCGGTCGTCGCAGCCGCGCGCGGCGCATCACCCGCGGTCACGCTGCGGCCCACCGGCCATCCCTTCCACCGGGAGGTGCGCCCCTCCGCGGAACTCGCGGCCTCCCTCCTCGCCGACCCCGCCGCGCGCTTCGTCGTGGTGGACGAGGGACCTGGCCTTTCCGGCAGCAGCTTCGGCGCGGTGCTCGACTTCCTGGGGCAGCGCGGCGTCCCGGAGGGTCGGATCCACCTTCTCCCCGGCCATGGCGGCGAGCCGGGCCCCCAAGCGGAGGATGAGGCGCGCGCTCGCTGGGCGCGCCTCGCGCGGCACCCGGCCCCGGTCGATGCCCTTTTGCTCGACCCCGCCACCGGCCTGCCGCGCTGGGCGGCGGACCGCCTCGGCCTCCCGGACGCGCCACTGGAGGAGATCACGGGCGGCGGCTGGCGCGGGCGGCGCTTCCTCGATCGGGCGTCCTGGCCGCCTGTCCACCCGTATATGGAGCGGCGAAAGTTCCTCCACCGCAGCGGCGGCAGGACCTGGATGCTGAAATTCGCGGGGCTCGGCCGGCAGGGGCTCGAGGCCGAGGCGCGCGCCCGCCGCTTGCACGCGGCCGGCTTCACGCCGGAGGTGGCGGGCCTCCTGCACGGCTTCCTCGCCGAGCGCTGGGTGGACGAGGCGCGGCCGCTCTCCCCCGAGGCCTGCGACCGCCCCGCCCTCCTCGCGCATCTCGCCCGCTACCTCGCCTTCCGCGCCCGGAACCTCCCGGCGCACGAGGAAGAGGGCGCCTCGCCCCGGGCGCTCCTGGAAATGGCCCGGCACAACGCCGCGGAGGCACTGGGCGCGGGTCCGGCGGCACGGCTCGATGCCTGGGAACCCCATCTCGTGTCCCTCCGCGCGCGGGTGCGGCGCGTCAGCACGGATAACCGGATGCACGCCTGGGAATGGCTCGTCCTGCCCGGCGGGCGGCTGCTGAAGGCGGATGCCGTAGACCATGCGGCGGCGCACGACCTCGTGGGATGCCAGGACATCGCGTGGGACATCGCCGGGGCCGCGGTGGAGCTCGGCCTCACGGCGGAGGAGCGCGAAGGGCTCCGTGCGGCGGTGGGGGCCGATGCCGCCCTGCTCGACTTCCACACCCCCTGCTATCTCGCCTTCCAACTCGGCTACTACACCATGGCCGCCGAGGCCTGGGGCGGCGGCGGTGAGGAGGCAGCCCGGGCACGCGCAGCGGCGGATCGCTACGCCGCCGGCCTTGCCCGCTGCTTGGCGCGGAGCTGAGCGTCCTCGGCACCTTTGCGAAACCGTTTCGTCCAGGACCTCAAGCGCGGAACCTCCGTTCAGGCGTCGCGTTACGCCCGGTAACGCCCGGGAGGCCCCCGCACATGTCCGAAACCCGTTCCCGCCCCCTCTTCCGCCTTGTCGCGGCGCTGGCCGCGCTCAGCAGCGCGGTGGCCTGCGCGCCGGTAGGGCCCGGGCCCTACCAGCAGCAGGCGAGCAGCGCGGCCTATGCCTGCCAGCAGGGCATCACCCAGGCCTGCTACGACTATCAGGCGATCGCCCCCGCCGCGAATGCCGAGGTCTACCAGGAGCAGCAGAACGCCCAGGTCGGCACCGCCGTCGCGGCGGGCCTGGTCGGTGCCGTCGCGGGGGCCGCGATCGCGAGCAGCGCGCGCCGGCCCCATTACCGCGGCCGGGGCTACTACGAGCCGCGCCGCGGCTATTACGGGCCGCGCCACGGGCATTACCGCCACTACTGATGCGGGGGGGGGGGAATGCCCGGGTCAGACGACCCCGGTACGCCCCATCTCGAGGAACTTCTCGCGCCGGCGGGCGCGCAGCGTCGCGCCGTCCAGGGCCAGCAGCGGGGTCAGGCAGGCCTCGATCCGGTTCCCCACGGCGAGAACGGTCGCCGCGGCCTCACGATGGGCACCGCCCATGGGCTCGGGGATTACCCCGTCCACCAGGTTAAGGCGCTTGAGGTCCTCGGCGGTCAGGCGGAACGCCTCGGCGGCGGCGGGAGCCTGGGCCGCATCGCGCCAGAGGATGCTCGCCCCACCCTCCGGCGAGATCACGCTGTAGATCGAGTGCTCCAGCATCAGCACGCGGTCGGCCGTCGCGATGGCAATGGCCCCGCCCGACCCGCCCTCGCCGATGATGGTGGCGACGAAGGGCACGGGGGCGTCCAGGCAGGCCTCGATGGAGCGGGCGATGGCCTCCGCCTGGCCGCGCGCCTCGGCCTCCACGCCCGGGAAGGCGCCGGCCGTGTCCACGAAGGAGAGGAGGGGCAGGTTGAACCGCCCGGCCAGCTCGATGAGGCGGCGGGCCTTGCGGTAGCCCTCCGGCCGCGGGCTGCCGAAATTATGGCGGATGCGGCTGTCGGTATCCGTGCCCTTCTCGATTCCCAGCACCATGACGGACTGGCCCCGGAAGCGGCCGAGCCCGCCCACCACCGCCTGGTCGTCCGCAAAGGCGCGGTCGCCGGCGAGCGGCGTGAAGTCCTCGATCAGCCCCGCGATATAGGCGAGGCATTTCGGCCGGTCGGGATGGCGCGCGACCTGGGCCTTCTGCCAGGGCGTGAGCTTCGCGTAGGTGGCGGCGAGCAGCTTCTCCGCCTTGTCGCGCAGCTTGCCGATCTCGTCGGCCACGTCGATGCCGCCCGCGTCCGTCGTGCGGCGCAGCTCCTCGATCTGGCCTTCCAGCTCGGCGATCGGTTTCTCGAAGTCGAGGAAGTGACGCATCGGGGGTCCGGAAAGAAGTGGCCTTGTGGGGCGCCGGGGGCTTACCGCAGGGGGCGCGCGGACGCCAGACTCGCCCCCTTTGCCCGGGAGGGCCCGGAATCGTCCAGCATGGGGTGAAAGGGGGGTTCATCCCGTCGCCCGCCGCGCTCTAGGCTGGCCCTCCATCCCCCGGAGAACACGGGGGAGGCACGGAGGAACGTCATGGCCAGGACCACCGGCCGCCGCAGCCTGCTGCTGGGCGCCACCCTCTCCACCGCGGCCCTTGCGGCGCCCGCGATCGTTCGCGCCCAGTCCGCCTATCCTGACCGCCCGGTTCGCGTCGTCGTTCCCTTCCCCGCCGGTGGCACCACCGACATGCTCGCGCGGCTCTTCGCGCAGCGGATGACGGAATCCATGGGCCAGCCCGTGGTGGTGGAGAACCGCGGCGGCGCGGGCGGATCGTTGGGTGCCGACGTGGTGGCCAAGGCGGCGCCGGACGGGCACACGCTGCTCTTCCACAATCTCACCTTCAGCTCGACCACGGTGGCCCTGCAACTCGCCGGGCGGGCGCCGCACGACATCGAGCGGGACTTCGCCCCCGTCTCCCTCGCGGCCAACGTGCCGATGCTGCTGGTCGCCTCCGCCACCGTGCCGGCGAAGGACCTGCGGGAGTTCGTGGCCTTCGCCAAGGCGACGGGGCAGACCGGCGTCTTCTACGGCTCGACCGGCCCGGGCAGCATCATGAACCTGGCCGGCGAGGTGCTGAAGCGCGACGCCGGGATTGGCATGGAGCACGTTCCCTTCCGCGGCGCGGCACCGCTGGTGCAGGAGATGGTGGCCGGGCGCATCCAGTTCGGCGGGGACCAGCTCTCCACCGCCCTCGGCCATGTCCGCTCGGGCACGCTCAAGCCGATGGCGACGCTGGCGGCCCAGCGCTCCGCCGCCCTTCCGGAGGTGCCGACGGTGCGGGAACAGGGCTTCCCGAACATGGAGCTGCGCGGCTGGAACGGCTTCTTTGCGCCCGCCCGCACGCCGGAGGCGGTGATTGCCCGCCTGAACCGCGACATCGCGGCCGCCGCCGCCCATCCGGAGGTTCGCCGCCGCATGGAGGAGGTGGGCGCCGAGCCCGTCGGCTCCTCCCCGGCCGAGCTGCGCCAGGCGGTGGCCGAGCAGGTGGCCCAGATCCGGCCCCTGGTGGCCGAGTTGCGGCTGCAGGTGGAATAGGGCGCATGGCCGGCGTCATCCTGGTGACGGGCTCGGGCCGTGGCATCGGTGCCGCCACGGCCCGGCTGGCCGCACGGCGCGGCCACGCGGTCTTCGTGAACTACGCGGAGCGCGAGGACCGCGCCCGCGCCGTGGTGGAGGAGATCCGCGCTGGTGGCGGCCGCGCCGCCATGGGCCGCGCCGACGTGGCGCGGGAGGAGGAGGTGGAGGCGATGTTCGCCGCCATCGACCACGAGTTAGGACCGGTGACGGGGCTGGTGAACAATGCCGGGATCACCGGCCCCGCCACGCGGCTCGATGGCTACGACGCCGCCACCATCCGTCGCGTGCTGGATGTCAGCGTGGTCGGCACCATGCTCTGCACCCAGGCGGCGGCGCGGCGCATGTCCACGAAGCGCGGCGGCGCGGGGGGTTCGGTCGTCAACCTCTCCTCCGTCGCGGCGACGATCGGCGGCGCGGGGCAGTGGACGGCCTATGCCGCGGCCAAGGGTGCGGTGAACAGCCTCACGGTCGGCCTAGCGCGGGAGCTGGCGCCGGAGGGCATCCGGGTGAACGCCCTGATGCCCGGCCTGATCGACACCGAGATCCACGCGGCCGCGGGGGTGGGCGACCGGCTGGCGCAGCTGGCCCCCAGCGTGCCCGCGGGCCGGATCGGCACGGCAGAGGAATGCGCGGAGGCCATCCTCTGGCTTCTCTCCGGCGAGGCGCCTTACCTCACGGGCGCGCTGATCCCCGTCTCGGGCGGGCGCTGAGGCCCACCCGGACCGGGCTGCGTCAGCCGCCCGCGCCGAAGCCCTCCAACACGATCTTGCCGCGCGCCGTTCCGCTCTCGATAGCGGCATGCGCGCGGCGGAGGTTGGCCGCGTCGATCGGGCCGAAATGCTCGGCCAGCGTCGTCCGCAGCGTGCCCGCGTCCAGCATGCGGCTCACCTCGGCCAGCAGCCGGTGCTGCTCCTGCATGTCGGGGGTGTGGTGCATGGCGCGCGCGAACATAAACTCCCAGTGCAGTGAGGCCGACTTGCCCTTCAGCATCCGCACGTCTGGCGGGTTCTTCGGATCGTCGATGAGGCAGACCGCCCCCTGCGGCGCGACGATCTCGCAGATCGCGGCCCAGTGCGCCTCGCTGTGCGTGGTGGCGAAGACGGCGCGGACCGGCACGCCGAGCGCGCGGGCCTGGGCCACGAGGTCGCCGCCATGGTCCAGTACGTCGTGCGCGCCCATCCCGCGCACCCATTCCCTCGTCTCCGGCCGGCTAGCCGTGGCGACCACGCGCAGCCCCGTCAGCTGCCGCGCTAGCTGCACCGCGATGGAGCCGACACCGCCGGCGCCGCCGATGATGAGCACCGCCTCCTCCCGCGGCGCGGGATCGCGCTCGATGCCCAGGCGGTCGAACAGGGCCTCCCAGGCCGTGATCGCCGTGAGCGGCACGGCCGCGGCCTCGGCGAAGGACAGGCGCGCCGGCTTGGGCCCGACGATGCGCTCGTCCACGAGGTGCAGCTCGGCATCCGTGCCGGGCCGGGTGATATCGCCCGCGTAGAAGACAGCATCCCCGGGTCGGAACAGCCGCACCTCCGGCCCGACCGCGCGAACCACGCCGGCGGCGTCGTAGCCGAGCACCTTCGGCGTGCCGCCGGGATCGGTGCGGGCGCGCACCTTCGCGTCCACGGGGTTCACCGAGACGGCGCGCACCTCCACCAGCAGGTCGCGCCCGCGCGGCGCCGCGGGCTCGGGCAGCTCCAGGTCCTGCAGCGCCTCCGGCTCGGTGACGGGCAGGCTGCGGGTATAGGCGACGGCTCGCATGGGCTCTCTTCCTGATCGGTACGGCGCGACGGGACACGGCCCGTGGTGCCGGCGAGATGGCTTCTTTTATCCGGATTGAAAATACGTCCGCGACAAGAAACACTTTCAATGCATGGTCAACAATCCTCCCTTCGATCTCCTCGATCTGCGCCTTGTGCAGCGGGTGGCGCAGGCGGGAAGCCTCACGGTGGCGGCGCGGGCGCTGGGGCTGACCCCGGCGGCGGCGAGCCGGCGGCTGGCGGTGCTCGAGGGCCGGCTCGGCCTGCGGCTCTTCGCGCGCACCACGCGCCGCCTCCGCCCGACGCCGGAGGGGGAGGCCTTCCTGCCCCATGCCGAGCGCGTCCTCGCCGCGGCGGCCGAGGCGGAGGCGGCGCTGCCCGGCGGCTCGGACGCTCCCTCCGGCACGCTCCGGCTCACCGCGCCCGCCACCTTCGGCCGCAAGATCCTCTCGCCGCTATTGGCGGAACTGCTGTCGATCCATCCCGGCCTGCGGCTGGACCTCCTGCTCACCGACAGCCAGCTCGACCTCGTGGCCACTGGCTGCGACGCGGCCGTGCGGATCGCGCCGCTCTCGGGGCAGACGCTGGTGGCGCGGCGCCTGGCCCATAACCGCCGCGTGCTCTGCGCGGCTCCTTCCTACATTGCCCGCCGCGGCCTGCCCGGCAGCGCGGAGGAGCTGGCCGTCCACGATGCCCTGGTGCTGCACGGGGTGGAGGCCTGGATGCTGCTGCCCGAGGGGGGCGGCCCCGCCGCGCGCGCCCGGCTCCTTCCCCGCATGGTCAGCAGCAGCAACGAGGCGTTGCGCGAGGCCTGCCTCGCCGGCCTGGGCATCGGCCTGCACTCCACCTGGGACATCGGCGAGCATCTGCGGCGCGGCGAGCTGGTTGCGCTGCCTCCGGGCCTCGGCGTGCCGGAACAGCTCGGGATCTGGCTCGTCCTTCCCGGCAACACCGCCGCGCCGGCCCGTGTCCGCGCGCTGACGGACCTTCTCGTGCAGCGCCTCCTCCCCGTCCCGCCCTGGGAGCGTTGAGGCGCCCCTGGCTCAGGCCCGCGCCAGCGGGTGGTGCTCCTCCACCAGGGCGCGCAGCCGTTCCTCCAGCACCTGCGTGTAGATCTGGGTGGTGGCGATGTCGGCATGGCCGAGCAGCACCTGCAGCGTCCGCAGGTCCGCCCCGCGCCCCAGCAGGTGGGAGGCGAAGGAGTGGCGAAGCACGTGCGGCGAGACACGCGCCGGCTCGATCCCGGCCGCTAGCGCCGCCTCCTCCAGCAGGTTGTTGAGGGTCTGCCGCGTCAGGTGCCCCGAGGCTCCGCGGGAGGGAAAGAGCCACCGGGAGGTCTCCGCCCCCTTCACGCCCGCCCGCGCGGCCCGCACCGCCTCCCGCGCGCGGGCGCTGATCGGCACCAGCCGCTCCTTGCCGCCCTTGCCGCGGACAACGACGAGGGGGGAATCCTCCCGCAGCGCCGTCGCCGGCAGCTCCACCAGCTCGCTCGCCCGGAGGCCGGAGCAGTAGAGCAGCTCGCAGACCGCAACCGCGAGGGGCGCCCGCCGGACCGGCAAGCGGACGGCGGCGGCGATCAGTCGCTCCACCTCCTCCTCGCGCAGCGGGTGGGGCAGCAGGGCAGGCTTGGCCGGGCTGTCCAACGCTTCCGTCGGGTCGTCGGCGCGCAGGCCCTGCAAGGCGAGGTAACGGTGGAACTGGCGGAGCGCCGAGAGGCGGCGGGCGGCGGTGCGGGGCGAGAGGCCGGAATCCGTCAGCCCCGCGATATAGGCCGAGAGGGTGGCGGCGCTCATCGCCTCGGCCGTCTCCCCCGCGCGGCGCGCGGCGTAGCCGATCGCGTCCGTGAGGTCCGCGCGGTAGGCCTCCACCGTGTTGCGCGCCGCGCCGCGCTCGGCCTGCAGCACCTCCATGAAGGCCTCGACGTGACGGTTCAAGCCCTCGCGCCGGTCGGCCGGCGAGGGTCGGCCGACCTGTCTCAGCGGGGGCCGAAGCGGTCGTTCGGCAGCACGCGCTCGACCGGCTGCTGCTTCACACCTGGCGGGAAGGCGCCGACGGCGAGCAGACCCGCGACGAGAAGGCCCACCAGCAGGAGGATCACCACGAGGATGGGGCGTCGGAACATCAGGTAATCGGCTTCCCCGGGGCGCGCCGCGCGGCGCGACTCTCTGCGGGCCGCGCGGACGACGCGGCGTGCGGCTTGTGCTAGCGTCGCGCGCCGTGTCACGCAACCTCGCCGATCCCCTCCCCGCCACGACGGACGCCGAAGCGACCGAAGGGCCACCCCCCGCCCCCCAGGCCGCCCCTCAGGCCGCCCCTCAGGCCGCCGCGGCGCGGCCGTCGCACAGCCCCATGCACAGCCCCATGCACAGCATTGTCCTCGTGGGCATGCCGGGGGCGGGAAAGTCCGCGATCGGCAAGCGCCTGGCCGCGCGCCTCGGCCTGCCCTTCCTCGACGCCGACACCGAGATCGAGAACGCGGCCGGCATGACGGTCGCCGAGATCTTCGCCCGCTACGGCGAGGCCCATTTCCGCGACGGCGAGCGCCGGGTGATCAGCCGGATCGCGGCCGGCCCGCCGGTCGTGCTGGCCACCGGCGGCGGCGCCTATGCGGATGCCCGCACCCGCCGCGCCTTGCGC
Source organism: Roseomonas aerilata DSM 19363 (assembly GCF_000711725.1). Classification (GTDB taxonomy): domain Bacteria; phylum Pseudomonadota; class Alphaproteobacteria; order Acetobacterales; family Acetobacteraceae; genus Roseomonas; species Roseomonas aerilata. The sequence goes on along the minus strand of NZ_JONP01000005.1, from coordinate 35,408 downwards.
GAGGCCGGGGCGGTCACCGTCTGGCTCCGCGCCGACATCCCCGTGCTCAAGCGGCGGATCGTCGGGCGCAGCAACCGCCCTCTCTTCATCGGGCGCGACCCGGAGGAGGTGCTGCGGGGCCTGATGGCCGCCCGCTACCCTTTCTACGCCGAGGCCGATCTCGCCCTCGACTGCGGCGACGACGCGCCGGAGGTGACGACGCTGCGGGTGGAGCGCGCCATCCTCGGCTGGCAGCGGCCGGCGCGGCTGCCCGTCGCCCTCTCGACCGGCGCCTACGAGGTGGTGGTGGGCTCTGGCCTCCTGGCCCGCGCGGGCGGGCTGCTGTCCCCGCACCTGCCCTCCCGCCGGGTGGCGGTGGTCTCCGACGCCTCGGTCGCGGCGCTTCACCTGCCGACGCTCCGCGCCGGCCTGGCCGAGAGCGGCATTGACCTCTGCGCCGAGATCCTGGTCCCGCCGGGCGAGGGCTCCAAGCGCATGACCATGCTGGAGGAGGTGCTGGAAGGCCTTCTCGCTGGCGGCACGGACCGGAAGACGACCGTGATCGCCCTCGGCGGCGGGGTGGTGGGGGACCTGGCGGGCTTCGCGGCCGCCGTCGCGCTGCGCGGCCTGCCCTTCGTGCAGGTGCCGACCACGCTGCTCTCCCAGGTGGACAGCTCCGTCGGCGGCAAGACCGGGGTGAACCTGCGCGCGGGCAAGAACCTCGCGGGTGCCTTCCACCAGCCACGTATCGTGCTGGCCGATACGGATACCCTCGCAACCCTGCCGCGGCGCGAGCTGCGCGCGGGCTGGGGGGAGGTTGCGAAGCACGGGCTGCTCCAGGGCCCGCTCTGGGAATGGTGCGAGGCCCAGGGCCCGGCCGCCATGGCCGGCGACCCGGAGGCGCTGCGCCACGCCGTGCTCGAGTCCTGCCGCCTGAAGGCCGGGGTGGTCGTGGCCGACGAGCGGGAGGAGGCGCCGGAGGGCGGCCGGGCCCTGCTCAACCTCGGCCACACCTTTGCCCACGCGCTGGAGGCCGAGTGCGGCTACGACGGCACGCTGCTGCACGGGGAGGCGGTCGCGGTCGGCCTTGGCCTCGCGGCCAGCCTCTCGGCCCGGCTCGGCCACTGCTCGCAGGAATGGCCGGGGCGGGTGATCGAGCACCTGGCGACGGTCGGCCTGCCCGCGCGCCTCTGCGACCTGCCCCGCGGCTTCTCAGCCGAGGCGCTGCTCGGGCGCATGAGGAAGGACAAGAAGGTGCGGGATGGCGCGATGCGCTTCGTGCTCATGCGCGGCGCCGGCGCCGCCTTCACCACCGCGGACGTGCCGCCCGACACGGTAGAGGCACTGCTGCGGGACGAGGGAGCGACCTGAAGTGCCGCCGCCCCTGGTCCTGAGCCCCGGGCGGCCTTACCTTGCACCGCACCATGCCACTTTCCGCCCCCGCCGAGCGTGAACCCCTTCACCGGCGCGAGATCACCATGCACGGCTACCGCCGTGCCGATGGTCTCTTCGACATTGAGGGGCACCTGGTCGACACGAAGACCTACCCCTTCGAGAACCTCGACCGCGGCACGATCCAGCCGGGGGAGGCGCTGCACGGCATGTGGCTGCGTCTGACGGTGGACGACGACCTCATGATCACCGCCTGCGAGGCGGCCACCGACTTCTCCCCCTACGACATCTGCCCCATGGCCGCGCCGAACTTCGCGGCCCTCGCGGGAGTGCGGATCGGGCCGGGCTTCACCCGCGCGGTGAAGGAGCGCGTCGGCGGTTCCCACGGCTGCACCCATCTGCGGGAAATGCTCGCGCAGATGGCGACCGTCGCCTTCCAGACCGTCTACCCTGTGCGCCGCAAGCGCGAGCGGGACGACCCCGAGGCGGCGAAGGCGGCGCGGGACCGGATGATCGGCACCTGCCTCGCCTACGCGCCGGACAGCCCGATCGTGACGAAGCGCTGGGGCAGCGCCGAGCCGGGCTGAGCGCCCGCTACGCCTCCCCCGGCGCGCGCAGCTCCAGCGCCAGCGCGTGCATCCCACCGCCGAACTCCGCCTCCAGCGCCGCGTGCACGGCGCGTGACCGGGCGAGCCGCGTCATCCCCGTGAATCCCGGCGCCACCACGCGCACGGCGAAATGCGTCTCCCCGCCCGGCGCGGCCCCGGCATGGCCGGCATGGAGAGCGCTGTCGTCGCGCACCAGTACCTCCGCGCCCGGGAAAGCGTGCAGCAGCGTGGCGCGGAGACGGTCGGCGCGGGAGGCGGGTTCGGCGGAGGTCATGCGGCGGTATTGCTCATAAGAGGAAGGATTTCCATATCTTGGCGGCGCGGCAGACGGCGCGTTTCCAGCCTTGCCGGCAGGGGCGGCTGCGATCATAAGGCTCCCCATCATGGCCCGACGCGGCGCAGCACCCCCCCGATCCACCGTTCCTCCCGGCACCACGGCGCGCAACTGCGACGCGCCCGGCTGTGAGGCCGTAGGCGAGTTCCGCGCTCCGCGAGACAGGTCACGCCTGCGCGACTACTATCATTTCTGCCTCGAACATGTCCGCGCCTACAACCAGGCCTGGGATTTCTACCGCGGGATGACGCCCGAGGAGATCGAGCAGAACCTTCGCGACGACTCAGGCTGGCAGCGCCCCACCTGGCCCCTTGGACGATTGGGCGCGCAGGCCCATCTCGGGCCTGAAGCGATGCGCGACCCGCTCGGCCTCTTCGCCGACACGAAGCCGACGCCGAAGAAGACCGCGCGGGAGGCCCCGCCGGAGCTTCGCGCCGCGCTCGACGTGCTCGGCCTCGGATGGCCGGTGGACGAGACCGGGCTGCGGGCGCGTTATAAGGAACTCGCCAAGCGTTATCACCCGGACGCGAATGGCGGCGATAAATCTTCAGAGGAGCGGTTGAAGGACATCAACCGCGCCTACAGCCTCATCCGCAAGCGCCTCGCAACGCTTGCACAGCAGCCGAGCCAGGCGGCCTGACCCCGAAGGGCATGCCGGCCACCACCTTCTCACGGAATCGAACCCGCCCATGAACAAGGTCGCCAGCATCGCCGAGAACCGCGCCGCCGTCTCGCCCACCGGAACCATCGACCAGCCGGACGTGCAGGTGTCGGTCCGCGACGCCTTCGGTATCGAGAGCGACATGATGGTGCCGGGCTTCTCCGTCCGGATGGACCACGTGCCGGAGCTGGACGAGACCTACCGCTTCGACCGCGACACCACTCTCGCGATCCTCGCAGGCTTCGCGTTCAACCGCCGCGTGATGGTCCAGGGCTACCATGGCACCGGCAAGTCCACGCATATCGAGCAGGTGGCGGCGCGGCTGAACTGGCCCTGCCTGCGCGTGAACCTCGACAGCCACATCTCCCGCATCGACCTCGTCGGCAAGGACGCGATCGTGCTGAAGGACGGCAAGCAGGTGACGGAGTTCAAGGAAGGCATCCTCCCTTGGGCCCTGCAGCACCCCTGCGCCATGGTCTTCGACGAGTACGACGCCGGCCGCCCGGACGTGATGTTCGTCATCCAGCGCGTGCTGGAGGTCGAGGGCAAGCTGACGCTGCTCGACCAGAACCGCGTGATCCGGCCGAACCCGGCCTTCCGCCTCTTCGCCACCGCCAATACGGTGGGGCTGGGCGACACGACCGGCCTGTATCACGGCACCCAGCAGATCAATCAGGGCCAGATGGACCGCTGGAACATCGTGGCCACCCTGAACTACCTGCCGCACGCGCAGGAGACGGGGATCGTCATGGCCAAGCTCGGCGTGGCGGAGAACGACACCAAGGGCCGCAAGCAGATCGAGGCGATGGTGGCGCTGGCGGACCTCACCCGCGCCGGCTTCATCGCGGGCGATATCTCCACCGTCATGTCCCCGCGTACCGTCATCACCTGGGCCGAGAACGCGAAGATCTTCGGCGATGTCGGCTTCGCCTTCCGCCTCACCTTCCTCAACAAGTGCGACGAGGCCGAGCGCTCCACCGTGGCCGAGTACTACCAGCGCTGCTTCAACGAGGAGATCCCGACGGGTCTCTACGTGAAGCGGTAATCCGCACCGTGGCGGCGCGCTTCCTGCTGCACCACGCCCCGAAGACCCGCTCCGCCGGCAGCCTCTGGCTGCTGGAGGAGGCAGGGGCGGACTACGAGCTCGAGTGGCACGACATGGAGGCGGCGACCCACAAGGCCGCCGACTACCTCCGGATCAACCCGGCCGGGAAGCTGCCCGCGCTCGTTGACCGCGGCCCCTCCGGCGACTGGCACGGGGTGGTGGTGACGGAGGCCGCGGCCATCGCCGCCTATGTTGCGGACACCCTTCCCGGCACGGGGCTCGCACCCCTCGTCGATACGCCCGCGCGCGCGGCCTACGCGACCTGGATGGCGACCGCCTCCGGCGTGCTGGAACCCGCCATCGCCGATCTGGCCTTCCCCCGCGCCCAGGCGGCGCCCGCCCGTGCCCTTGGCTGGCCGCCCCTGCCGGAGGTAGCGGCCCGGATCGAGGCGGGCCTCGAAACCGGTCCCTGGCTGCTGGGGGAACACTTCACCGCGGCCGATATCCTCATCGGCGGGTTGCTCGCCTGGATCACGCAATGGGGCATGTTCCGCCCTGGCCCCGGCATCACCCGTTATCTCACCGCCATCGAGGCCCGCCCTGCCCGGCAGGCCGCCATCCGCAAGGGAGCCGCGAAGCCATGAGCGGCAGCAACAAGGACACCACCCGGCAGGAGGAGTTCAAGCGCGCCACTGCCGGCACGCTGCGCGCCATCGCGCGCTCCAACGACGTACAGGTCGCCTTCCAACCCGGCCCCTCGGGCCTGGCCGGCAAGCGCGCCCGCCTGCCCCTGCCCACCCGCGCCCTGCCGCCGGCCGAGATGGCCCGGCTGCGCGGCGCGGCCGATTCCGTGGCGCTGAAGCTCCGCCACCACGACGAGGCCACCCATGCCGCCCGCACCCCCGGCCGCCGCGAGGCGCGGGAGGTCTTCGATGCGTTGGAGCAGGCCCGCGTCGAGGCCGTGGGCGGCCGCCACATGTCCGGCGTCGCCGCCAACCTCCGCGCCCGGCTGAACGAGCAGGCGGAGGCCGAGGGCTACGACCGCATGACCCGCAAGGACCAGCTGCCGCTGACCGCGGCGCTCTCCCTGCTGGCGCGCGAGCAGCTGACCGGCGAGCCGGTGCCCGAGGCCGCCAAGCGTGTGGTGGATCTCTGGCGCGACACGCTCGGCGAGCGCGCCGACCAGGCCCTGGCCGAGATGGCGGGCGCCGCCGAGGACCAGGAGGCCTTTGGCCGCGCCGCCCGCAAGCTCCTGGCTGCGCTCGACCTCGCGGAGGCCGAGGTCGAGGCCGAGAGCGAGGAATCCCAGGACCAGGAGGACGAGGGCAGCGAGACCTCCGGCGCCCAGGACCAGAGCGGCGAGGGCGAGAGCAAGCCGCAGGAATCCGAGAACCCGCTGGGCGCCCAGCCCGAGCAGACCGAGGGCCAGGCGGGCGAGGAGGAATCGGGCGAGCAGGAGGAGGATGACGGCGCCGCCGCCGAGGGCGAGGACCGTCCGGGCGGCCCGCAGCAGCGGAAGGAGGTGCCCGTCACCGACGACGCCTCCACCTACCGCGCCTTTATCCGCCAGTTCGACGAGGAAGTCTCAGCCGACGATCTCTGCGACCCCGAGGAGCTGTCCCGGCTTCGCCAGCAGCTCGACCAGCAGCTCTCTCATCTGCAAGGCGTGGTCTCGAAGCTCGCCAACCGGCTCCAGCGCCGTCTCCTCGCGCAGCAGCAGCGCGCCTGGGAGTTCGACCTGGAGGAGGGGATGCTCGACGCCGCCCGCCTCGCGCGGATCGTGGTCAACCCGATGCTCTCCCTCTCCTACAAGCAGGAGCGGGAGGCGGATTTCCGCGACACGGTGGTCACGCTGCTGATCGACAACTCGGGCTCTATGCGCGGGCGGCCGATCACGGTGGCGGCCATGTGCTGCGACATCCTCGCCCGCACGCTGGAGCGCTGCGCGGTGAAGGTGGAGATCCTCGGCTTCACCACACGCGCCTGGAAGGGCGGCCAATCGCGCGAGCGCTGGGTGCAGGACGGCAAGCCCCGCAACCCCGGCCGGTTGAATGACCTGCGGCACGTCATCTACAAGGCGGCCGACGCTCCCTGGCGCCGCGCGCGCAAGAACCTTGGCCTTATGCTCCGCGAGGGCCTGCTGAAGGAGAACATCGACGGCGAGGCGCTCGACTGGGCCTATCGCCGCCTCCTCCAGCGTCCAGAGCGCCGGCGCATCCTGATGGTGATTTCGGACGGCGCGCCGGTGGACGACAGCACGCTGTCGGTGAACCCCGGCAACTACCTTGAACGCCACCTGCGCAAGGTGATCGGCGACATCGAGGGGCGCGAGGCGGTGGAGCTGATCGCCATCGGCATCGGCCACGACGTGACGCGCTACTACCGCCGTGCCGTCACCATCGTGGATGCCGAGGAGCTGGGCGGCACGATGATGAAGAAGCTGACCGAGCTCTTCGACGAGGACGCGGCGGCGGCCTGGCACCGCGCGGCCGCGGAGCGCGCGCCGGTCATGGTGTGAGTGCGCCGGGCGGGTCCCCGCGACGGGGCCTGCGGCGGCGTGCCTTTGGGCGACGGGCGGCCATGGCCGCGCTGCTCGGCGCCTCCTCCTGCGGGCTGCCGGGGCCGCTGACCCGGCCGGAGCCGCTGCCGGAGGGTTTCCCCGACCCCCTGGCCGGCATGGCGCTACGCCCGCTCGGCGTGCTTCGGATCGACACGGAGGTGCTGGGGGCGGACGGTCTCTCGGCCCTGCACCTGGGGCCCGACCTTACCCTCACCTCCATCAGCGACCGCGGCCGCTGGTGCCAGGCCCGGCTCGTTCTGGCCCCCAACGGGGCGCCACTCGGGTTGGAAGCGCCACGCGCCGGGCCGTTGCGCGACATCGCCGGCCATCCCCTACAGGGCTTCCTGGGCGATGCCGAATGCCTGGCCGCCCTGCCCGATGGCTCCTGGCTCGTTGGCTTCGAGCGCTTGCACCGTATTTGGCGCTATCGCCACCTGGGCGGCCATGCCGAGCCGATGGAGACCCCGCCTGGGATCATCGGCTGGCCCGGCAATGGTGGCCTCGAATCCCTGGGCGTGCTGCCGGACGGCCGCTGGCTTGCCATCGCCGAGAGCGAGCGCGCGCCGGAGGATGGCACCGCCCGGGTCGCCTGGATCGGCGGCCCCGGTACCTGGCACCGCTTCTCTTATCGTCCTGCCGCCGGCCACGACCCGAGTGACCTCTGCCCCCTGCCTGACGGCGGCGCCCTCGTGCTGGAGCGCCACGCCGAGTTCCCCGAGGGCTTTTCGGCCCGCCTCACCCGCCTGCCGCCCCTCGCCGAACGGCCCGGAACAGTGGAGGGACGGCTCGTCGCCCACCTTGCCCCACCGCTGCCGAGCGACAACTGGGAGGGCGTCAGCGCCTTCCGCCATGGTGGGCGCGATCTGGTGGCGGTCATTTCGGACGACAACCAGCTGTTCTTCCAGCGCACCCTGCTGATGATCCTCGGCTGGTCGGACGGGGCTGCCGCCTCCTAGGCCGCGACCGGATCCTCCAGCACCCTCCCTCGCGGCAGGGTCAGCCAAGTGCGCGCGCCGATTCCGGGTGCCGCTTCCAGGGTCAGCTCCCCCCCATGGGCCCGCATCAGCTCCCGCGCGGCGGCGAGGCCGAGGGAGAGGCCGCGCGTGCCCTCGCCGAGGCCGGAGAGGTCGTCGCGCGGCAGGCCCGCGCCCTCGTCCTCGATGACGAGGGCCACGGTCTCGGCGGCGCGCACGACACGGAGCGCGATCCGGTCGCCGCTGCGCGTTTCCCGTGCCGCGCGCGCGAGAGACTGGGAGAGCGCGCGGCGCAGCGCGCGCCGGTCGGCGAGCAGCACCAGCGCCTCGGCCTCGGGCGTGACGTGCCAGTGGCGCGCCCCATCCCCCATCAGTTGGGACACGGTGCTCACGGTTTCATGCAGCAGGGGGCCAAGCGGGATGCGGTTCTCGGCCAGGCCGCGCGAGCCAGGCTGGGAGAGGAAGTGGTCGGCCACCTCCTCCGCGAGGTTGAGCAGGCGCCGTGCCTCGGTCTCCACGTCCGGGGCCACCGCGGGCGGTAGGCGGGCGGCGAGGCCGAGCAAAGAGAGGCCGGGCGCCTCGAGTTCCCGCGCGATCATGCCGAGGCACCGCCCCAGCGCCTCCGCCTGGCGCGCGGCGCGGTCCGCGCGGCGCTCGGCGGCGCGAAGGCGGTTCAGGGCGAAGGCGGCACCGGCGAGAACCAGCACGGCGAAGGCCGCCGCTGCGACGAGAAGCTTTGTCTCCATGCGGCGCAGACTGCCAGCGGGAGACCTGCCGAATCGTGAACGGCCAGGCACCAGAAATAACAACGGCGCGAGGAGACTTCCTCGCGCCGTCGTTTAACTCAGCGGATCCGGGTGGATCGCCTCAGGCCGCGGCCTTCTTCGCCTGGGCGCGCTCGATACGGCGCTTCAGCACCATCGCCTCGGGCGGGAGGGAACGGTCCGGGGTGCCCAGCAGGAAGGCGTCGAGGCCGCCATTGTGCTCCACGGTGCGGATGCCGCGGGTGGAGAGGCGCATCTGAATCGAGGTGCCCAACACGTCGGAGAAGAAGGAGGCCTCCTGCAGGTTGGGCAGGAAGCGCCGGCGGGACTTGTTGTTGGCGTGGCTGACATTGTTGCCGGCCTGGACGCCCTTGCCGGTGATGCCGCAGCGGCGGGACATGGTGGAAACCCCAGAATGACGCGCGCGCAGGACGCGCGGGCAGGCGTGGAAAAGGATGAGGGGCGCGTATTGCCCGCGCGCCCTCCGGGAGTCAAGGCATCAGGGCGTGCAGGGGCGGATGCTCTCCGGCGCGGGCGGGCTCGCGGGCGGCTCGAAGATCGCCAGGTATTCGGACCGCGGCGGCGCCTCCAGCAGCCAGTGGAAGCCGACCTGCCGGTAGCCGACCGCCGCCAGCTCGCAGGCCAGCAGCGCACGGGGCGTGCCGTGGCGGGGCGTCGCATCGTCCACGTCGAGGATCCCCACCCGCGCGCCCGGCCGCAGCGCGGGCACGAGGTTGGCCAGCAGCGCGAAGGGCTGCTCGATCTCGTGATACATATGAACAAGGAGCGCGACATCGGTGGAGCCGGGCGGCAGCCGCGGGTCACCAGGCTCGCCGAGGCCGACCGAGACGTTCGGCAGGGGCGCGACCCGCTCGCGCAGCCGCGCGAGGTATCCGGGCACCACGTCCTGGGCGAGGACCCGACCTTCCGGGCCGACGCGCGCCGCCAGCCGCACCGTGTAATAGCCCGAGCCGGCGCCGATATCGGCCACCGCCTGCCCCGGCCGGATATCGAGCCAAGCCAGCACGCGCTCGGCCTCGCCCACCCGCTCCCGCGCGTCCTCGCCCTGCCAGCGGTCGGACACCACCGGCGCCACCGGGCGGACAGGCGCGGGGAACCGGGCGGCGGCGATGCCGGGCGGGCCGAGATAAGACGCGGTCTCCTGCGCCTCCCCGCAGGAGGAGAGCAGGAGCAGCGCGAGCACGGGGCCCGGAAGGCGGCGATTCGGCATGGCCGGGAGGTGGAGGTCCCGCCCGGCGGCGCAAGGGCGGCTAGGAGGGCCCGGCGCTGCCGGGATCGGCGCGCCGCATCTCGTGCAATTCCCCGCTCTCCACCGAGGCGAGGGCGCTGCGGAGGACGCGGGCGATGGCGGGGTCCTCCATGGTGCGGGCCATCAGGCCCAGCGCGCCGCCCAGCAGGGCGGAGGCGACGGAGATCGGCGCGATTCCCTGCTCGATCATGTACTCGATCGCCTTGTCCGTTACCGAGCCGGCATGGCTCAGGTCCTCGGGGGCGTTGCCTTGCGGGTCCAGGGTCATGCCCAGGGCCTCCTGCTGTCTGCTAAGTGTTGGGGCCAGATGGTCAGGCCGGGGCGGGAGCGGAAGACCCGACGGCCACCGGCGAGGGCGTTTGCCCGCCTGCCGGACCGGCGGGCTCGGGCAGGACGTCGCGCGCGGCGGCGGCGGCCTCGGCGAGCGCCACGGCCTGGGCCTGGCGGCGCCACATGGCGGCGTAGATCCCCTCGGCGGCGACGAGCTCGGCATGGGTGCCGCGCTCGGCGATCCTCCCCTCGGAGAGAACGATGATCTCGTCGGCCTCCACGACCGTCGAGAGCCGATGCGCGATCACGAGCGTCGTCCGGCCGCGGGAGACGCCACGCAGCGCCGACTGGATCTCCTGCTCCGTGCGGGTGTCGAGCGCACTGGTCGCCTCGTCGAGGATGAGGATGCGCGGGTTCTTGAGGATGGTGCGCGCGATGGCCACGCGCTGCTTCTCGCCGCCCGAGAGCTTCAGGCCGCGCTCGCCCACGCGCGTCTTGTAGCCCTCCGGCAGGCGCAGGACGAAGTCGTGCACCTGGGCGAGCTTCGCGGCCTCGACCACCTCCTCCTCGGTCGCGTTGGGGCGGCCGTAGGCGATGTTGTAGAAAATGGTGTCGTTGAACAGCACCGTGTCCTGCGGCACCACGCCGATGGCCGCGCGCACGCTCTCCTGCGTCACGTCGCGCAGGTCCGCGCCGTCGATGGTAATGCGGCCGGCGGAGACGTCGTAGAAGCGGAACATAAGGCGGGAGATGGTGGACTTGCCCGCGCCCGTGGGGCCGACGATGGCGAGCATCCGGCCGGGCGGCACCCTGAAGTCCACGCCGTGAAGGATCTCGCGGTTGGGGTTGTAGCCGAAGCGGACGCTCTCGAACCGCACCTCGCCCCGGCCGGGCGGCAGCTGGGGCGCGCCAGGCTTGTCGGCGATCTCCTGGCTCTCCCGCATGAGGGTGAACATGGCCTCCATGTCGACCAGCCCCTGCTTCATCTCGCGATAAACAAAGCCGAGGAAGTTGAGCGGCAGGTAGAGCTGGATGAGGTAGGTGTTCACGAGCACGAAGTCACCGACCGTCATCCGCCCCGCCGCCACGCCGCGCGCGGCCATCAGCATGACGACCGTGAGCCCCACCGCGATGATCGCGGCCTGGCCCATGTTGAGGAAGTTGAGCGAGACCTCGGACTGGTTATAGGCGCGCTCGTAGCGGGCGAGCGAGGCATCGTAGCGCCGCTCCTCGTGCCGTTCGTTGCCGAAGTACTTCACCGTCTCGTAGTTCAGCAGGCTGTCGATGGCCCGCGTATTCGCCTCCTGGTCGGTCTCGTTCATCTGGCGGCGGAAGCGCAGGCGCCAGTTGGTGAACATGAGCGTGAAGGTGACGTAGAGCCCGATGGTGCCGAGGGTGACCGCGGCGAAGGAGAAGTCGAACAGCTTCCAGAGGATCACCGAGACCATGAGGATCTCGAGGATCGTCGGGATGATGTTGAAGATCATGAAGTCGAGGACGAAGTTGATCCCCCGCGTCCCGCGCTCGATCACGCGCGACAGCCCGCCCGTCTGACGGTCGAGGTGGAAGCGGAGCGAGAGCGCGTGCATGTGGGTGAAGACCTGCAGCGCGATGCGCCGTCCGGCCCGCCCCTGCACCTTCGTGAAGACCGCGTCCCGCAGCTCCCCGAAGGCCGAGGAGGCGACACGGAGCAGCCCGTAGCCGACCACCAGCGCTACCGGCACCGTCAGCACGGCGGCGGTGCCGGCCGCGGCCCCCTCCCCCAGATGCGGCGTCAGCGCGTTCACCGCGCGGGAATAGGCGATCGGAACGAGCACGTTGGCGACCTTCGCCGCCGCCAGCAGCAGCAGCGCGATGACGACGCGCGCCCGCAGTGCCGGCTCGCCCTTCGGCCAGAGATAAGGCGCGAGGCTGCGGAGGGTGGCGAAGGTGCCGCGTGGGGCGGGCTTGTCGGCTGCCGGACTTTTCGGCGGGGTGGTCGGCTGGGCAGTGGCGGCGGACACGCGCGAACTCCGGTACGGGCCGCGGCCCCGGGCATGGGCGGCCCCAGGGTGGGGGCCGGCGCCGCACCGGGCGGGTCCGAGTGGGGGGTGCCGGCACCCCTCACGAGGATGGGAACGGCGAGATCTTACAAATGGGGTGTTCCGGCCCGCAGCGCCAGCCGGGGCGGCCGCATGGCGGGGATGCCGGCCGGGGCAAGGCGGGGCAGGATGGGCGCATGGATCCTTTTGCCCACCACATCGCCGCCTGCAACAACCTGCCCTCCCCGGCCGGCTACCTGCCCTTCCGCATCGGGGAGGATCAGGTGGGCTGGCTCGAGCCGGACGCCGCCAAAGCCCTGACCTTCCTGCCGAACCGTGTGCATTTCGGGCCAGAAGGCGTCTCCCTCGCCGCCGGCATCCGCGGCAGCGCAGCTCGGACCGGCGCGCTGGCGGAGATCGCCCGCACCCTCGCCCGCGCCGGCTTCGGCCGCATCCGGGGGGAGGAGTTCGACGTCAGGGCGACACCAGAGGGGCCGGTCCTGGGCACGGTGGACCGCGGCGTGCTGCCGGCGCTCGGAATCATCAGCCAGGGCGTGCACGTGAACGGCCTCGTCCGCCGGGCCGATGGGCTGCACCTCTGGGTCGGCTGGCGCGCGAAGGACAAGGCGGTGGCGCCGGGCCAGATGGACAACATCGTCGCCGGCGGCATCCCCGCCGGGCTGACGCCGGAGCGCTGCCTCGTGAAAGAGGCGGAGGAGGAGGCCTCCCTGCCCGCCGAACTCGCGGCGAAGGCCCGGCCAGTCGGACGCGTCTCCTACATCATGCGGACGGAGGAGGGGATGCGGCGCGACCTCCTCCACCTCTACGACCTCGAAATCCCCGAGGGCATCGAACCGCGCCCGAACGACGACGAGGTGGAGCGCTTCGAGCTCTGGCCGATCGGGCGGGTGCTGGAAGCGGTGCGCGACACGGAAAGCGTGAAGTTCAACGTGAACCTTGTGCTGATCGATCTGTTCCTGCGCGAGGGGCTGTTGCCGGACCCCGATGGGGCGCTGCGGGCCGGGCTGGACCAGTTGGCCTGACCGCGGCCGCCCCGCAGAAAAGGACAATCCCATGATGCAGCCCGCGCTTTCGCCCGACTCCGTGGCAGTGGTCACTGGCGGCGCCTCCGGGATTGGCCTGGCCGCCGCGATGCGCTTCGCGCGGGAGGGGATGCGCGTCTGCATCGCCGACCTGGGGGAGGAGAGGCTGGCGGAGGCGGCCCGCGCCCTCTCGGCCGTGGCGCCGGGCGGCGAGGCGGGGGTCATGGCGATGGCCACGGATGTGAGCCGCCCGGAGGACCTCCGGCAGCTGGAGGCGGCGGTGCGGGAGCGCTTCGGCGGCACGGACCTGCTGATGAACAATGCCGGCGTCCAGCCCGGCAGCGCCCTTTTTGGCCCCGCCGAGAACTGGGAGCGGGTGATCGGGGTGAACCTCTGGGGTGTCATCCACGGCACCCGCGCCTTCGTGCCCGGAATGATCGAGCGCGGACGGCCGGGGCTGGTGATCAACACGGGGTCGAAGCAGGGGATCACCACGCCGCCCGGAGACCCAGCCTACAACGTCTCCAAGGCCGGGGTCCGGGCCTTCACCGAAGCGCTGCAGCACGAGCTAAGGAACACGCCGGGCTGCCGGATCGGCGCGCACCTGCTCATCCCCGGCTTCGTCTTCACGCCGCTGACTGCCAATGGCCGCAGCGAGAAGCCGGAGGCCGCCTGGACACCCGAGCAGACAGTGGACTTCATGATGGAGCGCCTCGCGGCGGGGGATTTCTACATCCTCTGCCCCGACAACGACGTGACGCGGGCGTTGGACGAACGACGCATCCTCTGGGGCGCGGGGGACATCGTGGAGAACCGGCCGCCGCTCTCGCGTTGGCACCCGGGCTACGCGGAGGCCTTCAAGCGCTTCGTGGAGGGGTGAGAGCGACGCTCCCGCACGCACCTCACACGTGCTGCCCGCCGTTGATGTGGATTTCCGCCCCATTCACGTAGGAGGAGGCCCCGGAGCAGAGGAAGAGGATCGTCTCCGCCACCTCCTCCGCCGTGCCGAGGCGCCGCATGGGGATGTCCCGCTCCACGATCTCGGAGGTGCCGGGGGAGAGGATGGCCGTGTCGATCTCCCCGGGCGCGATGGCGTTCACGCGGATGCCATGGGCGCCGAACTCGTGCGCCATCTCCCGCGTCAGCGCCGCCAACGCGGCCTTGGAGCACGCATAGGCGGTGCCGGCGAAGGGGTGCACGCGCGATCCGGCGATAGAGGTGACGTTCACGATGCTCCCCTTGCCCGCGGAGAGTTCCGGGAACAGCCCGCGCGCGAGGGCTGCGGTGGAGAAGAGATTCACGTTGAAGACCGAGTTCCAGACCTCGTGGTCGGAGCCAAGCGTGCCGAGCCGCGCACCGCCCTCCCCTTTCGGGGAGATGCCGGCGTTGTTGACGAGGGCGTGGAGCCGCCCCTCCGGCAGGCGGTGGCGCACGATGTCCACAAGGCGCCTCACCTCCCCAGGGTTCGAGAGATCTGCCTGGATGTGGCTCCAGCGCGCGTTCGGCCAGCGGCACTCCTCCGAGAAGGGCTGGCGGGAGACGGTGAGGATGCGCCAGCCCTCTGACTGGAAGCGCTTGACCGTCGCGTGGCCGATGCCGCGGCTGGCCCCGGTGAGCAGCATGAAGCGGGTGCCCGCCGGCGCGGGGATGGTGGGAAGCTGATTCGGCAAAGCCCTGGTCTTTCCGCTGCGCCGCAGCAGATGACGCCGCCGGGCCGGCCGGGGCAAGCGCTCACCCGGCGCGAGTCGCGTGAAGAGACCGGCGCGCTCAGTCCTCCAGCCCGGCAATGCGCCCTGCCCAGACGCGGGCGACGGTGTTCGGCGTCAGCAGCCGCCGCGCGGTCTCCGCCACCTCCTCGCGGGAGAGGCCCGGCACGGGGCGGGCCGTGGCGCCCGCCGCCAGCGCGACGGCGGCGTTCTCCACCATGTAGATCGCGACCATGACGGCGGTGGCGATATCCGGCCCGACCACGACCGCGCCGTGCCCTCGCAGTAGCACCGCACGCGACTGGCCGAGGCACGCCGCCAGGGAATCCGCCTTTTCCACCGTGTCCACCAGCATCCCGCCGGCGCCAAAGGGTGCGCTGTCCCAGACCGGGATGTCCCATCCCGCCACGGCGCCGGTGTGAAAGACGGGGCGCAGCGGGGGCGCGCCGGGCATGGTGAAGGGCAGCAGCGGGCGCGCGTGGTGGTGGATCGAGACCTGCACATTGGGATGCGCTGCGAAGACGCGGGCGTGCAGCACCGCCTCGGAATAGGTGCCGACCGAGCTGTCCTCGCAAACCCCATCCGGGCCGTGCAGGCGAAGATCGCCCGGCGTCACCCGGTTCGGCGGCAGCGCGCGGGAGAGCCAGAAGCGCTCCGGGTTCTCCACGTCCCGGTGCGCGACATGGCCAAAATCATCGACGATCCCGTCCCGCACCAGCAGGCGGTTCGCCAGGGCGAGGTCGCGCAGGATAGCCTCGGTCATGTCGAATCGGTCCCCAGGGATGGCTCAACGGATGCACCGCCGCAACCTGCTGGCAATCGCCGGCCTCCTGCCTGCCGCCGCTGCGCGGGCCCAGTCGCGCGCCGTGCGGGTCGTGGTGCCCTATCCGCCGGGCGGGGGCATCGACATCTCCGGCCGCATCTTCGCCGAAGCCGTGGGGCCGATGCTCGGTGAATCCTGGGTGATCGAGAACCGCTCGGGCGCGAACGGCGCCGTGGGCAGCGCCGCCGCGGCGCGGGCGGAGCCGGACGGGCGAACCCTGCTCTGCAACTCCGACAGCCACCTGCTGGCGCGCGGCGTCATGCGCCAGGTGCCCTACGATCCCATCGCGGATTTCACGCCGATCGCGCGGCTGGCCATCTCGCCCCTCGTGCTCGTCGGCGCACCGAACCTCGTGCCCACGGACCTGCCGGCGCTGCTCGCTGAGGTGCGCGCCCGGCCGGACCGGCACGCCTTTGCCAACACCTCCCTTGGCACCTCCGGCCACCTCGCGACCGAGGTGTTCCGGCTTGAAGCGGGGGTGCCCGTGCTCGTCGTCTCCTACCGCGGCACCGGCCCCGCCCTGCAGGACGTGGTGGGCGGGCAGACGAGCCTCATGATGGCGCCCCTCCTCTCCGCCCTGCCGCTGATCCAGGCGGGGCGGCTGCGCGCCTACTGCGTCACCGGGCCCGGCCGAGCCGCCGTCGCGCCTGACATCCCCAACGCGGCCGAGGCCGGCATGCCGGCCCTGGCGCCGATCGCCCCCTGGTTCGCCCTCTGGGGGCCGAAAGGACTACCGGCCGCCCAGGTCTCGCGCGTGCACGCGGCCGTCCAGGCCGCGGCAGCCCAGCCCGAGGTGCGCCGCAAACTGGCCGAACTGGGCGGGGAGCCGATCCTGGGCGAAAGCCCCGAAGCCTTCGCGGCCTTCATCACCGAGGCGGCGGAACGCGGGCTCTCCATTCTCCGGCGCGCGGGGGTGGAGCCGGAATAAGCCATTTGGGGGTTGGCGCCGGTGACTCCGGAGAGAGGAAGAAGGAGTTCTTCCTCTCCCCAGCCCCCTCACCATCATCTTTTTCTTCGAGTCCAGAATGCTTCGCGAACGGTGCGCCCCGGGTCATGGCCCCGCGGCGGCTAGGCGCGCAGCAGGGGCGGCAAGAGAGAACCAGCCCGCAGTCATCGCATCTGCGACAGCCCGATGCAGGTCCAGGGTTGGACCTGTAGGTCCAACCAGGCTTCTGGCGGGAGAGGTGCCGGAGAGGGCAGAGCCCACTCTGGCCGCGCAGCCCGTTAGCGCAGGGTTTCGCGCGTGATCGCCCCGCCGCTGGGCGCGGCCTGCATGGGCGGGAGGGCGCCCGGTGCCTGCGCCATGGGGGCCATGGCCGAGGACCCACCAGCGCCGAAGCGCATCAGGGCCGCCCGGAGGGGGTCGGCGGCCGGGTTATGGGCCTGCATGTCCACCACGATCTGGCGGGTCGCGACGGCGCGGCCGTAGTAGCCGTTGTTGAAGTCGCTCCGGCTGGAGAGGAGCGATCCCTCGAGGGAGATGCCGGCGTAGAGGCCGCGGGTGCGGGCGTAGCTGACGATGTCGGCGCCGACGGCGGTGGTGGTGGCCCCGGCGATGCCGCCGCCGATGGTGGCCAGCGCCACGGAGGCATCGGCGCCGAGCTTCACCTGGCTGTCCATCACGGCGTTGAGGCCCTTGTTGGTCAGGATCAGCATCATGACCTGGGCATCCTGGATGCCGATCTGGAAGCCGAAGCTGGCGGAGCCGATGGTGTAGAAGGCGGGCGAGGACCAGGAGCCGGCGCCGTCGCGCGCCGTCAGCACGCAGTCGCCGCCCTGGCCGCCGAAGATGAAGCCGGCGCGGAACAGGCGGGGGCAGATGACCACGGCCCGCGCCTGGCCAAGCAGGCGAGTGACGTCGCGGGTCGCGTTCGGGTCACCCTCCGTCAGCATCTCCTGGACGGTCAGGGTGGCGCGGTCCACCAGCGCCTGCGTCTCGGACTGGGCCCGGGCGGCGCCTGGCAGCGAGGCGAGGGCGAAGCCCGCCACCACCCCGAGGAGCATCATCGTGCGCCGCATGAAGTTCTCTCCCCAACCCCTTGGCAGGGCGGGAGACTAGCCGCTCCCTTCCCGCGAAGCCAGAGCGGCCACGGGCAGTCCTGATGGCGGCTGCTCATTAACCGTCCGGATGCGCCAATGGCCCCTCTCCCGCTCCAGGGAAGTAATGGAGAGGTTCTTCACGCTGAACTGAAACGCCTGATGGGGCGTGAAGGCGCCGGCATGGGCCAGCGCCGCGCGGATCGACCCGCCATGGGCCACGATCACGACGCCGCGATCGCCAGCCTTGTCCGCCACTGCTTCCAGGGCCGGGCCGACGCGGGCGACCACGTCGGACAGGGTCTCCCCGCCCGGCGGCCGCTCGTCGGCGCCATGCATCCAGAACGGGTGCGGCGGGTCGCGCAGCATGGAGGTGAATTCCTCGTGCGACAGCCCCTGCCACTCCCCGAGATGCTGCTCGACGAAGGCGGGCAGCTCGGTCAGCTCCGCTTCCGGATAGCCGGCGGCGAAGACGGCCATGGCGGTCGCTCGCGTGCGGGCCAGCGGCGTGCAGTACCAGTTCGCCCCGCGTGGCAGGCGGGAGGCAAGCCAGTCATAGGCGGGACGATCGGCCGCCAGCGTCTCCTCGCAGAGGGCCACGTCCATCGAGCCATAGGCGATCAGCCGGGCGGCGGGCACGACGAGCGCGTGGCGGATGAGGAAGATGCGGGGGCTGTCCGTCATGGCGCGGTCCTACGACACAAGGCCGCGCGGGACGAGGCCCCTTCCTATTCCCCGATGGTTAGCAACGCCCCGCTGTCGCGCGCCTGGTGGAACTGGCGCATGAAGACCCAGCCCATCGCGCCGATCCAGAGGAGGTCGAGCGCGAAGGCCCAGCCGAGATGACCCCAGGCCACGCGCCCCTCGATCAGCGCGGCCCGCATCCCCTCGAAGACATGGGCGGAGGGAGTGGCCAGCGCGACGGGTTGGAGCCAGCCGGGCAGGATCGAGACGGGGTAGTAGACCGCCGAGATGGGCGCGAGGCCGAAGAGGACCGACCAGGCCAGCGACTCCGCCCCCGCCCCGTGCCGCAGGATGAGGGCGGTGACGCCGAGTGCCACCGCCCAGCCCATCATCATCAGCGCCGCGAAGAAGAGCACCACGACGGGCCCGAGCGAGAAGAGCCCGAAGCCGTAGAGCAGCCAGGCGAGCAGCACCGCCGGCAGCACGCCGACGAGCATACGGATCGCGCTCATGAGGATCAGCGCCGCGACGAGTTCCCAGGGGCGGAGCGGGGAGACGAAGACGTGGCCGAGGTTGCGCGACCAGATCTCCTCGAGGAAGGAGATGGAGAAGCCCATCTGGCTTCGCAGCGTCACCTCCCAGAGCAGCACGCCGCCGAGCAGCACGCCTGCGGCGAGGGTCGCCGTGTTCTGCCCGACGCCCGCGACATAGGCCGTGACGAAGCCCCAGACCGTCATCTGCAGGACGGGCCAGTACATCAGTTCCACCACCCGCGGCCAGGAGCGGCGGAAGAGGGCGAGGTGGCGATAGACCATGCCCCAGACCCGCCGCGCGGAGGCGAGCGCGGGCGAGCGGGGCCGCGGCTGAGGGCGCACGGGCGCGGCGGCGTCCCTGGTCACGTCATGCACCCGCGGTCTGGTCAGCGCGGCCCGCCGGCATGCGCCACCCCGGCTGCCGGAGGGAGGGCGGGGCGCAGGGCGGCGAGGATGCTGTCCGCCAGGGCAGCCGCAACGCAGTCGTAGCCGAGGTCGGTATGGTGCAGCCCGTCCGGCCCGATCACCGCGGCAGTCGGCACGCCCTCCGTCTGCCAGTGCCGCATCAGGGCGGAGCGGGAGAAGAGGGGCACGCCTCTGTCACGGGCGATGCCCGCCGTCTGCGCCAGGATCCTCTCATTCCCCTCGGGCAGGGCTTGGAGCTTCGGCGCCTCCTGGTTGTCCATCAGCACCACCTCGATGCCTGCGGCACGGAGGCGTTCTAGCCCGGCCTCCACCCTTTCCCGATAAAGGGCGGGCGGCATGCCGCGCAGCACGGCATTGCTGCCGACCTGCCAGATCACGAGGGTGGGGGAGGCCTCCAGCACGTCGCGCTTCAGGCGGCGCATCATCTCCGCCACCTCCTCCCCGCCCCGGCCACGGTTCAGCACGGTGACGAGATGGCCCGGCAGGGCCTCGCGCAGCCGGGCCTGCAGGCGCGCGGGATAGCTGACCTCCGGGCTGCTGGCCGCGAAACCCTCCGTGGAGGAGGAGCCGAAGGCGAGAATGCTCACCGGCCGCCCCGCCGCCATCGCCGCCGCCGTGGCCGGCAAGGAGAGGGGCTGGACCGGCGCCGCCGGACATTCCGCGGCCGCCGCCGGCAGCGCGAGAAGGGCCAAGCCGCAGATGATCAGCATGCGGAGCATTCGCCAGTGTGTCACGCGGTCGCGGATTCCGCCAAGCTTGACCGGCTGATGGCGGCCCGGGGCGTTACCGCTGCGGCCGCCCGGTGGCGGTGCCGTTCCGCACGCCTGGAGGATGTCATGGAGGGATCAGCTCAGGCCTCGCCGGGTGCCACGGCCCCCGTCGCGGGCGGGCGGCGCCCTCGCGACCTGCGGGCCGATTTCTTCCGCGGCATCGCCCTGTGGTTCATCTTCATCGACCACATCCCCGATAACCGGCTGGGCAACCTGACCCTGCGCAACATCACCCTCTGCGACGCGACGGAGGCCTTCGTGCTGCTCGCGGGCTATGCGGGGGGCATCGCCTACGGCGCGGCGCTGGAACGGGAGGGATGGCTCTTCGCGGCGGCGCAGGTGCTGCGGCGGGTGGGCACGCTCTACGTCGCGCATATCGTGCTCTTCGTGATGTTCACAGCCCAGGTCGGCTACTCGGCGGCGGCGATGGACGCCTCCATTTACATCGACGAGTTGCACCTCGACGCTTTCGGGGAGCAGCCCTACCGCGCGCTGCTGGAAGCCTTGCTGCTGCGCTTCCAGCCGGCCTTCCTGAACATTCTGCCGCTCTACATCCTGCTTCTGCTGCAATTCGCGCTCATCCTGCCGCTGATCCGCCGGCCGCGGCTGCTGCTGGGGCTCTCCCTGATCCTCTACGCCGCGACGCGGCTGCTCGGGCTCGAAC
Source organism: Roseomonas aerilata DSM 19363 (assembly GCF_000711725.1). GTDB lineage: Bacteria > Pseudomonadota > Alphaproteobacteria > Acetobacterales > Acetobacteraceae > Roseomonas > Roseomonas aerilata. The sequence goes on along the minus strand of NZ_JONP01000005.1, from coordinate 14,844 downwards.
TGCCGACCTGGACGGGCGGGGGATGGTTCTTCAACCCCGGCGGCTGGCAGCTTCTCTTCGTCATCGGGGTGCTGATCGGGCATCGAGCGCCCGACGGCGCGCCGGGGCCGCTCTCCTTCCCCTGGCGGCGCTGGGCAGGCGGGCTGGCATTGGCCTGGCTTGTCTTTGCCTTCGCCTTGCTCTTCCTCGCCTGGCACCGACCGGATCTCGGCCAACTGGCGCCGCGCTGGTTCACCGGGCTGCTGACGGACGTGGACAAGACGGCGATGCACCCCTTCCGCCTCGTCTCCATCCTCGCCCTCACCTACCTCGTCGCCCACTGGGTGCCGGCCTCGGCGGCCTGGCTGCGGAGTGGGGCGGCCTGGCCCTTCCTGGCCATGGGCCAGCAGGGGCTGCCCGTCTTCTGCAGCGGCATCCTCTTCTCCTTCATGGGGCGGCTTGCACTGGAATATGACGACCGCGTTATGATGCAGCTGGCGGTGAACGCCGCCGGATTGGCCAGCCTCGTCGCCGTCGCCTGGCTGTCGGGCTGGTACAAAGGGAAGGAACGGGCGCGGCGCGCGAGCCCCGCGATCCCCTCGGGGAGGCCGGCATGAGGTGTTGCAGCCCGCGCGTCGCGTTCCTGGTGCTGGCACTGCTCCTGCCGGCGCTGCCCGCCGCGGCCTCGACCTGCGACGCGCCGCCCGAGCTGCTGGAGGCCGCCCTGCCCCTGCCCGCCACCGAGCGCGCGCTGGCAGAGGGCGCCCTTCGCGTCCTCGTCGTCGGCTCCGCCTCCGTCTTCGGGCCTGGCAGCAGCACCCCCGGCCATGCCTGGCCCGCGCGGCTGGAGGCGAGCCTGCGGGAGAGCCGTCCCGACTTGCGGTTGGAGGTGAAGGTCCTCGGCGGGCGCGGGCTAACGGCGGCCGACATGCTGATGATGATCGAGGCCGCGATGGACCCGGCCCCGCAGCTCGTGATCTGGCAGGTCGGCACCGTGGAGGCGGCGCGCGGCCTGGAGCCGGACTGGCTGGCCGACCGCCTGGCCAGCGGCCTCGGATGGCTGAAGGACCGCGACATCGACACCGTGCTGATGGACCAGCAGTTCTCGCGCTTCCTGCGGGCGAACGCCGATGTCACCGCCTATCAGGACACGATCCGCATCGCGGCCGCAGGCCAGGGGGCCGCGGTCTTCCCGCGCTACGAGCTGATGCGCTTCTGGGCGGATACCGACCGCATCGACCTCGAGCGCGCGCCTCGTGCGAGGCGATCGGCCATGGTGGACCAGCTGGGGGAATGCCTCGGCCAGACGGTCTCGGCCTTCGTGCTGCGCGGCGCGGCCGAGGCGGCGAAGTCGCGCTGAGGGCCGGCGGCCTCAGGCCGCATTGGTGCCGAGCACCTCGAATTCATAGGATTCCCGCGGGATGTCGCGGTGCTCGCCCTCGCGGAAGGCGCGGCGGCCGAGGGCGTATTCCCGCAGGATCTTCAGGGTCCGCAGCGACTGCGACACCATCTTCACGTTGGAAACCTGGTCCGACTCCCGCCAGCTGATCGGGAAGAACATGAACTTCCGTCCTCCGTCGATGAGGCCGAGGAGGAGATAGACATTGAAGCGCAGGTCGTCGGCGTAGCGGGCAATGCCGGGGTCGGCGAAGACCGAGCGCGCGAAGATGTTCAGCCCCGAGCCAAGGTCCAGCACGCGGCGGAAGGACACGCCGGTGAAGAGCGCGTTGAACACGTGGTTCCCGAAGATCCGGAAGCGCGAATAGCCCTCCAGCCGCGATCCCCTGGCAAACCGGGCGCCGAGGCAGGCGTCGTAGCGGCGGTGGTCGCCGCGCTCGATCACCGGCAGGAGGTCGGCGATCGAGCCCTGGTCATCGCCGTGCAGCACGACGACATGGGTGTAGCCCTGCCGGACGGCATGCGCGAAGGCCGACTTGTGCGAGCCGCCGAGGCTGTAGTTGTCGCGGTTGCGCGCCACCGTGACCGGGCATGTCGTGACGGAGCGCGCGGCCTCTATCGCCGCCTCCGCCGTGCCGTCGCGGCTGCCGTTGTCCAGCACGAGGACCTCAGTGAAGGTGCCGGACGGCACCGCAGCAAGCTGCGCGAGCACGCGGCCGATCTGCGGGGCGCAGTTGTAGGCGGGGACGAAGACGAGAATTCGGTCAGCCATGGACGGATCCGCCACCCTTCAGGTCACGTTCGATGATGAAACGGGATACAAGGAAGTTGAGGATCAGCTGCGGCGGCGTGACGAGCACCTTGGCGACCGCCGCCAGGGCCGTGGCCGAGAGCGCGACGCCCTCCGCCCTGGCCAGCCCGCCCAGCCAGGCGGTGATCGCCCCGACGCCGGCGGAGGCGATGAGGATGACCATCAGCGTGTAAACGAGATAGCCGGCGACGCGCAGCCCCATCCCCCCGGCGGCCTTGTTGAAGACCTTCTCGCGCGACAGGAGGAAGACCGAGAGCGCCGCGATGCTGGAGCTGATGATGTTGGCCGCGAAGGGCGCCATGCCGGCCAGCCGGACGAGCAGGAGAAGGATGCAGGTATCGGCGATCCAGCCGAGGCCGGAGAGCCCGCCGAATTTGAGGAAGTTGATCAGCCAGGGCGGCAGGTTCCTCATGCGCCACCTGTCCAGCGCAGCACATGGCCGCCGAAGGCGCGGGCGGCGGCGAGGCCGGTCTCGGAATCCTCGATAACCATGCACTCGTCCGGGCGTATCCCGAGCTGCCGCGCGGCCAGGTGATAACCCTCCGGGTCCGGCTTGGCGCGGGAAACATGATCGCCGCAGACGAGGATGTCGAAGAGGCCGCGCAGCGCGAAGCGATCAAGGATCGCCTCCGTGCTGCCGGCGGCCGCGGTGGTGACGAGCCCGGTCGCGAGCGAGCCGAGGCGCGTTGCCCGCAACAGGTCGGCCAGCGCCTCGTTCGGGCGGATCAGGCCGAAGAAATCGGGGTAGATCGCCCGCTTGCGCCGGGCGACCGCCGCCGGCTCCGTGCCGGGGGCATCGGCCAGAAGTTCCGGCAGGAAATCGCCCCAGGCGCGGCCGGTGATGCGCGGAAGGATCGCGTCCGCCTCCACCATCACGCCGTGCTCGCCGAGCGCCGCGGCATAGGCGGCGGCGTTCGCGTGCTCACTCTCGACGAGGGTGCCGTCGAAATCGACGAGAACGGCCCTCAGCAATCTTCGTACTCGTCGAAGTAGCGCTGCACCAGCAGGCAGAGGCATCCGAGGAAAACCAGCCCCGCATAGGCACCCTTGCGGAACTTGTAGGGTGTCAGGCGGAAATAGTGCACGACCTCGTGCAGCCGCACCTCGCGCAGCCCGTCCTCTCCGAGGTTCTCGCGCATCCAGGCCGTCGCCCGCTCGTGCAGCACGGCGTACTGGGCCGTGCGCGCGATGGGGAAGGTGAGCACGCCATCCCCGTAGGAGCAGGAAATATCGCGGTTGAGGGATTCGTAGCCGAGATGCAGCGACTGCAGCAGCTTCGCGTAGTCGAGCAGCGGGGACTCGAAGATGTTGCCGACGTTGGGGTCGATCAGGAACCAGTGCGAGGCGCGCACCGGATCGGCCAGGATGTTCTCGATGGTGAGGTCACCGTGGATCGTGGCCGTCTCCCGCCGGTGGATGCGGCTGGTGACGAAATCCGGGGCGGCAAAGCGCTCCAGCAGCCCGATATCCACCCTCACTCCGTTCACCAGCACCGTGTCCCCGTCGAAGAACAGCGGGAAGGCGTCCTGGATGTTCCGCAGGTTGCCCGCGACCTTCTCCTTGGCGTAGCGCTCGATGACCTCCGGACCGGCGGGCGCGCCGCGGGTACGCTCGTGCAGTGCCCGCATCGCGTTCAGCACGTCCTCGAGGATGCGCCAGGAGGATTCGATGTCCGAGGAATGGATGATGTCGAACAGGTCGCGCGAGGTTGGGGAATACTCCATGTCGTAGAGGAAGCGCGAGCCGATGCGGGATTGGTCCGTAATCCGCACGAGGGGCAGGTCGGTGCCGTGCGTCTCCAGCCACCGGCACTGGTCGTGCAGCTTCCCGGCGGCACTGCCGAGCGCGTATTTGCGAATGCGAAGCTCGTTGCCGACCTGCACCATGGCGGTCAGCGCGTCGGAGCCACCGCGGAACATGCGCTGCACCACCGCGTCCCCGATCGCGTTCGCCTCGAAGTCGGAGACGAGGTCGGAGGCCCCGCTGAAGCGGCGCATCAGGAAGCCACTATACTGCTCGGCCTCCGAGAAGCGGTTGCGCGAGCGTGGCAGGCGGTGGACGTAAAGCATCGGGTCCGAGACCCAGCTGATGGCCCCGCGCAGCGTGACGCCGATGCGTTCCCTGAAGATGCCGTAGCCGAGGACGAGGGCGAAGGGCGCGACGGTGTAGAGAAGCAGCACCAGAGCCTGCCCCGTCCCCTCCTGCAGGAGGGAGAGGAAGGCAGGCTCGAGCGGCGCGCCGTGGATGACGATGAAGAGGCGCTGGAAGTCCACTCCCACTGCCCGCGACAGCATGAGGTAGGAGAGCAGGTAGAGCGCCCACATGGCCGCGCCCTGCGCGACGATGCGCACCCATTGCGCGCTGGCCTCGGACAGCACCTCGGGCAGCGACCAGGCACCGTCGAGGATCACCAAGCGGATGCGCGGATTGAAGATCGAGGCCGCGAGCCAGACCAAGTAGCGAAACCGGGCGGAGCGCTCGACCAGCACGGCCGAGAGGAACACGCCGCCGACCACCAGCACCGCGCCCGCGGTCCAGGCCCAAACATCGACGTCCGAGAACACGCCGGCGGCGGTGAAGACGAGGACGAGCACCCAGACGGCCAGCAGGTCGAAGGCGCGCTCGACCACGATCGTGGCGAGCACGTAGGCAAGGTCGCTGCGCGTGCGGGAGGCATAGTAGACCCCGCGCGCGATCTCACCGAGCCGCAGCGGCAGGAAGGCGTTGAGCACATAGGCGAGGGAGAGCGCGAGGAAGCCGGTGCTGGAGCGCGGCGTGCCGATCTGGCGCAGCAGCAGCGACCAGCGGAGCACGCGGACGAGATGGCCGAGCACGAGCAGCGCGAGCGCCGCCACGAGACCCAGGGCCGAGACCCATTCGGGGTTCATCGCCACCCCCGTCTAGCCCCGCACCTCGGCGCCGCGCCAGGAACCGAAGCTCCCGATCCGAGCGAGGGCCGCCTCGTACTCCACGGGCGTGCCGAAGGAGAGGTGCTCGTCGAGCAGCACGCCGCGCACCTTCTCCCCCGCCGCCACCATCGTGTTGTAGATCCCGCTGACGAACAGCTCGGGGTAAGGGCAGTCCGCGGCGTAGGCGCTGGCGTGGTGGAGGAAGGTCTCGCGGTTCCGGAAGCCATAGGCGCCGGCGATGGCGAGGTCGCTGATCGCCTCCTTCTCCACGGTGCGAAGAAGATCGCCCCGCTCGTCATAGGCCGCGTAGGAATAGGCGGGGGCGGTCGCGTGGAAGTGGCAGAGGAAACCCGCGGTCTCGGGCGGCATGGCGGGCAGGGCCGCGGCCAGGCGATCGGCGCGGAAGGTGTGGTCGCAGTCGTTCACCACCAGCCAGCCATCCTCCGGCACGCCCTCGCAGCCGAGCATCGCGGTTTCCAGCGCGCCGGAGGTCACCTCTGGCAGGGCGATGATCGAGGCCTGCGGGTAGCGCTCGAGGATCCGCCGGTCGATCGCGTGCGCCTCGATGTGCTCGGCCAGCACGACGAAGCTCATCGACTGGAGGTCGAAGCAGCGCCGCAGCGCCTCCGTCGCCCACCAGAAGAAGGGCTCGCCATCCAGCAGGAGAAGCGGCTTGGGCAGGTCGAATCCCGCCCGGCCGAAGCGGCTGCCACGCCCCGCCATCGGCATGACCAGGTTCACGCGCGTCCCTGGCGTCATCTCTCGATGCTCCTCGCACTCGATCCAACGCACCGGCCGCCGCGCGCCCTGCCCTTCATCGACGGGGGCACGGCTACTGCAGCAACCGGGTGCGCGCGAGGAACAGGTCCTCAGCCACCTTCCTCTCGGCCGGTGTCACCGGCGCGTTGAGGTATTTCGCAACCGCCGCCACCGGCGCCTGCGCGATGAGGTAGACCTGGCGCCGCAGCGCGGGGTCCGCCCAGTCCGGCACGATCTCGCCGGGCGGCCGGAAGACCTCCGTTACGCCCTCCTCGCGGCCGGTGCCAGCGGGGGAATAGGCGGCTGGGCGCCAACCGAGCACAAGCGCCGTGGCATCGGCGAGGCCGGCGTCGCGCAGGCAGGGCAGCCCGCCTTCCTGCCAGTTCACGGCCTCGCGCTGGCCCGGCACGAAGGGGAGATGTGTGCGCACGTGCATCACCGTCGTCTCCCCGCGCGCGAAAACCTCGGCGACGCTGCGGCAGGCCTCGGGCAATCCCTCGTGCCGCGGCGTGAAGCCGTGTTCGAGCAGCAGCAGGTCCAGCAGCCGGTCGGAGTTCCAGTAGGTGGAGACGAAGACCCGGGGCTGCCCCCCCCGCGCGTCGCGCTCGATGGCCTCTTCGGTGGCGGCGATCCCGCCATTGAGGTCGTCGAGCCAGCGCGTCCAGATGAGCGGCGACCAGATCCTGCCGATGAGTGGCCGCGGCCCGTCATTGTCCACGCCCAGCCGCGCGATCTGCCAGGAGGGTACCCGGACCGGTGGCGCGAGGAGGCCGAGGACGGCGATCACGAGCGCCCCGGAGAGCACCACGCGGGGCAGGCCGCGGGCGCGCAGCACCGCGCGCCCTCCCTCAACGATGGCGATGGTGATGAAGGGCGCGAGCGGAAGGAGGTAGCGCAGCTCGTAGAGGGAGCGCCCATAGGCCGCGAGATAGACGAGCGGGACGAGGATGCAGAGCAGCACCTCCCGCCAGCGCCGCTGGGCGAGGAAGGAGGCGAGGCCGAGCGGCAGGAGGATTATCCCGGGCAAGGCCAGGCCATAGACCGCGTGCCGCAGCAGCGAGACGAAGCCCTCCTGCCGGTCCCAGAGCGCGATGGCGCGCGAGGCCACGGAGAAGATCTCGAGATAGTTGAGGCCGAAGGCGGCGTAGACCCCGAGGGGGATGAGGGCGATCAGCGGCGCTGCGAGAAGGGCGTGCGCGAAGCGGGCCCGCCAGCTCGGCAGCTCGAACCACATGAGCACCGCGAAGGCCGGAAGGACGAAGAGCGCGTCCGGCCGCGTCGCTGCGGCGAGCCCCATCAGCACGGCCGCCACCGCCGTGGCGGGAAGCGACAGCCGCGTCCAGAACACCGCGACGGCGAGGGTGGTCAGGCCCGCCGAGAGGACGTTGTCGTTGAAGAGGTAGGCGGATTCGAAGATCGGCGGGAAGAGCAGGCAGGCGAGCGCGCCGAAGGCCGGCGGGACGCGATAGACCCGCGCGAGAAGATAGACGACGGCGCCGACGAGCAGCACCAGCGACGCGAGCATCACCAGCCGGAAGTTCACAAGCGTGGGGAGATGGTCGAGCGCGCCGAGCCCCGCGATCACCGCCGTGCTACCCAGCCGCGTGACGAGGAAGAAGCGACCGCTGAAGGGATAGAGAAGATCGATGTCCTGCACCCTCCCCGAGCGGAGGCCGAGGGCGTTGATGCCGATGCTCGGCTCGAAGCCTTCCGTATAGGTGGCGTGCAGGACCGGGAGGATGAACCACGCCAGCACCACGAGGCTGGCGACCATGGCGAGCGGGCGTAAGGCTGTAGACGATCTACCCACCGGCGAATCCTGTCTGCTGGGCCGCGGAACGAGACAGAATGCACCTCGACTACCGGGTGGCAGGCGGCCCTTCGTTTTACATTAGCAAGCGTTCGCTGCGCCGCAAACGCCGCGGCAGGTCACATCGCCGATGGCGAGCGGCTTTGCACGTGCCCCGCACGGGCGTCGCGCTCACATCACCGTCATCGCTCCTGCACGGCCACGATTTCCGGCGAGGCCTTGCCGCGTATCCGCCCTGATACATGGGCTTCTTCGGCCGTGCCGACGAGGCCGGGCGATCATGATCCTGTGTGCAGCACAAACTTTGAGCGCCTGCGGGTTTGCGGTAAACGACCGCACCGCCGGCTCGTGATCGCGTGCCGATCACGTTTCCGAGCAAAGCCGGGTGGTCACCGTGACGCGACCGTTGCGATGGCGTTCGTTATCGGCATATCCGCCAGAAATGCCGGAGCAGGGACGCCAGAACGGCCGCCGCATGGCCAACCGCATGACGAGAGCGATCGGCTCGCAAGGAACCAGCGCGTGGCGTCGATAAGACAAGGCTTTGCGTGGATGACGATGGCGCAGGGCAGCCTGTTCGTCCTCCAGTTCGTCGTCTCGATCCTCATCGCGCGGCTACTCGGCCCCTACGAGATGGGCATCTTCGCCATCGCGCTCTCGATCGTGGGCCTGCTCTCGATCGTCCGCTCCTTCGGGCTCGGCTCCTATCTTATTCGCGCGGCGGAGCTGACTCAGCCTCTGAAGCGCACGCTGTTCACCATTAATGGCGCTCTCGCCGTCGTGGTATCGCTCGCCATCCTCCTCCTCAGCCTCCTCGGCGGCGCGCTGCTGAAGGAACCGGGCGTGGAGGACCTTCTGCGCGTCATGGCGGTCCTGCCGCTGATCGGGATCTTCGACTTCATCCCCTCCGCCTCCATCGAGCGGCGCGGGGAGTTCCGGCTCGTCGCGATCGTCAATGTTTTTCGCTACTCGCTGTCGAATGCGGCGACGCTTGCCTTCGCCTATGCGGGTCATGGCTACATGAGCCTCGCCTACGGGCAGGTGATCAGCGCCCTTGCCGCGGCCGTCCTGAACAACCTCTTCGCCCGGGATTCCATCGTCCTCTCGCTGGGGTTGCAGGGCTGGCGGGATGTGGTCCGCTTCGGAACGCAGGTGCTCGCCATCTCCGCCATCAACGGGCTGCAGGGCAGGATGGCGGACCTCGTGCTCGCGAAGTTCCTCGGCCTCGCCGCCTTCGGCATCTATTCCCGCGCGACGAGCCTGACGGGCGTGCTTTGGGAGAACATCCAGATCATCGTCCTGCGCGTGCTCTTCGTGGACTTCGCGGAGCAGAAGCGACAGGGGATCTCGCTGCGCCACAGCTACCTGCGGCTTACGCAGGTGCTGACCGGCTTCCTCTGGCCGGTCTTCGTCGGCATCGGCGTGGTTTCCGGACCCCTGGTCCTCGCCCTCTTCGGCGAGAAGTGGCTCGACGCGGTCATGCCGCTGAGCATCCTCTCGCTCTCGGCCGCCCTCTTCGTGCCGATCATGGTGGCCTATGACATCTTCGTCATCTCCAACGAGACCGCGCGCCAGACGCGGCTGGAGATGCTCCGCGCCCCCGCCTCGCTCGCGCTTTTTGCCCTCGGCTGCCTCGTCAGCCTCGAGGCCGCGGCGGCGACGAAGGTGGTGGAGGCGGTGATCATGTACCTCGTCTACCGCCCGCATCTCGAGCGCATGACAGAGACGCGATGGGCGGACTACGTGCCGATCTACGGCCGCAGCCTCCTGCTGGTGGCCGCCGCCGTGCTGCCGGCCGCCCTTGTCATGCAGTTCTATGGATGGTCGCCCCAGGCGCCACTGCCGGTGGTCATCGCGGGCGTGGCGGCCGGCGGCCTGGCCTGGGTCGCCCTCCTCTGGGCGCTGCGCCACCCCCTCTTCGAGGAGGGCGCCCGCCTTCTCTCGAAGCTGCTGCGCCGGCCGCGCGCCGCCGTCGTGGCGCCCCAGGCCTGAGGCCGAGTTAAAGGCCAAGTGAAGGAATTGACGATGCCCGCAGACGGCCAGGCCCTGATCGACGTCCTGATTCCCGCCTACAACAGCGAGGGCACGATCGAATCCTCCGTGCGATCCATCCAGAACCAGACGGTCCGGTCGATCCGCATCCTCGTCATCGATGACGGCTCCAGCGACAGAACCTCGGAGATCGTCGCGGCCATCGCGGCGGCGGACCCGCGGGTCGAGCACATCCAGAAGCCCGGCAACAGCGGCATCGTGGACACGCTGAACATCGGCCTTGCCCGCTGCACCGCGCCCTATGTCGCGCGGCACGACGCCGACGACCTCGCCTACCCCAACCGCTTCGAGGTGCAGCTCGCCTACCTGGAAGCGGACCCGGACCTCATCGCGGTCGGCGCGGTGGCGCGCCACGTGGACGAGTGGGGCAACCATACCGCCGCGCATGGCAGCTTTGCCCGCCCGCCGCCGCCGGAGCTGGCGGACCCGCGCAGCTTCCCCTCGCGCGAGCCCTATCTCATGCACCCCTTCCTGATGGTTCGGCGCGACGCGCTGGTGGCGGTGGGGGGCTATCGCTACGTCATGCATGCCGAGGATACGGACCTCTACTGGCGGCTGCAGGAGCGCGGTCGCCTCCACAACCCGCCGGACCTGCTCGGCGACTACCGGTTCCACATGGGCAGCATCACCAGCGGGTCCGTCCATAACGGGCGCATCGGCGCGCTCGCCTCGCAGCTCGCCGCCATCTCGGCGGTGCGCCGCCGGACCGGGCGGCCCGACCTCGACTTCCCGCGCGAGCGGCTGGCGCAGTACCGGGCGGCGGCAGGCGTCACCGACCTTCTCCGGATGGCCTCCTCCGACCTCACGCCGGAGGAGCGCGCCTATCTCGAGGTCGCCGTTGCCGCCAAGCTGCTGGAGTCCGCGAGCTACCGACCCTACCTGCTGGAGGGCGCCGACTGCCACTTCATCCGCACCACGCTGACGGCCAACTGGCACCGGCTCAGCCCGGAAGAGGCGGCGGAGATGGAGGAGAAGCTCGTCACGGTGGGCACCCGGATGTTCTACCACCGCCGCCTGCGGGAGCTGACGATGCTGCTGCCCCGCGCCGCCTTCGTGCGGACCGTTCGCCGCGTGGCGGGAATCACCTTGCAGACCCGGCTTCAGCGCCTCCGCCGCGCGGGTGGCCGGCTTCGGCCCCTGGCAGGGGGCCGGCGCGGCAGCGCGGCCTGACGGCGCGGCCCCTCAGCGCCGCTCCGCGCGCGGGGGATGCCAGAGCTGGACGGTGACGAGCGGGAAGGAGACGGCCGCGTCCGCGCGGTGCCCCTGCCCGAGGGCCTGCGCCAGCGCCGCGGGCTCGACCCGGTCGTGCCAGGGGCTCGACACGGCCCAGACGCGCCTTCCCTCCGCGGCCGCCACGAGATCCGGCAGTTGCTCCCTCTCCCCGACCGGCCTGACAAGGCGGCGCAGCGGGGCGGCGTAGTAGCCGATGACGGCATCGACGCCAGGCGGCGGTGGCGTGACGATCACGTCTCCCGGCCCGGCCGAGGCCGCGATAAGCGCGACGGCGCTCCGCCAGTCCGGCCGGCTCCACTCGGCGTGATAGGCATAGAGGCCGGCCGCCTGAGTGGCCATGACGAAGCCGACGAGCGCGAAGCCTGCCATCCGCCCGCCATAGGCCACCATCGCCGCGGCGATCAGGAGGTAGAGCGGCAGCAGCGACCAGAGGTGGATCCTCGTCACGAAGATCGGCGCCACGGCGAAGCTGACGGCGATGGTCAGCACGAAGGGCAGCACGCCCGCGAGGATCGCGAAGGCAAGGAAGCGCGGGTTCCGCCGCGCGGCCCAGAGCCCGAGCGCCGCGACGAGGGCGAAGCCCGCCGCCACTACCGTGGTGAGGCGGACGGAGAGGATAGCGTTCAGCTTCTGCGCCAGCATCGGCCCGATCGTCTCCGCGACGGCGCGCGGGGTGGGCGGCGGCAGCCAGGCGACGAGCCCCTTCGCGTTCGCCATCAGCACCGAGAGGACGGGGACCGAGGCCGCGAGGATGCCGAGGAGCACGATATTGGCGACGAGCCAGGTGAGGCCCGCCGCCCGCCCGCGCCCGCCGAGCCACCAGCCCACCAGCATGATCAGCGACGCCGAGGGGATGACGAAAAGGCCGGCCATCTGCGTCCAGAGCGCGAGGGCGGAGCCGAGCACGAAGGCGAAGGCGCCCTTGAGCCGCGCCCCTCGCTCCCCGGGCGCCGTCGCGAACCGCACGGCGCCCCAGAGGGCAACCGAGGCGAGGAGCGGCAGCAGCGAGTACATCCGCACCTCCGTGCTGTACTGCACATGCAGGGCGGAGGTGGCGAGCAGCGCGGCCGCGAGCAGCCCGACTCGGAGCCCTACCAGCATCCGGCCGATCGAGAACAGCACGGGGATCGTCAGCACGCCGAAAAGAACGCTGAGCGAGCGCAGGGCGAACTCCCCGGCCCCGAAGACCGAGGTCCAGGCGAGCAGCGCCAGATAGTAGAGGGGGGGATGGGTGTCCGCCATGATCAGCTCCATGGCGCGCACCCGGTCGAGCACCGCGACCTGAACGCTGAAGCCCTCGTCCACCCAAAGTGACGAAGATGTAAGGTGCCAGAACCGGACGCCCAGCGCGACGAGGACGATGCCGACGAGAAGAAGGCGCGCCCCTCCGAGGCCGGTGTCGTGCCGGCGTGCCCTGCTCGCTATTGCCAAGGAGAATCCCTCTGCTCTGCCGCTTCCCGCTCTGCGCGGCGCGCAAGGCTTGCTGTAGGTCGTCCGGCGCCCGGGCATCTATACCGGATGACCGAAGCGGGAATGAATCGACGCTGTCGTGATTGGAAGCGGTTGGGCAAGCCGCTCCGAGCCGTTTATCGCTGAGAAGTTACAACGCACACTGTCTTTACGATAAGGTTTGGTTGCTAATCCCTTTCTATGAGAAGTGCGCAGGTTGCCATCGGGAGGTTGAGCCGCGACGTGACCGAAAGAACTGGCGAGAGGCAGGAAGGCTGGCGGCCTGGAAACGGCAGGCCGGGATGCCTCCCCGGCTCGCCCCCTTGCCGACGCCGCCAACGGCCGGCGGCGCATCCGGGGTGACGACGGTGCAAGGCTTGCCGCAGGCCAGTTCCGGACGGCTTGATCGTGACCGGGATGGTCGCGGCGAATGCCTGCCCATAGGCTGCCATCAACGGGCCGCAGGACGGTCGATCGCGAGGAGACGGGCTGAATGTGCGGACTGACCGGCTTCTGGTCGCCGGCACACTTCGGCAGCGAGGCCGTGGCCCGCGGGATCGTCGAAGCGATGCGCGACCGCCTCACGCATCGCGGGCCCGACGATCACGGCACCTGGATCGATGCGGAGAGCGGCATTGCCTTCGGCTTCCGCCGCCTCTCCATCATCGACCTCTCTCCCGCCGGCCATCAGCCGATGGCCTCCGCGGACGGGCGCTTCGTCGCTATGATGAACGGCGAGATCTACAACTTCGCCGAACTTCGCGCCGAGATCGACGCGGCGCGCGGCGGGCATCCCTGGCGCGGGCACTCCGACACCGAGGTGCTGGTCGAGGCCATCGACGAATGGGGACTCGAGCGCGCGCTGGGGCGCGCCAACGGCATGTTCGCGATCGCCGTCTGGGACCGGCGGGAGAACTCCCTCCTCCTCGCGCGCGACCGGATCGGCAAGAAGCCCATGTATTACGGCTGGATGGGCGGCCATTTCCTCTTCGGCTCCGAGTTGAAGGCCCTGCGGGCCCATCCCGCCTTCGACGGCCGCCTCTCGACCGAGGCGCTCTCGGGCTTCCTCCAGATCGGCTACGTCGTCGGGCGTCAGACGATCTTCGCGGGCCTCTCCAAGCTGCCCGGTGGCCATATCCTGCGCCTCGACGCCCGGGCGGCGGGGCGCCGGGAATCCCCTGAGCCCAGCCCCTACTGGGATCTCCGGGGCGTGGCGGAGGCCGGGCTGGACGCCCAGGCCGCCGGACGCCTGGCCCGGCAGGAGGAGTTCGAGGCGCTGCTGCGGGACTCGGTCGCGCTCCGCATGGTCGCCGACGTGCCCGTGGGCTCCTTCCTCTCGGGCGGCATCGACTCGAGCCTTGTCACGGCGCTCATGGCCAAGGGCTCGGCCGGCGCGGTCCACAGCTTCGCCATCGGCTTCAACGTGCGCGAGTGGGACGAGGCGCCGCACGCGCGCGCCGTGGCCGAGCATCTCGGGACGCAGCACGAGGAGGCCTATCTCGGCGCCGCCGACATCCAGGACATGATCCGCGACATCGCCGAGGTCTGCGACGAGCCCCTGGCCGACGACTCGATCGTGCCCACGACCCTGCTGTGCCGGCTGGCGCGCCGCCAGGTGACCGTCGCGCTCTCGGGCGATGGCGGCGACGAGCTGCTGGGCGGCTATGCCCGCTACGCCGCGGTGAACGAGTGGCTGGAGCGGCGGCGTGGCCTGCCGCGGCCCGTGCGGGCCCTGGCCGGTCTCGTCTCGGGAGGGCTGGCGCCGGCGGCCGAGCGGCTGGGGCAGATGCGCATGGCGCGCCGGCTGCGGCTGCTCGACTGCCTGATGGGTTCGGGCGACCCGGACGAGGTCCACCGGATGCTCGTCTCGCAGACGCTCGAGGCGGATTCGCTTCTCGCCAGCCCCGCCGGGCTGCCGAACCCGCTGGAGGATCCGCGCTACCTCCTCGGCCGCTCGACCCCGATCGACCGCATGGGCTTCACCGACCTCGCGACCTACCTCACGGACGATATCCTGGCGAAGGTGGACCGGGCGAGCATGTCCACCTCGCTCGAGGTGCGCTGCCCCCTGCTCGACTACCGCGTGATCGAGATGTCCTGGCGCTTCCCGACGGCCGAGAAATACGCAGCCGGGGAGGGCAAGCTTCCGCTTCGGCAATTACTCTACCGGCACGTGCCGCGCGCGTTGGTGGACCGGCCGAAGCGCGGCTTCGGGGCGCCTGTGGAGGTCTGGTTGCGGTCCGAGTTGCGCGACTGGGCGGAGGCGCTGATGAGCCCGGCGGCCCTGGCCCGCCACGGCCTGCTCGACGTGCGCGCCTGCCGCAAGCTCTGGGAGGATTTCCTCTACCGGAACCACTCCTTCAACCGCGTCATCTGGAACCTGCTCATGTTCCAGGCCTGGCACGCATCGCTCGACCACGCGCGGCCGGAGCCCTTCAGCGGGC
>NZ_JONP01000004.1 GCF_000711725.1 Roseomonas aerilata DSM 19363 | reverse complement strand
CTTTGCCTACACGGTCACCCGCACGGGCGACCTCAGCGGCACCAGCACCGCCCAGTGGTCCGTCACCGGCAGCGGCAGCAACGCCGCCAATGCCGCGGACTTCGGCGGCACCCTGCCCAGCGGCACCGTGTCCTTCGCCGCCGGCGAGGCGAGCAAGACCATCACGGTCAGCGTCGCCGGCGACGCCCTGGCCGAGACCGACGAGACCTTCACCCTCACGCTGGCCTCGCCCTCGTCCGGAACCACCATCACCACGGCCACGGCCACGGGCACCATCCAGAACGACGACGGCGCGCCCGTCAGCACGGTGCCCACCGCGGGTGACGACAACCTCACCGGCACCGCCGCGGCCGACCGGATCGACGGCCTGGCCGGCAACGACACCATCGACGGCGGCGCCAGCGGCGATACCCTCTACGGAGGCGCCGGCAACGATACGCTGATCGGCGGGGCAGGGAACGACACCCTCTACGGCGGCGTCGGCGACGACACCTTCTACGCCGACAGCACCAGCGACACGATCACCGAGAAGACCGGCGAGGGCACGGACTTCGTGTACTTCTCCGGCACCGGCAAGTTCACCCTCAAGTCGAACGTGGAGAACCTGGAACTGACGGGCAGCGCCGACAGCTCCGCCACCGGAAACGCCTCCGACAACCGGATCACCGGCAATGCCGGCATCAACACGCTCGTCGGCGGGGACGGAAACGACATCATCCTCGGCCTGGGCGGAGACGACATCATCGAGGGCGGCGCCGGGCGCGACCTGCTGACAGGCGGGTCGGGGGCCGACAAGTTCCTTTTCCGCACGGCCGCCGAAATCGGCGGCGGCGCAACAGGCCTGCCCTCCGACGTCATCTCGGATTGGGCGGCGGGCGACAAGATCGACCTCTCCAAGATCGACGCCATCGCCGCGACGAGCACGAACGACAAGTTCCTCTTCATCGGAACGGCCGCCTTCACGGGCGCGGGACAAGTCCGCGCCGTCCAGAACGCGGCGACCGGCGAAACCTATGTCGAAGGGAACGCCAACGGGGATCTCGCCGCCGACTTCTCGCTCGTCCTCACCGGCCTCCATACGATCGTCGCCACGGACATCATCCTCTGACGCGTGGCGCCGGCGAAGCCTCCCCCGGAACGCCGGTCAGCGCGTCCCGGGGCGAGGGGAGGCGGGCGCCGCGCGCGTGAGAACGCCGATCCGCCGTTCCGGCCTGAAGCGGGGAGGGGGCCTGCCGCAAGGCCGCCCGGCCCTATGCCAGGCCTCCATCAGCCAGCGCTTCCCGGCCCCCGCCCTGCCTCGCCGAGGAGGGGAGCGGCAATCGTGCAGCGCACCCCATCCGCGCCCAGCTCGTAGCTCGTCCTCGCCTTGAGCTGATAGGGCAGGGCGCGCTCGATCAGCTCGCGCCCGAAGCCGCCAGGCCGCAGCCCGGTGCCGCCGGCGATGGCAACACCCGCTTCCTGCCACAGGACATGAAGCCAGGGCGCCTTGCCCGGCTCCTCCCGCGCGATGTGCCAGGAAACGGCCAGTTTCCCCCCCGCCTTGCTCAGGGCCCCGTATTTGAGGGCGTTCGTGGCCAGCTCGTGCAGGGCCAGCGCGAAGAGTTGCGCCTGCGTCCCCGGCAGGTCGATCGCCGGCCCACTGACGGTCACCCGCTCCAACATCCCAGCGCCAAGGGCCGCAAGCTCGGCACCCACGAGGTCGGCCAGCGGCACCGTCCAGGCCGGCGCGCGGGAGAGGAAGCCCTGCACCCGGCCCAGCGAAGCCAGCCGGGCATCGTACTTCTCGAGCCCCGCCGAGGGGCCCAGGCTCCGGCGCGCGATGGTGCGCACGACCGCCAGCAGGTTCCGCGTCCGGTGCTGCAGCTCGGCCACCATGACCTGAAGCCGCTCCTGGTTCTGCTCCAGCATCGTGGCGTTGCGCTTCAGCGCATCGATATCCGTGATGACCGCGACCGCCCCGCTGACCCTCCCCACCGCATCCTTGACCGGCACCGCGGCCATCCGTGTCCAGATCTCGCGGCCATCGTCCTGCGCGTAGCTCATCTCCACCCCGGGCAGGACATGCTCGCCACGCAGCGCGCGGGAGTCCGGGAAGTCCGAAGGCTCAACGCGGCGCCCATCCGGCTGATAGGCACGCCACCGTTCGCCGCGATCCTCGTCGCGCGAAGGCATGAGGCCGGTCGGCAGGAAGCGCCGCATCTCCTGGTTGGAAAGAAACAGGTCGCCCCGGCTGTCCAGGACACCGATGCCGACCGGCAGGACATTGAACACGGTGGCGAGTCGCTCCTCGCTCTCGCGCAGCCGCTGCTCGATCCGCCTGCTGAACAGGGCCTGCAGAATGGCCGGGGCGAGCGCTTCTGCCGCCTCCAGATCCTCCGGACGATAGCCGCCCTCGCGGTTCCCCAGCCCCAGCATGCCGATCGTCCGCCCGGCATGGATCAGCGGCACGCCCAGGAACGATCTCAGCGGCGGATGCCCCTTCGGCGTGCCGATCCGGTCGGGGTGCGACACGGGATCATTGGCGATCAGCCCCTTTCCATCCAACAGCACCCTTCCGTAGATGCCATGAAGCTTCAGCCCCGTCGGCGCCTTGCCCCTCGGAAAGGCGGGATCCTCCATCGAGAAGGCCTGCCAGCCGCGCTCGCTGACGGAGAGATCGTCGAGCCGGTTCGTCCTGAAGTTGATCTCGCCCATGAAACCAAAGGCGCTCCCGGTAACCTCCTCGGCCACGGAGAGGCAGACGCGGCCGAGTTCCTCCTCCGTTGCGGCGATCAGGGCCTCCTGGAAGATCCGGTTGATGCCATCGAGCACCATATTCTTCCGCTTGAGACGGCATTCGGACCGCACCTGTGCCCCGACTTCATGTCCGGCCATATGGACGCACACGATCCGACCGGCGTCGTCGCGAACAGGGATGAGCGTGGCGTCGAACATGTCGGTGCCGGATCCGTCGCCGCGCGTGTCCAGCGGCTGGCCGGTGACCTGCACGACCTCGCCCGCGAACGCGCGGGCATAGAGAGGGCCGACCACCCTCCAGCCTTCCGGAAAGGTGGCGGGCAGGGGTCGCCCGAGCGCGGCCGGGTGCCGCTCGCCATAGAGGCGCGCCGCGGCATCATTGTAGATCAGGATCCGCTCCTCCCCATGAACCAGAGCGGAGACCGACGGGCTTGCGAGCACGAACTCGACCATGAGCTTCAGGCGCTCCGGCCATCCCTCGATCGGACCGAGCGGCCCGGCCGACCAGTCATGGGCGCGGATCCGCCCCGCCATCTCGCCGTCCTGGAAGGGCCAGGAGTGGTTTCCCGTCGCGTAGTTCCCCATGGAAACAGTAACGCTTGCCCGGAACTCTCGGTCCAATCGAGCTACCGAGAGGTGGAGCCGGCTCGGACAGCAAGTTGATCCCACCCCCGGGGTCCTCCCCATCCTCGGCGCTGCTCCATCGGGCCGACCCGGGCAGCCGCTGACGAGAGCCGGGGCCAGAAGAAAACAAACCGGCGGGCCTCCAGTGCGGTGCCGAAGCCGCCCCGACCTCACGAATGGCTTGCTGCTCCGGCAGCCCTGATCCCCAGAGGGGCTTGCTGGAAAGCGGCCGACCCGCAACTCCCGCCGAGGAGGCAGGAACCACGCCGGATCATTCCTTCAGCGTCGCATTTCGGGAGCCGGCCGCAAATCGCAACCGGCTCCGAAAACCCCGCTCAAAAGGAACGAGATCGCATCGAACGGCGCATGCGAGGGAAAGCCAGGCTACGCAACCCTGCCTCCTCGGCCTGCCTCCTAGAAGGGCAGGATCGCATCCAGCAACTGCTGCCCGTAGCGAGGCTGCTGCACGTCGCTGATGGTCCCGCGCCCGCCATAGGCGATCCGCGCCTCCGCAAGCCGGTCGTGCTGCACCGTGTTGTCGCTCGCGATATCCTGCGGCCGGATGATCCCCGCCACCGTCAGGTCGCGCATCTCGTGGTTCACCCGCACCTGCTGCCGCCCACCCACCACGAGATTCCCGTTCGGCAGCACCTGGTTGACCGTCGCCGCGATCCGCATCGTCACCGCCTCGTTGCGCTGGATCTTCCCGTCGCCGTTCGAGGTATTCGCCGAATTCGCCTCCACGAGCTTCGTCGGGTCGATCCCGCTCGGCAGCAGCCGCGCATAGGAGGCATCGAGCCCCATCAGCCGCGGAAGCCCCATGTTCTCCGTGTTCCCGCGCGACCGCTCCGAGGAATTCGAAAGCTGCGCCGTGTCCTTGATCGCGACGAGAACCGTGATCAGGTCCCCCACCGCTGCCGCCCGCTGGTCCCGCAGGAAGGTCCGGCTCCCCGGCCGCCACAGGCTGTTCGCCACGAGCTGCCGCGAATCCTGCGGCGCCGGCATCGGCATGGAAACCGGCCGGTAGTCCGGATCCCGCGTCGGATCCGCGATCGGCGACAGCTCCGGCGCATGCCCCACCCGCGCCAACCGCTCCACCGAGCCGCAGCCCGCCAGCAGCGCCCCCATCAGCAGTCCCATCGAAATCGTGGCGAGTTTCGTCATCGCACCCATCCTCACCGGTTCGCCGGCACGCTGCCGCCAGGCACGCTTCCGAAAGCTACCCGCACACGCCCGGGCCCGATCGCCTCCGCCTCCACCACCGCGCGGGAGGAAAGGTTCATCACCGGCACCACCTCGCCCCGCGCCGCCGGCGCCATCGCGCGCCCCTGCGCCGTCAGGCTCAGCCCCGGCCCGTCGATCAGCATCAGCACCGTCGCGTTCCGCTCGATGACCGACGGGGCCGAAAGATCGACCACCGCGAAGGGCAGCCCCTCCGCCACCGGCCGCCGCAGCGCCTTGCCCACCACCTGCCCTGGATCGGTCGCAAGCCCCGGCCGCACCCGCTCCGCCCGCTGGCGCACCAGCCGCAGATCCTCGGCCCGCACCACCTCGCCCAGCGCCAGCCGCCGCGTCGCGATCACCACCGCCGAGGTCGCGAGAGCCCGCCCCGCCAGCCGCACCCGCTGCGTCGGCATTCCCTCCGCCACCACCACCAGCGTCGCCGAGAACCGATTCGTCGCCGCCTCGAAAGCTGGCTGCTCCAGCGCCAGCTGCGTGAAGGAAGCCAGCGGCACCATCGGCGCCTGGAACCCCGGCAACTCCAGCTCCGCCGCGGAATCGAGCCCCATCCGCCCGAACTCCGCGCGCAGCAGGTCCAGCACCTCGTCGCGCGGCACCGCGCGACCGGGCCGCTCCACCACCACCGTGTCCGCCGCCGTCAGCGGCCGCCACATCACGCCATTCGCCCGCGCGATCGCGAGAAGCTGCGCCGGCTCCACGACGATCCGCCGCCCCGGCGCGGGCGAGGGCCCGACCACCCGCGCCGCGTTCGCCCCCGCATTGTCGAACAGGTCCGACAAGCGGATCGCCGCCTCCTCCACCACCGCCACCGGCCGCAGCAGCGCAAGGTCCGCCCGCGCCGAGAGCGGCGCCAGCAGCAGCCCGACCGCGAGAAGCGCCCCCCGCACCGCGCTCACCGCAGCCGCGCCACGGTATTGAGCATCTCGTCGCTCGCCGTGATCACCTTGCTGTTCATCTCATAGGCGCGCTGGGCCGTGATGAGGCTCGTGATCTCCTGCACCACGTTCACGTTCGACGTCTCGACGAAGCCCTGCATCACGTTGCCGAAGCCCGGCGCCCCCGGCGCCCCCTGCTGCGCCGCGCCGGAGGAGGCCGAAGCCATCAGCAGGTTGTCCCCCACCGCCTCCAACCCGCCCTCGTTCGCGAAGATCGCAAGCTGGAACTGCCCGACATTCTGCGCCGCCGTCTGCCCGTCGAGCTTGACCAGCACCTCGCCGTTGCCGTTGATCGTCACGTCCCGCGCATTGGCGGGGATCGTGACCCCCGGCGCCACCGGATACCCCTCCGCCGTCACGATCACGCCCTCGGGCGAAAGCCCCAGCGTGCCGTCCCGCGTATAGGCCGTCTCGCCCGAGGGAAGCTGCACCTGCAGGAACCCGTTGCCGCGAATCGCGATGTCGAACTTGTTCTCCGTCTGCTGCAGGCTCCCCTGCTCGTGGATGCGGTACACGCCCGCCGCCCGCACGCCGAGCCCGACCTGCGCGCCCGAAGGAAGCGTCGTCCCCGTATCCGAGGATTGCGAGCCCACGCGCCGCATGTTCTGGTACATCAGGTCCTGGAACTCCGCGCGCCGGCGCTTGAATCCCGTCGTGCTCATATTCGCGATGTTGTTCGAGATGACCTCGACATTCGTCTGCTGGGCCATCATGCCCGTGCCAGCGGTCCAGAGCGCACGCATCCGCTAGAACTCCCCAACCGGCGACCGCCGGCACTGCTTGATTGACGATTGGTTCGCAGCCCCGAACCCGCCCTCCGGATTCGACCCCATCAGCTGCGCTTCCGAAGGATGCGCTCGACCGCCGTCGAAACGCGGTCGCCCTCCTTCTCCACGAACTGCGCCATGAACTGGAACTCCCTCATCTCGGCCGTCAGCCGCGTCAGCTCCAAAACCGGCTGCACGTTGCTTCCCTCAAGCGCGCCCTGCACCACCGCCGGCCGCTCGATCGTCTCCGGCGCCTGTCCGGGCGCCGCCGCCAGCAGCCGGTCGCCCTCGGGCACCAGCCGCTGCGCCTCGGCGAACCGCACCACGCGAATCCGCCCGATCTCCCCATTCTCGCTCGACAGCGTGCCGTCGCCCTTGATCGTCAGCCGCGTGTCGTTCGGCGAGACGCGCAGCGGATTCCCGCCGGCGTCGAGCAGCGAATTCCCCTCCATGTCCACGATCGTCCCCTCGGGCCCGAGGCTGAACCGCCCCGCCCGCGTGTAGCGCTCCCCCCGCGGCGTCCCGACGGAGAAGAGCCCCTCGCCAGAAATCGCGATGTCCAGCGGATTCGCCGTCATCTGCACCGGCCCCGGCCGCTCGTCCCGCCAGGCCGCGCGGTCTTCCGAGAAATGCAGCGATTCGCCGCCGGGCACCGACCGCGCGCCCCTCTGGCGCTCGAGGTGATCGGCGAAGGCCGGCCGGATGGCGCGGAACCCCGGCGTCTCAGCGTTCGCCATGTTGTTCGCGAGCACGGCCGTGGACCGATTCTGCGCCACCAGCCGCGAGAGGGCGATGTAGCCGGCATTGTCCATCTTCCGTCCGCCTCCTGCGTCAGGGGCGCCACCATGCGCCGCCAAGGTTTCGGAACCGTTGGCGCAACCCGCGTGCCACCTCTTTTCAGGCCCCGGCCCGCCCTCCCTGCCGCCCCTCCGGCAAGAACTGCCGGTCATGCGGCCATTCGCACCCGGTGCAACCCTCCGTTAACCGCACCCCGTCAGGATCACCCCATCGGAACGGCAGGAAGCACCCGACAAAGATGTCCAGCGCGGCGATCACGGCGGATGAGGGGGAGGCAGCCCCCGTCAAGGGCGGCAAGAAGAAGCTCATCATCATCGCCCTCGTCCCGCTGCTGCTCGGCGGCGTGGGCGCGGGCCTCTGGTTCAGCGGCCTCCTGCCCTTCGGCAAGTCGGGCGACCACGGGGCGGAAGCCCCCGCGCACGGCGCCGCGCCGGACGCGCACGGCGCGCCCGCAGCGGGCCACGGCGCCCCAGCGGCAGGTGGCCACGGCGCCGCCCCCGCCACCAACGCGCAGGCCGGCCGCGGCACCGTCTTCCTCGACATGCCGGAGGTCCTGACCAACCTCAACGTCACCGGCCGCCGCGCGACCTTCATCCGCCTCCGCGCGAAGCTCGAACTCGCCGCGGATGCCGACACGGCGGCCGCCAACGCCGCCATGCCCCGCCTGCTCGACCTCTTCCAGACCTACCTGCGGGAGATGCGGCCGGAGGAGCTGCGCGGCAGCCAGGGCACCTACCGCCTGCGGGAAGAACTGCGGAACCGCGCCGCCGTCGCCGTCGGCCCGGGCAAGGTGCTCGACGTCCTCTTCGTCGAACTCATCGTGCAGTGAGGGCGGGCCGATGAGCACCGAAGACGACGATCTCGCCGCCGCCTGGGGCGCCTCCCTCGACGACGAGGGCGACGACGCCGCCGATGCCACGTCGGGCGCGGGCACCGACGCCGCCCGCGTCCTCAACCAGGCCGAGATCGACAGCCTTCTCGGCTTCGACGACGGCCCCGCCGAGGGCGCGAAGTCCGGCATCGAGCGCATCATCAGCAGCGGCCTCGTCTCCTACGAGCGCCTGCCGATGCTCGAGATCGTCTTCGACCGTCTCGTGCGCCTGATGAGCACCACGCTCCGCAACTTCACCTCCGACAACGTCGAGGTGTCGATCGACGGCATCACCTCGCTCCGCTTCGGCGACTACCTCAACTCCATCCCGCTCCCCGCCATGCTCGCCGTCACCAAGGCGAAGGAGTGGGACAACTACGGCCTCATGGTCGTCGACTCCGCGATGATCTACTCCGTGGTGGACGTGCTGCTCGGAGGCCGCCGCGGCACCGCCGCCATGCGCATCGAGGGCCGCCCCTACACGACGATCGAGCGCACGCTGGTCGAGCGCCTCATCGGCGTCATCCTCCGCGACGTCTCCGCCGCCTTCGAGCCCCTCTGCCCCGTGGAGTTCCAGTTCGAGCGGCTGGAGGTGAACCCGCGCTTCGCCGCCATCTCGCGCCTCTCCAACGCCGCCATCCTCGTGAAGCTCCGCGTCGAGATGGAGGACCGGGGCGGCCGCGTCGAGCTCCTCCTCCCCTACGCCACGCTCGAGCCCGTGCGCGAACTCCTCCTCCAGCAGTTCATGGGCGAGAAGTTCGGCCGCGACTCCATCTGGGAGAACCACCTCGCCGACGAGCTGCGTCACACCGACGTCGCCCTCGACGTCGTGCTGGACGACCAGCCGCTCCCGCTCTCGGCCGTCGTCAACCTCAAGCCCGGCGACCGCATCACGCTGAACGTCGGCCCTGGCGCCCCCGTCGTGCTCCGCTGCGGCGAGGTCTCCCTCTTCGAGGCGATGCTCGGCCGCCGCGAGAACCGCCTCGCCGTCAAGATCGAGCGCGAGCTGAAGCGCATGGGAACGGAGGAGCCGGCATGAACGCCATGGGCACCATCGAGTGGATCCTGCAGGGCGCGCTGCTCGTCCTCCTCCTCGCCGCCATCCCCTTCGCGCTGCGGCTCGAGCGCGGCCTCGCCGCCATCCGCCGCGACCGCGCCGCCCTGAACGACGGCGCCGAGGGTGTCGAGACAGCGGCCCGCGGCGCGCAGTCCGTCCTCGCCGCGCTGCGTTCCTCGCTCGAGGTGCAGGCCCGCCAGGCCGCCGCCGCCGAGGCCCTGCGCGACGATCTCCGCTTCCTCATCGAGCGCGCCGAAGGCCTCGCCGACCGCCTGGAAGGCGCCGTCCGCCGCGCCCGCCCGCTCGCCGGCCCTCCCGGCGCCGCGCCCGCTGAGGAACCCGCGCGCAGCCAGGCCGAGCGCGACCTCCTCCAGGCGCTGAGGCAGGCTCGCTGATGCCTGCCCCCACCCCAGGGAAGCGCGGCCTCGCCGCGCGCCTCCCCCGCCCAAAGCCGCGCCTAATGCCCCTCATCCTCGCGACCTGCGCGGGCCTCGCGCTGGTGAAGGCTCAGGCCCTGCTGAGCGCGGCCCCCAACGGCGCGGCGATCGTCTCCTCCGCCGCCGCTTCCTCGCCCCCGCCGGCCCCCGCGCCCGCCCGCGCTCCCGCCCCGCCGCCGCCCGAGCCCCCGCCGCCCGACCCGGTGGACCAGGCCGAGCGCGCGCTCCTCGGCCGCCTGCGCGAGCGCCGCTCGGAGCTGGAGGCGAAGGAAGCCGCCTTCGCCGCCCGCGAATCCGTCCTCGCCGCCGCCGAGCGCCGCCTCACCGCGCGCCTCGAGGAAATGGCCGCTCTGCAGGCCCGCCTGGAAGCGCTGGAGCGCGGCCGCGGCGAGCGTGAGGAGGCCGGCTGGCGCGGCCTGGTGAAAACCTACGAGGCGATGCGTCCCCGCGACGCCGCCACCGTCTTCGACGAACTGGAGATGCCCGTGCTCCTCCAGATCGTGAACCGCATGCGGGAGGCGAAGGCCGCTCCCGTGATCGGCGCCATGCGGCCCGATCGGGCAAGAAGCCTGACCGCGGAGCTGGCCCGGCTCCGCGCTGCCACAAACCGGACGGACTGAAAGGAGAGCCTTGTCATGGACAAGAACACCAACGTGCTCATCGTCGACGACTACAAGACGATGCTGCGGATCATCAGGAACCTGCTGAAGCAGCTCGACTTCAACAACGTCGAGGAGGCGACCGACGGCCAGGAGGCGCTCGCCAAGCTCCGCGCCGGCAACTTCGGCCTCGTCATCTCCGACTGGAACATGGAGCCGATGACGGGCCTGGACCTGCTGAAGGAGGTGCGCGCCGATGCCCGCCTGAAGTCGCTGCCCTTCATCATGATCACCGCCGAGAGCAAGACCGAGAACGTTGTCGCCGCCCGCGCCGCCGGCGTCTCCAACTACATCGTCAAGCCCTTCAACGCTGAGACGCTGCGCGAGAAGATCGAGAAGGTGATGGCCCATGCTTAACGTGGACCGCGCCCAGATCGCCCTGAACGTCATGTCGGGCCTCAACAAGACCGAAGCCACCCTCCTGCAGGAACTTGAAGCTCTCGGCCGCATGGTTGCCCATGCGAAGGAGGAGATCGCGGCGATGCGCGTGGAGAACGTGGACGCCACGCATCTCCCTGCCGCGACCGACGAGCTCGACGAGGTCGTGAAGAGCACCGCCAACGCCGCCAACGAGATCCTCGACGTATGCGAGACGCTCGAGAATCTCCAGGCGAACGTGTCGCCGGAGGCCTCTGACACCATCGCCGTCTGCGTCACCCGCATCTACGAGGCCTGCGCCTTCCAGGACATCACCGGCCAGCGGATCGGCAAGGTGGTGAACGCGCTGAAGCAGATCGAGCAGCGCGTGCGCGAGACCACGGGCCGCTACGCGCCCTCCGCCGCGCTCCCCGCCCGCACTGCGCCAGCCCGGACGGAGGGCGAGCGCCTGGCGAACGGCCCGCAGCCGGTCGCGGCCGCCTCCTCCCAGGCGGAGATCGACGCCCTGCTGGCGAGCTTCGACTGATGCGTTTCGCGGCGACCGGCCTCGCCCTGCTTCTCCTCGCCTCGCCCGCCCTGGCAGAGCGCGTCGGGGTGCAGCTGAGCGACCAGCCCGGCAACAGCCGGGTGGTTCTGGACCTCGCCGCGCCCGACACGCCCTACCGCGTGGAGAACTGGCCGAGGGGCACCTTCGTGCGCCTCGGCCCCAACCTCACCCTGGACATGCCCGCCAACCGCCGCATGCCCCGCAACCTCCGCGCGATCGAGGCGAACGCGGACGGCCTGCTGCTCACCACCCGCCCCGGCACACATCTCCGCCATCAGCGCGCCGGCAACCGGCTCGTGCTCGAGGTTCTCGACGGCCCGCCCCCGCGCGCCGGTCGCGGCACCCCGGCGCCCGAGCCCGCGACGCCCTTGGCTCTCGCACCGCCCAGCCCCGCCCCGGCCCCCGCTCCCCCCGCTCCGCCCGCGCCCACCACCGCCCCGGTGACACCCGTCGCCACCGCCCCGCTCCCGCCGCCCGCGGAGCCCCCGGCGCCCGCGCCCAGCGGCACCCCCCTCCGCCTCATCGGAGACGGTGACCGCCGTGCCCTCGCGCTGCCACTCGCCCCAGAGACGGCCCTGGCTATCCTCCGCCGCGGCGACCTCCTCCTGATCGTCCTCGACCAGCCGCAGGATTTCGACGCCACCCCCCTGCGCGACGATCCCGTCTTCGGCGCCCTCGAGGTCGAGACGCGCCCCGAGGCCACCATCCTCCGCCTCCCGCTCGCCGCCCCGGCCTCGCTGCGAGCCCGCCGTGACGGCGCCCGCTGGTTCCTCACCCCCGTCGCCACCCCCGAGCGGGAGCGCTCCATCCTCGCCGAGCCCGAGGGCGCCCGGATGGTCATGCGCGTCGCCGCCCCCGGCCGTCCCGTCCCGATCCCCGACCCCGAGACCGGCCTGCCCCTCCTCCTCGGCACGGTGCGCGAGCCCGGCCAGGCCATGGGCGGCACGCGCAGCCTCGCCCAGCTCGACCTCCTCCCCACGCAGCTCGGGGTCGCGGCCCTCGCCCGCGCCGACACCGCCTCCCTCCGCCGCGCCGGCGACCGCTTCCTCCTCTCCGGCGTCGCGGGCGTTGCCGCCCTGCCGGACGCCGCCGAGGCCGCCGCCATGTCGCGGCTGATGGATCTGACCTCTCTCGACAATGCGGCCGCCAACGAGCGCCAGCGCGCGCAGAGCGCCAGCCTCGCCGCCACCCCGCCGCTCGCCCGCCTGCCCATCCGCCGCGCCGCCGCCGAGGGCCTCCTCTCCCTCGGCATGGCGCACGAAGCGCAGTCCATGATGCGCCTCGCCTTCCAGGAGGATTCGCGCGCCTCGACGGACCCCGCCGCCCTTCTCGTCCACGGCGCCGCCGCCCTCCTGGCCAACCGCCCCGCAGAGGCCGCGAACCTCCTCTCGCCCAGCCTGCCGCCGAGCGACGAGCTCACCCTCTGGCGCGCCGTCCTCGCCGCCGCGAAGGGCGAGCCCGCCGCCACCGGCTTCGCCGCCACACTCCCCCTCATGCTCACCTATCCCGAGCCCGTCCGCGCCCGCCTCCTGCCGCTCGCCGCCGATACCCTGATCGAGGGCGGCGACCTCACCTCCGCCCGCCGTCTCCTCCGCGCCGCCGGCGAGCGACCGGACCTCGCCCTGGCCCGCGCCCGCCTCGCCGAGGCCGAGGGCCGCCGCGACGAGGCCCTCGCGCTCTACGCCGCGATAGGGGAGGGGAGGGACCGCCTCGCCCGCGCCCGCGCCCTCCGCCGGAGCGCCGAGCTGCGCCTCGCCGCGGGCATGCTGGACAATGCCGGCGCCGCCGCCGCCCTCGAATCCGCCCTCTTCGCCTGGCGCGGCGACGGCGAGGAATTCGCCACGCGCCTCCGAATCGCCGCCCTCCGGCAAGCCGCCGGCGACAGCCGCGCCGCCCTCGACCTTCTCCGCGACACCGGCGAAACCTTCCCCGACCGCGCCGAAGCCCTCCGAGCCGTGCAGGAAGCCGCCCTCATCCAGGCGCTCACGAGGGAGCAGCCGACCGTCGCCGTCGCCCTTTTCGAGGCCAATGAACCCCTCCTCCCGCGCGACACCCGCGGCACCGACGCCCTCCTCGGCCTCGCCGAACGCCTCGCCGCGATGGACCTTCCCGACCGTGCCGCCGCCCTCGCCCAGCGCGCCGGGGAGCGCGCCACGCCCGCCCAGCGCCCCGCCCTCGCACTGCAGCTCGCGGGCTTCCGCCTCGCCGCCGGCGACGCTCCCGGCGCGCTCGCCGCCCTCGAATCCGCCCCCGCCACCCCCGAGAGCACCGTGCCACGCGGCCTCCTCGCCGCCCGCATCAAGTCCCGCCTCGGCGATGCGGATGGCGCGGCCACTACCCTCCGCACCCTCGGCACGCCCGGCCTCCCCGCGCTGACCGCCCTCCTGGCCGAGCGCCAGGACTGGTCCGGCGCCTCGGACGCCGCAGCTGCTCTCGCCGCCACTCATCCGGACGACGCCTCCACGCCGCGCGAAATCCTGCGCGCCGCCGCCTTCGCCACCCTGGCCCGCGACACCGCGCGCCTGACCGCGCTGCGCGGCGATTGGGCCTCCCGCCTCGGTAACGGCCCGCTTGCCGAAGCCTTCCGCCTGCTCACCACCGATCCCGTTCAAGGCCTCGCTGACCTGCCGAGGCTCACCCGCGAACTGGACCTTTTCCGGGGAATCTCCGCAGGGCTGGAGGCCTTCCGGATCGCAGCCGCTGTTTCGCGCTGAGCTGCGCGTCCAACGCGGGGGGGCGCCGCGTTTTTTTCGGCGGGAAAAATCGTAATTTCGCTTGCGTTGGGGGAGGGGGTGCCTCATATGCGCCCCCCGTTGACCTGATCGAATTCCCGATCGCCCTGGTCATCGCCGGTCGAGGATTGGGGGGCCCGCTGATGGACACTCTTACTGCTCCGCTGGGGATGGTTTCGGATTTCAGCCCGAGCGAAGCCCTGCACACTGAAGAGACGAAGGACTACTTCGTCGAGAAGAACGGCATCCGCTTCGCCGGGACTCACCTGATTATCGATCTGTGGGGGGCGACGAATCTCGACGACCCCGCGCATATCGACGAGATCCTGCGCGTCGCCGCCATCGAGACGGGCGCGACGATCCTGCACGGCCATTTCCATCACTTCCAGCCGAATGGCGGAGTGAGCGGCGTGCTCGTGCTCGCCGAGAGCCACGTGTCGATCCACACCTGGCCCGAGAAGTCCTACGCCGCGCTCGACATCTTCGTCTGCGGCGCCTGCGACCCTTACCTGGCGATCCCCGTGCTCAAGCGCGGCTTCCTGCCGGAGCGCGTGCAGCTCGCCGAGCACCGCCGCGGCATGCAGGCCTGAAGCAGAAGCTTCACCTGACCTGACCGGGGGCGGACCCTAGGGTCCGCCCCTTCTTCTTGTCCGGAGCAGCATGATGACCACCGACATCTGGGTGAACGAAACCCTCTATGCCGGCTGGGGCCAGCGCTTCCGCGTCGTGCGGGAGCTCGCCCGCACCCGCTCGGAATTCCAGGACATCCTGATCTTCGAGTCAGAGACGCATGGCCGCGTCATGCTGCTCGACGGCGCCGTGCAGATCACCGAGATGGATGAGTTCGTCTATCAGGAGATGCTGACGCACGTCCCGCTCCTCGCCCATGGCGAGGCGAAGCGCGTCCTCATCATCGGTGCCGGCGACGGCGGCGTCCTCCGCCGCGTCCTCCAGCACCGCAACGTTGAGCGCGCGGTGATGGTGGAGATCGACGGCGAGGTCATCCGCCTCGCTAAGGAGTTCCTGCCGAACATCGCCGGCGACGCCTGGAACGACCCGCGCGCGGAAGTGCTGGTGGCCGACGGCATCGACTACGTCCGCCGCACCGAGGCCGGCTCCTTCGACGTCGTCATCGTGGACAGCACCGACCCCGTCGGCGTCGGCGAGGCCCTCTTCACCGACGAATTCTACGCGAACACCGCCCGCCTCCTGACGGATCGCGGCCTCGTCGTGAACCAGTGCGGCGTCCCCGCCATGCAGGCCGAGGAACTCGCCGAAACCTCGCTCCGCCGCGCGAAGTCCTTTCCGGACATCCACGCCTATGTCGCGGCGGTGCCCACCTATGTCGGCGGCCTGATGACCCTTGGCTGGGCCGCGAAGGACGCCTCCATGCGCGCGATCGCCCCGGAAGAAATCCGGCGTCGCGCAGAATCGGCCGGCATCCTCGGCACGACCGGCTACTGGACGCCGGAAATCCACGCGGGCGCTTTCAACCTGCCGCCCTACATCGCGAAGCACCTGCCTCAGAAGGTCTGAGCCAGGGGCTGTGCCTTTCGGCCGCCGCGCTCCACCGGTTCCCCATCTAGCCGTCCCCGGCGCGTCATGCGGCGTGCGGGATGGATCGGGAACGCGGGGACGCGGCGGCCGTAACCCTATTGGCTCGCGAAGCCCTGCACGAGGCTCGCCGAGACCAGGCGCCAGCCATCGACCATCACGAAGAAGATGATCTTGAAGGGCAGCGCCACCACGCTCGGCGGCAGCATCATCATGCCCAGCGACATCAGCAGCGAGGCCGCCACCAGGTCGATCACCAGGAACGGCAGGAACATCAGGAAGCCGATCTCGAAGCCACGCTTCAGCTCGCTCACCATGAAGGCGGGCACCAGCGCCCGCCACGGTGTCGCCTCCGGCCCTGCCGGCGCCGGCAACTGCGCGAGGTCGAGGAACAGCGCGAGATCCGAATCCCGCGCATTCGCCGCCATGAACTTCCGGAACGGCTCCGCCGAGGCCGAAAGCCCGTCCAGCTCCGCCATCTGCCCCGCGAGCATCGGCTGCAATCCCTGCGCCCAGGACGCCTCGATCACCGGCTGCATGACAAAGAAGGTCAGGAACAGCGCCAGCCCGATCAGCACCGGGTTCGGCGGGATCCCCTGCGCCCCGATCGCGCTCCGCAACAGCGACAGCACGATGACGATCCGCGCGAAGGCCGTCGCCATCACCAGCAGGGAAGGGGCCAGCGACAGCAGCCCGATCATCGCCGTCAGCTGAACCAGCCGCGCCGTGCTCCCCGAACCCGAGCCGCCGAGATCGAGCGAGACCGACTGCGCCACCGCCGCCCCCACGGGCAGCAGCACGAACCCCGCGATCAGAGCCAGCCGACGAAGACGTCCTGCGGCCCGCCCGTCAGCACCAGCGCCTCGCGCCCGTCCACCCGCAGGATCACGGCGCGACGGCGCGGATCGATCGCCGTCGCCTCCACCACCCGCACCCGGCGCGGCCCCGAGGCCGCCATCCCGCCCCGCCGCGCCAGCCGCGCGACCAGCCAGAGCAGGCCCAGCACCACGGCCAGCGCCCCGGCCGCGCTCACCCACTGCCCCATCGCCTCGTTCATGCCCGCCCCCAGGACCGGCCGCGGAAATCCGGCTCATCGCGCCCGAAGCTGGCCATGCAGCCCCTCCACCTGGCGAAGCAGGTCGGTAAGGGCAGGCCGCGCGGCGCGGCCCTCCTCCGGCGGCAGGGCGGCCACGGCGTCGCAGATGGCCGCGACCTCCTTGTCCAGTCCCCCAAGGTCGAGTGTCCGTCCCGTGATCAGGAGGACCTCTGCGAGGCTCAGCACGCCGTGCAATTCATCCACGGCGGCGAGAACGGCTTTTTGCGGCGTGCTCGTCATGCGGCAGAGTTTGCCGCCCCAACCCTTCCAAACCGTTAATGCCGCCCCGCGCCGCATCAAGCATCGGTTAACCAACCCGGCCGATAATGCCGGGCATGGACCGAACCACCCCTGCCGCGGCCAAAAGCCCGATGGAGCTCGCCGAGGCCCGCCTCCGCTGGCTTGACCGCCGGCAGGAGGTCCTCGCGCGCAACATCGCCAACGCCGACACACCGAACTACCGCGCGCGCGACCTCACGCCTTTCGCCGCCCAGCTCGCCCGCGCCACCGGCAGCCAGGGCATGGCCCGCACCAACCCCGGCCACCTCGTCGGCACCGGCAACGCCGCCGGCACCCGCCCCGATCCCGCGGCCGAGGTCTCGCCCGACGGCAACGCCGTCTCGCTCGACGAGCAGGCCATCAAGGTCGCCGACACCGATACCGCCCATTCCCTCGCGATGAGCCTTCATCGCCGCTGGGTGGGCATGTTCCGCACGGCCCTCGGCCGCAACGGATAGACCGTAAGGAAACCCGCGCATGGACATGGACAGGGCATTACGGATCTCCGCCGCCGGCATGGCGGCGCAGTCCACCCGCCTCCGCGTGGTGGCGGAAAACCTCGCCAACCGCGACAGCACCGGCGACACGCCGGGCGCCGACCCCTATCGCCGCCGCACGGTCAGCTTCGGCAACCACCTCGACCGCGCGACGGGCGCCCAGACCGTCTCCGTATCGCGCATCGGCCAGGCCCCCGGCGACTTCCCGAAGCGCTTCGACCCATCCAGCCCCGCCGCCGACGCCCAGGGCTACGTGAAGACACCCAACGTCGACAGCCTTATCGAGGTCATGGACATGCGCGAGGCCCAGCGCAGCTACAGCGCCAACCTCTCGGTGCTCGAAACCACGCGCGGCATGCTCACGCGCACGATCGAGTCGCTGCGCTGATGCCGGGCCCGATCGGCGCCGCCGCCGCTGCCGCCGCCTATCGCGGCGTGAACGCCACGCCCTCGGCGGGTGGGGGAGGGGAGGGCTTCGGCGGCGCCCTCAAGCGCGCCATCGAGGGGGCCGTCGACTCCAGTCGCCAAGCCGACGCCGCCAGCTCCGGCGCCCTCCTCGGCCAGGTCGGCGTCACCGAAACCGTCCTCGCCGTCACCCGCGCCGAGATGGCGCTGCAAACCGCCGTCGCCGTGCGGGACCGCGTGATCTCCGCCTACCAGGACGTCATGCGCATGCCGATCTAGCGCGCGCCCCGCCACCACCACCGCACGCACGAAGGCCAGGAGGGCCGAATGGACGTCGAACTCGTCGCGCAATCGATGCGCGACGCGATCTGGATCTGCCTGCAACTGGGCGCACCCCTGCTGATCGCGCTCCTCGTTGTCGGCCTCGCCGTCTCGGTCATCCAGGCCCTCACCCAGATCCAGGAAGCCTCGCTCGCCTTCCTGCCGAAGCTCGCGGTCACCGGCGGCGGCCTCCTCCTCCTCGGCCCCTTCATGGTCGAATCGCTCCGCGCCTGGACGGTCACGCTCTTCGACCGCATGGTCGCCCTCGGCGGCATGCCGTGACCGAGGCCGAGCTCCTCGCGGCCCTGCCCTCGCTCGCCTTCCAGGCCGTGCTCGTCCTCGCCCGCCTCGGCGCCGCCGCGATGATCCTCCCCGGCCTCGGCGAAAGCGACGTGCCCGCCCCGATCCGCCTGGCCATCGCCCTCGGCCTCGTGCCGCTCCTGCTGCCCGTCCTCGCCCCCACCCTGCCGCCGGCCCCGGACGACATCGCCACCACCGCCCGCCTCATCTCGCTCGAGATCGCGACCGGCCTCTGGATCGGCGGCCTCGCGCGCCTCCTCGCCCTTGCCCTCTCCGTCGCCCTCCAGGCCGGCGCCACCCTGCTCGGCCTCGCCAATATCCTCGTCCCGGACGCGGCGCTCGGCAGCGGCGCCTCCGCCCTCGGCCGGCTCGGCACCCTCGCCGCCGCCGTCCTCGTCCTCTCCACCGGCCTGCACGCGCTGCCGCTGCGCGCCCTCGCCGAGTCCTACACCCTCATGCCCCCCGGCGCCCCCTGGCCCGCCGCCGAGGCCGCGGGCGAACTGGCCGAGGCCGGCGGCGCCATGCTCGCTCTCGCGCTCCGCCTCGCCGCGCCCTTCGTGCTCGCCGCCGTCACCATCAACCTTGCCATGGCGCTCATCGCCCGCGTCGCGCCCTCCATCCAGGTCTTCTTTGTCGCGGCTCCCGGCCAGATCGTCGCCGGCCTCGCCCTTCTCGCCCTCCTCGCCCCTTCGCTGCTCGGTAGCTTCATGGTCGCGCTCCAGGCCGGCTGGTCCACCCTCCCGGGGCTTCGCTAATCCATGGCCGAAGAGGAAGGCGCCGACGCCGAGGACCGCCAGGGCCCACCCAGCGCCCGGCGGCTCGAGAAGGCGCGGGAGGAAGGCCAGGTCCCGAACTCGCGTGAGGCCTCGGGCTTCATGGCCCTCCTCCTCGCCGTCCTTGCCGCCGCCTCTGCCCTTCCCTCAATGGGCCGCGACCTCCTGCGCGCCCTCCGCGGCATCCTCGAGCGCGGCCACGAGCTCTCACCCCAGCAGGCGCTGGAACTCCTCCAGCCTTCCGCCCTCGTCCTCCTCCCCGTCCTCGCCGCCGCCGCGATCGGCGCCGCCGGCACCACGCTTCTGCAGACCCGCGGCCTCGTCTCCGCCCAGGGCCTCAAGCCACAATTCTCCCGCCTCTCCCCGATGTCCGGCTTCAAGCGCCTCGTCGGCATGGAGCCGCTGATCGAGTTCCTGAAAACGCTCCTCAAGATGGCCCTCGTCGGCGCCGCCATCTGGCACGCCGGCGCCGCGCCCGAGCTGCTGGAGACGCTGATGCACCAGCCCGCCTCGGCGCTCCTCTCCACCGTCGCCGATCAGGGCCTGCGCCTCGTCGCCGCCACCCTCGCCGCCTTCGCCCTCCTCGCCGCCGGCGACGTCTTCCTCGTCCATTTCCGCCATCTCCGCCGCCTGCGAATGAGCCGTGAGGAGATGAAGCAGGAAGCGAAGGACAGCGAGGGCGACCCGCATGTGAAGGGCAAGCAGAAGGCCATCCGCCAGCAGCGCGCCCGCCAACGCATGATGGCTGCCGTCCCCCGCGCCGCCGTCATCATCACCAACCCCACCCACTTCGCTGTCGCCCTCGGCTACGACGAGGGTTCCGCCTCCGCCCCGAAGATCCTCGCCAAAGGCGCCGACGAGGTCGCCGCCCGCATCCGCGAGAAGGCCCGCGAATCGGGCGTGCCCCTCGTCTCCAACCCGCCGCTCGCCCGCGCCCTCTTTAAGCTGCCGCTGGAGACCGAGATCCCGCCCGAGCACTACCAGGCCGTCGCCGAGATCATCGCCTTCGTCTGGCGCGCCCGCAGCAACAGGCCGCCCGTATGAGCCGCGCATGAGCCGCCCCCGCATAAGACTTGCACCCACCCCGCTGGACGCGCCCACCGCCCACGCTAGGCTGGCCCCCATGGCGGACGGCATCCGGAGAGCACTCGGACTTTCCCGGCCCGGCCCCGCGCCGGACGCGACCCTGCTCGCCCTCATCGACGCGCTCCCCCAGGGCGCCGCCCTGCTCGACGCGGCGAACACGCTCCTCCACGCCAACCCCGCCCTCCGCCGGATGCTCGGCCCCGCCGTCCCGCTGCGCCCGGGCACCCCCGCGCCTTCCCTCGCGGGCCTCGCGGCCCGCCCCGCCATCCTCCGCTGGCTCGAAAGCCCCGCCCCGGCAGCGCTGGAAGCCGAACTCGCCCAGCCCGAAGGCCAGCCCCCGCTCCTCGCTGCCCTCAACCTCTCCCCTCTCCCGGACGGCACCCGCATCCTCCTGGCCGAGGACCTCTCCGAGCGCGCCCGCGGCCGCGAGGGGGCCGCCGCCGGCGAGCGCCTGCGCACCGTCGGCCAGCTCGCCGGCGGCATCGCCCACGACATCAACAACCTTCTCTCGATCATCGTCTCCGCGGTGGACGTCGCCCGCCAGGCCGCGCCTCAAACCACGTCCGACCTCCAGCCCGCCCTCGACGCCGCCGCCCGCGGCGCCGCCCTCGTCCGTCGCCTCCTCGCCTTCGCCCGGCGCCAGC
Source organism: Roseomonas aerilata DSM 19363 (assembly GCF_000711725.1). Lineage (GTDB taxonomy): Bacteria > Pseudomonadota > Alphaproteobacteria > Acetobacterales > Acetobacteraceae > Roseomonas > Roseomonas aerilata. Next base: position 272,961 of record NZ_JONP01000004.1, on the reverse strand, counting down.
AACTCGAACCCCGCGTGGTCAGCCTCGACGACACCGTCGCTGCGATGACGCCCATGCTCCGCAGCCTCCTCGGCCCGCACATCGCCCTCGACCTCCGCCCCCACGCCCTCGGCCGCCGCGTCCGCGTGGACCCCGTCCAGCTCGACCAGGTCCTCCTCAACCTCGCGACCAACGCCCGCGACGCCATGGCCGCCCTACCCGAAGGCACCGCCCGCCTCACCATCGCCACCGACACCGCCGTCGCCCTCCGCGAGGAACCCGGCCTCCCCGACACCCTCCCCCCCGGCCGCTGGGTCGTCCTCGAAGTCACCGACAACGGGCCGGGCATGCCCCCCGAAACCCTCGGCCGCGTGGTCGAACCCTTCTTCACCACCCGCGCCGCCCAGGGCGGCACCGGCCTCGGCCTGGCAACCGTCCACGGCATCGTCCGCCAGTCCGGCGGCGCCCTCCAGATCGAGAGCCGCCCCGGCCACACCCGCTTCCGCATCGCCTTCCCCCGCCACGAGGGCGAGCCCGACCCAACTCCCCCCGCCCAGGCCACCCCTACGCCACCCCCGCGCCCCACCACCCGCCACATCCTCCTCGTGGACGACGAAGCCCCCCTCCGCCGCCTCTCCGCCGTCGCCCTCGAACGCGCCGGCCACAAGGTCACCCAGGCCGAGGACGGCGACACCGCCCTCGAACTCGTCGAAGCCGGCCTCGCCCCGGACGCCCTCATCTCCGACATCACCATGCCCGGCACCGACGGCATCGCCCTCGCCCGTGCCCTCCGCGCCCAGCGCCCGGACCTCCCCGTCATCCTCACCAGCGGCTACGCCGAAGCCGCCCTCGGCACCGACCTCACCCGCGACCTCTCCCCCGAACCACCGGCAACCGAAGGAGCAGGGCAGGGGAGGGACCCCCGCACCCCCACCCTCTTCCTCCCCAAGCCCTACCGCCCCGCCGACCTCGTCCAGGCCGTCGCCAACCTCCCCTGAATCGCCCTCTTTCCCCTTGCTTTTGGCGACCCTGAACATAATATGAACATCCTGGACCGGGGCGGCGTTTCACCTTGTGCACGCCCACCCCGGCCGGTTAACAAGCGCGTGAGGCGGTGGTGTAACTCACCATCCACTCATCCGCCGGTGGCACGCGAGCCGTCCACCGAACGCAAGGGGCTACTTCCACAATGGAAAAGAACAAGGCTCTCGAGGCCGCTCTCTCCCAGATCGAGCGCTCCTTCGGGAAGGGCTCCATCATGCGGATGGGCGGAAAGCAGATTAACGAGGACGTCGAGGTCGTCTCCACCGGCTCCCTTGGCCTCGACCTGGCCCTCGGCATCGGCGGCCTCCCCAAGGGCCGCGTCATCGAGATCTACGGCCCGGAATCCTCGGGCAAGACCACCCTCGCCCTCCAGTGCGTCGCCGAAGCCCAGAAGAAGGGCGGCACCTGCGCCTTCATCGACGCCGAGCACGCCCTCGACCCCGGCTACGCCCGCAAGCTCGGCGTGGACGTGGACAACCTCCTCATCTCCCAGCCCGACGCCGGTGAGCAGGCGCTGGAAATCGCCGACACCCTCGTCCGCTCCGGCGCCATCGACGTGCTGGTGATCGACTCCGTCGCCGCCCTCGTCCCCCGCGCCGAACTCGAGGGCGAGATGGGCGACAGCCACGTCGGCCTCCACGCCCGCCTCATGTCCCAGGCGCTGCGTAAGCTGACCGGCTCCATCGCCCGCTCCAACTGCATGATGATCTTCCTCAACCAGATCCGGCTGAAGATCGGCGTCATGTTCGGCAACCCGGAGACGACCACGGGCGGCAACGCGCTGAAGTTCTATGCCTCCATCCGCATGGAAATCCGCCGCATCGGCCAGATCAAGGACCGCGAGGAAGTCGTCGGCAACCAGACCCGCGTGAAGGTGGTGAAGAACAAGATGGCCCCGCCATTCCGGCAGGTCGAGTTCGACATCATGTACGGCGAGGGCGTCTCCAAGGTCGGCGAGCTCATCGACCTCGGCGTCAAGGCCGGCGTGGTCGAGAAGTCCGGCGCCTGGTTCTCCGCCGACAGCCAGCGCATCGGCCAGGGCCGCGAGAACGCCAAGCAGTTCCTCCGCGACCACCCCGAGCTGGCGGAGTCCATCGAGAAGCGCATCCGCGACCAGGCCAACCAGGTCGCCAACGCCATGATGGTCGCCCCGGACGCCGAGGAAGCCGCCGCCGCGGCGGAATGAGTATAATAGCGAATCGGGAGTGTACCAGATCGATCCAGTTTTAATTCAAAAATCTTCTTGACCGAGCTGAGTGCATCCTGTCAGCCTTCAAATGGCCTTGCAGACGCTGGCAAGAGCTGCTGGAGGATAAACACATGGAACCCGAGAATTTCCAGAATATCATTGATGAAGTGCTGGCGGAGGCTGATCCTTGCCTTCAGTCTCCAGAATGTACTTTGGATGATGTTGGTGATAGCGAATAGTGTGTCGAAAACAAACTAGAGGGCACGCCTTAACGGGCGTGCTTTTTTTTCATGAAAAGTCCTGCCCTCGCTAGCATACCACAAAGCATTGTTCAGGAATGCTTGACGCATCTTAAAGCTCACTGCGTGACCAATCTAAGCTCGATACCGCATGATCGATTAGAGTTGCTTCTCAGAAGCCGTGTTGAAACCTTCCTCTCCGATCAGACGAACTGTCTTAGGCAACTCAGCTCGGATGGTGATGGACTGATTTCCGTGGATCTATGCGTCCCGGAGAACCTCCCAGGCGCCGAACAGATTATACTGAGTGCATCTTTGTTCCAACTCGTGAACTCCTGTCTTTTTGAGAGCACCTTAGAGTCGAAAAGTAAGCTCCCGTTTACCATTTACAAAAGTTCTGCAGACAACAGAACTGCCATGAAAAATGCTGGAATCAAGTTCTATTCACCTGACGAAAAACTCGGATTTCATAACGACGTCATCGCTCGCCGGAACGGCTTCCATATTCCGAAGTACGTTAGCTTGATGAACCTTTTTGTTGGGTATAAAGATCCTGGAAATTTTATATATGTCCATAAAAGGGAATGCCCCGAGCTTCGGCGAATCACAGAAAAAGGCTCAGGAAAGAAATTCAAATTTCGCCCCACTCCCGTTGTTTATCAAAGTCAGCTTGATGCGCCCCTTGAGCCGGAGGCCTTCACTGAAGTAACGGCATTCTGGGAAACTTCTGACGGCGAGATCTACGCGTTTAGTAATGGAGAGCTGATGGGGAAAGACGAAGAGGGTTCACAGCTTCTTGCGGATATGCAATCAGCACTGCTTGCATGTGAGCGCCGGATCCAAGCGCCGCAAACCCTCTTTCGCGCCCAGATCTTCAGGAATGATTTGGGCTTCCATTCACGCGACATATTCAAGGATCAGTTTGTCTTCGAGGGAGCGACTAGACTGTTCTTGCGGGCAGTCTCAAAGGAGGCGGTCGTAGTTCCATGATGCGTAAGGCTCGACAGGCAGTCAGTATCAATTTAGACGGCAGCCTAGAGCGGTCCTCGCCTTGGAAACCACTTCGAAACCAGCGGTTGCTCGATCTGTCGAAAGTAGGCGGTGCCTTACTCTACTTGTTCGTCACCGTCTCAGTTGGAGCACAAGAGTTACGGATCGGCTTGGCTGCCGCCCCGACAAGTTTTGATCCGCACTTTCATGCTCACGCACCCAGCCTCGCTCTTCACCAGCATGTCTTCGAGTCGTTAATTGAGCGGGACGCCTCTGCAAATTTAATTCCCTCCTTGGCAGAAAGTTGGAGCCCTTTGGCAGACGGATTGGGTTGGGAAGTTGTACTTGACCGCCGTGCACGCTTTAGTACTGGGGAGCCGGTGCGTTCTGCCGATGTCGCCGCAAGTCTTGCTCGTGTAGCAACTATACCTAGTAGCCCCGGACGTCACCAACTTGACCTTACTTCTGTAGTCGTTCTAGATGAATTGCGGCTTCAACTCCGAACAGCATCCCCGTCGCCGCTCTTGCCGACACTTCTGCCTGCAGTCCTAATCGTACCACACCAAATTGCTCAGAACGCCGCAACTGCCGATTTCAACCGCTTGTTCGCTGCGGTCGGTAGTGGGCCGTATAGGGTAGTTGGATATCGGAACGGTGAGGGGGCTACGTTGGAACGCAACGATAGCTGGTGGCGGGGTATAGCGAAGTGGAACAGAGTTACATTTAAAGTTTTAAGTGCGGACGCTTCGCGTGTTGCTGCACTTCGATCAGGAGACGTCGACGCTGTCGAGGCCGTGCCTCCTCGCGATTTCCAAATTCTGGCTCGGGATAGCCGCTTTGCTGTCCACAGGCGGACAGGGTTCAGGCTGCTGTTCCTAGTTATGGATCAGGCTAGGGCAATCTCTCCTGACATCCGTGCTCCAGATGGAAGGAATCTGCCGGTCAATCCTTTGCAGGATCGTCGTGTTCGGCAAGCTCTCTCCTCTGCGATCAATCGAGACGCTTTGGTGCACCGAATTATGGACGGGCAAGCGACTTCGGCCGGTCAGTTTTTGCCGGATGGTGCGCCGGGGTATGATGCAGCTATCGCACCTGACAAATTCGAACCAGAGGAGGCGAGACGGCTCTTGCGGGACGCTGGATGGCCGGATGGATTGCGGATCATTCTCGCCGGCCCGTCGGACCGCTACGTTAACGACGACCGGGTGTTGCAGGCTGTGGCGCAAATGTGGGAGCGCATCGGAATAAAGACCGAGGTTGATGCTGTTCCGTCAGGTGTTTTCTTTTCCAGGCTCGCACGTGGAGATTTCAGCGCCGCCTTATACGGTTGGTCGCACGCGTCTGGCGAGCCGAATACCTATTTCGAGGGCCTACTCGCTACACCGGATAGGCGGCGTGGGAGGGGAGCTGCTAATTTTTTAAGCTATTCTAATGCAGCCCTTGACCAGATAATTGAGCGGGCGCTTGTTACGACAGATCAGTCGCAGCGTCTGGACCTCTGGTCAATGGCAACAAAGGCGGCTTTTCGTGATCAGATAGCTCTGATTCCGCTATATCATCAGGTTAACACATGGGCAACAAAACGCGATCTAAATTATGCGGCGCGCGCTGACGAGTTCACACTGGCAGACCAGTTTTACACCAGTCCGCCTCCCTGAACTTGCAACTTTCGCGATGTGGTTTTCGCCGTTGCTGCTCTGCATCAACGGTTCCGTGCCCGCTTGCGTCCTGGAGCTGTTCTCACTATTATAAAGTGTAGAGTTGAGGATGGCGCTGATGTACGCGACTTCGGACGATATTAGGGGTACGTTTCTTAAGTATTTTGGGAGAACTGGGCATTCAGTAGTTCCTTCGAGCTCGCTGGTTCCGACCAACGATCCTTCTTTGCTTTTTACTGCTGCTGGCATGGTGCAGTTTAAAAACGTCTTTACCGGCGCCGAGCATCGTCCCTACAGTCGAGCCACCACGGCTCAGAAGTGCCTCCGCGCCGGCGGCAAGCACAACGATCTCGACAACGTCGGCTACACCGCCCGCCACCACACCTTCTTCGAGATGCTGGGTAACTTCTCCTTCGGCGACTACTTCAAGGAACAGGCCATCCACCACGCCTGGACCCTGCTCACGAAGGACTTCGCGCTAGACCGCGAAAAGCTCCTCGTCACCGTCTACCACGAGGACGACGACGCGGCCGCCCTCTGGAAGAAGATCGCCGGTCTCCCCGAAGACCGCATCATCCGCATCGCCACCAGCGACAACTTCTGGCGCATGGGCGACACCGGCCCCTGCGGCCCCTGCTCCGAAATCTTCTACGACCACGGCCCGGGCATCCCCGGCGGCCCCCCCGGCTCCCCCGATGAGGACGGCGACCGCTTCATCGAGATCTGGAACCTCGTCTTCATGCAGTTCCTCGAGCAGCCGGCCGGGGTCCGCAACCCCCTCCCGCGCCCCTCGATCGACACCGGCATGGGCATGGAACGCTTCACCGCGATCATGCAGGGCGTCCACGATAACTACGACACCGACACCTTCCGCGCGATCATCCTCGCCTCCGCCGAGGCCACCAGCCAGGACCCCGACGGCCCCTTCAAGGCCAGCCACCGCGTCGTCGCCGACCACCTCCGCTCCGGCGCCTTCCTCATCGCGGAGGGCGTCCTCCCCTCCAACGAGGGCCGCGGCTACGTCCTCCGCCGCATCCTCCGCCGCGCCATGCGCCACGCCCACATGATGGGCGCCCGCGACCCCCTACTCCCCCGCTTGGTCCCGGTCCTCAACCGCCAGATGGGCGCCGCCTACCCCGAACTCGTCCGCGCGGAATCCCTGATCACCGAAACCCTCCGCCTGGAAGAAACCCGCTTCCGCCACCTCCTCGAACGCGGCCTCGGCCTCCTCGCCGAGGAAACCGCGAAGCTCGGCGACCGCCAGCCCCTCCCGGGCGACATCGCCTTCCGCCTCTACGACACCTTCGGCTTCCCCCTCGACCTCACCCAGGACGCCCTCCGCGCCGAGGGCCGCCCCGTGGACACCGAGGGCTTCGAGACCGCCATGGCGGAGCAGCGCCGCCGCGCCCGCGCCGCCTGGTCCGGCACCGGCGACGCCGCCACCGAAACCCTCTGGTTCGACATCAAGGAACGCCTCGCCACCGGCACCGAGTTCCAGGGCTACACCACCGAGCGCGCCGAGGCCTCGATCCTCGCCATCGTCGCCGACAACAAGGAAGTCACCGAGGCCCCCGAGGGCACCGAAGTCTCGGTGGTCCTCAACCAGACCCCCTTCTACGCCGAGTCCGGCGGCCAGGTCGGCGACGCCGGCCTCATCACCGGCCCCGACAATCTACAAATCGCCATCCGCGACACCCAGAAGAAGCTCGGCCTCTTCATCCACATCGGCATCGTCCAGCACGGCACCGCCAACACCGGCGCCCCCGTCCTGGCGGAGGTCGCCCACCACCGCCGCAGCGCCATCCGCGCCCACCACAGCGCCACCCACCTCCTGCACGAGGCCCTGCGCCGCCGCCTCGGCGACCACGTCGCGCAGAAGGGCAGCCTCAACGCCCCCGAGCGCCTGCGCTTCGACGTCTCCCAGCCCACCCCCATGTCCCCCGAGGATCTGCATTGGGTGGAGCAGGAGGTGAACGCCCGCATCCGCGAGAATGCGGAAGTCACCACCCGCCTGATGACCCCCGAGCAGGCCGTCGAGGCCGGCGCCATGGCCCTGTTCGGCGAGAAATACGGCGACGAGGTCCGCGTCATCGGCATGGGCCACGACCCCGAGGCCACCTCCCGCCACGGCGTCTACAGCCTGGAACTCTGCGGCGGCACCCACGTGAACCGCACCGGCGACATCGGCATCTTCAAGATCGTCGGGGAGAGCGCCGTCGCCGCCGGCGTCCGCCGCGTGGAAGCCGTCACCGGCCCCGCCGCGCTCGCCATCGTCGAGGAGGAGGAGCGCCTCCTCCGCGAGACCGCCGCCGCCCTCAAGGTCCCCGCCCACGAGGTTCCCGCCCGCATCACCGCCCTCCTGGAGGACCGCCGCAAGCTCGAGCGCGAGATCGCCGACCTCCGCCGCAAGCTCGCCACCGGCGGCAGCGCCTCCGAGGTCGAAGAACTGGCCGGCCTCCGTGTCTCCCTCCGCGACCTCGGCGAGGTCCCGCCCCGCGACCTGAAGGGCCTGGCGGAAGCCATCCTCAAGGGCGGCACCGCCGACGTTGTCGCCCTCGTCTCCTCAGCGGAAGGCAAGGCGAGCATCGTCGTCGCCGTCGGCGAGGCCGCGAAGGGCAGGGCGGACGCCGTCACACTCGTCCGCGCCGCCTCGGCCGCGGTCGGCGGCAAGGGCGGCGGCGGTCGCCCGGACATGGCCCAGGCCGGCGGCCCCGAGGGCGGCAAGTCGGCCGAGGCCCTGGCCGCCATCCGCGGCGCCCTGGCGGCGTGACGCGAGGGGCGGGTTCCCCCGGCGAAGCCGAGGCGGACCTGCCGCATCCCCACGAAGCCCGGGCCGAAAGGCACCGGGCGGCTCGCCTCAGCCCACGGCTTCGGGGCAGAGCGGCTCGCCGGCCTGCTCGGCGAGGCCGCGGAGGACCTGCGCCAGCGCGTCCTCGAGCTGGCGCAGCAGCGTCGTCGCCTCCGCTGCATCGAATTCGGAGACCACGATCTGGTCGGGCATGTCGTGCACCAGGACGACGCGGCCGGGGAGGGAGAGGGCTCGGAAATTGCTCATGGGGCGAGGTTAGCGCCCTCTCACCGCATCTTCACAGTCCCGTGATCAACCTCAGTGAAACTGTTGCGCGGAGTCCACATCCGTGTTCTGCCGGGGGAACTGCCCGCACCTCACATCCATTCGGGCGAGGGCAGGTCCCGGAAGGTCTGCCGCATCCGGCTGGACCAGCCGTTTCGCAGCGCCGCGAAATACGGGTCGTCGGCGGCGATGCGGCGCACGGCGGGTGTCTCGAAGCGATCCTTGCGGAGCACCAGCAGGTCAAGCGGCAGCCCGACCGAGAGATTGGTGCGCACCGTGTCGTCCATGCTGACGAGCACGAGCTTCACCCCGTCCTCCAGCGGCGTGTCGTGGGTCAGCACCCGCGTGATGATGGGCTTGCCGTACTTGTGCTCCCCGATCTGGAGGAAGGGGGTATCCGCCGTGGCCTCGATGAAGTTGCCGGCGGAGTAGACGAGGAAGAGGTGCGCGTCGTCCCCGCGGATCTGCCCGCCGATGAGGAAGGAGGCGGTGAAGGAGAGGCCTTGTGCCTTCAGCGCCGCCCCGTCCGCCGCGTAGACGGCTCGCACGGCCGCGCCGACGAGCTGGGCGGCGCGGAACATGGTGGGGACGGTGAGGAGGGTCTGCATTTCGCCGTCAAGCAGCACGCCCTCCTGCAGGCGGTTCCAGACGGCCTGGGTGATGCCGAGGTTCCCCGCCGAGAGGAGGCCGAAGCTGCGGTCCCCCTCCACCCCCGCCGTGTAGAGCTTGGAGAAGGTGGAGATGTTGTCGACGCCCGCGTTGGTGCGGGTATCGCCGAGCATCACGAGGCCATCCCTCAGGAAGAGGCCGACGCAATAGGTCATGGTGCCGGGCTCCCCGCCGCCGCGCCGGGGCAACACGCGGCGCGGCACTTCGTTTCCGCGGGCCTCTCGCCCGGCTGCGCGGCGGTGGAGGGGGCGGGGCCGCGAGGGCCCCTTCCTAGCCGACGAGGAAGCACTTCCCGATGGAGACGCCGAGATGAGTGTTGCCCTCGATGACCTCGCTTAGCAGGCTCTTCAGGCCGCCATCCATCAGGCGCGCGGGGGTCTGCGCCACGCAGCGGCCGCGCAGCGCCGCGGCCAGGCGGCGGCAGGAGACGCGGTCCTCTCCCTCGGACATGGCGAGGACGCTGAGGATGTCGTTCACCTCCTCGTAGCAGGCGGTGACGGAGCGCGGGTGCTCGGGGCGCATCAGCAGCAGCTCCACCACGCGCGCCGGGCGCAGGCGGTCGCGGTACATATGCTGGTAGGCGCGCAGCGCCGAGACGGAGCGGAGCAGGCCCTGCCACTGGACGTGGTTCGCGGGGTCCTCCTCTGCCCCGGCGCCGAAGGCATCGCTGCGGGAGGCGAGGAGGCGGGCGGTGTTGTCCGCGCGCTCGAGCATCGTGCCGAGGCGGACGAAGCGCCAGGCGTCGTCCCGCAGCATGGTGTCCATGGCGGCGCCGTTGAACAGGACGGCGCGGGACATCACCCAGTCGAGGAAGCCCATCAGGCGGTCCCCGCCGGCATCGCCGGGGTCGAGCTTGCGGAGGTCGATCCAGCTGTCGTTGACGGCCTCCCACATGTCCACGGTGAGCGCGGTGCGGACGGCGCGGGCGTTGCGACGGGCGGCCTCGAAGCAGGCGGAGATGGAGGAGGGGTTGAGGGTGTCGAGCGTCAGCCAGCGGGCGGCGCCGTCGGGCGTCGGCTCGCCGTAGAGCTCCGTGTAGTGGGCGCCCGTGCCGGTGGCGGCGAGGAGGCCGGTCCATTCCGCGCTCTCCGTCCCGCGCGGGGCGGCGAGGGCCGCCATGCGCAGAGAGACGTTGAGGCCGCGCGCGACGTTGCCGGCGCGCTCCATGTAGCGGCCGAGCCAGAAGAGGCTGTCGGCGGTGCGGGCGAGCATCAGCGGGTGTTCCCGTTATCGGGCTTCGCGAAGGATTGGGTCATGCCGCCCATGCTCTGGGTCATCCCGCCCGCCTCCATGGATTGCGACATGGGGCGCGTATCGTCCTCCAGCACCCAGGTGTCCTTCGTGCCGCCGCCCTGGGAGGAGTTCACGACGAGCGAGCCCTCCCGCAGGGCGACGCGGGTGAGGCCGCCGGGGACCATGCGGACCTGGTCCCGCCCGAAGAGGACGAAGGGGCGGAGATCGACGTGGCGGGGCGCCATGCCGCCGGCGACGAGGGTGGGGACGGTGGAGAGGGCGAGGGTGGGCTGGGCGATGTAGTCGGCCGGGCGCTCGCGGATGCGGGTCTCGAAGAGGGCGCGCTCTTCCGGGGTGCTGTGGGGGCCGACGAGCATGCCGTAGCCGCCGGAGCCGCGGGCAAGCTTCACCACCAGCTCGCCGAGATGGGCGAGGACGTATTCGCGCTCCTCCTCCCGCTCGCACATGTAGGTGGGGACGTTGTTCAGGATCGGCTCCTCCGAGAGGTAGAAGCGGATCATCTCGGGGACGAAGGGGTAGACCGCCTTGTCGTCGGCGATGCCGGCGCCCGGCGCGTTGGCCAGGGTCACGCGGCCCGCGAGGTAGGCGCGCATGAGGCCGGGGACGCCGAGGGTGGAGTCCTCGCGGAAGGCGAGGGGGTCGAGGTACTCGTCGTCCACGCGGCGGTAGATGACGTCCACGCGGCGCGGGCCGGCGGTGGTGCGCATGAAGACCGTGTCGTCCCGCACGAAGAGGTCGGCGCCCTCCACGAGTTCCACGCCCATCTCGTCGGCGAGGAAGGAGTGCTCGTAATAGGCGGAGTTGAAGGGGCCGGGGGTGAGGACGACGACCGTCGGCTCGGCGGCGCAGGCGGGGGGTGCGAGGGACTTGAGGGTGACCAGCAGTTCCTCGGGGTAGTGGCCGACCGGTGCGATGCGGTGGGAGGCGCAGAGGCCGGGGAGGAGGCGCATCATCGCCTCGCGGTTCTCCAGCATGTAGGAGACGCCGGAGGGGACGCGGCAGTTGTCCTCGAGCACGAAGAACTCGTCGGCGGCGGTGCGGACGAGGTCGATGCCGGAGATGACGGTGTAGACGCCGCCCGGTGGGGTGAAGCCCTCCATGGCCGCGCGGTAGCCCTCGTTCTTGAGGACGAGGTCGGCGGGGATGAGGCCCGCTTCCAGGATGCGGCGCGGACCGTAGACATCGGCGAGGAAGGCGTTGAGGGCGCGGACGCGCTGCTCCAGCCCGCGCTTCAGGCCCTCCCACTCCTCGCGGGCGATGATGCGGGGGATGACGTCGAAGGGGATGAGGCGCTCGGGGTCGCCGCCTTCCGTGTAGACGGCGAAGGTCACGCCGATGCGGCGGAAAAGGATCTCGGCCTCTCGGCGCTTGGCCTCCAGCGCCTGGCCGCCCGCCGCCTCAAGGTAGCGCGCGATGCCCGCATAGGGGGCGCGCACCCTTCCTTCCTCATGCATCTCGTCGAAAGCCGGCACCCTGTCCCCCCTCTTGCTGCGGCCGGGACGGGCCGCTGCGCCATGGTTGCAGCAAGTCGCGTGCCGGGGGAGGGGGGCGGGCGCATGGCGGCCCGGTGAGAGCCCAGGTCGCGTTATCGTGCGGAAGGGGGGTGAAGGCGGCGCTTGCAGGCGTTGTTCATGTTATGTTCACTTCTGTCCATGCGATACGTCCATGCCGCAACCCGACCCCTGATCCCGAATGATGCCCTGCGCGAGGCCATGCTGGCCTTCGTCGTCGCCTTTCCCGCCTTCTGGGCGATCGGCGAGGTGGCGGTGGCGCTGGGATACTGAGGCGCTGGTGACTCCGGGCGGGAGAATGAGTTCCCTACCCGAACCCCCCCTCATTTTTCTTCCCTTGTTTGGGATTGTTATGGCGGGTGCGCCTTGGGTCATGAACCCGAGGCGACGGCACGCGAAGGACGGTTCAGCGGTAGCCGGAAACGGGACCAGGGACCTCACCCGTCATCCTCCGGATCCTTCCCCGGCCGTCCCGTGACGTGGCGCCAGTGGTGCCAGAGGAGCCGGGCGGCGAGGGAGCGGTAAGGCGCCCAATCCTCGGCCAGGGCGGTCAGGGCGCGCGGCGCCGGGCGGGCGGGCAGGGCGCGGAGGTTGGCGAGGGAGGCGGCGAGGGCGAGGTCGCCTTCGGGGAAGATGTCCGGCCGGTCCTCGGCAAAGAGGAGGTGGACCTGGGCGGTCCAGCGGCCGAGGCCGCGGATTTCGGAGAGGTGGGCGACGGCTTCGGCGTCGGTCATGGACGGGATCGCACCGAGGCGGAGCTTGCCTTCGAGGATGGCGGCCGCGAGGGCGCGGGCGTGGGCGGCCTTCGGGCGGGAGAGGCCGCCGATGCCGCAAAGCGCAGCGTCGTCGAGCGCGAGGAGGCCGGCGGGGTCGAGGGCGCCGGGGAGGGCCCGCAGGCGGTTCCAGATAGCCTGGGCAGCCGTGTTGCTGATCTGTTGGCCGCAGATGGCGCGGAGAAGGCCGGGAAAGCCGGGGGCGCGGCGGCGCCAGGGCAGCGGGCCGGCCGCGAGGGGCACGGCGTGCAGGACCGGATCGGCCCGCGCGAGGGCGGCGAGCCCTGCGGCGGCCCATGCGGGGTGGTTCGTGCTGTCCAGGGACATGTGGGGGTGAGGTGAACGGCGGCGGGTGCCGCGACAAGGGGGGATGCGATCCTCCCGCCGCCGTTCCTGCGACGATGCCCTGGGGGTTTGGGGGGAAGGGCACCGCCGTTGCCCCCTATCTGGCACGCCGGGGCGCCCGTTGAAGGCGCGATCCCGTGATGGTGAAACGGCCGGAAACGGGCGGCCGTTCCGACATGGATTGTAACAAGTCGGCCCGCGACATGGCCCCTGGGCACGCTATGTAACGGGCATGGAAACCGCACCGCACATCCTCGTCGTGGACGACGACCGTGAGATCCGGGAGCTGCTGGCGCGGTTCCTGGAGAAGCAGGGATTTCGCGTGACGACCGCGCGGGAGGCGCGGGAGGCGCGGCGCGCCTGGCCGCTCGGGCGATACCACATCGTGGTGCTGGATCTGATGATGCCCGGCGAATCGGGCCTCGACTTCGCGCGCTGGCTGCGATCGCAGTCCGACGTGCCGATCGTCATGCTCACCGCCATGGGCGAGGAGACGGACCGGATCGTGGGGCTGGAGCTGGGCGCGGACGACTACGTGGCCAAGCCCTTCAACCCGCGGGAGCTGCTGGCGCGGATCCGCGCGGTGATGCGGCGCGCCCACGGCGAGGGGCCGCGGCGGGACCCGCTGCCGAGCGCCATCCGCTTCGGCGGCTGGGTGCTGGAGCCGCAGCGGCGCCGGCTGCTGAACCCGGATGGCGCGGAGGTGCCGCTGACGGGGGGCGAGTACGAGCTGCTGACGGTCCTGGTGGAGCGGCCGAACCGGGTGCTGACGCGCGACATGCTGATGGACCTGCTGCGCGGGCGGCAGGCGGGGCCTTTCGACCGGGCGATCGACGTGGCGGTTTCCCGGCTGCGGCGGAAGCTGGAGGATGACGGGCGCAACCCCAGCCTGATCAAGACCGTGCGCGGCGGCGGCTATGTGCTGGCGGCCGACGTGGAGCGGGCGGCCTGATGCGGCGCCCGCCGCATCCTGCACGATGAGAGGTATCTTGCGGCGCTTCCTGCCCTGCACGCTGGCGGCGCGGACGGCGGTGTTCCTGCTGCTCGCGCTCATGGCCGTGCAGGCGGCGGGACTGACCATCCACGCGCTGGACCGGGTGGACCTGCAGCGCGCGGCGATGGAGCGGGAGACCTCCGCCCGCGTGTTCACGCTCTGGCGCAGCATGGTGATCAACCCCCCGGACCGGCGGGCCGTGATGCTGGCCGAGATGGAACTGCCGGAGGGACTGGAGGCAGGGCTGGATTCCCTGCCCTGGGTACGGTCGGGGATGCTGCCGGCGCCGCCGCCCGTGCTGCGAATGGTCCGGCCGGAGATCCTTCTGGGCGGGCCGCCGCGCTGGCGGGCTCGGGAAGTGCAGGCGGGAATGGGCTTCGGGACGCTCTATGTCTCGGCGCTGCTGCCGGACGGCTCGCAATGGGTGAACGTGAAGCTGCGCATGCCGCCGCTCCGGCCCTGGCATTCCGAGACCTTCCTCATCGCCTTCCTGCTCATGACGGCGGCGGCGGCGCTGCTCATCGTCTGGGCGACGCGGCGGCTGACGCGGCCCGTGAGCGACCTGGCGCGGGCGGCCAATGCGCTGGGGCGCGACGTGAACGCGCCGCCCATGCCGGAGGACGGGCCGCTGGAGGTCGCGACCGCGGCGCGCGCCTTCAACACCATGGCCGAGCGCATCCGGCGTTTCGTGGGGGACCGCACGCAGATGCTGGCCGCGATCGGCCACGACCTCCGGACGCCCATCACGCGGCTGAAGCTGCGCGCCGAGTTCATGGAGGACGAGGAGCAGCGCGCGAAGATGCTGTCGGACCTCGAGGAGATGGAGGCGATGGTGAACGCGACCCTTGCCTTCGCGCGGGACGACGCGGCGGCCGAACCGTCCGTGCCGCTCGACCTCGCGGCGCTCTGCCGCACGGTGCTGGACGAGGCGGCGGATGCGCGGCCGGACGCGCCAGCGGAGACCTTCGCCTATGAGGGGCCGGAGCGGCTGACGGTGCGCGGGCGGCCGATCGCGCTCAAGCGGGCGCTGGCGAACCTTGTCGCGAACGCGTTGAACTACGGCAACGCGGCGCGCGTGGTGCTGGTGCCGCCCCAGGGCGGGCAGATCCAGCTTCGGGTGGAGGACGAGGGGCCGGGTATCCCCGAGGAAAGCCACGAGGCGGTGTTCCAGCCCTTCCGCCGGCTGGAGACGAGCCGCAACCGCGAGACCGGGGGCGTGGGGCTCGGCCTGCCAATCGCGCGGAACATCCTGCGGGCGCATGGCGGGGACGTGGTGCTGAGGAACCGGCCGGAAGGCGGGCTGCTGGCGGTGGCGACGCTGCCGGCTTGAACAGTCCGCGCGGGTGACTCCGGGGGAGAGAACGAATTCTCCCCCCCCCCCAGCCCCCGCTCATCTTTTTCTTCGAGTTGGGGGTGCTTCGCGGCCGGTGCGCCTCGGGTCCAAGACCCGCGGCGACTGCCCCTTCAGGAAGGTTCCGCGAAAGCCAACTGGGGGGTCAGGGGCCGCGGCGCCGGTCAGTCCTGCGCGAAAGGCTTCGGGCGGAGCCGCGTAAGGTGGTCCTCCGCCGCGCTCTCGCCGATGCGGCCGCGGTGGTAGTCGCGCTGCCAGCCCTGGGCGCGGGCCTCGCTCCCCGGTTCCTTCAGGCCCGCGTTGAAGCCGGCGCGGGAGGCGGACCAATCGCGGTAGGCGGCGTCCAGCGCGGGGTCGTCCGCGATGGGGCGGAGGCGGGGTTCCACGCGGGGGATGAGGTCTCGCGGGACGGGGAAGAGGAAGCAGACGGGCTCGCCGGGGGCGAAGCGGACGGGGTGGCGCGGTCGGGTGAAGCGCCAGTTCATGGTGAAGGTGGCGGGGGACCAGTCGGTCTCGACGATGCCGGTCAGGGGGTAGATCCCGTCCTTCGGCAGGTTGGGCGGGCCGGAGACCCAGAGGCTGATGCCGGGGTCGGTGCGGAAGACGAGGTCGATGTGGAAGGTGAGGATCCCGGAGCCGAAATGGCTGACCGGGGTGGGCCGGCCGGGCCGCTCGGCGCGGATGGTGATGTCCCCGGGGATGGGGCCGCCGTTCCACCAGGCCTCGAAGCCGCCCTCGCCGACGACCTCCCAGCCGTGGGCGTTCGCGATGGTCAGCGGCAGGCAGCGATTGGCGAAGCTCTGCGGTGTGGCGTCCATCCAGTCCCGCCGCGCGGGGGCGGGGCGGAGGGTGGGGGCCGGGCCGCCGAGGCTGTGGGCGGTGAGGCGGAGCGGTGGCTCCTCCTCGGGCACGGCCGGGCGGCTCAGCGGGCGGTGCAGCGCTTCAGGGGGCTCGGGAACTCGGCGCAGTTGGGAAAGACGATCTCGTTCGGGCCGCGGCGCTCGACGCGAAGGTTGTTCGGGTTCGCGCAGCCGAAGGCGCTGTCGGGCGGCAGGCGGCCGCCCAGCGGCGGGATGGCGGCGGCGGGGGGCGCCATGCGGAACTCGACGGCGTCGGGGCCGCCCGAGACGGTCTCGATCAGGCGCTGGCGGTAGGGCACCTCCAGCACGGAGACGCGCATGATGACGTCGCGGGTGAAGATGACGGTGGGCTGGGCGGCGCAGTTCGCGCCCTCGGTTTCCGTGGCGGGGTAGATGCCGCCGGTCCAGCTTCCGAAGAGCCAGGCATGCGGGGCGGCCTGGGCCTCCGGCTGCTGCGCGTCCGCCGCGGCCAGGGGGGCGGCGAGCGCCGCGACCATGACCCACTTCATCCAGTTCCGCCGCATGCTACGCCCCTTGAGTCGGATAGTGGGCCGCAGGAAAGGGGAGGACGCGCGCCGTGTCCACCCCGTGCCCCCTTTGTTTCAGCAGGGCGCGGTTCAGGCCGCCGCGAGGAGGAGGGCCGCGTGCTCGGCCGGCTTCACCTTGCGCCAGATGGCCTCGACCGTGCCGTCGGCGGAGACGAGGAAGGTGCTGCGCTCCATGCCCATGTATTTGCGGCCATACATGGATTTCTCGACCCAGGCGTCGTAGGCCGCGGCGAGGGACTGGTCGGCGTCCGAGGCGAGGGTGAAGGTGAGGCCGTATTTCTTCGCGAAGGCCTCGATCTTCTTCACGGGGTCGGGCGAGACGCCGATGACGGTGATGCCGGCCTTCTCCAGGGCGGCGAGGTTCTCCTGCACGCCCTGGGCCTGGACGGTGCAGCCGGAGGTGTCGGCCTTCGGGTAGAAATAGAGGGCGTAGCGGCGGCCGCGCAGCAGGGCGGCGCTGACACGCTTGCCGCCCGCGGCCGGCAGGTCGAATTCCGGCGCCTTGTCACCAACCTCGATCATGCGGCCCCCCGTACTGGCAGCGGCCCGAGGCGGCGCTCGAAGGCCGAGCGAACCGTGGCCGCAACGTCGCGCATCTGCCCGCGGAGCGCGGGGAGGTCAACGGGCGGCGTCTCGCAGGCAGGGGCGAGGGCGCGGAGCAGGGCGTGGGCGGAGGCGGGGGGCAGCGCCTCGGTCCGCACGCTGCCGACGGTCAGGCGAAGGAGGGATTGGAGGCCGCGCCAGAAGCGCTCCGCCCGGATCAGCGCGGCCGCCTCGTCCGCATCGAGCAGGCCGGCGCGGGCGAGATTGGCGAGAGCGTCGCGCGTGCTGGGGGCGAGGATGCGGGGATGGGTGGCGGCGTGGGCGCATTGCAGGGCCTGGGCGATGAATTCCACCTCCACCAGGCCGCCGGGAATGGCCTTCACGTCCCAGGGGCCCTCGGGTGGCAGGTCGCGGATCATGCGGGCGCGCATGGCGATGGCGTCCGCGACCGCCTGGGGGCCGGCATGGGCGATGAGGGCGCCGCGGCAGCACTCGGCGATGCGCTTGCGCAGGGCGGGCGGCCCGGCGACGGGGCGGGCGCGGGTGAGGGCCATCCGCTCCCAGGTCCAGGCTTGGCCACCGCCCTCCTTCGGGCCGTGGTAGCGCTCGAAGGCGGCGATGCTGGCCGCGACGGGGCCTTTGTTGCCGGAGGGGCGGAGGCGCATGTCCACCTCGTAGGGCTTGCCCTCGGCGCCCGGGGCGGTGAGGGCGGCCACGAACTGCGCGGCGAGGCGAGCGAAGTAGGTGGGCACCGCGAGGGGTTTCGGGCCGTCGCTCTCGGTCGCGTCCTCGGCGTGGTCGTAGATGAGGACGAGGTCGAGGTCCGAGCCCGGCAGCATCTCCCGGCTCCCAAGCTTGCCCATGCCGACGACGGCCATCGCCCCGCCGGCGACCTTGCCGTGGCGCGTGGCGAAGTCCTTCGCGACCTGGGGGAGGAGGCAGGAGATGGCGGCCTCCGCCAGCTCGGCGCGGGCGATGCCGGCGGCGTCCACGTCGAGCGCGCCTTCGAGCGCCGCGACATCCACCTCGAAGCGGCCTTCCGTGACCATGCGGCGGACGGATTCGAGCGCTTCCTCGTAGTGGCGCGCGGCGCCGACGAGGGCGGGGATGGCCGACGCTGCCTGGCCCGTGCCGCCGGCGAGTAGGCCCTCGAGCGCGGAGGGGTCGCGGGCGAGGTGGTCGGCGAGGGCAGGCGCGGCGCCGAGGACGCCGGCGATCCGGTCCAGCAGGGCGGGGTTGCGGTGCAGGAGGCTGAGCACCTGCACGCCCGCCGGCAAGCGGTCCAGCAGGGCATCGAGCCGGGCGAGGGCCGCGTCGGGCTCGCGCTGGCGGGCGAAGGCGGCCAGCAGGGCGGGCATGAGGGCCGTCAGCAGTTCTCGCGCGCGGGAACTGCGGGTGCCGCGGCGGTGGCCGTGATGCCAGGCGCGGATCATCGCGGAGATGCCGGTCGGGTTCGCGAAGCCCATGGCGTGCAGGGTTTCGAGCGTCGCCGGGTCGTTCTCGGGGCCGGTGAAGACGAGGTTGCCGCCCTCGAAGCCCTCGCCGGGCGGGAGGCTGAGGGGCGGTCCGGCCTCGAACTGGCGGGAGTACTGGCCGGCGACGCGGCGCAGATGGCCGGTGAGAGCGGCGGAGAAGGCCTCCGTGCTGTCGAAGCCCATGAAGGAGGCGATGCGGGTGAGGCCGTCCGGGTCCTCGGGCAGGCGGTGGGTCTGGCGGTCGGCGACCATCTGCAGGCGGTGCTCGACGTCGCGGAGGAAGACATAGGCGTCGGCCAGCTCGGCCGCGGCGCGCCGGTCCATGCGGCCGGCGGCGGCGAGCGCCACGAGGGCGCCGAGGGTGGTGGGGTCGCGCAGGCTGGGGTCTCGCCCGCCCCAGATGAGCTGGGCGACCTGGGCGGTGAACTCGATCTCGCGGATGCCGCCGCGGCCGAGCTTCACGTCGTGGCCGGCGACCGCGATCTCAGACCCCGCGCCGCGTTTGCTGCCGTGGACGGCGTGGATCTGGCGCTTGATCGAGTGGATGTCCGCGATCATCGCGAAGTCGAGGTGGCGGCGCCAGACGAAGGGGCGGATCTCCGCCAGGAAGCTTTCGGCCAGGGCGCGGTCCCCGGCGACGGGGCGGGCCTTGAGCATGGCGGCCCGTTCCCAATTCTGGCCGAAGCTCTCGTAATAGGTGATCGCCGCCTGTATCGAGACGGCCAGCGGAGTCGCGGCCGGGTCCGGACGGAGGCGCAGATCAGTCCGGAAGACGTATCCCTCCGCCGTGCGTTCCTCCAGCAGCCGCACGAGGTCGCGCGCCAGGCGCACGAAGGTGCCCTGGGCCGTGTCCGGATCGATGGCGGCGGCCGGATCGAAGAGGACCATCAGATCGACGTCGGAGGAGTAGTTCAGCTCGCGCCCGCCGAGCTTGCCCATGCCGAGGACGACGAGGCCCGAGCCCTTGCTGGCGCTCCGGGCGTCGCGCTTCGCGGCGTTGGGCAGGGCGATGTCGCCACGCGCCGCGGCCTCCCGCAGGAGGTGGGCGCAGGCGAGGTCGATGCAGGTCTCGGCGAGGGTGGAGAGGGCGCCGGTCACCTGGTCGAGGCTCCATTCGCCCGTGAGGTCGGCGGCGGCGACGATGAGCGCGGCCTGGCGCTTCGCCTGGCGCAGCACGGCGCCGAGCTGGGTGAAGCTCGCGCCCGGATCGGCGCGGCCGAGGGGGTCGAGGGCGGCGGCGAGAGCCGCGTCCGCCCCGCGCTCGGCCATGCGGAGCAGCGTCGTCGCCTCGCGCAGCGCGAGGTCGGCGAGGAAGGGGCTGTGGCCGCCGAGCGCGCCGAGGAGCGCGCTGCCGGCGGGCGAGGCGGCATAGGCGGCCTCGGCGGCCCCGCGCGCGACGAAGTCCTCCCTCAGGCGGTTCGCGGAGGCCTCGTCGAAAGGTGGCGGGGGCCGACGGCGGCTGGCATCGTTTTCGGACATCTCCCGGCAGGCAACGCGTGAGGCGCCTTGTTGGTCAAGTGGGGAGGCACTCCTGGCGCCGCGCGGTGCAGGCGGTTTCCTTCCTGCTGCGCCTGGCGATGCTCGCCGCGATCCTTCTAGGGGTGGGGCTGGCGGCGCTCGGTTGGCGGCTGGCGCAGGGGCCGCTGGCGATTCCCTCCATCACCGCGGTGAACAACGCGGTGGCGGCGCGGCTGACCGGCATGGCCCCGGGTGTGCGCGTCACCTACGGCCAGGCCTGGGTGGCCTGGGAGGGCTGGAAGGACGGCCGGCCCGCGCCGCTGCAGCTGCGGTTGGACGCTCTGCGGGCGGCGGACCCGGAGGGGTCGACGCGGGCCTCGCTCGCCTCGGTGGAGGTGACGCTGGCGGTGCCGCCGCTGCTGCACGGGGTGGCGGCGCCGGAGCGGGTGCTGCTGCGCGATCCCTTCGTCTCGCTGCGGCGTGACATGGCGGGCGACCTCGCGCTCGACCTCGGCGTGCCGCCGGAGGTGCCGGAGGCGCCGCCTTCGGACGGGGCGCAGAGCCTGGAGGCGGGGACGCAGGCGCTGGCGCGGGCGCTGCGAGGGCCGGCGAGCGATTCGCCGCTTGCCTCCCTCCAGGAGGTGCGGATCGAGAGCGGGCTGGTGCAGGTGCGGGACGATCCGCTGCGCTTCAACTGGTCGCTCGACGAGGTCGGACTTTCTCTCACCCGTGGCGCGGACGGGGCGCTGGGCATTGCGGGGTCCGGCGCCTTGCTTGTCGCGGGGCAGCAGATCCCGGTGCGCATCGTCGGCCGTGCGGCGGGGGAGCCGCCGGTGGCGGAGGCGGCGCTCGAGATCGACGCGGTGAGCCCCGCCGCGCTTGCCGCGGCGCTGCCCTCGCTCAAGCCGCTCTCGGTTCTGGAGGCGGATCTCGGGGCGCGGCTGAGCGGGCGCTACGACTTCGGGGACGGGCGCTTCACGGGGCGGGCCGAGGTGAGGGCCGAGGGAGGGCAGGTGGTGGCGCCGGACCGGCGCGTGCCCTTCCAGGCGGCGCGACTGGTGCTGACGAACGACGGCACGCATCTCGAGATGGAGCGGCTGGAGCTGACGCTGCCCGCCACGGGGCCCGCGGGGCGGCCCACGCGGATCAGCGCGAAGGCGAGTGCGGACCGGCGCGAGGACCGCTGGCATGGACAGGCCGAGCTCACGGTGGACTGGCTGGCGGTGGCCGACCTCGACCGCTACTGGCCGGCGGACCTGGCGGTGAACGTGCGGTCCTGGCTGGTAGAGAACCTGACGGCCGGCGCGGCGCGGGACGGCCGCTGGGTGGTGAAGGGGGAGGTGGGCTCCGGCCTTTCCGACCCGCGCGTGACGGAGGTGAACGGCACGCTGCGCGCCGAGGGGGTGACGGTGCACTGGCTGCGCCCGGTGCCGCCGATCGAGGGGGCGGACGGGCTGATCACCTTCTCACTCGGCGAGGTGGTGGTGCAGGCGCGGGCCAACCGGCAGTCGGGCACGGGGCTCGCGCTGCCCGAGGCGCGGGTGCGGCTCTTCGACCTCGATAACGACGCGGAGAAGGCGGAGATCAACGGGCGGGTGACGGGCCCGCTGGCCGATGTGCTGACGATCGTGCGGCACCCGCGGCTGCACCTGTTCGACAAGCGGCCGCTGGAGCTGGGGGCGGCGGGCGGCACGGTGGACGCGCGGCTGACGCTGACCACGCCGCTGAAGAAGGACCTGCGGACGGAGGAGATCGCGGTCTCCGCCACGGGGAAGGTGATGAACGGCCGCATCGCCGACTTCATCCGGGGACAGCCGGTGGAGCGGGCGGATCTCGACGTGCAGGTGGACCTGGCGGGGATGCGGCTGGCGGGCAACGCGCAGCTCGGCACCATCCCCGGGCGGTTGGAGGCGCAGCTCGACTTCCGGCCCGGCCCGCCCTCCCAGGTGACGGAGCGGGTGCGGGTGGAGGGGCGCGCGGAGGCCGCCGACCTGCGCCGCCTGGGCGTGGAGGCCGCGCCCTATGCGACGGGGCCGATGGGCTACGTCGCGCAGGTGGAACGTCACCGCTCCCGCGAGGCGGAGGTCGCCGTGCGGGCGGACCTGCGGGACACGCGGCTGGCGCTCTCGCCCTTCCTCTATTCCAAGGCGCCGGGGGTGGCGGCCCGGGCAGAGGGGACCCTGCGCTTCCGGGGCGACGAGCTCGTGGCACTGGAGGGCGTGCGGATCGAGGGACCGCAGCTGGACGTGCGCGGCGGCGTCGCCTTCGGGCGCAGCGACGCCTACTCGGCCGATGTGCTGGAGGCGCGGGTGGGGGCGAGCCGGCTCGTCGGGCGCTTCGCCTCTCCGACGGGGCCGGGCGATCCCTGGGACATCCGGGTGCGCGGCACGGTGCTCGACGCGCGCGGGCTGCTGCGGGAACGCGCCGCTTCCTCCGGCGGGCGGGGCGGCGGGGAGACGGCGATGCGGGTGGACGCCGTGTTCGACCGGGTGCTGCTGAACGAGGGGCGGGAGCTGGCGCCGGTGCAGGCGGCGCTGTTCGTGGATGCGCGCGGCGTGCTGCGGGAGCTGCGCGCGAGTGGGCGCGGGGTGCGCGGCGGCGGCTTCGAGGCGGTGGTGGTGCCGCGCGGGGCGGGGCGGGCGATGGAGGCGCGGGCCTCGGGCTTCGGCACCCTGCTGCGCGACCTCGGGCTGTTCGACGCGGTGGATGATGGGGCCTTCCACGCCTCCGGGGAGTGGTCGTCCAACGCGCCGGGATCGCCGCTGACGGGCGTGGCGGAGCTGCGCGAGTTCGGGGTGCGGGAGGCGGCCTCGATCGGCAAGCTGCTGCAGGCGCTGTCGATCTACGGCATTCCAGAGGCGGCGCGCGGGCCGGGGCTGCGCTTCACCGTGGCGAGCGCGCCCTACACGCTGACGCCGCAGGCGCTGACGCTGCGCGAGGCGCGGGCGGTCTCCGCCTCGCTGGGGGTGACGGTGGAGGGGCGTATCCTGCGGGAGGCGGAGCGCTACGACCTGCGCGGGACGATCATTCCCTCCTACGCGCTGAACAGCGCGCTGGGGCGGCTGCCGGGGATCGGGCGGCTGTTCACGGCCGAGCGGAACGGGGGGATCTTCGCCGCCAATTTCCGCATGACGGGGAAGCTGGACGACCCGGATTTCCAGCTGGACCCACTCTCGATGCTGGCGCCGGGGGCGCTGCGGGGGCTGTTCGGCGGGAACTAGGGCGCGTGCTGCGCGCTTGACCGGCGGGGGAGCGCGACGCAAACCCCGGGGCAACGATCCCCCGGAGGAAGACCATGCACCGACGCCATCTCCTCGCCCTGCCGCTGGCGGCGGGCGTTTCCGCCCCAGCCATCCGCACCGCGGCGGCGCAGGCGGCGACGGTGATGCGGCTGTCGCACCAGTACCCGCCCTCCCACCACATCGCGCAGGTGCTGGTCGCCTTCGCGGCCGAGGTGAAGGCGCGGAGCAACGGGGCGGTGGACGTGCAGGTCTTCCCGGCCGAGCAGTTGGCGCGGGTGGCCGAGAACTTCCCGGGCGTCGCGCGCGGGGCCTTCGAGGCGGCGGTGGCCACCAACTTCACCTGGGGCAACACCATCCCAGAGATGTCGGCCCAGACGATCCCCTTCTTCTTCACGGGGCTGGAACAGAACCGGCGCTTCCCGAAGTCGGAGGCGCGGCGCTTCCTGGACGGGATCACGGCGCGGCGGGCGGTGCGCTCGGTGGCCTGGCTGTTCACCACCAATTCCGCGATCTTCACCTCCGGGCGGAAGGCCCTGGTCAACCCCGAGGACTTCCGGGGCGTGAAGATCCGGGGGATCAACACGCTGATCGACCAGTCGCTGACCGCCGTGGGCGCGGCTCCCGCCGCGACGCCGGCACCGGAGGTGGTGGGGGCGCTGCAGTCGGGCATCCTCGACGCCGGGCTGACGGATGTTTCGGCCGCCGTGTCGCGCCGCTTCTACGAGGTGCAGAAATACGGGACGGTCTCGCCCTTCTTCAGTGTCTCGACCCAGGTTTACGTCAACCCGCGCTGGTGGGACGGGCTGCGGCCCGAGGCGCGCTCGGTGATCGAGGCGGCGCTGGCCAAGGCCGAGGAGGAGGCGGTGGACGTGACCGTCCGCACCGCCGAGGCCGCCGTGGGCGAGCTGCGGGAGAAGGGAATGGCGATCACCGTGCAGACGCCCGAGCAGGTGGCGGCGTGGCGCGACGTGATGCAGAAGCCCGTGATGGACGCCTTCCTGCGCCAGGCCCCCGAGAACGGGCCGCGGCTGCTGGACCTGCTGCGGGCGGTCTGAGGTGCGGCGCGCGATCGGCATCCTTTCCCGCCTGGTCTACGGGCTGGCCTCGGTCTCGACGATCGTCTGCCTCGTGCTGATCGGCGGATCGGTGGTCGCGCGCTACGTGTTCCACGCGCCGCAGCCCTGGATCGACAAGGTGGCGGGCTGGCTGGTGCTGGCCCTCGTGCTGCTGGCGGCGCCCGAGGCGCAGCGGCGCTTCGAGCATATCGGGGTGGATGTCGCGGTCGGGCGGATGGGGCCGCGGCTGGCGCGGGCGGCGCATGTGGTGGGC
This sequence comes from Roseomonas aerilata DSM 19363, assembly GCF_000711725.1. GTDB lineage: Bacteria > Pseudomonadota > Alphaproteobacteria > Acetobacterales > Acetobacteraceae > Roseomonas > Roseomonas aerilata. The sequence goes on along the minus strand of NZ_JONP01000004.1, from coordinate 248,437 downwards.
GCGGCCTCGGTCGTCGCCGTCGCGGGCATCCTGCTCTGGGCGGGGTGGGAGACGGTCGCCTTTTCGAGGATGGTCGGGCTGGTGACGGACGTGGCCGAGATCCCGGAATGGTGGGTGCAACTGTTGCTGCCGGTGGGGGCGGCGGTGCTGCTGCTGGTTTCCCTCGCGCAACTCGTGGTGCTGCTGCTGGGCGGGACGCCTGAGTACCTGCCGACGGGCGACGAGGAATTGCCGCGCGACACGCTGGCGCGCGGGGAGTAGCGCGGCATGCTCTTCTTCGTGTTGATGGCCGTGCTGATCGGCCTGCTCTACCTCGGCATCCCGATGTTCGCGGCCCTGTTCCTGCTACCGCTCGCGGTGCTGCTCTGGGTGGAGGGCGGCGTCCCCGCGCTGGGCGAGATCGTTATCGGCAACCTCAACGGCTACCTGCTGGTGGCCATCCCGCTCTTCATGATGATGGCGCATGTGATGGTGCGCGGGCGGGTGGTGAACGACCTCTACGGCGCGGCCTTCGCCATGCTGCGGAACGTGCGGGGCGGGGTGGGCATCGCCACGGTGCTGGCCTGCACGGTCTTCGCGGCGATCTGCGGTTCGTCTGTCGCGACGGCGCTGACGATCGGCAAGATCGCGATCCCGCAGATGCTGCGCTACGGCATGTCGCGGCGCGGGGCCTTCGGGGTGGTGGCCGGCGGCGGGACGCTCGGCATCCTCATTCCGCCCTCCGCGCCGATGGTGCTCTATGCCTTCGTGACGGAGACGAGCGTGGGGGCGCTGTTCCTCGCGGGGCTGCTGCCGGGGCTGATGATGGCGATCGTCTTCGCGGCCTATGTGTTCATCACCGAGGGCCGGGCGGTGGCGCCGGCGGACGAGCCGCCGCCGGAGCGGCTCGGCACCTCGCTGCGGCGTGCGGGCTGGTCGATGACGCTGCCGATCTTCGTGCTCGGCGGGATCTACATGGGGGTGTTCACGGCTACCGAGGCGGCGGGGGCGGGCACGATCTACGCGATCCTGATCGCGGCCGGCATCTACCGCACGCTGACCTGGCGCGACCTCTGGGATGGGGTTGGGGACGCGACGCGGACGAGCGCGATGCTGCTGATGATCATCGCGGGGGCTGCGGTCTACGGCTACATGCTGACGAAGCTGCGCATCCCGCAGGAGCTGGCGGCGCTGGTGACGGAGATGGGCCTTTCGCGCACCGGTTTCCTCGTCGCGATGATGGTGCTGCTGTTCGTCCTCGGGCTGGTGCTGGAGAGCTTCTCCATCATCCTGCTGACCATGCCGGCCATCCTGCCCTCGCTGGGGGCGCTCGGGATCGACAAGGTCTGGTACGGGGTGCTGCTGACGCTCTCGCTGGAGATGGCGCTGATCAGCCCGCCGGTGGCGATGAACCTCGTGGTGATCAAGGCGATCACCGGGGCGCCGCTGGCCGAGGTCAATCGCTCGATCATTCCCTACATGCTGATGCTGGCGGCGGGGACGGGGCTGCTGATCGCCTTTCCGGAGATCGCGCTGTGGCTGCCGCGCCAAGCGGGCTACGGGGGCTGAGGCGGGCGGCGCCGCTCAGGCGACGCGCCGCCGGGCCGGGGCGCTGACGCCGGAAGAGGCGGGGAGCTTGCCGGGGCGGGCGAAGAGATAGCCCTGGGCGAGCTCGATGCCGAGCGAGGCCATGACCGCCGCGTGCTCCTCCGTCTCGACCTGCTCGGCGATCACGCGCGCGCCGACGGCAAGGCTGAGGTCCACCATGCTGGCGACGAAGGAGCGGTCCCGCTCGCTGCGGACGGCGTTCTGCACATAGGCGCCATCCACCTTCACCCAGTTCACGGGGAAGCTGCGGAGGTAGCGGAAGGCGGCGGCGCCGGCGCCGAAATCGTCGATGCACAGCGGCACGCCGCGGTCGCGCAGCATGTCGAGCGTGGCGCGCGCCTCGGTCTCGTCCTCCACTTCCGCGGATTCGGTCAGCTCGACCATGAGGCGGGGCAGGAGGTTCTTCTGGGCATCGAGACGGGCCCGCAGGGCTTCGCGGAAGCGCGGGCTTTCCATCGAAAGGCCGGAGATGTTCATCGCGATCCTTGCGCCCGGGGTGAAGCGCAGGGTGTCGAGCACCCGGTCGGTCACGGCGAGGTCCACCTCCTCGGTCAGGCCGACGGTCTCGGCGCAGCGGATGAAGGTCTCAACGTTCAGGCCGGCGGGGCGGAGCAGCGCCTCGTGGTGATGGATACGGCGGTCCTTCAGGCTCACGATGGGCTGGTAGAGAAGCTCGAAGCGGCGCTCGCCAATGGCGCGGCGCACGCTGCCGGCCTGGGCGGCGATGTCGCGCAGCGCGCCCGTCAGTCCGCCTTCTGCGATGCCGACGATGCCCTTGCCGGCGAAGTTGGAGAGCGCCTGCCGCAGGGCGCGCGTGGCCTGGGCGGGCGTCAGGGAGGAGGCGTCGAGCGGCAGGGTTGCGGTCCGCACCTGCGCGGGGATGTCATGCGAGAGAAGTGCGGCCTCCAGCCCCGCGGTGATGCCGGCGAGGGTGTGCATGTCCGCCTCCCGCGGGAGGAGCAGGCCGTAGCGCCCGGGGGAGAGGCGGCCTGCCAAGCCGCTGCCGGAGCCCGCCAGCACGGCGGCGTCGAGTTCCCCTTCCAGCTCCGGGCGGCTGGGGATGCCGCGGCGGACCTCGTCCGGTAGGTCGATGACGGCGAGGGAGCCGCGCCCCGAAGCCCGCACCATGCCGGCCGCGGCCTGGGCGAAGGCCGCGTCCCCCGCGAGGTCCGTGCTGCGAGGCGGGGCGGGCAGGGGCCCGAAGGTAAGGCAGAACTGGCCGTTCGCGCCCGCGGGGGCGAGGCCAGCGATGGAGAAGGGCGTGCCGGCCGCGTTGTTCAGCCGGATGGCCGTGGGCGGCAGGCGCCCGCGGGCCGCGAGGAGCTGCATGGCCATGCGGAGGGCGCCGCGCTCGTCGATGGCGATGAGGTCGTAGACGGGGCGGCCTACGAAGGCCTCGGGCGCCTCGCCGAGGTGGTGGCGGAACGCGCCGGCGGCGAAGGTGATGGTGGCGTGCGGCCCGGTCTCGACCAGGAGGTCGGCGGCAGCGAAGGCAAAGGTGAGGAAGCGGTCCCGATGATCCTCGCGGAGCATGCGCGGGGCCGCTGGTGCGCCTTCGGGGGATGTGCCGCCTCGGATCTCCATCCCCACAGGCTAGCTGGCGATGGTTTCCGGCCTGTTAACCGTTCCCGGTCGCTCGCGGGGCGGTGCTGCGGCCGCGCATGTAATGGCGCTCCGGCCGGTAGCGGGCCTGGGCGATCAGGTGGCGGAGAAGGGCGACAACCCCACCGGGGAGCGCGGCGCGGGCCGGGCGGCGGTGGCGGGTGGTCTTCCGGTCGGGTTGGGTCATCGTCGGGGTGCCTGCACCGCATTGACGGGTTGCTCGTGGACATCACGAAACCGTGAGTGACTATCTATCGCTGCCGCAGTGCCCTGATCAACGGAAAACGCATTATTTCCTATATCGAAATGATTGGGCGGTGCCTTGCCCCGGCGGGTGCCGTGGTATGGGGCTTGCGCGCGGTGCCTTGGGCGCCCCAAGGCGGGGCCCGGCAGAAGGGGATGATGGATGGCGCAAGGTTCAGCGGCGGGCGGTTGCCCTTTGCCCTCTGGCTCCGGCTCGGCCTGAGCCGATGCTTCTCGTGAGGGTGGAGGGCGAGCGGACGCGCCAGGCCTGGTGCGGCCTGCTGGAGGGGATGTGTCCCGGGCTGGTGGCCAGGCCCTTCGACGCGCCGGAGGTACGGCCGGAGGAGGTGCGCTACGTGCTCACCTGGGGGCCGCCGGCGGGCTGGCTCGCGGGGCTGCCGGGGCTGAATGCGATCTTCTCGCTCGGGGCGGGGGTGGACCACATCACGGCCGACCCCTCCTGGCCGAGCCATGTGCCGCTGGTGCGCATGGGCGGCGAGGAGCCGGGGCAGAGGATGGGGGAATATCTCGCCTGGGCCTGCCTGACGCTGCTGCGACACGGGCGGACCTTCGCGATCGCCCAGGCGGAGCGGCGGTGGGACTATAAGGTGGGGGAGGATACGGCGCGCGACCTGACGGTGGGCATCATGGGAATGGGCTCGCTGGGGGCGGCCGCGGCGCCGATGCTGCGCGGGCTGGGTTACCGCGTGATCGGCTGGTCGCGGAGCCGCAAGGCGCTGGATGGGGTAGAGAGCTTCGCGGGCGCGGGGGAGCTGGATGCCTTCCTCGCGCGCGCGGACGTGCTTGTTTGCCTGCTGCCCTCGACGCCCGAGACGGCGGGGATCGTGAATGCGGGGCTGCTGTCGCGGCTGCGTCCCGGGGCGGGCTTCGTGAACGCCGCGCGCGGCGGGCATGTGGTGGTGCCGGATCTTGTGGCGGCACTCGATTCCGGGCAGGTCTCCGGCGCGGTGCTGGACGTCTTCGACCCCGAGCCGCTTCCGGCCGAGAGCCCGCTCTGGTCCCATCCGAAGGTCACGGTGACGCCGCATGTCGCGAGCGTGGCGCGGCGGGAGGCGAGGGCCCGCTACGTGGCGGAGGCGATTCTCGGCTTCGAGGCGGGCCGCCCGCTGCCCAACCTCTACGATCCCGCCCGGGGCTACTGACGATGCCTCTTCCGCCGCCCTTGCGGCCCGATCCTAAGCTGGCACCGTGGCGGGGCCTGGCGGCGTGAGCGGGCGGGCGGGGCATGCGCTGTCTCTGCAGGGGATCTCGCGGCGCTACGGCGACTCCGTGGCGGTGGCGGAGGCCTCGCTGGAGGTGGGCAGCGGGCGGTTCCTGACGCTGCTCGGCCCCTCCGGCTCGGGCAAGACGACGATCCTGATGATGATCGCGGGCTTCGTGGAGCCGAGCGCCGGGCGCGTGCTGCTGGACGGGCGCGACATCACGGCCGTGCCGCCGGAGCGGCGCGAGTTCGGGATAGTGTTCCAGGGCTACGCGCTGTTCCCGCACATGACGGTGGCGGAGAACGTCGCCTTTCCGCTGCGGGTGCGGCGGCTGGGGCGGGCGGAGCGGGAAGCGCGGGTGCGGGCGACGCTCGATCTCGTGCAGCTCGAAAGGTTCGCGGACCGGCGGCCGGGGCAGCTCTCGGGCGGGCAGCAGCAGCGGGTGGCGCTGGCGCGGGCGCTCGTCTTCGATCCCGCGCTGCTGCTGCTGGACGAGCCGCTCTCGGCGCTCGACAAGAAATTGCGGGCGGAGCTGCAGGACGAGCTGAAGGCGCTGCACCGGCGGGTGGGGCGCACCTTCATCAACGTGACGCACGACCAGGAGGAGGCACTGAGCCTCTCCGACGAGATCGCCATCCTCAACGAGGGGCGGGTGGTGCAGGTGGGGGCGCCGCGGGAACTGTATGAGCGACCGGCGACGCGCTTCGTGGCGGGGTTCCTCGGCCGGTCGAACTTCATCGAGGGCGAGGCGGAGCGGGATGCGGCTGGCATCGTGCTCCGCCGCGGCGGCACGCGGGTGCTGGGGGTGGGCGCCGCGCGGCCCGGGCGCGCGCTGCTCTCGCTGCGGCCCGAGAAGATCGCCGTGCTGCCCGAGGGGGCGGCGGAGGATAACGTGGTGGAGGGGCGGATCGCGGCCTGGTCCTATCTCGGCACCGAGTTCTCGATCACCGTTGGGACGGCGGATCTTGGCGTGCTGAAGGTGCAGGTGCCGTCCTGGCGCATCCCGTTGATGCCGGCGGAGGGGATGGCGGTGCGGCTGGGCTGGCCGCGCGCGGCGGCGGTGGCCGTGGCGGAGGACCCGGCATGAGGAGGGGATCATGACCGAGAAGCATCCTGTCACCGCCCGCAAGGGAATGGTGGTGACGAACCATCTGCTGGCCTCCGGCGCCGGGGCGGAGATGCTGCTCGCCGGCGGGAATGCGGTGGACGCGCTGCCGGCGGTCGGCGGCAGGATAGCGCGGGCAGGGGTGCGCTTCATGCCGGAGCCGGGGCGGCGCTAGGGCGCGACCAGCAAGGGCGTGACGGCGTCGATGAGCGCCTGGGGGAGCGGGGTTGGCACCGTTTGAGTCTCGCGGTCCACATAGACGTGGATGAAGTGGCCCTCTGCGCTGGCCGTTTCCTCCTCGTTGCGGAAGATGCCGATCTCGTAGCGGATGGAGGTGCGGCCGAGGCGGGCGACGCGCAGGCCGGCGGTGACGAGGTCGGGGAAGGAGACGGGGGCGAGGTAGCGGCAGCCGGTCTCCACCACCACGCCGATCACGGGGGAGGTCTTGAGGTCGATGGCACCGGAGGTGAGGAGGAAGCGCGAGACGACGGTGTCGAAGAAGGAATAATAGACGGTGTTGTTGATATGCGCGTAGGCGTCGTTGTCGCCCCAGCGCGTCGGAATGGGCAGGAAATGGCGGTAATCGGCCCGCCGGGGGCGCGTTCTCTCGCTCATGGCTCGCTCGCTTCGCTGTAGGGCGCGCAAACTCCCTTCGCGAGAAGCGGCATGCAAGGCTTCGCCTGCGGCGGAGTTCGCTGTAATGTGAGCCAGCGACTTAACGATCTGGGAACCTTCTTTTCAGAATGTCCTCTCCCGCGTCCGAAGCCCGATTGGAGCCGTTCCGGCTGCGCGGGGCGAATTTCAACCTCCTGGTCCTGCGCCTGCTGGACCCGCGGGTGGAGGTGATCGTGCCTGCGCTCGCGGACCAGTTCCGCCGCGCGCCTGGCTTCCTGCGGAATGCCCCGATCGTCCTTGGGCTGGATGACCTCGACCCCGCCGCGGCGCCGGATTTCGCCCATCTGACGGCCCAGCTCCGTGCGGTGCAGATCGCGCCCATCGGCACCACGGGCGGGGTGACGGAGCTGCGCGCGGCCGCCCAGGCGGCGGGGCTGCCGCCGCTCCGCGCGGCGGGCGGCGAGGTGCCGCCGCCGGTCGCGGCCGTCGAGCCCGCGCCCGAGCCGCAGCCGGTGCCGGAGCTGCCGCCGCCTCCTTCGGGCTGGCAGCCGACCATGGTGGTGGACCAGGCGGTGCGCGCGGGGCAGCGGATCTGGGCGCAGGGCTGCGACCTCATCATTCGCGGCACGGTTAATCCGGGGGCCGAGGTGATCGCGGACGGAAACGTCCATGTCTACGGCACGCTCAAGGGCCGCGCGATCGCGGGCGGGGCGGAGAACCGGACGGCGCGCATCTTCGCGCTGAATTTCGAGCCCGAGCTCGTCTCGATCGCCGGCTACTATGCCGTCCGGGACGGGCTGGGGGACGCGCCGCTGGGCAGGCCGGTTCAGGTCTGCCTCATCGGCGAGAGCATGCGGTTCGACAAGCTGGGCTGAGAGGGGCGCAGGTTCCGGCGAGAAGCCCTTTGCAGGGGCCTCGCCGGGCGTGCGAAAGACGCGGCCTGCCGGGCGGACCAGGGTTCAAGGGGGCGGAGATCTGCGCATGGCGCAAGTGATCGTGGTGACTTCGGGCAAGGGGGGCGTGGGCAAGACCACGTCCTCGGCAGCATTCGCGACAGGGCTGGCGCAGACCGGCAAGAAGACGGTCGTGATCGACTTCGACGTCGGCCTACGCAACCTCGACCTCATCATGGGGGTCGAGCGGCGGGTGGTGTTCGACATCGTGAACGTCATCAGCGGCGAGGCGCGGCTGAGCCAGGCGCTGATCCGCGACAAGCGGGTCGATACGCTGTCGATCCTGCCGGCCAGCCAGACGCGGGACAAGGACGCGCTGACGAAGGAGGGCGTGCAGACCGTCATCGACGAGCTGTCGAAGGACTTCGACTACATCCTCTGCGACAGCCCGGCGGGCATCGAGAAGGGCGCGCTGCTCGCGCTCTACTTCGCCGACCAGGCGATCGTGGTGACGAACCCGGAGGTCTCCTCCGTCCGCGACAGCGACCGGATCCTGGGCGTGCTCCAGTCGAAGTCGAAGCGCGCCGAGGAGAAGAAGGACCCGGTGAAGGAGCACCTCCTCGTCACGCGCTACGACCCGAACCGGGTGGAGCGGGGCGAGATGCTGAAGCTCGACGACATCCAGGACATCCTGCGCATCCCGCTGCTGGGCGTGATCCCGGAGAGCGAGAGCGTGCTGAAGGCCTCCAACACGGGCAATCCCGTGATCCTGGACGAGCCCTCGCCCGCGGGCCAGGCCTACAAGGACGCGGTCGCCCGCTTCCTGGGCGAGGACCGGAAGATGCGCTTCACCGACTACGAGAAGAAGGGCTTCTTCTCGCGCCTGTTTGGCGGGAGGGCTGCATGAGCTGGCTGAACTTCTTTCGCGACAAGAAGGAAGAGGCGCCTGCTACCGCTCCACAGGCGAAGGAGCGGCTGCAGATCGTCCTCGCGCATGAGCGCATCTCGCGCAAGGGCGAGGACTTCCTGCCGAAGCTCCAGCGCGAGATCGTGGAGCTGGTGGCGCGGCACGTCTCGATCGACCCGGAGCGGGTGAACGTCTCGCTCGAGCGCGGGGGCGATCTGTCCACCCTCGCGATCGCGGTGGAGCTGCCCGGGCCGGAGCCGGTGCGCCACGCTTCCTGACGGGCCCCGCCGCCCCCTCGGGGGTGGCGGGCAGGCTTAACCGTCGGTCAAGGCCGCCCTGCGACCATCCCTGCCTGAACGGCACGGGAATCGGGCAATGGCAGGGCGGCTCTTTCCCTTGCAGACCTTGCGGGCGCGGCTGATCGTCCTCTCGGTCGCGCCCTCGCTCATCTGCGTGCTGGTGCTGCTGGTGGGGGTGCCGCGGATCCTGCGGGACCTGGGCGGGCCGGCGGCGGGCGGTGCGCTCCGGGCCGCGGCCGCGAGGCTCGAGGCGGAGGTGGCGGGGGCCCGGTCGGGACTCGCGGGGCTCGCCGGCGTCCTCTCGCGCGAGGGGCTGCTGCGGGAGGAACTGGCCCTGGCGGCCGGGGCGGAGGACCCCTCCGCCGGCGCGGACCTCCTGTCGCGGCTGCTGACCGACCTGCGCCGCGCCGATCCGGCGATACGCACCGTGGAGGCTACGGCAACACCCCTGGGCGGCCCCCCGCGGCGCTGGGTGGCGCAGCACGGGAGCCCGGCGCCGGAACTGGCCGTCGCGAGTGCCACGGCCTTCTACAACCTTCCGGGCGGCGCACGGGCGGAACTGCGCCTGGCCGCCTTTCTCGACCCCGCGGTGGCGAGGCGGATGCTCGGAACATCGGGCCGGCTCGCGCTCGTCTCCGGCGAGGTGATCCGGGGGATCGACCCGCCGGGCGAGGAGGAAACGCTACCCGAATTGCCACCGGCCTGGCGGCAGATGGTCCGGCAAGGGCGACGGGCAGCCACCGGGTTCCTGACCGCCGAGCACGGTGACCTCATCGCGGCCCTCGTTCCGCTCGACGGCCCGGCCGCGCGGAAGGGGGTGCTCGGCGCGGCAGCCCGGCTGGCAACGGTGCCGCCGCCGCGCGCCGCGCTGCTGCTGCGGCCAGCCGAACCCGGCCTCGCGGCCATCGAGCGGCGGTTCCGGGTTCTCGGCGGCGTGGCGGCGGCCGTGCTCGTGGTGCTCGGGGCCGTCACGGTCCTTGCAGCGCGGCGCCTGGCCGCCATGCTCGCCGCGCTGACGGAGGCGCTGAGCCGGCTTGGCCAGGGCGATGCCGCCGTGCAGATCCCGCGGCCCCCACGCGGCGCCTCGCGGGAGCTGATCGAGCTCACCGAGGCCTGCACCACCTTCCGCGATGCCGCCGCCGAGCGCACCCGGCTATCGGAGCGCCTGCGCTGGCTCGCCAACTTCGACGGGCTGACGGGCCTGCCCAACCGCGCTCTGATGGGCGACCGGCTGGAGCTGGCCTTCGCCGCGGCGCGGCGCGACGGCATGGGGCTGGTCGTCTTCGCCATGGATCTCGACCACTTCAAGGAGGTGAACGACACGCTCGGCCATGCGGCGGGCGACGAGGTGCTGCGGGTGGTGGCCGCGCGGCTGCGGGGATGCCTGCGCGCGACCGACACGCTGGCCCGGATCGGGGGCGACGAGTTCGTGCTCGTGGCGCCCGGGCTTGACGGGCCTGCGGCGCTCTCAGCCTTCGCGGCGCGGCTGCTGGCCGCGATGGAGGACCCGGTGCCCGTTGGGCCGGAGCATCGGGCGATCGGGCTCTCGATCGGGGCGGCGGTGCTGCCGCCGAACAGCTTCGATGACCGTCCGGAAGCCCTGCTGCAGGATGCCGACCTGGCACTCTACCAGGCGAAGGCGGCGGGTGGGTCCTGCCTGCGGATCTTCGAGCCCGGCATGGACGAGCGGCTGCGCACGCGGCGGGCGCTGATCGCGGACCTGCGCATGGCGATGGAGCGGCAGGAGCTGACCATCCTGTTCCAGCCGCAGGTCTCGACGGCCACGCGGCGGATCAAGGGGGCGGAGGCGCTGCTGCGCTGGTACCATCCGCAGCGCGGCCTGATCGGGCCCGACATCTTCATCCCGCTGGCGGAGGAAACCGGGCTGATCGTGCCGATCGGCGCCTGGGTGCTGGAGGAGGCCTGCCAGGTGGCGCGGAGCTGGGGCGGGCTGCATCTGGCCGTGAACGTCTCACCCATCCAGGTGCGGCAGGCGGGCTTCGTCGGGACGGTCGAGCGCGCGCTCTCCCGCTCCGGCCTGCCGCCCGAACGGCTGGAGCTGGAGATCACCGAGGCGACGATGCTGACGAACACGGCGGAGACGCTGGCCATCCTGTCGCGCCTGCGGAGCCTCGGGGTGCGGCTGGCGATGGATGACTTCGGGACTGGATATTCCTCCCTCGCGACCTTGCAGCGCTTTCGCTTCGACAAGATCAAGGTGGACCGTTCCTTCATCCGGCATCTGGAGAAGGACCCCAAGGCGGTGGCGCTGCTGCGGGCGGTGATCGCGCTGGGCAGCGCGCTGGACGTGATCACCAATGCCGAGGGCGTGGAGGAGGAGGGGCAGCTCTCCATGCTGCGTGCGGAGGGCTGCGAGGAGGCGCAGGGCTATCTCTTCGGCAAGCCCATGTCGGCGGCGGAGTTCCGGGCCCAGGCCGGGCTGAGCGGGGCGCGGGCGGCGTGAGCGCCGTTGTGCCTAGCGCCTGAAGCGGAGGTCGAGGCCGGCCGCTGTCCAGGCGGCCTCGATCGCCTCCATGTCGGCGATGCCGCTGGGGTTTCCCTTGCGCGGCTGGCGGTCGAGGAAGGGCGCGCGGTCGCGGCGCCAGATGGCCAGGAGGCGGCGCAGTTCGGCCAGTGGCTCGGGGTGGTCATCCACGCGGATGTCGAGGTCGGGGAAGTCCTCGGTCGTGACCAGCCGCATGGCGGCGGACTGGCGGCCGCGGCGGTCGCCCCCCGCGGCCTCGCCGGCGTCGAGGGCGAGGGAGAGGCGCTCGGGCAGGGGCATGTCCGCGTTGATCGTGAAGGCGGCGACGGTGTCGTTCACCACGGCCGGGCCCGCCAGCATGTTCCCGGCAACCGAGAAGCCGGCCATGGCGCGGTCGCCGGCCCATTCGACGCAGTTCGCGCCCGTGAAGGCGGCGCTGCGGCCGAAGCGGTCCACGGCATGCACCTGGCGGAGGTGACGGCCCTCGTCGCCGGCCAGTGCGCCCTCGATCGCGGCGCCCGGCGGCAGGCCGCGCGCCATGCCGTCGAGGACGGCGGGGCCGAGATAGCGGTTGGTGAAGGACTGGGTGGAGACGGCGCCGACCCCGGCTCGGACATGCGGGCAGGAGGCGCCGACCGCGAAGCTGCAGGTGGTGACGGCCACGGCGAAGGCGCCCGTGGCGGGGTCGTGGGCGACGATGGACCAGGTCATGCGCCGGGCCTTCCCTCCGTTCTCGGCGCGCAGACTACACGAGCAGGCCTATCCGGCCATCAGGGCTTGCGGGCGAGAAGGAGGAGCCAAGCGGCGTGGCGGGGGCCGGCGTCCTGTCCGGCCTCCTCGAGCAGCGCGGCGGCGGCATCCATCGGGCCGAGCCCGTAGGGCGGCGCGTCGGCGGTGGCGCGCCAGGCGTCGAGCAGGTGGCCTTCGAGGCGCAGCGGCTGGAGGCCGGCGGCATGGGCCGCCCCGCGCAGGGCCTCCGCCGTGCTCCCGCCGGGCGGGACGGGGCGGCCGAGAGCAGCGGCGAGGCGGCGGCCGAGCGAACCGGCGTTCTCCGCCACCAGCAGGGCAAGGCCACCGGGGCGCAACAGGCGGGCGATCCTCGCGGCCTCGGCGCCCGGCGCGTCCTCCGCGAGGAGAAGGGCGGCGTCGAGCGCGGCCTCCGGCAGGTCCCCGGCGGCGCTGAAGAGCATGGCGGCGGGTGGGAGCGAGGCGGCGGCAAGGGCCATGGCGGTGCCGTTCGCATGCGCCCCGGCCGCGCCGACGCGGCGGCCGTGAAGCGGCCCGAGAAGTGCTCCGACGCGCAGCGGGAGGCCGCCCCAGCCTGGGCCGCCCTTCGAGGGCGGGGCGTTGAGGGCGGGCTGGGGCGGACTTGCGGGGGCAGCGGGGATGCGGGCGGGCGGCCCGGCCGGCGGCGTTGGGGCGGGCGGTGGGTCGTTCGGTGCCGGAACTGGTTCGACGGCCGGCGCGGCTGGCTCCGCCCCCGTGGGGGCGGGCGGTGGTTCGATCGCGGGGGGCTTCTTTGCGGCCGTGACGGGGTGGGGGAGAGCTGCCGGCTCGAGAGCCAGTGGATGAGGCGCGGAGCGATCCGCCTCGGCGGGCGCGGCGGCGGTTGGGAGGACCGGCGGCGGAGCCGAGAGCGCGGCAGCCTCCACGGCCGCGGGCGGGGCGGCTAAGTGCGGCGCATCAAGGGGCACGGGAACTGAGGCCGGGTGCTCCTCGGCGACCGGCGACGGGAGGGGCGGCAACTCGAAGGGCGGCGGTTCCGGCTGGGAGCGCTCTTCCGTGGTGGGAGCAGGGAAGGGCGGCGGCACTGGCACGAAGCGTTCCTCCGCGCTCGGGGCCGGGAAGGGTGGCGGGTCGAAAGGCGGGGGAATCGTTTCGAACCGTTCCTCCACGCCGGGAGCAGGGAAGGGCGGGGGCTCCGGTGCGAAGCGTTCCTCCGCAGGGGCGGAGGGCGCGAAGGGCACCGGACGAGGCGGAAGCGACGCGGGCAGAGGGGGGCGGCCCAGGGGAAGGCCCGGCGGGTGGCCGGGTGCCGCCGGGGGGAGGCCCAGGGCGGGCGGGAAGGCCGGGCGGCCCGCGCCGGGTGGCGTGGCGGTTGGAAGGCCCACTCCCTTCGGCGCCGGCAGCTTGTCTGCGGGGCGCGCGGCGAGGCTTCGCACCGCCGCCGCGCCGCGCAGGTTGGGCAGGCCGAAGGTCGGGCGGCGGGCAAAGACGACGTGGGCATCGTCGGCGAAGACGGGCGTGGTTTCCGCGAGCAGGCGGCGCAGGAGGGCAGGCGGGAGGGCGTCGGCCTCGGCGAGGGAGACGACGGCCCAGTCCGGCAGGTCCGCCGGGTCGGGTGGCGAAAGGGGGCCGAGCACCGCGGCCAGCGCATCGGGCGCGACGACCTTTCCGCCCGGCGGGATGCGCCCCTCCAGGAAACGGGTGACGCCCGCCCAGCTATGGGCCTGATCGCTGCCGGGGTCTTGCCATGACATTCGGCCAGGGTTGCGGGGTTGCGCGGCCGGATCAAGCGGGTGCGGGTCGAAAACCATCGCGGGCAGGCTTCGCTCCGAGGTGGTCGCTGGATCACCTGCGCGCTTTGGGGTCCATTACGCGTCGCGGGGCCCCATCCCGTTGCGCGAGTCCCCGGGGTTCTCCTGGAAGCGGCCGGAACGCGGCGAGGGCCGGGCTATCTTTTTGGATGAACGGGCCGCGAGCCCGAATCGGGAAGGAAGCAGCATGCCCGAGGATCCGGTCCGAAGCAGGGATGAGATCCTGCGCGACGCGGTGGCCGAGCGCAGCAACGTCGCGGCGCCGCCTGGAATGGCCGAGCGGCCCCATCGCGCGCCGCGCGGGGTGGCCCATCCCGAGGAGGTGACGGACAAGCGGGGGGAGTGGTGGACCCTCGTGAAGGCGATCCTCATCGCCGCCGCCGTCATCATGCTGATCGGGTGGCTTATTTCGCCCTGAACAGCGTGCTGTCCGGGCGCGCATTCGGCTGGCATCGCGCCGTCTTGGGGGCTATGCCTCCGCCATGCGCAGACGCGATGCCCTCGGCGGCCTGATGGCCGGACTTCTGCCCGCGATCGGCCGCGCGCAGTTCGCCGCGACGGCGGCCGACGCGGCGGAGACGCCGCCCGTGCAGCCGGCCGGGCCGGGGCCGCAGGGCTGGGAGTCGGTCTATCGGCTGGCGGCGCGGCTGCGGCGCCTGGCGGCGGAGGGGCTGGATCCGGCCGCCTACGCGGTTCCGCCGGATGCGCTGGCCACCTCCGATCCCGCGGCCTTCCATGCGGCGACCTACCACGCGGCGAATGCGGCCATGGGCGACCTTGTTCTCGGCCGGCTGCGGCAGCCGCCGGGACGGGGCGATATCCTGCGGGATCCGGTCGCCGCCGACTTCGCGCACTGGCAGGCCGAGCTGGTGGGGGCGCCCGAGCCCGCGCGGGTGATCGACCGCGCGGCCGACCTGCCGGAAGGCGCGACGGCGCTGCGGGCGGAGCTGGCGCGGGCGGCGGGAATGGTCTCGGCCGGCGGGTGGCAGCCGATTCCATCGGGGGTCTCCACGCTCGACCCCGGGCTGGTGGATGCGGTGCGCGTGCCCTTGCTGCGGGCGCGGCTGCGGGCCGAGGACCCGGTGCTGGCCGCGGCGCGTGACGGCGGCGCCACCTATGACGCGGCCCTGGAGGCCGCGGTGCGGCGCTGGCAGGCGGCGAACGGGGTGGAGCCGGACGGGCGGGTGGGCGCGATCAGCCAGGGGCTGCTGAACCGCCCGGCCTCGGCGCGGGTGGCGCAGTTGCGGGCGGCGCTCGACATGCGGCGCAACGCGGCGCGGCCGGGCGAGGAGCGCCGCATCGAGGTGAACATCCCCGAGTTCCTGCTGACCGTCTTCGAGGGCGAGCGGGCGCTGCTGAAGATGAACGTCGTGGTCGGCAAGCCCGCGCGGGCGACGCCGACGATGCGCGCGCGCCTGACCACCGTGCAGTTCAACCCAGTCTGGGGCGTGCCCGAGCGCAACGCGCGAGAGGACCTGCTGCCCCGCTTCCGCCGCGACCCGGCGGGGATGACCGCGAAGGGCTTTCGCCTCTACTCCGTCGTGGGGGGCGAGAGGGTGCAGGTCGATCCCGCCACCGTGGACTGGTCCGCCGTCCGGGCGGACCGTTTTCCCTACCTCATCCGACAGGATGCCGGCGACGGCAACGCGCTCGGACGGATCAAGTTCATCATGCCAAACTCCGACGACATCTACCTGCACGACACGCCGGACCGGGGCCTGTTCAACAGGCCGGACCGGGCCTTCTCGTCGGGCTGCATCCGGCTCGCGCAGCCGGACGCGCTGCTCGCCGTCGTGCTCGAGGGAATGGGCTGGGACTCGGCGCGGATCCAGCGGACCTATGACAGCCACCAGACCCAGGGCGTGTCGCTCCGGCGCAGCCTTCCGGTGCGGCTGCACTACAGCACCGTGACGGTCGAGGGCGGGAAGGCGCGGGTGCGGCCGGATATCTACGGGCTCGATCTCGCCTATGCGCGGGAGATGGACCGGGTGGGAACGCGGGTGGCCATGGGGACGGCGCGGTGATGCGGGTGTTCGGGGGCAACCGGCCGAAGGAACCGGCCTGCGATTGCTGCGCGGGCGGCGTGCTCGGGCGGCGCAATCTGCTGGGCGCCGGGCTGGGGCTGATGGCCTGTGCGGCGGTGCCGGGGGGTGCGGAGGCGCAGGTGGCGCGCGGCGCCCGGCGGCTGACGGTGCGGCGCGCCTATACGAGCGATTCCTTCTCGGGCGTCTATTTCGCCGACGGGCGCTACGTGGCGGACGCGCTGAGCAAGCTCGACTGGGTTTTCCGCGACCTCTCGCGCGAGGAGGTGACGCCGATGGACCCGCGGCTTTTCGACGTGATGAACGCCGTTGCCGCGCGGATGGAGGCGACCGAGGCCTTCGAGGTGATCAGCGGCTACCGCGCACCCGAGACGAACGCGGCGCTGGACCGGCGCAACTCGCGGGTCTCGACGGTGTCGCTGCACATGTCGGGCATGGCCGGCGACATGCGGCTGCCCGGGCGCGAGTCCATGGGGATGGCGCGGCTGGCGGCGACGATGGGGCTGGGCGGCGTCGGGCTCTATCGGCGCGACGGCTTCGTCCATCTCGACTGCGGGCAGTCCCGCCGCTGGTGAAGCTCGACGCGCCGCCGGTGATGACCGGCGGCGCGGTGCGCGCGCTCAGGATTCGGTGCGCAGCGGGTTCGCGAGAAGCAGGCCGGCGCGGCGGAGCATGAGGCCGACCGTCAGCGCCGGGCCAAGGGCCGAGTAGGCCGCGGCCGGGGGCGCCAGGCGCAGAAAACCCGCGAGCGCTTCCCGGCGGGTGGCGCGCTGGGCGAGGGCGAGGCCCATCAGCAGCGCCGATTCGGCCGGCGTGAGGCGCGGGCAGAGGCGGCAGCCCATGGATCCCGGACAGGCGAGGCCGCGCAGGACCGCTTCGAGCACGGGGGCGGCGGCCTCGATTCCCTCCGTGGCCAGGGGCAGGCGCAGGGCGGGAAGCGGAGGGCGTCCTTCGCGCGTGGCCTCGACCCAGCCGCGGGCGGCATCCAGGAGGACGGACTCGGCCGGGGGGAGGTCCTCCGGGGCGGCGCCGCTCCAGGGCCAGGTGGGAAGGCCGCGGGTGGTCATGGGTGATTCTCCTGTGGGGACGCGGCCGGAGTTTGGCGATAATGATAATCGTTCGCAAGACAGATGCGGCACCGGTCGGCGGAGGATGGGGCGCCATGCGGAAAAATGGGCTTTCCAAGTGCCCTGCTGCGGCGCAGCAATGACGCCCAGACCGGATGAAGGATCCCATGCCGTCCTGGCTTCCCCTGCTGCTTGGCTTCCTCACGGCGATCAACCCGATCTCCACGGACATGTATCTCCCGGCCTTCCCGACGCTGGAGGCGGAGTTCCAGACGGGCGCGGGCAGCGCGCAGGTGACGCTGGCCACCTGGTTCATCGGGCTCGCCGTGGGGCAGGTGACGCAGGGCAGCCTGGCCGACCGCTTCGGGCGGCGGGGGCCGCTGATGGTAGGCACGCTGGTCTATACCGCTGCCTCCATCGGCTGCGCGCTGGCGCCCGATATGGGCTGGCTCGCGGTGTTCCGGGGCCTGGCGGCCTTCGGCGCCTCGGCGAGTGCCGTTATTCCGCGGGCTATCGTGCGCGACATGGCGACGGGGCTGGAGGCGGCGCGGCTGATGTCGCGGCTGATCCTCGTCATGGGGGCGGCGCCAATCCTCGCGCCCTCGCTCGGCGGGCTGCTGCTGGGGGTGGCCGGGTGGCGCTCGATCTTCTGGGTGATGGCGTTCTACGGCGCGCTGTCCTGCTTTCTCGTCTGGCGGTTGCTGCCGGACACGCTGCCGGTGGAGCGGCGGCTGCGGCTGGGCTTCTTCGCGCTGTTCCGGGGCTACTGGCGCGTGCTGTCGGAGCCGGTTTTCGTTACCCACGCGCTGCTGGGCTCGGCCGTCATGTTCTGCGTCTTCGCCTATATCAGCGGGGCGCCGGCCATCTACATCGAGCATTTCGGGATCACGCCGGGCCAGTTCGCGGTGATCTTCGGGGCCTCGGCGGCGGGGTTCATCGGGGGGGCGCAGCTCAATCCGATGCTGGCCGCGCGCTTCCGGCCGGGGCGGGTGCTGACGGCGGCCACGCTCGGGGTTCTCGCGGCTTCGGTGCTGCTGGTGGTCTGCGCGGTGACCGGCTGGGGTGGGATCTGGGGTGTTTTCCCGCCCGTGGTGCTCCTGCTGAGTTCGAGCAGCCTCGTGCTGCCGAATTCGGCCGTGGGAGCGCTGGCGCGGCACGGGCAGCGAGCGGGCACTGCCTCGGCCCTGCTGGGGACGATGCAGTTCTCCGTCGCGGCGCTCGGCAGCATGGGGGTGGGGATCTTTGCCGATGGAACGCCGCTGCCGGTGACGCTGGTGATCCTGTTCGGCGCGGTGATGGCGCTGGGGCTCAACCAGTTGCGGCGGCGTTACGGCTGAGCGGCGTGGCCGAGCCCTGTGCGCCGCGTTCCCGGGGGTTGCGGCCTTATGCGTTGCAGCGGGGCGCCATTCTCGCCAGATAGCGGGCATGGACCAGACCACCCCGATCGAGGCCCTTGAGTCGGCCCCTGCCGATCCTGCGAGCACGGCGGTCGCGCGCGAGGCCGCGCGGCGCCGGGCCTTCGCCATCATCGCCCACCCTGACGCCGGCAAGACCACGCTGACGGAGAAGCTGCTGCTGCGCGGCGGCGCCATCCAGTTGGCGGGGCAGGTGCGCGCCAAGGGCGACCGGCGGCGCACGCGCTCGGACTGGATGAAGATCGAGCAGGATCGCGGCATCTCGGTCGCGACCTCCGTGATGACCTTCGAGCGGGACGGGGTGGTGTTCAACCTGCTGGACACGCCGGGCCACGAGGACTTCTCGGAGGACACCTATCGCACGCTGACGGCCGTGGACGCGGCTGTCATGGTGATCGACGCGGCCAAGGGCATCGAGGCGCAGACGCGCAAGCTGTTCGAGGTGTGCCGCCTGCGGGACATTCCGATCATCACCTTCATCAACAAGATGGACCGCGAGAGCCGGGACGTCTTCGAGCTGCTGGACGAGATCGAGAAGACGCTGGCGCTGGACGTGACGCCGGCGGCCTGGCCGGTGGGCTCGGGGCGCGGGTTCCTCGGCACCTACGACGTGCTGGAGCCGGCGCTGCACCTGCTGGCGGAGGGTTCGGGACCGGTGAAGCTCACCGGGCTGGATGACCCGAAGCTGGACGAGCTGGTGCCGGCGGCGGAAGCCGAAGCGTTGCGCGAGGGGGCGGAGCTGGCGGGGGCGTTCAAGACCTTCGACCTGGAGGCCTTCCGCGAGGGGACGATGACTCCCGTCTATTTCGGCTCGGCGCTGCGGGACTTTGGGATCGGGCACCTGCTGGAGGGGTTGTCCCGCTTCGCGCCGCATCCGGGCGCGCGGCCGGCGGATACGCGGCGCGTGCGGCCGGAGGAGCCGGCGCTGACGGGCTTCGTGTTCAAGATCCAGGCGAACATGGACCCGAACCACCGGGACCGCGTGGCCTTCCTGCGCATCTGCTCCGGCCGGTTGGAGAAGGGGATGCGGCTGCGGCAGACGCGCACGGGCAAGCAGGTTCCCGTGAACGCACCGCTGTTCTTCTTCGCGCAGGACCGGCAGGTGGCGCAGGAGGCCTGGCCGGGGGACGTGGTGGGGATCGCCAATCACGGCATCCTGCGGATCGGGGACACGCTGACCGAGGGCGAGCAGATCAACTTCCGGGGCGTGCCGAGTTTCGCGCCGGAGATCCTGCGTCGCGTGATGATCGAGGACGCGATGGTCGGGAAGAAGCTCCGCACCGCGCTGGAGCAGCTTGCCGAGGAGGGGGTGGTTCAGCTTTTCCGCCCGCTGGACGGCACGCCGCCCGTTGTGGGCGTGGTGGGCGCGCTGCAGCTCGACGTGCTGGCGGAGCGGCTGAAGGCGGAATACTCGGTGCCCAGCCGCTACGAGAGCACGCCCTGGGGGATGATGCGCTGGGTGGTCTCCGACGATAAGGCGGCGATGCAGGGCTTCCGGCAATCCGCGCCGCATGACACGGCGGAGGACCATGACGGGGCGCTGGTGGCCTTCTTCACCAGCGACTGGCGGCGCAACCGGGCGGAGGAGGAATGGCCGACGCTCAAGTTCCTGAAGCTGCGGGAACAGCACGCGGCGGCGTGAAGCTCTTCCTCGACCTCGACGGGGTGTTGGCCGATTTCGATGCGGGCGTGAAGGTGGTCACCGGCCGCCGGCCGGAGGAGCTGCCGCTGAAGACGATGTGGGCGGCGCTGGCCAAGGCGCCTGCCTTCTTCGACACGCTGGAATTCATGCACGATGCGGAGGCGCTGTGGCGCTTCTGCGAGCCGCACCACCCGACGATCCTGACGGGGCTGCCGCTGGGGAAGTGGGCGCCGGCGCAGAAGAAGCGGTGGGTGGCGCGGATGCTCGGGGCGCATGTGCCGATCGTCACCTGCATGAGCCGTGAGAAGCCGCGCTGGTCCGGCCCGGGCCATGTGCTGGTGGACGACCGCGCCTCGGCCCGCGAGGGGTGGGAGGCGAAGGGAGGCACCTTCATCCACCACGTCTCGGCGGAGCGCTCGATCGCGGCGCTGCGGGCGCTGGGCTTCGAGGGCGCGGCCGCCTAGCCAGCGGGGAGGGCGACGGGGGTGACGATGACCTCCGCGCCGGGGATGAGGTCGGTCAGGTCGCGGGCGACGGCGTCGGCCACGGTCTGGATCTCGCCGATGGTGCGCCCCGCCTCGAAGCCGAGGGTGATGTCCACATGGGCCCGCTTGCCGGCGATGCGGGATCGCACGCCGAGCAGCGCGTCGTAGCTCGCGAAATGCTCGGCCAGGGCGCGGTTGATGGAGGCCTGGCGGCCCTCGTCCAGGCTGCGGTCCAGCAGGTGCGGCACCGCTTCCCGCCAGACGGAGACGCAGAGCTGAATCATCACGAGGCCGACGAAGATCGTGCCGCCCGCCTCGGCGAGGGCGCCCACCCGGGTGGCGGCGTGAAGGAGTTCGGCGACGGCGTTGATGCCGATGGCGACCGCCACGACGGCCGAGGCGATCAGCTTCACGGCACGGCTGCGGATCTGCACGGTCATGATGGCCGAGGTGCCGTCCCGCCCCGCGAGCCAGAGGGCGCGGAGGGCGATGGCGTTGAGGGCGAGGTTGGCCGTGGTGGCGATGCCGGCCAGGACCATGCCGGCGGCGTTCTGCTCCTCCGGCATGCCCCAGCGCTCCAGGGCGGCGAAGATCAGCCAGACGCCGAGCGCGCCCATCGCCACCCCGATGGCGAGGTTGGCGAACTGCTCCATCTTGCCGACGCCGTAGTCGTAAGCGGTGGTCTCTCCACGATGGATGCGGCGGAGCATGACCAGGAGCACGAGCTCGAGCCCCACCATGAGGCTGGCGCGCAGGGCCTCGGCGACCATGGTGAGGGTGTTCGCGTAGAGGCCGATGACGAGGTAGGGAAGGATCACCGCGAGATCGAGCAGGCAGGCGAGGAGGATGGAGCGTTCCCGCCTCAGGGCGGCCTGGTCGGGAAATGCGGGCGCGACGCGATCGATGTTGTTCACGCCGCAACGATGCCGCAGCCGTGGCGGGCAGGCGAGATCGAAACGATCCGAGGGCGCCTCAGCGGTTGGCGGAGCCGAAGACGGCGGGTTCGAGCCGGATGTCGCGCGGCGATTCGAGGGGCTTCCAGCGATGCTGGCGGATCACGTCGTTGCTCTCCACGGGCTTGCGGCCCGGTCCGAGCGACCAGGTGATGTGCCAGGTGGAGCCGTCCGGGCGTCGCGTGGTCCCGTCGATCTCCACCACCAGGGCCTGGACGCCGCGGCCGTCATCGGCGAGGCCGACCACGCGGCCGTGCGTCGCCTCGGGCAGGGGATGGTCCTGGCGGACGCCGGGCTTCAGTGTGACGTGGTGCGCCATCACGCGGGGGTAGCGGGGCGGGACGAGGGCGAGGAGGGCGCCGCGCTCCCCCTCCGGCAGGAGCCATCCGAGGACGAGCTGGGGCATCGCGTTCCTCCCGCGGTTTCAGGCCGGGAGCGTCGCGGCCCTTGGAGAGGGCTCCTCGCAGGTTTCGGCGCGGGCCCTCCGTCCGGCTCTCAAGAGGGGAGCGGTGCCGGGGTTTCAGCCCCTGGTGCCTTGTGCGGAGGGTCCGAAACAGGGAGGCGGAATGTCCCGTCGCTCAGCCCGTGGACAGTGCCGCCTGGACGGCAGAGCGGAATTCGCGCCGGTGCAGTTCGGAGACCACCCAGAGGGAGGCGAGGATGAAGGCGAGGGGGTGCACCATCCAGCCGAGGACGGCGAGGCCGAAATAATAGGCGCGGAGGCCCGTGTTGAAGTGGCGGGCGGCGCGGTTCACCACTTGGGCCGCGATCTCGGCGGCCGGGAGGGCGGCTTCCGTGCGGCCGAGGCCGCCCAGGAGGATGGAGCCGTAGTTGAACTGGCGCAGTGCCCAGGTCAGCTCGAAGAAGGCGCGGACGAAGATGAGGAGGATGAGGAGGATGCGCGCCTCCCACCCGCCATCGGTCAGCGCGCCCTCGGCGAAGGGCATGGCGCCGAGCACGCGGCGGCCGGTCTCGGGCGAGGCGAGCAGGGCCATGGCGCCGCCGATGATGAAGATGCAGGTGTTCGCGAGGAAGGAGGTGGAGGACATGAGGTTGCCGACGATGGCGACGTCCGCGATCCGGTTCTCCTTCGGGATAGCGGCGGTGAGCCAGCGGCGGCGGTGCTCGTCCATGGCGTGGATGACGCTGCGGCGCCGGATGGAGGGGACGCGGTCCACGACCGTCGCGTAGCCGGTCCAGCAGAGGGCGAAGACGAGAAGGGCGACGAGGTCGAGCGCGGTCAGGAAGCCTGGCATGGTCATCTTCCTTCGGGGGCTTCCAAGAAGGGTGCCATGACGCGGAAAGGGGCGGGGCCTCTCGGCGCCCGCCCCCTTTCAGTTCACGCGGCGGCGGCCCTGGATCAGGCGCGGGCCTTCTGCAGGTTCTCGTCGAGCTTGGCGAGGAAGGCCTGGGTGTTGAGCCAGGGCTGGTCCTTGCCGATGAGGATGGCGAGGTCCTTCGTCATGTGGCCGGCCTCGACCGTCTCGATGCAGACGCGCTCGAGGGAGTTGGCGAAGTCCACCACGTCGGGCGTGTTGTCGAACTTGCCGCGATAGGCGAGGCCGCGCGTCCAGGCGAAGATGGAGGCGATCGGGTTGGTGCTCGTCTCCCGGCCCTTCTGGTGCTCGCGGTAATGGCGCGTGACGGTGCCGTGGGCGGCTTCCGACTCGACGGTGTTGCCGTCGGGGGAGAGCAGCACGGAGGTCATCAGGCCAAGGGAGCCGAAGCCCTGGGCCACGATGTCGGACTGCACGTCGCCGTCGTAGTTCTTGCAGGCCCAGATGTAGCCGCCTTCCCACTTGAGGGCGGAGGCGACCATGTCGTCGATCAGGCGGTCCTCGTAGGTCAGGCCGCGCTTCTCGTACTCGGCCTTGAACTCCTCGTCGTAGATCTTGCGGAAGATGTCCTTGAAGGAGCCGTCATAGGCCTTGAGGATCGTGTTCTTGTGGCTGAAGTAGACGGAGTAGTTCCGCGCCAGGCCGTAGTTGAAGGAGGCGCGCGCGAAGCCCTCGATCGACTTGTTGAGGTTGTGGATCATCATCGCGACGCCGCCCGTGGCGGGCATCGGGAACTCGCCGATCTCCTGCGGCTGGCCGCCTTCGGGGGTGAAGGTCATCTTCACGGTGCCGGCGCCGGGCACCTTCATCTCGACCGAACGGTAGATGTCGCCGTAGGCGTGGCGGCCGACGACGATGGGCTTGGACCAGTGCGGCACGAGGCGCGGCACGTTCTGGCAGATGATCGGCTCGCGGAAGATCGTGCCGTCGAGGATGTTGCGGATGGTCCCGTTGGGGGACTTCCACATCTTCTTGAGGTTGAATTCCTTCACCCGCGCCTCATCCGGGGTGATGGTCGCGCACTTCACGCCCACGCCGTACTGCTTCGTGGCGTTGGCGGCGTCGATCGTCACCTGGTCGTCGGTCTGGTCGCGGTACTCGACGCCGAGGTCGTAGTACTTCAGTTCGATGTCGAGGTACGGAAGGATCAGCTTCTCCTTGATGAAGCCCCAGATGATCCGCGTCATCTCATCCCCGTCCATCTCCACGACGGGGGTCTTCACCTTGATCTTGGCCATTCCGGTCCTCGCAGGCTCACAGGACGGGCGCTGCCCGCCGGGAAAGGAGCGGGCTGGGCCCGCGTCGAGTGGGGGCCAGGGGGAGGGCCCCCCGGCAGCGGCCGGACATTCGCACCGGGGCGGCACAGGGGCAAGGCGGGGGCCGGGAATAGTGTGCGCGGGCAGGCGGCGTTGGCGCCGGCAGGCTTGATGGCGCGGGCCTCCTGCGCCGCGGCGGATCGCCCCCAGATAGAGCGGCGTGACGGTGGAGGAACCGCGATGGAGACGATCCGGGAGTGCCCGCATTGCGGGGAGCCGACGGTGCCGAACCGGCTGGCGGGCGGGGAGGTGGTGTGTTCCTGCGCGGCGGAACGGGAGCTGCCCGCCGGGCCGCGGCCGGTGCCTCAGTCTGGGACGATGGCGGTGGCCTCGATCTCCACCCGCGCCTCGGGCTCGGCCAGGGCGACGACGCCGACGAGCGCCATGGCCGGGAAGTTACGGCCCATCACGGAGCGATAGGCGCGGCCCAGCTCGGGCAGGCAGGCGCGGTACTCGTCCATGCTGGTGACGTACCAGGTGAGGCGTCCAATGTGCTCGGGGCCCGCCCCGGCCTCGGCGAGGACGGCGAGGATGTTGCGGAGAGCCCTTTCGGTCTGGGCGACGAAGCCCTCGGCGAAGCGGCCGGATTCGTCCCAGCCGATCTGCCCGCCGACGAGCACGACGCGGCCACGCCCGGCGACGCCATTGGAATAGCCGCGCGGGGCCGGCCAGCCGGGGGGCTGGAGGATGTCGAGCTTGCCGCTCATGGGGTGTTCTCCTGCCGGCACTCGCCCTGGTAGCGCAGCAGGGCGGCGCGCAGGTCGGGCGGCACCGGCACGCTGGTGCGGCTGGCGAGGTCGGTGGTGGCGGTGACGAGGTCGAGGCGGACGAGTTCCTCCTCGCCGCGATGGATATGCAGGTCCAGCGCGTAGGAGGCGCCGCCGACGCGGCGGACAAGAGGGGTGAGCGTCACCTCTTCCCCCATGATGCCCGGGCGCATGAAGGTGGCGGCGGCGTGGACGAAGCCGGTGCCGATGCCGCGGGTGCCGTGCATCTCGTGGAAGTCGATGCGAAGGCGCTCGCGGAAGAGATCCTCCACGATGCCGTGCGCGATGATGAACCAGTTGGGGAAGAAGACGATCCCCGCGGGGTCGCAATCGCCGAAGCGGACGCGCGCCGTGCCGCGGAAGGCGGCGGCGGGCAGGGCGGAGGCGGGGATCGGGGTCGGACGCGCGGCGCTGGTGCTCGCGCGCGGGCCGTCCGGAGGCGAATCCGTCACGGGTTCGCCATGCGACGTCGAACCCGTCACGGGTTCGCCATGCGACGGAGCGCGAAGCGCTGGAGCTTGCCGGATTCGGTGCGGGGCATGGCGTCGAGGAACTCGATGATGCGCGGCGCCTTGTAGGGGGCGATCTCGGCGCGGACATGGTCCTGCAGGGCGCGCACCATGCTCTCGTTGCCGAAGTATTCGGGCTTGAGGGCGACATAGGCCTTCACGACCGTGCCACCCTTGCCATCGGGCGCGCCGACGACGCCGCATTCGCGCACGGCGGGATGGGTGAGGAGCGCGCCCTCCACCTCGGGGCCCGCGATGTTGTAGCCGGCGGCCACGATCATGTCGTCGCCGCGGCCCTGGTAGCGGAAGTAGCCGTCCTCGTCCTGGATGTAGACGTCGCCGGGGATGTTCCAGCCGTGACGGACGTAGTCGGATTGCCGGGGATCGGCGAGGTAGCGGCAGCCGATGGGGCCGCGGATGGCGAGCCAGCCGGGCGTGCCGCGCGGGACCTCGTTCCCCTCGCCATCGATCACGCGGGCTTGGTAGCCGGGGACGGGCAGGCCGGTGCAGCCGGGGCGGAGCGTTTCCTCGGGGGCGGCGACGAAAATGTGCAGCAGCTCAGTGCCGCCAATGCCGTCCATCAGGCGCAGGCCGGTCGCCTTCTCCCAGGCGTCGAAGATGGCGCGCGGCAGGGTCTCGCCGGCGGAGACGCATTTGCGAAGGGAGGAGATGTCGAAATCGGCGACCTTGCCGGCCATGACGCGGTAGGCGGTGGGGGCGGTGAAGAGGATTGTGGCGCGGTGCTGCTCGACGGCGGGAAGGAGTTCGTCGGGCCCCGCCTTTTCGAGCAGGATGCCCGTGGCGCCGATGCGGAAGGGGAAGAGGACGAGGCCGCCGAGGCCGAAGGTGAAGGCCAGGGGCGCGGAGCCGATGAAGCGGTCCTCGGGCGTCGGGCGGAGGACGTGGCGGGAGTAGCCGTCGCAGATCGCCAGCATGTCCCGGTGGAAATGCATGGTGCCCTTCGGCAGACCCGTGGTGCCGGAGGTGAAGCCGATGAGGCAGACGTCGTCGGCGGCGGTGTCGCAGGCGGTAAAGCCCGCGGGCTGGGCGGCACAGCGGGACTCGAGGTCGCCGTTGCCCCAGAGGATGACGTGGCGGAGTTGCGGTGCCTCGGCGGCGGCCTTCTCCATTTCGTCGCGCAGCTTCACGTCGCAGAGCGCGTGGGTGATGCGGGCCTTCTCCAGCATCTGGCCCAGCTCCTTCGCGCGGAGGAGCGGCATGGTGGCGACGACCACGCCGCCGGCCTTGAGGACCGCGAGGTAGGTCGCTGTCATCCAGGCGTTGTTGGCGCTGCGGAGCATGACGCGGTTGCCCGGGACCATGCCGAGGTCGCGCGTGAGCACGTTGCAGATCCGGTCCACCCGGTCCTGCAATTGCCGGTAGGTGAGGGTTTCCTCGGG
This sequence comes from Roseomonas aerilata DSM 19363, assembly GCF_000711725.1. Classification (GTDB taxonomy): domain Bacteria; phylum Pseudomonadota; class Alphaproteobacteria; order Acetobacterales; family Acetobacteraceae; genus Roseomonas; species Roseomonas aerilata. The sequence goes on along the minus strand of NZ_JONP01000004.1, from coordinate 222,008 downwards.
CGTGATGATGGCGGGGTGGTCGGCCCGCCCGTTCTCCACGTTGCGGTCCAGCAGCTCGACTGCGCAGTTGAGGCGGCGGGGATAGCGGTAGTCCGGCAGGTCGAAGAGAAGTTCGGGCCACTGGTCGCGCGGCGGGAGGTTGTCGCGCGGGAAGGTGTCGATGTGGGCGCTCGGCGCGAGTTCCGTCGTGGCGCCGGACCAGTCGTCCTGGGGAAGGTTGGTGTCCATCATGCCGCTCCCTTCGCCCGGTCGCGCTCGGCGCGGGCGATGATGATCCGCTGGACTTCGCTGGCGCCCTCGTAGACGCGCAGGGCGCGAACCTCCCGGTAGAGTTTTTCGGCGGGGTGGTCGCGGACGACGCCGTACCCCCCGTGGATCTGGACGCAGCGATCGGCGGCGCGCTGGGCGGCCTCCGTCGCGTGGAGCTTCGCCATGGAGGCTTCGCGGGACACGCGGGGGGTGCCGGAATCCTTCAGCCAGGCGGCGCGATATACGAGGAGGGCGGAGGTTTCCACGTCCACGGCGCTCTCGGCGATAGCGGCCTGAGTCATCTGCTGGTCGAAAAGGGGGCCGCCAAAGAGCTGGCGGTTGGTGGCGCGGGCGACGGTGAGGTCGAGCGCGTGGCGGGCGAAGCCGAGCGCCGCGGCGCCGACGGTGGCGCGGAAGACGTCGAGCGTGGCCATGGCGACCTTGAAGCCTTCGCCGGGCGCGCCGAGGCGGTGGCTGTCAGGCACGCGCATCGCGTCGAAGCGGAGCGTCGCGAGGGGGTGCGGGGCAGAGACCTCGATGCGCTCGGCGATGGTGAGGCCGGGCGTGTCCGCGGGGACGAGGAAGGCGGTCAGGCCCCTCGCGCCCGGAGCCTCGCCGGTGCGGGCGAAGACGACGTAGGTGCCGGCGATGCCTCCGTTGCTGATCCAGGTCTTGCTGCCCTCGATCCGCCAGTGGGCGTTGCCGTCGCGGGTGGCGGTGGTGGCCAGCGCTGCCACGTCCGAGCCGGCCTCGGGCTCGCTGAGGGCGAAGGCGGCGAGCGAGGTGCCGGCGCGGGCGGCGGGGAGGACCGCTTCCCGCAGGGCGGCGTCGGCGAAGAGGGTGACGGAGCCGGTGCCGAGGCCGGCCATGGCGAAGGCGAAGTCGGCGAGGCCGGAGTGGCGGGCCAGGGTCTCGCGGGCGATGCAGAGGGAGCGCACGTCGAGGCGGCCGTCCTCGGGGACGGCGACGCGGAGCAGGCCGGCTTCCCCCATAGCGCGGGTGAGGTTGCGGACGGCGGTGTCGGTGTCGCCTTCCGACAGGCGCTCGGCGTTGGCGGCCGCCCAGGCCTCGACCTCGTCGGCCCAGGCGCGGTGGCGGGGTTCGAGGAAGGGCCAGAGGAGGAAGTCGCGGTCGGCCATCAGTCGCCCTCGAAGACCGGGCGCTGCTTCGCCACGAAGGCGTCGTAGGCGCGGCGGAAATCCTTGGTGGTCATGCAGAGGGCCTGGGCGACGGCCTCCGCCTCGATCGCCTGCTCGACGGACATGGACCACTCCATGGCGAGCATCCGCTTCGTCATGGCATTGGCGAAGCCGGGGCCTTCGACCACCTGGCGAGCGAGGTTGGCGGCGGCTTCCATCAGGGCCTCCGGTTCCACGGCGCGGGAAAAGAAGCCCCAGTCGAGGCCCTCCTGAGCGGACATGGAGCGGCCGGTGTAGAGAAGTTCGGAGGCGCGGCCCTGGCCGATGATGCGGGGCAGGATGGCGCAGGCGCCCATGTCGCAGCCGGCAAGGCCGACGCGGTTGAAGAGGAAGGCGACCTTGGCGCGGGGCGTGGCGAGGCGGATGTCGGAGGCCATGGCCATGATGGCGCCGGCGCCGGCCGCGACGCCGTCCACGGCGGCGACGATCGGCTGCGGGCAGGCGCGCATGGCTTTCACCAACTCGCCTGTCATGGCCGTGAATTGCATCAGGCCCTTCGTGTCTCGGTCGAGCAGCGGGCCGATGATCTCGTGCACGTCGCCGCCGGAGCAGAAGTTGCCGCCGGCGCCGGAGAGGATGAAGGCGCCGACCTCCTCGTCGTTCGTGGCGGTGCGGAAGATGGATGCAAGTTCCGCGTAGGACTCGAAGGTCAGCGGGTTCTTCCGCTCAGGGCGGTCGAGCAGGATGGAGGCGACGCGGCCCTCCACGGTGAGGCGCACGTGCTGTGCGTTGAAGCTCTTGAGGCTCATGCGCCCCCCTCTGACATGGCGGCGCGGACGCCGCGGCGCGTGCGGTCCAGCAGGCGCAGCAGGGCCGCGCGGTCGGTGGCGGAGAGGCCGCCGAGAAGCTCGGCCACCCATTCCTCATGCGCGGCGGACTGGCGCGCGAATTCGCGCCGGCCCTGGGGCGTCAGGCGGAGGGTGACGGCGCGGCGGTCCTCGCGGACGGCGCGGCGCTCGATCAGGCCTTCTTCTTCAAGCCGGGCAGCGAGGCCGGTGACGTTGCCGCCGGTGACCATCATGCGGCGGCTGATCTCGCCGGGGGTGAGGCCTTCGGCCGCGCGCTCGAGCTGGGCGAGGAAGTCGAAGCGGGGGAGGGTGGTGTCGAAGCGGGCGCGAAGGCGGCGGCGGATCTCGGCCTCGATCAGGCGGGCGCAGGAGAGCATGCGCAGCCAGAGACGGAGGTCATCCTTGTGGCCGGCGGGGGCGTGGTCGAGCGCGGTTTCCGCGTCCACATGGGTGTCGGGGGTCATGGCACCTCGCCCCCGTCCACCGCGATGGCGCGGCCGTTGATCGCCGCGTTGCCGAGGAGGAACAGCACCGCCGAGGCCACCTCCTCCGGCTGGACGAGGCGGCCCTGGGGGTTGTGGCGGGCGAGCTCGGCGCGAGCCTCGGCCTCCGTGCGACCGGTTTTCGCGGTAATGCGGGCGACGCTCTCGGCCACGATGTCGGTCTCGGTGAAGCCGGGGCAGACGGCGTTCACGGTGACGCCCTTCGTGGCCACTTCCAGGGCGAGGGCGCGGGTGAGGCCGAGCAGCCCGTGCTTGGCGGCGGTGTAGGCGGTGACATAGGGGTAGCCCCGCAGCGCCGCGGTTGAGGCGATGTTGACCACGCGGCCCCAGCCGGCCTCCAGCATGGCGGGAAGCGCCGCGCGGGTGGCAGAGGCGGCGCCGAGAAGGTTCACGCGCAGCATCCGCTCCCACAGGGCGTCGTCGGTGCGGAGGAAGGGGGCGCTCTCGGCGGCACCGGCGGCGTTGACGAGGATGGCGGGGTGGCCCGCGCGGGAGAGGGCGGCGGCGAAGGCGCCGGGCTCGGTTACGTCGGCGGTTTCGAAGCCGGCCGCCTGGCCGGATTCCACGGCGGCGCGGAGGGGGGCCTCGCGGCGGCCCGTCACGGTCACGCGGGCGCCGGCGCGGGTGAGGGCCTCCGCCACGGCCAGGCCGATGCCCGTGCCGCCCCCCGTCACGATCGCATGGCGTCCGGTGATGCCGTTCATGATCCTTGAAGCCTAAAGGAATATGGCGGCGACCCGCAAGCGCCAGTTGAAACCTTGAAAACTTGAAGCCTAAACTATCTCCTGTCCTGACAGCCCAGGAGATTTCCCATGCGGATCGCGGTCATCGGCGGCGGCCCCGCCGGGCTCTACTTCGCCATCCTGATGAAGCGCGACCGGCCGGAGGCGCGGATCACGGTGGTGGAGCGCAACCAGGCGGACGACACCTTCGGCTTCGGCGTGGTGTTCAGCGACCAGACGCTGGAGACCTTCGAGCGAGCGGACCGTGAGTCCTATAAGGCCATCACCGACGCCTTCGCCTACTGGGACGACATCGAGATCGTGGCCAAGCGGGGCAACGAGGTGGCGACCCACCGGATCGGGGGGAACGGCTTTTGCGGCTGCTCCCGCCGGACGCTGCTGATGCTGCTGCAGGCGCGCGCCCGGGAACTGGGGGTGGAGCTGGAGTTCGGGCGGGAGGCGATGCCGGAGGACTTCCCGGACGCCGATCTCGTCGTTGCGGCCGATGGCATCAACAGCCCGGTGCGGCAGCGCGACCTCGAGCACTTCGCGCCGACGGTGGACCTGCGGCCGAACCGCTTCGCCTGGATGGGCAGCACCCGCCCCTTCGATGCCTTCACCTTCTTCTTCAAGGAGCGCCCTGAGGGGATCTTCATCGCCCACTGCTACCAGTACGAGAAGGGCGCGAGCACCTGGGTGCTGGAGACGGACCCCGGGACCTTCGAGCGCGCGGGGCTTGGCGCGATGAGCGAGGCCGAGAGCGCGGCCTTCATGGAGGAGGTCTTCGCGGAGGAGCTTGAGGGCCATCGGCTCATCACCAACCGCAGCCTGTGGCGGCGCTTTCCGATGATGCGCTGCGCGCGGTGGTCGAAGGGCAATGTCGTACTGCTCGGCGATGCCAAGGCGACGGCGCACTACTCCATCGGGTCCGGCACGAAGCTGGCGATGGAGGACGCCATCCACCTCCACGCCGCCTTCATGCGCGGCGGCACGGTGGAGGAGGCGCTGGCGCGCTTCGAGGGCGGGCGCCGCGAGGAGGTGGAGAAGATCCAGCACGCGGCCGATGTCTCGCTCGTGTGGTTCGAGCATGTCGCGCGCTTCTGGGACATGCCGGCGACGCGCTTCGCCTTCGGGGTGATGACGCGCTCCAAGGCGATCACCTGGGAGAACCTTTCCCTGCGCGCGCCGGAGTTCGTGGAGGAATCGCGCGCGCTATTCGAGGACGAGGTGCGCGCTCAGGGGCTGCCGGCTGTCAAGGGCGCGCCGCCGATGTTCCAGCCCTTTCGCCTGCGCGGGATGGAGCTGGCGAACCGCGTCGTCGTATCGCCGATGTGCCAGTATTCGGCCACGGACGGGATGCCGGATGACTGGCACCTCATGCATTACGGCGCGCGCGCGACGGGCGGCGCGGGGCTGATCTTCACGGAGATGACCTGCGTCTCGCCGGAGGCGCGGATCACGCCGGGCTGCACGGGGATCTGGAACGACGCGCAGGAAGCGGGCTGGAAGCGCATCGTCGATTTCGTGCACGCGCATGGGGGCAGCCGGATCGCGCTGCAGCTCGGCCATGCCGGGCAGAAGGGTGCGACGAAGCTCATGTGGGAGGGGATGGACCAGCCCCTGCCGGAGGGTGGGTGGCCGATCGTCTCCGCGAGTGCCGTGCCGTACTTCCCGAACAGCCAGGTGCCGCGGGAGATCACGCGGGCCGAGATGGACCGCGTGCGCGACGATTTCGTGGCGGCGGCGCAGCGCGGCGCGCGGGCGGGCTTCGACATGCTCGAGTTCCACTGCGCGCACGGCTACCTCATGGCGAGCTTCCTCTCGCCGCTGACGAACCGGCGCACCGATGGCTATGGCGGGAGCCTTGAGAACCGGCTGCGCTATCCGCTCGAGGTCTATCGGGCGCTGCGGGCGGCCTGGCCCTCGGACCGGCCGATGAGCGTGCGCGTTTCCGCGACGGATTGGGCGGAGGGCGGCGTAACGGACGAGGAGACGCTGGGGATCGCCCGGGCCTTCGCGGAGGAGGGCTGCGACCTGCTGGATGTTTCGACCGGGCAGACGGTAGCGGACAGCGCGCCGCATTATGGGCGCATGTTCCAGGTGCCTTGGTCGGACATGATCCGCAACGAGGCGAAGGTGGCCACCATGTGCGTGGGCAGCATCACCTCGGCGGACCAGGTGAACACGATCCTCGCGGCCGGGCGCGCGGATCTCGTGGCGCTGGCGCGGCCGCACCTCGTCGATCCCGCCTTCACGCTGCACGCCGCCGCCCGTTACGGCGTGCGCACGGCGTGCCCGCCGCAGTATCGCTGGGGGCAGGACGCGCTGCTGCGCAATGCCGTGCGCGAGGAGGCGGAGCTGATGGAGTTGCGCCGCAAGGCCCGGCCGAAGCGCCACGCCGTTTAGGTGCCGCCTGGCGTTCTAAACGCCAGACCGTTCCGCAACCGGGGGCAACTGGCCCACGACTCGGCCGTTTTCAGAACGGTCCGAGGTGAGGTTGTGATGACGGCTGAGACAACTGCCGAGGCCGTGATTCCTCTCGTCGAGGAAACCCTTCTGCTGAGCAAGCGGCAGGTGGAGACAGGTCGTGTTCGCGTCTCCCTCACCACGGAGGTGGTGGAGGAGATGCTGCGCGAGACGCTGCACAGCCGCCGCGCCGAGGTGGAGCGTCGGCCCGTGGGCACGACGGTCACCGAGGCGCCGCAGGTTCGCCAGGAGGGGGACGTGATCATCATCCCCGTGGTCGAGGAGGTTCTCGTCGTCGAGAAGCGCCTCGTCCTGCGGGAGGAGATCCATCTCCACATGATCAACGAGGAGAAGACGGTGGAGCAGCCGGCGACCCGCCGGGTGCAGCACGCCGCCGTCGAACGGATCACCCCCACGGGCGAGCGGACGGAATCCTGAACCCGGGCCCTGCCCGCGCCGTCCACGGAATACGCACGATACAGGTCCCATCAGGAAGGAATGCACGCATGACCCGCACGATTACCGGCTTGTTCGACAGCCGCGCCGAGGCGGAGGCCGTCGTCGAGCACCTGCGCACACATGACCGCATCGACTCGAACCACATCGCCATCCACGGCAATACCGGGCAGACGACCAGCACCGGCACGGGTGACACTGGCCTCTGGGCCTCGCTGAAGGACCTCTTCATCGCGGACGAGGATCGCCAGGCCTATGCGGAGGGCATCCGCCGCGGCGGCTACGTCGTCTCCGCCCAGGTGGACGACAGCGTCGTGGACCACGCGCTCGACATCTTCGAGGCGCATGGCGCGGTGGATCTTGACTCCCGTGAGGCCGAGTGGCGCGCGAGCGGCTGGAGCGGCTCAATGGATGATGCTGCCGGCACGGGCACGCCGATGAACACCTCGGGCGCGGTCGGCGCGGCCACGATGGGCGGCACCTCCACGCCGGCCGTCAGCACGGGCAGCACGGCCGCCATGGGGACGGGCACGACTGGTGCCGCCATGGGGGCCGCCACGACGGGGACGGACCGCGAGGAGCGGATCCCGGTCGTCGAGGAGCAACTGCGCGTCGGCAAGCGCGAGACGGAGCGCGGCCGCGTGCGCGTGCGGTCCTACATCGTCGAGACGCCGGTGAGCGAGAACGTGACGCTGCACGAGGAGCACGTCTCGATCGAGCGCCGCGCCGTGGACCAGCCGCTCTCGGCCGCCGATGACGCCTTCCGCGAGCGCGTGATCGACGCCGTCGAGCACAGCGAGGAGGCGGTTGTCTCCAAGGAGGCGCGGGTGAAGGAGGAGTTGGTCATTCGCAAGGATGTGTCCGATCGCACGCAGACGGTGAGCGACACGGTGCGCCACACCGAGGTGGAGGTGCAGGACGACCGCACCGCCGGGACGACCACGGGGACCACCACCGGCAGCACCACTGGCACGACTGGCACCACCACGGGCAAGCCGCGCGTCTGACGCTCGCCCGCAAGGGCGGGAAGTTGGAGGGGGCCGCGGCGGAAGCTGCGGCCCCTTCCGCGTTTCAGGGGCCGATCATCTCCAGCACGGCACGCGCCGCCGCCTCGCTCGGGCTGCCGCCGCCGGGCGGCGAGAGAAGCGACATGACGCGGGCGAAGCCCTCCCGCTGGGCCTCGACGCCCTCGCCTTCCAGGAGCTTGCCCAGAGCTTCGGCGAGGAGCGGTGGGCGGCAGTCCTCGATCAGCAGTTCCGGGATGACCGGCGCGTCGGCGAGGAGGTTGACGATGCTCGCGTACTTCACCTTCGCCAGGCGGCGGATGATCCAGCCGGTGACCGGGTTCATCTTGTAGGCCACCACCATCGGCACGCCGGCCATCGCGACCTCGAGCGAGGAGGTGCCGGACTTGATCAGCCCCGCCTCGGCGGCGGCGAAGGCGTCGTGCTTGTCGTCTATGTCGCGGACGAGGACCGGCGCGGGGCTCCAGCCGGTGGCGGCGGCGCGCACGGCTTCCTCCACCGGGCCGGCCAGGGGCACGACGGGGCGAAGGTTGGGGTGGCGGGCGGCGAGGAGGCGCAGCGTTTCGCCGAAGATGGGCAGCAGGCGGCCGACCTCCGTGCGGCGGCTGCCGGGCATGACGAGAACCACCCTTTCGCCGGGCGCGATGCTATGGCGGGCGCGGAAGCGGGCGGCGTCGCCGGCGGCGGCCCCGCTCTCCAGCACGGGATGGCCGACGAAGGTGACGGGGATGCCCGCGCGCTCGAAGAAGGGGGCCTCGAAGGGCAGGAGGGCGAGGATGCGGTCCAGCTTCCGGCCCATCTTCTTCACCCGGCCCTGCCGCCAAGCCCAGACCTGGGGCGCGACGTAGTGGATGACGGGAATGCCGAGCGGCCGCACGCGGGCGGCGACGCGCAGCACGAAGCCCGGGCTGTCGATGGTCACGAGGGCGGCGGGGCGGCGGGCGGCGATGTCCGCGACCGTCTCGTCCAGGCGGCGGGCGAGGCTGCGGATGTTGGGCAGCACCTCCAGCAGGCCCATCAGGGCGAGTTCGCGCATGGGGAAGAGGCTGGTCACCCCAGCCTCGGCCATCCGGTCGCCGCCGATGCCGGCGAAGCGGAGGTCGGGCCTCGCTTCGCGCAGCCGGACGATGAGGCGGGCGCCGAGCACGTCGCCGGAGGATTCGCCGGCGACGACGTAGAGGAGGGTCATGCAACACCCGCGGGGAAGATGGCGGGGGCCTCTTGCCGAAGGTGGATTTCGATCATGCACTGATGCATAGGCGGAGGCGGCGCCGAGAGGAAGCGGAACGGTGTCCGGGGAGCAGCGATGGACGGTGTCGAGTGGCTGGGCGTGGTCGCGGGCATCCTCACCACCATTGCCTTCGTGCCGCAGGTGCTTCGCACGCACCGGACGCGCTCGGCCAGCGACCTGTCGATGCCCATGCTGATGCTCTTCACCACGGGGGTGGGGCTGTGGCTCGCCTATGGGCTGCTGATCGGCAGCAACGGGATCATCATGGCGAACGCGGCCACGATGATCCTCTCGGCCTATATCCTCGGGATGAAGCTTCGCTTCGGTTGACGGCGCCTCACATCAGCGGCGTGTAGCGGGCCATCTCCACGAAGATGTCGCGCACCGCGTTGCCGAGGGAGCGGCTCAGCTCCTCGAGGTTGGCGACCTGGGCGATGCGCGGCTCGGCGGCCTCCAGCGTGTCCGGGGCCAGGATCAGCGGCAGCAAGCCGGCGGCGCGGACGAGGCCGATGAGGAGGCTGTCGCGGGGCTCGGGGATGTCGTCCTCGAAGATCACGCCCATGAGGCGAGCCTTCACCTCGCGCTCCTCCTTGTCGGAGATCATGGGGTAGCGGCGCTCGGGGAAGATCCAGAGGAAGCGGCCCTCCTCGGTGCGGAGAATGCCGTGGGCGACGAGGCGGGCAAAGATGGCGTCGCGGAAGCGGTCCGCCTCCTGGCCGAGGGTCTCGATCCACCAGCGGCTGTCATGCGGCTCGCCCTCCGGGGCGGGATCGGCCGCGATGCGGGCGAGGACCGGGTCCAGCAGGTTGTCCCCAGTCGGCGTGGCGTCGGCGACGAAGAGGCGCTGCGGGTCGGTGTCGATGCGATTTCGGAGAGCGAGCTCGGCGAGGATGGCGCCGGCGATGGCGTAGCCGGAGGCGGGGCCCGCGGCCTCGTTCAGCCGCCCCGTGCGGTCGTCCAACATCAGGAGGAGGAGTTCCTCCGGCATGGTCAGCGGCATGGCGTATCCCGATTCCCTTTGGCCCGCGGCAGGGAAGCGCTGCGCGGGGGCGGCCGTCAATCGCGCGCCCGGGTCAGCTGTCCGTGGGGTAGAGCGCTGCGGGATCGGTCAGGACCGGCTCGAGAGGGGCGACTTCCCCGGCGGAGAGGCCCCAGGAGAAGCAGGAGCGGCGGCCGGTGTGGCAGGCGACGCCATCCTGGTGGACGGTCGCCAGCAGGGCGTCGCCATCGCAGTCGAGGCGCAGGTCGATCAGGTGCTGCACCTGGCCGGACGTCTCGCCCTTGCGCCAGAGGGCGCGGCGGGAGCGGCTGTAATAGGTGACGCGGCCGGTCTCGAGGGTTTCCGCGACCGATTCGGCGTTCATCCAGGCGAGCATCAGCACCTCCCCGGTGCCGTGGGCCTGGGCGATGGCGGCGACGAGGCCGTTGGTGTCGGGCTTCAGGGCGGCGACGAAGGCGGCGCAGGCCTCGGGGGAGGGGGGCTGCCAGGGGGGGAGGTCGGCGGGGCGGCCAGGGGGGCGTACAGCGGGGCGGTTGGGGGGCGTGGCCATCGGCTCTATATAGGAGGTGCCGGCGCGCGCGTCCCTTACAGCCGGCCGAGGACCGGATGCCCCACGGCGACCACCATCATTCCCTGACCGACGGCACGGCCGGCGCGCTGCGCGAGGCTGAGGACTCCTGCCTTCGGCGAGGGGTGCAACTCACGCCACTGCGGCGCCGCGTGCTGGAGATGGTGATGGAGGCGGGGCAGCCCGTGGGTGCCTATGCCCTGCTGGACCGGCTGCGGGCCGAGCGGCCGGGGGCGGCGCCGCCCACCGTCTATCGCGCGCTCGATTTCCTGATGGCGCAGGGGCTGATCCACCGGATCGAGCGGCTGAACGCCTTCCTGCCCTGCATGGAGGTCTCGCAGGGGCACGAGCACGACCATCCCCACCAGTTCCTCATCTGCCGCAACTGCGGACGGACGGCGGAGCTGTCGGATGATTCGGTGGCGCAGGCGGTGGCCGCGGCGGCGCGGGCGGCGGGGTTCAGCCCGCTGAGGGCGACCGTTGAGGTCGAGGGCACCTGCGGGGACTGCGCCGCGCCGGGCTGAGCGCCTCGCGGCCCGGCGAACGGGCCATTCACGCGCCGCGCCATCCGGGCCAAGCTTCCCCTCTACTGGCCACGACGCCGTCCGGCCGCGCATCCCGCTTCGGCCGGTTCCTCCGGGGAGACGACGCCATGAATGCCACCCGCCGCACCGCGCTGGCCGCCCTGGGGGGCGGGTTGGTCGCCGCCGCGCTTGATCTCGGGGCCGCCGCGCAGCCGGCGCTCATCCGCAAGCCGATCCCCTCCTCCGGGGAGATGATCCCGGTGATCGGCCTCGGCTCCGCTCGCCGCTACGAGGACGCGAAGACGGAGGAGGATATCGGGCCGCTGCGCGAGACCTTCCGGCAGTTCCAGGCCATGGGTGGGACGGTGCTCGACACCTCGCCGACCTATGGGGTCGCGGAGCCGGTCATGGGCGGGCTGATGGCGGATCTGAACATCCGGCCCTCCATGTTCGTCTGCACGAAGGTGGCCGTGGACAACAAGGAGCAGGGGCGGGAGCAGATCGAGCAATCCTTCCGCAACCTGCGGACGAACCGGATCGACCTCATCGCCGTGCACAACCTGCGCGACATCTCCAATGAACTGGCGACGCTGCGGGAGCTGAAGGCGGCAGGGCGCATCCGCTATGTGGGCGCCACCACCTCCTTCGACCGGCAGTACGAGGCCTTCGAGGCGATGATGCGCCGGGAGGCGCTGGACTCCATCCAGATCGACTACGCGCTGGACAACCGCAACGCCGCCGAGCGGATCATCCCCTTGGCGCGGGACCGGGGGATGGCGGTCTTCATCAACCTGCCCTTCGGGCGGGGCAGCGTGTTCCGGGCCACCCAGGGCAAGCCGCTGCCGGACTGGGCGGCGGAGATCGACTGCACGAGCTGGGCGCAGGTGATGCTGAAATACATCGTCTCCCACGAGGCGGTGACCTGCGCGATCCCCGGCATGGCCCAGGCCCGCTACGTGGATGACAACTTGAAGGCTGCCCAGGGGCGGATGCCCGACGCCGCGCTGCGCCGGCGGATGGAGCAGTATATTGACGGCCTCTGACGCCTCCGCTCCGGCGGAGGGTGGCTGGCTCTTTCGTGCGCTGCGCCGGGTGATCGACGTGCGCCCGGCGGAGGCGCAGGCGCTGGCCTGGTCCTGGCTCTACGTCTTCGCGCTGTTCCTTGCCTATTACGTGCTGCGGCCGATCCGGGACGAGTTGGGTGTTGCGGGCGGGGTGCGGAACCTGCCCTGGCTCTTCACGGGCACGCTGGTGGCGATGCTCGCGGTGAACCCGCTGTTTGCCTATGCGGTGCGCCGCTTCCCGCGGGAGCGCTTCATCGCGATCGCCTACCGCTTCTTCATGCTGAACCTGCTGATCTTCATGGCGCTGCTCGGTTTCTCCTCGCCCGAAGCGCATGTCTGGATCGGGCGGGCCTTCTTCATCTGGATCTCGGTTTTCAACCTCTTCGTCGTCTCGGTCTTCTGGTCCTTCGTCGTGGATGTCTTCGATGGGGAGCAGGGGAAGCGGCTCTTCGGCTTCCTGGCAGCGGGCGCGACCGTGGGCGGGATCGCGGGGTCGAGCCTCACCTCCGGCTTCGTGGAGCATATCGGGCAGAACTGGCTGCTTCTGGCCTCGATCGCGCTGCTGGAGGTGGCGGTACTGGCCTCCCGCCAGCTTTCCCGGATCAGCGACGCCTTCCAGCGGCCGGTCGCGGGCGACGACCCGCACCGGGCAGTCGGCGGGGGGATCTTCGCGGGGATGACGCATACCTTCCGATCCCCCTACCTGCTGGGGATCGCCTTCTTCATGCTCTTCTACTCCGTCACCTCCACCTTCCTGTACTTTCAGCAGGCGACGATCGCGGAGGCGAACTTCACGAGCCGGGCGGCGCGCACGGCCTTCTTCGCGGACATCGATTTCTGGGTGAACGTGCTCACCCTCGTCTTCCAGCTCTTTCTCACGGGGCGGCTGATGGGGTGGCTCGGGGTGGCGATCACGCTCTGTGCCCTGCCGCTGTTCAGCGTGGTGGGGTTCGCGGCGTTGGCAGCGTCACCCGGCGTCGCGGTCTTCGTAGTGGTGCAGGTGGCGCGGCGGGTGAGCAACTTCGCTCTCGCCCGGCCGACGCGGGAGGTGCTGTTCACCTCCGTGCCGCGAGAGGACCGCTACAAGGCGAAGAACTTCATCGACACGGTGGTCTATCGCGGGGGGGACCAGGTGGGGTCCTGGTCCTATGCGGGGCTGGGGTATCTTGGACTCGGGCTGACCGGTATCTCGGTGGTGGCGGTGCCGCTCTCGGTGATCTGGCTGGGGCTGAGCTTCTGGCTGGGGCGGCGGCAGGAGCGGGTCGAGGCTGAAGCGGCGGGTACTCCCGCACCGAAGTCCGCAGGTGCCCCCCGCCCAGCCTGACCGGGCGGGGGTCTGGGGATCAGCCCGGCAGCCGGTCCAGCGCCTGTGCGAGGTCGGCGATCAGGTCCTCCGTCTCCTCCAGCCCGATATGCAGGCGGATCGCCGGCCCGCCCAGGGCCGGGTCCTTCGCCGTGCGGGTGATGGAGGGGGCGGTCGGCAGGGCGAGGCTCTCGTAGCCGCCCCAGGAAGCGCCGATGCCGAAGAGGGCCAGGTTGTCGCAGACCGACTCCGCATCCGCCTCGGAGTAGCGGGGCTGGAGCACCACGCCGAAGAGGCTGCACGGCCCGAGGAAGTCGCGGGCGTAGAGTTCGTGCTGAGGGTGGGAGGGGAGCGCGGGGTGCAGCAGGCGCAGCACCTCCGGCCGGCCCTCCAGCCAACGGGCGACGGTGAGGCCGTTCTCCGCCTGCTGGCGCAGCCGCACCGGCAGGGTGCGCAGGCCGCGCAGGCAGAGCCAGCAGTCGTCGGGACTGGCGAACTGGCCGAGCTGGCTGGCCGCGCCCTTCACCACCGTCCAGTCCTCGGGTGAGTTCACGGCGACGCTGCCGAGCAGGATGTCCGAGTGACCGCCGGCATACTTCGTCAACGCCTGGATGGAGACGTCCACCCCGTGCTCGAAGGGCTGGAAGTTGTAGAAGCCCCAGGTGTTGTCCATCAGCACCTTGGCCCCCGCGGCATGGGCGGCGCGGGCGATGGCGGGGATGTCCTGCACCTCGAAGGTGTGGCTGCCGGGGCTCTCGGTATAAACGACCTTCGTGTTCGGGCGGATGAGGGCGCGCATGCCCGCCTCGTCCACCAGCGGGTCGTAGTAGGTCGTCTCGATTCCCCATCCCTTCATGAGGCCGTCCGACAGGTTCCGCGCCGGGCCGTAGACGCTGTCGGGCATGAGGCAGTGGTCGCCGGCCTTCAGGTAGGCGAGCAGCGGGACCATGACGGCGGCGAGGCCGGTGCCGACGATGAGGGCGCGGGTGCCGCCCTCGATCTCCGCGATCATGTCCTCGAGCATGTGGTGGGTGGGGCCGCCGGCGGTGCCGTAGGTCAGGACCTGCTCGTAGCGCTGCTTGGCGGCGGACTTGCGGCTCTCGCAATCGGGGAAGAGGACGGTGGAGCCGCGGTGGACGGGCGGGTTGACGAAGCCGTGCACCTTCGCCCCCGCGCGCCCGTGATGGGACATGCGGGTGGCGAAGCCGAGCTGCTTGTCGGTGGGATCGGCCATCAGGCGGCGTCCTCGTTGTTCTTGGGGGTGCTCTTGGGGGTTTCGGGGCGCAGCGCCCATTCGGTCCAGGATCCGTCATAGACGGCGCCCTCGGGCAGGCCGGCGCGGACGAGGCCGAGGGCCAGCACGCAGGCGGTGACGCCGGAGCCGCAGGAGAGGATGACCGGCCGCTCGCCGTCCGCGCCCGCGCGCTCGAAGCGGGCACGCAGCGCCTCCGGGGGCAGCATGGTGCCCTCGGGGGTGAGGAGTTCGGTGAAGGCGATGTTGGCGGCGCCGGGCATGTGGCCGGAGGGCAGGCCGGGGCGGGGCTCCGGCGCGGTGCCGTCGAAGCGGCCGGCGGCGCGGGCGTCGAGGATGAGGGCCTCGCCGCCGCCCTGGCGAACGATGCGCTTGATGTCGCCGATGCCGCGCAGGCGGTCGGCGCGGAAGTCGGGCGTGAAGGTGGCGGCCTGGGCGGTGGCGGGTTCGCCGCTCTCGATGGGGTGGCCCTCGCGCTTCCATTTCGGAAGGCCGCCGTCGAGCACGAAGGCGTTCTCATGGCCCATCAGGCGCATGAGCCACCAGCCGCGGGCGGAGGCGCGGAGGCCGTGCTGGTCGTAGAAGACGACGCGGCTGGAATTCGAGATACCGAGCGCGCCCGCGAGCTTTGCGAAGCGGGCGGGCGTCGGGACCATGTGCGGCAGGTCGCCGTCGGGATCGGCGAAGAGGTCGATGTCGAAGAGCCGCGCGCCGGGGATGTGGGCGGCGCTGAAGGCCTCGAACTTGTCGCCGGGCTCGTTGGGCAGGAACAGGGTGCAGTCGAGCACCACGAGGTCGGGCTTGCCGAGTTCGGCCGCCAGCCAATCGGTCGAGACGAGATCGTTCATGGGGTGTCCTCCGCCAGCACGATGTGGATGCGCCGGTTCTGCTTGCCCTTGCTCTCCATCTTCACGACCTCCACGCGGCCGATCTCGCCGGTGCGGCGGACATGGGTGCCGCCGCAGGGCTGGAGGTCGATGGGGGATTCCTCCGCGCCGATGCGGACGAGGCGGACCTGGCCGGCGCCGCGCGGGGGCTGGACGGAGAGGGTGCGGACGAGGCCGGGATTGGCGTCGAGTTCCGCCTCGGTGATCCAGCGCTCGCCGATCGGGTGGTCGCCGGCGATGAGTTCGTTGAGCTTCTCGGTCACCCATTCCTTGGCGGGCGGATCGGGCAAGTCGAAGTCGAGGCGGGACTTCTCGGCGCCGATCTGGTTGCCGGTGGCGTAGATGCCCGGCATCGCGGCGCAGAGAAGGTGCAGCGTGGTGTGCATCCGCATGTGCCGGTGCCGGCGGGTCCAGTCGAGCCGCGCCTCCACCTTCGCGCCCACGGGCGGGATAGCGCTGCCGGGGGAGGGGACGTGCAGGGCGGAGCCGTCGGGGGATTTGATCGTGTCGGCGACGGTCATCTCGCCGCCTTCCCAGGCCAGTGTGCCGGTATCGCCGGGCTGGCCGCCGGCACGGGGGTAGAAGACGCTGCGGTCGAGGATCACGCCCGCGTCCGAGGATTCGAGCACGGTGGCCTGGGCGGCGGCGGCATAGGCGTCGTCGCGGAAAAGGGGCTGTGTCTGCATCATTCCGTCCATTCCGCCCTCAGGCGGGCGTGGTTCACCTGCAGCCAGAGCAGGGCGAGGGCGGCAGGAGCGTTCCGGATCCTGTTCCCGGCCACCATGGCGAAGGCGTCCGCGGCCGTCACCACGACGACCGCGGTTTCCTCGCCCTCGGTGTCGAGGCCGCCAAGGGTGCCGTCCTCGTCCTGAAGGGCAACCTGGGCGAGGTAGAAGTGAACACGCTCGTCCGAGGCGCCCTGCATGAGCATGAAGGCACCGATCGGGATCATGCGGTCGGTGTGGAGGCCGGTTTCCTCGGCCAGCTCGCGCCGGGCGGTGGCGTCGGGGTCCTCGCCGGTCTCGACGAGGCCGGCGGGCAGCTCGGTCATCATCGGTTCTTCCCCGGCGGCGAGGGCGGGGAGGCGGAACTGCTCGATGAGGGCGATGCGGTCCGTCACGGGATCCCAGGGCAGGATCACGGTGCCCTGGCCGCGCCGCATCAGCTCCCAGGTAAGGGGGGCGGAGGGGGTTCCGTCGCGCTTCCTGAAGCGGAAGCGCACGCGCTGCACGGGGAAGCGGCCGGCCCAGACGACCTCATCCGCCTCAGGGATGAGGAGGGGGTGCGGGGGGACGGGTGGGGCGTTCGCCGGTCTCGGCATCGCTCTGGGGCTGGCCGTCGGGGGCGCGGAAGGGTCGGCCGCGCCGTCTTGCTCGCTCATGTGGGCGGGAAGCTACAGCGGAACCGGGCCGCTTGAAATCACCCCTGGGGTGACGAGTGGGGGACGAGGATCGGGCATGCGGGGGTTGCGGAGGCGGGCGGGGGCGGGAGAATGGCCGGGAGAGAAAGCCGGCCACACGAAGCGCGAGAGTAATGAACGCCCCCTCAGTGTCTACGGTGCCCGGCGGGCAACCCTCGCCGGGCGGCCGCGCCGCGCGCCTGCGGGCGATCGCCTGCGTCACCGGCTCGGCCGGCCTCTTCGCCCTCGCCGCCGCGGCGGTGAAGGGGTTGCAGGGGGAGGTGCCGCTCTCGGAGCTGGTGTTTTTCCGTAACCTGCTGCCGCTGCCTGTGCTGCTGCTGATGGCGCGGGCCTCGCCGGGCGGGCTGCGCGGCGCGCTGCGGACGCGGCACGCGCGGCGGCACCTGGAGCGGCTGGTGGGCGGCTTGCTCGGGATGTACGGCTCCTTCTTCGGCTACGCGCTGCTGCCGCTCGCGACCGTGACGGCGCTGAACTTCACTATGCCGCTCTTCCTCACGGCCCTCTCGGTGGTCCTGCTGCGGGAGCGGGTGGGATGGCAGCGGGTGGTGGTGGTGGTGGCCGGGTTCCTCGGCGTGCTGCTGATGCTCCAGCCCGGCGGTGGCGGGCCGCTGCATCTCGGCGCGGCGGGGGCGGTGCTGCTCGGCGCCTTCGGCTGGGCCTGCGCCATGGTCTCGATCCGCCGCATGGGGGAGGCGGGGGAGGCGGGGATCACCATCGTCCTCTGGTTCGCGATCGGGGCGGCCATCGCCTCGGGGATCGCGGCGATTCCCGGTTGGGTGGCGCCGACGGCCTGGCAGTGGGGATTGCTGCTGGTGGTGGGCCTCGTCTCGATCGCGGCGCAGCTGCTGATGACGGCGGCCTACCGGGCGGAGGACACGAGCCTCGTCGCTCCCTTCGAGTATTCGGCCATCCTTTGGACCACCGCGCTCGGCGCCCTTCTATGGGGCGAGGTGCCGGACGGGTGGGACCTGGCAGGCTTCCTGGTGCTGGTGGGCGCGGGGCTGGCGCTGTGGCGGACCGAGCTGTCGGGCGGGCGGTGAGCGGGGCGAGGGCGCTCTCGCGCCCCGGCCGGGCTCAGGCACCCTCCCGCCGGATGGCCTCGGCGAGGGCCCGGGCCTCGGTCGCGGCCTGGCTGCGGGAGGCGTGCTCGGTGACGCCCATCCCCTCCGCGAAGGCGGCCGCGAAGGCGGTGCGGTTGCCGAAGGGGGAGGGGAGGAGGGGCAGGTTCCGCTCCTTCAGCGTCGCCGCCACCTCCTGCGCGGCGCGACCCTGGGCGGGAACGCGGTTGAGCATGAGGGCGACGACGCGCTTCTCCGCCGCCGCCACCTCCAGCGTGCCCTCCATGGCCCAGAGATCGGCGACCGAGGGCTGGAGGGGAATGAGGACGAGGTCGGCCGAGCGCATCGCGAGCCGGCTGTCGGTGTCCGCATGCGGCGGCGTGTCGAGGATGACGAAGTCCATCGTCTTCCGCAGCCGGGTCACGGCCTGGGGCACGCGCCAACCGGCCGGGTTCTCGAAGGCGAGGTCGCGCGCGCCCTGCCCGCGCAGCCCGTGCCAGCGGGTGAGCGTGCCCTGGGGGTCGGTGTCGAGCAGCGCGGCCTTCAGGCCGGCTTCCGCGAGGGCGACCGCCAGGTTGGCGGCGACGGTGGACTTACCTGCCCCGCCCTTGCGCTGCGCCACTGCCACCACGAAGGCCATGCCCCGCCTCCTGCCGATTCGGGACCACCCTAGCGCGGATCGGCGGGGAAAGGGCCAGCCCTGGCCATGGCGCGGCCCGGCGGGCTGGACGGCGTATGAAACCGGTCCCGCCGGCGTTGTGGCCCCATGACCGCCTTCCAGACCAGCCGCGCGCCGCGCGCTTGCCAGCAACGAGAAAGAGTCTCCATGCGCGTCACCCGCGGTGCCGCGGCGCTGCCCTGGCCCATCGATCTGCTCTCCCCCGCCGCGATGGCGCGGGCGGATGCCGCCTCCGCCGTGCCCGTGGACCGGCTGATGGAGGCGGCGGGCGAGGCGGTGGCGCGGGCGGTGACGGCGCGGTTCCGTCCCCGCCGCGTGCTCGTGCTGGTCGGGCCGGGGAATAATGGCGGCGACGGCTATGTCGCGGCGCGGCGGCTTGAGAGGGCAGGTTGGGGCGTCTCGGTCGCCACCATGGCGCCGCCGCGGCCGGGCGGGCCGGCGGCGCGGGCCGCGGGGCGCTGGCGCGGGCCCGTGGTGCCCTTCGAGCCGGCCGAGGCGGCACGGGCCGGGCTGGTGATCGACGCGCTCCTCGGCGCTGCTCCCTCCCGGCCGCTCGAAGACGAAGCGGTGGCGGTCTTGCGGGCGGCCGGCGGGCCGATCCTGGCCGTGGATGTGCCGAGCGGGCTGGACGGCGCGACGGGACAGGCGCTGGGCGAAGTCGCGGCCGCCGCCGTCACGGTCACCTTCGCGCGGCTGAAGCCCGGGCACCTTCTGCTGCCGGGCCGGCTGCTCTGCGGGGAGCTGGTGCTGGCGGATATCGGCCTTCCGGAGGCGGCGCTGGCCGCGGCCCTGGCCGGGGAAGAGGGGCGCAGCTTCCGCAACGCGCCGGGCCTGTGGCGACCGCCCGCGCTCGAGGTGGAGGGGCACAAATACCGCCGCGGCCATGTGGTGGTGGCCGGGGGCGCCATGCCCGGCGCCGCGCGGCTGGCGGCGTCGGCCGCGCGGCGGGCTGGGGCCGGGCTGGTGACCCTCGCGGCGGCGACGGCGGAGGCGGCGGCGGCCTTCCGGGCGGGCGAGCCGGGCGCGATCGTGGCGGATCCGCCGGTGCGCCCCCTGCTGCAGGACGAGCGGCGCGGCATCTGGGTGATCGGCCCTGGCCTGCCGCCCGACGAGGCCACTCGGAAGTTGCTGGACGCCGCCATCTGGGCGGGGCGGACGATCGTGGCCGATGCCGGGGCGCTCGGCGCCTGCGCGGGGCAGCCGGACGCGCTGCGGGGGGCGGCGGTGCTGACGCCGCATTCCGGGGAGTTCGCGCGCATCTTCGGGGAGGCCGGTCCGGACCGGCTTTCCGCCGCGCGGGATGCCGCCTGGCGGACGGGGGTGGTCGTCGTGCTCAAGGGGCCCGACACGGTGATCGCGGCGCCGGACGGTCGGGCGGCGATCAACCACAACGCGCCACCGAGCCTGGCCACCGCCGGCACGGGGGACGTGCTGGCGGGCACGCTGGGCGGGCTACTGGCCCAGGGAATGCCGCCCTTCGAGGCCGCCTGCGCTGCCGTCTGGCTCCAGGGGGCGGCGGTCCCGGACGCGCCGGGGGTGGTGGCGGAGGACGTGATCGCGGGGCTTCCCGCCGCCCTTCGGGCCGCCGCCGGGGGCTGAGCGGGACGGCTGTGGCTCTCATTACTTGCGGCGCGAATCCGGCGCCGCTTGGAAAGCGGGCGCGGGTGCGCTATGGCCGCGCCCTTCGGTGCCGCCGATGGGCGGGCGTGGTGGAACTGGCAGACACGCTGGATTTAGGTTCCAGTGGCGCAAGCCGTGGGGGTTCAAATCCCTCCGCCCGCACCAAACGCTTCGGCGCCGCCAGAATTGCCTTTTAATGTCCTGGATGTGGAACTGAGCGAATGCAGGTGACGGAGCTCTCGGCCGAGGGGCTGAAGCGGTCCTTCTCGGTGGTTGTGCCGGCGGCCGAACTCGAGGCGACGCGCGACAAGCGGCTGGCGGCGCTGGGCCGCGACCTGCGGATGCCCGGCTTCCGCCCGGGCAAGGTGCCGATGTCGGTGGTCAAGAAGCGCTACGGCACGGCCGTGACCGGCGAGGTGCTGGAGGAGCAGGTGCAGAACGCGACGCGCGAGCTGCTGACCGGCCGCGGCCTGCGCCCCGCCCTGCAGCCGAAGGTGGAGCTGGCCGGCGAGTTCGCCGATGGCCAGGACCTGACCTTCAACATCGAGATGGAGCTTCTGCCCGAGATCCCGATGCCCGATTTCTCGGGAATCGAGGTGGAGCGTCCGCGCGCCGAGCCCTCCGATGAGGAGGTGCAGAAGGCGCTCGACGGCCTCGCCTCCCGCAACGCGAAGCTCGAGGACGTGACCGAGGACCGCCCCGCCGAGAAGGGCGACACGGTCGTGGCCGACTTCGTGGGCCGGCTGGTCAATGCGCCGGGGGCAGGGAACCTGCTCGGCACGGCGCCGACCGAGGGGAGCGTCAAGCTGCGCTCCGGACCTGAGGGGTTGGCCGCCACGGCCGGCACCGGCGAGGAGGACGGCATCGGCTATCTCGACGTCACCCTCCAGCCGGGCACGGAGGAGGCGCCGCTCTCCGCCTTCCGGATCGATTTCGCCCGCGCCGCCATCCCGGGGAAGGCGGGCGGCACCTTCACGCTCGGCGTTCCCTGCCGCCTGGTGAATGGGGAGATGTCGGGCGAGGTCGCGACCCAGCTCTACCTCAACGGGCTGAACGCGGCTGGGCAACTGCGGAAGAGCGTGTTCGCGGGGGTGCCGGTCATCGGATCCGCATCCCTGGGCGAGCAGGTGCTCTACGGCACGATGAGCCTGCCAGAGGATGCGGAGGTCGCCGGCTTCGTTCCCGGCCTGCGGCTCGAGATGAAGGTGCCGCTGAGGGCGCCGATCACCCTTCGCTTTGGCGCACCGGTCCTCACGTATGCCGGCGAGGCGACCGTCGGCGAGCCCTTCCCGGGCGGCACCGCCCAGGACATGCCGATCGACGTGGGCGGCGAGGGCTTCATCCCCGGCTTCACCGAGGGGCTTGAGGGCATCCGCGTGGGCGAGACCCGCAAGGTGCGGGTGAGCTTCCCCGAGGCCTACGGTTCCGCCGAGCTGGCCGGCAAGCCCGCCGAGTTTGAGATCACCGCCAAGGCCCTGAAGAAGCGCGCCGCGGCGCCGGCGGACGATGATTTCGCCAAGTCCCTCGGGCTTGAGAGCGCCGAGAAGCTGCGCGACGAGCTGCGCGCCTCCATCCAGCGCGAGTACGACCAGCTGACGCGGCTGCGGGTGAAGCGCTCGCTGCTTGACCAGCTGGCGGAGCGGGCGGATTTCCCGGTGCCGGAGGGCATGGTGGAGGCCGAGTTCGGCCAGATCTGGGGCCGGGTGGAGGAGGACCGCAAGGCCGGCCGCCTGGACGCCGAGGACGCCGGCAAGGACGAGGAGACGCTGCGCGCCGAGTACCGGAAGATCGCCGAGCGGCGCATCCGACTGGGCCTGCTGCTCTCCGAGATCGGGCGGACGAACAACATCCAGGTCGGGCAGGACGAGCTGGCCCAGGCCATGCGAAACGAGGCCAGCCGCTACCCCGGCCAGGAGAAACAGGTTTTCGAGTTCTTCCAGAAGAACCCGCAGGCTCTGGAGAACCTCCGCGCCCCTATCTTCGAGGAGAAGGTGGTGGACTTCATGCTCGAACTGGCGAAGGTGAACGACACGACCGTTTCAGCTTCCGATCTTCAGGCGGCCTGAGAGAAGCCCGCTGAATCCCGGCGCCGCCCCCCTTTCGCGGGGGGGCGGCTTGCCCCATCTTGGGGTGGAAGATAGCCGGCAGGATGGGCCGGGCGGATGCCGCGGCCTGGCCGGGCGTCCCTCCGGGCGGTGCCATCGGGGACGCGCCTCCTCGCCGGTGGGGAAGGACAAACGATGACTCGCTCAGTATTCGTCGATCGCGATCCGGTGGAGCTGTACAACAACTCCCTCGTTCCCATGGTGGTCGAGCAGACCGCCCGTGGGGAGCGCGCTTTCGACATCTATTCGCGCCTGCTGAAGGAGCGGATCATCTTCCTGACGGGCCAGGTCTACGACCAGATGTCGTCGCTGATCTGCGCGCAGCTCCTCTTTCTCGAGAGCGAGAACCCGAACAAGGACATCGCCTTCTACATCAACAGCCCGGGCGGCGTCGTCTCGGCCGGCCTCGCGATGTACGACACGATGCAGTACATCCGTAGCCCCGTATCGACGGTTTGCCTCGGCATGGCGGCCTCTATGGGCTCGCTGCTGCTGACCGCCGGCGAGAAGGGCAAGCGCTTTGCCCTGCCGAACAGCCGGATCATGGTGCACCAGCCCTCCGGCGGTGCCCAGGGCCAGGCGACGGACATCGAGATCCAGGCGCGCGAGATCCTGAGCCTGCGCCAGCGGCTGAACCAGATCTACGTTCACCACACCGGCCAGCCGATCGAGGAGATCGAGAAGAAGCTGGAGCGCGACAGCTACATGTCCGCCGAGGAGGCCCAGCAGTTCGGGCTGATCGACCAGGTGGTGGTGAAGCTGCCCGCGGGCGCCAATGTGGCAACCCCCGCGGTGGAGCCGCCGCGCCCCTGATGGACACGACTCCGCCCGTGCCGTCCGGGTCAGGCCCGCTTCGGCCTTGGCCCGGGCGCAGGGGCGGTATGCCCTTCACGATTTCGTCCCTCGCTTCCCCCAAGGGGGAGGCGGGGTTATCTTGCTTTCTTGACGCCTTTGTTGCGCCGCATGGCCGGCCCGGGGGCGAGGAGCGCGCATGAGCAAGTCCGCCGATTCCAAGAATACCCTGTACTGCTCGTTCTGCGGCAAGTCGCAGCACGAGGTGCGCAAGCTCATCGCGGGCCCGACCGTGTTCATCTGCGATGAGTGCGTCGAGCTGTGCATGGACATCATCCGCGAGGAGCATAAGACGCACCTCGTGAAGTCCCGCGACGGGGTTCCGACGCCCAAGGAGATCTGCAAGGTCCTTGATGACTATGTCATCGGGCAGGAGCACGCGAAGAAGGTGCTCTCGGTGGCCGTGCACAACCACTACAAGCGGCTGGCGCATGGCGCTAAGACCGGCGAGGTGGAGATCGCCAAGAGCAACATCATGCTCGTGGGCCCCACCGGCTCGGGCAAGACGCTGCTGGCCCAGACTCTGGCCCGCATCCTCGACGTGCCCTTCACGATGGCCGACGCGACCACGCTGACCGAGGCCGGCTATGTGGGCGAGGATGTCGAGAACATCATCCTCAAGCTGCTCCAGGCCGCAGACTACAACGTCGAGCGGGCGCAGCGCGGCATCGTCTATATCGACGAGGTCGATAAGATCTCCCGCAAGTCGGATAATCCCTCGATCACCCGGGACGTCTCGGGCGAGGGCGTCCAGCAGGCGCTGCTGAAGATCATGGAGGGCACGGTTGCCTCCGTGCCGCCGCAGGGTGGCCGGAAGCACCCCCAGCAGGAGTTCCTGCAGGTGGATACCTCCAACATCCTCTTCATCGTGGGTGGCGCCTTCGCCGGCCTCGAGAAGATCATCGCGGCCAAGGGCAAGGGCTCGGGAATCGGCTTCGGCGCCGAGGTCCGTGGCCCCGACGAGCGCCGGGCCGGGGCGATCCTCCGCGAGGTGGAGCCCGAGGACCTGCTGAAGTTCGGCCTGATTCCCGAGTTCATCGGTCGCCTGCCGGTGATCGCGACGCTCGAGGACCTGGACGAGAAGGCCCTCATCGAGATCCTGACCAAGCCGAAGAACGCCCTGCTGAAGCAGTACCAGCGGCTGTTCGAGATGGAGGGGACGAAGCTCACCTTCACCGAGGACGCGCTGAAGTCGGTTGCGACCCGCGCCATCCAGCGCAAGACCGGCGCCCGCGGGCTGCGCTCGATCATGGAGGGCATCCTGCTCTCCACCATGTTCGAGCTGCCCGGCCTGGAGGAGGTCGAGGAGGTCGTGGTCAACAAGGAAGTGGCCGAGACCCGGGCGCAGCCGCTGTTCATCTATGGTGAACGGGCGGCGGAGCAAACTAGCGCCTGAGCCGGGTTGGCCGCCCTTCGGGGCGGCTCCCCCTTCTCAGGGGGGCATCCTTCTTGCAAGGTCCCTTTTGACCGGGGCGCCGTCCCACAGTTGTGCGGAAGGCGCCCCGGTACCACATAGGGCATTCCCCCGTGGCAAGGGGCCGTGCCTGTTTGGGGCGGTCCCGCGCCGACTGTCCAAGTGAGGTCCCGATGGCGGATTCCGATGTGGAGCTGATCAAGGGCGAGGCCCTGCCCGTCCTTCCTCTCCGCGATATCGTTGTTTTTCCACACATGATCGTCCCGCTTTTCGTGGGCCGAGAGAAGTCCGTCCGCGCGCTGGAAACAGTGATGCGGGAGGACAAGCAGATCCTCCTGCTGGCCCAGCGCAATGCGTCTCAGGACGATCCTGGTGCCGGTGACCTCTTCGATGTCGGCACCGTCTCCACCGTGCTCCAGCTGCTGAAGCTGCCGGACGGCACCGTGAAGGTGCTCGTCGAGGGCGGGCGGCGTGCCCGCGTTGTGGGCTGGAAGGAGACCGGCACCCACTTCGAGGCCTTCGCCGAGACGATCGAGGAGGCGGCCACCGAGCCGCGCGAGGTCGAGGCGCTCAGCCGCTCGGTGGTCAGCCAGTTCGAGGGCTACATCAAGCTCAACAAGAAGATCGCGCCCGAGGTGCTCGTCTCGATCAACCAGATCGAGGAGCCGGCGAAGCTTGCCGACACGGTGGCGGCCCACCTGAACCTCAAGATCGCCGAGAAGCAGGAGCTGCTGGAGACGGTGGGCGTGCCCGCCCGGCTCGAGCGCGTCTTTGCTCATATGGAGAGCGAGATCGGCGTCCTTCAGGTCGAGAAGCGCATCCGGAACCGCGTGAAGCGGCAGATGGAGAAGACCCAGCGCGAGTACTACCTGAACGAGCAGATGAAGGCGATCCAGAAGGAGCTGGGCGAGGGCGAGGAGGGCAAGGACGAGGTCGCGGAGCTGGAGGCCAAGATCAAGGCCACCAAGCTCTCCCCCGAGGCGCGCGACAAGGCGATGGGCGAGCTGAAGAAGCTCCGCGGCATGTCGCCGATGTCGGCCGAGGCGACGGTCGTCCGTAACTACCTCGACTGGATGCTGACCATCCCCTGGAAGAAGCGCACGAAGGTGCGGATCGACCTGGAGGCGGCGCAGAAGGTGCTCGACGCCGACCACTTCGGCCTGGACAAGGTGAAGGAGCGGATCATCGAGTACCTGGCGGTGCAGTCGCGCAGCCAGAAGATCCGCGGGCCTATCCTGTGCCTCGTCGGCCCGCCCGGCGTCGGCAAGACCTCGCTTGGCAAGTCGATCGCGAAGGCGGTGAACCGCAACTTCGTCCGGATGTCGCTCGGCGGCGTGCGCGACGAGGCGGAGGTGCGCGGCCACCGGCGGACCTATATCGGCTCGATGCCCGGCAAGGTCATCCAGGGCATGAAGAAGGCGAAGAGCTCCAACCCGCTCTTCCTGCTGGACGAGATCGACAAGCTCGGCGCCGACTGGCGCGGGGACCCGTCCTCGGCCCTGCTGGAGGTGCTGGACCCCGAGCAGAACGGGACCTTCAACGACCACTACCTTGAGGTGGACTACGACCTGTCGGACGTGATGTTCATCACGACCGCCAACTCGCTGAAGATGCCCCAGCCGCTGCTGGACCGCATGGAGATCATCCGCATCCCCGGCTACACCGAGGATGAGAAGATCGGCATCGCACGGCGCCACCTGATCGCCAAGGTCTCCGAGGCGAACGGGCTGAAGGCGGGGGAGTGGAGCGTCACCGACGACGCCGTGCGCGACCTGGTGCGCTACTACACGCGCGAGGCCGGCGTCCGTAACCTCGAGCGGGAGATCGGCGGGCTGGCCCGCAAGGCCGTGCGCGAGATCGTCTCCGGCAAGGCGACGAAGGTGGAGATCACCGACGAGAACCTTGGCAAGTACGCGGGCGTGCGGAAGTTCCGCTACGGCGAGGCCGAGGCCGAGGACATGGTGGGCGCCGTCACTGGCCTCGCCTGGACCGAGGTGGGTGGTGAGATCCTGACGATCGAGGCGGTGCTGCTGCCCGGCAAGGGCGCCGTGAAGCACACCGGCAAGCTCGGCGACGTCATGCAGGAGAGCGTCTCGGCGGCAGTGTCCTATGTCCGGAGCCGGGCGACCAGCTTCGGGATCAAGCCGAACATCTTCGAGAAGCGGGACATCCACGTCCACGTGCCCGAGGGTGCGACGCCCAAGGACGGGCCTTCCGCTGGTATCGCGATGGCGACGAGCATCGTCTCGATCCTCACGGGCATTCCTGTCCGGAAGGACGTGGCAATGACCGGCGAGATTACGCTGCGCGGACGGGTGCTGCCGATCGGCGGGCTGAAGGAGAAGCTGCTGGCGGCGCTGCGCGCCGGCGTCGGCACCGTCTTCATCCCGAAGGAGAACGAGAAGGACCTGGCCGATATCCCGGAGAGCGTGACCAAGGTGCTGAAGGTCATCCCCGTCTCCCATGTGGACGAGGTGATCGCGCAGGCCCTGGTGCGTCGGCCGGAGCCGATCGACTGGATCGAGCCGGAGGAGGTCACGCCCTCCAAGCCGGCGGCGGGGGATCCTGCCTCGACGGCGCTGCTGCCGCACTGATCCTGCGGCGTCAGGAAGACGGGGAGGGGGCGTCGGCGGGAGCTGGCGCCCTTTTCCTTTGTCCGGGGCCGTGGCGCGGCGCGCAGGGCTCGGCTAGGCTGCGTGCGCGGGCTTGTGGGCGCTTAGCTCAGCGGTAGAGCGCCTCGTTTACACCGAGGATGCCGGGGGTTCGAATCCCTCAGCGCCCATTCTGCCTTATGGCGTCCGGGTCGGGTTGACAGGCCCTGTCGGACCCCATAAACGGCCCCTCACGACGCGAGCGGGTGTAGCTCAGTTGGTTAGAGCGCCGGCCTGTCACGCCGGAGGTCGCGGGTTCGAGCCCCGTCACTCGCGCCACGCGACGATATCGAAGCGCCGCCCCTCACCGGGCGGCGTTTTCGTTTTTTCGGCCCGTTGCGAGTGGAAGATGGTGTTGCGAACCGCTCGCAACCGTTGATTAAGCTGCGTTTATTCTGCAACGCCCCGGCCGCAGCCCTATGGCGGAAGGGAACGGGGGCCTATATGTAGCGTGCGTTGCGCTGCGGCATCGCCTCAGCGCCCATGGGCGTATCCGGTGCCTCCAGGGGAGCCGGGTCCCCGGAAAGCACTGAGGGCACGATGACCCAGCCGCTGCTGGCTAACTACTTCCCGATCCTGATTTTCCTCGCGATCGCTGCGGCGATCAGCATCGCCATGGTCGGGGGGTCTGTCCTCGCGGCGCGGCAGAAGCCGGACTCGGAAAAGCTCTCGACCTACGAGTGCGGATTTGAGCCCTTCGACGACACGCGGCGCCGCTTCGACGTGCGATTCTACCTCGTGGCGATCCTGTTCATCATCTTCGACCTTGAGGTGGCCTTCCTGTTTCCCTGGGCCGTGTCGCTCGGTGGCATCGGTTGGGTGGGCTTCCTCTCGATGATGGGCTTTCTGGGCCTGCTGACAGTCGGCTTCGTGTACGAGTGGCGCAAGGGCGCGCTGGACTGGGAATGATCCGCGCGGCGACGCGCGGAGAGACGAGCCGCGCGCGAAGGTGCGGCGAGACGCGCCGGCCCATCCGGGGCCTGGCATGCAAGAACATGACGCGCGGCGACGCGCGGAGGACGATGCGATGAGCGGCGTCGGCGAGCAGACGAACATCAGCGGGGCGAACACGACCTCGATCGCCTGGAACGGCAAAGCCCTGCCGCCCGGCCCCGAGCAGGACGCCGTCCTGCGCGGCGTGACCGACGAGGTCGAGGAGAAGGGCTTCGTGGTCGCCAACCTGGACAAGGTGGTGAACTGGGCCCGCACGGGCAGCCTCTGGCCGATGACCTTCGGCCTGGCCTGCTGCGCCGTGCCGATGATCCACGCCTACATGGCGCGCTACGACCTCGACCGCTTCGGCGTGATCCCGCGGGGGTCGCCGCGGCAGTCGGACGTGATGATCGTGGCGGGCACGCTGACCAACAAGATGGCTCCCGCGCTGCGCAAGGTCTACGACCAGATGAGCGAGCCGCGCTGGGTCATCTCCATGGGGTCCTGCGCCAATGGCGGCGGGTACTACCACTGGAGCTACAGCGTGGTGCGCGGCTGCGACCGGATTGTGCCGGTCGATGTCTACGTGCCGGGCTGCCCGCCGACGGCGGAGGCGCTGGTCTACGGGATCATGCAACTCCAGAAGAAGATCCGCAGGACGGGGACGATCCTTCGTGGCTGACCTTTCCGCGCTCGGCACCGCGCTCGCCGAAACCCTGCCGGCGGGCGTGCTGCTCGAGGCCAGTATCGCCCGCGGGAACGAGCTGGCGATCCGCATCCACCGCGATCAGGTTCGGAACGTGATGACGGTGCTGCGCACCGACCCGCGCTTCGCCTTCGAGCAGTGCATGGACATCTGCGGCGTGGACTATCCGGAGCGCGAGGAGCGGTTCGAGGTGGTTTGGAACCTTCTCTCGCTCACGCATAACCACCGGATCCGCGTGCTGGCCACGACGGATGCCGAGAATGCCGTGCCGAGCGTCTCCGCCATCTGGTCGACGGCCACCTGGTTCGAGCGCGAGGCCTGGGACATGTACGGCATCGCCTTCGAGGGGCTGGAGGACATGCGCCGGATCCTCACGGATTACGGCTTCAAGGGTCATCCGCTCCGCAAGGACTTCCCGCTGACCGGCCATGTCGAGGTCCGCTACGACGCGGAGCGGCGCGAGGTGGTCTACGAGCCCGTGAAGCTCCAGCAGGATTTCCGTGATTTTGACTTCCTCTCTCCCTGGGAGGGCCTGACGACCCTTCCGGGCGACGAGAAGGTCCATCTGAACCGCATCGCGCCTTCCGAGACCTCGCTGCTCGACAAGCCGCAAGTCGAGGATGGGACCGCGGAGAAGCAGCCATGAGCCTGACGACCGCCGACTCCCTGCCGCTCGGCACGGCCGCGCCAGGGGCCACCGCCGAGACGGCGACCGAGACGCGCCGCGTCGAGGTGGACAGCCACACGATCAACTTCGGCCCGCAGCACCCGGCTGCGCACGGCGTGCTTCGCCTCATCCTCGAGATGAAGGGCGAGGTGGTGGAGCGCGCCGATCCGCATATCGGCCTGCTGCATCGCGGCACCGAGAAGCTGATCGAGTACAAGACCTATATCCAGGCGATGCCGTATTTCGATCGGCTCGACTACGTCTCGCCCATGTGCATGGAGCACGTGTTCGCGCTCGCGCAGGAGAAGCTGCTCGGGATCGAGGCGCCGGAGCGGGCGAAGTACATCCGCACGATGTTCGCCGAGATCACGCGCATCGCGAACCACCTGCTGAACATCACGACCTACGCCCTGGACTGCGGCGCCATCACGCCCTCCCTCTGGGGCTTCGAGCAGCGGGAGACGCTGCTTGAGTTCTACGAGCAGGTTTCGGGCAGCCATTACCACGCGAACTACTTCCGGCCGGGCGGCGTGGCGCGGGACCTGCCGCCGGGGCTGACGGATCGTATCCGCGCCTGGTGCAACCAGTTCCCGAAGTTCATCGACGAGCTGGCGGGGCTGCTGACGGACAACCGCATCTTCAAGCAGCGCACCGTCGATATTGGCGTGATGACGGCCGAGCAGGCGATGGACTGGGGCTTCTCCGGTCCCTGCCTGCGCGCCTCGGGCCTTGCCTGGGACCTGCGCCGGCAGCAGCCCTATGACATGTACGACCGGATGGACTTCGAGATCCCGGTCGGGCGCCACGGTGACTGCTACGACCGCTATCTCGTCCGCATGGCGGAGATGCGGGAGAGCCTGAAGATCATCCACCAGTGCCTCGACCAGATGCCGGAAGGGCCGGTGAAGGTGGATGACCGCAAGATCGTCGGGCCGCGGCGTGGCGAGATGAAGCGCTCGATGGAGGCGCTGATCCATCACTTCAAGCTCTACACCGAGGGCTATCACGTGCCGGAGGGCGCGACCTACACGGCCGTCGAGGCGCCGAAGGGCGAGTTCGGCGTGTATCTGGTGGCGAACGGGACCAACAGGCCCTATCGCTGCAAGATCCGGGCGCCGGGCTTCGCGCATCTCCAGGCGATGGAGGTGCTTTCGAAGGGCCATATGCTGGCCGACGCCGTGGCGGTGATCGGCAGCCTCGATATCGTTTTCGGGGAGATCGATCGATGACCGAAGCTGCTACCGATCACCTCGACCCCAACTGGCGGAACAGCCGCGCGGAGCCCGACAGCTTCGAGTTCGACGCGGAGAGCGAGGCGCAGATCGCCAAGATCCTCGCGCGCTATCCCGAGAGCAAGAAGGCCTCAGGTGTCATCCCGCTGCTCTATGTCGTGCAGAAGCAGATGGGCCGCCAGACCGGCAGCGCCTGGGTGCCGCGCATCGCCATGGACCGGGTGGGCGATCGGCTCGGCATGGCGCCGATCCGCGTCTACGAGGTCGCGACCTTCTACTTCATGTTCAACACGAAGCCGATCGGCCGGTTTCACCTCCAGGTCTGCGGGACGACGCCCTGCATGCTGCGGGGCTCGGATGACGTATTCCAGGCCTGCAAGGACGCGGCGAAGGTCCAGGGTTATGGCCACACGAGCGAGGACGGGCTGTTCACGATGACCGAGGTGGAATGCCTCGGTGCCTGCGTGAACGCGCCGATCCTGCAGGTGGACGACGACTACTACGAGGACCTGGACTACGACCGCACGGTTCAGCTGATCGAGGCGCTGCGCCGCGGCGAGCGCCCGGCGCCGGGCAGCACCACGGGGCGCCAGACGAGCGCGCCGGAGGGTGGGCCGCTGACGCTGCTTGATGTCCCGGGAGGGGACTGACCATGGCTCTTCAGGATAAGGACCGCATCTTCACCAACCTCTACGGCACCCAGCACTGGGGGCTGCAGGCGGCACAGAAGCGCGGCAACTGGGACCGCACGGCGGAGATCATTGCCAAGGGGCGTGACTGGATCATCGAGGAGGTGAAGCAGTCCGGTCTGCGTGGCCGGGGCGGCGCCGGCTTCCCGACGGGGCTGAAGTGGTCCTTCATGCCCAAGTCCAACCCGGATGGTCGGCCCTCCTATCTCGTCGTGAACTGCGACGAGTCCGAGCCCGGCACCTGCAAGGACCGCGACATCATCCGCCACGACCCGCACACGCTGGTCGAGGGCTGCCTCATGGCGGCGGTCGCGATGAACGCCTCGGCGGGCTACATCTACGTGCGCGGCGAGTACTACAACGAGCACCTGATCCTGCAGGCCGCGATCGAGGAAGCCTACGCGGCGGGGCTGCTCGGCAAGAACGCGGCGGGCACGGGGTACGACTTCGACCTCTACGTGCATCGCGGCGCCGGCGCCTATATCTGCGGCGAGGAGACGGCCCTCATCGAGTCGCTCGAGGGCAAGAAGGGCATGCCGCGCCTGAAGCCGCCCTTTCCGGCGGCCGTGGGACTTTATGGCTGCCCGTCCACGGTGAACAACGTCGAGACGATCGCGGTGGTGCCGGAGATCCTGCGGCGCGGGGCGACCTGGTTCGCGGGCTTCGGGCGGCCGAAGAACTCGGGCACGAAGATCTTCTGCATCCAGGGCCATGTGAACAAGCCCTGCAACGTGGAGGAGGAGATGAGCATCCCGTTGCGGGAGCTCATCGAGCGCCATGCCGGCGGCGTGCGCGGGGGCTGGGACAACCTGCTCTGCGTCATTCCCGGTGGATCCTCCACGCCGCTGCTGCCGAAGCACATCTGCGACGACGTGCTGATGGATTTCGACGCGCTGCGCGAGCACAAGTCGGGTCTCGGCACGGCGGGGGTGATCGTGATGGACAAGTCCACGGACCTGATCCGCGCCATCGCGCGCCTGTCGAAGTTCTACAAGCACGAGAGCTGCGGGCAGTGCACGCCCTGCCGCGAGGGCATGGGCTGGGTGAGCCGGGTGATGGACCGCATGGTCGAGGGCCGGGCGGAGATCGAGGAGATCTCGGTGCTGGAGGACGTGACCAAGCGGATCGAGGGGCACACGATTTGCGCCCTCGCCGATGGCGGCGTCTGGCCGGTACAGGGGCTCATCCGCCACTACCGCCCGATGATGGAAGAACGCATCGCGGCCTATAAGGCGCGAGTTGCCGCACCGGCCATGCCGATGGCGGCGGAGTAGGAAACCATGAGCGAAGTGAAGCTCATCAAGGTCACGGTGGACGGCAAGGAGGTCGAGGTGCCGCTGGGCGCCACGGCTCTCCAGGCCGCCGAGCTGGCCGGCGCGGAAATCCCGCGCTTCTGCTACCACGAGCGCCTGTCGATCGCCGGCAATTGCCGGATGTGCCTGGTGGAAGTGGAGAAGGCGCCGAAGCCGGTGGCCTCCTGCGCCTTCCCGGTGATGGACGGCATGAAGATCATCACGGACAGCCCGACCGTGCGCAACGCGCGCCGGGGCGTGATGGAGTTCCTGCTGATCAACCACCCGCTGGACTGCCCGATCTGCGACCAGGGCGGCGAGTGCGACCTGCAGGACCAGGCGATGGCCTATGGCGGCGATTCCAGCCGCTATCACGAGAACAAGCGGTCGGTGACCGACAAGTATCTCGGCCCGCTGATCAAGACGATCATGACGCGCTGCATCCAGTGCACGCGCTGCGTCCGCTTCGCGACCGAGGTGGCCGGCGTGCCTGAGCTCGGCGCGGTGGGCCGCGGCGAGGCGATGGAAATCACGACCTATGTCGAGAAGGCGCTGTCCTCCGAGCTCTCGGGCAACCTGATCGACATCTGCCCGGTGGGCGCGCTGACCAGCCGTCCCTACGCCTTCATGACGCGGCCCTGGGAGCTGACGAAGACGGACAGCATCGACGTGCTGGACGCGATGGGCACGAATATCCGCGTGGATGCGCGCGGGCCGGACGTGCTGCGCATCCTGCCGCGCGTGCATGAGGAGGTGAACGAGGAGTGGATGGCCGACCGCGGCCGCTTCTCCTTCGACGCCCTCAAGAAGCGCCGGCTGGACCGGCCCTGGATCCGGGAGGGCGGCAAGCTGCGCGCGGCGTCCTGGCCGGAGGCTTTCGGGGCGATCGCGGCCAAGTTCAAGGGATTGCCGGGCGAGCGCATTGGCGCGGTGGCCGGCGGGCTGGCCGATGCCGAGAGCATCGTGGCCCTGAAGGACCTGATGGGGGCGCTCGGCTCCTCCAACCTCGACTGCCGCGAGGACGGGGCGGCGCTGGATGGATCCAACCGCGCCTTCTACCTCTTCAATTCCGGGATCACCGGGATCGACGTGGCGGATGCGGTGATCATCATCGGCAGCAACCCGCGCCTCGAGGCGCCGGTGCTGAACTCGCGCATCCGGCGCAAGGTGATGAACAACCGGATGCCGGTCGCGGCAATCGGGCCTCGGGCGGACCTCACCTACCCCGTGCAGTATCTGGGCGACGGGCCGGCGGCCATCGCCGAGGTGCTTGGCGGCGCCTTCGGCGAGGTGCTGCGCAACGCCAAGCGGCCGATGATCCTCGTCGGGCGCGGGGCGCTCGCGCGGCTGGACGGTGCGGCGGTTCTGGCGGCGGCCTGGGGGCTGGCGCAGTCGCTCAACGCGGTGCGGGAGGACTGGAACGGCTTCAACCTGCTGCACACGCAGGGCGGGCAGGTCGCGGCGCTCGATCTCGGCTTCCTGCCGGGGCAGGGGGGCAAGGGCCTGGGCGCGATGCTCGGCGGCGGGGTAGATGCGCTCTGGCTGCTTGGCGCGGATGCCTTCGATCCCGCGCTGATCGCGCCGGGCACCTTCGTGATCTACCAGGGGCACCACGGGGACCGCATGGCGGGCCGCGCGGACGTTATTCTTCCGGGCGCGACCTACCTGGAGAAGGACGGCACCTACGTCAGCACCGAGGGGCGCGTGCAGCGTGGCCGCCGCGGTGTCTTCCCACCGGGCGAGGCGCGCGAGGACTGGCGGATCATTCGTGCAGCGAGCGAGCTGCTCGGGCATCCGCTGCCCTATGACGACCTGTTCGGGGTTCGCTCGCGACTGGTCGGGGCGAACCCGGTCTTCGAACGCGTGGACGAGCTGCCGCCGCCGGCCGTTGTTTCCGCCATCCCCGCCGGGGATGCCGGGGCGGTGGGGAGCGAGCCCTTCGTGCCCTTCATTACGAACTACTACCAGGCCGATGTCATGGGCCGGGCGAGTGACGTGATGGCGGAATGCGCGCGCACCCATGCGCCAACCCCCGCCATGGCGGCCGAGTGATGACCGACTTCCTCAACTCCCCCATTGGGGTGCTGTCGCTGACGCTGGCCCAGGCGCTGGCGTTGCTGGTGCCGCTGCTGATCTTCGTGGCCTATCTCACCTGGGCGGAGCGCAAGATCCTCGGCGCGATGCAGCTGCGGAAGGGGCCGAATGTGGTCGGCTTCTTCGGGCTGCTGCAGCCCTTCGCCGATGCCGGCAAGATGCTGATGAAGGAAACGATCGTGCCCGCGGGCGCGAGCCGGGTGCTCTTCATCATGGCGCCGATGCTCACCTTCTCGCTCGCGATGATCGCCTGGGCGGTGATCCCCGTGAACGAGGGCTGGGCGGTCGCCGACATCAATGTCGGGGTGCTCTACCTCTTCGCGATCTCCTCACTCGGGGTCTACGGCATCATTATCGCGGGCTGGGCATCGAACTCGAAATACGCCTTTCTCGGCGCGCTCCGCTCGGCGGCGCAGATGGTGTCCTACGAGGTCTCGATGGGCTTCGTGATCGTCACCGTGCTGCTCTGCGTGGGGTCGCTGAACCTGACGGACGTGGTGCTGGCGCAGAAGACGGTGTGGTTCTTCATCCCGCTCTTCCCGATGTTCGTCATCTTCTTCATCTCCACCCTGGCAGAGACGAACCGGGCGCCCTTCGACCTGCCCGAGGGTGAATCGGAGCTGGTGGCGGGGTTCTTCGTGGAATACTCCGCGATGACCTTCGCCCTCTTCTTCCTCGGTGAGTACGCGAACATGATCCTCATGTCCTCGCTCACCACGATCCTCTTCCTCGGGGGCTGGCTGCCGCCCTTCGACGTGGCGCCGCTGAACCTGGTGCCTGGGCCGGTCTGGTTCATCCTGAAGGTCTGCTTCTGTCTCTTCGTCTTCGTCTGGGTCCGCGCGACCTTCCCGCGCTACCGCTACGACCAGCTCATGCGGCTCGGCTGGAAGGTGTTCCTGCCGATCAGCCTCATCTGGCTGGTGATCACCGCGGGCGTGCTGAAGGTGGCGGGCTGGCTTCCGACATGATTTCGACACTTCGGCGCAACCTGCGCCCGCGAAAGGTCCGCTGAATGGCGACGCTCGACCGCATCGCGCGCAGCCTCCTGCTGACGGAGATTATCTCCGGCATGGGGCTGACGCTGCGTGCCTTCTTCAAGCCGAAGGCCACCATCAACTACCCCTCCGAGCG
Organism: Roseomonas aerilata DSM 19363; assembly: GCF_000711725.1. Lineage (GTDB taxonomy): Bacteria > Pseudomonadota > Alphaproteobacteria > Acetobacterales > Acetobacteraceae > Roseomonas > Roseomonas aerilata. The sequence goes on along the minus strand of NZ_JONP01000004.1, from coordinate 186,228 downwards.
CTCTCCGCTGAGCCCGCGCTTCCGGGGGGAGCACGCATTGCGCCGCTACCCCAATGGGGAGGAGCGCTGCATTGCCTGCAAGCTCTGTGAGGCGGTCTGCCCGGCCGTCTGCATCACTATCGAGTCCGAGCCGCGCGAGGACGCTTCCCGCCGCACGACGCGCTACGACCTCGACATGACCAAGTGCATCTATTGCGGTCTCTGCGAGGAGGCCTGCCCGGTGGATGCCATCGTCCTCGGGCCGAACCTCGAATTCGCGACCGAGACCCGCGAGGAGCTGCTCTATAACAAGGAGAAGCTGCTCGATAACGGCGATCGCTGGGAGCCGGTGCTCGCGGCCCGCCTGAAGGCGGATGCCCCCTTCCGATGATCGCTGGACTCGCCTTCTACGCCTTCGCCGCGGTGCTGATCGCCAGCGCCGTGATGGTGGTCACCAGCCGGAACCCGGTGCACAGCGTGCTGTACCTGATCCTGGCCTTCTTCAACGCCGCCGCCCTCTTCCTGATCGCGGGTGCCGAGTTCCTGGCGATGATCCTGGTCATCGTTTATGTCGGCGCGGTCGCGGTGCTGTTCCTCTTTGTCGTGATGATGCTCGACATCGACTTCGTGCGGCTGAGGCAGGGCTTTCAGCGCTACGCGCCGATCGGGGCGGTGATCGGCGGCATCCTGTTCCTGGAGCTGGTCTTCGTGCTCGGCGCCTGGCAGTCGAGCGGGCAGGCGCCGGAGCTTCGGCTGAACGCCATGCCGGCGGACGTGCAGAACACGGTGGCGATCGGCCGGGTGCTCTATACGGACTACGTGTTCCTCTTCCAGGGCGCGGGGTTGGTGCTGCTGGTCTCCATGATCGGGGCCATCGTCCTCACGCATCGCGACCGCGTGCAGAGCAAGCGGCAGAACATCGAGGCGCAGGTGACGCGGCGCACGCAGCTCGACATGGCGAAGGTGCCGGTCGGGGCTTCCATCGGGTCGCTGGGCATCCTTCGCCCGCCGGTGCCGGAGGAGAAGCCGAAGGTCATCGCGCATGACGACGATCACGGCCACGGCCACGGGGGGCACCACTGATGCTCGATATTGGCCTCGGCCACTACCTCACGGTCGGCGCGATCCTCTTCGTGCTCGGTATCTTCGGCATCTTCCTCAACCGGAAGAACATCATCGTCATCCTGATGTCGGTGGAGCTGATCCTTCTCTCGGTGAACCTCAACCTGGTGGCCTTCTCCTCCCAGTTGGGTGACCTGACGGGGCAGATCTTCGCCATGTTCATCCTGACCGTCGCGGCCGCCGAGGCGGCGATCGGGCTGGCGGTCCTCGTCATCTATTTCCGCAACACCGGCAGCATCGAGGTGGAAGACGTTTCCACCCTGAAGGGTTAGGGCGCCATGTTCGTCGGTGCCGTCTTCTTTCCCCTGCTGGGCGCGACGCTCGCGGGCTTCTTCGGCCGCTGGCTGGGCGATCGCCTTTCCATGTGGGTTTCGGTCGGCTGCATGGTGCTGGCCGCCATCTGCGGCGTCTCGGCCTTCGTCGAGGTGGGGCTGCACTCGGCGCCCCGTACCATCACGATTTCCGAATGGATCAACGTGGGCGGGCTGAGCGTGGACTGGGCGCTTCGCTACGACACGCTCAGCGCCATGATGGTGGGGATGGTGACCTTCATCTCCACCTTCATCCATCTCTACAGCGTCGGGTACATGTCGCATGACGCGACGCCGCCGCGCTTCTTCGCCTATCTCGGCCTCTTCACCTTCGCCATGCTGATGCTGGTGACAGCGGACAACCTCGTGCAGCTCTTCTTCGGCTGGGAGGGCGTCGGCCTCGCGAGCTACCTGCTGATCGGCTACTGGTACGACCGCGAGAGCGCGAACCGGGCCGCGATGAAGGCCTTCATCGTGAACCGCGTCGGCGATCTCTTCTTCATGCTCGGCATGGCGCTGACCTTCTGGACCTTCGGGGCCCTGAACTTCGGCGACATCTTCGGCCGGGTGGAGGAGATGCGCTCGGCCACTTTCGCGGGGATGCCGGCGCTCGAGGTGATCTCGGTGCTGCTGTTCCTCGGCGCCTGCGGCAAGTCCGCGCAGCTCGGCCTGCACACCTGGCTGCCGGACGCGATGGAGGGCCCGACGCCGGTTTCCGCCCTCATCCACGCGGCGACGATGGTGACAGCCGGCGTGTTCCTGCTGGCGCGCATGTCGCCGATCTTCGAGCACGCGCCGAACGCGCTGACGCTGGTGACGATCGTCGGCGCCTCCACCGCCTTCTTCGCGGCGACGATCGGCTGCGTGCAGAACGACATCAAGCGGATCATCGCCTACTCGACCTGCTCGCAGCTCGGCTACATGTTCTTCGCGATCGGGGTCGGCGCCTACCAGGTGGCGGTTTTCCACCTTTTCACCCACGCCTTCTTCAAGGCGCTGCTGTTCCTATCCGCCGGCTCCGTCATCCACGCGATGTCGGACGAGCAGGATATCCGCAAGATGGGCGGCATCTGGACGAAGATCCCGGTCACCTATGCCGTTATGTGGATCGGCAGCCTCGCCCTGGCCGGCATCCCCTTCTTCGCGGGCTACTATTCAAAGGACGCGATCCTGGAGAGCGCCTTCGCGGCCCATACCGGCGCCGGCATGTATGCCTTCGCCATGGGGCTGATCGCGGCCTTCCTGACTGCCTTCTACTCCTGGCGCCTGCTGATCCTGACCTTCCACGGCCGCCCGCGCGCGGATCACCACACCATGGAGCACGTGCATGAGAGCCCCGCGGTGATGCTGATCCCGCTACTGGTGCTGGCCCTGGGCGCGCTCTTCACCGGTGCGGCCTTTTCGGACCTCTTCATTGGCCACCACGAGCGCGAGTTCTGGAACGGCGCCATTTTCAACGGCGAGCACAACCACATCATGCACGCGATGCACGAGGTTCCCGGCTGGGTGCCGCTGGCGCCGACAGTGATCGCCATCGCCGGAATCGCGCTCGCCTACCTCTTCTACATGTTCGCGCCAGGGCTGCCGGTGCGGCTGGCCGAGACCTTCCCGGCTGTCCATCGCTTCCTGCTGAACAAGTGGTATTTCGACGAACTGTACGACGCGATCTTTGTCCGGCCCTTCCGGCGGCTGGCGGCGGTCCTCTGGCGGACCGGCGACGCGAAGATCATCGACGGGGTGCCGAACGGCGTCGCCGCCGTCACGGTCGACGCCGCGCGCGGCGTGGCCCGTTTCCAGACCGGGCGCGTGGCCAACTACGCCTTCACCATGATCGCTGGCCTCGTCGTCTTCGTTTCCGTCATTTTCCTGGGCTTCACCCGATGAACGCGGCCGGCTTCCCGCTGCTCTCCCTCCTCACCTTCCTGCCGCTGGCGGGGGTGGTGGCGATCCTGGCCATCCGCGGGGACGAGGCGACCGTCGCCTCGAATGCCCGCTGGACGGCGCTGTGGACGAGCCTGATCGTCTTCGGCCTCTCCCTCATCCTCTGGGCGCGCTTCGACGCCCGGGTGCCCGATGCGCAGTTCGTCGAGCAGGTGAGCTGGCTGCCCGAGTTCGGCGTCAACTATCACATGGGCGTGGACGGCATCTCGATGCTCTTCGTCCTGCTCTCCACGCTGCTGACGCCGATCTGCATCCTCGCCTCCTGGGAGTCGGTGCAGAACCGGGTGCGGGAGTACATGATCGCCTTCCTCGTCCTCGAGACGATGATGGTCGGCATGTTCTGCGCGCTCGACCTCATCATCTTCTACGTCTTCTTCGAGGGCGTTCTGATCCCGATGTTCCTCATCATCGGTGTCTGGGGCGGGCAGCGGCGGGTCTACGCGGCCTTCAAGTTCTTCCTCTACACGCTGCTCGGCTCGGTGCTGATGCTGCTCGCGATCCTCGCGCTGTGGTATCACGCGGGCACGACGGACATCGCGGGGCTGATGCAGCACCCCGTGCCGGTGAGCTGGCAGTACTGGATGTTCCTCGCCTTTTTCGCCTCCTTCGCGGTGAAGGTGCCGATGTGGCCGGTGCATACCTGGCTGCCGGACGCCCACGTCGAGGCTCCGACGGCGGGTTCGGTGATCCTGGCGGGCGTGCTGCTGAAGATGGGCGGCTACGGCTTCCTGCGCTTCTCCATCCCGCTCTTCCCCGATGCCTCCGCTTATTTCGCGCCGATGATGTTCGCGCTCAGCGTGGTCGCGGTGATCTACACGAGCTGCGTGGCCTTCGCGCAGGACGACATGAAGAAGCTGATCGCCTATTCCTCGGTCGCCCATATGGGGATCGTGACGATCGGGCTGTTCACCTTCAACCAGCAGGGCATCTCGGGCGCCATCTTCCAGATGCTGTCGCACGGCGTGGTCTCCGGCGCGCTCTTCCTCTGCGTCGGCGTGCTGTACGACCGCGTCCACTCGCGGGAGATCGCGCGCTACGGCGGGGTGGCGAAGATCATGCCGGCCTACGCGCTCGTCTTCATGCTCTTCACCATGGCGAGCGTGGCGCTTCCGGGCACGGCGGGCTTTCCGGGCGAGTTCCTCGTGATCACGGGTGCCTGGAAGTCCAATGGCTGGGTGGCGCTTGGCGCGGCGATGGGGATGATCCTCGGCGCGGCGTATATGCTCTGGCTCTACCGCCGGGTGATCTTCTCCAAGGTGACGAAGGCCGAGGTGAAGGCGCTGCTCGACCTTTCCCCGCGGGAACTGGCGATCTTCGCGCCGCTGATCCTGCTCACTCTCTGGATGGGGCTCTATCCCTCCTCCTTCACCCATGTCTGGGAGGCCTCGGTCGCCGCGCTCGTCGAGCGGCATGAGGCGGCCCTTGCGATCCCCCGGCTGGCGGGGCTGTGAGACGATGAACTGGACCCTCGCCCTTCCCGAGACCGTGCTCTCGGTCGCCGGTCTCGGGCTGCTGCTCGCCGGTGTGATCCCGAAGCGGGATACGACCTTCCCGATCACCATGGGCACGCTCGGCGCGCTGCTCGTGGCGGCAGTGCTTGTGCTGGGCGCGCCGGACGGACAGGCCTTCCATGGCCAGTTCATCTCCGACGCCTTCGCGCGCTTTGCCAAGATCCTCATTCTGCTCGGCGCGGCGACGGGGCTGCTGCTCGCGCTTGACTGGAACGAGAAGCAGGGGATCGCGCGCTTCGAGTTCCCGATCCTCGTGCTGTTCAGCACGGTGGGGATGATGGCCATGGTCTCGGCCTCAGATCTCATCACCCTCTACATGGGGCTCGAGCTGCTCTCGCTCTCGCTCTACGTCATCGCGGCCTTCGACCGTGACAACGCGCGCTCTGCCGAAGCGGGGCTGAAGTATTTCGTGCTCGGCGCGCTGGCTTCCGGCCTCTATCTCTACGGCGCGAGCCTCACCTACGGCTTCGCGGGCACCACCAACTTCTCGGCCATCGCGACGGCGGTGTCGGGGGAGGGGGGTGTCTCCCTCGGCGTGCTGGTCGGCATGACCTTCGTCGTCGCGGCGCTCGCCTTCAAGATCTCCGCCGTGCCCTTCCACATGTGGACGCCGGATGTCTACGAGGGGGCGCCGACGCCGGTGACGGCCTTCTTCGCCTCCGCACCGAAGGTGGCGGCGGTCGCGCTGCTGGTGCGGGTACTGGCCGATCCTTTCGCCGATCTCGCGGAGCAGTGGCAGGGCGTGATCTGGCTGGCCTCGCTCGGCTCGATGCTGCTCGGCTCGCTCGCGGCGATCCGCCAGTCCAACATCAAGCGGCTGATGGCTTATTCCTCCATCGGCCATGTCGGCTACGCGCTGATGGGTCTGGCGGTCGCGACCGATGTCGGGCTGCGCGGTGTCATGCTCTACATGGCAATCTACATCATCATGAACGCGGGCGTTTTCGCCGTGCTCGTGGCGATGCGGCGCCAGGGGCGTTCGCTGGAGCGGATCGAGGATCTCGCGGGCCTCGGCCGCACCGATCCCGCGATGGCACTGGCCATGGCGATCTTCATGTTCTCGATGGCCGGCATCCCGCCGCTCGCGGGCTTCTTCTCGAAGCTCTACGTCTTCCTTGCCGCCGTGCAGGAGGGGTACTGGGTTCTGGCGACGGTGGGCGTACTGACGAGCGTGGTCGGCGCCTACTACTACCTCCGCATCATCAAGATCATGTATTTCGACACCGCCGAGGCGGCGCTCGACCGCCGCTCCTCCGCCGTCTCCTTCGTTCTCGCGGGGGCCGGTTTGTTCAACGTACTGTTCTTCCTCTTCCCGGCGCCGCTGGTTGCGGCGGCGGCGGCGGCTGTGGCGGCGCTGGCGGGGTGAGCGACCTGCCGGCGGGCTGGCGGATGCTGGTTCACGACCAGCTCCCCAGCACCGCCGATCTTCTCCGCCAGGAGGCGGAGAGTGGGGCGCCGGAGCGCCTTGCCATCCTCGCCCGCCGGCAGACGGCCGGGCGGGGCACGCGCGGGCGGGCCTGGGAATCGCCGCCGGGCAATCTCTATCTTTCCGTTCTTCTCCGGCCTGCCGTCCCGGTGCGGGAAGTGCCGCAATGGGGGCTGCTGGCGGCCGTCGCGCTGCACGCGGCCCTTGCGCCACTCGCAGCGGGCCTTTCGCTGAAATGGCCGAACGACCTGCTTCTCGGCGGAGCGAAATGCGCGGGCATCTTGTCGGAGGCCGCGCTGCGTCCGGATGGCCGGCTGGACTGGCTCGCCTTCGGCATCGGCGTGAACCTCGCCTTCGCGCCCGAGGTGCCCGGGCGGCGGACCGCCGCCCTGCCGGCCCCCGCCCTGCCGCCTGAAGAGGCGGCGGCGCGGCTCATGGGCTCGCTCGACGACTGGCGAACGGTGATGGAGGGACGGGGGTTCGCCGCGATTCGCCAAGCCTGGCTCGACCGCGGCCCGGCGCCGGGCACACCGGTCGGCGTGACGGGCCCGTCCGGCCCGCTCCTCGGCAGCTTCGAGGGGCTGGACGGGACCGGTGCATTGCTTATCCGCACCGCAGGCGGCATGGAAACGGTCACGGCCGGGGACGTCCACCCCTGAGGAGCCGAGAGGAACCCCAGCGATGCTCCTGGCGATCGATGCCGGCAACACGAACGTCGTCTTTGCCGTCCATGATGGCGAGGAATGGCGCGGCCGCTGGCGGATCGCGACGCGGGCGGACCGGACGAGCGACGAGTACGCGGTGTGGTTGCTCGCCCTGCTGTCGCATACGGGACTGAAGCCCTCCGACATCACGCAGTGCGCGCTCGGCACCGTTGTTCCAGCCGCCCTCTACAGCCTTCGCCGCCTCGTGCGGGACTGGTTCGGCTGCGAACCCCTGGTCGCCCGCGGGGACAGCGTCAACTGGGGCTTCGAGATCCTGATGGACCGACCGAAGGAGGTTGGGGCCGACCGCTTGCTCAATGCGCTGGCTGCACACCATCACTACCGCGGTCCGCTGATCGTGATCGATTTCGGCACCGCCACGACTTTCGATGTGGTGGGGGAGGGGGGGGCCTATGTCGGCGGCGTCATCGCGCCTGGCATCAATCTCTCGATCGAGGCGCTGCACCGCGCCGCCGCCCGCTTGCCGCGCATCGGCATCGGCCGGCCGCAGGCGGTGATCGGGCGTGACACCGTGCCGGCCATGCAGTCCGGCGTCTTCTGGGGCTATGTCGGCCTCGTCGAAGGGTTGGTCTCGCGCATCCGTGCAGAGCACGGGGGTCCCCTGAAGGTGATCGCGACCGGCGGCCTCGCCCCCTTGTTCGCCGAGGGTACGACGGTCATTCAACATACCGACCCTGATATCACGCTGGAGGGGCTGCGCCTGTTGGCGGCCCGCAACCCGCCCCCCATCTTCCATAAGACAACGCTTCCAGAATCTCTCAAGAACGAGAACGAATGACCTTCGAGACAACGGACGACCTTGCCTTCCTCCCCCTGGGGGGGACGGGCGAGATCGGCATGAACCTTAACGTCTATCGCCTGGACGGAACCCTCCTGGCGGTGGATTGCGGAATCGGGTTCGGGGGAAGCGAATTTCCGGAAGCGGAGATCCTGGTCCCGGATCCGGCCTGGCTGGTGGAGCGGCGGGACCGGCTGGTCGGGCTGGTCATCACCCACGCACACGAGGACCATCTGGGGGCCGTCGCTTCGCTTTGGCCGCTTCTGCGCTGCCCGCTCTATGCCAGCCCCTTCGCGGCGGCGGTGCTGCGGCGCAAGCTGGGTGAGGCGGGGATCCTCGGCGAGGTGAAGCTGCACACGGTGCCGCTGGCCTCCCGCCTGCTGGTCGGCCCCTTCGACCTCCAGTTCCTCCGCGTGGCGCACTCCGTGCCCGAGGCGCAGGCGCTGGCGATCCGGACGCCCTACGGCACGGTCCTCCATACAGGCGACTGGAAGCTGGATGCCGACCCGCTGATCGGGCCGCCCACCGACGAGGCCGGCTTCGCAGCCCTTGGCCGGGAAGGGGTGCTCGCCATGGTCTGCGACAGCACCAATGCGCTGGTGGACGGCTTCTCCGGTAGCGAGGCCGGCGTGCGCGTGGCGCTGACGGAGCTGATTGCCGAGCTGAAGGGCCGGGTGGCCGTCGCCTGCTTCGCGACCAATGTGGCGCGGGTGGAATCCATCACCCGCGCGGCCATGGCGGCCGGCCGGCGGGTCGCGCTCTTCGGCCGCTCGCTCCGCAACGCCGACGCCGCGGCGCGGGAGACCGGCTACTTCAAGGACATCCCGCCCTTCCTCGACGAGGAGGAGGCCGGATACCTGCCGGACGACGAGCTGCTGATCATCTGCACCGGTAGCCAGGGCGAGCCGCGCTCCGCGCTGGCCAAGATCGCGGCCGACACGCATCCCCAGATCTCGCTCGGCGAGGGGGACACGGTGATCTTCTCCTCCCGCATGATCCCGGGGAACGAGAAGGCGATCATGGCGGTGGAGTCCGCCCTGTTCCGCGCCGGCTGCCGCGTCATCACGCCGGATTCCGAGCACCCCGTGCACGTTTCCGGCCACCCCGCGAAGGAGGAGTTGCGGCGGCTCTACGACCTGGTGAAGCCGCGCCACGCCGTGCCCGTGCACGGGGAGTGGCGCCACCTGCAGCAGCATGCGGCCCTGGCCCGTGACTTCGGTGCCATCCCGCACCTGATCGAGGACGGCGACATGCTCCGCCTCGGTCCGGATCCGGTCGAGGTCTGCGAAACCGTGCAGAGCGGCAAGCTGGCGGTGGATGGGGCGCGTCTGCTGCCGTTGGAGGGCAACGTGCTCGGCGCGCGCCGGCGGATGCTGTTCAACGGTGTGGTCGTCGGCTCGCTGGCCGTGGACGAGGCGGGGCGAGTTCGCGGGCAGCCGCAGATCTCCGCCCCTGGCCTCTTCGACCAGGGGGAGGAGGCGACCAACCAGATCGCCACCGACCTCGCGCGGCTGGTGAACGACATGCCGGCGGGGCTGCGCCGCGAGGACACGGCCCTGCGCGAGGCCGCCCGCACGGCGCTGCGCAAGGCGATCGGCCGCCGGGTGCGCAAACGCCCGTTGGTGGAGCTGCACTTGCTCCGGGTCTAGCGCCGGCTCAGCGCAGGTTGAACTGGAGCGTCACCCCGGGGGCGGGGGGCGCGTAGGCGAGCGGCGGGGCATAGGCGCGCTGGCGGCGCCAGCGTTCCTCCCGCCAGGCTTCGCGCCGCTCGGCTTCGCGGCGCCAGGCCTCGCGGCGCCAGCGTTCCTCGCGGCGTGCCTCGTGGCGCTCCCAGCCGCGCCGGTCTTCCCAGCCGCGCTCCCAGGGCGGGCGGGCCTCGGCGGCCTGGGGCAGCAGCGGCAGCGCCGAGAGGGCGAGGCCCGCGAGGATGATGATGCGTCGCATGGCGGTCTCCTTTCGGGTTGGTTATTTCCCCAACGCACGACCGGGCCGCGGGATTACGGCACCGGAATGGCAAGGAAGCGGGCATGGGCTGGGTGACGGGTACCGTCGTGTACTTCCTCGTGTGGTGGACGGTGCTCTTCGCCGTGCTGCCGCTCGGAGTGAACCCGGATCCGGAGGCCGAGGCGGCCGGCGGTTGGCGCGGCGCGCCCCGCCAGGTGCGGGTGCTGAGAATCGTGCTGATCACCACCCTCGTCGCGATCCTCGTCTGGCTCTTCATCGACTGGCTTGTGCGGGCAGACTGGCTTTCCTTTCGCGAGGGCTGGCTGGCCAAGCCCAACGATTAGGCATTTGCCTGCGATCACGGCGATTTAGCCATCAGATTAATCAGTCGGCCGAGTGTTTCGCCACTTTTTTCATCTTCTTGACCCCAAAAAATCTTCCCGGCCCGGCTGGCCTGCCGCATCATCGGGACATGGAAGAGGGCTTTTCCTCTTCCGCCGTGTGACTGGCGTTTCCTCCCTAAACTCGGGCCGTCCCTTCGGGGCGGCCCTTCTTTTTTGTGTCGGGCGCCGCGGCGTGCCCGTGGCGGATTGCGCCCCCGGCGCCTTGCTCTAGGTTGCGCCGCGAACGACCCCCTTGGCCTTACCGGAGCCCGCCCACTTGCGCCTGTCCCGCGCCTTCCTGCCCACGCTGAAGGAAACGCCCGCCGAGGCGCAGATCGTCTCGCACCGCCTCATGCTGCGGGCGGGCCTCATCCGCCAGACCAGCGCCGGCATCTATGCCTGGCTGCCGCTCGGCCTGCGCGTGCTGCGCAAGGTGGCCGAGATCGTGCGGCAGGAGCAGGACCTCGCGGGCGCGCAGGAAATCCTGATGCCGACCGTCCAGCCGGCCGAGCTCTGGAAGGAGAGCGGCCGCTACGAGGACTACGGCAAGGAGATGCTCCGCATCACCGACCGGCACGACCGGGAGATGCTATACGGCCCGACCAACGAGGAAATGGTCACGGACATCTTCAAAGGCTACGCCAAGTCCTACCGCGACCTGCCGCGCAGCCTCTACCATATCCAGTGGAAGTTCCGGGATGAGATCCGCCCCCGCTTCGGCGTGATGCGCGGGCGCGAGTTCCTGATGAAGGACGCCTATTCCTTCGACCTGGACGCGGAGGGCGCGCGCAAGTCCTACCGCCTGATGTTCCGCGCCTATCTCCGCACCTTCGCGCGGATGGGGCTGAAGGCCATCCCGATGCAGGCCGACACGGGGCCGATCGGCGGCGACCTCTCGCACGAGTTCATCATCCTGGCGGAGACGGGCGAGAGCCTGGTCTACCTCCACAAGGACCTGCTCGACTTCGACGTGCTGGCGCAGGACCCGACCGGCACGGGCGATCCCTCGCCGGTCGTGGATTTCTGGACCAGCCGCTACGCCGCGACGGACGAGAAGCACGACGAGGCCGCCTGGGACGCCATTTCCGCGGAATCGCAGGTCACCGCCCGCGGCATCGAGGTGGGGCACATCTTCTACTTCGGGACGAAGTACTCGAAGCCGATGGGCCTGACCGTCGCGGGGCCGGACGGCACGCCGGTGGTCCCCGAGATGGGTTCCTACGGCATCGGCGTCTCCCGCCTGCTGGCCGCGATCATCGAGGCCGGGCACGATGAGGAGGGCATCATCTGGCCCGACGCGGTCGCGCCCTATGCCTGCACCATCCTCAACCTCAAGCCAGGCGACGCCGCGGCCGATGCGCTCTGCGAGCAGCTCTACGGCGCGCTGGGGAGCGAGGCGGTGCTCGACGACCGGCCGGAGCGCGCGGGCGCGAAGTTCGCGGACGCGGACCTCGTCGGCTATCCCTGGCAGGCGATCGTCGGCCCGCGCGGCGCCGCGAAGGGCGTGGTGGAGCTGAAGCGCCGCGCGACCGGCGAGCGGCTGGAACTGCCGCTCGAGGAAGCGCTGGCGAAGATCCGCGCGACGATCCCCTGATGTTCTCCCCTTTCGAGCGCGCCGTCGCCTTCCGCTATCTCCGCGCCCGCAAGGGGGAGCGCTTCGTCTCGGTCATCGCGATCTTCTCGCTTGTGGGGATCGCGCTGGGGGTGGCGACGCTCATCATCGTCATGTCCGTGATGAACGGCTTCCGGCAGGAGTTGCTGGGCCGGATCCTCGGGCTGAACGGGCATCTCGGCGTCTATGCCGCCGACAATGCGGGGCTGCGAAACTTCGACGACATCGCGGCCCGCATCCGCGGCCTTCCCGGCATCGTCTCCGCGACGCCCATCGTGGAGGGGCAGGTACTCTTCACCAGTGAGGAGGGCGGCGCGACGGGCGGGCTGGCGCGCGGCATCCGGCCGGAGGACCTGCGCGCTCGCCCGCTGATCGCGGACAATATCCGCGCCGGCGACCTCTCGCGCTTCGGCGGCGACGACACGATCGTCATCGGCACGCGCCTCGCCCGCAAGCTCGGCATCCGCGTGGGGGAGAGGATCACGCTCGTCTCGCCGCAGGGGCGCGCGACGGTCGTCGGCACCGTGCCGCGGCTGCGCGCCTATGAGGTGGTCGCGCTCTTCGAGGCAGGGATGCAGGAATACGACGCGAGCTACGTCTTCCTGCCCTTCGGCGCCGCGCAGATCTACTTCCAGCACCGCGACAGCGCGACGCAGGTGGAAGTCTTCGTGGACGACCCCTCCCGTGTGCGGCTCGCCACGCGCGAGATCTTTCAGACCCTGCGCGGCCTGCCCGTGCGGGTGCTGGACTGGCAGGATTCCAACTCCTCCTTCTTCAACGCGGTGCAGGTGGAGCGGAACGTGATGTTCCTCATCCTCACCCTCATCATCATCGTCGCGGCCTTCAACATCGTCTCGTCGCTGATCATGCTGGTGAAGGACAAGGGGCGGGATATCGCGGTGCTGCGGACGGTGGGCGCGACGCGGGGCGCCATTCTGCGGATCTTCCTTCTCGCCGGCGCCTCGATCGGCGTCGCGGGCACGCTGATTGGCTTCCTCATCGGCCTCGTCTTCTGCCTCAACATCGAGAACATCCGGCAGTTCCTGCAATCGCTGACCGGCACGGACCTGTTCAGCGCGGAGATCTACTTCCTGACGAAGCTGCCCGCCGTGGTGGAGCCGATGGAGGTGGCGCAGGTGGTCGGCATGGGCCTCGTGCTCTCGCTGCTGGCGACGATCTATCCCTCCTGGCGCGCTGCGCGGCTGGACCCGGTGGAGGGGCTGCGCAATGCCTGACGCGCCGCTCGCGCCGCCGAATGGAGCGCCTCTGGCGCTGCGCGCCGTCGAGCGCCGTTACCGCACGGAGGCGGGGGAGCTGCCGGTGCTGCGCGGCGCCAGCCTTGACCTCGTGGCGGGCGAGATCGTGGCCCTCGTCGCGCCCTCCGGCACCGGTAAGTCCACGCTGCTGCACGTGGCGGGCCTGTTGGAGAAGCCGGATGGCGGGCAGGTGCTGGTCGGCGGCCGCGACTGCGGGAACCTGCCCGACGATGCCCGCACGGCGCTGCGGCGGGACACGATCGGCTTCGTCTACCAGTTCCACCACCTGCTGCCGGAGTTCACGGCGGAGGAGAACATCGTTCTTCCGCAGCTCGCCGCCGCCCGCCCGCGGCGCGAAGCGGAGGGGCGGGCGCGCGAGCTTCTTGCCACTTTCGGCCTGGCCGATCGCGGCCACCATCGGCCGACGCGCCTCTCCGGGGGCGAGCAGCAACGGGTGGCGATCGCGCGGGCCCTGGCCAACAGCCCCAAGGTATTGCTGGCGGACGAGCCCACCGGGAACCTGGACGTGGCGACGGCCGACCGTGTCTTCGCGGAGCTCCTGGAGGCCGTGCGGGGCCGGGGCGTGGCGGCGCTGATCGCGACCCACAACCCCGAGTTGGCGGCGCGGATGGACCGGACGGTCACGCTGCGGGATGGGCTGATCGTTCCAGGCTAAGGGCGCTTCGATGGACAGGGGGCGGGGCAGGCCCCTAGGCTGCGCGCCCATGTCCGTCCGTCGCCGATCGCTGCTCGTCGCCCCTGCCGTGCTGGCGGCACCCTCCGCCCTGGCGCAGGGCGACTGGCCGCAGCGCCCGGTCCGTGTGATCGTGCCCTATGCGGCGGGTGGGCCCTCCGACATCGTCGCGCGGCTCCTCGCTCCTGGCCTCGCGACGGTGCTCGGCCAGCCGGTCGTGGTGGACAACCGCCCCGGCGCGGGCTCGATGCTGGGAACCGAGGCGGCGGCGCGCGCAACGGACGGCCACACGGTCCTGCTTGCCGATTCGCCCTTCACGATCATTCCCGCGGTGCAGGAGCGCGTGCCCTACGACGCCAAGGCGGATCTCGCGCCCGTCACGCTCATCGGCGCGGTCACCATGATCCTTGCCGTGAACAGCGGCTTTCCCGCCCGCAGCGCCTCCGCCCTGGCCGAGGCAGGGAAGGTGCGGCCGGACACGGTGTCCTTCGGCTCCTCGGGCATTGGCAGCCTCTCGCATCTCCTGCCGGAGTGGTTCGGCCAGCTAACGGGCGCGCGCTTCGCTAATGTCGCCTATCGCGGCGCGGGGCCGGCGCTGCAGGATGTCGCGGCCGGGCAGATCAACGCGATCTTCTCCTCTCCGGCCTCGATCGAGGGGCCGTTGCGGGCGGGGCAGGTCACCCCCATCGCTGTCGCGGCCCCCCGGCGCCTGCCGGCGATGCCCGATGTGCCGACGCTGCTGGAGGGCGGCATCGATCTCAGCGCCGACAACTGGTTCGGGGTGCTGGCCCCCACCTCCATTCCCGTGGAGGCGCGGGCGCGGCTGGCAGCGGCCATCGCCAGGGTGAACGCGACTGAGGAGGTGCGCGCCCGTCTCTCCACGCTAGGCCTGGAGCCGCGGCCAATGGGACCCGATGCCTTTGCCCGCGTGCTCGATGCGGAATTCTACCGCTGGGCGGAGGTCGCCCGCGCGGCCGGCGTGAGCGTCCGCTGATGAGGACCTTCCTTGGGCGGCTGGCCGCCGATCCCGGCCTCCGCGCCGATTTCGAGGCGCTCTGCGATTTCGGCGGCCGCGTGCAGGGCAGCGCCTCGGCCGAGGCCGCCTTCGCCTGGACCCTCGCGCGCCTCCGCGAGACCGGCCCCACCGTGGAAGAACCTGTCCCCTATAGTGGCTGGGCGCTTCGCCGCGCCGCCCTGTCACTGCTGGACGGAACAGCCCTGCCGCACGTGCCGCTCTTTGGCTCCGGCAATACTGGACCCGATGGGGTTGAGCTCGAGGTGATCGATCTTGGCCGCGGCGCGCCCGATGACATCGCCGCGGCCGGGGAGGCGGTGCGCGGCAAGGCCGTGCTGCTGCGGCACGAATACCCCTTCGCGCCCTGGACCATCCACCGCCGCTTCAAGCTGGCCGCCGCGGCTGCGGCAGGCGCGGCGGCGGCGCTGATGGTGCAGCCGGAACCCGGCATCGGCCCAGTCTCGGGCGGCGCCAACGGCGTGCCCATCCCCTGCTTCGGCGTGGGGATCGAGGTCGCTTCGCGCCTTGCCGGGCGCCGCGCCCGCCTGCTGCTGGAGGGCGAGGCCGCCCCGGCCATGGCGCCGACCCTGGTGCTGGATCTTCCCGGAGGAGGGGAGGGTCGTGTCGTGCTTTCCGCCCACTTGGATGGCCATCCACTGGGCGAGAGCGCGATGGACAACGCGACCGGCCTCGCCGCCGTGCTGGCGCTCGCCCGCGCGGTGGCGCCCGACCTGCTCTCCTGCCGTCGGGGCCTCGCGGTTTGTGTCTTCGGGGCGGAGGAATGGGCGCTCTCGGGCTCCAAAGCCTGGCTCGCCTCGATAGACCCGGCGCGTCGCTTCGCCATTCGGTTCAACCTCAACCTCGACAGTATCGCGGGCCACCCCCGACTGACGGCGCTGACGAGCGGCTTCACAGCCCTCGGCCCCTTCGTGCGGCAGGCGGCGGCGGCGATCGGGGCGGAGGTCGCGGTGCATCTTCCCCTGATGGTCAATTCGGACCACGCGAACTTCGCTGCCGCCGGTATCCCCGCGCTGCGCCTCATCGCCGGGTTCGACGTGCCGGAGGGGGCGCTGCGGCACCTCCTCACCGGCGCCGACACGCGCGCCGTGGTGCCGCCGGGCGAGCTTAAATCGGCGACGATCACGGCCGGCGCGATCCTGTGGGCCGCCCTCAACGCGAGCGACGAGGAGATCGCGGCACTCGCCTGATCGTTCCGCTCACGACGCGGCGCGAATCGGGCGTTCCTCACCTATATTCGGGGGATGCCCTCCAGCTTCGTGCACCTCCATGTCCACTCCGCCTACTCGCTGGCGGAGGGCGCCATCAAGGCCGACAAGCTTCCGGGCCTGGCCCGCAAGGCGGGGATGCCCGCGCTGGCGCTGACTGACACGGCCACCATGTTCGGCGCGCTCGAGTTCAGCCAGTACGCCACGAAGGAGGGGGTGCAGCCCATCATTGGCTGCCAGCTCTGGCTGGCCCGCGCGAAGGAGCCGGAGCGGCCCGAGGCGGCCCGGCTGCCGCCCGATCCGGTGGTGGCGCTCGCGATGAACGGGGAGGGGCTGCAGAACCTCCAGCGGCTGTCCTCGCTCGGCTGGCTGGGGGAGGACCCCTCGGGCAAGCCCGCGATCAACCTCGACCAGCTCCGCTCCCATGCGGAGGGAATCTTCCTGCTGACGGGCGGCACCCTCGGCCCGCTCGGGCGCCTACTGGCCGAGGGGCGGCGCCCGATGGCAGAGGGGCTGCTGGCCGCGCTGCGCGAGGCCTATAGCGACAACCTGGCGGTGGAGCTCACCCGCCACGGCACCGAGCGCGACCGGGCGGTGGAGCCGGGCCTGCTGGCGCTGGCCGATGCCGCGGCCGTGCCGATCGTCGCCGCAAACGACGTGTATTTCGCGACCGAGGCGGGGCACGAGGCGCATGACGCCCTGCTCTGCATCGCCGAGGGCCGGACCCTCGCCGAGCCCGACCGGCGGCGCCTGACGCCCGAGCACTGGTTCAAGCCGCCGGCCGCCATGCGTGCCCTGTTCTCCGACCTGCCGGAGGCCTGCGACAACACGCTGGCCATCGCCCGCCGCTGCGCCGTGATGGCGGAGACGAAGAAGCCGGAGCTGCCTATCTGCCCGAAGGTGCAGCCCGGCATGACCGAGGCCGAGACCGTGCGCGACATGGCGACGCGCGGGCTGGAGGGTCGCCTCGACGCCCAGGGCACGCCCGAGGAGAAGCGCCCGGAGTACCGGGAGCGCCTCGACTTCGAGCTGGGCATCATCGAGAAGATGGGGTTCTCCGGCTACTTCCTCATCGTCGCCGACTTCATCCAGTGGGCGAAGGAGCAGGGCATCCCCGTGGGACCGGGGCGCGGATCGGGCGCGGGCTCCGTCGCCGCCTGGGCGCTGCTGATCACCGACCTTGACCCGCTCCGCTTCGGGCTGCTCTTCGAGCGCTTCCTGAACCCCGAGCGCGTCTCGATGCCCGACTTCGACATCGACTTCTGCCAGGACCGCCGGGAAGAGGTGATCCAGTACGTGCGCCGCGAGTACGGGGAGGATCGCGTTGGCCAGATCATCACCTT
The DNA here is from genome assembly GCF_000711725.1 of Roseomonas aerilata DSM 19363. GTDB lineage: Bacteria > Pseudomonadota > Alphaproteobacteria > Acetobacterales > Acetobacteraceae > Roseomonas > Roseomonas aerilata. The sequence goes on along the minus strand of NZ_JONP01000004.1, from coordinate 168,962 downwards.
TGGCCGCTTGCAGGCGAAGGCGGTGGTGCGCGACGTCGGCCGCGTCATGGGCATGCCCTACGGCCAGGTGAATCGCATCGCGGAGCTGATCCCCTTCAACGCCGCCAAGCCGCCGACGCTCCAGGAGGCGCTGGACGGCGAGCCGCGGCTGAAGGAGATGCGCGAGACCGACGAGAACGTCGATCGTCTCATGCATACGGGCCTGCAGCTCGAAGGCCTCTACCGCAACGCCTCCACCCATGCCGCGGGCGTGGTGATCGGGCGCAAGCCGCTGATCGAGATCGTGCCGCTCTACCGCGATCCGCGGAGCGACATGCTGGTGACGCAGTACTCGATGAAATACGTCGAGAGCGCGTCACTGGTAAAGTTCGACTTCCTCGGCCTGAAGACGCTCACGGTGCTCGAGCGCGCGGTGAACATCCTCAAGGGCCAGGGGATCAACGTGGACCTGACCACCATCCCGCTGGACGACGCCAAGACCTACGCCATGTTGGCGAAGGGCGATGCGGCGGGCGTGTTCCAGTTCGAAGGCCAGGGTATGCGGGACTGCCTCCGCATGATGCGCCCGGACCGCTTCGAGGACCTGATCGCCGCCGTCTCGCTCTACCGCCCGGGCCCGATGGCGAACATCCCGGCCTATTGCGCGCGCAAGCACGGCGAGCCCTGGGAACCCGTGCACCCTGCGATGCGCCCGCTGGTTGAGGAGACCTACGGCATCCTGGTCTACCAGGAGCAGGTGATGCAGATCAGCCAGGAGCTGGCGGGCTACTCGCTCGGCGGCGCCGATCTGCTGCGCCGCGCCATGGGCAAGAAGATCCGTTCGGAGATGCAGGCCCAGCGCGCGATCTTCGTGGAGGGCGCGACGGCGCGCGGCATCCCGAACGACAAGGCCGGCGAGATCTTCGACCTGATGGAGCGTTTCGCGGAGTACGGCTTCAACAAGTCGCACGCCGCCGCCTACGCGCTCGTCTCGTACCAGACGGCCTGGCTGAAGGCGAACCACACCGTCGCCTTCCTCGCGGCCTCCATGACGCTCGACATGGCGAATACCGACAAGCTCGCCTCCCACCTGCAGGAGGCGTCCCGCCTCGGCATCAAGGTGCTGCCGCCGGACGTGAACCGCAGCGCCGCCGAGTTCACGGTGGAGGTGCAGGAGGGGGAGGACGGCAGGCAGGTGGAGTCGATCCGCTTCGCGCTGGCCGCCGTGAAGCGCGTGGGCCTCGCCGCCATGCAGGACCTCGTGCGCGTGCGCGGGGAGGGCGGGCCCTTCCGCTCCCTCTCTGACTTCGCGGACCGCGTGGACCCGAAGCAGCTCAACAAGATGCAGGTGGAGAACCTCGCCCGCGCCGGTGCCTTCGAATGCCTGGACCCCAACCGCGCGCGGGTGACCGAGGGGGCTGAAGGGATCCTTCGTCGCGCCCAGGCCGCCGCCGAGGACCGGGGCAGCGCGCAGATCGGCCTTTTCGGTGCGCCCGGCGCCTCCGCGGATACGCCGCCGCTGCGGCTGCGGGACATGCCGGACTGGCCGCAGCTCGACCGGCTGGAGAAGGAGGCGGAGGCGATCGGCTTCCACCTCTCCGCCCATCCGCTCGACACCTATATCGACACGCTGCGCAAGCTGAACGTCTGCCCCATCGCGAAGATGACGGAGCGTGCCCAGGCCGGCGCGGGGCGGCTGAAGCTCGCCGGCACCATTATCGGCGCGAAGGAGCGCACGACGAAGACCGGCAGCCGCATGGCCTGGATCCGCATCTCGGACGCCAGCGGCAGCACGGAGGTCACCTGCTTCTCCGAGATCCTCGGCAAGTGCCGGGAGATGCTGGTGGAGGGCAACGCCGTGATCTTCTCCGCCGAGGTGCGGGTGGATGGCGAGGCCGTGCGCCTCACCGCGCTAGACTGCGAGCCGCTGGAGCGCGCGGCCCAGTCCATCGGCCAGGGCCTGCGGATCGAGGTGGCGGCGATGGAGGCGATCGACGCCCTCCGTGCCCTGCTGGAGCGGGAAGGGAAGGGCAGGGGGGAGGTCATCCTCATCCCCCGCACCGGGCCCGGTCAGGAGGTGGAGCTGACCCTGCCCGGCCGCTGGAACGTCTCGCCCCGGCTGGCCCAGGCGATGAAGGTGATCCCGGGCGTGGAGGCGGTGGAGGCGGCCTGAAGGCGTCTCAGCCGCACCGGCGCAGGCATTTGTGGCATTCGGCGGGAACGGTTGATAACCTGTTTTCCCGATGCCCCCGCAGCTGAAGAGGGAGCTGGACGGGTGCTATCGGGGTTCCGCGCCGATCAAGCCTGGAGGCTGTCATGGACCTCTTTTCTCCCTGGTGGCGGGTCTCACACCCGGGATCGAGCCTGGCCCTGGCGGTGGTGACCGTTGCCGCCGTGGCTGCTCTCATCCTTTTCGAGTACGTCCTCGACTGGCCGGTCGTGATGGAGACCGAGAGAGCTTCGGAGACGGGCAGGTCGCAGGGTTGATGCCGGCGTCCGGCGCAGCCCCGTTCGCCGCGTCCTCCGCCCGCATGTCTTCCCGGCGCCTCCCGGATCCGGATCTCCTGTGAGGGGTTCGCTTCTGAAGGCCCTCTAGCTGTCGATGCTGAGCCTCAGCTTGCCGACCATCTCGCGCTCATAGGCGACGCGCTCGGCGATGAAGTCGCGGTAGGCGGCGGTGTCGAGATAGGCGAGCGGCATGTCCCAGCGCTCGCGGATGGCCGTGTTCTCCGGGCTCATCAGCGCCTCCTTCAGCGCGTCGTGCAGCACCCGCACCACGCCGGGGTCCATGCCCCTGGGCCCCGCGATGCCGTAGGGCGAGGTGACGACCACGTCCACGCCGAGTTCCCTCAGGGTCGGCACGGCGGGGAAGCGTGCGGCTCGCTCCGGCGACCAGACGCAGATGAGGCGGAAGGCGCCGGATTCGACCTGCGGCACCCAGGCGGAGCTATCGGCGATGCTGTCGATCTGCCCGCCCAGCAAGGCCGTCACGCCCTCGGTTGTGCCGCGGAAGGGGACGTGGACCATCTCCAGGCCAAGCCGCGAGCAGATGTCCTCCATGGCGATGTGGTTGCTCGTGCCGATGCCGCTGGTCGAGTAGGTCATCCGCCCCGGCCTTGCTTTGGCGGTCGCCACGTAGCCGGCCCAGTCCTGGATCGGGCTGTCCGCCCGCACGACGACGCCAAAGAGCCAGCCGGTCAGCCCTAGGACCGGGGTGAAGTCCGCCACCGGGTCCCAGGACCGGGCCTTGGTCATGAAGGGGTGGCGCAGGACCGAGAGGTGGTGCTGGGCAAGGGTGTAGCCGTCAGGCGCCGCCTGGAGCAGCGCCTGCGCCGCGAGCAGCCCGCGGGCGCCGGAGCGGTTCTCGACAAGCACGGGCTGCCCGAGGAGCTTCGTCGCGACATCGGCGAGGGAGCGGAGCTGCGCGTCGGCCGAGCCGCCGGGCGGCCAGGGCACGAGCAGCCGAATGGGCCTGTTGGGAAAGCCGGATTGGGCAAGGGCCGGCCTCCCCAGCCCCGCGGCGCCGAGCGCGAGAAGGGTTCGGCGGGGCAGGGGCCCCTGCGCGTGCCTGGCCATCGGATATCCTCCCGTCGGGCGGCGCCTGTTGCCGGCGTCCTGCCCTGTGAAAGGGTGGCAGAACGGGACCCGGCGTGACAACCGCCGTGAGGGGGCGGCATTGGAGCCGGCCGGCGCACCCCCTATCCTTCTTTCGATGCCCACAAGGGCAATGACCCAGTGCTGGAGGATGCCATGAGTCACGACTTTCTGGACGAGCGCCGCAAGGCCCTGGAGGAGGCCTTCTTCGCCCGCGAGAACGCCGAGGCGATCCGCCGCCTGCACCCCGAGGAGAGCGGCCAGTCACCCGCCTCCGGCACCGGCATTCAGGATCCGGCCGTGCTCGAGCGTCTTGCCGCCCACGGCATCGGCGCGAACGCGCTGACCGCTCTCTCCCTGGCCCCGCTCGTCCTCGTCGCCTGGGCGGACGGGGCGCCGCAGCGGGAGGAACGCCAGGCGGTGCTCTCCGCCGCCGATAGGGCCGGCATTCCCGCGGGCAGCGCCGCGCACAACCTGCTCGACCACTGGCTGGCCCAGCACCCGCCGGCCGACCTGCTCGCCACCTGGGCGGATTACGTCCGCGCTCTGGCGCCCGAGGCTCGTATGGCGCTGCACAAGGACGTCATGGCGCGCGCGCACCAGGTGGCGGAGGCCGCGGGCGGCTTCCTCGGGCTGGTGAGCAAGGTCTCCCCTACCGAGCAGGCGATGCTGAAGCGGCTGGAGGCCGCCTTCACCGTCTGAGCGGGCTCCGCTTGGGCCGGCGCAACAAGGCAGGGCTGCGCCGCAACGGGGTGGCGCGCCCTTGCCCGGGCGGGCGCCGCGTGCCATATGCCGCGCGCCGGGCACGGGGGCTTCTCCATGCCCGGCAAATCCGCACGCGGTGCGCCCTTCCGAGATAAGCGGCAGGGTCCGGTCCCCCGACTTTTCCCACAGGGAAAATGTCGCACGGGGGTACAGCGCCGCGGAGGCCTAACCGGATCAATCGGAAGAAGGAACCGCCACATGGCGATGCCCGACGTTACCCTGCGCGGCCTGCTCGAGGCCGGCGTCCACTTCGGCCACCACACCCGCCGGTGGAACCCGAAGATGGCCCCCTACATCTTCGGTGTCCGCAACCAGGTCCACATCCTCGACCTGCAGCAGACCGTCCCCATGCTCGACCGTGCGCTCCGCACCGTGCGCGACGTGGTGGCCGGCGGCGGCCGCGTGCTCTTCGTGGGCACCAAGAAGGCGGCGGCGGACTACGTGGCCGAGGCCGCGACCCGCTGCGGCCAGTACTACGTGAACCACCGCTGGCTCGGCGGCATGCTCACGAACTGGAAGACCATCACCGGCTCCATCAAGCGCCTGAAGCAGATGGACGAGCAGCTCGGCGGCAACACCCAGGGTCTCACCAAGAAGGAGATCCTGATGCTGACGCGCGAGAAGGAGAAGCTCGACCGCGCGCTCGGCGGCATCCGCGAGATGGGCGGCCTGCCCGACGTGATCTTCGTGATCGACACGATCAAGGAGAAGCTGGCGATCGAGGAGGCCAACAAGCTCGGCATCCCCGTGATCGCCGTCTGCGACTCCAACGCCGACCCCTCGGGCGTCGCCTTCCCGATCCCGGGCAATGACGACGCGATCCGCGCCATCAACCTCTACTGCGACATGATGGCGGCCGCCGTGTTCGACGGCATCTCGGCCGAGCTGTCCAACTCCGGCATCGATGTCGGCGCCCAGGCGGACCTGCCGGTCGACGCCCTGCCGGACGACGAGGCGCTGCCCTCCGTGCCGAACGACATCGCCTCGACCGAGGGCGTCGGCATCTTCGCCGAGAGCATCCCCGAGTCCGTGGGCGGCCCCGACGCCGCGGCCGGCCCGGCGCTCGAGAACGCGCAGTCCAGCCCGGCCTCGGGCGTCGAGGGCGCGGACGCCAACCAGGCGGGCTGATCGCCGCGACCCCCGCGCGGGCCGGACCGCGCGGGCTCGCAATGAACTGATCGCGCCGGGGTGGCATGGCCGCCCCGGCGTATCGCATACACGCCGCGCCACAACGTCCCGGGTACGCCCGGCCGGGCCGGCATGCCAGAAGACGGGATAGAGACAGATGGCCGAGATCACGGCAGCCATGGTGCGCGACCTGCGCGAGAAGACCGGCGCGGGCATGATGGACGTCAAGAAGGCCCTCGTGGAGAGCAACGGCGACTCCGAGGCGGCGATCGACTGGCTGCGCAAGAAGGGACTTTCCTCCGCCGCCAAGAAGTCCGGCCGCGTGGCCGCCGAGGGCCTGATCGGCGTCGCCGCCGCCGGCACGAAGGCCGCGATGGTCGAGGTGAATGCCGAGACCGACTTCGTTGCCCGTAACGAGGGGTTCCAGGGCTTCGTCCAGACGGTCGCGCAGATCGCCCTCGAGGCCGGCGAGGACGTGGAGGCGCTGAAGGGCGCGCAGTATCCGGGCGCCGGCCACACGGTCGCCGAGGAGCTGACCCGCCTGATTGCCACGATTGGCGAGAACATGACGATCCGCCGCGCCCGCGTGCTCTCGGTGCCCTCGGGCGCCGTCGCCACCTACGTCCACAGCGCGGTGAAGCCGGGCCTGGGCAAGATCGGCGTCCTGGCCGCCCTCGAGGCCGCGGATGGCGGGGACACGATCCTCACACTCGGCCGGCAGATCGGCATGCACGTCGCGGCCGCCCGGCCGGACGCGCTCGACATCTCCGCGGTGGACAGCTCGGCGCTGGACCGTGAGCGCGCGGTGCTGACCGAGCAGGCCCAAGCCTCCGGCAAGCCCCCTGCGGTCATCGAGAAGATGGTCGAGGGCCGCATCCGCAAGTACTACGAGGAAGTGGTGCTGCTGGAGCAGGTCTGGGTGCATGACGGCGAGAGCCGCGTGAAGGCCGTCGTCCAGAAGTCCGGCGCCAAGCTGACGGGCTTCGCCCGCTTCCAGCTCGGCGAGGGCATCGAGAAGGAGACGAGCGACTTCGCCGCCGAGGTCGCCGCCGCCGCCGGCACCGCCGGCTGACCGGCCCGCCGGGCGCTCCTCCGCGCCCGGCACACCCCTCCTCGCAGGGGGGAACGGTTCGTCGCCGGGTGATCCTCGCCCGGCGCCGGACGCCACGCTCCCGGCCACGGCGCCTTGCCGGGCTGCCCGGGCGCGATTAACCTCGCCAGCCTCCAGGACCGCAGCACAGAATGACAAGCCTCCGCTACAAGCGTGTCCTGCTGAAGGTTTCGGGCGAGGCCCTGATGGGCAAGGGCAATTACGGTCTCGACGCCACGACCGTGAACGCGATCGCCGAGGACATCTTCGCGGTCACCCAGCTCGGGATCGAGGTCGGCCTCGTGATCGGCGGGGGCAACATCTTCCGCGGTGTCTCCGGCGCGGCCGCCGGGATGGACCGGGCCCAGGCCGATGGCATGGGCATGCTGGCCACCGTGATCAACGCACTGGCCATGCAGAACGCGCTGGAGAAGGCGGGCGTCACCACCCGCGTGCAGTCCGCCATCCCCATGGCCAGCCTTTGCGAGCCCTTCATCCGCCGCCGCGCCGTGCGGCACATGGAGAAGGGGCGGGTGGTGATCTTCGCCGCCGGCACGGGCAACCCCTTCTTCACGACCGACACCGCCGCCGCCCTGCGCGCGGCCGAGATGGGTTGCGACGCGCTGCTGAAGGGCACGCAGGTGGACGGCGTCTATACCGCCGACCCCCGCAAGGACCCGCTGGCTGAGCGTTACGAGGCGCTGACCTATCACGACATGCTCGCGCGCGACCTCGCGGTCATGGACGCGGCCGCCATCTCGCTCGCGCGCGAGAACAAGCTTCCGATCATCGTCTTCGACATCCATGAGCCGGGTGCCTTCACCGCCGTCATGAAGGGCGAGGGCAAGTTCACCACGGTCCACGAGAGCTGAGGGACACCCCATGGCCGCTCCCCCCGACTTCCCCGAGCTTCGCAAGGATCTGGTGCGCCGCATGGATGGCGCGCTGGAGACCCTGCGCAAGGAGTTCACCGGCCTCCGCACCGGCCGTGCCAGCCCGGCGCTGCTGGAGCCGATCCGGGTCGAGGCCTATGGCACGAACCAGCCGCTGAGCCAGGTGGCCAATATATCTGTCGCCGGCCCTGGGCTGCTGTCGGTGCAGGTCTGGGACAAGTCGGTGACCAAGGCGGTGGAGGTGGCCATCCGTGACGCCAATCTCGGCCTCAACCCGCAGGCCGAGGGCCAGGTGATCCGCGTTCCCCTGCCGCCGCTGACGCAGGAGCGCCGCAACGACCTGGCCAAGCAGGCGGCCAAGTACGCCGAGGCGAACAAGGTCTCCATCCGCGGCGTCCGCCGCGACGGGATGGAGACGATCAAGGGCTGGGAGACGAAGTCCGAGATCTCGAAGGACGACGCCAAGCGCTGGTCCGACGACGTGCAGAAGCTGACCGATGAGTACGTGAAGAAGGTGGACGCGGCTTACGCGGAGAAGGAAAAGGACATCAAGGCCGTCTGAGCGGCCGTATCCTCATGAGCGCCGCCACGCAGACCAAACGAGTGAGGGGGGAGACCCCCGCCGCCCCCCTTCATGTGGGGGTGATCATGGACGGCAACGGCCGCTGGGCAGCGGCCCGCGGCGTGCCCCGGGCGCTCGGCCACAAGGCGGGGGCGGAGGCCACGCGCCGGCTGATCGAGGCGGCTGGCGACATGGGCATCTCCTGGCTCACCCTCTTCGCCTTCAGCAGCGAGAATTGGCGCCGCCCGGCGGACGAGGTTCGGGACCTGACGGGGCTGATGCGCCACTACCTCCGCCACGAGGTGGGGCAGCTGGTCGAGAAGGGCGTCCGCCTGCGCGTCATCGGGGACCGCACGGCCTTCGGGCCGGGCATGCAGGCCGAGATCGCCCGCGCGGAGGCCGTCACGGCCGGCAACACGCGGCTGAACCTCAACGTGGCCCTTTCCTATGGCGGGCGGGCGGAGCTGGTGAAGGCCGCCCGCGCCCTGGCCCGTCGCGTGGCGAGCGGCGAGATCGACGAGGCGCATATCGACGAGGCGAGCCTCGCCGCGCATCTCGACACGGCGGGCATGCCGGACCCGGACCTCATCATCCGCACCTCCGGCGAGAGCCGGCTGTCGAACTTTCTTCTCTGGCAGTGCGCCTATGCCGAGCTGGTCTTCCAGCCCGTGCTCTGGCCCGACTACGACGCCACCCATCTGCGCGAGGCCGTCGCCGAGTTCCAGCGCCGCGACCGGCGTTTCGGCGCCCGGACCGGCTGAGGCGGTGGCGGACGCGGGCACCGCGCCGGAGGCCGCGCCGGCGGCCAAGCCCGGGAAGAACTGGCGGGACCTGCGCAAGCGGGTGCTCTCGGCCATCGTGCTGGCACCCTGCGCGCTTCTCTGCGTCTGGCTCGGCGCGAATGCCTATACCTTTCTCCTCGCCCTCGGCGCGGCCATCCTGACCTGGGAATGGGTGCATCTCTGCGGGATGCGCGCGCGCACCCTGCCGGGCGCGGGGGTGCCGGTGGCCGTGTTCATCGCCGGGACGCTGGCGGTGATGGAATACCCGCTCGCGGCCTGGGCGGTGCTGGGGGCGGGTTTCCTGCTGACCTGGGCCTTCGCGGCAGGGATGCGCGACCGCGACCGGCCGGCTCAGCCAAGCCTGCGGCTTGCGCTCGGGGTGCTCTACATCGGCATCGCCGGCCTCTGCCTCATCGAACTGCGGCACGAGAACGAGGCCGGGCGGGCGAATCTTCTCTTCCTCCTCCTCGTCGTCTGGGCGAGCGATATCGGCGCCTATCTGGCTGGCCGGGCCCTCGGCGGGCCGCTGCTCTGGCCGCAGGTCTCGCCGGCCAAGACCTGGACCGGGGCGGCCGGCGGGCTGCTGCTGGCCATGGTCATCGGCGGCTTCGTGGCCCTGCAGCTCGCACCCGGCAGCTTCTTCCGCGCGGCGGCCGCGGCGGCGGTGCTGGCCGTCGCCACCCAGGCCGGCGACCTCCTCGAATCCGCGATCAAGCGGCACTTCAAGGTCAAGGACACCTCCAGCCTCATCCCCGGTCATGGCGGGTTGCTCGACCGGCTGGACGGGCTGCTGGCCGCCGCCCCGGCCGCCATGCTTCTGGCGCTGCTGATCGGCTATGGCGGCGCGCTGTGGCGCTGACCTTCCCCACCCTAACCCCGGGGGCGACGCCATGACGCGCACCGTAACCATCCTCGGCGCCACCGGCTCGGTCGGGCGCTCCACCACGGCCCTGCTGGAGGCCGCGCCCGAGGGAGCCTTCGCAGTGGAGGCGCTGGTCGCCGGGCGCGATGCCGCGGCCCTGGCGGAAACGGCCCGGCGGCTGCGGGCGCGAATCGCCGTGCTGGCGGACCCAGCCGGGCTGCCGGCGCTGCGCGAGGCCCTGGCGGGGAGCGGCATCGAGGCCGCGGCCGGACCGGAGGCGGTGATCGAGGCCGCGGCGCGGCCGGCGGACTGGACCATGGCCGCCATCGTCGGCGCGGCGGGGCTGCATCCGGCGCTCGCGGCGCTGCGGCGGGGCGGCACGCTGGCGCTGGCCAACAAGGAGGCGTTGGTCTGCGCCGGCGAGATCTTCCTGCGCGCGGTCCGGGACGCCGGCGCGACGCTGCTGCCGGTCGATTCCGAGCACAATGCCATCTTCCAGGCCCTCGACGCCCGCGACCCCGCGATGGTGGAGCGGATCATCCTTACGGCCTCCGGCGGGCCGTTCCGCACGGCCAGCCTCGCCGAAATGCGAGCGGCGACCCCTGAGCAGGCGGTGCGCCACCCCGTCTGGTCCATGGGCGCGAAGATCAGCATCGACAGCGCCACCATGTTCAACAAGGGGCTGGAGCTGATCGAGGCGGCGCGGCTTTTTCCCGTGTCGCCGGACAGGATCGAGGTGCTGGTGCACCCGCAGTCGGCGGTCCACGGCCTCGTGCAGTACGCGGATGGCTCGTTGCTGGCGCAGCTCGGAACGCCCGATATGCGCACGCCGATCGCCCATGCCCTCGCCTGGCCGAACCGGATGCGGGCCGACGTGGCGCGGCTGGACCTGGCCGCGCTGGGGCGCCTGGAGTTCTCCGCGCCCGATCCCGTCCGCTTCCCCGCGCTGCGCCTCGCGCGGGAGGCCTTGCTGGCCGGAGGTGGCGCCCCCACCATCCTCAATGCGGCGAACGAGGTGGCGGTGGCGCGCTTCCTCTCGCGCCGCCTCGGCTTCCTCGACATCGCCCGCGTCGTCGAGGAAACGATGGAGCGCCTCGGCACCCCGCCCGTGGCGAGCCTCGACGCCGTGATCGACCTCGATGCCGCCGCCCGGGCTGAGGCGGAGCGCATCGCCAGCAGCCTTCACGCCCCCGCCTGATCCAGCAAGCCGAACAGCCAGAGAGACCCCGGTGCAGTTCCTTCCCGATCCCTTCCGCACCATCCTGGCCTTCGTCGTGGTCCTGGGCGTGCTCGTCTTCTTCCACGAGTTGGGCCACTACGCCGCCGCCCGCTGGCGCGGCATCTATGTCGAGCGCTTCTCCATCGGCTTCGGCCGCCGCATCGCCGCCTGGACGGACCGGCGCGGGACGGAGTGGCAGATCGGATGGCTGCCGCTCGGCGGTTACGTGAAGCTCTACGGGCAGGAAGGGCCGGGCGACGTGACCGATTCGGTCGATGCGCCCGCCGGGCACGACCCGCGGGGGCCGCGCTTCCACGACAAGTCCGTGCTCGACCGCGCGATCGTCGTCGCGGCGGGGCCGGCTGCCAACTTCGTCCTCGCGGCCGTGCTCTTCGCCGCGCTCTTCATGGCTGTGGGCCGTCCGGTCGGCACCACCAGCGTCGCCTCCGTGGTGGCGGGCGGCGCGGCGGAGCGGGCGGGGGTGATGGTCGGCGACCGCATCGTCTCGCTCGACGAAACGCCGGTCACGCGCTTCGAGCAGGTGCAGGCCTACGTCCAACCGCGCGCCAACCAGCCGATTCAGCTCCACCTGCTGCGCGAGGGGCGGGAGATGAGCGTGACCGTGACCCCGCAGCCCCGTGCCGGCGCAGCGGAGGGCGCGGCGCCGGTCGGGCTGCTCGGCATCGGCGGCGGGGCGCCGGTCTATGAGCGGACGGACCCGCTCTCGGCGATCTGGGGCGGCATCGCCTACACGGGCGAGATCACGGTGCAGACGCTCGGCGGCATCTGGCAGATGATCGCGGGTCAGCGGGGCACGGAGGAACTCGGCGGGCCGCTGCGGATCGCTCAGCTCTCCGGGCAGGTGGCCAGCCTTGGGCTCTCCAGCCTCGTGACGTTCATGGCGATCCTCTCGGTCAACCTCGCGCTGATCAACCTCTTCCCGATTCCGGTGCTCGACGGCGGGCATCTGGTTTTCTACGCGATCGAGGCGCTGCGTGGCCGGCCGTTGCCGCCGCGGGCGGTGGAATACGGCTTCCGGGCGGGGCTCGCGGTGCTGGCGACTCTGTTCATCTTCGCCACATGGAACGACCTCTCGAACTTCGGCCTGTTCCGCTGGGTGCACGGCCTCTTCGGCTGAGAGCACGGCCGGGCGTAAATTTTTCTCACCCCCGGCCGCAACCTCGGCCGGGGGTGGCAACGCACGGCCCTTGTCGCTAGGTTGCGGCGCCGTCGCGGGCCTCCAGCCCCGCGACCCGGAAACGCCGGCACAGGATCACGCCTTGCAAGTCACGCCTTTCTCCCGGGCCGTCCTCCTGGCCGCCACTTGCCTCGTTCCCGTCATGGTCACCTCCGGCGCGGAGGCGCAGCCGCGCGGCCCCGAGCCCCGCGCCGCCCAGCGAGGCACCGCCCGCCCCGTGGCCGCGCGCCCGGCTGCCGGCCGCGCGCTTCCCGCCCGGCAGGCACGGCCCGCTTCGGGCACGGTCCAGGCGATCGACGTGCAGGGCAACCAGCGCATCGAGGCGGACACGATTCGCTCCTACATGCTGCTGCAGCCCGGCGACGCCTTCGAGGAGGACCGGCTGGACCGGTCGCTCCGCACGCTCTACGCCACCGGCCTGTTCCGCGATGTGCGCGTCTCCCGCCAGGGGGACCGGATCCAGGTGCAGGTGGAGGAGAACCCGATCGTCAACCGGGTGGCCTTCGAGGGGAACAGCAAGCTCAGCGACGACGTGCTGCGCAACGCCGTGCAGCTCCGCGCCCGCTCGGTCTTCACGCCCCAGGCTGCGCAGTCGGACCGTTCCCGGGTGCTGGACCTCTACGCGAGCCGCGGGCGGCTCTCCGCCACGGTGGAGCCGAAGATCATCCGCCTCGACCAGAACCGGGTGGACGTGGTCTTCGAGGTGAACGAGGGCGAGGTCGCGCTCATTACCCGGATCAACTTCGTCGGCAACCGGTCCTACTCGGACAGCCGGCTGAAGGAGATCGTGGCGACGCGCGAGGCCGCCTGGTACCGCCCGCTCAGCACGAGCGACACCTACGACCCCGAGCGCCTGAACTTCGACCGAGAGCTGCTGCGCCGCTTCTATCTCCGCCAGGGCTTCGCGGACGTGAACGTCACCGCCAGCTCCGCCGAGCTGACGCCGGATCGCACGGGCTTCTTCGTCACCTACGTGGTGGACGAGGGGCGGCGCTACCGCTTCGGCAAGGTCGAGACGACCTCCTCGCTGCGCAGCGTGACGGCCGACCAGCTTCGTCCCGAGGTGAACATCTCGAGCGGCGACCAGTATGACGGCGAGGCGGTCGAGCGGATTGCCGAGACCATGTCGGACCGCGCCAACGCGCTTGGCGCTCCCTTCGTGGAGGTCACGCCGCGCGTTGTGCGCAACACCGAGCGCGGCACGATCGACATCACCTTTGAGGTGAAGGAGGGCAACCGCCTCTACGTCGAGCGCGTCGACGTGACCGGCAATGTCCGCACCCAGGACCGCGTGATCCGGCGCGAGTTCCGCCTCGCTGAGGGCGACGCCTTCAACGCGGCGCAGGTGCGCCGTTCCCGCCAGCGCATCCGCGACCTCGGCTACTTCAGCGACGCGACGATCAACACCACGCCCGGCTCCGCGCCGGACCGTGTGATCCTGACCACCGGCGTGACCGAGCGCGCGACCGGCGAGGTCTCGCTCGGCGGCGGCTACTCCACGGATGCGGGCGCGCTGGCCGATGTGGGGCTGCGCGAGCGCAACCTGCTCGGCACCGGCATCGACGCGCGCCTTAACGGCGTGCTCGCCCAGCGGCGCAGCCAGCTCGACTTCTCGGTGACGGACCCGTCCTTCCTCGATCGCAACCTCGCGGTGGGCGCGGACGTGTTCTACATCAACCGCGACCTCACGACTTACTCGGGCTATCGCGAGCGCCGCTACGGTTTCGCGCTGCGCGCCGGCTACGAGTACAACGAGTTCCTGCGCCAGTCCTTCAGCTACACGCTCGCGCAGCGCAACATCTACGACATCGTCACCGGCGCCTCCCGCTACATCCAGGAGCAGAGGGGCGAGACGCTGCTTTCCCAGGTGGGGCAGACGCTCACCTACGACCGGCGCGACAGCCGCCTCGACCCGCACAGCGGATACCTCGTGCGCGTCGGCACGGACGTGGCCGGCCTCGGCGGCGACGTGAACTATGTCCGCGGCCGCGTGGACGGCGCCTACTTCATCCCCTTCGAGCGGCTGCTGGGCGACCCGAACTACGTGCTCGCGCTGCAGGGCTCGGTCGGCTACCTCGAGCCCTTCGGCGGCAAGCGGGAGCGGATCGTGGACCGCTTCTTCCTCGGCGGCGAGAACCTGCGCGGCTTCCAGACGGCCGGCGCTGGCCCACGCGACATCACCCCGAACGGCACCCGCGACAGCCTTGGCGGCCGCTTCCTCTATACCCAGACGACCGAGTTCCGCTTCCCGCTGCCCGTCCCCGAGGAGATCGGCATCACTGGCCGCGCCTTCGTGGACGTGGGCGGCCTCAGCGGCTCTTCCAGCGGGCCGAACATCGCGGATGACTCCTCCCCGCGCGTCGGCACCGGCGTTGGCGTGTCCTGGCGCAGCCCCTTCGGGCTGATCAACCTCGACTTCGGCAAGGCGGTGGTGAAGAAGAGCTACGACACCACGCAGATCTTCCGCTTCGGCTTCGGCACGCGGTTCTGAGATCGAAGAGACTGGAGCACGAATGATGTCCGCGCGCCCCGCGATCGCAGCCTTGGCGGCCCTGCTCATCCCCGTCCTCTCGGCGGGTGGGCCCGCGCTCGCGCAGTCCGACCCCGGCTTCTTTATCCCGCCGGGTGGCGGTGGCGGCGGCGCCGCGCGGCCTGCCCAGCAGCCGTCGCGGCCGCCCCAGCAGCAGCAGCGCCCGCCGCAGCAGGCCCAGCGCCCGCCCCAGCCCAACCCCGCGCCGCTCCCGCCCGGCCAGCCGCCGCCGGCCGCCGTCATCGGCATTGTGGACGTGCCGGAGATCCAGCGGAACTCGACCGCCTTCAACGGCGTGCGCGAGGAGGTGGAGCGCCGCCGGCAGCGCCTGAACGACGACCTGCAGCGCGAGCAGACCCGCTGGCGTGAGGAGCAGACAACGCTCGCCAACCAGCGCGCGACGATGAACCCCGACCAGCTGCGCCAGCGCGAGCGCGAGCTGCAGGAGCGCATCACCGACAGCCAGCGCGTCTTCCGCGACCGTTCCCGCGCCATCGAGCAGGTGGCCCAGGCCGCGCTCGGCGAGATCGAGCAGGCGCTGGCCGTGGTGATCCGCCAGGTGGCCGCCAGCCGGAACGTGAACCTCGTGCTGCCGCGCCCGCTCGTGATCTTCAATGACGCGCCCTTCGACCTGACGGACGAGATCAGCCAGCAGGTGAACCGCGTGCTCCGCAGCGTGACGCTTCCGCCCGAGGGCCAGGCCCCGGCCCAGCCGGCCGCCCAGGGCGGTGCCGCTCCGGCCGCACCCGCTGCCGCCCGGCCTGCCGCCCCCGCCGCCCAGCCCGCCGCGCCGGCGGCGCAGCAGCCCCGCCGCTAAGTCGGTGGCGGCGGATCCTCGCTTCCATCCCTCGGCCGGTCCCCTGACGCTGGGGCAGCTGGCCGCGGCGGCCGGTATCGCGCTGCCGGCAGGGGTGGAGGGGCGTCTGTTCACGAGCGTCGCCACCCTGCAATCCGCCGGGCCGGACGATGTCTCCTTCCTCGAGGGTCGGCGCTGGCTGCCGAGCTTGAGGGAGAGCCGTGCCGGCGCCGTGGTGCTGGCAGAGGCGAACGCGCATGCGGTGCCGGAGGGCGCCGTCGCGCTCGTCTCCCCCGCCCCTGTGCTCGCCTTCGCGCGCATCGCGACCCTTCTTCATCCGCCCGCGGTCGCGTCCGGCGCCATCCACCCGATGGCCGTGGTCGGGAAGGGGGCGGTGATCGGCGAGGGCTGCGAGATCGGCCCCTATGCCGTGGTCGAGGCCGGGGCCGTGCTTGGCCCGCGCTGCATCGTCGGGCCCCATGCCCATATCGGCCCCAACTGCGTCTTCGGGGCGGATTGCCGTATCCTGTCGCATGTTACGGCCACGCACTGCATCGCCGGGGACCGGGTGACGCTGAACCCCGGCGCGCGGATCGGCAGCGAGGGCTTCGGCTTCGCCACGGCGCGCACGGGCGAGCACGTGACGGTGCCCCAGCTTGGCCGCGTGCTGCTGGGCGACGACGTGGAGGTCGGCGCCAACAGCTGTATCGACCGCGGCTCGGGCAACGACACGGTCATCGGGTCCGGCACGCGGCTGGATGACCAGGTGATGATCGGCCATAACGTCCGTACCGGGCGCGGCTGCGTGCTGGTTGCCCAGGCCGGGATCTCCGGCTCCACCGTGCTCGGGGACTTCGTCGTCGTCGCAGCGCAGGCCGGTATTTCCGGCCATCTCAATATCGGTTCCCGGGCGCGGGTCGGCGCCAAGTCGGGCGTCATCAACGACGTGCCGGAGGGAATGGACGTCTTCGGCTTCCCGGCTATCCCCGCGAGGGAGGGCTTGCGGGTTGCGGCCGCGATGCGGAAGCTGGGACGATCGAAGGCAGCGGCCCGCATGCCCGAAACGAAGAGCGATTGAGCATGTCGGACAGCACAGGTCAGGTCCTCGGGGACGGGGGCGGCAGCAGGGCCGCGTCGAAGGAGGCGCAGCCGGCGGGCGGTACGCGGGACGTGCTCGACATCGCCCGCATCATGGAGGCGATCCCGCATCGCTACCCCTTCCTGCTCGTGGACCGCGTGGTGGACTTCATTCCCGGCACGAGTGCCACGGGCATCAAGAACGTCTCCATCAACGAGGGCATCTTCCAGGGCCACTTCCCGCGCCATCCCGTCTTTCCCGGCGTGATGATCATCGAGAGCATGGCCCAGACCGCGGGCGTGCTGGTGGTGGAGACGCTGGGCGAGAGCGCGCGGGGCAAGCTCGTCTACTTCATGTCGATCGAGGGGGCGAAGTTCAGGAAGCCGGTGGTGCCGGGCGACCAGATGCGCGTCCACGTCACCAAGGAGCGCCAGCGCGGTAACGTCTGGAAGTTCTCGGCCGAGGCGAAGGTCGATGGCGTGGTGGTGGCCGAGGCCACCTATGCCGCCATGATCCTGGACGGCTGAGCGTGGCCGAGATCCACCCGACCGCCATCGTGGCGGAGGGCGCCCGCCTGGGCGCCGGCGTTACCATCGGTCCCTATGCCACCGTGGGCGCGCAGGTCGTCCTGGCGGATGGTGTGCAGGTGGGCGCGCACGCCGTGCTCGACGGCATCACGCATCTTGGGGAGGGCGTGCAGGTGCTGCCCTTCGCCTCCGTCGGGTTGCCGCCGCAGGACCTGAAGTACAAGGGCGAGCCGACGCGGGTGGAGGTCGGGCCGCGCAGCATCATCCGCGAGCACGCGACAATCCACCGCGGCAGCGTGGGCGGGGAGGGGGTCACCCGCCTCGGCGCCGAATGCCTCATCATGTGCGTCGCCCATGTCGGGCATGACTGCCAGCTTGAGGACAAGGTGATCCTGGCGAACAACGTCATGCTCGGCGGGCACGTGCATATCGGCGACAACGTCTTCGTCGGCGGCGGCACGGCCATCCACCAGTCCGTGCGGATCGGCCGCCAGGCGGTGATCGGCGGCATGAGCGGCGTGGAGCGGGACGTGATCCCCTTCGGCTCCTGCATGGGCAACCGGGCGCGGCTGATCGGGCTGAACCTCATCGGCCTGAAGCGCCGCGGCTTCGGGCGGGAGGCGATCAATGCGCTTCGCGCTGCCTATCGCGGCCTCTTCCTCGGCCGCGGCACCTTCGACGCGCGCGTGGCCCTGGTGGCGCAGGAGCACGGCGACCAAGCGCAGGTGGCGGAGGTGCTCGCTTTCATCGAGGCTTCCTCCCGCCGCGGGCTGATGCGCGCCGGCCGACAGGCCGGCGAGGCCGAGGCCGAGGCGGCCTGAGGCGCGCGTGAACCAGCCGCATGCCGAGGGGCCCGTCGGGATCGTGGCCGGGGGCGGCGCCATGCCGCTCCAGGTGGCGGCGGCCTGCCGCGCCACCGGACGGCCCTATGTCGCCGTACTGCTGGAGGGCTTTGCCCGGCCGGGAGACTGGGTCGGGGTGCCGCAGATCGCCATCCGGCTCGGCGCCGCAGGAGCCGCGATCGACTGGCTAAAGGGCCAGGGAGCGCGGCAGCTCGTGCTCGTCGGCGATATCCGCCGCCCCTCCATCCTCTCGCTCCGGCCGGATGCCGGCGCGGCGCGCCACATCGCGCGTATCGGTATGAAGGCTTTCAGCGGGGACGACACGCTGCTCTCGGCCATCCGGCAGGTGCTGCGGGAGGAAGGGTTCGATCCTGTTGGCCCCACGCGCTTCCTTGCCGAAGCCCAGGCCCCCTCCGGCCTTCTCACGCGCGCCGGGCCGAGCGCCATGGCGCTCTCCGACATCGCCCGTGGCGTGGCCGTGGTGCGCGCGCTGGGCGCGGTGGATGTGGGCCAGGGGGCGGTGGTGCAGCAGGGCCTGGTGCTCGGTGTCGAGGCCATCGAGGGCACGGACGCGCTGCTCGCCCGCGTGGGCGGGCTGCGGCGGGATGGTCCGGGCGGCGTGCTGGTGAAGCTGGTCAAGCCCGGCCAGGACCGGGAGGTGGACATGCCCGCGCTCGGCCCGCGCACGGTGGAGAACGCCGTCGCCGCCGGGCTCTCCGGTATCGCCTTCGAGGCGGAGGGCGCGCTGCTGCTCGACCGGGCGGGAATGGTAGAGCGCGCGAATTCCGCGGGCCTCTTCCTTCTCGCGATCCACCCGGATGACCATGTGGGCGCGGCGACAGCAGGAGCCGCTACATGAGCGATACCCCGAAGGGCAAGTTCCTTCACACGATGATCCGCGTCGGCGATCTCGAGCGGAGCGTGAAGTTTTACACGCAGATGTTCGGCATGCGGGAGCTTCGGCGCAACGACGTGCCCGCGGGCAAGTACACCCTTGCCTTCCTCGGCTATGGCGGCAACGCGGCCGGCGAGGCGGAGATCGAGCTGACCTATAACTACGGCACCGAGAAGTACGAGATGGGCGGCGCCTTCGGCCACCTCGCCATCGGCGTGCCCGACGTGGCCGCCGCCTGCGAGCGCATTCGCGCCGAGGGCGGCAAGGTGGTGCGAGAGGCCGGGCCGGTGAAGCACGGCACGACCATCATCGCCTTCGTCGAGGATCCGGACGGCTACAAGATCGAGCTGATCCAGCGCCAGTAGTCCGAGTGGCGCTCTTTCCCGATCCCGTCCGCGTCCTCAACGAGGCCGCCAGCCGCAGCGCGGAGGCAGCCCTTGCGCTCGCCGGGCGGGAGCGGGTGCGGCTGGCGGTGACCGGCCTTTCCCGCGCCGGGAAGACGGTGTTCCTCACCTCCCTCGTCGCCAATCTCGTGGCGGCGGGGGCTGGGCGGCGGACCTTGCCGGGGCTGGAGGCGACTTCGGGCCGCCTCCAGCGCGCCCGCGCCGTCCCGCCGGGCGTGGAGGCGACGCCGCGCTTCGATGCGGAGGCGCATCTCGCCGCCCTGGCCGCCGATCCGCCGCGCTGGCCCGAGCGGACGGACGACCTCTCCACCCTTTCCCTCTCCCTCGTGATCCGTCGGCGCGGCCTCTACGGCCAGTTCCTGCCGGATCGCGAGGTGACGCTCGACCTTCTCGACTACCCCGGCGAATGGCTGCTCGACCTGCCGATGTTCGGGCAGGATTTTTCCACCTGGTCCGAGGAGACGCTGGCGCGGATTTCCACCGGCATCCGCGCGACGCCCGCCGCCGAATTCCTCGCCTTCGCCCGCGCCCTGCCGGCCAATGCTCCGGCCGAGGACTCGCTGGCGCGCCGCGGCCACTCGCTCTACCGCCGCTTCCTTCTCGAGGCGCGGGACGAGCTCGGCCTGCGCTTCCTCCAGCCCGGCCGCTTCCTTAATCCCGGCCCGGCGGGCGATGCGCCGCTGCTCTGGTTCTTCCCCATGCCCGAGGCGGCGCGCGGCTCGCCGCTGGGCGAACTGCTGGAGCGGCGCTACGCCGCCTACCTGAGGGACCAGCGCGACCGCTTCCTCGATCCCGTCTTCCGCCGCTTCGACCGGCAGGTGGTGCTGGTGGACGTGCTCGGCGCCCTTCATGCCGGGCGCGAGGCCTTCGACGACACGGCCGAGGCGCTGGCCGCCATCTCCGGCACGCTGCGCTACGGACGCGGCTGGCTGGACCTGCTGACCGGCGCCGGCATCGCCCGCGTGGCCTTCGCCGCCACCAAGGCCGACCACGTGCCGGAGGTGAGCCGGGACAGCCTTTCCTCCCTTCTCGCGGACCTCGTGGATGCGCCACGGCGGCGGGCCGAGATCGCGGGCGCGGCAGTGTCTGTCCACACGGTGGCGGCCATCCGGTGCACCCAGGAGGCGACGGCCCTGCACGAGGGGCGCGCTTCGCCGGCCGTCCGCGGGATCCTGCTGGAGAACGGGCGCTGGGCGACGGTCGATCCCGGTATCGTTCCGGCCCGCCGCCCGCCCGAGAGCTTCTGGAACGCGGCCTATTTCCAGATGCCGGTTTTCCGCCCGCCCGGGCTGGAGGCGGATGGGCGCGGCGGCGTGCCGCATCTCGGGCTCGACGGGTTGCTCTCGGGGCTGTTGGGCGACGCGCTGTAAACCCGCGCCCGTCGGGCCATATCCGGGGTCCGCGCGAAGGAGGCCCCCGTTGAGCGAGACCGCCCACCGCCCGCCCCGGGTGATCCTGGAGGAGGAGGCCGGACAAGCCCGCCTGGACCATGCCTGGGAGGCGGAGACCAGCCCCGTCGCCGTGCCCTCGCTCGGCATCTCCACCCTCTCGCTCCTCGCGATCGGGCTCTCGGCTCTCATCCTCGGCTTCTCGGCGCTCGCGGCCGGCAATTACGTGGCGGAGCAGTTCGGGCGCGCGGCCTGGCTCGGCTGGCTGACCCTGGCCGTGGCTCTCGGCGGCTTCGGCGCGCTCGGCTGGGCGGTGGTGCGGGAGTTCCGTGCCCTATTCCAGCTGCGCGCGGTAGACGCCGCACGTGCGGCCTTTGCCCGCGGCGACCACCAGGCTGCCAAGGCGCATGTGCTCGCCTGGGCAGAGCCGATCCCGCTCGCGGCCGCCGCGTTGCCGGCCTTGCGCGAGGCGCCGGATCTTTCCGCCCTTCGCGCCCTGTTGGAAGCGGGCCCCCTGGCCGCGCTGGACGGCGAGGCGCGCGCGCTCGGGCGTTTGGCGGCGATCCAGGGCTTCGCGGCCACCGCGATCAGCCCCTCGCCCTCGCTCGACGCACTGGTGGTCGGCTGGCGCGGGCTGCGGCTGGTGCGGCAGGTGGCCGCGCTGCACGGGATGCGGCCGGGCATTGCCGCCACCGCCTCCCTTCTTCGCCGTGCCGCCTTCGACGCGGCGACCGTCGCGGCGACGGAGGTGGCGACCGACACGGCCGTGCGCGCCATCGTCACCAACCCGCTGATTGGCCATGTGGTGGGAGAGGCCGCGACGGGGGCGGTCGCCGCCCGCCGCCTGATCACCCTCGCCCGCGCGACGGCAGCCGCCTGCCGGATCGTGCCGCGCGCGTGAGGCGCAGGGGCCCGCCCGGCCCGCCATTTACGCGATGTTGACGCTATTCACCGAGTATTCCTGAGCACTGCTCAGGGATCGTCATGCGCATTCGCACTCTTCTTCTTGCCGGCGTCACCGCGATTTCCCTGCCGGGGTTCATCGGGCTCGGCTGGAACTCCTGGCAGGCCTGGAACACCTGGAAGATGGCGAACCAGGCCACCTACTCGACCCGCGTGCTGAGCGGGACGCTCCGCGGCATCACCGCGCTCGGGGTAGAGAGCGGGATGCTGAGCGCCGCCGGGCGTACGGGGGCGGCCAACCCCGCCGAGCTCCAGGCGAGCGAGCGCTTAACCGAGGCGCTGCTGGAGGAGGTGCGCCGCGCCGTCCGGGCCGAGGGGCTGGCCACCGATGCGATCGATGAGTCCGCGCGCAAGCTCGCCTCCCTGCGCCGCCGCGTCGCAGAGCTAGTCGCCCGCAACGGCCAGCAGGGCGATCCGAAGCTCGTTGCCGACCTGATCAGCGGCCGGGCCGAGATCATTGCGGGGTTGGAGGGCGCTGCCCGGGCGGCGGAGGAAAGAATCCTCCGCGCCGCCCCGCCGCTCGCGACACTCGTGGAGATCGCCGGCCAAGTGATGGCGGTGCGGAACGAGATGGGCGGTCGCAGCCTGCAGATCAACGCGTGGCTGGCGGGCCAGCCGGTCACCGATGCGACACTGTCGGGCGCGGTTCGGGTGAACGGCCGGATCGAGAGCGCGATGGAGGATGCGCGGCGGCTGACGCGGGCACGGGGCGAGGCGCGTCTGCTGGAGGTCCTGGACAAGGTTGAGGCCGAGTATGTTCGCGGCATCGAGCCGCGCTATCGCGCCTTCGTGGAGGCGGCGATGGCGGCCTACGGCAAGTCCGCGGCGCCGGCCTGGCCCTCCAGCCCGGCGGAGTTCGCGCGCTGGACCGTGCCGGCACTTATCCCCGTGCTGGCGCTGCGCGACGCGGCGCTGGATGCGGCCGTCACGCAGGGTGACGCCGCTGCGGCCGGGGCGCGGCTGCGGCTGCTGGCGAGCCTCGCCCTGGCAGGGATCGCGCTGTCGCTCGCGATCGCCGGCGTCGTGCTGCTGCTGCGGCGTTTGGTGCTGCCGGTGCGGCAGATGACCGGCAATGTCGGCCGCATCGCCGCCGGGGAACTCGATATTGAGGTTCCCTGTCGTGGCCGCGCGGACGAGGTGGGCGAGATGGCGGCGGCGGTCGAGGTACTGCGGGTGAACTCCATCGAGCAGCGGCGCCTCAGCGCGGAAGCAGAGGCGGCGCGCGCCGCCCGCGAGGCGCGCGCCGTGCGGATGGAAGGTCTCGTGCAGGGCTTCCAGGCGCAGGCCGGTGACATGGTCCGGAACCTCTCCTCCTCCTCCGGCGAGCTCGAGGCCACGGCGCGCGGGCTGAGCGGCACCGCGGAGAAGACGAGCGAGCGGGCGGGACGTGTCCTTTCGGCCGCGGGGCAAGCCAGCGCGGGCGTGCAGACGGTGGCCGCGGCCGCCGAGCAGCTCACCGCCTCCATCGGCGAGATCAGCCGGCAGGTCTCGCACGCCACCGAGGCGGCGGCGCGGGCTGTGCAGGACGCCAAGGACACGGATTCAACCGTCCAGGCGCTGTCCGAAGGCGCCGCGCGGATCGGGGACGTGGTGCGCATGATCGCGGATATCGCGAGCCAGACGAACCTTCTCGCCCTGAACGCCACGATCGAGGCCGCCCGCGCCGGCGAGGCTGGCCGGGGCTTCGCCGTCGTCGCATCGGAGGTGAAGACGCTCGCGGCCCAGACGGCCAAGGCGACCGAGGATATCGGCGGCCAGATCGCGGCCATCCAGTCTGCGACCGGTCAGGCCGTTGCGGCGATCGGCGGCGTCGGGCGCACCATCGAGGAGGTGAGCAGCATCGCCGTCGCCATCGCCGCCGCGGTGGAGCAGCAGACGGCGGCCACGGGGGAGATCGCCCGCACCGTGCAGGAAACGGCCCGGGCGACGGAGACGATGGCGGCCGATATCGCGACGGTGAGCCAGGACTCGGTGGAAACCGGCTCCGCCTCCGGGCAGGTGCTGACCTCCGCCTCCGATCTCTCGAAGCAGGCGGAGCGCCTGAACGGGACGGTGAACGCCTTCGTGGCCGAGGTGCGGGCGGCCTGAGCTTGGGGCCGATCGGGATCCTGCTGCGCGGGTGACTGACCGCGCCCACGCAAAAAGGGCCGCCGGCAGTGCCGGCGGCCCCTCGCGTTCAAGCCGGATGACCGGCCCGCCGGTTCAGGCGTGCTGGCCGTCGCCCCCCGTGGCGCCGCTCCGCTCCAGGAAGATCTGGGCGGGAGTCTTCGAGGGGGAGGACAGCGGCGTGCGGGTCTGCACCGGCACTGCGTCAGGGACGGTGATCGGGCCGTCGATGGTGTCGAGCGTGCGGGCGGAGACGCCCTGCGCGGCGAAGGAACCCAGCACGGCGGCCGCGAGGCCAAGGGCGCGAAGGTTACGGGTAAGCATGGAAAGGGACATCGCTCATATCCTTAGTGGATGGCGGCGGCATTACGTCGTCGTCTTGTAGGGGTTATATGCGCGGCCGGGCCCGCCCGGTCCACTTCATGGCATGGATGCTGTCTATTCGGCCGGTGGATGCAAGCGGGGCGCTGGAGGCTAGTTGAAGCGCGCCCTCGCCCATCTCTCAGCGCAGAGGGAGAGGAGATAGAGCGCCAGGGACGCGCCCGCCACGATGAGGCTGGCACCGAGGGCGCGCTCCGTCCGCAGCTCCGACTTGGCGGCGGCGAACATGGCGCCGAGGCCTGAGCTGCCCATCAGGTATTCCGCTACCATCGCGGCCAGCAAGGCATGGGCGGCGCCGATGCGCAGCGCGACCGCGAGGCTCGGCATGGCGGCGGGCAGGGCGAGGGAGACGAGCACCCGCCAGCGCGAGGCGCCCAGCACTCGGAACAGGTCCGCGCTGCCCGGCGGCAGGGCGCGTAGCCCGGCTGAGGAGAAGACAAAAGCAGGGAAGAAGGAGATCACCACGGTGATCGCGACGACCGTGCCCGGCCCATAGCCGAAAAGCCTCGCCAGCACCGGGATGAGCGTGACGACCGGCACGGAGGAGAAGAGGACCGTGACCGGCGTTAGCATCCCCGCCGCGACCGGCGAGGCCCAGGTGAGGATGCCGAGGAGCAGGCCCAGCGCGAAGCCCCCGACCAGCCCGGCCATGGCGGCCGAGAGGCTGACGCCGAGCGCCGGCAGGTAGTCGCCCATCCCCGTCGCCAGATCCGCTGCCACGTCGAGCGGGTGGGGCATGACGATGGCGTTCATGCCCGAGACCACCACCCAGGCCTGCCAGGCGAGGAGGATCAGCCCGACCCCCCACCAATCCCGCATGAGGGCCGAGAGGGCGCGCATCAGCGGAACCGCGCGTGCACGGCGCGCTCCACGGCGGTGGCGATGAGGAAGCCGGCCAGGGAGAGAAGGGCCGCAAGCAGCACGGCGCTCCAGAGAAGGACGATCTGGAAGTTCTGCATCCCGTTGACGATCAGCACGCCGAGGCCGCGCGGGGCACCGAACCACTCGCCGATGACGGCGCCGATGAGTGCCGCCGGCACCGCGAGGCGCAGGCCGGTGGAGATGGAGGGCAGGGCGGCCGGCAGTTCCAGCCGCAGCAGCCGCGCGGCCGGGCGAGCGCCGAGCACGGAGAAGAGGTCCTGGTGCGCCGCCCCCGCAGCCCGTAGGCCGGAGGCGGTGGCGACATAGACGAGGAACATGACGCCGATGCCGGAGAGCGTGGCCGGCGTTCCGCCTGCCGGGAGCAGCACGAGGAAGACCGGGGCCAGCGCCACGCTGGGCACCGCGTTCATCCCCGCCGCGAGCCTGTCCGCGCCGGGTGCGAGGGGCGGCAGGAGATGCGTGAGCACCGCGAGCACGATGCCGGCCGCGGCGCCGAGGGCGTAGCCGGTGAGGGCGGCGGAGAGGGTCGCGCCCGCCGCGCGGCCGAACAGGTCCCAGCGGTCGGGATCCGCCAGCATGGCGACCACGCGCGACAGCGGCGGCCAGGTGAAGCCGCCGAGGCCGGAGGCGCCGATCGCCTCCCAGGCGAGGCAGAGCAGCAGCGTGCCGAGCAGCCCGAGCACGCGCGGGTCGCGGGCGATCCTCAAGGCTCCGCCGCCTCCGGCTCCAGCGCGGCGACGAGGCCGTCCGAGAGGCGGTGGAACTCGGGCTCGCGCATCACCTCCACGGGGCGTGGGCGGGGGAAGGGCACGGGCAGGTCCTGCGCCACACGGCCGGGGCGGCCGGTCATGACCACGACGCGGTCCGCCAGGAACAGCGCCTCCTCCACCGCGTGGGTCACCAGCAGGGTGGTGGTGCGCGTTTCCGTCCAGATGCGCTGAAGTTCCAGATTCATGTGCCGGCGCGTCACGGCGTCGAGCGCGCCGAAGGGCTCGTCCAGCAGCAGCACAGCGGGTTCGAGCACGAGCGCGCGGGCGATGTTCACGCGCTGGCGCATGCCGCCCGAGAGCGCGCGCGGGAAGGCCTCCTCGAAGCCCGTCAGCTTCACCAGCGCGATCAGCTCCGCGACGCGCGCCGCATCCACCCGCCGGCCGGCGACACGATAGGGCAGGGCGATATTGTCCCGCACGCTCAGCCAGGGCAGCAGCGCGTGGTCCTGGAAGGCGACGCCGAAGCCCTGGCGGGCGGCGATGGCGGCCGGCGCCTCGCCGCCGACGCGGACGGTGCCGGTGCTCGGCGCGTCAAGGCCCGCCGTCATCCGCAGGAGGGTGGACTTGCCGCAGCCGGAGGGGCCGAGCAGCGCCACGAACTCACCGGGCCGCACGTCGAGCGTCACGCGGTCGAGCGCCAGCACGCCCTCCCGGCTGCCCTTGAGGGGGAAGCGGCGGGTGACGTCCGCGAGCGCGATGGCGGCCCCTGCCGTCATATGACGGCGGCCTCGAAGCGCTCCATCAGGGCGGGGTGGCGCTCGCGCAGGCGGGCGCGCAGGCGCTCGGTGTCGAGCGACGTGAACTCGCGCTCCTTCATCACCACACGCCCGTCCACGATCACGGTCCGCACGTCGCGCCCTACAACGGTGTTGGCGGCGGTGAACTGCGGGTCATAGACCGGGAAATGGTCGGGATCGTCGGCCTTCACCAACAGGATGTCAGCGCGCTTGCCGACCTCCAGCGAGCCGATATCGAGGCCGAGCGCCTTGCCGCCGCCGGCGCAGCCCGCGCGCAGAACCGTCTCCCCACTGATCGAGAAGCGCTCATGCCAGGAGGTGCCGCCGATGCATTGCTGGGCGATGCGCCCGCAGCGCGCGACCTGGAAGATGTCCATCGTGCCCAGGGCCGCCGCGCCGTCGGTGCCGAGGCCGAGGCGGATGCCCCGGCGCAGCATCTCGATCACGCGCGGATGCCCGATGGCGTAGTTGTTGAAGGCGCAGTGGGCGACCGAGACGTCGTTGCTGACCAGCAGGTCCATCTCGTTCGGCGAGAGCATGATGGCGTGAGCTGCGTGCAGGAAGGGCCCCATGCAGCCGATGCTGTCGAGGTACTCCGCCGGGCGCATCCCGAAGCGCTCCAGCGAGAAGTCGATCTCGTAGGAACCCTCGCAGAGATGGGTGTGGATCATGGCGCCCATCCGCCGTGCCTCCTCCGCCATCATGCGGATGAGGTCGGTGGTGCAGACCATGATCTGGCGCAGCGCGAGGCTTGCCGTCACGCGGCCCTCGCCCTTCTGCCGCCAGCGCTCCACCAGTTCGACGTTGCGGCGCAGCGCCTCGTCGGTCGTGAGCATCATGCTGTCCGGGATGCCCGTGCCCATGTCCACGGTGGAGAGGGAGATGACGCCGCGGATGCCCGCTTCCAGCGCCGCCTCGCCCATGATGTCCGGGCGCGGGCCGCCGGCCTCGGCGAAGCAGGTAGTGCCGGTGCTCAGCATGTCCGCATAGGCGACGAGGCCGGAGAGGCGCACGTCCTCCTCATCCAGCATCCCTTCGAAGGGGATGTAGTAGTTCTTCCAGATCGGGTTGCGCATGCCGATGCCGCGGCGCGACATCTCGAAGAGCTTGCCGCGCAGGAACTGCTGGGCGGTGTGCATGTGGCTGTCGATCAGCCCGGGCATGGCGATGCGGTCGCGCCCATCGATCCGCTCGCGCGGCGCGAAGCGGGCGCGGGCCTCGGCGGCGGGGCCGACCCAGGCAATCGCGCCGTCCGTCACCGCGATGGCGGCGTCGCGCAGCACGGTGTCGGCGGCATCGAAGGCGACAAGGTCGCAGCCCTCGACCAGCAGGTCCACCGGGCGGGGCGGGGTGTTCGTTTCCACGGGATCAGCCATTCGCCAGGGTGCGATGGACCTCTTCCATCACGGTGAAGTCGGTGAAGTCCTCGATCGCCGGCAGGTTGCTGCGACCGGTGGCGCGGGCGGCCTCCATCATCGGACCGGCCAGCACCTCCTTGTCGAGGGCGAGGATCGGGGCGTCCGCCTTCTCCGGCGAGCGAAGGAAGGTGTTCTGGATGGCGTTCTGCCGCGTCTGCTGATCGAGGTCGAGGCCGAGGTCGCGGCCGTAGTTGCGCACCGCCAGACGCGCGGCGACGGCAGGGTCCGCCGCGTTCTCTGCCCAGCCGCGCGTGAGGCCCGCGAGGAAGCGCACCACCGCCGGCCGGTCGGAGCGGAGGAAGGCCTTCGTGGTGAAGATCATGCTCGCATAGGAGCGGTAGCCCATCGAATCCATCGAGACGAAGTGGAAGTCGCGGCCCCGCGTCTGGCCCATCCGCTCCAGCGTCACGACCTGGTTCGTCTCGAAGCCCGTGTAGCCGTCGCCCTGGCGCGCGAGCAGCGGCTCCGGCGAGAAGCCGGCCGGCACGAACTCCACGCCGCCCTGGAGCTTGTTCAGTTTCAGCACCGCGTCCACCGCCGTGCGCTCGTTCGGGCCCTGGGCGAGGATCTTCTTGCCCGGCAGGTCGGAGGCCGCGCGGATCGGCTTGTCCCCGCGCGAGATGACGCCGAGCGGCGAACGCTGGAAGGTTGCCGCCAGCAGGACGAACTCGTTGCCCCTCGAGACGGCGTCGAGGAAGGGCAGGAGCTGCACGTAGCCGATATCGGCACCCCCAGCCGCGACTGTCACCACCGGGGCCGTCGCGTTTGGGCCACCCGGCTGCCACTGCAGCTCCGCCGGCTTGATGTAGCCGCGGTCCAGCGCGACCCAGAGCCCCGCGTACTCGACATTCGGGATCCAGAGGAAGGCGACGCGGAGCGGCTTGGGCTGCGCAACCGCGAGGCCGGGCAGCGCGAGGGCTGCGGGGGCGGCAAGGACCAGGCGGCGGGAGAGGGCGGTCATGGCGGGACACCTGCGGGACGGGGCCCGCAATCTGCCGTCCTTGACCGATCAATTCCATGACATAATTTGCGCCGGACCGTTGCGATAAATGCAACGGACGGAGCCGACCGCTTGCCGCTCATGACCCAGGCCCTGCGCTGCTTCGAGGAGACCGCCCGGCAGGGTGGTATCCGGCGCGCGGCCGAGCACCTGGCGCTCGCCCCCTCCGCGGTGAACCGGCAGATCCTGAACCTCGAGGCCGAACTCGGCCTGCCGCTTTTCGAGCGCCTGCCCCGCGGCCTGCGTCTCTCCTCTGCCGGAGAGATGCTGCTGCACCGGCTGCGCCTCTGGCGTCGCGACGAGCGGCAGTTGCGGGAAAGCCTGGAGGCCATGCGCGGCCCCGGCAGCGGCACCGTGCGGCTGGCGGTAGGGGAGGCGCTGTCCGAGGCCGTGCTGCCACCGCTGCTGACGGCCTTCCGCCGCGAATCGCCCCGCGCGAGCTTCGCGGTCACGATGTCGGACGCCGAGGGCGTTCTGCGGGCGCTCGCCGACGGCACCGTCGATCTCGGCGCCTGCTTCAACCCGGCCGAGCCCGGCCCCGCCCGCGTGGTGCGGCGCTTCCACTTCCCGATGGGTGCGGTGGTCGCGCCCGATCATCCCCTGGCCGCGGCCGAGCGGCTGAGCCTGCGGGACTGCGCCGCCTGGCCCGCCATCGTGCCGGATGCGAGCATCGCGGACCGTTGGGAACTCTCCCAGGCCGTGCAGGCGACAGGGGTGAACCTCATGACGCTCGCCGAGTGCAACCGCGTGCTGCCGATGCGCGCGATGGCGCGGGCGGGGCTCGGCGTCGCCTTCCTCTCGCGCCTTGACGTGCTGGCGGACGAGCGGCGGGGCGAGTTGGTCT
The DNA here is from genome assembly GCF_000711725.1 of Roseomonas aerilata DSM 19363. Taxonomy (GTDB): domain Bacteria; phylum Pseudomonadota; class Alphaproteobacteria; order Acetobacterales; family Acetobacteraceae; genus Roseomonas; species Roseomonas aerilata. Next base: position 139,329 of record NZ_JONP01000004.1, on the reverse strand, counting down.
GGCGGCCGCTGGACGAGGCAGCGCCGTCGCGCACCGTGCTCGCGGTCTGCGTGCCGAGCGACCGGCGGCTGCCGGCGCTGACGGAGGCGCTGCTGGAACGCCTCCTCGCCGCGCTGGCCGAGATCGCGGAGCCGGGGGCGCTCAGCCGCCGACGAGCGTAACCCCCTCCGCCCCGTCGCCGATGCGGGCCAGGCTCTCCTCGCGGCCGAGCGCCGCCAGCACCGCGTCGATCGGCGGGGATTGCAGGCTTCCGGTGAGCGCGGCGCGCAGCGGCTGCGCCACCTGGCCGAGCTTCACGCCCTGCGCCTCCGCGAAGGCGCGCAGAGCCGCGTCCAGCGCCGCCCGCTCCCATTCCACGCCCGCAAGCGCTCCCGCCAGCGCCGACAGGCGCTCCCGTGCCTCGTGGTCCTCAAGGGCGAGGGAGGCCTTGGGCTCGTATTTGAGCGGGCGGTTGGCGAGCGCGAAGCGCGCGCCGTCGGCCATCTCGGCAAGGCTCCGCGCGCGGGGCTGAAGGTCGGGGATGAGGGCGGCGACGCGGGCCGCCTGCACCTCGCCGACCTTGCCGAGCCGCTCCAGCACGCGCGGCAGCAGCGCCTCGGGCGAGGCGGCGCGGATATACTGGCCATTGAGGTGCATGAGCTTCGCGTAGTCCATGCGGGAGGCGGCGCGGCCGACATCCTTCAGGTCGAAGAGCTCGATCGCGCGCTCGCGCGGCACGAACTCCTCGTCCCCATGGCCCCAGCCGAGGCGGAGGAGGTAGTTGCACACCGCCTCCGGCAGCAGCCCCTGGTCGCGGAACTCGAGCGCGCCGACCGCGCCGTGTCGCTTCGACAGCTTCGCCCCGTCCGCCCCGTGGATGAGCGGGATATGCGCGAATTCCGGGCGCTCCCAACCCATGGCGTCGTAGACCATGCACTGGCGGAAGGTGTTGGTCAGGTGGTCGTCGCCGCGGATGACATGGGTGATGGCCATGTCGTGATCGTCCACCACCACGGCGTGGAGGTAGGTGGGCGTGCCATCGGAGCGGAGGATGATCATGTCGTCCAGCTCGCTGTTCGCGACGCGCACCTCCCCCTGCACGAGGTCGCGCACCACCGTTTCGCCCTCCCGCGGGGCCTTGATGCGGATGACGGGCGCGACGCCGGCGGGCGCCTCGGACGGGTCGCGGTCGCGCCAGCGGCCGTCGTAGCGGGGCGGGCGGCCCTCGGCCTGGGCGCGCTCGCGCATGGCCACCAGCTCCTCCGCCGTGTCGTAGGCGAGGTAGGCGGCGCCCTTCTCCAGCAGCGCCCGCGCGACTTCGGCATGCCGCGCCTCGCGCGAGGTCTGCATCACCGGCGGCTCGTCGGGCGAGAGGCCGAGCCAGTCGAGGCTGTCCAGGATCTGCTGCACCGCCTCGGGCGTGCTACGCGCGCGGTCCGTGTCCTCGATCCGCAGGAGGTACTTGCCGCCGTGGTGGCGCGCGAAGAGAAAGTTGAAGAGGGCGGTGCGCGCCCCCCCGATGTGCAGGTAGCCGGTGGGGGAGGGGGCGAAGCGGGTTCGGACGGTCATGCGCTCCTCTATCACGCGGAAAGCCGCTGTTGACCCCTCACGCCCGCGTGATCGGCTGGTCTAGGATCGCGGCCGACCATGTCCGCCCACGCCGCCCAAAGCTTCCTCGCCGCCCCTGCCCTGACGCTCGCCGAGCGCGCCGCCGGCTGGGCGGCGGCCGAGTGGAGCCGGTGGCCGCTCTGGCTGCCGGTGGCCATGGGGGCCGGCGTGCTCGCCTATTTCGGGCTTCGCGCGGAACCCGGCGCGGCCTGGATGGCGCTGCCCTGGCCATTTCTCACTCTCTCCCTCCTCCTGCGGCGGCGATATCCGCTGGCCGGCGCCGCGCTGGCGCTGGTGGGCGCCGCCGCGCTCGGCTTCGCGGCCGCCCTGTTCCACGCGCGCGCCGCGGCACCCCTGGCGGAGTTGCCGCGCACCGCCGTCGTCGTCTCGGGCCGAGTGGCCGCCGTGGACCTGCTGCCGGAGGGGCGCCGCGTCACGCTCGAGGCGCCGCGCCTCGCAGACGGGCCGCCGCTGGAGCGCGCGATCCGGGTGAGGCTGCGCAACAACGACCCCGCGCGCCCGGTGCCAGGGGACGATCTTGCCGTCCGCGCCCTCGTGCGAACGCCGATGCCGCCCGCCTATCCCGGCGCCTTCGACTTCCAGCGCGCGGCCTTCTTCTCGGGCCTGGCAGGGTCCGGCTTCGCGCTGAACCCGGCCGAGGTCACGCCGCGGGCCGGGGCACCCCTCTTCGCCGGCCTGCGCGCCGCGATCGAGGCGCGCGTCTCCGCCGCCCTGCCAGGTGAGACAGGAGCGGTCTCGGCGGCGCTTCTCACCGGCTCCCAATCGGCGATCCCAGCCCCGGCGCTGGCGGCTCTGCGGGATGCGGGTCTCGCGCACCTCCTCTCGCCTTCGGGCCTTCACGTCGCCATCGTCATCGGGCTCGGCTTCGTGACCCTGCGCGCGGGCATCGCCGCCATCCCCTGGCTCGCGCTGCGCGTCGATTCGAAGGGCGCGGCGGCGGTGCTCGGGCTCGCCCTCGGCGGAGCCTATACCCTGCTGACGGGCGCGGGCGTGCCGATGCTGCGCTCCTTCGCCATGGCGGCACTGGCCACCCTCGCGATCCTGACGGGGCGGCGGGCGCTCTCGCCGCGGGCGCTGGCCCTTGCCGCGGGCGTGGTGCTGCTTTTCGCTCCGGAGGCGCTGGTCGGCCCGTCTTTCCAGATGTCCTTTGGCGCGGTGCTCGCCCTGATCGCCGCGGCCGAGGGCATGCGCGGGCTGACCCGGCGGCTGCGTGCCATGGGCGCCCCGGGCCGGGCGGCGCTGGTGGTGATCGGGTTAATGGCGACCTCGCTGATCTTGGGCGCGGCCACCACGCCCTTCGGCCTTCACCATTTCGGGCGGCTGCAGCTCTACGGCGTGGCCGCCAACGCGGTCGCCGTGCCGCTCACCTCCTTCATCGTCATGCCCGCGGGAATGCTGGCGGCCTTCCTCATGCCGCTCGGGCTCGAGGGGCCGGCACTCGCCGTGATGGGCTGGGGGGTGGACGCCACGCTCCTCGTCGGGCGCACGGTCGCGGCCTGGCCCGGCGCGGCCATCGCGGCGCCGCCCATCCCGGCCTGGGGGCTCGGCCTCTTCGCGCTCGGGCTCTGCTGGCTCTGCCTCTGGGGGCTGCCCTGGCGATGGGCGGGGGTGCCGATGATGGCGGCCGGCCTCCTCTCAGGCCTTGTCACCACCCCGCCCGACATCCTCATCGCCGCCGATGGGCGGATGCTCGCCGTCTCGACCCCCGCCGGGGTTCTTTCCGAGCGCGCCTCCGGTGCCAGCCGCCTGACCCGCGAGTCCTGGCTGCGAAGCTGGGGCGAGGAGGACGCGGCCCCCCTCCCACGGAGCGGCGAGGCGCCTGGCGTGGTCTGCACGCCGCTTTCCTGCCTGCTTCGGCCGCGCGTGGACGTGGCAGCCGCTGTTCTCTTGCGTCAGCCGCCACGTAGTGTGCCGGCGCCCCGCCGTGGGCCCGCGCCGCCTCCTCCGCCCGTGCTGGCGGAGACCGGCTGCGGTGAGGCGGCGGTCCTGATCTCCCTTGAACCTATCCGCGGGCGCTGCGGCGATACCCCGCGGGTGGACCGCTTCAGCGTCTGGCGTGACGGCTCCCACGCGATTTGGCTGGCCGCGGCCGGCGCGCAGATCCTGTCCGACCGCGCCAACCGGGGGGACCGACCCTGGGTGCCGCCTGCACCCGTGCCGCGGGCGCGGGCAGGGGCAGAACCGTTGGCGGAGGCGGAGTGAGCTGGGCTGGCGCTTGCGGCTTCAGAGAGGGCTCCGCCCTCTCCGGCACCTCATCCGCAAAGTGATTTCAAACAGATAGAAGAAGTTGATGGATAGGGGGCTGCGGAGAGGAAGACTTCCTTCTTCCTCTCCCTAAAGTCATGAGCACTGCCCTTCTAGAACAGTCTCTTAGAGCCCTCAGTGGTAACGGCGCACGAGCCCGACCAGCCGTCCCTGCACCTTCACCCGGTCCGGCCCGAAGATGCGGGTCTCGTAGCGGGGGTTGGCCGCTTCCAGCGCGATCGAGTTGCCGCGGCGGCGCAGGCGTTTCAGCGTGACCTCGTTCTCGTCCACCAGGGCGACAACGATCGCGCCGTTGTCGGCCGTGTCGCCGCGGCGGATGATGACGGTGTCGCCGTCGAGAATGCCGGCGCCTTCCATCGAATCGCCCGCGACTTCGAGCGCGTAGTGCTCGCCGCCGCTGAGCATCGCGGCGGGGACCTCCACGCTCTCGCCGCCGTCGCGCAGGGCTTCGATCGGCAGACCCGCGGCGATGCGGCCGTAGAGGGGGAGGTGGACGGCCGCGGCATCGTTGGCCGTGCGGACCGCGCCCGGCAGGTTCTGCGCGAAGTTCCCGCGGATGACGTTCGGCGCAAAGGAGGGGGGCTGGGCGGGCTGGGGGGCAGCCACGGCCACGGCGGCCATCCGGGGCGAAAGGCTGTCCGGCACGCGCAGCACTTCCAGCGCGCGGGCGCGGTGAGCGCGGCGCTTGAGGAAGCCGCGCTCCTCCAGCGCCGTGATCAGGCGATGGATGCCGGACTTCGACTTGAGGTTCAGCGCCTCCTTCATCTCCTCGAAGGAGGGCGAGAAGCCGGTGCTTCGAAGATGTTTGTCGATGAAGAGGAGCAGTTCGTGCTGCTTGCGGGTCAGCATGGTCCGGGCGTCTCCCTGGGGGCGGGGGGGTCTCTTGCACGAACAAACGGGCAACCGACGGGAGAGTTCTATGAAAGTTCTCCCGCGTCGGTCAATGGCATCGCTCAAGGAGCCTCAGACGCCGAGGGAGGAGAGCTCCACAAACTCCACCGGCGCGCCGGCTTCGGCCGCCGGTGCATGCGGGGCGCGGATCATCAGCGCGTCCGCCCTGGCCAGCGTCGCCAGCATGGAGCTGTCCTGCAGGGGAAAGGGCGTGACCACCGCCCGGCCCTCCCCGTCGCGCGAAAGGGTGGCGCGGATGTAGTCCCGGCGGCGGTCGTTCGCCTCCAGGGCGCGGCCGAGAAGGCCGTGGCGCGTCTCCACCGGGCCCGCCGGCAGGCCGGAGAGGCGGCGGAGAGCGGGAATGAGGAAGACCACGGCGCAGACCATGGCCGAGACGGGGTTACCCGGCAGGCCGAGCAGCGGCGTGCCCCGCAGGCCGCCCCAGATCAGCGGCTTCCCCGGCCGCATGGCGATCTTCCAGAAGTCGAGGGAGAAGCCCTGCGGGCTGAGCGCCGCCTGCACCAGGTCGTGCTCGCCCACGCTCGCCCCGCCGGTGGTGACGATGAGGTCGCAGCCCGCGGCGGCCCCGGCGGCGGCGGCGATGGCCTCGCGGTCGTCGCCCGCAATGGGCAGCACCAGCGGTTCCGCGCCCGCCGCCCGGATCAGGGCGGCGAGGGCGTGGGCGTTGGAGGAGACAATGCCGCCGGGGGGCAGTGCCTCGCCGGGCAACACGATCTCGTCGCCGGTCGCGAGGATCGCGATGCGCGGGCGGCGGTGGACCGGCAGCCAGGGATGGTTGGCGGCGGCAGCGAGGCCGATGTCGCGCGCCGTCAGCCGGCGGCCGGCGGGGAGGAGGGTGTCGCCCGCGCGGAAGTCGAGGCCGGCGCGCCGGATCCAGCGGCCGGCCCGCGGCGCCTCGGTGGGGATGACGTGCCCGTCCCCGGCGCTCGCGTCCTCCTGCAGGAGGATGGCGTCGGCGCCGGGCGGCAGGGCGCCGCCGGTGAAGATCCGCACCGCCTCGCCCGGACCGACGCTGCCCTCGAAAGGATGCCCGGCCGGCGAGGCGCCGATCACGCGCAGGCGCGCGCCGACGGCCGCGTCCTCCGCACGCAGCGCATAGCCGTCCATGGCGGACACGTCGGTGGGCGGCTGGGTCAGCCGGGCTTCCAGCGGGCGCGCGAGCACGCGGCCCGGGCCCTCCGGCAGCGCCACCGTCTCCGCCCCGGTGGGCGTCAGATTCCCGAGGATGCGATCCAGCGCCTCCGAGACGGCGATCATCAGGGCGCCTCGTAGAGGCCCGACTTGCCGCCGGACTTCCTGACCAGTCGCACCGCCTCGATCCGCATGCCGCGGTCCGCGGCCTTGACCATGTCGTAGATGGTCAGCGCGGCGACGCTGACGGCGGTCATCGCCTCCATCTCGACCCCCGTCCGCCCGGCCGTGCGGACCGTGGCCGCGATCTCCACCGCGTCGGGCTCGGCGAGTTCCAGGTCGAGCGTGACGGAGGAAAGGGAGAGGGGGTGGCAGAGGGGAATAAGGTCGGCCGTGCGCTTGGCGGCCATGATGCCGGCGAGGCGCGCGACCCCCAGCACGTCGCCCTTGCCGGCGCGGCCCTCGGCAATCAGGGCCAGGGTTTCGGGCCGCATGGTGATCCGCCCGCGGGCGGTGGCCTCCCGCACGGTCTCGGGCTTGGCCGAGACATCCACCATCGCCGCCCGGCCGGCGGCGTCGAAATGGGTGAGGGGGCCGCTCAAGCCGCCCCCACCAGCTCGCGCGCGGCGGCGCCGGGATCGGGCTGGCGCAGCAGGTGCTCGCCCACCAGCAGGCAGCGGGCGCCGGCGGCGGCCATGCGGCGCACGTCGGCGGGGGTGCGGATGCCGCTCTCGGCCACGGGGATGCGGTCGGCGGGGACCAGCGGCGCCAGGCGCTCGGTGACGGAGATGTCGGTCTTCAGGGAGCGGAGGTCGCGGTTATTCACGCCGATCAGCCGCGTCTCGAGGCCGAGGGCGCGCTGCAACTCCTTCTCGTCGTGCACCTCGACGAGGACGCCCATGTCGAGGCTGCGCGCCACGTCCTCCAGCACCTCCGCCTCGGCGTCGGTCAGGGCGGCCATGATGATCAGGATGGCGTCCGCGCCCATCGCCCGGGCCTCGAAGACCTGCCAGGGGTCGATCATGAAGTCCTTGCGGAGCACCGGCAGCCGCGTCGCCTCGCGCGCCAGATGCAGGTGCTCGGTGGTGCCCTGGAACCAGGGCTCGTCCGTCAGGACGGAGAGGCAGGACGCGCCGGCCGCCTCGTAGGCCTGGGCGATGCCGGCGGGGTCGAAGGGCTCGCGGATGAGGCCACCGGAGGGCGAGGCGCGCTTGATCTCGGCGATCAGCCCGATCCGCATCTCCGCCACCGCCTGGCAGAGGGAGGCAGTGAAGGGGCGCACGGGCGGCGAGTGCCGGGCCCGTTTCTCCATCTCCGCCAGCGGGGACTGCGCCCGGCGGGCCTCCACCTCGGCGCGCTTTCCCTCAAGGATCTGCCGGAGCGTGTCCGAGAAGGGCGCGTCGGTTACCGGGAATGTTTGGTCCATGATGCGCGGTTCCTGGGGCCGATGCGCGCCCGGCGTCAAGCGGAGGCGGGCGCCCCGGCCGCGGGGCAGCCATCCCCGCGCGAGGGAGCAAGAGGGGCGGTCAGGCGGCGGTGGCCGCCCGCAACCGCTCCAACGCGGCAAGGGCCGAACCGGAGGCGACGGATTCCGCGGCCAGCGCCGCCCCCGCCCGGAGGTCCGCCGCGCGCCCTGCGACAAGAAGGGCGGCGGCCGCGTTCAGCAGGACGCAGTCGCGATAGCCCCCCGTCTCCCCTTTCAGGACGGCGATCAGCGCCTCCGCGTTCTCCGCGGCCTCGCCGCCGCGAAGCGACTCGGCGGGGTGGCGGGAGAGGCCGGCTTCCTCGGGCGAGACCTGGAACTCCCGGATCACGCCCCCCTTCAATTCCACGACATCGGAGGGGCCGGCGACCGTCAGCTCGTCCAGCCCCTGGCCGTGGACGAGCCAGGCATGCTCCGTTCCGATGCGGCCGAGGGTTTCGGCCATGGGGCGCAGCCACTGGGGGGCGAAGGCACCGGTCATCTGGCGCCGCACCCGCGCGGGGTTCGTCAGCGGCCCCAGCAGGTTGAAGATGGTGCGCGTCGCCAGTTCCATGCGGGGTCCGGCGGCGTGGCGCAGCGCCGCGTGGTGGCGGGGCGCCATGAGGAAGCAGATGCCGGCCTCGCGGATCACCTCCGGCAGGCGCTCGAAGGGCACATCCGTGTTCACCCCGAGGGCCGAGAGCACGTCCGAGGCGCCGGAGCGGGAGGAAAGGGCGCGGTTGCCGTGCTTGGCGACGGGCACCCCGGCGCCAGCGACCACCAGGGCGGCGGCGGTGGAGATATTCAGCGTGCCGGCCGCGTCGCCGCCCGTGCCGACGATGTCGATGGCACCCTCCGGCGCCTCCACCGCGATCATGCGGGCGCGCATGGCCCGCACCGCGCCGGTCATCTCAGCGACCGTCTCCCCGCGCACGCGCATGGCCATCAGCAGGCCCGCGATCTGGGCGGGCGTGGCCTCGCCGGCCATGACGGTGCCGAAGGCCGATTCCGCCTCGCTCTCGGCAAGGCGCTCCCCCGCCGCGAGCCGGGCGAGGACGGGCTTGAGGGACATGGCTCAGGCCGCCCGCGATCGCGAAGCGGCTTGTCCAGCCGGCGGAAGGTTGATGCCGGAGAGGCGCATCATATTCGACAGGATGTCGTGGCCGTGGGCGGAGGCGATGCTCTCCGGGTGGAACTGCACGCCCCAGACCGGCAGGTCGCGATGGGCGAGGCCCATGATCAGCCCGTCCGCCGTCTCCGCCGTAACCGCAAGCTGCTCGGGCAGGTCGTCGCGGCGGACGACGAGGGAGTGGTAGCGCGTGGCCTGGAAGGGGGAGGGAAGGCCGGAGAAGACGTCCGTGTTGCCGTGGGTGATCTCGTGCACCTTGCCGTGCACCGGCTGAGGGGCGCGCACCACCGTGCCGCCGAAGGCCTGCCCGATCGCCTGGTGCCCGAGGCAGACCCCGAAGAGCGGCACGCCCTTCGTCGAGGCCGCGCCGATGAGGTCGAGGCAGATGCCCGCCTCGTTCGGGGTGCAGGGGCCGGGGGAGAGCACGATGGCGCTCGGCCGCATCTCCAGCGCCTGATCCACCGACAGGCTGTCGTTGCGCCAGACTTCCACCTCCGCGCCCAGCTCCCCCAGGAAGTGGACGAGGTTGAAGGTGAAGCTGTCGTAGTTGTCGATGAGCAGGATCATGGCGCCCTCACTTCGGCCGAGGGACCGGCGCGGGTCAAGCCGGGCCGAGGTGCCCTGCAGCCGGCGCATGGCCGCGGGTGGTGGGCCGCCCCTACCCGCCGCGCTTGTGGACGGCGGCGAAGCGCACCGCCTCCTCCGCCGCGCGGAAGAGGGCGCGGGCCTTCTGGCGCGTTTCCTCGTATTCCGCCTCCGGGTCGCTGTCCGCCACCACGCCGGCCCCGGCCTGCACGGACATGACGCCGTCCTTCACCAGCGCCATCCGCAGACCGATGCAGGTATCCATCCCACCGTCGGCGCCGAAATAGCCGAAGCAGCCGGCATAGACGCCGCGGCGGGAGGGCTCGGTCTCCTCGATGATCTCCATCGCCCGCACCTTGGGCGCGCCGGAGAGGGTGCCGGCCGGGAAGCCGGCGGCCAGGGCATCGAGGGCGGAGAGGCCGGGGCGCAGGCGGCCCTGCACCTCGCTGCCGATATGCATGACCTGGCTGTAGCGCTCGATCCCGAACTGGGCGGTGACCCGCACGCTGCCGATCTCCGACACGCGGCCGACATCGTTGCGGCCGAGGTCGAGAAGCATGAGGTGTTCGGCCCGCTCCTTTGGGTCGGCCAGCAGTTCCTTCTCCAGCGCCGCGTCCTCCTCGGGCGTCGCGCCGCGGCGGCGGGTGCCGGCGAGGGGGCGGACGGTGACGGTGCCGTCGCGCAGCCGGACGAGGATCTCGGGGCTGGCGCCGACGGCCGCGAAGCCGCCGAAGTCGAAGTGGAAGAGGAAGGGCGCGGGGTTGAGCCGCCGCAGCGCCCGGTAGAGCGCGAAGGGCGGCAGGGCGAAGGGCGCCTGGAAGCGCTGGCTGAGCACGATCTGGAAGGCATCGCCCGCCGCGATGAGCTCCTTCCCGCGCTCCACCGCCGCCATGAACCCCTCCTTCGTGAAGTTGGAGGAAGGTGCGCCGGGGGCGGGAAGGGCGGCCGGCGGTGCGGCGCGCGGCACGGGGCGGTCGAGCGCGGCCTCGGCCTCGTCCAGCCGCGCCTGCGCCGCTTCCCAGGCGGCCCGCGCCGTCTCGCCATGGTCGGCGTGGACCGGGGCGCAGAGGGTCAGCACGTCCCGCACATGGTCGAAGACGGCGATGAGGGTGGGGCGGCCGAGGATGGCGTCGGGGATGCCGAGCACGTCGGGCGTGCGGGTGGGCAGGCGCTCCATCTCCCGCACCATGTCGTAGCCGAGATAGCCGAAGAGACCGGCGGCGGGGGGCGGCAAGCCCTGGGGCAGGTCCATGCGGCAGGCGGCGATGAGGGCGCGGAGGCTGTCGAGCGGCGCGGCCTCCTCGGGCGCGAAGGCGTGGGGGGCCGAGAGGGCGTGACGGTTGATCTCGGCCCGCCCGTCCCGGCAGCGCCAGACGAGGTCGGGCGCGAGGCCGATCACGGAGTAGCGGCCGCGGCTCTGCCCGCCTTCCACGCTTTCGAGCAGGAAGGTGTTCGGCCGGCCCTCGGCAAGCTTCAGGAAGGCGCCGACGGGCGTGTCGAGGTCCGCCACGCGCTCGCGCCAGACGACCTGGCCGCGGCCGGCGGCGTGCGCCTCGGCGAAGGCGGCGTAGCCCTGCTCGGTTCCGCTCATCGCCCGGCGACCTGCTCCAGCATGGCGGGGTTGATGGTGACGTTGGCGCGGGCGCGGAGGGCGGCGGCGAACTGCGCCTCCAGGTCGTCCTGCATGGTTCCCTCCACCTCGCCCTTCACCCGGGCGAGGCCGGCGGTGTCGGCCGCGACATCCGCCGCCACGACCTCGGCCAGGCGCGCGACGGCGAAGCCGGCGGCGGTGGCGGCCATCGTCACCTCGCCGGGCTTGGCGGCGAAGAGGCCGGGCAGCAGCTCCGGCGGGATGCCGCCGGGGGTGGCGGCCTGGGGATCACGAAGCGCGGGGCCCATGCGGACGGGCTCCACGCCCGCCTCGCGCGCGGCCTCGGCGAAGTCCTTGCCGCCCTGCGCGGCAGCGAGGAGGGCGGCGGCCCGCTCCTCCTGGGCGCGGCGGCGGGCGTCGAGGGTCCAGGCGCGGCGCACCTCGGCCTCGACCGTCGCGAAGGGCCGGAGGGCGGCGGGGGTGGAGCTGGGCACGTCGAGCGCGACGAAGCTGCCGGCGGCCTCGGCCACGCGCGGGCCGCTGCCGACGGGGCTGGCGAAGATCGCCTCCAGCACGGCGGCGCGGGCGGCGGGGCCGCCGGGCAGCTCCACGCGGCGGCCGTCGCGGCCGTTGCCCTCCTTGTCCACCGTCACGCGGGCGGGGGTGAGCCCGAAGCGCTGGGCGGCTTCCTCCACCGTCGCGCCGGAGGAGAGCGCGTCCTCCAGCTTGTTCGCCTCCTCGAAGGTCATGTCGGCGGCTTTTTCGAGCGCCAGCGACTGCCGGGTGCGGGCGCGCAGCTCGTCCAGCGGCGGCTCGGCGCCGGGCTGGATCGCCGTCACCTTCATGACGTGCCAGCCGAAGGGGCTCTGCACCGGCTCGGCCACGCCGCCCTCGGGGGCGCCGAAGACGGCGGCGGCGAGGTTCTCGACGGGCATCTCGGCCCGCGTGACCGTCCCCATCTCGAGAGCGGAGCCGCCGGCGGCCTCGGCCTGGGCCTTGATGGTCGCGAGGTCGGCGCCGCCCTGCCAGGCGGTGCGGATCGCGTCCGCCGCCTCCTTCGTGGAGACGAGGGCCTGCTCGACCGTGCGGCGCTCGGGCGTGCCGCTCCGCTCGCGCTCGGCGTCGAGCCCCGCATCGATCTCGGCGTCGGTCACGGTCACGCGGGGCAGCAGCACCTCGGGCGTGAGGAGGGCCAGGGCGGCTTCCCGGTACTCGGGGGAGGAGAACTGGGCGGGGTTGTTCTCGTGGAAGCGGGTGAGCTGCGCCTCGGTCGGCTCGGGCACCTCGGGGGCGCTCAGCAGCGGGAACTCGGCCACGTCGGCGCTGCGCTTCTCCTCCGCGAAGGCGAGGAGCTGGCGGGTCAGGACCTCCGGAGAGCGGGCGCCGGCCCGCACCGCGCCGATGAGCTGCTGGCGCTCGAGGTCGGAGGCGACGAGGCGGGTGAAGTCGGCCTCGCTCAGGTCGTTCTGGCGCAGGAACTGGTTCAGGATCAGCGGGTTGAAGCGGCCGTCCGCGCCCTGGAAGGAGGGGATGGAGAAGGTATAGGCGCGGATCGCGTCCACCGAGACGCCGACGCCCATGCGGCGCGCCTCCAGCCCCTGCGCGCGGCCGGCGATGAGGTTCTCCAGCGCCTGGCGGGCCACGGCGTTGCGGAAGGCGTCGTTCGGCTCGAAGCGCGGGCCGAGCTCGCGCTGGATGCGCTGGCCCTCGCGCCGGGCGGCGTTCTGGGCTTCGGTCAGCTCGATCGGCTGGCCGCCGACGCGCGCCACCGCGTTGTCCCGCCCGAAGTTCCGGACGACGTCCTCGATGCCCCAGATGCCGAAGGACAGCACCAGGAGGATGAACAGGCCCTTGGCGAACCAGGTGCCGGCGAGGCGGCGGAACGCGGTGATCATTGGCGTTGAGACCTGAAGGCGGGAGAAGGCGCAGCCCGTAGCGCAACCGGGGCCCCTTGCCAAACGGCCGGTTGCCAAAAGCTGGGCACCCCGATACGCGGCGCCGAACCCAGGAGAGAGATCATGACGCCCGGAGTCCGCCCCCTCATCGCCGGCAACTGGAAGATGAACGGCACGCTGCGCGAGGCGGCCGCCCTCGCCGAGGGCGTGCGCGCCGGGCTGGAGGGGGTTCGCGGGGCGGACCTGCTGATCTGCCCGCCCTTCGTCCACCTCCACGTCGCCGCGGCCTCGATGGGCTGGAAGGCCGTCGCGATCGGCGGGCAGGACTGCGCGGCGGAGCCGAACGGCGCCCATACCGGTGACGTGTCTGCCGCCATGCTGTCCGATGCCGGCTGCGCCTTCGTCATCCTCGGCCATTCCGAGCGGCGGGCGGACCGGGGCGAGACCGATGTCCTGGTGAAGGCCAAGGCCGGGGCCGCGATCGAGGCGGGGCTGATCCCCGTGGTCTGCGTGGGCGAGACCGAGGCCCAGCGCGATTCGGGCGAGGCGGAGGCGGTGGTGGCCGCGCAGATCGCGGGCTCCCTGCCCGAGGGCTTCACGGAGGCCAAGGGCGTGGTGGCCTACGAGCCCGTCTGGGCCATCGGAACCGGCCGCACGCCCACCGAGGGGGACATCGTGGCCATGCACGCGCGGATGCGGGCGGAGCTGGTGGCGCGGTTTCCGGGGCAGGGCGGGACGACGCGGCTGCTCTATGGCGGTTCGGTGAAGCCCTCCAATGCCGCTTCCATCCTGGCGCTGGCGAATGTGGACGGCGCGCTGGTCGGTGGGGCGAGCCTGAAGGCGGCGGATTTCCTGGCGATTGCGGCGGCGGTGCCGGCCTGAAGGGCTGCTCCTAACGCGGGGAGGGCTTTGCCCTTCCCCCCCGGGGAGGGCTTTGCCCTTCCCCCCAGGGACGTAACGGGGCTAGAACCCGGCCGCCATGATCACCGTCCTCCTCGTTCTGCACTTCTTTGTCGCCGCCGCCCTGATCGGGGTGGTGCTGCTTCAGCGCAGCGAGGGCGGCGGGCTGGGCATCGGCTCCTCCCAGGGCATGGGCAGCTTCATGTCCGGGCGGGGGACCGCGAATCTGCTGACGCGGGCGACGGGGGTGCTGGCGGCCATCTTCATGGCGCTCGCCCTTGCGCTCGGGCTGATGAACCAGGGGACGGGGCGGCAGCGCTCCATCTTCGACGCGCCGCCGCCCTCCGCCGCGCCGGGTGCCGCGCCCGGCGGCGCGCCCGCCGCCGGTGGCACACCTGCCGCCCCGTCGCTGCCCGCGCTGCCGCCGGCGCCGAGCGTTCCGAACAACTAACCCGTTCCACCGGCGGCCCTTCGCAAGGAGGGGCCGCGCATGCCTTCCCTGCGTCCGCGGCCCCTGGCCGCGGCGCCCAAACGCTTGCTATGAGGGTCTCCCATGACGCGGTACGTATTCATCACCGGCGGCGTGGTCTCCTCCCTCGGCAAGGGCATCGCCGCCGCGTCCCTTGCGGCCCTCCTGCAGGCGCGCGGCTACAAGGTCCGCCTGCGGAAGCTGGACCCCTATCTCAACGTCGATCCGGGCACGATGAGCCCGTATCAGCACGGCGAGGTCTTCGTGACCGATGACGGGGCGGAGACGGACCTCGACCTCGGCCATTACGAGCGCTTCACCGGGGTTCATGCCAACCAGGCCGACGCCTGGACGACGGGGCGCATCTACTCCGACGTGATCGCGAAGGAGCGGCGCGGCGAGTACCTGGGCGGGACCGTGCAGGTCATCCCGCACATCACCGACGCCATCAAGGAGGGCATCACCGCAGGGGTCGAGGACTACGACTTCGTGCTGGTGGAGGTCGGCGGCACCGTCGGCGATATCGAGAGCCTTCCCTTCCTCGAAGCAATGCGCCAGCTGGCGAACGAGCTGGGCCCGCGCCGCAGCATCTTCGTGCACCTGACGCTCGTGCCCTGGATCGCCTCCGCCGGCGAGCTGAAGACGAAGCCGACCCAGCACAGCGTGAAGGAGCTGCTGGGCCTCGGCATCCAGCCGCAGATCCTTCTCTGCCGCAGCGACCGGCCGATCCCGGAGAACGAGCGGCGCAAGATCGCCAGTTTCTGCAATGTGCGGCCCGAGAGCGTGATCCCCGCGCTCGACGCGACCTCGATCTACGCCGTGCCCCTGCAATACCATGCGGAGGGGCTGGACCGGGAAGTGCTGCGGCACTTCGACATGTCGGTTTACGGTGAGCCCGATCTCTCCCGCTGGCGCCGGATCGTCGCCTCCCTCCAGCAGCCGGAGGGCGAGGTGACGGTCGCCGTGGTCGGCAAGTACATGTCGCTGCTCGACGCCTACAAGTCGCTCGGCGAGGCGCTGACCCATGGCGGCATCGCGCACAACGTGAAGGTGCGGCTCGACTGGGTGGACAGCTCCATCTTCGAGGGCGAGGGCGCGACGAAGCGGCTGGAGGGGGTGCACGGCATCCTCGTCCCCGGCGGCTTCGGTGAGCGCGGCTCGGAGGGCAAGATCCGCGCGGTTCAGTTCGCGCGGGAGCAGAAGGTGCCCTTCTTCGGCATCTGCTTCGGCATGCAGATGGCCGTGGTCGAGGCGGCGCGGAACCAGGCAGGGCTGCCCCACGCCTCCTCCACCGAGTTCGGCCCCTGCGAGGATCCCGTGGTGGGCCTGCTGACGGAATGGAAGCGCGGCAACCAGCTTGAGCGGCGCGAGGAGGGCGGTGACCTCGGCGGCACCATGCGGCTGGGCTCCTATCCCTCCCTGCTGGCCGAAGATTCACTGGTCCGCTCGATCTATGGCGGTAAGGCCGAGATCAGTGAGCGACATCGCCACCGCTACGAGGTGAACGTGAACTACCGGGACAAGCTGGAGCAGACGGGCCTGCGCTTCTCCGGCATGTCGCCCGACGGCGTGCTGCCCGAGATCGTGGAGCGGCCGGACCATCCCTGGTTCGTTGGCGTGCAGTACCACCCCGAGTTGAAGTCCAAGCCCTTCGACCCGCACCCGCTGTTTGCCGGGTTCATCGGGGCGGCGGTGCGCCAGGCGCGCCTGGTATGAGCGCCGTCTCGATCGGGAACGTGCAGGTCGGGAACGACCTGCCGCTCGCCTTCATCTCCGGCCCCTGCCAGATCGAGAGCCGGGCGCACGCGCTGGAATGCGCCGAGGCGCTGGCGACCATGGCGCGGGAGGCCGGCGTCGGAATGGTCTTCAAGTCGAGCTTCGATAAGGCCAACCGCACCAGCGCGGGCGCCGCGCGCGGCGTGGGGCTGGAGGAGGGGCTTTCCATCCTGGCGGAGGTGCGCGACCGCACCGGACTTCCCGTGCTGACCGACGTGCACGACGCCGCGCAATGCGCCCCCGTGGGGGAGGTGGTAGACTGCCTGCAGATCCCGGCCTTCCTCTCCCGCCAGACCGACCTGCTGTTGGCGGCGGGGCGCACCGGGCGCGCGGTGAACGTGAAGAAGGGGCAGTTCCTTGCGCCCTGGGACATGGTGAACGTCGCCGCCAAGATCGCCTCCACCGGCAACGAGCACATCCTGCTCTGCGACCGCGGAACCTCCTTCGGGTACAACACCCTCGTCTCCGACCTTCGGGGCCTGCCGATCATGGCGCGGACGGGCTACCCCGTGGTCTTCGACGCCACCCACTCGGTGCAGCAGCCGGGCGGGCTCGGCGGGTCCAGCGGCGGGCAGCGGGAGTTCGCCCCCGTGCTGGCTCGGGCGGCGGTGGCGGTCGGTGTGGCCATGGTCTTCATCGAGACCCATCCGGATCCTGACCACGCACCGAGCGACGGGCCGAACATGATCCCGCTGCGGGAGATGCCGGCGCTGATCGAGCGCCTGAAGCGTTTCGACGCGCTCGCCAAGGCGGGCTGAGCCTCTAGGCGCGCCCGGCCGGGGCGCGCGGGATGATGCTGATTTGGCCGCTCACCTCCAGCAGGGCGAAGCGGATCTCCTCCGGCTCCGTGATGCCCTGCAGGCGGGCCGCCTCCAAGATCTCGTCCATGGCGACGCGGCTGTTCGCCATCTGCCGTTCGTCGGGCTTGCCGTTGCGGATGAGCACGGTCGGGACACCCTCGAAGTGGCGCGCGGCGCCGGGCCAGACAGCCTTGGCCTTTGCATAGGCCATGGTGAGCGTCAGCAGGGTGATGATCACCACGAAGCCGCTGGTAAGGCTCGCATCGTCCCCGAGCAGCGACTGCTGAATCATGTCGCCCGTGATCAGCAGGACCACAAGGTCCACCGCGCTCATCTCGCCCAGGGTCCGTCGGCCGGAGAGGCGGAGCAGGATGGTCAGGCCGAGCCAGGCGATGGCGGTGCGGAAGATGATGTCGATCATGGCCAGACGAGCGCCCGAATGCTCACGGGATCGCCGCCGGGGACATAGAGCGAGCCCTCGATCCGCAGCGCGGCGTGGCGGGGATGGACCCGCAGGCGGATGAGCGGCGCCCCCGGCGGGGTGGCGGACAGCGCCACGACATGGCAGGTGCCGCCAGCGTTCAGCTCCTCCCGCAGGGCGGCGGGCTCGATGAGGGTGACCTGCCAAGCCTGCCCGAAGGCGTGGTCGAGGCAGAAGCGGGCCTCGCCGCCCTGTCCGCCTCGAAGCCGGATATCGAGGGTCGAGCCGGCGTCGGAGCGCTGAAAGCGGTCGTAGGCGACCCTGATGCTGCCATCGGCGGCGCGTGCCTCGGCCTCCGCCAGAGGGCCGTCGCCGAAGGCCCCGCCGGCAGCGAGCAGCAGCACGGCCACCATGGTCCGCCAGGCGATGCGCGACGCCGTCCATACCCGCCGCTGCAGGCCGGCACGCGCGTCGATGCGCGCGATCGTTGGCGGGATCTGCATGAGGGGCCGAACGCGGGCGCGGCATGACCGGCGGAGCGGGATGACGGGATTGTCATACCTGTCCGTGAATGATGGTTATCCGGCCTTCGGGTTTTGACGCCCGGACGAAGTTGCCTAAGTCCCGGCCGTCGCGGGCGCGGCGTCCCGGGCTGCCCCGGGGGCGGCACGGCCGCCGTGCAAATCCTGTTTCGGAAGGAAGCCTATCGGATGGCGAAGGTCCTGGTCCTCTACTACTCCAGCTACGGCCACATCGAGGCGCTGGCGGAAGCGGTCGCGGAGGGCGCCCGCTCCGTGCCCGGCACGACCGTCGATATCCGTCGGGTGCCGGAGTTGGTGCCCGAGGAGGTGGCGCGGAAGTCCCATTACAAGGTGGACCAGGCGGCGCCCGTCGCGACGGTCGCGGAACTGCCGGGCTATGACGCGATCATCATTGGCACGCCGACCCGCTACGGGAACATGGCCGCGCAGATGAAGAACTTTCTCGACCAGACGGGCGGGCTCTGGGCCACCGGCGCGCTGGTGGGGAAGGTGGGTTCCTCCTTCACCTCCACCGCCAGCCCCCATGGCGGCCAGGAGAGCACGATCCTCGCCACGAACAACGTGCTCTATCACTTCGGCATGGTGATCGTGGGCCTGCCCTACAGCTACGCGCCGCTGACCGACATCACGAAGGTGCAGGGCGGCACCCCCTATGGCGCCAGCACCATCGCGGGCGGTGACGGCAGCGCGAAGCCGACGGAGGACGATCTCGGCGGCGCCCGCTTCCAGGGAGCGCATGTCGCGCGGATCGCGGCCAAGCTGGCGGCCTGATCCTGAGGGGGCGGCCGGGAAGGGCAGGTGGCGGCATCGTTACGGCCGCACACTTGCTTGCCATCCCGGCTGGCCCTATCCGCTCCGGGTCCCGGAAACGCGGGGCAAGGCCGGGAGACAGCACAGATGAGCGCCATTTCCGACATCGTTGCCCGCGAGGTGCTCGACAGCCGGGGCAACCCCACCGTGGAAGTGGAGGTGATGCTGGACAGCGGGGCCATGGGCCGCGCCATCGTCCCCTCCGGCGCCTCGACCGGCGCGCATGAGGCGGTGGAGCTGCGCGACGGCGACAAGTCCCGCTACGGCGGCAAGGGCGTGCGCAAGGCCTGCGCCAATGTCGAGGGCGAGATCTTCGACGCCCTTTCCGGCCTCGACGTCACCGACCAGGTGAAGATCGACCAGGCGATGATCGAGCTGGACGGAACCCCCAATAAGGGTCGGCTCGGCGCGAACGCCATGCTCGCGGTCTCCCTCGCCTCGGCCAAGGCGGCGGCGGAGCACTACGGGCTACCGCTCTACCGCTATGTCGGCGGCACCTTCGCCCGCACCCTGCCGGTGCCGATGATGAACATCATCAACGGCGGCCAGCACGCGGACAACCCGATCGACATCCAGGAATTCATGATCATGCCGGTGGCGGCCGGCACGATCGCGGACGCCGTGCGAATCGGCTCCGAGGTCTTCCAGGCGCTGAAAAAGAAGCTGCACGACGCCGGCCACGCGACGAATGTGGGCGACGAGGGCGGCTTCGCGCCGAACCTCAAGAGCGCCGAGGAGGCGCTCGACTTCATCGCCTCCGCCTGCGAGGCGGCCGGGCACCGGGTGGGCGAGGACATCATGTTCGCCCTCGACTGCGCCTCCACCGAGTTCTTCAAGAACGGCACCTACGACATGGAAGGCGAGGGAGTGAAGCTCGATGCCGGGGGGATGGTGGACTACCTGGCCAACCTTTGCGGCCGCTACCCGATCGTCTCCATCGAGGATGGCTGCGCCGAGGACGACTGGGAGGGCTGGAAGCTGCTGACCGAGCGACTCGGCGGTTCCGTCAACCTCGTGGGCGACGATCTCTTCGTCACCAACCCGGAGCGGCTGCGCCAGGGGATCGAGCGTGGGGTCGGCAACGCCATCCTGGTGAAGGTGAACCAGATCGGCACGCTGACCGAGACGCTGGAGGCCGTCGAGATGGCGCACCGTGCCGCCTACAAGGCGGTGATGTCCCACCGCTCCGGCGAGACGGAGGACGCGACGATCGCCGACCTGGCGGTGGCCACGAATTGCGGGCAGATCAAGACCGGCTCGCTGTCGCGCTCGGACCGGCTGGCGAAGTACAACCAGCTCATTCGCATCGAGCAGGATCTTGGCCCGGCCGCCCGCTACGCCGGCCGTACGGTACTGCCGCGGGGGCGCTAGCCCTCCGTCGCGGGGGCGCTAGCCCTCCGCCGCGGGCGTGGACCGCGCTTTCGGCGCCACGCCCGTATGTTTTTGCCTGAGTTTTCACTGCTTTGCCGTGAAACGCCTTGCACGGCAGCCCCAGTGCCAGTCTACTCACGGTCAGGGGATCACTTCCGATCAGCCTAAGCTCTTCGGGGGAGGGGCAGTTGGCTTTCTTCAGCGGTGTGAAGCGCCGGGCGCAAGCCCTGGTGCTTCCAGGGATTTTCTTCGCGCTGTGCGGCTACTTTGCCCACCACGCGATGAACGGCACGCGCGGCCTGATCGCGCGAGATGCCCGCAACGCCGAGATCGCGCAGGCCCGCCTCGTGCTGGCCGATGCGGAGGCGGAGCGTGACGCCATGGAGAGGAAGGTGGCCGGCCTGCGCGCCGAGCACCTCGATCGCGACATGCTGGAGGAGCGCGCCCGCGCCCTGCTGAACGTCGTCGCGCGGGACGAGATCGTCGTTCCCTACGCGCCGAACCGACGCCTTTTCTGATCCTGGTGAGCACAGGCGGCGGGCCCCGCGCTTAGGGTCCTGCCCGGCCGGAAGGGCGTTTATGCCTTCCTAAACCTCGCAAATGCGTCATGACCCCTGCATGAATCGTCATGACGCGGTGCAACATCAATGGCTTAGCCGAGTCCTATAACTTGCTGATCGGCATTGTCCACCGTATCTGCCCCTAGGAGGCCGCGTCTCGGGCGGCTTGAACCAGGAGCAGCCCATGGCTAACGGGACGGAAAGCGCGACAAAGCGCGGCGGCGCGAACGGGAAGGAGGCGGTTCCCTCCACAGCCCCCTCCGCAGGGCACAACCAGGACCTGTTGTCCCGCGCCTACCGCGACATGCTGCTTATCCGCCGCTTCGAGGAGAGGGCGGGCCAGCTCTACGGCATGGGTCTGATCGGCGGCTTCTGCCACCTCTACATCGGCCAGGAGGCCGTGGTGGTCGGCATGCAGATGACCCTGCAGGAGGGCGATCAGGTCATCACCTCCTACCGCGACCACGGGCACATGCTGGCGACCGGCATGGAAGCCCGCGGCGTGATGGCCGAGCTGACCGGGCGCATCGGCGGCTATTCCAAGGGCAAGGGCGGGAGCATGCACATGTTCTCCCGCGAGAAGGGCTTCTACGGCGGCCACGGGATCGTCGGCGCCCAGGTGGCGCTCGGCACCGGCTTGGCCTTCGCCAACTGGTATCGCGAGAACGGCCAGGTGAGCCTCGCCTATTTCGGCGAGGGCGCCTCCAACCAGGGCCAGGTCTATGAGAGCTTCAACCTCGCCGCCCTGCTGAAGCTGCCCTGCGTCTTCGTCATCGAGAACAACCGCTACGGCATGGGCACGAGCGTGGAGCGCGCCTCCGCCTCGAAGGACCTGTCGAAGAACGGCGCGCCCTGGGGCATCCCGGGCGAGCAGGTGGACGGCATGGACGTGATGGCGGTGAAGGCCGCCGGCGAGCGCGCCGTTGCCCACTGCCGCGAGGGCAAGGGCCCCTACCTGCTGGAGATGCTCACCTACCGCTACCGCGGCCACTCCATGTCCGACCCCGCGAAGTACCGCACGCGCGAGGAGGTGCAGAAGATGCGCGAGCAGAGCGACTGCATCGAGCATGTGCGCAAGCTGCTGCTGGAGTCCGGCCGGGGCGAGGCCGAGTTGAAGGCGGTGGATGACGAGGTGAAGGCGATCGTGGCGGACGCCGCCGAATTCGCCCAGTCCAGCCCCGAGCCGGACGAATCCGAGCTCTGGACCGATGTTCTGGTGGAGACCCGCTGAGATGGGCGCGACGATCCTGATGCCCGCGCTTTCCCCCACCATGACGGAGGGAAAGCTCAGCCGCTGGCTGAAGAAGGAAGGGGACGAGGTGAAGTCCGGCGACGTTCTCGCCGAGATCGAGACCGACAAGGCCACCATGGAGGTGGAGGCGGTCGATGAGGGGCGCATCACGAAGCTCCTCGTGCCCGAGGGCACCGAGGGCGTGCAGGTGAACGCCGCCATCGCCGAGCTCGACGGTGGCGACGGCAGCGCGGCCCCGGCAGGCGATGCGGGCACCCCCGCGACGCAGCAGGGCAGCAAGGCGGCGTCCGTCAATCTGCCGGAATCCAACGCCACGCAGCACGGCGGCGAGGCGGCGAAGGTGGCGAAGACTGCCGAGGACTACGGCGAGGTCTCCGCCCGCGGCGCGGCGCGCGACGAGGGGGTGGCCGCCCAGGCGAAGTCCACCGACGCCGCGCCCGAGAAGGACTGGGGCGAGACGAAGCCCATCACCGTGCGCGAGGCGCTGCGCGACGCCATGTCGCTCGAGATGCGCGCGGACGGGGACGTGTTCCTGATGGGCGAGGAGGTCGCCCAGTACCAGGGCGCCTACAAGATCTCGCAGGGGATGTTGGACGAGTTCGGGCCGAAGCGCGTGCTCGACATGCCGATCACCGAGCACGGCTTCACGGGCATGGCGGTCGGCGCGGCGCTGACCGGGCTGAAGCCGATCGTCGAGTTCATGACCTTCAACTTCGCCATGCAGGCGATCGACCACATCATCAACTCGGCGGCGAAGACCCTCTACATGTCGGGCGGCCAGCTCGGCTGCCCGATCGTGTTCCGCGGCGCCAATGGCGCGGCGGCGCGCGTGGCCGCCCAGCACAGCCAGGACTACACATCCTGGTACGCGCATGTGCCGGGCCTGAAGGTGATCGCGCCCTGGTCCTCGGCCGATGCGAAGGGCCTGCTGCGCGCGGCCATCCGCGACCCGAACCCGATCATCTTCCTCGAGAACGAGATCCTTTACGGCCAGACCTTCGACTGCCCGGTGGCGGAGGACTTCATCCTCCCGATCGGCAAGGCGAAGGTGGAGCGCAAGGGCACGGACGTCACGATCGTTTCCTACTCGATCATGGTCGGCCTCGCGATGCAGGCGGCGGCCGAGCTGGAGAAGGCGGGGATTTCGGCGGAGGTGATCAACCTCCGCACCATCCGCCCGCTCGACATCGAGACGGTGCTTGCTTCGGTCCGCAAGACGAACCGGCTGGTGACGCTGGAGGAGGGCTGGGCCTTCGCCAATATTGGCGCCGAGGTCGCGATGCAGGTGGTCGAGGAAGCCTTCGACTACCTCGACGCGCCGCCGGTCCGCGTGGCCGGCCTCGACGTGCCGATGCCCTATGCCGCCAACCTTGAGAAGCTCGCGCTGCCGACGGTGGCGCAGGTGATCGAGGCGGCGCGCAAAGTCACCTACAAGTAAGAGGGGCGCGCGCACCATGGCGACCAACATCCTGATGCCCGCGCTTTCCCCGACGATGACGGAGGGGACGCTCGCCCGCTGGCTCAAGAAGGAGGGCGAGCAGGTCAAGTCGGGCGACGTGATCTGCGAGATCGAGACCGACAAGGCCACGATGGAATTCGAGGCCGTGGATGAGGGCATCCTCGGCAAGATCCTCGTGCCCGACGGCACCGAGGGCGTGCAGGTCAACCAGCCCATCGGCGTGATGGTGGAGGAGGGCGAGGCGGTTCCGTCCGGCGCGCCGGCCGCGGCGCCCGCCAAGGCCACGGAATCCGCGCCCTCGCCCTCTGGCAGCCCGGCGCTGGAGGCCGTGCAGGCCTCGGGCGGCAAGGTTGCGGGCGCGGCGGAGCAGCCGGTGGTGCCGGATGCGCCGAAGCCGCAGGGACCGGCACCGGTGCCCGCGCCGGTGGCGAACGGGCAGGCCGGGCGCATCTTCGCCTCGCCGCTCGCGCGCCGCATGGCAGGGCAGGCGGGGCTCGATCTCGGCTCGATCAAGGGTTCCGGCCCAGGCGGGCGGATCGTGAAGGCGGATGTGGAGGCAGCCCAGGCTGCACCGAAGCCGGTCGCCGCGCCCGCGCCGCAGGCTGCCGCCGCCGCGCCCGCGCCGGCGCCTGCCGCGGCGCCGAAGCCGGCCGCGCCCGCGCCGGTCATCACCGCCCCGCACAAGGCGGTGCCGCACTCCTCGATGCGCAAGGTCATCGCCCGCCGCCTGACGGAGGCGAAGCAGACCATCCCGCACTTCTACGTCTCGATCGACGTGGAACTGGACGCGCTGATGAAGCTGCGCGCCGACCTCAACGCGCGTTCCCCGAAGGAGGGGCCGGGGGCCTACAAGCTCTCGGTGAACGACCTCGTCATCAAGGCGACGGCCGCGACGCTGCGCAAGCTGCCGCAGACGAACGCGACCTGGACCGACAACGCGATGGTGATCTACGACGACGTGGACATCAGCATCGCCGTGTCGATCCCCGACGGGCTGATCACGCCGATCATCCGCAAGGCCGACCAGAAGGGCCTGGCCACCATCTCCAACGAGATGAAGGACCTCGCCGCCCGCGCGAAGGCCGGGAAGCTGAAGCCCGAGGAGTTCCAGGGCGGCGGCTTCTCCATCTCGAACATGGGCATGTTCGGGGTGAAGGAGTTCTCGGCCATCATCAACCCGCCGCAGGCCGGCATCCTCGCGGTTTCCGCCGGCGAGAAGCGGCCGGTGGTGAAGGACGGGCAGCTGGCGGTCGCGACCGTCATGACGGTCACGCTCTCGGTCGACCATCGCGCCATCGATGGTGCGCTGGCGGCGGAATGGGTCGCGACCTTCAAGTCGATCGTCGAGGATCCGCTGAGCCTGATGCTCTGATGCATCCGGCGGCCGGCGCGGAGAGGTGACGATGCTCGCCCGCTGGGGGCAGGGGGGGAGGCCGGTGGTGCTGGCCTTCGCCCTCTGCTTCGCCGCGCTGCTCGTGGCGGGTCTGCGGGCGCCGCCGCGTGACCTCTCCTATGGCGACCAGTCCTTCTACGCGACCACCGCCTGGGACCTGCTGCGCTGGGGCACCTTCTCGGACGGCTTCTTCGACCGCGTGGACAGCGCGGTGGAGGCGCCACCGCCGGGCATGTTCCTCGGCCCGGCCTATCCGCTGCTGCTGGCGGGCGTGATGTCTGTCGAACCAAGCCTGCGAGAAGCGGCGGGCTGCATGGTGCGGCACACGCCCTCGGCCGATGTCGCGGCGCGCTGCCCGGCCTATCGCGGACTGGTGCGGCCGCTGCACATGGCGCTCGTCGCGGGGGCGCTGGCCTTCCTGCTGGCGGCGGCCCGGCGGGTGAGCGGGAGCCTCGCGGTCGCGGGGCTGGCCACCGGGATCGGGCTGGTTCTCTGCCTCGCCTATGCGCGCCTCTTCAGCCTCGCGATGACCGAGAGCCTGGCGCTCTTCCTCTTCTCCGGTGCGGCTTACACCTTCATGCGGGCGCTGCTGGACGGCAGGCGCGGGGTGGCGCTGCTGGGCGGGCTGTTCTTCGGCCTGCTGTTGCTGACGCGGCCGAGCCATGTCGTGCTGCTTCCGGTCGCGCTGCCGGCGCTGCTTTACGCGGCGATGCGGCCGGTCCCGTCCGGGCGGCGGATCGCCGCGACGGCGCTCTTCGCCCTCGGCGTCGCGGCCGTCACGCTGCCCTGGGCATTGCGGAACGAGGCGGTGCTCGGCCGTTTCGCGCTCACCGCCGGATACGGCCCGGCCGTACTGATAGAGCGCATGGCCTATAACGAGATGACGCCCAGGGAATTCGGCGCCTCCTTCCTCTACTGGCTGCCCGATTTCGGCGATGGATTGGCGGAGCGTCTCTTCGGCCACGAGACGGTGCGGCGGCTCGACTGGAACCTGCCGGACAGCCTCTACGATATCGGCCAGCACCGCCGCCACGCCGCGCTGGCGGCGCCCGGACGGATCGACGACCTCGTGCCGGGGCTGCTGCGGGATGAGGTGATCGGCCGTCCCGTCGCCTATGTGGCCTCCACTCTCTCGCTTGCCTGGAGGGGGCTTTGGGTCGGGCGGAACGTGGGGATCGTCGTGATCCTGTTGCTGCCGCTTGGGCTTGTCGCGGCGCACCGGGCGGGGCGGCTGCGGCTTTGGGCGCTCTATGCAGCGCCGGCCTGGATCATGCTGGTCGTTCATGCCGGGGCCTCGGTGAACCAGGAGCGCTACAACCTTGCGCTGATCCTCGGCCTCTCGGTTGCCGCTGCCTGGGCCATCCTCTCCCTCGCCGCCCGGCGCTGGCCGGCGCTGCGCGGCACGCTGGCCTGAGGGGGCGGGATGGAAGGCTTCCTCCTCCGCGACGCCGCGCCGGACGATCTGCCGGCGGTGCTGCGCCTCGTGCGCGCCCTCGCGGAGTACGAGCGGCTCTCCCACCGCGCCGTCGCGACGGAGGAGGATTTCCGCGCGCTTCTCTTCGGCCCCGCGCCGCTGCTGCACGCGGTGCTGGCGGAAGTGGGCGGGCGGGTGGTCGGCGGTGCGCTGTGGTACAACAACGTCAGCACCTTCACGGGCAAGCCGGGCATCCACCTCGAGGATATCTTTGTCGAGCCCCCGCACCGGGGCCTCGGCATCGGCCGCGCCTTCTTCCGACACCTCGCGCGGATCGCGGTGGAGCGGGGCTGGGCCCGGCTCGATTGGCAGGTGTTGGATTGGAACGAGCCCGCCATCAAGTTCTACGAGGGGCTGGGCGCCGAGGCGCTCGATGAATGGCGTGGGCGGCGGGTGAGCGGCGACGCTCTCGCGCGGCTGGCGAGTTAGTACTGGCGGGATAGGGAAGGAGCGTCGCGATGGCGGACGAATTCGATCTGGTTGTGGTGGGCGGCGGGCCTGGCGGCTACGTCGCGGCGATCCGCGCCTCTCAGCTGAAGATGAAGGTGGCGGTCGTCGAGCGCGAGAATCTCGGGGGCATCTGCCTCAACTGGGGCTGCATCCCGACCAAGGCGCTGCTGCGCGCGAGCGAGATCAACCACCTCCTGCACACGCTGGATGCCTATGGCTTCTCGGCGGACAACATCCGCTACGACTTCCAGAAGGTCGTGAAGCGCTCCCGTGCCGTGTCGGGGCAGCTCTCGTCGGGCGTGAAGGGGCTGATGAAGAAGAACAAGGTGACCGTCTATGACGGCACCGCGAAGCTCGCCGGCCCCGGCAAACTCTCCGTGACCAAGGACGGCAAGCCGGTTGCGGAACTGGCCGCGAAGAACATCATCCTCGCGACCGGCGCCCGCGCGCGCGTTCTGCCGGGGCTGGAGCCGGACGGGAAGCTCATCTGGTCCTACCGCGAGGCGCTCGTGCCGGACATGATGCCGAAGTCCCTCATCGTCGTCGGCTCGGGCGCCATCGGCAGCGAGTTCGCGAGCTTCTTCCTCAACATGGGCGCGCAGGTGACGCTCATCGAAGCGCTGGACCGCATCCTGCCGGTGGAGGACGCAGAGATCAGCGCCTTCGTCCACAAGGCCTTCACGAAGCAGAAGATGAACGTCCTGACCGGCGCCAAGGTCGGGAAGGTCACCAAGTCGGCCGATTCCGTGACCGTCAGTGTCGAGGTCGGCGGCAAGGTGCAGGAGATCACGGCGGACCGGCTGATCTCGGCCGTGGGAATCGTCGGCAATGTCGAGGATCTTGGCCTCGAGAACACCAAGGCGAAGGTCGAGCGCTCCCACATCGTCATCGACGAGCTCTGCCGCACCGGCGAGCCCGGCCTCTACGCCATCGGCGACGTGGCGGGCCCGCCCTGGCTGGCCCACAAGGCCTCGCACGAGGCGATCATCTGCGTGGAGGGAATCGCGGGGCTCCACCCGCACGCCATGGACGTCGGCAACATCCCGGGCTGCACCTATTGCCGCCCGCAGGTGGCCAGCGTCGGCATGACCGAGGCGCGGGCGAAGGAGGCCGGGCACGAGGTGCGGGTCGGGCGCTTCCCCTTCATCGGCAACGGCAAGGCCATCGCGCTCGGCGAGCCCGAGGGGCTGGTGAAGACGGTCTTCGATGCCAAGACCGGCGAGCTGCTGGGCGCCCACATGGTCGGGCCGGAGGTGACGGAGCTGATCCAGGGCTACGGCATCGCCCGCACCCTGGAATCGACCGAGGCGGAGCTGATGCACACCGTCTTCCCCCACCCGACCGTCAGCGAGGCCATGCACGAGGCCGTGCTTGATGCCTATGGGCGGGTGATCCACATCTAGCGGCCGGAACCCGCCTCCAACCCCATCGCCCCGCGCCCGGAACCCGGGGGCGGGGCCTAGGATGACACCCCATGGCCACCCGTATCCTGGTGGATCACCGCGCCGGTGGCGCCACCGCCGCCGAGGCCCCGGCCGTCCTGGCCGCTCCGGAGGCGCCCGCGATCGCGCGCATCGTGCCGAGCGCGGCCCCGGCCGCGTTGCGCCACCCCGAGAAGGCGAACCGGCCGGACAACCCGATCAAGCGCAAGCCGGACTGGATCCGGGTGAAGGCGCCGACCCACCCGGTTTATCACGAGACCCGCAACCTCATGCGGGAGAACAAGCTCGTCACCGTCTGCGAGGAGGCGGCCTGCCCGAATATCGGGGAGTGCTGGTCGCAGCGCCACGCAACCATGATGATCATGGGTGGGATCTGCACCCGCGCTTGCTCCTTCTGCAACATCACCACCGGCATGCCCCACGCGCTGGACGAGGACGAGCCGCGCCGGGTGGGGGATGCGGTGGCGGCCCTCGGGCTGCGCCACGTGGTCATCACCTCCGTGGACAGGGACGACCTGAAGGATGGCGGCGCGCTGCACTTCGCCCGCACGATCGCCGCCATCCGGGCGGCGGCGCCGGAGACCACGGTCGAGATCCTCACCCCCGACTTCCTCCGCAAGGACGGCGCGCTGGAGGTGGTGGTCGAGGCCCGGCCGGACGTGTTCAACCACAACCTTGAGACCGTTCCGCGCCTTTACCCGACCATCCGGCCCGGCGCGCGTTACTTCCATTCCCTCCGCCTGCTCGATGAGGTGAAGCGGCTGGATCCCGGCATCTTCACCAAGTCGGGCGTCATGGTGGGCCTGGGCGAATCCCGTTCCGAGGTGCTGCAGGTGATGGACGACATGCGCTCCGCCGAGATCGACTTCCTGACCATCGGGCAGTACCTGCAGCCGACCGTGAAGCACGCGGCGGTGGACCGCTTCGTGGAACCCTCGGAATTCGAGGATTACGCCCGCATGGCTCGTGCGAAGGGCTTCCTGCTGGTTTCGGCAACGCCGCTCACTCGTTCCTCCTACCATGCCGACCGCGACTTTGCGGATCTGCGCGCTGCGCGCGACGCTGCGCTCCGCGCCTCCCGCGACGCCGCTCTCGGCCGTTCCGTGAACGCGGCCTGATGCCCACCCACGCGGAGCGCAAGCGCCTCCCCTACTCCCCCGAGCAGATGTTCGACCTGGTAGCGGATGTGCGCCGCTACCCGGAGTTCCTGCCCTGGTGCGTCGGCGCCCGCGTGATCTCGCGGGAGGAGGGGGAGCTGATCGCGGACCTGACGATCGGCTTCAAGATGTTCCGCGAGACCTTCCGCAGCCGCGTGGGACTGGAGCGGCCGGGGCACGTGCACGTGGAATACCTCACCGGCCCCTTCCGCTACCTTAACAACCACTGGCACTTCGCACCGGTGGAGGGCGGCTGCGAGGTGCAGTTCTTCGTTGATTTCGAGTTCAAGTCGCGCCTGCTGCAGGCGGTGATCGGCACGGTCTTCAACGAGGCCGTGCGTCTGATGGTCCGCGCCTTCGAGCGGCGGGCGATGGCGCTCTACGGCCGCGAGAGGCCGAGCGCGGGGCTGACGGCGCGCCCCAACCCTGCCCCGAAAGCCAGCGAGGGCTAGCCGCCCCCTGGCCGGGGCGGCGCGCGGCTGGCAGAACCCCCGCGACACGTCGCGAGAGGTCCGTCCCATGGTCCATGCCCCCGAGCGCCCCGCCCCCGGTGCGCCCCCGGTCCGCATCAACCTCTACTCCGACACGCAGACGCGCCCGACGCCCGCGATGAAGGCCGCGATGATGGAGGCGGAGGTCGGCGACGAGCAGCACGGCGACGACCCGACGGTGCACGCCCTTTGTGACCGCATGGCGAAGCTGTTGGGCAAGGAGGCGGCGATGTTCCTGCCCTCCGGGACCATGTGCAACGTCGTCGCCCTCAACACGCATTGCCGCAACGGCGACGAGGTGGTGGCGCACGAGAGCGCGCATATCCTGACGAGCGAGGGCGGCAGCCACGCGGCCATCGCGGGCG
Organism: Roseomonas aerilata DSM 19363; assembly: GCF_000711725.1. Taxonomy (GTDB): domain Bacteria; phylum Pseudomonadota; class Alphaproteobacteria; order Acetobacterales; family Acetobacteraceae; genus Roseomonas; species Roseomonas aerilata. Next base: position 109,619 of record NZ_JONP01000004.1, on the reverse strand, counting down.
TGCAGATCAACCCGCTGCGCGGCTCGCGCGGGATGTTCGACGCCGATGCCCTGCGCGGCGCCATCCGCTCTCGCAGCCGCTACGCCCCGCCGCAGACGCTGCTCGAGATCGAGCAGACTGCGAATACCGGCGGTGGCGCGGTCTGGCCGGTGGCGGTGCTGAATGAGCTGACGGAGATCGCGCACGGCCAGGGCTGGTCCACCCACATGGACGGCGCCCGGCTGATGAATGCCTGCGTGGCCAGTGGCGTGCCGGCCGACGAGATGTGCGCGGGCTTCGACACGGCCTGGCTGGACTTCACCAAGGGCCTCGGCGCGCCGCTCGGCGCCGTGCTGGTTGGGTCGGAAGAGTTCATCGGCCGTGCCTGGCGCTGGAAGCAGCGGCTCGGCGGTTCCATGCGGCAGGCCGGTATCTGCGCCGCCGCCTGCCTTTACGCTCTGGACCACAATGTCGGCCGGCTGGCGGATGACCACGCCAATGCCCGGAGCTTCGCCGCGGGCCTTCGCCAGATCGAGGGCATGTCGGTCGAGGAACCCGACACGAACCTCGTCTATTTCGACCCGACCGCGGCGGGGATGGCGCCGGCAGCGCTACAGTCGGCGTTGCTGGCGGAGGGTATTTCGGTCAGCGCCCTCGGTGGGCGCCTACGGGCCTGCACGCATCTCGACGTTCAGGCGCCGATGATCGACGAGGCGCTGGAGGCCGTGCGCCGCATCCTGCGGCACTAGGCGCGCGCCATCTCCGCGGCGAGGCGCAGCGCGGCTTCCACGGTGGCCGCGCGAACCGCGGCGCGGTCGCCGGGGAAGACGTGGCGCTGCACCTCGGAGCGGCCGTCGCGGCGGGCGGCGCCGATGTAGACGAGGCCCACCGGTTTCTCCGCACTGCCGCCGCCGGGCCCCGCGATGCCCGTCGTGGAGACGCCGATATCGGCCCCGCTCTCCCGCGCCGCGCCCTCGGCCATCCGGCGGGCGCAGGCTTCGGAGACGGCGCCGACGCTGGCGAGGACCTCCTCGGGCACGCCGAGCATCCGCGTCTTCATGCCGTTGGAATAGGTGACGAAGCCGCCGACCACGGCATCGGACGATCCTGGCACGGCCGTCAGCGCGCCGGCGACGAGGCCGCCGGTGCAGGATTCGGCCGTGGCGATGGTCAGGCCGTGCGCGCGGAGGAGTTCCAGCAGTCCGGCCGCTGCCTCGTAGCCCGCTTCTGGCATCAGACCTCTCCCAGCAGGAAACGCGCGGCCAGCAGCACCGCCGCTGCGATCAGCCCCGCCAGTACGTCGTCGAGCATCACACCCAGGCTCCCTTCCATCCGGTCGGCCCAGCCGACGGGGCCGGGCTTGACGATATCGAGGGCGCGGAAGAGCGCGAAGGCGGCCAGCACCCACCAGAAGGAGGCGCCGTCCGCGAGGGCGGCGAGCGCGAGGCACTGTCCGGCCGCTTCGTCCGCCACCACCCAGCCAGGGTCGGTTCGGGCCTCGGGCAGGGTGGAGATGGCCCAGTGGCCGGCGACCGCGAAGCCGATGCCCAGGGCGAGGCACCACCAGGGCCCGAGCAGCGCCGCCGGCAGCACGACGAGCGATCCCCAGGTGCCCGGCGCCGGACGTAGCCGCCCGATGCCGAGCAGGCTCGCCACCGCGATGGCTGGCGACATCAGCGGATGGCTTCCAGAAAGCGATCCAGCGGTTCCGCCACCTCGGGCTCGTTCAACGTGGGGGCGTGGCCGGCGCCGGGCAGGCTCACCAACTCAAGGTCCGGCTTGTCCCGCACCATGGCGCGCACGGTGTCGGCGGCCAGGAACTCGCTGCTTTCGCCCCAGACGAGCATGCCGGGGATGGGGCGCAGGCCCCGGAAGACGGGGCCGAGGTTCAACTCGCCGCCGCCTGCCTCCATCGCCTGCTGGATGCGCGTGTCCCAGCGCGGGTGCAGGCGGCCGTCCGGGCCGGGCTTGTAGGTGAGCGCCGCGAAGTGCCGCCAGGCGTCCTCGTCGGGGAGGGGGATCAGCGGCATGACGCTCCGCAAGTAGGCGACGGCCTCTTCGATCCGCTCGAAGCCAGGGTCGTAACCGGCGAAGCCGCCGACGAGGCCAAGCCCGCGCGGGTCGATCTTCGGCCCGATGTCGTTCAGCACCACCGCGCGCAGCAGCGTCGGGCGCAGCACCGAGAGCACCATGGTCATGATGCCGCCGAAGGAGGTGCCGACCACCGCCGCGCGCGAGACGCCGAGGGCGGCGCAGGCGTCCAGCACGTCGCCGACGGCCTTTTCGGGCCGGTAGCGGGAGAGCTCGGGCGCGCGGTCGCTGTCGCCATGGCCCATGTATTCGAGGGCGATGATCCTCCGCCTGCCGGCGTGGCGGGCGGCGAGGCCTTCGTAGTCCCAGGCCGTGCGGCAGATGCCGGTGAGGAGGAGGAGCGGCGTGCGCCGCGCGTCCCCCTTCCATTCAAGTGCGCTCAGCCGCAGCCCGTCCCGCGCGCGGACGCGATGCTGGATCGGCGTCAAGGAGCGGCCATCCAGCGGCGGAGCGGGTGCGGCAGGGCGGCCGTCGAGGGATCGCGCGCGCGGTAGACCACCGTGTTCTCCACCACCCGCTGCACGTAGTTCCGCGTCTCCGAGAAGGGGATCAGCTCGATCCAGTCGATCACGTCCAGCCCCCCTTCGCCCGGCGTGCCATAGGTGGCCAGCCATTCCCCAACCCGCGCGGGGCCGGCGTTGTAAGCGGCGGCGGCCAGGGCAAGGTTGCCGCCGAAGCGCTCCATCTGGTCCGCCAGGTACTGCGAGCCGAGCCGCATGTTGTGCGCGGGATCGGTAGTCAGCCATCCCGGCTGGTGCGGGATGCCCAGGCGGCGGGCCACCCCGGCGGCGGTGGCCGGCAGGAGTTGCATCAGGCCGCGCGCGTTGGCGGAGGAGACCGCCTCCGGGTCGAAATTGCTCTCCTGGCGGGCGATGGCGTTGACGATCGCGGGCTCCAGCGCGCCGGGCGGGGCAGGGTAGGGGGCGGGCCAGCCGTCCGGCAGCAGCATCACCCCGTCCGCGCCGGCGCGACGGGCGATCCAGACCGCGAAGTCCGGGCGGCCGAACGAGGCGCCGAGACGGGCGATGAGCAGGCGGTCCGCGGCGTCCGGCGAGAGTTCCTCCATCCGCAGGAGGAAGATGCGGGCGCGGCGGGCATCGCCGAGATCGGCGAGTGCGGCGGCCGCCGCCGCCAGTTCCCGCTCGGGGAAGATCGACGCGGCCTCGGCTGTGGGCTGGGGCGGCGTGGTGGCCCCGATGCGCGCTGCAAGACGTGCCTCGTCCTCCCCCAGCGCCAGGGCGCCGAGTTGGCCGTAGAAGGCGGTGCCGAGCTGCGCGGCCTCGGCGTAGCGCGTCCTGGCGCGGGCTGCGTCGCTCGCCTCCAGCGCGCGTCCCTGCCAGTAGGCGGCGCGGGCGCGGGTGATGATGCTCGCGCTGCCCTCGGCCAGGGCGGTGAAGTGGCGGAGGGCGGCGGAGGCGTTGTTCAGGCGCCGGAGCGCGATCCAGCCGGCGAGGAACTCCGCCTCCTGCCGCGGCTCGCCGGAGACCTGCCCGTGCTCGGAGGCCACCTGATAGGCCAGCCGGTCCCCGCCCTGGCGGAGGAGCTTGCGGGCGAGGATCTGGCGCTCTGCCCAGATCGTCTTCGCGCCCTCCGGTGACAGGTCGCGCTGGAGGGGCGTGGCGGCGGCCCAGGCGGCGGCGGCCTCGGCGTCCCGATCAGCCCGGCGGAGCATTCGCGCGCTGGCGGTGAGCAGGCCGAGGTCGTCGGACTGGGTGAGCGGCACCGCCGCTTCACCGGCCATGGCGAGGCGCGCATCGGCCAGGCCGCGGCGGGAGGGATCGACCCAGACCGCTGCCCGCCCGGCATCCGAGAGGTCACGCGAGAGGAAGAGGCGGTCGAAGCGGCGCCAGCGGTCCTCCGCGGTGAGGATGGCGGCATTGCGCTCGGCAAAGCCGGCCTCGGCCGCGGCATCGCCGAAGCCCCCGGCCCAGGCGGCGCGGAGGATGGTGGCGGCCTTCCCCGCGTCCCCCGAGCGCGTCAGGGCATCGGCGTGGCGCTGCGCGCCGTCGAGCGTCATCGCAGCGTTGCGGGCGAAATGGGCGAGGGCGCGGGCATCGTCGGGATCGGCGGCCAGCGCCTCCTCCGCCCGGCGGTTCATCGTCTGGGGCAGGGGCCAGTCGGGGTTGGCGGCTATCCATGCCGCCAGTTCCGCCCCCGTCCCCTGTCCGCGCTGCTGGAGGCGCAGCCAGAGGGCGATCTTCGCCACAAGCGGGTCGGCCTGGGCCGCCGCGGCCTCGGCGGCGGCGTAACGCCCCGAATTGGCCAGGGCGAGCGCCGTCCGCCCGGCGTTGCGCTGCACCTCCCCCGCCCAGGGCTGGGCCGAGACGGGCATCGCGAGGGAGAGGAGGAGCAGGGCCGCGAGCGGCCTGGGGCGGAGAGGCATGGCCAACGTTTCTAGCGCGTCCCGAAGCGCGCTGTCCCGTGCCGCCTTGGCCCTTGTTCTGCCGTGGGGCTCCGCGTAAGCCGGGGGAGGCTGGCGCGGGGGGCGCCGGCACCCCACATCACCCCACTCCCCGCCGCCAGGAAACGCCAGATGTTCAAGGGTTCGCTCGTCGCCCTCATCACGACCATGACGCAGGACGGCAAACTCGACGAGCGCGCCTTCCAGGACCTCGTCGCCTGGCAGGTGGCCGAGGGCACGCAGGGGCTCATCCCCGTGGGCACCACGGGCGAAAGCCCGACCCTCTCCCACGAGGAGCACCAGCGCGTGGTGGAGATGTGCATCGAGGCCGCGGGCCGGAAGGTTCCGGTGATCGCCGGCGCCGGCTCGAACAGCACGGCCGAGGCGGTGGCGCTGGCGCAGCACGCGAAGCGGGCAGGGGCTGACGCCGTGCTGGTGGTCACGCCCTACTACAACAAGCCGACGCAAGAGGGACTTTACCTCCACTTCAAGACGATCGCGGACGCCGTGGACCTGCCCATCATCATCTACAACATCCCGCCCCGCAGCGTGGTGGACATGAGCGTGGAGACGATGGCGCGGCTGGCGAAGCACCCGAACATCGTCGGCGTGAAGGACGCGACGGCGAACCTGACGCGCCCGCTGCATACCCGCGCTGCCTGCGGCCCCGAGTTCTGCCAGCTCTCGGGGGAGGATCACACGGTGCTGTCGTTCCTCGCAGCCGGCGGCGTCGGCTGCATCAGCGTCACTGCCAACATCGCGCCGCGCCTGTGCCGCGAAATGCACGACGCCTGGGCCGAGGGCCGGCTGGCCGATGCGATGGCGATCCAGGACCGGCTGGTTCCCGTACACGATGCCATGTTCTGCGAGAGCTCGCCCGGCCCCGTGAAGTTCGCGGCGAGCCTTCTCGGCAAGGGCACGGATTACTGCCGCCCGCCCCTGGCGCCCATCGCCGAGGCCTCCCGCACGCGCGTCCGCACCGCCCTCAGCGGTGCCGGGCTGCTGAACTGAACCCATGGCAGAACCGAAGAAAAAGAAGACCCTGATCAGTCACGGCGTCGCCGCGCAGAATCGCAAGGCGCGCTTCGACTACAAGATCCTCGACACCTACGAAGCCGGCATCGCGCTCGTCGGGCCGGAGGTGAAGAGCCTGCGCGCCGGCCGCGCGACGCTGACCGAGGCCTGGGCCGGCGAGCGCGACGGGGAGATGTGGATCTTCAACCTCTACATCCCCGAGTGGCAGGCCGGCAGTGTCGTTGCCAAGTTTGAGCCGCGGCGGCCGCGCAAGCTGCTGCTGCACAGGAAGCAGGCCGAGACGCTGGCCGGCGCCATCTCGCGCGAGGGCGCCACGCTGGTGCCGCTCGATATCCACTTCAACGACCGCGGCCTCGCCAAGCTCACCCTCGGCCTGGCCGAGGGCAAGAACAAGGCGGACAAGCGCGCCGCCATCGCCGACCGCGAGTGGAAGCGCGACAAGGCCCGTGTCATGCGCGACAAGGGCTAGCGCGCACCCCTCAGGCGGCGTCGATCCCGACGGGGCGGCCCTCGACGCGCGTGGTGTGGCTCACCGGCTCCAGCCCCGGCTTGCGGGTCTCGTCTGTCGGGCGGATCCTCACCGGCACCGACTTGGCTGCGGGCGTCTTGGAATGCTCGTCGTGGTGCGTGACGGGCATCAGCGGGTTCATCTCGGGGTAGTAGGCGCCGAGGCAACCGTCGGGCAGCGAGAAGGGCATGACCACCAGACCGTGCACCTCGCGTTCGATCCCGTCCCCCGCATCGCTGACGAGCGAGACGACCTGCCCCTCGTGCAGCCCGGCGCGGCGCATCTCCTCGGGGTTGATCAGCATCACGTTGCGCGTGCCCTCGATGCCGCGTAGCCGGTCGCTGTAGCCGTAGATGGTCGTGTTGAACTGGTCGTTGCTGCGCATGGTGATGAGGCGGTAGCGGCCGGGCGCGTCCTCGAAGCCGGTGGAGGACATCACCTTCGGCGGGGTGAACATCGCCTTGCCGGCTTCGGTCTTCCAGATCCGCTCGCGCGCGGAATTGCCGCGGTAGAAGCCGCCGGGCGTGAACTTGCGCTCCTCGAAATCGTGGAACTCGTCCGGGTAGGTCTCGGCGATCTGCTCGCGGATCCGGGCGTAGTCGGCCACCCACTCGTCCCATTTCACATGCGGGTTCGGGGCGAGGGTCGCCTTCGCCAGGCCGGCGACGATGGCCACTTCGGAAAGCAGGTGTTCGCTCGCCGGCACGCGCTGGGCGATGGAGCCATGAATACAGCTGAAGGTATCCTCCATCGTCACGGTCTGCGGCCCGCTCGCCTGCACGTCCTTCTCCGTCCGGCTGAGGCAGGGGAGGAGGTAGGCGACCTCGCCGTTCACGAGGTGGCTGCGGTTGAGCTTGGTGGCGACCTGCACGGTCAGCCGCAACCGCGTCCAGGCCTCCTCCATCCGGTCGCGCTCGGGGATGGCGCGCAGGAAGTTGCCACCCAGGCCGATGAAGGCCTTCAGCTCGCCGGCGAGGACGCCCTTGCAGGTGGCGACCGTGTTCCTGCCCTCCTCGCGCGGCGGCTCGAAGCCGAACTGCTTGGCCAGCCGATCGAGCGGCACCAGCTCGGGCTTCTCGGAGATGCCGACGGTGCGCTGGCCCTGCACGTTGGAATGCCCGCGCACGGGCGAGATGCCGGTGCCGTCCCGCCCGATGTTGCCCTTCAGCAGCAGCAGGTTGACGAACATCGTCACGTTCTCGAAGCCGTGCACGTGCTGGGTCAGGCCCATGCCGTAGATGCCGATCACGCGGTCCGCCTCGACATAGACCTGCGCCGCGCCCTCGATGGCCTCGCGGGTGAGGCCGGACTCCGCCTCGATCCGCTCCCAGGGCGTGGCGCGCACCTGAGCCTCAAACTCTTCCAGCCCTGTCGTGTGCTGCTTGATGAAATCCGCGTCCAGCACGCGGCGGCCGGTCTTCTTCGCCTCGTCGTCGGCGGCGAAGACGTGCTTGCACATGCCCATCAGCACCGCGATGTCCCCGCCGGGACGAACCTGGTGGTACTGGCTGCTGATCTTCGTCGCCTTGCCCGTGAGCATCTCCACCGGGCTCTGCGGGTTGGTGAACAGCTCCAGCCCTTTCTCCCGCACGGGGTTGAAGGTAACGATCGGCACGCCGCGCTTGGCGGCTTCCTGCAGCGGGTGGAGGAAGCGCGGGCTGTTCGAGCCGGTGTTCTGGCCGAAGAAGAACATCGCGTCGCAGTTGGAGAGGTCCTGGAAGACCACCGTGCCGACGCTCGCGCCGATCACCTTCTTCAGCGCCACCGAGGTCGTCTCGTGGCACATATTCGAGCTGTCGGGCAGGTTGTTGTGGCCGTAGAGCCGGGCGAAGAGGGCGTAGAGATAGGAGGTCTCAAGGCTCGCGCGGCCGGAGGAGTAGAAGACGGCCGACTTCGGGTCGATGCCCCGCAGCTCGCGCCCGATCGCCTCGAAGGCTTCCTCCCAGGCGCAGGGGACGTAGCGGTCGGTCGCGCGGTCGTAGCGCATGGGGTGTGTCAGGCGGCCGGTCTGCTCCAGGTCGTAGTCCGACCAGCCGCGCAGCTCCGTGACGGTGTGCTCCGCGAAGAACTCGGGCGTGCAGCGGCGCGTCGTCAGATCCCAGAGCGTCGCCTTCGCGCCGTTCTCGCAGAACTCGAAGGCGTGGTAGTCGGCGGGCTTGGCCCAGGAGCAGGAGACGCACATGAAGCCGCGCGGCTTGTTCTGCCGCGCGAGCGTTTCCATCACCGCGGGGGTGTTCCACTCCTCGCCGAAGATGCGGGCGATGCCCCGGAGCGAGCCCCAGCCGCCCGAGGAGCCGTCGTAGTGAACCGTCTCGTCCTGGTCGCTCATCCGGCTGCCCCACCCGTTCCACCAGCGGCCGTGCCGCTTGCCGCCGGAGGATGGATCCTCCGGTCAGGTCGGCAACGTCGAGGGGGTGGGCGCGTTTCCTGCGCCGTGGCCGGATCCGCGCCAGGGGCAAGGGCGCGCGCGATTCCACGGGATCGTTGCACGAGTGGATGACTGTTTCTTCACGCGCAGGACATGGGCTGCGCGCCCGTGGCGTTGCCCCGCTACTCCGCGGGAACCGGGTTCGCCACCTCGCCGCCCGCCCCCCGCCTCGAGCGCAGCCGATCGAGGGCGATGTAGACGGCCGGCGTGGTGTAGAGCGTCAGCACCTGCGAGACGATGAGCCCGCCGATGATTGCGATGCCCAGCGGCGCGCGAAGCTCCGACCCTGTGCCCGTGCCGAGCGCCAGCGGCACCGCGCCGAAGAGGGCCGCGAGCGTCGTCATCAGGATCGGCCTGAAGCGCTCGCGGCAGGCGGCGAGGATCGACTCCTCGCTCGTTCCCCCGAGCTGCCGCTCATGTTCCAGCGCGAAGTCCACCATCATGATGGCGTTCTTTTTGACGATGCCCAGCAGCAGGATGACGCCGATCAGCGCGATCACCGTCATCGGCGTGTCCGTGACCAGCAGGGCCAGCAGCGCCCCGAGCCCGGCTGTCGGCAGGGTGGAGATGATGGTCAGCGGGTGCACGTAGCTCTCGTAGAGCACCCCGAGCACGATATAGATCGCGAAGAAGGCTCCAGCGATCAGCAGCGGCATGTCGCGCGAGAAGGCCTGCGCCGCCGCCGCGTTCCCGCCGAACTGCGGCCGGATGCTGCTGGGCATGTGGATCTGGGCCTGCACCTCCTCGATCTTCTGCCGCACCTCCTCCACGCTCAGGCCAGGATCGGGGTTGAAGGAGATGGCCGCCGCAGGGAACCCGCCCTGGTGCGTGACGGCGAGCGGCGCCGAAGCCGGCACGACCCGCGCGAGGGCCGAGAGAGGCACCTGCGTGGTCCCCTGGCCCGGCACGAAGATGCGGGAGATGTCGTTCGGTCCCTGCTGGAGCGAGGGATCAACCTCCAGCACCACCCGGTACTGGTTCCGCGCGCGATAGATGGTCGAGACCTGGCGCTGGGAGAAGGCGTTGTTCAGTGCCGCGTCGATCTCAGTCTGCGTCACGCCGAGGCGCGCGGCGGCGGCGCGGTCCACCTCCACGCGCGTCACCAGCCCCGCGCGATCCTGGTCGCTGGTCACGTCGTTGATCCCGGGTACGGCGCGGAGCGCCTGCACCATCGTCTGGGACCACTGGCGCAGCTCCTCCACGTCGTTGCCGAGCAGCACGTAGGAGAAGCTGCCGGAGTCCTGGCGCCCGCCGATCCGCACGTCCTCCTGGCCGCGAAGGAAGACGGCCGCGCCGGGGATGCGGCCCAGCGGTGCGCGGAGACGTGCGATCACCCCTTCGACGTTGATGCCGCGCTCGGCGAGCGGCTTGAGGGTAATGTAGATTTGCCCCCGGTTCGCCGCGCCCTGGCCGCCATTCGAGCCAACCGTCGCGCCGACGCTCTCCACCGCCGGATCGGCGGCGATGATGGCTACGACCCGCCGCTGAAGTGATTCCATCGTGGCGAAGGAGGTGTCGGGAGCGGCCTGGGTGCTGCCCGTCATCAGCCCCGTGTCCTGGCTGGGCAGGAAGCCCTTGGGCACGATGACGTAGAGCCAGACCGTCAGCGCCATCAGCGCGATGGTGGCCAGCAGCATGCTCCACCGGAAGCGCAACAGCCAACCGAGGCTGCGGATATAGCCATCCACCAGGGCCGACAGCCCGCCCTCGAAGGCGCGGGCGAGGCGGCCGGGCGGCTTCTCCGGCCCGCCCCGCTCCATCCAGGCCGCCATCATCGGCGTCAGCGTGAGGGAAACGACGCCGGAGATGCCGACCGCAACGGCGAGCGTCACCGAGAACTCACGGAAGATGCGGCCGATGATCCCGCCCATGGCGAGCAAGGGGATGAAGACCGCGATGAGCGAGACGGTGATGGAGAGGACGGTGAAGCCGATCTCCTTCGCGCCCGCGAGCGCCGCCTCCAGGGGAGCGAGGCCGCGCTCGCGGTGGCGCGCCATGTTCTCGATCATGACGATGGCGTCGTCCACCACGAAGCCGACGCAGATGGTCAGAGCCATGAGGGAGAGGTTGTTCAGCGAGTAGCCGATCCACCACATCACGGCGACGGTGCCGAGCAGCGAGAGCGGCACGGCGGCGCTGGCCGCCAGCACCGGTGCCCAGCGGCGGAGGAAGACGGCGACGACGCCCACGACGAGGCCGATGGTCAGGGCGAGCGTCGTCCGCACCTCCTCCACCGAGGCGCGGATGGTCACGGAACGGTCGCTCACCACCTCGATCCGCGTGCCGGCGGGCACCCAGGACTGCACCTCCGGCAGCATGGCGCGGATGCCGTCCACCACCTCGATCACGTTGGCCTCGGCCTGCTTCATCACCACGAGAAGGATGGCCGGGCGGTTATTGAACCAGCCGGCCTGGCGGCGGCTGCGCACGCCGTCCTCGACGCGGGCGAGCTGATCGAGCCGCACGATCGTGCCGTTCGCGGATTTCACGACGACGCCGCTGTAGGAAGCGGCATTGCCGATGCGGTCGTTCGTCTGGATGGCGGCGTTCTGCTCCGGCCCCTCGATGAAGCCGGTGGCCTGCGTCACGTTGGCGCCGGTGATGGCGGTGCGGATCGCATCCAGCGAGACGCCGGCCGCTGCCGCCGCGGCCGGGTTCACCGCCACGCGCACCGCCGGCTGGTCGCCACCGTTTACCGAGACCTGCGCGACCCCCGGCACCTGGGCCAGGCGCTGCGCGACGAGCGAGTCCGCGGCGTCGTAGACGGCGGGGCCGGTGATGGTCTCGGAGGACATGGCGAGGATCATGACCGGCGCATCGGCCGGGTTGATCTTGCGGATGGTAGGCGGCGTGGGCAGCCCCGAGGGCAGATCCTGCCGCGCACCGTTCACGGCCGCCTGCACGTCCCGCGCCGCGCTGCGCTGGGTGCGGGAGAGGTCGAACTGGATGATGACGACCGTGCTGCCGAGGGAGGAGTAGGAGGTCATCTCCGTCACCCCCGGTATCGTGCCGATCCGCCGCTCCAGCGGCGCGGCGACGGTCGCGGCCATCGTCTCCGGGCTCGCGCCCGGCTGGCTGCCGGTGACGACGATGGTCGGGATGTCCACGCGCGGCATGGCGGCGATCGGCAGGCGGAAGAGGGCCACCAGCCCGATGAGCGCGATGCCGACCGCGAGCAGCGAGGTCGCGATGGGCCGCGCGATGAAGGGGCCCGAGATGCTCATTGCGGGGCCCTCACTCCGCCGGCACGGCGGCCGGGCGCCGTTGCAGCCGCGCGCGGACCCATTCAAGCGCGAGATAGACGGAAGGGGTGGTGAAAAGCGTCACGAGCTGGCTCAGCAACAGCCCGCCGACGATGGAGACGCCGAGCGGTAGGCGAAGCTCCGACCCCGCGCCGTGCCCGAGCACGAGCGGCAGAGCGCCCAGGAGGGCGGCGAGCGTCGTCATGGTGATCGGGCGGAAGCGGAGCAGCGCCGCCTGGGTAATGGCCTCCCTCGGCGCCATCCCGTGTTCCCGCTGCGCGTCGAGGGCGAAGTCGATCATCATGATCGCGTTCTTCTTCACGATGCCCATCAGCAGCAGGATGCCGATGATCCCGACCACCGAAAGGTCGAGGTCGAATAGCTGAAGGGCCAGCAGCGCCCCGATGCCGGCGGAGGGCAGGGTGGAGAGGATCGTCAGCGGGTGGACGAGGCTTTCGTAGAGGACGCCTAGAGTGATGTAGATCACCACCACAGCCGCCAGGATCAGCCAGGGCTGGCTGCGGAGCGAGGAGCTGAACTCCGCGGCGTCGCCTGCGAAGCGGCCGGTGATGGTGGAGGGCACGTTGAGCTGCCGGAGCGTCCCCTCCACCGCCGCGACCGCGCCGCCGAGGGAAACGCCCTCCGCGAGGTTGAAGGAATAGGTCACGGCGGAAAACTGGTTCTCCCGCGTCACCTGCAGTGGCCCCGAGGCGCGGCCGATGCGCGCGACCTCGGAGAGGGGCACGACGGTCGCCGTGCCGTTGGTGCTGCCAGCCACCCGCAGCAGGCCGAGGCGGGTGGGATCGGCGAGGAAGTCGGCCGAGGCTTCGAGAATGACGCGGTACTGGTTGTTCGCGGCGTAGATGGTCGAGATCTGGCGCTGGCCGAAGGCGTCGTAGAGCGCGTCGTCGATCACCTGCATGGTCACGCCCAGCCGCCCGGCGCGGGCGCGGTCCACGTCCACGGTCAGGCGCAGCCCCTGCTGCTGCTGGTCGCTCGAAAGGTCGCGCAGCTCCGGCCGCTGGCGCAGGGCGGCGAGGATGCGCGGCGACCAGGCGTTGAGGGTCGCCGCATCGGCATCCACGATGGTGAACTGGTACTGCGTCGTGCTCGCCCGCGCGCCGATCTGGATGTCCTGCACGGCGGAGGGATAGCTCACGATCCCCACGATGTCGGCGAGCCGCGGCGAGAGGCGGGCGATGATCTCCTGCGCGGTCTCGTCGCGCTCGTCGCGCGGGCGCAGCACCGCAGTCACGCGGCCGCCGTTCAGCGTCGCGTTCACCGTGCCGGCACCAACCACGGAGGTGACCGAGAGAACCGCCGGGTCCGCCCGCACGGCATCCGCGACCTGCCGCTGGAGGGCGGACATGCGGGAGAAGGAGACATCGCCCGGCGCCTCGGTGGCGATCTGGATCAGCCCCGTGTCCTGTGCCGGCAGGAAGCCCTTGTCGATGACGACGTAGAGCCAGCCCGTCAGCACCACCGTGCCGAGCGCCACGAGCAGGGTCAGGGCCTCGAAGCGCAGCGTGACCGCCAGCGCCCGGCGATAGGCGCCGAGCAGGGCGTCGAAGACCCGGTCCGCCGCCCGCGCGACCCGGCCCTTCTCCTCGGCAGCCGGGCGCAGCAGCAGCGCGCACATCATGGGCGTGAGCGTGAGGGAAATCACCATGGAGACGAGCACGGCGGCCGTCAGCGTCTCCGCGAATTCCCGGAACAGGCGGCCGACCACCCCCTCCATGAAGAGCAGCGGGATGAAGACGGCGATGAGGGAGACGGTGAGCGAAACGATGGTGAAGGCGATGCCCTTCGCGCCGGCATAGGCGGCGGGGAGAGGAGCCATCCCCTCCTCGATGTGGCGGACGATGTTCTCGATCATGACGATGGCGTCGTCCACGACGAAGCCCGTCGCAATCACCAGCGCCATGAGGGAGAGGTTGTCGAGCGAAAAGCCCAGCCAGGACATGACGGCAAAGGTGCCGATAAGCGACAACGGCAGCGAGACCGCCGGGACGATGGTCGCGCGGCCGGAGTGCAGGAACAGCCAGATCACCGCCACCACCAGCACGGTGGAGAGCACGAGCGTCAGCTCCACCTCCCGCACGGAGGCGCGGATCGTCTCCGTGCGGTCGGAGACGATGGACATGCGGATCCCCGCGGGCAAGCCGCGCTCGAGGTCCGGAAGCTGGGCGCGGATGCGGGTGACGGTATCGACGATGTTGGCACCCGGCTGGCGCTGCACGTCGAGGATGACCGCGGGCTCCCCGTTGAACCAGGCGGCGTTGCGGTCGTTCTCCAGCCCCTCCACCGCCTCACCGAGGTCGCGCAGGCGAATGGGGGCCTCGTTGCGATAGGTCACGATCACGTCGGCGAAGGCCGCGGGCGTCGTGATCTGATCGTTCGACATGATGGTCGAAGCCTGGCGCGACCCGTCGAGCGAGCCCTTCGGCGTGTTCGCGTTGGACGAGGTCACGGCCGTCCGCACGTCGGCCATGGAGAGGCCGTAGCCGGCCAGGCGCGCGGGGTCGATCCTGAGGCGCACGGCCGGGCGCATGTTTCCCTGCACGGTCACGCGCCCGACGCCCGCCGACTGCGCCAGCTTCTGCGCGAGCAGCGTGTCCGCCGTGTCCGAGAGCCGCGCGATCGGCAGGGTGTCGGAAGTCAGGGCGAGGGTGATGATGGGCGGGTCCGCCGGGTTCACCTTCGCGTAGAGCGGCGGGTAGGGAAGGGTGTTCGGCAGCGTGCCCCGCGCGGCATCCAGCGCGGACTGCACGTCCTGCGCGGCCTCGTCGAGATCCTTGTCCAGCGCGAACTGCAGCGCGATCCGGCTCGTCCCCGGGCCGGAGGTGGAGGTCATCACCGAGACCCCCGCAATCTGCCCGAGCTGCCGCTCCAGCGGCGCTGTGACCAGCAGGGCCACGGTATCGGGGGAGGCGCCGGGAAGCTGGGTGGACACCTCGATCGTGGGGAAATCCACCTCCGGCAAGGAGGAGACCGGCAGGCGCAGGTAGCCCCAGAGCCCGACCAGCAGCACCGCGATCGACAGCAGCGTCGTCGCGACCGGCCGGGAGATGAAGGGGGCCGAGATGTTCAATTCGGTGATCCCGCGGTCGGCTGGGCATCGGCCGTCCGCCGCGGGCGCGGTCCGGCGGGCCGCGTGGGCGCCGTGTCATCGGAAAGCGCGACGGTGGTCCCCGCGCTCAGGCGCAGGCCACCGGAGGTCACCACCCGCTCTCCGGGGCGCAGGCCGGACTGCACCACGGCGTCGGACAGCGTCATCTGCCCGACCGTGACCGGCCGCTGCTCCACCGTGCGGTCCTCCTTCACCACAAAGGCGTAGGTGCCGTCCGGGCCGCGCTGGATGGAGACGAGCGGCACGACGGTCGCCTGCGGCACCACCTCGATCCGAAGGCGCAGGTTCACGAAGGCGCCGGGCCAGAGCACGCGGTCCTCGTTCGGGAAGGTGGCCTTCGCCTTGATCGTGCCGGTGGTGGGGTCGACGGCGTTATCCACCGTCAGCAGCGTGCCGCGGGCGGTGGGCGCGTTGCCGGGGCCGGGCAGGGTCTCGACCGGCACGGGGCCGGCGGCCATGGTCCGCAGCAGCCGCGGCAACTCCTGCTGCGGCAGGGTGAAGGTGACGCCGATGGGTGCCATCTGCGTCACCGTGACGATGCCGTTGGTGTCCGAGCCCCGCACGATGTTGCCGGGATCGACCTGGCGGATACCGACCCGGCCGGCCAGCGGCGCCTGGATGGTCGCGAAGCCGAGCTGCGTGCGGGCCTGCTCGATCGCGGCATCGTCCTGGCGCACCTGGGCCTCCAGCATGGCGACCTGCGCGCGCTGCGTGTCGAGCTGCTGGCGCGTGACGCCGGCGCCCTGGGCGAGGCCCTGGTAGCGCTGCAGGTCCACCCGCGCGTTGGCGAGCTGCGCCTGGTCGTAGGCGCGCTTGCCCTCGGCCTGCTGTAGCGCGGCCTGGGCGGCCCGGTCGTCGACGCGGGCCAGCACGTCACCCTTGGCGACCTCCTGGCCCTCGCGGAAGTTTACCTCCATGAGCTGGCCGTCGAGCTGGGTGCGGACCACCACGCTCTCGAGCGGCACGACGCTGCCGAGCGCGTCCACGGTCAGCGCCACGTCGCGCTGCGCCGCCTCGGCGACCGTCACCGGAACGGGGACACCGCCACCCGGACGGCGGCCGCCTGGTCCTCCCCCGGCGCCGGCGCGCTGCCGCCCCGGGCCCGGCCCGACGGCACCGCCCTGCTGCCCCTGGGCCCCGGCCTGGTCTTGCGCCGCGGAGGGATCGTTGGCGCCCCGGTGCTCCCACCACCACCAACCCGCGCCGCCGGCCCCTGCCAGCAGCACGAGGGCCAGGAGCCATCCCGAAATACGCCTCATCGGCTCCCCCCCGACACGCCCACTCCCGCCGGGGGAGTGGCCGATGAAATCCTGATCGCGCCGCCCCCGGAGACGCCCGGACCCCAGCCGCCGCCGAGCGCCCGGAAAAGCCCGACCGCCGCCTGGAAGCGCTGCAGCCGCCCGCGGGAGAGATTCCGGCGGGCCGTGAACAGCGTGAGCTGGGTGTTCAGCAGCGTGATCAGGTTGATGATCCCGCCCCGAAGCTGCTCCTCCGCCACCGAATAGGCCCGCGCCGCCCGCCGCTCCGCCTCAGCCAGCAGGCGCTCCTGCTCGGTCGTCTCGCGCAGCGCCGCCAGCGCGCTCTCCACGTCCGAGAGGGCGGAGAGGATCGCCTGGCGATAGGCTGCCAGAAGCTCCTCCGCCTGGGCGCGGGAGAGGGCGATGCGGCCGCGCGTGGCGCCCGCGTCGAAGACGGTCTGCACGAGGTTGGCCGCGATGCTGTAGAACTGCGCCTCCGGCCGCAGCAGCGTGCCCAGCAGCGCCGACTGGAACCCGCCCTGGGCCGAGAGGGTGATATTGGGATAGAGGGCCGCCCGCGCTACCGCCACGTCCGCATTCGCCGCCGCCAGCGCCGCCTCCGCCGCCAGCACGTCCGGCCGCCGCGCCAGCAGGGCGGAGGGCAGGCCGGGGGCGGGGGAGGGGATGTCGAGCCCCTTGAAACCCTCCCCGATCACGTCAAGCTCGGTCGGCGCGAGGCCGATCAGCACGGCCAGCGAGGCGGTGTTCTGCGACACCGCCTGCCGCAGCGGCGGAACCGCCGCCTCCTGTTGGGCCACCACCGTCTCCTGCTGGGCGAGGTCCAGGCCGGTCGCGGTGCCGGCGGCCACCTGCTGGCGGATCACGTTCAGCACCCGGCGCGCGGCGGCGAGGTTCGCCTCCTGGATGCGGAGCGAGTTCCGCGCCTCGAGAATGGTGAAATAGGTGTTCGCGACCGAGGCCTCGGTGGTCAGCAGCACGGTGCCGAGGTCGAAGCGCTGTGCCTGGGCGGCGAGGAGCGCCGCCTGCAAGTTGTTCCGGTTCTGCCCCCAGAGGTCCAGCTCGTAGGAAGCGGCGAGGTCGGCCGAGTAGCGGCGGATGGCGGCACCGCCCTGGCCGGTGCGGCTCCGCTGCGTGCTGCCGCCCGCCGTCACCTGGGGAAGCAGCGCCGAGCCCGCGATCTGCGCGGAGGCATCGGCCTGGCGCACGCGCGCTTCCGCCTGGGCGAGGTCGAGGTTCTGGGAGGCGATGCGGCCCATCAGCCGGTCCAGCTCCACGGAGCGGAAGCCGCGCCACCAGTCGGGGTCGGGCCAAGTGGCCCTGGCGTCCGGCGGGGCCTCGCGAAAGCGGTCCGGGCCGCTGGCGATGCCGGGGATCGCGTCGGGTAGCAGCGCGCAGCCGCCGGGAAGCAGGCCCAGGATGGTCCCGAGCATGATCTGGCTGGTGCCCCGGCGCGTCGCGCGGGGGGGCAGGGTCACTGACATCTCGTCTTGCACGCCCGTATAGTAGGCGGGAACCGGGTCGGACCCCATGCCTCGTTACCCTTCGCCACTGATGCGGCGGGAATGCCGCCCCGGCGCGGCAGGCCTGCCACAGGCCGCCCCGCCGCGCCGTATCATGGGCCGGCTTTCATCTCTCTTGATGGCCTTGGCCTCGTCACTGGTCCTCGCAGCCTGCGCCGGGGCGCCCGTTGCGGAGCCCGACACGATCATCGTCCAGGTCCCCGGTGCGGACGGCAGCCCGCGGCCGATCCCCGCCCGGATCTGCCTGCCCGGCGGCAGCGGCCCCGCACGACTCGTCGTCGTCAACCACGGTTCGCCCGGACAGGCGGCTGCGCGCCGGCGCTACGGGCTGCTGAGCTGCGACTCCTCCGTTGCGCGGCACTTCCTCGCCCGCGGGCAGGCGGTGCTCGCGCCGCTCCGCCGCGGCTATGGCGCCGATACCGGCTTCATGGAGGGCTACGGCCCTTGCAATGCCCCCAACTACGCGGCCGGGGCGCGCGAGACGGCGCGCGACATCCGCGCCGCCATCGCCGCGGCCCGAGGAATGCCGGGGGTTGCCCCCGACGGCATCGCGGTCATTGGCCAGTCGGCCGGGGGCTGGGGCGTGCTGGCCCTCGCGGCCGACCCACCGCCCGGCGTCTCCGCCATCGTCGCCGTCGCGCCGGGACGGGGAGGGCGGCGAGACGACCTGCCGAACAACAATTGCGCGCCGGAGCGCCTCGTGGCCGATGCCGGGCGGCTGGCGGCGCAGGCCCGGCCGGGCGCCCTGCCGCTGCTCTGGATCCATACGCCCAACGACACCTTCTTCGGGCCGGAGCTGGTGGCCGAGATGCAGGCCGCCCATGCCCGCGCCGGCGGCCGTTCCACCCTCCTGCAGCTTCCCGCCTTCGGCACGGACGGGCATGACATGTTCTATGCGAGGGCCGGAGAGCCGGTCTGGGGCCCCCCGGTCGACGCCTGGCTCGATTCGCATCCATGACCCCGACTTCCCGTTGCATCCGCGCGCCAGCAAGGGCACCTCATGACGCCATGACCGACAGCAACACGCCCGCCGGCAAGCCCGAGGGCCTCCTTGAGGGCATCAAGGAAAAGCTCATCCGCACGAAGCAGCGCTGGGCCGAGGAGGGCCGGCTGCTGACCGGCACCGCCGGCGACCCCGACCAGGACCGCCTGCCGCCCGGCCAGCGCCTGGTGACGGACTGGCCCGTGCTCGACCTCGGCATCCAGCCGGCCGTGGCCGAGGCGGCGGCGCGGCTCGACATCGACGGGCTGGTGGGCAACCCGCTCTCCCTCTCCTGGGCCGAGCTGATGGCGTTGCCGCAGGAGGAGCGGCGGAACGACATCCACTGTGTCACCCAGTGGTCGCGCTACGACAACGACTGGCGGGGCATCGCGATCATCGACCTCCTCGCGCAGGCCGAGCCGCGCCCCGAGGCCCGCTTCGTCACGATGGAGTCGCATGACGGCTACACGACGAACCTGCCGCTGGACGACCTCGCCCGCCCGGAGAACCTCCTGGCCACGCACTGGGAGGGCAAGCCGCTGAGCCGCCAGCACGGCGGTCCGCTGCGCCTCGTGGTGCCGCACCTCTATCTCTGGAAGAGCCCGAAGTGGATCCGGCGGATCACCCTGATCGCCGAGGACAAGCCTGGCTTCTGGGAGGTCCGCGGCTATCACGACCGTGGCGATCCCTGGCGGGAAGAGCGCTATTCCTGAGCCCGCGGGGCAGGGGGATACGCTCGTCGCCATCGGCGCCAACCTGCCGGGAAGCGATGGTGCGGCGCCGCTTGCCACCTGCCGGCGCGCCGCGGCGGCCCTGGACGGGCTGCTCGGCCTCTCCCTCGTCGCGGTCTCCCGCTGGTGGGAAACGGCGCCCGAGCCGCCGGACCCCGGCAGCCCCTGGTACGTGAACGGCGTCGCCCGGCTTCGGGGCGCGGCGGAGCCGGCGGCGCTGCTGCGGGCGCTGCAATCCATTGAGGACGCCGCTGGGCGGGTGCGGCCCTATCCCAACGCGCCGCGCACGCTCGACCTCGACATCGTGGCCATGGGCGGGCTGGTCCGGGCGGCGCCGGACCCGGTGCTGCCCCATCCGCGCGCCCACCTGCGCCGCTTCGTCCTGGTGCCCCTGGCGGAGGTCTGGCCGGACTGGACGGAGCCGGCGAGCGGCCGTAGCGTATCCGAAATGCTCCGCTCCCTGCCGGACGCTCCCATGCGCCCGGCCGGATAGGGCTGGCCTTGCCTTTGGAACGGCGGCTCTCTATGTCATCCCTTCGCCCCGTACACAGCTTAGGGAGTCCGCCATGGCCCGCGTCACGGTCGAGGACTGCATCCTTCAGGTTCCCAACCGCTTCGATCTCGTTCTTCTCGCCGCGCAGCGCGCCCGCGCCATCTCGCGCGGCGACGAGCTGACGGTCGATCGCGACAACGACAAGAACCCCGTTATCGCGCTGCGCGAGATCGCGGACCAGACGGTCGAGCTCGGTGGCCTCGAGCAGGACATCATTAAGTCCCTCCTGCGCGCCCCGGAGCCGGAGCCCGTGGAGGAGGAGGTGATCGACCTCATCGCCACCGACGAGAACATCTTCGGCGTCATGGACGTGACCGAGGAGAGCGCCGGCGAGGCGGGCATGCAGGTCGAGG
Source organism: Roseomonas aerilata DSM 19363 (assembly GCF_000711725.1). GTDB lineage: Bacteria > Pseudomonadota > Alphaproteobacteria > Acetobacterales > Acetobacteraceae > Roseomonas > Roseomonas aerilata. Next base: position 89,407 of record NZ_JONP01000004.1, on the reverse strand, counting down.
ATATGTCCGGCGACGACCTCGAGGCCGCCATCGCGGCCGAGCTGGGCGGCCGCCGCTGACCGCGCGCAGCCGCAGCACCCGATGAGCGACGGCGCCGGGAAACCCATTCTCCCCGGTGCCGTCACGGGCCCCCTCTGGGCGCCCGAGGGCGTGGTCAGCCGCGGCCCTGCGAAGCTGGAAACCGGCAGCCCGGAAACGGATCCGGGCAAGGCCCTCGCGACCCTCGTCACCGGCTACGATCCCCGCGCGGACGGCGCGTTGATCGAGAAAGCCTATCGCGTCGCCGAGGCTGCCCATCGCGAGCAGAAGCGCGATAACGGCGACCCCTATATCGGCCATCCGGTGGCTGTCGCGAACATCCTCGCCGGTTACCGGCTCGACGCCGCCACCATCGCCACCGCCCTTCTCCACGACACGGTGGAGGACACGGGCGTCACCCTCGCCCAGCTCAGCCGGGACTTCGGCTCAGAGGTCGCGCGGCTGGTGGACGGTGTGACGAAGCTGACGCGGCTCGAACTCCAGTCCGAGCGCACGAAGCAGGCCGAGAACTTTCGCAAGCTCGTGCTGGCAATGAGCGAGGACATCCGCGTCCTCCTCGTGAAGCTCGCCGACCGCACCCACAACATGCGGACGCTGCACTTCGTCCCCCAGCAGCACCGGCGCGAGCGCACGGCGCGGGAGACGATGGAGATCTACGCGCCGCTGGCCGAGCGCATCGGCATGCAGGCCGTGAAGGACGAGCTGGAGGACCGCGCTTTCCGGGAATTGCAGCCGGACGCCTCCCAGACCATCACCGCACGCTTGGCCTTCCTGCGCGGCCAGGGCGCCGACCTGATCGCCGAGATTGCCGAGGACCTGCGCCACCGCCTGCGCGACGCCGACGTGCCGGTGATCGACATCCAGGGCCGCGAGAAGTCGGCCTACGGCATCTGGCTGAAGATGCACTCGAAAAAGGTCGAGTTCGAGCAGCTCTCGGACATCATGGCCTTCCGCGTCATCACCGACGACAAGGCGAACTGCTATGCGGCGCTCGGCGCCGTTCACTCCGCCTATCGCGTCGTTCCCGGCCGCTTCAAGGACTACATCTCCACCCCCAAGCCCAACGGCTACCAGTCCCTCCATACGGGGGTAACGGTCCCGGAGCGGCGGAACGCCAAGATCGAGGTGCAGATCCGCACGCCGGAGATGCACGAGGTCGCGGAGTTCGGCGTCGCCGCGCACTGGATCTACAAGCAGGGCCCGGACGGCGTCGTGAACGCGGCGCGGAACCGCAAGCGCTTCCCCTGGGTAAAGGACCTGCTGGAAATCCTGGAGAACGCCGGCGAGGCGCAGGACTTTCTCGAGAACACGAAGCTCGCCCTCCACCAGGACCAGGTCTTCTGCTTCACGCCGAAGGGCGACCTCATCGCCATGCCGCGCGGGGCGACGCCGGTGGACTTCGCCTATCACGTCCATTCCCAGATTGGGGATAGCTGCGTCGGCGCGAAGATCAACGGCCGCATCGTGCCGCTGCGCCACCAGCTCGAGAACGGCGACCAGGTCGAGATCATCACCGCCCGCGGCGGCACGCCCAACCCGGCCTGGGAACGCTTCGTCGTCACCGGCAAGGCCCGCGCCCGCATCCGCCGCACCGTGCTCGCCCGCCAACGGGAGGAGAGCCGCGAGAACGGCCGCCAGGCCATCGCCCGCGCCTTCCGCCAGGAGGGCCTCGACTTCTCCGAGCGCATCGCCGAGCCCGCGGTGAAGGCCCTCAAGCAGCCGGGCTTCGAGGAGCTCTGCATCGCCGTCGGCAACGGCAACATCACGGCGCGGGACGTGCTCCACGCCGCGGTGCCGGAGCTTCGCGGCCCACCGCGCCCGGCCGTTACGGGCCTGGAGGCCCTGGCCCTCACCCGCGCCCGCGGCAAGCCCGGCGCCACCGTCGCCCGCGGCCCGCGGGAGAGGGAGGTGGCGCATGGCATCACTGGCCTCGTTTCCGGCATGGCCGTCAGCTTCGCCGGCTGCTGCCACCCGGTGCCTGGGGACCGGATCGTCGGCATCGTCTCCACCGGGCGCGGCGTGACCATCCACAAGCAGGAATGCCACACGCTGGAAGCCTTCGCCGCCACGCCCGAGCGCTTCATCGACGTGGACTGGGACACACAGCCGGGCGCCGCCGGCGAGCACGTCGCCCGCCTCTCGGTCGTGACCTCCAACGAGGGGCCGGCTATCGCCGGCATGACCACGGCCATCGCCAAGCAGGAGGCGCGGATCCAGTCGCTTCGCTTCCTCCACCGCGCCGCCGATTTCGCCGAACTGAACGTGGACCTGGAGGTGAAGGACCTCCGCCACCTCTCCAGCGTCATCGCGGCGCTCCGTTCCCTGCCGGGGATCGAGCAGGTGGAGCGGGCCAAGTCGTGATTTTGGGTCTCGGCAACGACATGGTGGACATCCGCCGGATCGAGCGGACCATCGCGCGCCACGGCGACCGCTTCCTCGCCCGCATCTTCACGGAGGCCGAACGCGCCAAGGCCGAGCGGCGGGGCGAGCGCACGCGGGTCGCGACCTACGCAAAGCGATTCGCGGCGAAGGAGGCGGCGTCCAAGGCGCTCGGCACCGGTTTCCGGGCGGGGGTCTTCTGGCGGGACCTCGGCGTGGTGAACCTGCCCTCCGGCCAGCCCACGCTGCGCATGACCGGCGGCGCGCTGGCGCGGCTGGAGCGGCTGGTGCCGCCCGGCCATGCGCCGCAGGTGTCGCTTACGATGACCGACGAGTACCCCTATGCCGAGGCGGTGGTGATCATCTCGGCCGTGCCGCTCCAGCCCCTTCCTTGACAGGCGCGCCCTTCTGGCGCACCCACCCGCCCTGCGGCGGCCCGACCCGACCCCCATTCATAGGTTTTTGGGGGCGTTCGGCCGGCCGGCTGGGGCCGCGAGCATTACCACCATGACCAAGAAGTCCTCCGGCGGCTGGCTGGAGAGCCTGAAGACGATCCTCTACGCGGGCCTCATCGCCGTCGGGATCCGCACCGTCGCCTTCGAGCCGTTCAACATTCCCTCCGGCAGCATGATCCCGACGCTGCTGGTCGGCGACTACCTCTTCGTCTCGAAGTATTCCTACGGCTACTCCCGGGCCTCGCTGCCCTTCAGCCCGAACCTCTTCCGCGGCCGCGTCTTCGGCAGCCTGCCGGCGCGCGGCGACGTCGCGGTCTTCAAGCTGCCGCGCGACGGAGTGACCGACTACATCAAGCGCATCGTCGGCCTGCCCGGCGACCGCATCCAGGTGCGGGGCGGCGTGCTGCGGGTGAACGGCACCCCCGTGAACCGCGTGCGTGTCGGTCCTTACACGGTCGAGGGCGACGGTCCCCGCATCACAGTCAACCTCTACCGTGAGACCCTGCCGCCCAGCGCCAACGGCCCCGGCCGCACCCACGAAATCCTGGAGGCCTCCGATGACGGCCCCTACGACAACACGCAGGAATTCGTCGTTCCAGCGGACCACGTCTTCGCCATGGGCGACAACCGCGACAACTCCCTCGACAGTCGCGCCACGAATTATGTCGGCTTCGTTCCGGTCGAAAACCTCGTCGGCCGCGCGGAGTTCATCTTCTTCTCCTGGGACGGAACGGCGAATTGGTGGGAAGTCTGGGCTTGGCCCTTCTCCGTTCGCTGGAGCCGCATCTTCTCGGGCGTCCGCTGATGAACCCCTCCCCGTGAAAGCTCCCGTCGCAGCCCTGGCCCTGCGGCTGGGTCACGACTTCAACGACCCGGCCCTGCTCGAACAGGCGCTCACCCACCGCTCCGCCGCCGACCCCAAGCGCAACCAGCTCGATTCGAACGAGCGGCTGGAGTTCCTGGGCGACCGCGTCCTTGCGCTGCTGATGGCCGAGTGGCTGTCTGAGCGCTTCCCGCAGGAGCGGGAGGGGGAACTCGGCAAGCGCCTGGCGGTGCTGGTGGCGGCCGAGACGCTGGCGAAGGTGGGCGACGTGATCGGCCTTTCCGCCGCGCTGCGCATTCCGCCCGCCGAAGGGCGCACCGGGCTGCGCCAGCGCGCCAATGTCCTCGCCGACGCGACCGAGGCGCTGATCGGCGCCCTATATCTCGATGGCGGGCTGGAGAAGGCACGCGGCTTTGTCCGGCGGGAGTGGACCGGGTATATGGAGGCAGACGCCACCCCGCCCATGTCCGCCAAGAGCCGTCTGCAGGAGTGGTCGCTCGGCCGAGGCATGGGTCTGCCCGAATACGTGACGAAGAGCGCCGAAGGCCCCTCCCACGCTCCTGTTTTCACCGTTTCCGTCCGCGCCTGCGGCAAGACCGCCGAAGCCTCGGGCGAGAGCAAGCGCGGTGCGGAGCAACTGGCGGCCGAGGCGCTGCTGAAGGAACTCGGCCGTGGCTGACGAAGACGGCGCGTTCGCCGCGACGCCTCCGCCGGAAGGCCCCACCCGTGCGGGCCTAGCTGCCGTGCTCGGCGCCCCCAATGCGGGCAAGTCCACCCTGGTGAACCGGCTGGCGGGGGCGAAGGTATCGATCGTCTCGAACAAGCCGCAGACCACGCGCTTCCGCATCCGCGCCATCTTCAGCGAGGGGCCGGCGCAGGTGGTGCTGACGGACACCCCTGGCATCTTCGCCCCGCGCCGCCGGCTGGACCGCGCGATGGTCGCGGCTGCCTGGGGTGGGGCGCAGGACGCCGATGTGGCGATGCTGGTGGTCGATGCGCGCGCCGGGGTGACGGACCCGTTGCGCGCCATCATCAGGAAGCTCGCCAAAGGCACGCCGCCGCTCTGGCTCGTGCTGAACAAGACCGACCTTTTCGACACCAAGCGCCTGCTGCCGCTGACGGCCGAGCTGACCGGCCTGCTCACCTTCGCCGAGACCTTCATGGTTTCCGCCGAAACCGGCGACGGCGTGGACCGGCTGCGTGCCCGGCTGTGCGAGGCCATGCCCCTTGGTCCCTGGCTGTTCCCCGAGGACGAGCTGTCCGACGTGACCGACCGCATGCTGGCGGCCGAGATCGTGCGCGAGCAGATCCTGCGCCAGACCCACGAGGAGGTTCCCCACCACGCCACGGTGGAGACGGAATCCTGGCAGGAGCGCAAGGACGGCTCTGTCCGCATTGACTGCACGATCTATGTCGGCCGCGCCTCGCAGAAGGCGATTCTGATCGGCGACCGCGGCTCCCGCATCCGGGAGATCGGCCAGAGGGCGCGGGCCGAGCTGACCAAGCTGCTCGAGCGGCCGGTGCACCTGTTCCTGAACGTAAAGGACCGGCCGGGCTGGGACGAGGAGCGGGGACGGCTGCGGGCTCTCGGCCTGGAAGACCTGGACTAGGCCTGGCTGGCGCCGCCGGCCGCGGCGCCCCATCTTCCCCTCATGGAATGGACTGCCCCGGGCATCGTGCTGGAGGCCCGCCCGCTCGGTGAGGGCGGCGCGATCGTGACACTTCTCACCGAGGACCACGGCCGCCACGGTGGCCTGGCAAAGGGCGGCGCCTCGCGCGCGCAGGCCGCACTCTGGCTGCCGGGGAACCTCGTCGACGCCCGCTGGATCGGCCGCCTGGCCGACCAGCTGGGGGCGCTCAGCGGAGAGCTGGTCCATCCCACGGCCGCGCTGGCCATGGAGGACCCGCTGGCCCTCGCGCTGCTCTCCTCCGCCTGTACCGTCGCGGCCGAGGCCCTGCCGGAACGGGAGCCGCACCCCGCCGTCTTCCGCGCCCTCGTGCCGATTCTCGCCCATCTCCAGCGCGGGGCGGAGGACGTGATCCCGGACTACCTCCACTGGGAGGTCCTGCTCCTCTCGGAGCTGGGCTACGGCCTCGATCTCGCGCGCTGCGCCATGACGGGGGACACGGAGGGGCTTACCCATGTTTCCCCGAAATCCGGTCGGGCCGCGCGGGCGGATATCGCCGCGCCCTATGCTGACCGGATGCTGCCCCTGCCGCCCTTTCTGCGGGATGCCAGCCTGCCGAGCGGCCCCGCCGACTGGGCGGCCGCGCTCCGCGTGACCGGCCATTTCCTCTCCCGGGACGCCTTCGGCACGCGCCACCGCCCCGTGCCCGCGGCGCGCGAGGCGCTGGCCGACCGGATCGCGACCCGGGCGGAGGCGGCCGGCTGACTCAGGGCGCGGGCCGCACCAGCACGAGGTTGACCTCGCCGCCCTTGTCCTCCAGCAGCCGCACCCGGAGATAGGCCGGGCGCGGCTCGGCCGGGATTTCCAGGCGCGAGGCGAGCCCTTCGGCGTCGTCGTTCTCGGCGATTACCGCGCCGCTCGCGTCCAGCAGCTCCAGCACCGTATCCAGCCCTTCCGCAAGGCCGAAGGTCATGGCCATGGCCGGGCGGCCATCGAAGGGAAGGGCGACGACGGCCTGCCCGCCAGCCTCCACCGACAGCCGGACGGCCTCGCCGAGGATGAGCGCCGGGCGCCGGGAGGCCCCGTCCACGTCGCCCGCGCCGCCAGCCTCCTGAGCGCCCTGCACCGCGATGTCGAAACCGCCGCGGGCGTTGTTGAGGAGGCTCGCCCGGACAAAGGCGGCGCGGCCGCCCGTGCTGCCCGTGGTCACGCGGGAGGCGAGGCCGCCACCGCCGTCATCGTCCTCCGTCAGCACGCTGCCGTTCGCGTCGAGCAGCGCGAGCGAGGTGTCCACCTCATCGCCGAGGTTGCGCGTGACGATCGTGACCGGCTGCCCCTCCGGCAGGGCGAAGAAGGCCTCTACCCCGCGGTCCAGCTCCACATGGACGACCTCTCCGGGGTTGAGCGGCGGGCGGGCGCGGGCAGCTTCCAGGCTCGTCGGGAAGTCGGCGGCCGGCAGCGGATCCTCGCGCTCCAGCACCAGCTCGAAGCTGCCGGTCCCGCTTACCAGGGAGGCGCGCAGCGTGAGCGGTCCGGGGGCGACCCGGCCGATGGGCAGGAGGGAGGCGAGGCCGTTGCCGCCGTCGTCGTCCTCGGCCAGCACGCGGCCATCGGCATCGAGCAGGGCGAGGGCGGTGTCCGTGCCGGAGGAGAGGCCGCGCGTGCGGGCCGTGAGGTTCGAGCGATCGGCCGGAAGGGCGAAGAAGGCCTGCTGGTTGCGGCGGAGGCGGATGCGGACGGGCTGGTCGACCGCCAGCGCCGGGCGGCTGGCGGCATCCGCCTGGCTCGTGGCGAAATCGCCCGGCGGCTGGACGGCAATGCGGGTAAGCACCACCTCGAAGCGGCCGCCCGTATTCTCCAGCGTGCCAACGCGAAGCAGCCGCGCGCCGTCGCCGGGCTGCACCTCCAGGCGAGAGGCGAGGCTTTCCTCCCCGCCATCGTCGTCCTCGGCCACGACCTCGCCGGCATCGTCCAGCGCCGCCACCACCGTGTCGGTGTTGCGCGAGAGGCGGCGGGTGGCCACGGCCCAAGCCTCGCCCGCCTCGGGCGCGATGCGGAAGAAGGCCCTCTGCCCACGGGAGAGGCTGACCCGCACCGGTCGTTCGGGCGCCAGCGGCGGGGTGCGCGCGGCATCGGCCGCGCTCAGGGCATAGGCGGGCGGGGTCGGTGCTGTCGGGCGGGCGGGCTGCGCGGGCGCGGCCGGTGCGGGAGATGAGGGGGCGGGAGAGGAGGGGGCGGGATTCTTCAGCGGCCCGCCCTGCACCGGACGCAGCAGGTCGGTGGGCTGGGCGGAAGCGCCAAGGGGCAACAGCGCCGCCGCCGCCATCAGGAGGGCGGTGCCCCCGGCACGGGCAGCCGCGCGCGGCCGGCTCGATCGACGATGTGCCATGGGGCTCCCCCGCTTTGTTGCGCCCCTGCTATACGGCCCCCATTCCGCGCGGCAACCAACACCTCCGTGCCCGGGTGCGCTTGCCCTGGCATTGGGACCCGCGGCCTGCTAAATAGTCCTCGCTGGAACGAAGAGAGAACAGGGCCCGCCCACCATGCCCGACGACGTGAAGACCATCCCCGAAGGCGGCCGGATCAACGAGACGCCGCTCGCGGGCGCCCTGTCCGAGCGCTACCTCGCCTATGCCATGTCCACCATCATGTCCCGGTCGCTCCCGGACGTGCGGGACGGGCTGAAGCCGGTGCATCGCCGGCTGCTCTGGGCCATGCAGCAGTTGAAGCTGGACCCGGCGGGCGGCTTCAAGAAATGCGCGCGCGTGGTGGGTGACGTCATCGGTAAGTACCACCCGCACGGCGACGCCTCCGTCTACGAGGCGCTGGTGCGGCTGGCCCAGGAATTCGCCGCCCGCTACCCGCTGGTCGAGGGGCAGGGGAACTTCGGCAACATCGACGGCGATAACGCCGCGGCCATGCGCTACACCGAGGCGAAGCTCACCGAGGTCGCCAAGGCGCTGCTCGACGGCATCGACGAGGACGCCGTCGATTTCCGCCCTACCTATGACGGGGAGGAGCAGGAGCCGGTGGTGCTGCCGGCGGCCTTCCCGAACCTGCTCGCCAACGGCTCCAACGGCATCGCGGTGGGCATGGCGACCTCCATCCCGCCGCACAACGCGGGCGAGGCCTGCGCCGCGGCGCTCGAACTGATCCGCAACCCGGAGGCGACGACCGCCGAGCTGCTGGCCCATATGCCCGGCCCCGACTTCCCCACGGGCGGCATCATGGTGGAGCCCGCCGACAGCATCCTCCAGGCTTACGAAACCGGCCGCGGCGGCTTCCGGCTGCGCGCCCGCTGGGAGGTCGAGAAGCTCAAGAACGGCATCTGGCAGGTCGTCGTTACCGAGATCCCCTACCAGGTCGGCAAGTCCCGCCTGATCGAGGGCATCGCGGAGCTGCTGGAGGCGAAGAAGCTCCCGCTTCTGGCCGACGTGCGCGACGAGAGCACGGACAAGGTCCGCATGGTGCTGGAGCCGAAGACGCGCACCATCGAGCCCGCGATGCTGATGGAGAGCCTTTTCCGCGCGACGCCGCTCGAATCCCGCATTCCGCTGAACATGAACGTGCTGGACGCGACGCGCACGCCGCGCGTCATGGGCCTGCGCGAGGTGCTGCGCGCCTGGCTGGATCATCGGCAGGTCGTGCTGGTGCGCCGCTCCTCGCACCGGCTGGCTGCCATCGAGCGGCGGCTGGAGATCCTCGACGGCTATCTCATCGTCTACCTCAACCTCGACGAGGTGATCCGCATCGTCCGCGAGGAGGACCATCCCAAGGAGGCGCTGATCCGCACCTTCGGCCTGACGGACACGCAGGCCGAGGCCGTGCTGAACATGCGGCTTCGCGCGCTGCGCAAGCTCGAGGAGATGGAGATCCGCCGCGAGCACACGAAGCTCACGAAGGAGCTGAAGGGCCTGCAGCGCCTGCTCGGCAGCGAGAAGGCGCAGTGGGGCCGCATCGCCGAGGAGATCGAGGAGGCGCGGCAGAAGTTCGGCTCCGGCGCGCTGGGCGACCGCCGCACGACGCAGACCGAGGCCGTCGCCATCGCCTTCGACGAGGCGCAGTTCGTCGAGCGGGAGCCCATCACCGTCATCCTCTCCGAGAAGGGCTGGCTGCGGGCGGTGAAGGGCCACATCGAGGACACGGCGGGCCTGAAGTTCAAGGAGGGCGACAGCCTCGCCATGCACCTCCATGCCGAGACGACGGACCGGATCGGCCTGCTCGCCTCCAACGGCCGCGCCTATACCATCAAGGCCGATGCCGTGCCGCGTGGGCGGGGTGACGGGCAGCCGGTGCGGCTGATGGTGGAGTTGGGCAACGAGGACAACATCCTCTCGGCCTTCGTCTTCAAGGAGGGCCAGCGTTTCCTGCTGGCCTCCGCCACCGGCCGCGGCTTCGTCTGCAAGGCGGAGGACCTGCTGTCCGAGAAGCGCACGGGCAAGCAGATCCTGGTGGTGGACGCGCCCGACACGCTCGTCGCCTGTGCGCCGGTCGAGGGCGACACGGTCGCGGTGATCGGCGAGAACCGGAAGCTGCTCGTCTTCCCGCTGGAGCAGGTGCCGGAGATGACGCGCGGGCGCGGCGTCGCGCTCCAGGGCTACCGGGACGGCAAGCTGTCGGACGTGAAGGTCTTCGCCAAGGCGGATGGCCTCACCTGGCGGCTCGGCGACCGCACGCGCACGGAAACCGCGCTCGCCCCCTGGCGCGGCAACCGGGGCGGGGCGGGGAAGATGCCGCCGAACGGCTTCCCGAAGTCCAACCGCTTCGACGGGTAGGGATCTAGCCCACGCTCTCCGGCACCAGGGCCGCCGTCGGCGGCACCCCGTCGCGCAGCGGGTGCCAGGCGCCCTGGGTAAGGATCTCGCTCGGCCGGAAGCCGGCCTTGTAGGCCATCTTGGCGCTCTGCGGCACCCAGTAGCCGAGATAGACGTAAGGAAGCCCCAGCGCCCGCGCCCGCTCCACGAGGTGCAGGATGGCCAGCGTGCCGAGCGAGCGCCCGGCATGGTCGGGCTCGAAATAGGAGTAGACGGCCGAGAGCCCGTCCTTCAGCCAGTCCGTCAGGCAGGCGCCGATCAGTCGGTCCGGAGCCTCGCGGAACTCGATCAGCATCGTCGTGATCGGCGTGTCCTCGACCATCGCGCGGTAGTCGTAGAAGCCCATGGCGGCCATGTCGCCGTCCCGGTGCCGCGCCCGCTGGTAGCGCTGGAAAAGGGCGAACTGCTCCGCCGTTGCCCGCGCCGGCACCTCCTGCGCCACCACCTCCGCATTGCCGCGCAGCACCCGCCGATGCGTGCGGGACGGCTTGAAGTCGTCCACGACGATGCGGATGGGGATGCAGGACTGGCAGCCCGGGCAGACCGGGGCATAGGCGATGTTGTGGCTCCGCCTGAACCCCGCGCGGGAGAGCCGGTCGTGCAGCGCCTCCCCCTCCGGACCGGAGAGTTCGGTCACGACCTTCCTTTCGGTCCTGCCGGCCAGGTAGGGGCAGGGCAGGGGGGCCGTGGTGTAGAAGAACTGCGGTCGGCGTTGCGCGCGGTGAAGCATCCGGGGCCCAGTTTCGGCGGAACCGATGCCGCCGTCCATGGCTAGCGCACCTTCCGCGGCTGGGTTTCGGTCACGTCCTGTCACGGCGCGAGCCTCAGGCGAGCGGAGACCGGCGCGCGCGTCGGCAGCGGCTCCAACTGCCCGGCCACCCAGCCCGCGTTCATGTCGCCCCAGTGACGGGAGAAGGGGTTGCCCGATTGGCCCGTCGCGATCGCCGCCTGCACGCCGTCCGGCGAGGCGAGGTCCATGACGATCCGCAGCCCCGGCCCGTGGATATGGGAAAAGTCCCTCGCCATGCCGCCGCGGTTCACCGTCTCCCCGTCGCCGGGCGTCGGCGCCTCGATCCGCAGCCAGTCCGAGAGGATCGGCACGAAGCGCAGCAGCGGGTGCTCCAGCCGCACCCGGTGGGCGGTGCCCCATCGCCAGGCGGTGGGATCGGGCCCGAAGCGGGGCGCGATCTCCGCGACCGCCTTCTCCATCGCGCGGGCGGAGAGCGCCTCACAGCCCGCCGCTCCGCACCAATCGGCGCCGGCCGGGCTGAGGAGCAGGCGCAGAAATTCCGGGCCGGCGGAGAAGGCGCCCTCGGGCACGCCGCCCTCGGCGAGGGCGAGCCGGCCGAGCTCCCGCGCCCAGGCATTGAAGATCAGCGGCTGGGCCTGGCCGGGCAACATGGCGCCGTCCCAGCCCTGCATCAGGTCGTGCGCCACACCGGGCGCGCCGGGAGGGCGCGGCGGAGCCATCAGCAGCGGCAGCATTTCCAGCGCGTGGAGGCTCACGGCATCGGCCTGGATCGCACCGAGATCCGCGGGGGCGTGGCGCGGCCGGGCGCGCAGCAGCTCCCCGATGCGGCGGAAGCGCCAGTCCCCGTACCAGTCGCGCCCGAGATAGGGCTGCGCGCCCGGCGGCTGCACGCGGTTGTTCGCGTTGACCACCACGCCGCTGGCAGGGGCCAAGACGTGCGGCATGGCGTCGAACGGCACCCAGCCTGTCCAGTCATGCGCCCCGTCCCAGCCGGGCACGGGCAGGGCGCCGTCGCCCGCGGCGCGCACCGGGGTGCGGCCGGTCAGGAACATGGCGATGCCGCCGGCGGCGTCCGCCACCATCAGGTTCTGCGCGGGGGAGGCGATCATCGCCGCGGCTGCCCGCGCCTCCGCGACCGAGCCTGCGCGGTTGAGCGCGAGAAGGCCCGCCGCCTGCGTGTCCGAGGGCGCGAGGCTCGCCATCGAGACCGCGAGCACTTGGTCCGCCGGCGGCTGGTCGTCGAGGTCGGAGATCACCGGCCCGTGCCGCGTCTCCCGCACCCGCATTACCATGTCTGGCGCGCCGCGCACCGCGATCCGCTCCTCCCGCACGGTGAAGGGGCGAGGACCGGCCGGGGTGTCGTAGGCATCGGGACCCGCGAGGCGCTCGATGAAGACGTCCTGCGTGTCGGAATGAGTGGTGGTGAAGCCCCAAGCGAGGCGCTCGTTGCGGCCGATCACCATCATCGGCACGCCCGGCGCCGTCGCCCCCGCGAGGAAGCGGCCGTTCGGCAGCTCGATCCGCGCGAGATACCAGAGGGCCGGTGCCTGGAGCGCGAGATGCGGGTCCGAGGCGAGGAGCGCCCCGCCGGTCGCCGAGCGCGAGGGCGCCAGGGCCCAGGCGTTGGAGGCCGATTCCGGCAGCGGCGCGTCCTCCCCCCAGCGCGGCACGGCGCCAAGCAGGGCGGCGAGGCGAGAGGGGGCGGGAAGGGCCGCGAGGTCCGGCCGGCCGGGGCTTTCATCCGCCGGCCAGAGCTGGGCCAGTCGCTCCGGCGGCAGCACCGAAGCCAGTCGCGCCCGCTCCGTCTCCGTCCGCCAGTTGCCGGAGAGCCAGAGCCCCATGATCTTGCCCCAGAGAAGGCTTTCCGAGGCGCGCCAGGGCTCGGGCTGGCCGAGGGCGATGAACTCGGGCGCGGCGAAGCGGCCACGGGTCGCGATCCAGGCGTTCACCCCGGCCGCATAGGCCTCCAGCAGGTCCCGCGCGTCCGGCGGCAGGGCGGCGAGGTCCGCCTCCGCCCGTGCGCGGAGCCCGAGTGTGCGCATGTAGCGGTCGAGGCGCAGCGTCGCGGGGCCGGCGACCTCGCTGAGCCGCCCGGCACCGTTGCGTCGCATCAGCTCCATCTGGAAGAGCCGGTCGCGCGCGTGGAGCACGCCCATGGCCACCGCCGCATCGCGCTCGGTGCGCGCGCGAAGGCGGGGCACGCCGCGCGGATCGAACTCGATCTCCACGGGGGCCGAGAGGCCCGCGACGCGCAGCGCCTCCGCCTCGCCCGGCAGGGTCGCCCAGATGAGCGCGGCCGCCCCCGCCAGGGCGAGGAGGGGAATGGCGACGAGGAGGAGCAGCGCCCGCCGGAGCCAGCGCCAGCGGCGCCGCGGGCGCGTTCCTTGTGGGCTCGGAGGGGTCATCGGCGCCATGGCCGCCATATGGCCCCCGCCCCCGGCCTTGGCCAAGGGAGGCGTCAGTCCGCGGCGGCCTCCGCGAGGGCACGGCGAAGGGCGCCGATGTCGTAGGGCTTGCGCAGCAGCGGCAGCCCGGCCTCGGCCACCCGCGCCGGGGCGCCGCCGTAGCCGCTGGTGAGCAGCACCGGCAGGCCAGGCCGGGCTTTCGCCACCGTGCGGGCGAGGTCCAGCCCGTCCATCTCGCCGGGCATCAGCACGTCCGTGAAGACGAGGTCCACCTCGATGCCGGCGGCGATCTGGCGGAGGGCATCCGCCGCGCTGCTCGCGCGCAAGGCCACGTGGCCGAGATGCTGCATCATGTCGAGCACGAGCGAGGCCACGGCCTCGTCGTCCTCCACCACCAGCACGCGGAGCGCTCTCTCCCTCGCGCGCTGCCGCGCGGCGCCCACGTTGTCGGCCGCGTCCGGCACCGCCTCGGCGCGGGGAAGCAGCAGGGTGACGCAGGTGCCCTGGCCGAGGCGGCTGCCCACCCGCGCCGCGCCGCCGCTCTGCCGTGCGAAGCCGTAGACCTGCGGCAGCCCTAGCCCGCCGCCACCGCCGGACTTGGTGGTGAAGAAGGGTTCGAAGGCACGGGCGAGCGCTTCCGGCGACATGCCCGTGCCCGTGTCCGAGACCTCGAGGCGCAGGAAGTCGCCGCGCAGCCCCTCCGGCTCCTCGGTGCCGGCGAGGGTCACGTTGCGGGCGGAGATCCGCAGCACCCCCGCGCGCGGCATGGCGTCCTGCGCGTTGAGGGCGAGGTTGGTGACGGCGAGCTCCATCTCCGAGGGGTCGGCCAGCACCGGCCAGAGCGTGTCCGGCGCATCAACCTCCACCGCGATGTCGGCGCGGAGCGAGCGCGAGAGCAGGGCGCCGATCTCCCGCAGCCACGGTGCGAGGGCGACGCGCTCGGGCCGCAGGGCCTGGCGCCGGGCGAAGGTGAGCAGGCGCCGCGTGAGGTCCGCCCCGCGCGCCGCCGCCGCCGAGATACTGGCGGTCAGCTTCGCCCGCCTCGCCGGGTCCTCCGCACGTGCGAGCAGCGAGGCGCCAGCCGTGACCACCGCGAGAAGGTTGTTGAAGTCGTGCGCGACGCCGCCGGTGAGACGCCCGAGCGCCTCCAGCTTCAGGGTCTGCGTCAGCCGTGCCTGCGCGGCCTCGCGCGCCGCCACCTCGCGCTCCACCTCGCGCCGCAGGTTCTCGTTCGCGTCGCGCAGCGCGATCTCGGCGCGCTTGCGAGCCGTGATGTCGATGCAAAGCCCGACCAGCCGCAGCGGCGTGCCCCAGTCATCGCGGTGCAGCCGGCCGCGGGCGGAGAGCCAGAGGATGCCGCGTGCAGGGTGGCGCACCCGGTACTCGATCTCGCATTCGGAGGCCGTGGTGCCGAGAAAGCCGCGCAACTCGCGCTCGACCGCCGCGCGGTCGTCGGCGTGAACCCCCTCGACCCAGGCGTCATAGGAGGCGGCAGCCTCCGCGGGCAGGCCGAGCAGCTCGCGGTACTCGTCGGACCAGGTCATGGTGCCGTGAGGGATGTGCCAATCCCAGGCGCCGGCGCCGGCGTAGCGATGGGCGAGCCGGACCCGCTCCTCGCTCTCGCGCAGGGCGGCGTCGATCGCGACCAGCTCCGCCCGGCGCTCGGCCACCTCGCGCGCCAGGGCCGCGTTGGCGTCCTCCAGCTCGGCCGCGAAGGCGGAGAGTTCCTCCAGCGCGGCGCCGAGGGCGGGGTCGTCCTCCTCCGCGGCCGCGCGGCGGGCGGAAGCGAGGGCGCGGCCAGCGGAGACCTGCCGCTCGGCCGTGCGCAGCCTTGCCGCCAGGCGTGCGGCCTCGGCCCGCGCCTCCGCCAGGGCGGCGCGCAGGGCGGCAGGGTCCGTACCCGCCTCGGCGGGTCTCGCCCCGGCCCTGGCCACCGGCGGCCCGTTCCTTGTCGGCACGTGCTGCTGCACCGGTCCTCCACCGCCAGGATGCTGGCTGGGAAGAACGGCCGAGCAGGCCGCGAGTTCGCCTGCCAAGACACTAACTCGCAACGAGGGGGGCGGCGTTGGGTGAAATACGCGGTCGTCCGGAGGGCGCTCAGACGAGCTGCGCCCCCACGTCCTCGGCCTCACCCAACAGCACCGGCAGCAGGTGCGCCACCATTTCCCCGGCCGGGTGGAGGGCCAGGGGGGCGCCCAGGTTCAGGGCCGCCACCACCCGGCCGTCGTAGCGGCGCAGCGGCACGGCGAGGGAGCGGAAGCCCAGCTCCGCCTCGTTCTCCACCAGAGCGTGGCCGGCGGCACGGGCGGCCAGGATGGCGGCCCGGATCCGCGCCGGGTCCGTCTCCGTCCGCGGCGTCACCGGCGCGGGCCGCAGGGTGGCAAGCACCCTTTCCAGCGCCGGGTCGGGCAGGGCCGCGAGCAGCACGCGGCCGAGCGCGGTGCAGTGGGCGGGCAGGCGCGTGCCGACCATGGCACTGAAGGGCGAGAGCCGCGCCGCCTGGGCATGGGCGACGAAGACGATCTCCGCCCCCTCCAGCATGGCCACCGAGCAGGTGGTGCCGCGCTCCGCCGCGATCCGCTCGCAGCGGGGCTGCAGGAGGGAGGAGACGCCGTTGGAGGCAAGATAGCCCGTGGCCAGCCGCAGCACCCGCGGGGTGAGCCGGAACTGCCGCCCCTCGCTCTCCACCAGGCCGAGGTTCAGGAGGGTGGCCAGCGCCCGGCGAGCGGTGGCGCGGGGTAGGCCTGTGGCGTGGGCCGCCTCGGCGAGCGTCATTGCCCGCCGGGCCGCGCCGAAGGCCGAGAGAACGGCGATTCCCCGCGCCAGCGCCTCGGAGTGCTCGGGCCCATGGGCCTCCGCCTCCCGGCGGAGCGCCGCCTCGGCGCCCAGTCGTGGCATGCTCGATCCCTTCTCTGGCGCGCGGCAACGGTCGTTGCGCTGGTCGCGGGGAGCATTCTACGCTCATCGCACCGAGCGAACAGCCGTTCGGTCAGCGGACGTTTCACGGAGGGCCCGGCCATGATGAGCGCGGAGATGAACCAACGCCTCACGCGGGTGGGTCCGGGGACGCCGGGCGGGGCGCTGCTGCGGCGCTACTGGCAGCCGGTGGCGCTGATCGAGGAGCTGGACGGGCCGCGGCCCGTCCGCGCCGTCCGCGCGCTGGGTCAGGATTTCGTCCTCTTCCGCGACGAGGCCGGGCGGCTCGGCCTGATCGACCGGGACTGCCCGCACCGTGGCGTGGACCTCGCCTACGGCCGTCTGGAGGATGGTGGGCTGCGCTGCCCCTTCCACGGCTGGCTCTTCGCAACCGACGGGCGGTGCCTGGAAACGCCGGCGGAGCCCGAGGGCAGCACCCTCTGCCAGCGCATCCGCACGCGCTCCTATCCGCTTCAGGTTCGTGCCGGCATCGTCTTCGCCTTTCTCGGCGAGGGGGAGACGCCGGCGCTGCCCGCCTTCGACTGCTTCGTGGCGCCGGACACGCACACCTTCGCCTTCAAGGGCCTGATCGAGTGCAACTGGCTGCAGGCGCTGGAGGTCGGGATCGACCCCGCCCACGCCTCCTTCCTGCACCGCTTCTTCGAGGACGAGGACGCGAGCGCTGGCTACGGCAAGCAGTTCCGCGGCGCCTCCGATGGCTCGGACATGCCGATGACCTATGTGCTGCGCGAGTTCCCGCGCCCGCGGATCGAGGTTGAGGGCACGGATTACGGCCTGAGGCTGACGGCCCTGCGCCGCATCAGCGACGCCATCACCCATGTGCGCGTCACCAATCTCTACTTCCCCCAGGCCTTCGTCATCCCGATGAGCGCGGAGATGACGATCACCCAGTGGCACGTGCCGGTGGACGACACGCGCTGCTACTGGGTGGCGATCTTCACGAGCTTCGCGGCCCCGGTGGACCGTGCCCGGATGCGCGCCCAGCGGCTGGAGACCTACGCGCTGCCGGACTACGTGGCGCGCCGCAACCGCACGAACGAGTACGGCTTCGACCCGCAGGAACAGGCGGGCCAGACCTATACGGGCATGGGCCACGACATCAACACGCACGACCAGTGGGCGGTGGAGAGCCAGGGCGCCATCCAAGACCGCACGCGGGAGCACCTGGCCTCGACCGACAAGGCGATCGCGGCCAACCGCCGGCTGCTGCTGCGCGCCATGGAGGCGGTGGAGGAGGGTCGCGCGCCTCTGCTCGCGATCGGCGAGGAGGAGGCGGCGCGGCTGACCGGCCCCGCCACCATCGACGGCATGGCGCCGACAGAGGGGTGGGAAGCCCATTGGCGCGCCGCCGTCGCCCGCCGCCGTGCCGCCGCTCCCTGGGCCCCGCCCGAACTTTCCCTCGCCCCGGCCAGGGCCGCCGAGTGAACGCCCATCCTCGCATGAGCTTCGCCGAGCAGCACGGGCTGCACAGCGACGATGCCCGCCGCCAGGCGCAGGACGTGCTGCGCCGCTTCGAGGCCGAGGGGATCGGCGTGCTGCGCCTCTCCTGGGCCGACCAGCACGGGATTCTGCGCGGCAAGACCGTGGTGGCGGCCGATGCGGCGCGGGCGCTGCGCGACGGCATCGCCATGACCACAACGATGCTGCTGAAGGACAGCGCCCACCGTACCGCCTGGCCCGTCTTTGACGCCGGCGGAGCGCTGGGGATGAAGGAGATGGAGGGGGCGGCGGACTTCCTGCTGCTGCCCGATTCAACCAGCTTTCATGTGCTGCCCTGGGCGCCGCACACGGGCTGGATGCTCTGCGACGCCTATTTCGCGGATGGACGGCCCGTCGCGCTCTCCTCCCGCCACCAGCTCCGCCGCGCCATCCTTCGCGCCGCCGACATGGGCTTCGGCTTCACGACCGGCGTGGAGATGGAATTTCACCTCTTCCGCCTGCTCGATCCGAAGCTGGCGCCCGGGGATGCCGGGCAGCCCGGCACGCCGCCGGAGGTGGCGCTGCTGACCCAGGGCTACAACTACCTCACCGAGAGCCGCTACGACGCGCTCGACCCCGTGCTGGAAGTGCTGCGCCACGCGATCGAGGCGCTGGAACTGCCGCTGCGCTCCATGGAGGTGGAGTATGGGCCGAGCCAGGTGGAGTTCACCTTCGACGCCCAGGACGCCATGGCCTCCGCCGATACGGCGATCCTGTTCCGCTCCGCGGTGAAGCAGGTGGCACGGCGGCACGGTTACCACGCAAGCTTCATGTGCCGTCCGCGCATCCCCAACGTCATGTCCTCCGGCTGGCACCTGCACCAGTCGCTCACCGAGGTGACGAGCGGCCGCAACGCCTTCGTGGGGGAGGGGGGCGCGCTGCTCTCGGACACGGCGCGGCACTATCTCGGCGGGCTGCTGCACCACGCGCGGGCGGCGGCGGCCTTCTCCACGCCGACGATCAACGGCTACCGGCGCTACCGGCCGCTCTCGCTGGCGCCGGACCGTGCGGTCTGGGGGATCGACAACCGGGGGGTGATGGTGCGCGCCCTGGGCCGCCCCGGCGACCGTGCGACGCGGCTGGAGAACCGCGTGGGCGAGCCGGCGGCGAATCCGTATCTCTACATGGCTTCCCAGCTGCATTTCGGCCTCGACGGCATCGAGCGCGGCCGTGAGCCCGGCCCCCCGGCCGACGCCCCCTACGACACGGAGGCGCCGTTACTGCCCCGAAACCTGTCCGAGGCCCTCGATGCCCTGGACAGGAGCGAAACGGCGCGCGAGGCTTTCGGTACGGGGGTGATCGACTGGTTCCTGCGCCTCAAGCGCACGGAAATCGCCCGTTTTGAGGCCGAGGTCTCGGAATGGGAGCAGCGCGAGTACTTCGAACTCTTCTAGGGGGCGGTCCATGGCGATCCTGGAGCTGGAGGCGGTCGAGAAGTCCTTCCCCGGCCGGGGGGGGCCGCCCACCCTTGCCATGGACAGGATCAGCCTCGCCGTTCGGGACGGGGAGTTCCTCTCGATCCTCGGCCCCTCGGGCTGCGGCAAGTCCACCCTGTTGCAGATCGCCGCCGGGCTGATGCCGCCGACCGCCGGCACCGTGCGCGTGGCCGGGCGCCCCGTCACGGCGCCGCCGCCCGAGGCCGTCTATGTCTTCCAGCAATACGGCCGTTCCCTGCTGCCCTGGCGAAGCGTGCGCGACAACGTGGCCTTCGCGGTGGAGCACCGGCCCGGCGTTTCGAAGGGACAGGCGCGAGAGGCAGCGGATGTCCAGCTTGCCGCCGTGAACCTCACGGGCTTCGGTGACCATTTCCCCTGGCAACTCTCGGGCGGCATGCAGCAACGGGTTGCGCTCGCCCGCGCACTCGCGGCCGAGCCGAAGATCATGCTGCTGGACGAGCCCTTCAGCGCCGTGGACGCGCTCACTCGCCTCGACCTGCACCGGCTGATGCTGGAATTGTGGGAGAAGCGGGGGCTGACGGTCGTGCTGGTGACGCATGACGTCGAGGAGGCGGTGGCGCTGTCGGACCGCGTCGCGCTGCTGACCAAGCGGCCCTCCACCATCGCGCGCATCGTGGAGACCGGCCTGCCCCGCCCGCGCGACGCCGTGGAAGTGCGCGAAACGCCGCGCTTCCTCGAACTGCGGCATGAATTGTTGGATGCCCTACTCTCACGGGGCGGCCATGCGGCCTGAGCGCCTGCTCCGCCTCGTCCCAGGCCTGCTCTTCCTCGCGCTGCTTCTCGTTGCGCTGGAATGGGCGGTTAATGCGGGGCTGATCCGCCGCGCGCTGATGCCGCCGCCCTCCGCGATCTGGGAGGTGTTGCAGGACCTGATCACCTCGGGCGAGGTGCTGGGGCCGCTCACCGCCACGCTCCGCCTCGTCTTCATCGGCTTTGGCATCGGCTCGGTGATCGGCATCGCTCTCGGCACCGCCATGGCCTGGTGGGCGCCAGTTTATCGGCTGCTGGAGCCGCTGGTGGAGATGGTGCGTCCGCTGCCAAAATCCGCGCTCGTGCCGCCGTTAATGCTGTTCCTCGGCATCGGCGACACGATGAAGATCACCTCGGTCGCGCTGGCCGTGACCTTTCCGGTGCTGGTGAACACCTTGCAGGGCGTGCGCGGGGTGGACCGCGTGCTGCTCGATTCCGCGCGCACCCATGGCTGGGGTACCGCCCGCGCGCTGTGGCACGTCGTGCTGCCGGCGGCGTTGCCCTTCATCCTCGCGGGGATGCGGACCAGCCTCGGCCTCGCGCTCATCATCGCCGTGCTGTCGGAGATGCTGACGGGGCAGGGGGGGCTGGGCTTCCTCATCCTCGACATGCAGCGGAGCTTCCTGATCCGCCAGATGTACGCCTGGCTGGTGATCCTGGCGCTGGTTGGCCTCGCACTGAACGCCCTTTTCGCCTGGGCGGAGGCGCGGGCGCTGCACTGGCAGACGCGCAACGGATAAGAGAGGAGACAGAAGAGATGACCGAGATCACCCGCCGCGCCGCGCTCGGCGCGGCCCTGGCCATGCCGCTGGCGGCCCCCGCACTGCGGGCGCAATCCCTGACGAAGATGCGCGTGAGCGTCCTGCCCGTGCTGGACACGGCCCCGGTGCACGCCGCCATCGCGCAGAGCTTCTTCGCGGGGGAGGGGATCGAGGTGGATACCTCCTCCACCACTGGCGGAGCGACCGGCCTGCCAGGGCTGGTCGCGGGGCAGTACCGCGTCACCTTCTCCAACACCGTCTCCACCCTGCTTGGCATCCGCGAGGGGCTGGACTTTCGCTTCATCTCCGGCGCCGCGCGCTCCCTGCCGCAGCCGCCGGACACGATGGCGATCCTCGTGCGGAAGGGATCGGGTATCACCAGCGGCAAGGGGCTGGAGGGCAAGCGCGTGGCCTCCAACACGCGCAACAACATCGTCTGGCTGCGCGGCATGGCCTGGATCGACAAGACCGGCGGCGACTGGAAGCGCGTGACCACGGTGGAGGTGCCCTTTCCGCAGATGGCCGACGCACTGGCCGGCGGGCAGATCGATGCCGGCCTGTTCAGCGAGCCCTTCGTGACCTCCGCCCTGGAGACGCACGGCGACAAGCTGGAGCGCATCGGCTGGATCATCCAGGAGACCGCGCCCGCCTCCTCCATCGCGCAATACGTCGCCATGAAGGAGGACCTGGAGAAGAACGGCGAGCTGTTCGAGCGCTTCGTTCGCGCGCTGCACAAGGGCACGGACTGGGTGAACGCCCATGCCGGCAAGCCGGAGCTGCTGCAGCTCGTCGCAAACTTCACGCGCGTGCCGCTGGAGCGCCTGCAGAAGGTGGCCTTCACCGCCTATCCAAAGGAGGTGTCGCAGCCCGAGATCGCCGAGATGATCGCGACGATGACGAAGTTCGGCCTCGGCGGCCGCTACCCCGCGCCGGCGGACCTCATCTTCCGCACGGCGAAGGCCTGACTTGGCGGGCGGCACCGTCGCGGCGCCCCGAGGGTTCCGCCCCACCTCCGGCCTGCTGCTGGTCCTTAGCCTTTTCCTCCTCTGGGAGGTCTCTGCCAGGACCGGCATGGTGGACAGCCCGAACTGGCCGCCGCTGTCGCGCGTGCTGGTCGCGCTGGTGCGCGACACGGCCTCGGGCGAGATCCCGATGCTGGTGGGATCGACGCTCGCCCGCATGTTCGCGGGGCTGGCGGCGGGCACGGTCGCCGGCATCGCGGCCGGGCTGCTTTTCGGCGCAAGCACGATGGCCCAGCGGATCCTCGGCCCGACGGTGGAGCTGATCCGGCCCATCCCGATCCCGGCCGTGATCCCGCCGCTCGTGCTCTTCCTCGGGCTCGACAACGGGATGAAGATCACGGTGGCCGCGGTCTCCGCCTTCTTCCCGCTGCTGACCAACACCGCCCAGGGGCTGCGCGCGGTGGAGGCGGACCAGATCGCCATGGCCCGCACCTTCGGCGTGCCCGGCTGGCGGCGGCTGTTCCGCGTCACGCTGCCGGCCATCCTGCCCTATGTCATGGCGGGGCTGCGCGTTGCCCTCGCGCTCGCGCTCGTCACCACCGTGGTGGCCGAGATGATCGCGGGGGAGCAGGGGGTGGGCCACTACCTCGTGCTGATGCAGTTCGCGGGGCGGGCGGAGGAGATGTACGCCGCCGTCCTCGTGCTCGCGCTGCTCGGCTACGCGTTGAACCGCGGCTTCCTATGGGTGGAGCGGCGCTCGATCGCCTGGTACTTCGCGACCGGCCGGGATGGCTGAGACGACCACGCGCTGGGCGGCGGTCGGCGCGCTGGCTGCCGCCGGCGTGGCCGCGGCGGTGCAGTTCGGGAAGGTCGCGCCCTCGCTGCTGGCGATCGGGCAGGGCTTCGGCATCGGGCTGCCGGGCGCTGCCGGCCTCATCTCCGTCTTCGCGCTCGTCGCCGCGGCCATCGGCCTGCCGGCGGGGCTGCTGGCCGCGCGGCTCGGCGTCCGCCGGGCATTGCTGGGTGGGCTCTGGGTGCTCGGCGCGGCAGGGCTGGGTGCGAGCATCGCGCCGGAGATCAGCGCCCTCTACGCCCTGCGCGCGCTGGAGGGGGCGGCCTTCCTCGCGATCGTCGTCTCCGCCCCGACCCTCGTCGCGGCCAGCGCCGGGGAACGGGACCGCCCGCTCGCCATGACGATCTGGAGCGCCGTCCTGCCCGCGGGGATCGCGCTCGGCCTGCTCGCGGCGCCGCTGGTGGAGGCTTTCGGGTGGCGCGTGGCCTGGACGGTCGCGGCCTTGCTGCCCTGGGCGGCGGCGGTGCTGGTGGCGGCGACGCTGCCCATCGGGGCGGCTGGCATGCCCGCGCCGGCGGCCGGCGGGCTCGGCGGGCGGCTGGCCGCGCTCTGGCGGGCGCGGCTGCCGGTTTGCGTGGCGCTCGCCTTCGCTTCCTACTCCATTGTCTACTATGGCATCGCGAACTTCCTGCCGGCGCGGCTGATCGAGGGATTCGGCCTGCCGCTCTCGCTGGCCGGCATCGTGGGCGCGGCAGCGGCGCTGGTGAACGTCGCGGGCAACCTCGTGGCGGGATGGTTGATGCGGCGCGGGCGGCGGCCGGCCGTGCTGGTCATGGCGGCGGGCGGGACCATGGCGCTGCTCTCGGCCGGGGCCTTCGCGCTGCCGGCCTCGCTCCCGCTGACGACGGCGGCCGCGCTGCTCGCTTCCGGCATCGGCGGCGCCGTTCCCGCTTCGCTCTTCGTGCTGGCGCCGCGCTCGGTGCCGGAGCCCTCGCTCATCAGCCCGGCGCTCGGGCTGCTGGCGCAGTGCAACAATATCGGCTCGGTGCTGTCGCCGCTCGTGGTCGCGGCGGCGGCGCGGATCGACTGGTCCCTGGCGGCGCTGCCGCTGCTGGCGGCGGGGGGCGCGCTGCTGCTCTTCGCGCGCCCGCTCCGCCGCGTGGGTTAGGGCCCGCGAGGCGAGCCCTCGCGCCCTAGCCCATGTTCACCATGATGGTCTTCTTGTGGGTGAAGTGTTCCAGCATCGCCTCCAGCGAGGCCTCCTTGCCGAGGCCCGAGGACTTCACGCCGCCATAGGAGAGGTTCGCCTGCACGACGAGGTTCTGGTTGATCTGCACCAGCCCCGCCTCCAGCCGGTGGGCGAGCGTGAGGCCGACCTTGAGGTTGTTCGTCCAGAGGCTCGCGGCCAGGCCGTACTCGCTGTCATTCGCCTCGGCGAGCACCGCCTCGGGGTCGTCGAAGGGCATCACGCAGGTGACGGGGCCAAAGATCTCCTCCTGCACCAAGCGGCTCTCCTTGCCGAGGCCGGTGAAGATGTAGGGACGGATGAACAGCCCCTTCTTCAGCGCGGGGTCGGACGGCATGGCGGAGCAGGCGCGGCCGGTGGCACCGGCGGTCGCCACGCCCTCGTCGATGAAGGACTTTACCTTCTCGAACTGGCCCTCGGAGATGATGGTGCCGATGTCCGTCTTCTCGTCCAGCGGGTCGCCCATCACCATCTGGTCGACCTTCTCGGCCATGGCATCGACGAAGCGCTGGAAGATCGGGCGCTCGACATAGATGCGGCTGGCGGCCGTGCAGCTCTGCCCCTGGCGGGTGAAGCGCATGGAGGTGATGGCGCCCGCCAGCGTCTTCTCGAAGTCGCAGTCGGCAAAGACGATCATCGGCGACTTGCCGCCAAGTTCCAGCGTGACGGGAATCAGCTTCTCGGCCGCCGCCTTGGAGACGATCTTCCCCGTCTCGACAGAGCCGGTGAAGGTGACCTTCCGCACCTTCGGGTGCGCCACTAGCGGGGCGCCGCATTCGGGGCCGAAGCCCGAGACCATGTTGAACACGCCGGCCGGCAGCACGCGGTTCATCAGCTCGCAGATGCGCAGCACCGCGAGCGGCGCCTCCTCCGCGCTCTTCACCACCACGGAATTGCCGGCGACCAGCGCGGGGGCGACCTTCAGCGCCATGAGCAGCATCGGCACGTTCCAGGGGATGATCGCGCCGACCACGCCCAGCGGCTCGCGCACCGTGACCGAGAGGACATCGGGCGCGAAGGGCACGGTCTCGCCCTTCAGCTCGCCGCCGAGGCCGCCGAAGAACTCGAGGATGTCGGCGACGGTGTTTGCCTCCACCCGGCTCTCGGTCCGCAGCGCCTTGCCCGTTTCGAGCGCGATGAGGCGGCCGAGTTCCTCCACATGCGTGCGCATCAGCGCGGCGCACTGGGCCACCAGGGCGCCGCGCTTGCGGGCGGGCATCCGCGCCCATTCCTTCTGGGCGCGCGCCGCGTCCTCCACCGCAGCGTCAACGTCGGCCGCATCGCCGTCGGCGGCGCGCGCGACCTCCTGGCCGGTCGCGGGGTTCACCACGGCGAAGGTCTTGCCCGAGCGGGCCGGCACATAGCGGCCGCCGATGAAATGCACCCCGGAGAGCGCCTTGGCGAGGGCGAAGGGGTCCGTGCTGGGGGCCTCGGGCGTGGGGTGGGGGCTGTCGAGCATTCTGCGTTCCTCCGGCGTCGGGCCTTGGCGAAGATCGGGGCATAGGCGGAGGGAGGGTGCCCCCGCCGGCCTCTTGCCGCAAGCTCGGGCGCCGCTGGCGGAAGCGTGCCTTGCCGGGGCGGGCGCGGGCGGCCAATCTGGCGGTCACGGCGCGACGCGGCGCCCTGGCCAGGCCGGCTGCCCGAGGGTACGGCGCCGGCCGGGGCGCCGCGCCACACCCATAACCCTGCGCCGGCCGGCGCCCAAGCCATGGCGGCGCCGCTGGCCGGCGTCGCCCGATCCGGAGGAGACGCATGTCCGAGGCTGTGACGACCGTGGACCGGGAGGCGTCCGACCAGGACGCCCGGGCCGAGGCCGCCCCCGCCGCCGCCCGGTCCTGGATCGAGCGGCTCTGGTCCTCCATCGCCGATCGCGGGCGCCTCTTCGCCTCCGTTCCCAGCGATTCCACCCCGCCGCTGGAGCGCGCCACGGGCCTCGTGGAGGCGCTGCTGACCGAGCGCGGCGAGGCTTCCGGCGCCGCTGTCGCACGGGAGGTGATGGCGGCACTCCGTGACCTCGCCCCGGCCGACCGTGCCGCCTTCCACCTCTTCATGGCCACCAGCTTCGGCCCGAAGCCCGATGCTCTCCGCGAAGCGGCGCTGGCCTATCTTTCGGACCCCACCCCGGCCAACGCTGCCCATCTCTCCCGCTGCGCCGAGCCGCCGCGGCAGGAGCTGCTGCGGCGGATGAACATGTCCCCGGGCGGCACCGCGGCGCTGGTGGAGCTGCGCCGCCAGCTCCTGCAGGAGATTCGCGCCGAGCCCGCGCTGAAGCCGCTGGAGGAGGACCTGCACCACCTCTTCGTCTCCTGGTTCAACCGTGGCTTCCTCCAGCTTCGGCGCATCGACTGGCAGACCCCGGCGGCGGTGCTCGAGAAGATCATCCGCTACGAGGCCGTGCACGAGATCGCCGGCTGGCACGACCTGCGCCGGCGCCTGGCCGCCGACCGCCGCTGCTACGGCTTCTTCCACCCGGCGCTGCCGGACGAGCCGCTGATCTTCGTCGAAGTCGCGCTCGTCCAGGGCCTCGCGGCCTCGATCCAGCCACTGCTCGACACCGAGCACGAGGCCGGAGCGGAGGCGCGGGCGGCCGAGGCGGACACGGCCATCTTCTACTCTATCTCGAACTGCCAGGAGGGGTTGCGGGGCATCTCCTTCGGCAACTTCCTCATCAAGCAGGTCGTCGAGGACCTGAAGGCGGAGCTTCCGCAGCTCACCCGCTTCTCCACGCTTTCCCCCATCCCTGGCTTCCGCCGCTGGCTGGATAAGCGGATGGCGGACGGGGGGGCGGATTCCGAGCTGGCCCTGCCGCTCTCCGAGCCCGAATGGTGGCGCGACCCCACGCGGACGGAGGCGCTGCGCATTCCGCTGCTGCGTCTCTGCGCCGAGTACCTGACCGAGCCGGGCGGGCGGATGGACCCGGTGGCGCGCTTCCACCTCGGGAACGGCGCGCGGCTCGAACGCATCAACTGGCTGGGCAACACCGCGACCCGCGGCATGCAGGAATCCTACGGACTGATGGTCAACTACCTCTATGACCGCGACGAGATCGAGCGGAACCACGAAGCCTTCGCGCGCGGCGGCACGGTCGTGCGCTCGGGCGGCGTGGACGCGCTGCTCGCGCCCTCCCGCGCGCTGACGGTCCGCAAGGACAAGCCCCGCCCGGCGAAGGCGTCCTGAGCATGGTGCCGAACTTTGCCCCCGGCGCGCTGGCCGGGCTGAAGGTGCTCGACCTCACCCGCGTCCTCGCGGGCCCGACCTGCACGCAGATGCTGGGCGATCTCGGCGCGGAGGTGATCAAGATCGAGCGCCCGGGCGCCGGCGATGATACCCGCGGCTTCGCGCCCCCCTACGTGCCCCGCACGAAGGAGAGCGCGTACTTCGTCGGCGTGAACCGCAACAAGAAGTCGGTCACCCTCGATATCGCCAAGCCCGAGGGGCAGGAGATCGTCCACCGGCTGCTCGCCGAGTGCGACATCCTCGTGGAGAACTTCAAGGTCGGCGCGCTCGCCAAGTACGGGCTCGGCTGGGAGGACCTGAAGGACCGCTACCCCCGCCTCATCTACTGCTCCATCACCGGCTTCGGGCAGACCGGCCCCTACGCCCCGCGCCCCGGTTACGACGCGCTGATCCAGGCCATGGGCGGCGTCATGTCCCTGACAGGCGAGATCGACGGGGAGCCGCAGAAGGTCGGCATCCCCGTGGCCGACCTTTTCGCCGGCCTCTATGGCTGCATCGGCGTGCTGGCCGCGGTGAACCACCGCAACAGCACCGGGCAGGGCCAGCGGATCGACATCGGCATGCTCGACACGCATGTCGCTTGGCTGGCGAACCAGGGGATGAACTACCTGGCCACGGGGGAGAACCCGCCGCGCCTGGGCAACCAGCACCCGAATATCGTGCCCTACCAGGTTTTCCCCAGCAGCGACGGCTACATCGTGCTCTCCGTCGGCAACGACCCGACCTTCGAGCGCTTCTGCAAGCTCGTCGGCCAGGAGGCGCTGCTTGCCGATCCGCGCTTCGCGACGAACGCGGCGCGCGTTGGAAACCGGCAACTTGTGACGGATACGCTGACCCCCGTCATGCGCTCCCGCAGCACGAAGGAATGGGTGCGCGTGCTGGAGGAGGCGAAGATCGGCTGCGGCCCGATCAACACCCTCAAGGACGTGTTCGAGGACCCGCACGTCCAGGCGCGCGAGGTGGTCGTTGAGATGGACCACGCGAGCGGGGAGCGGGTGCAGGTCATCGCCAATCCCGTCCGCCTCTCGGCCACGCCGCCAAGTTATCGGGGCGCTGCTCCGGTGCTCGGGCAGCACACGGAGGAGGTCCTGGCCGGACTCGGTCTGGATGCCGAGGCAATTGCGAAGCTCCGGTCCGATGGCGCTGCCTGAGAACCGCCGCATGACGCCGCGGGTGGGTGCCTTCCGCACGCGCCTTGGCCCGCTGGAGCCGACGCTCCGCTGGCTGGAATGGGGCCCGGTGGAGGGCGAGCCGGTGGTTTGCGTCCACGGCCTGACCCGCACGGGCCGGGACTTCGACGTGCTTGCCACCCGCCTTGCCGAGCGCGGCCGCCGCGTCATCTGCCCGGACGTCTTCGGCCGCGGCTTCAGCGATTGGCTGCCCGACGGCTCGCTCTATGCCGTGCCGACCTACGCCGCTGCCTTCCAGCAATTCCTGGACGCGCTCGGCCGGCCGTATGACTGGGTCGGCACCTCCATGGGCGGGCTGATCGGCATGGCGCTGGCGGCCCTGCCGGGCACGACGCCGCGGCGGATGGTGCTGAACGACATCGGGCCCATCATCCCCGCAGCGGCCCTGCAGCGCATCGCGGACTACCTTGCCCTCAGCCACGACTTCGCCAGCGTCGAGGAGGTCGAGACCCATCTCCGCCTTATCCACGCCCCGTTCGGCAGGCTGTCCGACGCTGCCTGGCGGCACCTTGCGGAGACGAGCGCGCGCCGCACCCCGGCCGGCCGCGTCGTGCTGCACTACGATCCCGCGATCGCCGCACCGATGCGGAACACCCCGATCACGGATGTCGATCTCTGGCCCGTTTGGGACGCGCTGACCCCGCCCGTCCTCGTCCTGCGCGGGGCTGAGAGCGACCTGCTGGACGAGGCGACGGCTGCCCGGATGGCTGCCCGGCCGAAGACCCTGCTTGTCAATGTCGCGGGCTGTGGCCACGCGCCGGCGCTGATGGACCACGCCCAGACGGCCGTCATCGCCGAGTTCCTCTCCCATTCCGGGCAGGCAACCGGTTCGGAGGGCTGACGTTCACGCCGGCAGTGCCCAACAGGGGCTGCTGGAGAAGAACATGACAAACCTGTCCCGCCGCGGGGCGATGATGCTGCCCCTCGGCCTGGCCGGCCTTGCCGCCGCCTGCGCCCCTGCCGCCCGCCAGATGGCGATGACCGCCGATCCCTCCGGCCGGGCCGACCCGGAGATGCTGGCGCTGCTCGAGAGCTATGCCCGGCTGAACCCGATGCCGATCGAGGGCCTGACCCCCGTCGAGGCCCGCCGCCAGCCGAGCATGGCCGATGCCGTCCGCACCCGCGCACTCGAGAAGCAGATCACCAACACGCAGCGCCCCATCAACAGCTACAACGACACCACGCTGACAACGGTGCCGAACGCGCTTCAGGCACGCATCTACCGCCCGATCTCGGCCAGTGCCGGCCCGCTGCCGGTGATCCTCTATTTTCACGGCGGTGGCTGGGTGATCGCGGGGATCGATACCTACGACGCCTCCGCCCGCGCCCTCTGCGCCGATGCCCAGGCGATCGTCGTTTCCGTGCACTACCGCCAGGGGCCGGAGTTCCGCTTCCCGACGGCGCATGACGACGCCAACCTCGCCTATGCCTGGGTGGTGACGAATGCCGGCGCGATCGGCGGCGACCCGAACCGCATCGCCATCGTCGGCGAGAGCGCGGGTGGCAACCTCGCGATCAACACCGCGATCTTCGCGCGCGACCGCCAGATGGGCTCACCCCGCGCCGTGGTCGCCATCTATCCCGTGGGCGGCGTGGACCTCGAGACGCCCTCCTACCGCGAGTTCGCCAACGCCAAGCCGCTGAACAAGGCGGGCATCCAGTGGTTCGTGTCCAACTACACGACGGGACCGCAGAACCTGCAGGACCCGCGCCTCGACCTCGTCGGCCGCGCCGACCTGCGCGGCCTGCCGCCGGTCTACATCGTCAACGCCGAGATCGACCCGCTGCAGACGGACGGCGCCCGGCTGGAGGAGAAGATCCGCGCCTCCGGCGGGCAGGTCACCCGCACCCTCTATCCCGGGGTGACCCACGAGTTCTTCGGCGCCGACGCGGTGGTGACGAAGGCTCGCCAAGCCCAGCGCCAAGTGGGCGAGCAACTGACCGCAGCCTTCGCGGCGGCGCCCCCGGCCGCTTCGGGCCGTCCCGTGCGCCGTCGGCCGGGAATGTGAGGGCAGCGGGTTCTAGGCTTTAGCCAATGGCGCTAGTGGCCCCAGGGCGAGGAAGAAGGACTTCTTCCTCTCCCCAGACCCTTCACCATCATATTTTTCTATCTTTTTGGGGTGCTTTCCGACCAATGCGCACAGAAAGGGCCTACCCCGCCCGCAGGCGCTTCGCCGCGTCCACCGCGAAATAGGTGAGCACCCCGTCCGCCCCGGCGCGGCGGAAGGACATCAGGCTCTCCATCATCGCGCGTTCACGGTCGATCCAACCGTTCCCGGCGGCGGCGGCGATCATCGCGTACTCGCCGCTGACCTGATAGGCGAAGGTCGGCACCGAGAACCTCTCCTTCACCCTCCGGACGATGTCGAGATAGGGCATGCCGGGCTTCACCATCACCATGTCCGCGCCCTCCGCGAGGTCGGCGGCCACCTCGCGGATCGCCTCGTCGGAATTTGCGGGGTCCATCTGGTAGGTCTTTTTGTCGCCCTTCAGCGAACTGCCCGAGCCCACTGCGTCGCGGAAGGGGCCGTAGAAGGCGGAGGCGTATTTCGCCGAGTAGGCCATGATCCGCGTGTGGATCAGCCCGCGGGCGTCGAGGGCCGAGCGGATGGCACCGACCCGTCCGTCCATCATGTCGGAGGGGGCAATAATGCCGATCCCAGCCTCCGCCTGGACCACGGCCTGGGCGACCAGCACCTCGATCGACTCGTCGTTGTGGACGTAGCCGTCACGGATCACGCCGTCATGCCCGTGGTCGGTATAAGGGTCGAGCGCCACGTCCCCCACCAGCACCACGCCCGGGAAGTCCCGCGTGAGCTGCCGCGCGGCCCGGCACATGAGGTTGTCCGGGTTCTTTGCCTCCGTTCCCTCGGCGTCCTTCTTCTCGGCGGGCGTGGCGGGGAAGAGGGCGATGGCGGGGATCCCGAGCGCCGCGGCGGGGCCCACATGGTCCGAGAGGCGGTCGAGCGAGACGCGGAACACCCCGGGCATGGAGGCCACCGGCTGGTACTGCCCCTCTCCCTCCACGACGAAGATCGGCCAGATCAGGTCATCCACCGAGAGGCGGTTCTGGGCCACCAGGCGCCGGGTCGGATCGTCCAGCCGGTTGCGGCGCGGGCGGGCGATAGGGAAGGGGGCGTGGGTCATACGGGACCTTTTCGCGCCGGAGGGCGCCACCGCCAAGATAGGTGGTGCCGGGCCCGCACCGCTGCATGGCGGACCTGCCCCCCAGGTCTGGCGTTCCCGTTCCACCCGCGACGCAAGCCATGGTAGAGCGCGGCCATGTCAGCCCCGCTCACCATCGCGGTCGGCGCCGACCATGCCGGCGTCGCCATGAAATCCACCCTCCGCCAGGCGCTGGAGGAAGCAGGCCACTCCGTGCTCGACATGGGCACCCAGGGCACCGAGAGCGTGGACTACCCCGACTTTGGTGCGGCGGTGGCCGAGGCCGTGCAGGCGGGTCGGGCGCGCTATGGCGTCCTCGTCTGCGGCACCGGCATCGGCATCTCGATCGCCGCCAATCGCCTGCCGGGCATCCGTTGCGCCCTCGTGCACGATGCGACGGGTGCCCGCCTTTCGCGGGAGCACAACGATGCCAATGTCATCGCCTTCGGCGCCCGCATGGTCGGGGTCGAACCCGCGCTCGAGGCGCTGCGCGCCTTCCTCGCCACCCCCTATG
This sequence comes from Roseomonas aerilata DSM 19363, assembly GCF_000711725.1. Taxonomy (GTDB): domain Bacteria; phylum Pseudomonadota; class Alphaproteobacteria; order Acetobacterales; family Acetobacteraceae; genus Roseomonas; species Roseomonas aerilata. The sequence continues at coordinate 57,622 of NZ_JONP01000004.1, read as the reverse complement.
CCGGCGGCCGCCACGACCGCCGGGTCCTGAAGCTCTCGCCGGACTGGACCCGTACCCCATGAACGACCTCTCGCCCGCCGCCAGCACCGACCGCTTCTTCAACGCCCCCCTCTCGGAGATCGACCCCGAGATCGCCGACGTCCTCGCGCGCGAGCTGGTGCGCCAGCAGGACGGGATCGAGCTGATCGCCTCGGAGAACATCGTCTCCCGCGCCGTGCTGGAGGCGCAGGGCTCGGTCCTGACGAACAAGTACGCGGAAGGCCTGCCCGGCAAGCGCTACTACGGCGGCTGCGAGGTCGTGGACGTGGCGGAGACGCTGGCGATCGAGCGCGCGAAGAAGCTCTTCGGCTGTGGCTACGCCAATGTGCAGCCCCATTCGGGCGCCTCGGCCAATGCGGCGGTGTTCTTCGCCCTGCTCCAACCCGGCGACACCTTCATGGGCCTGGACCTCGCGGCGGGCGGGCACCTCTCGCACGGCTCGCCGGTCAATCTCTCCGGCAAGTGGTTCAAGGTCGCGCCCTATACGGTGCGGCAGGAGGACCAGGTGATCGACATGGAGGAGGTCGCCCGCATCGCGCGGGAGAGCCGCCCCAAGCTGATCCTGGCCGGCGGCTCCGCCTATGCCCGCACCTGGGACTTCGCGAAGTTCCGCGAGATCGCGGACGAGGTCGGCGCCATCTTCATGGTGGACATGGCGCATTTCGCGGGCCTCGTGGCGGGCGGCGCGCATCCCTCGCCCTTCCCCCACGCGCATGTGGTGACCACCACCACCCACAAGACGCTCCGCGGCCCCCGCGGCGGCCTCATCCTCTCGGATGACGAGGCGCTGGCCAAGAAGCTCAACTCCGCGGTCTTCCCGGGCACCCAGGGCGGGCCGCTGATGCACGTGATCGCCGCCAAGGCCGTTGCCCTGGCCGAGGCGCTTCGGCCCGAGTTCCGCAGCTACGCCCGCGCGGTGGTCGACAACGCCAGGGCGCTGGCGGACACGCTGCGCGAGGGGGGCTTCGGCCTCGTCACGGGCGGGACGGACAACCACCTCGTGCTGGTGGATCTTCGCCCGAAGAACCTGACGGGCAAGGCCGCCGAGGCCGCGCTGGGCCGTGCCCACCTGACGGTGAATAAGAACGCCATCCCCTTCGACCCCGCCAAGCCCTTCGTCACCTCGGGCGTGCGGCTGGGCTCCCCCGCCGCCACTTCCCGCGGCTTCGGGGAGGCGGAGTTCCGCGAAGTGGGGCGTCTGATTGGGGATGTGCTGGACGGCCTCTCCCGCGCCAACTCGCCCGATGGCAATGCCGCGGTCGAGGCGGCCGCGGGCGAGGCGGTGCACGCCCTTTGCGCCCGCTTCCCCATCTACCGCGGCTGAGGCCGCCCGCCGGATGCGCTGCCCTTTCTGCCAGTCCGAGGACACGCAGGTGAAGGACAGCCGTCCGGCCGAGGACGGCGCCAGCATCCGCCGGCGCCGCTCCTGCAACGCCTGCGGCGCCCGCTTCACCACCTTCGAGCGGGTGCAACTGCGGGAACTCACGGTCCTCAAGACCGACGGCCGCCGAGTGGCCTTCGACCGGGAGAAGCTCGCCCGTTCCATCCGCGTCGCGCTCCGCAAGCGCCCGGTGAACGAGGACCAGGTGGAGCGCATCGTCACCGGCATCCAGCGCCGCCTGGAGTCGGAGGGGGCGGAGGAACTGACCTCCAAGGCCATCGGGCAGCGCGTGATGGAGGTCCTGCGGGAGCTCGATCCCGTCGCCTATGTGCGGTTTGCCAGCGTCTACGAGAATTTCCGGGACGCGAAGGACTTCCACGCCTTCCTCGGCTCCCTGGACAACTCCTGATCGCGCGCGCAAATCCGGCCCGTGTCTGATGAGCAGCATATGCGTGCGGCCCTCGCGCTGGCGGCGCGCGGCCTGGGGAGCACCTGGCCCAATCCCTCCGTCGGCTGCGTCATCGTCCGGGATGGGCGGGTCGTGGGGCGCGGCCATACCCGGCCGGGCGGTCGCCCCCACGCCGAAACCGAGGCCATCCGCGCCGCGGCCGGGCAGACGCGGGGCGCCACCGCCTATGTCACGCTGGAGCCCTGCTGCCATTGGGGCCGCACGCCGCCCTGCACGGATGCGCTGATCGCCTCCGGCATCGCCCGCGTGGTGGTGGCGCTGCGCGATCCCGACCCGCGGGTGGACGGGGTGGGGCTGCAGCGGCTGCGGGACGCCGGCATCGAGGTCGAGGTCGGACTCCTTGAGGGAGAGGCCCGGCGCGTGAACGCGGGCTTCGTCAAGCGTCTCTCCCAGGGCCTGCCAATGGTGACGCTCAAGCTCGCCACCACGCTGGACGGCCGCATCGCGACCCGCTTGGGCGAGAGCCAGTGGATCACGGGGCCGGAGGCGCGGCGGCTGGCCCATGGCCTGCGCGGCGCGCACGACGCCGTCATGGCCGGTAGCGGCACCGTGCTGGCCGACGACCCCGAGCTGACCTGCCGCCTGCCGGGCTACGCCGCCCTGCCCACCGTGCGCGTGGTAGCCGATGCACGCCTGCGCACCCCGCTCGCCGCCCGGCTGTTCAACAGCGAGGCCCCCGCCTGGATCGCGACCGCGCCCGGCGGCGACCGCGCCGCCATGGCCGCGCTGGAGCAGCGGGGCGCCGAGTTGATCGACGTGCCCCCCGCGCCCGGCGGCGGGCTGGACCCGGCCGCCCTGCTGCGCGCCCTGGCCGCCAAGGGCATCACCCGGCTGATGGTGGAGGGCGGCGCCCGGCTCGGCGCCTCCCTGCTGCGGGCCGGGCTGGTGGACCGCCTGGCCTGGTTCACGGCGCCCGCGCTGATGGGCGGGGATGGCTGGTCAGGGCTCGATTCCCTCGGCGTGGAGCGCCTTGCGCAGATGCCGCGCCTGTCCGTGACGGCCCGTCGCCCTGCCGGTGACTGCTGGCTGGTCGAGGCCGACGTTATTCCAGCGACGCCCGCGCCGGACTGACCCGCGCCGCTTGCCCCTTGCCATCGGGCGCCCCCCACGCCATCCCCTGGTCCCGACCAGAGCCCTCCCTGGCGGGCCCCAGGCCCCCTCCCGATAGGACGGAACCGCTCCCGTGTTCACCGGCATCGTCACCGCCATCGGCACGATCCGACGCCTGACCCCGATCGGGGCGGGCCAGGACATGCGCGTCGCCATCGCCACGCCCCCGGGCTGGCTGGAGGGGGTGGCCATCGGCGCCTCCATCTGCTGCTCCGGCTGCTGCCTGACCGTCGTGACGCTGGCCGAGGACGTTTTCGAGGTGGAGATCTCCGCCGAGAGCCTTTCCCGCACGACGCTCGGCGCCTGGGCGGAGGGCACGCGGATCAACCTCGAGCGCTCCCTCCGCATGGGCGACGAGATGGGCGGGCACGTCGTCTCCGGCCATGTGGATGGCGTTGCCGATATCCTCTCGGTCACGCCGGAGAACGGCTCCCACCGCTGGCTCTTCCGCCTGCCGCCCGGCCTGGCGCGCTTCGTCGCGGAGAAGGGCAGCATCACCGTGGACGGCGTGTCGCTGACCGTGAACTCGGCCGAGGGCGACACCTTCGGGGTGAACCTCATCCCCCACACCACCGAGGTCACGGCGCTGGGCGCGCTGCGGCCGGGCGGGCGCGTGAACATCGAGATCGACATGCTGGCGCGCTACGTCGCCCGGCTCAGGCAATTCGAGGGCGCGCCCGCATGACCGTCCGGACCACCACCACCAGCTTCGCCGACTTCATCTCCCCCTCCGAGGAGCTGCTGGAGGAGGCGCGGCGCGGCCGCATGTTCATCCTGGTGGATGACGAGGACCGGGAGAACGAGGGCGACCTCGTGATCCCCGCCCAGTTCGCGACGCCCGACGCCATCAACTTCATGGCCCGCTTCGCCCGCGGCCTGATCTGCCTCGCGATGACCCGCCAGCGGGTGGAGCAGCTCGGCTTGCCGCTGATGGCGCAGAGCAACGGCACGCGCCACCAGACGAACTTCACCGTCTCCATCGAGGCGCGGGACGGCGTGACCACGGGCATCTCGGCGGCCGACCGGGCGCGCACGGTGGCGGTGGCGATCAACCCCGAGCTGAACCGCGAGCACATCGTCACCCCCGGCCACGTTTTCCCGCTCGTCGCGCGGGAAGGCGGCGTGCTGGTCCGCGCCGGCCATACCGAGGCCGCGGTGGATTTCGCGCGGCTCGCCGGCCTCAACCCCGCCGGCGTGATCTGCGAGATCATGAACGAGGACGGCACGATGGCCCGGATGCCGGACCTCGTCGCCTTTGCCCAGCACCACGGGCTGAAGCTCGGCACCATCGCCGACCTGATCGGCCACCGCCGCCGCACCGAGCGCCTGATCCGGCGGGTCGAGGAGGGCACGCTGGAGGATGCGCCGGGCGGGCCCTGGCGGATCGTCATCTACGCCAACAACCTCGAATACGGGGAGCACGTGGCGCTGGTGAAGGGCGATATCTCCCGCCCGGGCCCGGTGCCGGTGCGCATGCACGCGGTGAACCTTCTCTCCGACATCACCGGCCGGCACGGTCCCAAGGACCTGCACCACGCGATGGACGAGATCGCGCGGGAGGGCAGGGGCGTCGTCGTCCTCATCCGGGACGTGAAGCCGACCGCGCTGTCCGAGCGCGTGCGCGCGGGGCGGGAGAAGGTCTCGCCCGAGCTGCGCGACTACGGCATCGGCGCCCAGATCCTCGCCGACCTCGGGGTGCGCGAGATGATCCTTCTCTCCAACCACCCCCGCCCGATCGTCGGCCTCGAGGGCTACGGCATCACCCTGCACGACACCCGCCCGATCGGAGACGCCCCTTGAGCACCATCGACGCCCCGCTCCGCGCCCCCCCCGAGCTGGCGGGGCCGCCGCCGCGCGTGCTCGTGATCCAGGCGCCCTACTACGCCGATGTCGTCGGCGGCATGGTGGACGGGGCGATGGCGGTCCTCGCGGGCATCGGCGCCGAGGCCGAGGTGGTGGACGTGGCCGGGGCCTTCGAGCTTCCGGCGGCGCTCGCCATGGCGATCCAGGCGGGCGGGCATGACGGTTATCTCGTCTTCGGCTGCGTGGTGAAGGGCGAGACGGACCACTACGACCATATCTGCCGGGAGGCCTGCCGGGGCGTGATGGACATCTCCGTCGCCACGCGGGCGCCGATCGGCTTCGGTCTGCTCACGGTGCACAGCATCCAGCAGGCCATCGCCCGCTCCTCGCCGGATCGGCACAACAAGGGGGTGGAGGCGGCGAATGCCGTGATCGGCCAGATCGCCCTCGCCCGAAAGTTCACGGAGGTGGCCGAATGACCCAGGCCCCGAAGACCACTGCCCCCCGCCGCCCGCGCCCCAACCCCGGCCGGCCCCGCACCGGCGCTCGCGTGGCCGCCGTGCAGGCCCTGTTCCAGTCCGAGGCCGGCGGGGAAAGCGCGGAGACGGTGATCGACCAGTTCGTGCGGCACCGCATCGGCACCCTCGGGAGCGAGGACGGCTTCGAGGACGGGCGCGTGCCGCAGGCGGACGTGCCGCTGTTCAGCCGCATCGTCCGCGGCGCGGCCAAGGATTCCGAGACGATCGACGCCGCGATCTCCGCCCATCTCTCGGGCAACTGGACGCTGGAGCGGCTGGACCCGGTGCTGCGCGCCCTTCTCCGCGCGGCCGCCTCCGAGCTTTGGGCCGGCGCCAACGACACGCCGGCCAAGGTCGTGATCAACGAGTACATGGATATCGCCCACGGCTTCTTCGACGCCGAGGAGCCGCGCTTCGCCAATGGCGTGCTCGACGCGCTCGCCCGTCAGATGCGCGGGGGCGAGTTCCAGCCGCGCGCCTGACGCCTCCCGTGGCCCTTCCTCCCGAGTTCGCGCTCATCGCGCGGCACTTCCGGCCGCTCGCGGGGGAGGGGGCGCTGGACCTGTCGGACGACGCCGCCCTCCTCTCGCCTCCGCCCGGCCGGCAGCTCGTTCTCGCGGCCGACGCGATGGTGGAGGGCGTGCACTACCTGCCCGATGACCCGCCGGAGACGATCGGTCGGAAGCTGCTGCGGGTGAACCTCTCCGATCTCGCGGCCATGGGGGCGGAGCCGCTCGCCTATCTCATGACCACGGCCCTGCCGCGCGGCACCTCCGCCGAGTGGCTGGAGGGGTTTGCCGCCGGGCTGGCGCAGGACCAGCGGGATTTCGGCCTTCAGGTGCTCGGCGGGGATACCGTTTCCATTCCCGGGCCTGCCTGCCTGTCGCTCACCATTATCGGCACCGTTCCGCCCGGGGAGGCGCTGCGCCGGGCTGGGGCACGGCCGGCGGATGACCTCTGGGTTTCCGGCACGATCGGCGACGGCGCTCTCGGCCTCGCGGTGCTCCAGGGGCGGCTCCCGGCCGATCCGCACCTCGCCCGCCGCTACCGGCTGCCGGAACCGCGCCTCGCCCTGGGCACCGCGCTGCGCGGTGTGGCGCGGGCAGCGATGGACGTGTCGGACGGGCTGGTGCAGGACCTCGGGCATCTCTGCCGGGCTGGCAAGGTCGGGGCCGTGCTGGAGCTGGCGGCCCTGCCGCTCTCGCCCTCGGCCGCGGCGGTGGTGGAGGGGGATCCCTCCTGGCTCCCCCGCCTGGCCACCGGGGGTGACGACTACGAGCTGCTTTTCGCTGCCGCCCCCGAGGATGCGGCGCGCGTCCGCGAGGCGTCCCGCGCCGCCGGCACGTCCGTTACGCGGATCGGACGCTTCACGGACGGAGCGGCGGAGGTCACGCTGCTTGGCCGCGACGGAGGGACCCTTACCCCCGCGCAGGGGGGATGGAGCCACTTCTGATGTCAGCGACCACCATGGACCTTCCCGCCCAGACGGCCATGCGCCGCAACGTCCGGCTCCTTTTCATCTGCCAGGCGCTGATGAACTCCGCGGTCGTCGGCCAGGCCACCATGGGCGCGCTGATCGGCTACAGCCTGGCCGAGAACAAGGCGCTCGCGACCCTGCCCATGGCCCTGCAAATGCTGGCGACCATGACGGCCTCCATCCCCGCCGGCATGGTCTTCGCCCGGCTCGGGCGGCGGCCCGGCTTCATCCTGGGGGCGGCGGGCAGCCTTCTCGGCAGCCTCGTCTTCGCCTTCGGGGTCTGGCAGGCGAGCTTCCCGCTCTACTGCCTCGGCGCCATCCCGGCGGGCATGGGCTTCGGCATCGCCCAGCACTACCGCTTCGCGGCGGCCGAGGTGGCCTCCCCGGACTACCGGCCGCGCGCGATCTCCCTCGTCATGGCCGGCGGCGTGATCGCGGCGGCTCTCGGGCCGGAGCTGGTGAAGCACACGCGAGACCTCTTCGCTCCCGCGCTCTTCCTCGGCACCTACCTCATCCTCGCGCTCATGCCGCTCGCCTGCATGGCGCTGCTGACGCAGATCGCCCTGCCGCCGGCACCGCCGCGGGCGACGGTCGCCACGCCGGTGATGGAGATCGTCGCTCGGCCGGCGTTCCTGACGGCGGCGCTGACGGGGGCGGTGGCCTACGGCACGATGAACCTGCTGATGACCTCGACGCCGCTCGAGATGATGCTCTGCGGCTTCGGCATCTCGGCCAGCGCCACCGTGATCCAGGCGCACGCGATCTCGATGTACGCGCCGGGCTTTGTCACGGGGCGGCTGATCGCGCGCTTCGGCACGCGCCCGGTGATCGTGGCGGGCGTGGTGCTGAACGCGATCTGCGTGTGCCTGGCGCTGCTGGGGAAGGACTTCATGCACTTCACCCTCGCGCTCGCGGCGCTCGGGGTGGGCTGGAACTTCATGTTCACGGGAGCGACGACCCTGCTGGCCGAGGCCCATACCCCCGCCGAGCGCGTGCGGGCGCAGACGGCCAATGACTTCATCGTCTTCGGCACCGTGGCCTGCACCGCCTTCGGCTCCGGCCTGCTTCACGCCGCCAGCGGGTGGAACCTGCTGAACATCCTCATCCTGCCGGCGCTTGGGCTGGCGCTGATCCGGATCATGCGGCGGCCGGTGCGGTTCGCAGCCTGAGGCGGAGGGGGCTTGGCGCGGGCCGCTGGACGACCTGCGGGCCGCGCCCGCAGGACTAGCGCGGCGGCGCGCCGGAGCCGGCGTTGGCGCCGGGGACTGTTTCCTGCGTCGTCGTCGGCCCGAAGCGGCCGATATTGCCGAAGAGCGCCTGGAGCAGCGAGCGGTCGTTGCCCGGGACCGGCGTGGTGCGCTCGACCACGGAGACGTTCCGCATCTGGTCCTCGCCCTTCTGGACGATACCTTCGACGATGCCCTGGTCGTTGAAGCGGACGACCACGACGCGCTGGTTCTCGATCGCGGGCACCCGGGCCGGGCGCGTGTGGCTCATCGCGCTGATGTAGTACCACTCGCGGTCGTCGAAGGTGGAGGTGGCGCTGGGCGAGCCGAGCACGGCCGTCACGTCCGCCTTGCTGGAAACGCCGGGGGTGAGCTGCTGCAGAAGCTCCGCGTCCGCGCGGTTGCCGCGAAGCTGCTCCGGCGCGGAGAAGACGCCGCAGCCGGCGAGCGGCGCGGCGGCCAGCGCGGCGGAGAGGGCAAGCGCCGTGCGCCAGCCAGCCGACCCGGATCGCTGCGGCGGGGTCGCGCGGAATGGGCAGGGCGGATTGACGGGGCGGGGAGGGAGGGCCATCTCGCCGGTTCGATTGCCACCGCCCTGCCGCCCGGTCAACAGAGCGGCTTTGCCGGCGCGCCCGAGAGGGCCGACGGATGGAACCGCGAGAAACCCCATGGCCCTGTTCGGCCTCTTCCGGCGCCGCCCGCATGAGCGGGCCGGCTTCACCCTCTACACGGCAGCCGTCGAGGCCGCGCGCGACCCGGCCCTCTTCGGGGAGGACGCCGTGCCCGACACCCTGGAAGGACGCTTCGACCTCGTCGCGCTCCATGCCGCCCTCCTGGTGCGCCGCCTGCACCGCGACCCCGACCCGCGCGGCCCCGCGCTCGCCCAGGCGGTGTTCGACGCGATGTTCGCGGACATGGACCTCAACCTCCGGGAGATGGGGGTGGGCGACATGTCCATCGGCAAGCGCGTGCGGCGCATGTGGGAGGCCTTCCACGGCCGGGCCCTGGCCTATGAGAGCGCGCTGGCCGCAAGCGATCTTCCCGCGCTGGAAGCGGCGCTGAGCCGGAACGTTTGGCCCGATGGCGCGCCCGAGGGGGCGGCCGGGCGGCTGGCGGCGCGTGCCGCGGCACTGGATGGCGCCCTGGCCGCGCAGCCCTTCGAGGGATTCGTGCAGGGTCGCGTGGAGTGGGGGGTGCCGGCATGACCCGCGAGATGTTCCGCCCTCTCCGCGCCGCCGCCGTCGGCCCCGAGGGCCGTCACGAGCGGCTGGAGGCGACGCCGGAGGAGCGCGCGGCGCTGGTCGGGCGGCTCGGGCTGCTCGGGCTGGATTCGCTGACCGCCGAGATCGATCTCCAACCCGCGCCGGGCGGCGCGATCCGCGGCCGGGGCACGCTGCGTGCCGCGGTGGTGCAGGAATGCGTCGTCACGCTGGAGCCCGTGCCGCAGACGGTGGAGGCGCCCCTCGACTGGCGCCTGCTGCCGCCGGGCGAGGAACCCTCCGACGAGCTGGATGACGGGCCCGACGAGATCGAGGTGGAGGCCGATGGCTCCTACGACCTCGGCGAGGCCCTCGTGCAGGACCTCTCGCTCTCGCTGGATCCCTATCCGCGGGCGCCCGGCGCAGAGCTGCCATCCGAGGCCGCGGACCGAAAGCCCTCGCCCTTCGACGCGCTTCGTGCTTTACGCAGCATCCCGAAGCCTGGCTGACCGCCGGGCCGACTTGCTTGGGCTTTCCTTGGACTTGCTCCCGGGGGGGCCGGGTGGTATGGCGCGCGCCTCCCGAGAATCCCGTCCCTTCGCGCGACGTGTAGCATCATAGAAAGGCCCGGCACCGATGGCCGTTCCGAAGAGAAAAGTGTCGCCCTCCCGCCGCGGCATGCGTCGCAGCCATGAGGCCCTCCCGCGGGAGGCGCATGCCGACTGCCCGAACTGCGGTGAGCTGCGCCGTCCGCACAACGTCTGCGTCTCCTGCGGCTTCTACGACGGCCGCGAGGTCGTTGCGGCCGGCAAGGCCCTGAAGGGCGCCGTCCGCGCCTGATCCGGCGCGCGCAGCGGCCTTTGCCCTCCCCTCTGCGATCGTAAGGAGCGCCGGAAGTGGCTGCATCCGGGGCCCCCGCGGCCGGCGCACCCGCTTCGGGCGCCCGCATTCGGGGCACGTCCGGCCCCGGGGCGGTCGCGTCCGGCGCCTCCTCCTCGAGCGGTGTCCAGGCGGAGCGCTACTCGCTCGCCATCGATGCCATGGGGGGCGACCACGCGCCCGATGTCGTGCTCGATGGGCTCGAGCGGGCGGCGGACCGGCACCGCGCCGTCCGCTTCCTGCTGGTGGGCGATGAGGCGCGGCTGCGGGCGGGGCTTTCCACCCGTCCGAAGGCCGCGGCCATCTGCACCGTCCGGCACGCGCCCGACGTGATTTCCGGCGACATGAAGCCCACCGCGGCGCTGCGCCTGCGGCGGGCCTCCATGCGCATGGCGATCGATGCCGTGGCGGCGGGGGAGGCGGAGGGTGTTATCTCCGCCGGCAATACCGGCGCGCTGATGGCGCTGGCCAAGATCGTGCTCCGTACCATGCCCGAGATCGACCGGCCGGCGCTGGCGGCCATCGGCCCCTCGGCGCGGGGCGACGTGGTCTTGCTCGATCTCGGGGCGAACATCACCTACGAGGTGCGCAACCTCGTGGAGTTCGCGGTGATGGGCGATGCCTTCGCCCGCGCCGTGCTCGGCCTGACCGCGCCCACCATCGGCCTGTTGAACGTGGGTTCGGAGGAGCTGAAGGGCGACGAGCGCATCCGCCAGGCGGCGGAGATCCTGCGCGAGAGCCATATCGGCGCCGGCTTCCACGGCTTCGTGGAAGGGCACGACATCACAGCGGGCACGGTGGACGTGGTGGTAACGGACGGCTTCACGGGCAACGTGGCGCTTAAAACGGGGGAGGGGGCACTGAAGCTGGTCGGCACGCTGCTGCGCCAGGTCTTTAACTCCTCGATTCCCGCGCGGCTCGGCTACCTGCTGGCCCGTCCGGCGCTGGACCGGCTGCGCGAATGGATGGACCCGCGGCGCTACAACGGCGCCGTGCTGATCGGACTGAACGGCGTGGTGGTGAAGAGCCATGGCGGCACCGACGCGCTCGGTTTCGCCCACGCCCTGGACGTGGCGATGGACATGGTGACGCACGGCTTCAACGAGCGCATCCGCACCGGCGTCGCGCTGCTCGGCCAGCGGGCGGCGGGCGGCGGCGAAGGGCTGGACCCCGCCCCGCAGGCCGTGGCGCGCTGATGACCCGATCAGTAATCGTCGGCACCGGCGGCTATCTGCCGGCGCGCAGCCTGACGAATGACGAGCTGGCCGCGGCCTTCAACCTCGACACCTCCGACGCCTGGATCACCGAGCGCACGGGCATTCGCCGCCGCCATCTTGCTGCGCCCGGCGAATCGACGGCCGACATGGGTGCCGCCGCCTGCCGCGAGGCACTCGCCCAGGCCGGTGCCGATGCCTTCGAGGTGGATGCGGTCATCCTGGCGACGGCCACGCCCGATTCGGCCTTTCCCTCCACCGCGGCGCGGGTGCAGGAGAAGCTTGGCATCCACCAGGGCTTCGCCTTCGATATCTCGGCGGCCTGCACCGGCTTCATCTACGCGGTGGGCGTGGCCGACTCGATGCTGCGCACCGGCGCCTGCCGCAGCGCCCTCGTGGTGGGGGCGGAGGCTTTCACCCGAATCCTCGACTGGACCGACCGCGGCACCTGCGTCCTGTTCGGGGATGGGGCGGGGGCGGTGCTGATGCGAGCTTCGGAGGATGCTGGCGATCGCGGCGTCCTCTCCACCCACCTGCACTCGGACGGACGGCACGGCGACATCCTGCAGGTGGAGGGCGGGATGGTCCGCATGGCCGGGCGGGAGGTCTTCCGCCACGCCGTCTCGAAGCTTGCCTCCGCTGTGGACGAGGCCCTGGCCGCAAACAGCCTCGGCAAGGCCGACGTGCAGTGGCTGGTGCCGCATCAGGCAAATCTGCGGATCATCGACGCGATGGGCCGCAAGCTCGGCCTTCCCTCGGAGCGGGTGGTGGTGACGGTGGACCGCCACGCGAACACCTCCGCCGCCTCGATTCCCCTCGCGCTGGCCGAGGCCACGCGCGACGGGCGGATCCGGCCGGGCGACCTGGTGCTGATGGAAGCGATTGGCGGCGGGCTCACCTGGGGCGCTGCGCTGACGCGCTTCTGAGGCCTGCGCCAACCCTCGGCAGCCTTCCGACTCACCACGGCATTTCGGCAACACTGCGTGCGAGAGTCCACACTTTTGTTCCGCCTCGATTGACGGGGCCCCGCCCCAGCGGTCCAATCCCTCAGCCCGGCAAGACGGGGCGAGAGGGGGTATGGACACGTGAACACCATCACCCGCGCGCAGTTGGCCGAGGCAATCTACATGCAGGTCGGACTCTCAAGAAATGAGAGTGCGGCGCTCCTGGAAGATGTGCTCAACCGGCTGTCCGCGACGTTGGAATCGGGCGAGCCCGTGAAGCTTTCGGCATTCGGCACCTTCTCCGTGCGGCAGAAGGCCCAGCGGATCGGACGGAATCCGAAGACGGGCGTGGAGGTGCCGATCACCCCGCGCCGCGTTCTATCCTTCCGCGCCAGCCAGGTGCTGAAGGCTCGCATCAACGGCGAAACCCCGCCGCGGGGCGAGGATTGAGCAGAGGTGCGATGAGCGGCATGAGCGTGCTTGGCGGCATTACCCCCGCCGCTCCGCGGGGTGTCAGCGAGGGCGGCATGGGCGACGGGTCCGGCGCGGAGTCACCGGCGCGTGCGCGCAAGTCGCCAACCGCCTTCCGCACCATCAGCGAGGTGGCGGAGGACCTGCACATCCCGCAGCACGTCCTGCGCTTCTGGGAGACGAAGTTCCCGCAGCTGAAGCCGCTGAAGCGCGGTGGCGGCCGCCGCTACTACCGGCCGGAGGACATCAGCCTTCTCCGCCGCATCGGCGACCTGCTCTACACCCAGGGCTATACGATCAAGGGTGTCCAGCGCCTGCTGCGCGAGGGCGGGCTGGAGGGCGTGGAGGCCGCGGCCGGCGCCGAGGACCTCTCCGGGGAAGCCGGCTATGCCGCCGAGGGCCTGGAGGTGCCGGAGGGCGGCGAGTTGCGCGCCTGCCTCGACGAGCTGGAGGCCATCGCGCGCGACCTCCGGGCGCTGGGCGGCCGCTGAGCGCGGACCGCGCCGCAAGGAAACGGTCCGGGCGGGGTTGAGGGCCGGGCGGGCGGGTGCTAGACCCCGCCGCATCGGAGCGTGGCGCAGCCTGGTAGCGCACTTGTCTGGGGGACAAGGGGTCGTGGGTTCAAATCCCGCCGCTCCGACCACTATCTCACCGCCCTTCCCAGCGCGGTGCCGGCAGGGGCCGGATCCGTTGCGGGGCCGGTTTTTGCGGCCCCTCGTTGCCCTTTGCGGGCGCGCCCCACCCTAACTTGATTGGTCTCCTGAGGACGCCGGCTGTTACCAGGGCCAGCCTTGGCCGAAGGGACGACCGTTGCCTCATCGACTTCGCTTCCCCCTGAACCTTCGCGCGGCGCGTGCCGAGGGCAGGCCCGCTATCCGCGCCGCCTCCGCTATCGCCACCGTGCTGCTGCTGCTGCCCGCTCTCGCCAGGGCGGACCGGCCGGCCGGTCCGCCGCCCTCGAACGGTGATCTCTGCCTGCCTGCCATCGCCGCCGCGGAGCGCGCCAACAACCTGCCGCAGCACCTGCTGCGCAGCATCGCCTATGTGGAGAGCGGGCGGGTGGACCCGGCGACCGGCCGCGCGGTGCCCTGGCCCTGGGCGATCAATGTCGGCGGCACCGGCTATTTCTACGAGAGCAAGGAGCAGGCGATCACCGCCGTGCAGGGCTTCCAGGCGCGCGGCATCCGCTCGATCGATGTCGGCTGCGCGCAGATCAACCTCATGCACCACGCGGCGGCCTTCGCCTCGCTCGACAGCGCCTTCGACCCGCAGACGAACACGGCCTATGCCGCGCGCTTCCTGACGGACCTGCGCCGCGCGACGGGAAGCTGGCCGATGGCGGCAGCCGGCTACCATTCCCGCACCGGAGATATCGGCGTCGCCTATGCGCGCAAGGTGATGGAGATCTGGCCGGGCTCTGCGCGCTACGGCTCGCTGCCCAGCCCGGCCTTGCAGACGAGCGCGCTCGGCAGCGCGCTGCGGGGCGGGATCGGCGCCACCAACACGGTGCCGGGCCTGAACATGGACTACAGCGTCTACACGCCCGAATTCGCCGCCGCCGTGCGCCGGATGGACCAGGACCGCGCGGGTGCGCCGGGGGCGGGGCAGGCGGCTAAGCAGGGCCGGGCCTCCGCGCAGCGCCGCAGTTCGAGGCAGGCGCCGATGGCGGCGAACGGGCTTCCAGGCCGGACGGCGCGCCAGGAGGTCGGCGAAGCGCCGGGCTGACCCGCCCGCCAGGGCCGTTCCGCTAAGCGCTTGCGCCGAATCGTTGGCGCGGTCATGCTTTCCTAGGCCGCAACAGACGGCGAACGAGGAGGGGAAGGCCGGGTGCAGGACTACATCCTGGAGACGGAAGGGCTGACCAAGGAGTTCCGCGGTTTCGTCGCGGTCTCCGATGTTTCCCTGCGCATCCGGCGCGGCACCATCCACGGGCTGATCGGCCCGAACGGCGCCGGCAAGACGACCTGCTTCAATCTCCTGACGAAGTTTCTCCAGCCCAGTCGCGGCACCATCCGTTACGACGGGCGGGAGATCACGCGGATGAAGCCGGCGGAGGTCGCGCGGCTCGGCCTCGTGCGCTCCTTCCAGATCTCGGCGGTCTTCCCGCATCTCACCGTTCTCGAGAACGTGCGGGTGGCGTTGCAGCGCCAGCGCGGCGGCTCCTTCGATTTCTGGCGGAGCGACGCCGTGCTGCGCCGCTACGACGACCGCGCGCGCGAGCTGCTGGCCGATGTGGGCCTGACAACCTACGCCGAGGCCCCCGCGGGCACGCTGCCCTATGGCCGCAAGCGGGCGCTGGAGATCGCGACGACCCTCGCACTCGACCCCACGCTGATGCTGCTGGACGAGCCGACGGCCGGCATGACGCATGAGGACGTGGACCGGATCGTGGCGCTGGTGCGCCGCGTCGCCCAGGGGCGGACGGTGCTGATGGTGGAGCACAACCTGAAGGTGGTGGAGGGGCTCTGCGACGCCATCACCGTGCTGACGCGCGGGCGCGTGCTGGCGGAGGGGCCTTACGCGCAGGTCTCGCGCAACCCCGAGGTGATCGCCGCCTATCTCGGCACCGATCCCGGCATCTCCGGCGCCGCGGAGGCCGCCCATGCCTGACGCGCTGCCGCCCACCAAGACCGACACGCTGCTGGCGATCCGCGACCTGCAGGCCTGGTACGGCGAGAGCCACGTGCTGCACGGCGTCTCCATCGACATCCGGCCCGGAGAGGTCGTCACGCTGCTCGGCCGCAACGGCGCGGGCAAGACGAGCACGCTGCGGGCCATCATGGGGCTGACCGGCCGCCGCACGGGCTCGGTCATGTTCGAGGGGCGCGAGACCATCCGGATGAGTCCGGACGCGATCGGGCGCGCGGGCATCGGCTACTGCCCGGAGGAGCGCGGGATCTTTGCGAGCCTCAACGTCACCGAGAACCTGATGCTGCCGCCCAAGGTGCGCGACGGCGGGCTGGACGTGCCGACCATCCACCAGCTCTTCCCGAACCTGAAGGAGAGGGCGAACAGCCCTGGCACGAAGCTCTCGGGCGGCGAGCAGCAGATGCTGGCCATCGCCCGCATCCTCCGCACCGGCGCGCCGCTGCTCCTGCTGGACGAGCCCACGGAGGGTCTGGCCCCCGTCATCGTGCAGCAGATCGGCGCCATGATCCGCGAGATCAAGCAGCGCGGCTTCACCGTGCTGCTGGTGGAGCAGAACTTCCGCTTCGCCCAGACCGTCGCCGACCGTCACTATGTGATGGAGCACGGGCGCGTGGTGGACGCGGTGGCGAACCACGAGATGGCGAGCAGCCTGGACCGGCTGCACGCCTATCTCGGCGTCTAGAAACCAAGAACAGAGACCGGGAGACAGAAGAGAATGACCCTCGACCGCCGCGCCATCCTGGGTGGTGCCGCAGCCCTGCCTATCCTCGGCGCGATGCCCTTCCGCAGCGCCCGCGCCCAGGCGAACAACACGGTCAAGATCGGCGTGCTGACCGACATGTCCGGCACCTATCGCGACGGCTGCGGCCCGGGTTCCGTCACCTGTGTGCGGCAGGCGGTGCAGGACAGCGGCGTGACCGGCCGCGGCATCAATGTCGAGGTGCTGCAGGGCGACCACCAGAACAAGCCCGACCTCGCCTCCACCATCGCCCGGCAGTGGATCGACCGGGACGGCGTGAACGTCATCATCGACGTCGCCACCTCCTCCTGCGCGCTCGCCGTCCACGGCGTCGTGCGGGAGAAGAACAGCATCATGCTGAACTCCACGGGCGCGACGGCGGACCTCACGGGCTCGGCCTGCAACCCGAACACCATCCACTGGACCTACGACACCTGGATGCTGGCGAACTCGACCGGCGGTGCCATGGTGAAGGCGGGCGGGGATACCTGGTTCTTCATCACGGCGGACTACGCCTTCGGCCACGCGCTGGAGCGCGACACGACGGGGCTGATCGGCAAGCAGGGCGGGCGCGTGCTCGGCTCCGTGAAGCACCCCTTCCCAGGCACCACCGACTTCTCCTCCTTCCTCCTGCAGGCGCAGCAGTCGCGCGCAAAGGTGGTGGGGCTGGCGAATGCGGGCGTGGACACGATCAACTGCGTGAAGCAGGCGGCGGAGTTCGGGCTGACGCGGCGCCAGAAGCTGGCGGTGCTGCTGATGATCGCGAGCGATGTGCACAGCCTTGGGCTGCAGACCGCCCAGGGCCTCTCGCTCTCCGAGACCTATTACTGGGACCTGAACGACCGCACCCGGCGCCTGGCCAACAAGGTGAAGGGCGACATGGGCGGCGCCATGCCGACCATGTGGCAGGCCGGCTGCTACAGCGCCGCGCTGCACTACCTGAAGGCCGTGGCCGACATGGGCGTGGAGAAGGCGAAGGCCAGCGGCGCCGAGACGGTGGTGCGGATGAAGGCGATGCCGACCGAGGACGACGCCTTCGGTGCCGGCTCCATCCGCCAGGACGGGCGCAAGCTCCATCCCTCCTACCTCTTCGAGGTCAAGACGCCGGCCGAGAGCAAGGGGCCCTGGGACTACTACAAGCTCGTCCGCACCGTCCCGGTTGAGGAGGCCTTCCGGCCGATGTCCGAGGGCGGCTGCTCGCTCGTTCGTACCTGACCACCGCGCGGGGGGCCTCGGCCCCCCGCCAGCAACGGGTGACCCGCCTTGCTCGAGGACTTTCTTTTCCAGCTTGAGATGGCCGCCCCCCAGATCGTGCTCGGGCTGGTGAACGGCGCCTTCTATGCGCTGCTTTCCCTCGGCCTGGCCGTGATCTTCGGCATGCTGAACGTCATCAACTTCGCCCATGGGGCGCAGTTCATGATGGGCGCCTTCGTGGCCTGGATGCTGCTCAACTGGGCGGGCATTCCCTACTGGGGGGCGCTGATCCTCTCTCCGCTGATCGTCGGCGTCTTCGGCGTGGTGCTGGAGCGACTGATGATCTCGCGGCTCTACAAGATGGACCACCTCTACGGGCTGCTGCTGACCTTCGGGCTGGCTCTGATCATCGAGGGCGTGTTCCGCAACAGCTTCGGTTCCTCCGGCCTGCCCTATGCGCCGCCGGCGGCGCTGACGGGGGCGCCGGTGGACCTCGGCTTCATGATGCTGCCGAAATACCGCCTCTGGGTCGTGGTGGCCGCCTTCTTCGTCTGCATCGCCACCTGGCTGGTGATCGAGAAGACGCGGCTGGGCGCCTATCTGCGGGCGGCGACGGAGAACGCGCCGCTGGTGCAGGCCTTCGGCGTGAACGTGCCGCGGATGGTGACGCTGACCTATGCCGCCGGCGTGGCCCTCGCGGCGCTGGCCGGCGTGCTGGCGGCGCCGATCTACTCGGTGAACCCCGCCATGGGGTCGAACTTCATCATCACGGTCTTCGCGGTGGTGGTGATCGGCGGGATGGGCTCCATCCTCGGGTCGGTCATCACCGGCTTCGCGCTCGGGTTGGTCGAGGGGCTGACGCGGGTGATCTACCCCGAGGCCTCGGCCACCGTGATCTTCGTCATCATGGCGATCGTGCTGCTGGCACGTCCCGCCGGCCTTTTCGGAAGGGCCTGAGCCATGGCTTCCGCCACCACTGCCCCTCTCGACGCCCTGCCGCCCACCGCGCCGCGATCGGGGCTCTTCGGCTTCACCCGGGCGCAGGGGATCGCGCTGGTGGTGATGCTGGCGGCGATCGTGGTGCTGCCCTTCTTCGTCTACCCGCAGTTCCTGATGAAGCTGCTCTGCTTCGCCCTGTTTGCCTGCGCCTTCAACCTGCTGATCGGCTATGTCGGGCTGCTCTCCTTCGGGCACGCGGCCTATTTCGGGATGGGCAGCTACGTCTCGGCCTATGCCTCCCAGTCCTGGGGGCTCTCGCCGGAACTCTGCGTGCTGATCGGCGGCGCGGTCGGCGCCGGACTGGGGCTGGTCTTCGGCTGGATCGCGATCCGCCGCGCCGGCATCTACTTCGCCATGATTACCCTGGCGCTGGCGCAGATGGTCTACTTCTTCTGCGTGCAGGTGCCCTTCACCCGCGGCGAGGACGGGATCCAGGGTATCCCGCGCCACGCCCTGCTGGGGATGATCGATCTCGGCCCGGATATGCGGATGTACTGGTTCGTGGCCGGCGTCTTCCTTATCGGCTTCCTGCTGATCCACCGCGTCATCCATTCCCCCTTTGGCCAGGTGCTGACAGCCATCCGGGAGAACGAGCCGCGGGCCGTCTCGCTCGGCTACCGGGTCGATGACTACAAGCTCCTCGCCTTCGTGCTCTCGGCGGGGCTTGCGGGGGTCGCGGGCGGGACGAAGGCGCTGACCGTGCATATCGCCACCCTCATCGACGTGAACTGGCCGATGTCGGGCGAGGTGGTGCTGATGACCCTCCTGGGCGGCCTGGGCACCCTCTTCGGGCCCGTCGTCGGCGCGGGCGTGGTCATGGCGATGGAGACCTACCTCGCCCCCTTCGGCGCCTGGGTGACCATCAGCCAGGGCATCATCTTCGTCGCCTGCGTCCTCGCCTTCCGGGCGGGGATCGTGGGGGAGCTGGCGAAGTGGCTGCGGGTGAAGCTCTAGCGGGGCACCATGGGCCGCAGGCGGCGGGAACGGCGCGCGCGGGAGGCGCTTGAAGCAGGGGCATCGCGGGACGATCTTCGGCCCGACATGATCCCATCCCCACGCCCTGCTGGCCCCCTCGCCACCCTTCCGGCGCCGATGCGGCGCCTGGCCGGCTTCGCGCTCCTCGCGGCCGGCGTCGGCTTCACGGGGCTGCTCTCCTTCATCCACGTGCTGGTGGAGCTTTTCGATTGAGCCTGCCCCCTTTCGAGAGGCCCGCCGGCCCCTATCGGGGGCATGACCGGCTGCCCGGGTGGTGGACGGGGCTGCGCGGCGTTCCGATCGCCCTCTTCGCCATCCCCTTCGTGCCCGCCTTCTTCCTCGCGCTGATCGGCGGGGAAGGGCGGCTTATCGGCGGCTGCATCGCGGGGCTGGCCGGTGTCGGGCTCGCGATGTCCCGCCTCGCCCGGGCGCGGCGGGGCGATGCCCGCCGGGCGGGCGTGATCCTGGCCGTGGGAATCGGGCTCGCCGCGCGCTTTGCTGGCGATACGGCGCCGATCGGCGCGGTGGCGCTCGCGCTGATGGCCTGGGCCGGGGCGCGCCTGCTGTTCGACGGAGTGACCGAGGTCGCGCCGCCACCGCCGCCGAGGCCCGCCCCGCCGCCGGACGCGCTGGACCCCATGCGGGCGCGGTTGGCCAAGCTGCGCGCAAGCGATCCGCGGCTGCTTCCGCCGGCGCAGGAGCTGGGCGGGCTGTTGGAGGAGCTGGCCCAGCGTCCCGACGCGGCCGGGCAGGCGCGGCGCGTGCTGGTGGTGGGCCTTGACGGGCTGGAGCGGATCGGGGAGCGGCTGGAGCAGGGCGCGACACCGCCGGAGACGCTTCCGAAGCTGCTGGACGACCTCACGCGGGCGGCGCGGCAATCCGCCGCCGACCTGCGCGGTGCCGAGACGGAGGCGCTGGCGATCCAGGTGAAGGTGTTGCAGGACCGTCTGCACCAGGAGGGCATCTCGTGAGCGACAACTCGGTGGAGCCCGCCGCGCCCGGCGTCCAGGAACTTGCGGCGCGGATCAACCTCAACGACCCCGGCAGCATCACCCGCTTCGGGCAGGAGGCGCAGGGGCGCGCGGCCGCGGCGGCGGACGCCATGCTGGGTGCCGCGCGTAGCGACGCGGTCGGTGAAGCCGGCGATTCGCTCTCCCGCCTGCTCGGCACGCTGCGCGGCTTCGACGTCACGAAGCTGGACACCAAGCCGGGCCTGCTCGCGCGGCTGATCGGCCGGGCCGGCAGTGAGACGACGGCCATCCTGCAGCGCTACGAGAGCGTGCGCGGGCAGGTGGAGGCGATCGGCGACAAGCTCGACACCCATCGCACCCGGCTGATGGAGGATGTGGAGCGGCTTGAGCGCCTCTATGAGGCGACGCTGACCTGGTTCCATGCCCTGGCCGACCATGTGGCGGCCGGCGAGGCCGTGCTGGCGCGCACGGATCAGGAGGCCATCCCAGCGGCGGAAAAGGCCGCGATGGATCCCGCCGATCCCATCGCGCCGCAGCGGCTGCGAGATCTGCGGGCGGCGCGGGAGGACCTCGACCGCCGCGTGCACGACCTGCGGCTGACGCGGCAGGTGGCGATGCAGGCGCTGCCCTCGATCCGGCTGATCCAGGAGAACGACAAGGCGCTGGCTGGACGCATCCACTCGGTGCTGGCCAATACGGTGCCGCTGTGGCGCACGCAGCTTGCCCAGGCACTGGCGTTGCAGCGGATGCGCGAGGCCGGGGCGGCGGTGAAGGCCGCGACCGACCTGACAAACGAGCTGCTGACCGCGAATGCCGAGGGGCTCCGCCGCGCCAATGTCGAGGTGCGGACGGAGATCGAGCGAGGAGTCGTGGACCTGGACGCGGTGCAGAAGGCGAACGTGGCCCTCGTCTCGACGATCGAGGACTCGCTCCGCATCGCGCAGGAGGGCCGCGAGCGTCGGATTGCCGCGACGAAGGCGCTGGGCGAGGCGGAAGCGGAGATCCGACGCGCGCTGACCGCCGCGCGAGCGACGCCACCGAAGCGGGGCTGAGCGCCGCTTCCGCGGGATGGACGGGCCGGGGGAGGGATGCCTCCCCCGGCCTTTCTCTTACCGGCGCGCGGAAGCCTGCGCGACGTAGTTGTCGAAGCTGAGCTCCGACACGCGGTGCCAGATGCGCATGTCGTCGCGGTGCTTCGACCAGCTTTCGTGGATCTTCGCGAAGTCAGGGTTCTTCGCCACCAGATCCTTCTCGATGTCGAGCCAGGTGCGAAGGCAGCCATCCATCATGTCGCGCGAGAAGGGCGTGAGCTTCGCGCCCTGGGCCACGAGGCGGCGGAGGCTGTCCGGGTTGCGGATGTCATAGCGCGCGACCATCCAGTGCGTCGCCTCCGCGCAGCCGGCGCGAATGGCGGCCTGGTAGGACTTCGGCAGGGCGTTCCACTGGTCGAGGTTGACGTAGAAGTAGGTGGAGGCGCCGCCCTCCCACCAGGCGGGGTAGTGGTAGAAGGGCGCGACGCGGACGAAGCCGAGCTTCTCGTCGTCGTAGGGGCCGAGCCATTCGGCGGCGTCGATCGTCCCGCGCTCGAGCGAGGGGTAGAGGTCGCCGGCCCCGAGCTGCTGGGGCACGCCGCCGAGCTTTGAGAGCACCTGGCCGGCGAGGCCGCCGATGCGCATCTTCAGGCCGTTGAGGTCGGTCGCCGGGCCGAGGGCCTTGCGGAACCAGCCGCCCATCTGCGCACCGGTGGCGCCGAGCGGCATGCCGAGCACGTTGAACTTGCGGTGGACCTCGTTCATCAGGTCGATGCCGCCGCCCTCGTACATCCAGGCGTTCTGCTGGCGCGTGTTGAGGCCGAAGGGCAGGCCGGTGGCGAAGGCGAAAGCCTCGTTCTTGCCGGTGTAGAGGAAGCTGGTGGTGTGGCAGCACTCGATGCTGCCGGACTGCACGGCGTCTAGCGCCTGGAGCGGAGGCGTGATCTCCCCGGCGGAGAAGACGCGGATCTGGAAGCGGTCGTCCGTCAGTTCGGAGACCACGCGGGCGAAGACCTCGCCCGCGCCGTAGATGCAATCGAGCGAGCGCGGGTAGGACGACGTCAGGCGCCAGCGGAGCGTTGGCTGCGCCGATTGCGTGACGGCGGGCTGGGCAAGGGCGGGTGCGGTGGCTGTCGCGGCCAGCGTGGCGGCGGTGCTGGCGCGGCCGAGAAGGGCGCGGCGATCCATGGCGGTTTCCTCCGTGTTGCCTCACGGACTACTGCGATCCGCCCCCTCTTTCCAGGGGGCCTGCTTGACCGCGCGACGGGAGCGGTGTGCCATCGGCGCAGAACGAGCGGGAGGATGCTATGCGCGCCTGGGCGGTAGTGGAGACGGGCGAGCCCTTGCAGGCGATGGACTGGCCGACGCCGGAGCCGAAGGGCGCGGAGGTTCTCATCGAGGTGACGCATTGCGGCGTCTGCCACTCGGACCTCCACATCTGGGAAGGCGGCTACGACCTCGGCAGCCGCGGGCGGCTCTCGCTGAAGGATCGCGGCGTGGTGCTGCCACTGGCCATGGGCCATGAGATCGCCGGGCGCGTGGCGGCCATGGGGCCGGAGGCAAAGGGCGTGTCGGTCGGCGAGGCGAAGGTGGTCTTCCCCTGGATCGGCTGCGGGAAATGCGAGCGCTGCGCGGCGGGCGAGGATAACATGTGCCCGAACCAGGCGCGCACCCTCGGCATCTATCGCAACGGCGGCTACGCGACGCATGTGCTGGTGCCGGACGCGAAGTACCTCGTGCCGGTCGATGACGTGAACCCGGCGGTGGCGGCGACCTACGCCTGCTCGGGGATTACCGTCTATTCCGCCATTCGCAAGCTCGGCAGCCTGCCGCCCGAGCGGCCGGTGGTGCTGGTGGGCGCGGGGGGGCTTGGCCTCAATGCCATCCAGATGCTGAAGGCCATCGGGCACCGGCGGATCGTCTCGGTCGATGTCTCCGCCGAGAAGCTGGCAGCGGCGCGGGAGGCGGGCGCGACGGAGACGGTGCTCGCGGAGGGCGACGTGACCGCCGCGATCGTGGCGGCCTGCGGCGGGCCGGCGCTGGCGGTGATCGATCTCGTGAACGGCAGCGCGACGGCGCGCTTCGCCTTCGACGCGCTCGGCAAGGGCGGCGTGCTCGTGCAGGTGGGGCTGTTCGGCGGGGAGATGACCGTGCCCCTGCCGATCATGGCGATCCGCGCGCTGACCGTGCAGGGGTCCTATGTCGGCTCGCCGGCGGACCTGCGGGATGTCATGGCGCTGGCCAAGGCGGGGAAGCTGGCGCCGCTGCCGGTCTCGACCGCGCCGATGGAGCAGGCCGGGGCCGTGCTGGAACGCCTGCGGGACGGCAAGGTGACGGGCCGGGTGGTGCTGCGGGCGGAGGCGGCCTGAGAGGCACCGCCCACGGCAAAACGCCCGCGGAACCGATGGTTCCCGGGCGCCTGCCGATCAATCCTGCCGGGCTTCGCGCCCGGGGATAATTACTTGATCTTGGCCTCGCGGAAGACGACGTGCTTGCGGGCGACGGGGTCGTACTTCTTCTTCTCCATCTTGCCGGTGGCATTCCGCGTGTTCTTCTTCGTCACGTAGAAGTAGCCGGTCTCGGCGGAGCTGACGAGGCGGATCTGGATGGTGTTGGACTTGGCCATGTTCGGGCTCGGGACTCGATTCCAGGTGGGCGGGTGCCGGCTAGGGCCGGGTCGCGAAGGGGCCGGAACCTAGCGCCCGGAGCGCCCACGTCAAGCTTTCTGTGGGTGTTCGCGCGGTTCAGCCGCCCAGTGCGGCCTCATAGAGCTCGGGACGTTCCAGCACGGCGCGGGCGGCGGCGAGATCGGCGTCGCGGCCCTCGGCGGGCGGGCAGGCGTTGCGCAGGGCCGCGATCTCGCTCGCCGGGACGGGCGCGCGGGCGGCGCGGGCGCGGGCGAGCGGGATGAGCATGGGGTTCTCTGCGGTCCCGAGCGTAGCGAGGCCCCGCGCCGTCTCCTCCGCGCCGAGGCTGGTGCAAAGGGCGGGCAGGACGCCCAGCATCTGCAGCGGCCAGCCGCGCGGCGCGAGGATGCGCGACCAGGAGAGCGCCAGCTCCCCGCCGCCGGGTAGCGGCACGAGGATCTGAATGAGGCCCTTTCCAAGGGTCGTGCTGCCGATGACGAGGCCGCGGCCGAGATCGCCGATGGCGGCGGCGACCACCTCGGCGGCTGAGGCGGTGCGGCCGTCCACAAGCACGATCACGCGGCGGCCGGTGGCCAGGTCTGGTCCGCTCGCGACGAGGCGGCGGCGGGCATCGATGTGCCGGCCCTCAGTGGTGGCGATGACCATGCCGGGCGGCAGGAAGGAATCCGTCACCTGCAACGCCTGTTGCAGCAGGCCGCCGCGGTTGCCGCGGAGGTCGAGCACGACGCCGAGCGGGGCGGCGGTGGCCGGAACGCGGGCGAGGGCGGTGTCGAGCTGGGAAGGGGTCGCGGCCGCGAAGAAGGGCACTCGCAGCCAGAGGATACCGTCCCGCACCTCCGAGGAGACGGAGATCGAGGGGGCGGGGCTGCGGGTCATCACAAGTGTGAGGTGCTGCCGGCCCCGCTGAACCTTGAGGACAATGCTGCTACCGGCAGGTCCCTCCAGCACGTCCAGCGCCTCCGGCAGGTCGGCGCCGGAAAGGGCGATGCCGTCGGCCTCCAGTATGCGGTCGCCCGGGCGGAGGCCGGCGCGCGCGGCGGCGGTGTCCGGGACGACCTGGGCAACCGCCACGCTGCGCCGTGCCCCGGGGGAGAGGACGAGGCCGAGATCGGTGATGCCGAGCCGCCGTTCCCGGCCCTGGCGGGTCTCGTCGGGCGTCGTGTAGCGGCTGTAGGGATCGAGGTGGTTGAAGATCTCCTCGAACACCGCTTGCAGGACCGCCTGCCGTCCGGCGCGGCGGAGCGCAGGGGACTGCCGTTCCGCCTCGTTCAGCAGGGCCGCGACGGCATCCGCCACGGAGGTGGGCGTGGTGCCGGCGAGCCGGTCAGCGGCCAGGGATTCGGAGAAGCCGAGGACGAGCGCGGGGCCGCGGCGGGCGGAGGAAAGCGTGGCGTCGATCGCCTCCAGCCCGCGCAGCGCCCAGAGGCCAAGGAGCGGCGGGTCGGTGGCCTCGAGGTGGCGCTCGGCGATGGCGGCGAAGGCGGCGCGCAGGACCGGGGCGTAGTCCTGAGCGAGAGCCGGCGCGGGGCGGAACAGGCCGCAGGCAAGGAGCGCGGCGAGGAAGAGCCGGCGGGTCAGCGCGCCCGCGGGACGGCGCCGCGGCCCTGCTTCCCCTTGCGGGCGGTGATCTTCTGGCGCCCGCGCGGTGGGGTGCCGCCCGCCTTGCGCGGCGCCGCCTGGGGCGTGCCCTGGAGAAGCTGGAAGGTGAGGCTGCCGGTGCGGGGCACGGCCTCGGACAGCCGCACCTCGACCTCCTGGCCCAGGGTGAAGGTCAGACCCGTGCGGCGGCCGATCAGGCGCATCGCCGCTTCCTCGTGGAACCATTGGTCGTCCGGCAGGGCCGCCATCGGGACGATTCCGCTGGCGCCGTTCTCCTCCAGTGTCACGAAGAGGCCGAAGCGTGTCACCCCTGAAACTCGCGCGGCGAAGTCCGCGCCGACGCGATCGGCCATGTAGGCCGCGAGGTAGCGGTCCACGGCGTCGCGCTCGGCCAGGGCCGCGCGGCGCTCGGTCTTGGTGATGTGCTCGCCGGTCTCGGCCATGGTGCCGATCTCGGCGTCGGTCAGGCCGTCCTCCCCGAGGTGCAGGCCGCGGATGAGGGCGCGGTGGACCAGCAGGTCGGCGTAGCGGCGGATCGGGCTGGTGAAATGGGCGTAGCGCGGCAGGGCGAGGCCGAAATGGCCGATGTTCTCCGGGTTGTACTCGGCCTGCGACTGGCCGCGGAGGATCGTCTCGCTCACCAGGCGGGATTCGGGGCGGTCCTGCACCGTCTCCAGGATATGGGCGAAGTCGCGGGGCTTCACCGCGTTCGAGGCCGGCAGCGAGATGCCGAGGCCGGAGAGGAAGGAGCGCAGCGTCTCCATCTTCTCGTCCGAGGGGCGGTCGTGGATGCGGTACATGGGCGGGAGGTGGAGGCGCTCCAGCTCCTCCGCCGCGCAGACGTTAGCGGCGATCATGAACTCCTCGATCAGCCGGTGGCTGTCGAGGCGGGCGCGTGGGGCGATGGAGAGGACCTTGCCGTTGGCGTCGAGGATGACGCGGCGCTCCGGCAAGTCGAGATCGAGCGTGCCGCGGCGCAAGCGGGCGGATAGCAGGGCCTGGTAGGCGCCGTAGAGCCGGGCGATGTGGCCCTCGGCCAGGCCGGCATCCTCGCCGGCGTCACGGGCGGCCTGCACCTTCTCGTAGGTGAGGCGCGCGGCGGAGCGCATGAGGGCGCGGCCGAAGCGGTGCGACGTTTTCGTGCCGCCGGAGTCGAAGAGCATCTCGACGTAGAGGCAGCCGCGGTCCTCATCTGGCTTGAGGCTGCACCAGCCGTTGGAGA
This sequence comes from Roseomonas aerilata DSM 19363, assembly GCF_000711725.1. GTDB lineage: Bacteria > Pseudomonadota > Alphaproteobacteria > Acetobacterales > Acetobacteraceae > Roseomonas > Roseomonas aerilata. Next base: position 30,865 of record NZ_JONP01000004.1, on the reverse strand, counting down.
GGGCCTCGGGCAGCATCGGCACGACGTGGTCGGGGAAGTAGACGGAGTTGCCGCGGTGCTTCGCCTCCCGGTCGAGGGGGGCGTTGGGGCGGACGTAATGGGCAACATCGGCGATGGCGACGAGGATGCGCCAGCCGCCTTCGTGGGGCTCCGCGAAGACAGCGTCGTCGAAGTCGCGGGCGTCCTCGCCATCGATGGTGACGAGGGGGGTGTCGCGGAGGTCGTCGCGGCGGCCGAGCGGGATCGCCTCCGCGCGGGCGGCAGCCTGGATGACCTCGTCCGGGAACTCGTCGGGGATGCCGTGGGCGGCGATGCAGAGGCGGGAGACGCCGCGCGGGTCGTCCATGGAGCCCAGGCGCTCGACGATGCGGGCAGGGCGCGGGCCCATCAGGCGCTCGCGCCCGGCGCCGGGGATGGGCTCGGCCTGCACCAGCTCCCCCTCCTGCGCGCCATTGGCCTCGCCGGCGGGGATGATCCAGTTGGCCCGGGAGCGGCGGTCCACCGGCTCGACCATGCCGTTCGTGTAGATGCCCAGCACGCGCGAGGGCGTGCCGGTGCCGATGCGCTTGAAGGTCCGGCCCTCGTATTTGTTGCCGCCGATGCGGGTGATGCGGGCCAGCACCCGGTCCCCGGGCGCCAGGGCGGGCTGGCCGGCGCGCTCGGGCCGCATGTAGACGACCGGCTTCTCCGAGCCCTCCCAGGTGATGGGACGGGCGATGGGGTCGCCGTCGGGGTCGGTGCCGATGACCTCCAGCGCGGCCATGTCGGGCAGGGTGGCGCTGTGGCGGACGGTGCGGCGGCCGACGGGGGCGACGCGGCCCTCGTCCTTCAGGCTCGCCATCAGGTCCCGCAGCGCCGGGCGCTGGTCGCTGGTGAGGCCGAAATGGCGGCTGATCTCGGTCTTGCCCACGCGCCCGGGGGCGGCGCGGAGGTAGGCGAGAAGGGCCTCGCGGCTCGGGAGGGGGTTCGGGGCGCCCTCCGGCTCCGGTTTGTCGGGGGGCGCCGCCATGTCAGGCGCCGCCCTTGGCCGCGGCCTTCTTCGGCGCGGGCGCGGCCTTGCCGGCCACCGGATTCTTGGCCGCCGCCTTCGTGGGCGCCTTCTTCGCGGCGGGCTTCGGCGCGGTCTTGGCCGGAGCCTTCACGGTGGGGGCTACCTCGGCCGTCGCCTCCTTGGGCTTGGCGGCCTTCTTCGCCGGAGCCTTGCGGCCGCCCGCGCCCTTCTTCGGGGGAAGGGGCTTGCCCTTCTCCGCAAGCAGGGCGACGGCCTGATCGAGGGTGAAGTCCTCCATCTGCACGCCGCGCGGCAGGGAGGCGACGGTGGTGCCATGCTGGGCATAGGGGCCGAAGCGGCCGCGCTTCACCTCCACGGGCGCGCCGTCCTTCGGGTGATTGCCGAGGAGGATGCCGCGGGGCTTGGCGTTGGCCAGCAGCTCCATCGCGCGGTTCATGCCGAGCGAGAGGATGTCGTCGTCCGCCTGCACGCTCTGCGAGAGGGCGCCCATCTTCAGGTAGGGGCCGAAGCGGCCGAGATTGGCGGTGATCTCCTCGCCCGTCTCCGGGTGCAGGCCGATGATGCGGGGCATGTTCAGGAGGGTGATGGCGCGGTCGAGCGTCAGCGTCTCCGGGTCCATGCCGCGAGGGAGTGAGGCGCGCCTTGGTTTCGTCGGCTTGCCCTTGGCGTCCGTGCCGGGCTCGCCGAGCTGGACGTAGAGGCCATAGGGGCCGCGGCGCAGCGAGATCTCCTGGCCCGAATCGGGGTCGGTGCCGATGGCGCGCGGGCCCTCGTTGCCGCTGTCCTCGCCGTCGCCGTTGGGGACGACCAGGGGACGGGTGTAGCGGCATTCCGGGTAGTTCGAGCAGCCGATGAAGGCGCCGGTGCGGCCGAGGCGCAGGCCCAGGCGGCCGCCCATGCGGTGCTCGTTGATGCAGTTCGGGCAGGCGCGGGGGTCGGTGCCGCCCTCCTTCGCCGGGAAGAAGTGGGGGCCGAGATCCTCGTCCAGCGCGTCGATGACGTCGCTGATCTTGAGATCCTTCGTGGCGTCTACGGCGGCGCGGAACTGGTCCCAGAAGTCGTGCATTACTTGGCGCCAGTCCGCGCGGCCACCGGAGATGTCGTCGAGCTTCTCCTCGAGCGCGGCGGTGAAGTTCGTGTCGACGTAGCGCTCGAAAAAGGAGACGAGGAAGGCGGTGACGAGGCGGCCGCGGTCCTCGGGGATGAAACGACGGGCGTCGAGGCGGACGTATTCGCGGTCCTGCAGGGTCTGCAGGATGGAGGCGTAGGTGGAGGGACGGCCGATGCCAAGCTCCTCCATCTTCTTCACGAGCGAGGCCTCGGAGTACCGGGGCGGGGGCTGGGTGAAGTGCTGGGAGGCGGCGACGGTGTCGCGCTTCGGCTCCTCGCCCTGGGCGATGGGCGGAAGGGTGCGGTTCTCGTCGTCGGCGGCCTGCTTGGGGTCGTCGATGTCCTCGCGGTAGAGCTTGAGGTAGCCGTCGAAGGCAATGACCTGGCCGGTGGCGCGCAGGCGTGCCTTGCCGGCCTTGTCGTCGATGTCCACTGCCGTCTGGTCCATCTCGGCCGACTGCATCTGAGAGGCGACGGCGCGCTTCCAGACGAGGTCGTAGAGGCGGCGCTGCTCGGGGTTGAGGTAGCGCGCGACGTCCTGGGGCGTGCGCCGCACGTCCGTGGGGCGGATGGCCTCGTGGGCCTCCTGCGCGTTCTTCGCCTTCGTCGCGTATTCCCGGGCGGCGGAGGGAAGGTACGGGTCACCGAAGGCGGACTTCACGTGCTCGCGGATCTCGCCGATGGCCTCGCGCGACATCTGCACGCCGTCGGTTCGCATATAAGTAATGAGGCCGACGGTCTCGCCGCCGATATCCACGCCCTCGTAGAGCTGCTGGGCCAGGCGCATCGTGGCCTGGGCGCCGAAGCCGAGCTTGCGGCTGCTTTCCTGCTGCAGGGTGGAGGTGGTGAAGGGCGGTGGCGGGTTGCGGCGGGTGCGCTTCTTCTCGACCGCCGAGACGGTGAAGCTGCCCGCCTCGACAGCCTCCTTCGCGCGGGTGGCCGTCGCTTCGTCCGGAAGGTCGAACTGGTCGAGGCGCTTGCCGTCGAGATGTGTCAGGCGGGCGGTGAAGGGCGCGCCGGTCGGGGTGCGGAAGGCGGCCTCGATCGACCAGTACTCGCGCGGCTTGAAGACCTCGATCTCCGCCTCGCGGTCGGTGATGAGGCGGAGCGCGACCGACTGGACGCGGCCGGCGGAGCGGCTGCCCGGCAGCTTGCGCCAGAGCACGGGCGAGAGGGTGAAGCCGACGAGGTAGTCGAGCGCGCGGCGGGCCAGGTAGGCGTCGATGAGCGGGACGTCGAGGTCGCGCGGGTGCTCGATGGCGTGCTGGATGGCGCGCTTGGTGATCTCGTTGAAGGTGATGCGGTGGACCTCGATGCCCTTGAGGGCGCGGCGGCCCTCGAGCATCTGGCGCACGTGCCAGGAGATGGCCTCGCCCTCCCGGTCGGGGTCGGTGGCGAGGTAGAGGCGCTTGGACTGGCCGGCCTTCAGGGCCTGGGCGATCTCGCGGACCTGCTTCTCGCCCCGCTCCTCCGAGGACCAGTCCATCGCGAAGTCCTCCTCCGGACGGACGGATCCGTCCTTGGGGGGGAGGTCGCGGACATGGCCGAAGGAGGCCAGGACGGTGTAGCCGTCGCCCAGGTACTTGTTGATGGTCTTCGCCTTGGCGGGCGATTCGACGACGACGACATCGGTCATTGGGCGTCAGTCATTTGGGGCGCTCAGGCCTCCGGTTCATCTGCGCGCTGAATGCCGGAACGCACGACGCGGTTTCCGGGAAGCGCTTCGATCAGGCCCTCCAGCTCCAGTTCGAGAAGCGCGGCGCGGGCGGTTGACGCGGTTAGGTGGCAGCGGCGAAGCACCTCGTCAACCGTGACGGGTGTTTGGCCGATCAGCGAGAGGAGGTCGGAGGGAGCGCCATCCTCGCGTGGCGCGCGCGCGCGCGAGGGGGCGCGCGGAGCTTCCCGGTCGCGGGGCGGGGTGAAGACCGGCACTGCCTCGGCGGTCGCGGGCAGGGTCTCCAGGATGTCGGCAGCCGTCTCGCAGAAATGGGCGCCGTGGCGGAGGAGGTCGTTCGAGCCCCTGCAGCGGGGATCGAGCGGGGAGCCGGGGACCGCGTAGATCTCCCGCCCTGCCTCCGAGCCCATCCGGGCGGTGATCAGCGTGCCCGAGCGCGGCGCCGCCTCCACCACCACCACGCCGAGCGAGAGGCCCGCGACGATTCGGTTGCGCCGGGGAAAGTGGCGGGCCAGCGGGGCGGTGCCGAGCGGGGCCTCGGCGAGAAGGAGGCCGCCCTCGGCGATGCGGTCCTGCAGGTCGCGATTCTCGGGCGGGTAGGCGATGTCGAGCCCGCCGGCGACGGCGGCGATGGTGCGGCCATAGCGCAGCGCGCCCTCGTGCGCGGCGGCGTCGATGCCGCGGGCGAGGCCGGAGGTAACGGTCACGCCGGCCTCCGCCAGGGCCTCGGCCATGTCCTCCGCGATGCGCCGCCCGGCGGCGGAGGCGTTGCGGGCGCCGACGAGCGCCACCTGCCGGGTAGGGAGGAGGGCGAGGTTGCCGAGGGCCGCGAGGACCGGCGGTGCGTCCTCCAACTGTGCGAGGAGGGGCGGGTAGGGCGGGGTGCCCAGGTGCAGCCAGGCGCCGCCAATCTCGAGGACGGCGTCGTGCTCGCGCTCGACCGCGCCGGGGCTGGGCGGCGCAAAGCGGCGGGCGGGATCGGCGGCGAGGGCGCGCAGGGCGGCCGCCGCGCCGCCGTGCTGGGCGAGGAGGCGCCGGAAGTTCTGCGGGCCGATTCCCTCGGTGCGGGCGAGACCCAGGCGGGCGAGGGACTCGGCCGGGGTCATGGAAGGGGCGTCACGTCCGAAGGTCACTTCCCCTGGCCGATCCGGGGCTCCGTGCCGGCGATAAGCCGGCGAATATTCGCGTGGTGACGCGCGTAGACATAGGCGGTGATGAGGGCCACCGGCCAGAAGAGGGGCCAGCCGCCCCAGAGGGCCGCGACGACCACCGCGACCGCAAGGCCCGTCAGGGCACTGGCCGAGGAAATCTTCACGAGCTTCGCCATGGCGAGCCAAGTGAGGGCGGCTGCCAGGAAGACCGGCCAGGCGAGCGCGAGAAAGACGCCGAGGGCCGTAGCGACGCCCTTGCCGCCGCGGAAGGCAAGCCAGGGCGGATGGCAGTGGCCCAGCACGGCGGCGACTGCGGCGATCCCGGCTGTCTCCGGTCCGAGCAGGGCGGCCGCGAGCAAGACGGCGGCCGCACCCTTCAGGAAGTCGAGGGCGAGGGTGCCGGCGGCTAGTTTCTTGTTGCCAGTGCGGAGGACGTTGGTGGCGCCGATATTGCCGGAGCCGATCGCGCGGATATCGCCCAACCCCGCGGCGCGGGTGAGGATGAGGCCGAAGGGGATGGAGCCGAGAAGGAGGCCGAGGAGGGCGGCGAGGAGCTGGTTCATCCGAAAACCCGCTTTCCGGCCTTCCAAGTGCCCAACACCCGGCCTTCCAGCGCGCGGCCGTCGAAGGGGGAGTTCTGCGCCTTGCCCGGCAGGCGGCCGGCCTCGACCTTCCAGGCGCGCTCGAGGTCGATGAGGACGAGGTCCGCCGGAGCGCCGGGGGCGAGGCGGCCGGATTCGAGGCCGAGGAGCTTCGCGGGGGCGGCGGTCAGAAGTTCGAGGGCGCGCATCAGCGGCAGGTCGCCGGCGTGGTGGCGGGCGAGGGTGACGCCGAGAAGGGTGGCCAGCCCCGCGCCACCGGGCTCGGCCTGGGCGAAGGGCACGCGCTTGTCGTCAGCGTCGCGCGGCTGGTGGTCGGAGGCGATGGTGTCGATCGTGCCGTCGGCCAGGGCCGTCACGACGGCGCGGCGGTCCTCCTCGCGGCGGAGCGGCGGGGAGAGCTTCGCGTAGGTGCGGAAGTCGCCGATCGCGGTCTCGTTGAGGTCGAAATAGGGGGGCGCCGTATCGCAAGTGACGCGCAGGCCATCGCCCTTCGCGGCGCGGATGAGGTCCAGCGCGGCGGCGGTGGAGACATGGGCGAAGTGGACATGGCCGCGGGTGAGGCGGGCGAGAGCGATGTCGCGCGCGACCATCATGGCCTCGGCGGCGGCGGGGGCGGAGGGAAGGCCCATCCGCGTCGCCATCTCGCCCTCGGTGGCGGCGGCGTTGCGGGAGAGGGAGGGCTCCTCCGGGTGCTGGACGATGAAGGCGCCGAAGGCGCGGGCGTAGGAGAGGGCGAGGCGCATGGTGCGGGCGCTCTCGATGGCGCGCGCGCCGTCGGTGAAGGCGATGGCGCCGGCCTCGCGCAGCAGGCCGAACTCCGTCAGCTCCGCGCCCAGGCAGCCGCGCGTGGCGGCGCCGTAGGGAAGGATGGTGAGGCTGCCGGTGGACTCCCCGCGGCGGAGGATGAAGCCGACGAGGGCGGGGTCGTCGAGCGCGGGGGTGCTGTCGGGCAGGGCGCAGAGGGTGGTGATGCCGCCGGCCGCCGCCGCTCCCGCCGCGCTCTCGATCGTCTCGCGGTGCTCGTGGCCGGGCTCGCCGAGGGAGGCGCGGAGATCGATGAGGCCGGGGGCGAGGATGGCACCGCCGCAGTCCATGACCTCGGCGCCCTCTGGAGCGCCGCTGCCGTCGAGGGAGGCGATGCGTCCGCCCTCGATCAGCAGGCTGCCGGGGGCGTCGCGGCCGGTGGCGGGGCAGAGCAGGCGGGCGTTGCGGAGGACCGTCCTGGGGCGGGAGCTCATCGGGCGTTCCGCCGCTGGTTCTGGGAGAGGATGTCGAGCACGGCCATGCGGACGGCGACGCCCATCTCCACCTGCTCCCCGATCACGCTGCGGGCGGGGTCGTCGGCGATGGCGCTGTCGATCTCGACGCCGCGGTTCATGGGGCCGGGATGCATGACGATGGCGTCCGGCTTCGCGAGGCGGAGCTTCGCGGCATCGAGCCCGTAGAAGCGGAAGAATTCGCGCGCGGAGGGGACGAGGCCGCCCTGCATCCGTTCCTTCTGGAGCCGCAGCATCATGACAACGTCCGCATCCTTCAGGCCGGCACGCATGTCGTGGAAGACCTCAACGCCCAGCGCCTCCGCCTCCGCCGGGATGAGGGTGGGTGGGCCGACGATGCGGACGCGGCAGTTCATGGCTAGCAGGAGGTGGATGTTGCTGCGCGCGACGCGGCTGTGCAGCACGTCGCCGCAGATGGCGACGGTGAGGTTCTCCAGCCTTCCCTTGCGGCGGCGGATGGTCAGCGCGTCCAGCAGGGCCTGGGTCGGGTGCTCGTGCGTGCCGTCGCCCGCGTTGATGACGCCGGCATCCACCTTCTGGGAGAGGAGGGCGGGCGCGCCGGACTGGGAGTGGCGGATTACCAGCAGGTCGGTCTGCATGGCGTTCAGCGTTGCGGCGGTGTCGAGAAGCGTCTCGCCCTTGTTCACGCTGCTCGTGCTGACGGACATGTTGATGACGTCGGCGCCCAGGCGCTTGCCCGCCAGCTCGAAGCTCGTGCGGGTGCGCGTGCTGTCCTCGAAGAAGAGGTTGATGAGGGTGCGGCCGCGCAGCAGGTCCCGTTGGGCTTTCCCGCCGCGGTTCAGCAGGGCGTAGGATTCGGCGAGGTCGAGAAGCTCGGCGATGTAGGGAGGTTCGAGGCCCTGCAGCGCGAGGAGGTGCCGGTGCGGGTAGAGGGGCATGGAACCTCTGGGCTGCGGAGCTGGTGCCTCGGCGGGCGGGACGTCCGTGGCTGTTTAGGGGAGGGCGGGATGGTGGGGAAGATGCCGCCGAACGGCGGCTTGGGTGGGGGCGAACGGATCGGGCTGCGGGCCGGTGGGCCTCCGCGGCATCGGCGAGCCGGTCCAGGGCCGCGGAGGCCTCTGGCGTGTCCGCGGTGAGCAGGGCGAGCTTGGCGCGCTCCAGCCGGCCGGGGAAGCGGTGGGCCGCTCTGGCCAGTGGAACAGCTCCGCCTGACGGGGGCGCCCGGCCGCGGCCCTCTGTCGAGAAGCCGGGCGTGGAAATCCTTCGGTGTTGAACCGCCGAGGCCGCCCTTCTTCACCCTCCGCCGGATGGCGCAAAGAGGTTCGATCGCCGTCCCCTGCCAGGCGGCACCGGTACTTACGCCAGCAGCGCCGAACCCAGCCGGGAACGGCGCGTCATGGGCGCGTCGCGTCCAGCGCCGCCTGGAGCATGTAGGCGGCGGCCGCGGCGTCCACCGCCCGGGCCCGCTTCGCGCGGGTGAGGTCCGCCTCGATCATCATCCGGTTCACCGCCGAGGAGGAAAGGCGCTCGTCCCAGAGCGCGACGGGCAGGCCCGACGCGTCCGAGACGGCCATGGCCCAGTCCTTCGCGGCCTGGGCGGCCGGACCGAAGGAGCCGTCCATGCCCAGCGGCAGGCCGCAGACGAGCCCGGCAGCCCCCTCCTTCTCCGCGATGCGGCGGATCTCGGCGGCATTGGCGGCGAGCTTGCCGCGGGCCAGCCCGGCATAGGGGGAGGCGAGCATCAGGAGAACATCCGAGAGCGCGATGCCGATGGTCTTGCTGCCGGGGTCGAGGCCGATGAGGCGCGCGTGGCGGGGGAGGGCGGCGCGCAGGGCGGGAAGGGGGGTGATGGGCATGGGCTGATTGTAGCGCGGGCGGCGGCGCGCTGCCCCCTGGCGGGATCGTGGCCCTTGACTTGCGAGGGCGCGGCGGCTTCCTCACCCCAATTCGGCCAAACCTGGGAAACCTGCCCGACCATGTCGCTCGACCTGAAGACCGTGAGGCGCGTGGCCTCGCTCGCCCGCCTGCACCTGGAGGAGGGGGAGGACCAGCGCCTGCAGACGGAGCTGAACGGCATCCTTGGCTGGATCGAGCAGCTGCAGGCGGTGGATGTCACGGGCGTGGAGCCGCTCTCGGGCGGTGGCGGCACGGCCATGCCGATGCGCGACGACGTGGTGACCGATGGCGGCCAGGCGGAGGCGGTGCTCGCCAATGCGCCGGACCGTGCCGGCGAATTCTTCTCCGTTCCGAAGGTTGTCGAGTGATGCACCCCACCGATTTCACGATCCGCGGCGCCCTCGAAGCCCTGGCGGAGGGGATCGTCACCTCGGAGGCGCTGACGGCGGCGCATCTCGAGGCGATCGGGGCGCTGAACCCGCGCCTGAACGCCTTCATCACCGTGACGGCCGAGCGCGCGATGGAGGCCGCCCGTGCTTCCGATGCGCGGCGGGCCAATGGGGTGGCGGGGAAGCTGGAGGGCATCCCGTTGGCCATCAAGGATCTCTTCTGCACGCAGGGCGTACGGACCACGGCCGCGAGCCGGATCCTCGGCGAATTCGTGCCGCCCTATGAGAGCACCGTGACCTCCCACCTGCTGCGGGACGGGGCGGTGTTCCTCGGCAAGGCGAATCTCGACGAGTTCGCGATGGGATCTTCCAACGCGACCTCGGCCTTCGGGGGCGTGGAGAACCCGTGGAAGCGCGGCAACGACGACGGCACGACGCTGGTGCCCGGCGGCTCCTCCGGCGGCTCGGCGGCGGCGGTGGCGGCGCGGCTGGCCATGGGGGCGACGGCGACAGACACGGGCGGTTCCATCCGCCAGCCGGCAGCCTTCTGCGGCATCGCGGGGATCAAGCCGACCTATGGGCGCTGCTCGCGCTGGGGCGTGGTGGCCTTCGCCTCCTCCCTGGACACGCCCGGCCCGGTCGCCCGCACGGTGGAGGACTGCGCCCTCCTACTCGAGAGCATGGCGGGCCATGATCCGCGCGACGCGACGAGCGCGAACGTGCCCGTGCCGGACTTCGCCGCCGCCTGCGCGCGGGGCGTGAAGGGCCTCCGGATCGGCGTGCCGCGGGAGTACCGGCTGGAGGGGATGCCGGACGAGATCGAGGCGCTCTGGCAGCAGGGCCTGGACTGGCTGCGTGCGGAGGGGGCGGAGATCGTGGACATCTCCCTGCCGCACACGAAATACGCGCTGCCCACCTACTACATCGTGGCGCCGGCCGAGGCCTCGTCCAACCTCGCGCGCTATGACGGCGTGCGGTACGGGATGCGTCAGGAGGGTGCGGACCTGAAGGACCTCTACGAGCGCACGCGCGCGGCAGGCTTCGGGGACGAGGTGAAGCGGCGGATCATGATTGGCACCTATGTGCTGAGCGCCGGCTACTACGATGCCTATTACGTCCGCGCACAGCGGGTGCGGGCGCTGATCAAGCGCGACTTCGATGAGGCCTTTACGAAGGTGGACGCCATCGTGACGCCCGCCACGCCGTCCGCCGCCTTCGCGGCCGGCGAGAAGCAGGACGATCCGGTGGCGATGTACCTGAACGACGTCTTCACCGTGACGGCGAACCTGGCGGGCAACCCGGGCCTGGCGGTGCCGGCGGGCTTCGACCGCCAGGGCCTGCCGCTGGGCCTGCAGGTTCTGGGGCGGAACTTCGACGAGGAGACCGTCTTTGCGGTGGGGACGGCGATCGAGCATGCCGCAAGCCTGACGAATCTGCCACAGTTGCGGGCTTCGTCCTGACCTCACCAAGGGACTGCACTGACCTGACATCACGGAACCGTGATTATTCTGACCATGGTTCAGGTGGTGTCAGTGTTCAAAAATCTCCTCCCCTTTGTGGCTTTTACCTTTCTCGTGGGGTGTGCAGCCAAGCCGCCAGAACCGCCGACGGCAGCGCAACTCGCGGCCCCTCACCGTGTCCTCGTCGATGAACCCCGGGCTAATGTGCCTGTAGATGTCAACTTGGACCTGAGCCGCGTTGCCGCAATCCCGCTCTCGCCCGCAGGGCTCATCATTGCGGCAGCCGTGACGGCTGGTGATGCAGTGGTGAACAGCATCACCGAAAGCAATCGGACCGCCCGCCGCGACGAGTTGGCGGCACGCCTGGGGCAAACTGGCTCAGTCTCTTCTGATTTTGCCCGGCAGTTCAACGCCGAGCTTCAACAGCAGCTGGCCGGAGTGCCGACGCTTCATGTGGAGCGGTTCGATCAGGCGCCGCGCGGGGCGCAGGTACAGTCGGGAAGCGGGACCGGTCTGCGGGTCTATAGGGACGTTGTGCTGACCACAGATGGGCGGTTTCTCGTCGCCCGGGCGACGACCATCCACACGGTCATCGATGGCGCGAACCAGCGCAACGTTGTGCGCCATATTGCCGTCTTTTCGGACCCGGTCGATGCGGCGTCTGAGGAGGAAGCGATTGCCCGCTGGGCCGCTGATGGAGGCCGGCTGATGGGAGAGCAGGCCCGACCGCTGGCTGTGGAACTCGCCTCGGTGATCCGTCTCGCGGTTTTCTCGACGCAGCCGGTCGAACTGGAGCGGATGCCGCTCCGTCGTCTCTCAACTTCGGGTGTTTCACTCCTTCTCGCTACGTCCGCACAAGGCTCGGAAGCAGCCTTCTGGCAGCCGTCTCGCCCGCTGAGCTACGAGTTGCACCGCGACACCTCGCGCGTTGTAAGCGTCTCGCTGCTGGGGCGTGAGCGCAATCGCTGGACCTGGATCAGCGTACCGGCTTACCTCCTCCCTATTGATCAGGAAGGTTGATCCCCGCCGGTGGCTTGACGCCGGCTGGGTCTTAGGCTTGCTGGCGCGCCTTCGGAGAGATGCGGATGACCTATACGATCGAGGGCGAGACCGGCCCCTGGGAGCTGGTGATCGGGCTTGAGGTGCATGCCCAGGTGACCAGCAACGCGAAGCTGTTCAGCGGGGCCGCTACGGCCTTCGGCGCCGCGCCGAACAGCCAGGTGAGCTTCGTGGACGCGGGCTTCCCGGGCATGCTGCCGGTGATCAACCGCGAGTGCGTGGCCCAGGCCGTGCGCACGGGGCTCGGGCTGAACGCCGAGGTGCATCCCTGGTCGCGCTTCGACCGGAAGAACTACTTCTACGCGGACCTGCCGCAGGGCTACCAGATCAGCCAGTTCGCCCATCCGATCGTGGGCAAGGGCGTGATCACGGTGGAGCTGTCGGATGGCAGCGTGAAGGAGATCGGCATCACGCGCCTGCACCTGGAGCAGGACGCGGGCAAGTCGCTGCACGACCAGCACCCGACGAAGTCCTATATCGACCTCAACCGCTCCGGCGTCGCGCTGATGGAGATCGTGTCGGAGCCCGACATGCGCTCGCCGGAGGAGGCGGGGGCCTATGTCACGAAGCTGCGGCAGATCCTGCGCTATCTCGGCACCTGCGATGGAAACATGGAGGAGGGCTCGCTGCGGGCGGACGTGAACGTCTCCGTCCGCAAGGCGGGCGAGGAGTTCCGCACGCGCTGCGAGGTGAAGAACGTCAACTCCATCCGCTTCGTCATGCAGGCGGTAGAGGCCGAGGCGCGGCGGCAGATCGAGGTGTGGGAATCCGGCGGCACCGTCGAGCAGGAGACGCGGCTCTTCGACACCACCCGCGGCGAGACGCGCTCCATGCGGAGCAAGGAGGACGCGCACGACTACCGCTACTTCCCCGACCCGGACCTGCCGCCGCTGGTGATCGATCCTGCCTGGATCGAGCAGCTGCGCGAGGGCCTGCCGGAGCTGCCGGACGCGCGGCGGGCGCGCTACGTGAACGAGTTCGGCCTCTCGGCTTACGACGCCTCGGTTCTGGTGGCCGAGCGGGAGACGGCGGCCTTCTACGAGGAAGTGGCCGCGGGGCGTGACCCGAAGGTGGCGGCGAACTGGGTGATGGGCGACTTCTTCGCCATGCTGAACCGCATGGGCAAGGGGATCGAGGATAGCCCGGTTTCAGCCAAGCACCTCGGGGCGCTGCTGGACCTGATCGCGGACCGCACCCTCTCGGGCAAGATGGCCAAGGAGGTGCTGGAGGCGATGGGCGAGACGGGCAAGCCGCCCGGCACCATCGTGGAGGAGCGCGGGCTGCGGCAGGTGACGGATACCGGCGCCATTGAGGCCGCGGTGGACGCGATCCTGGCCGCCAACCCGGACAAGATCGCGCAATACCGGGAGAAGCCGACGCTGTTCGGCTGGTTCGTCGGCCAGGTGATGAAGGCGATGAAGGGTCAGGGGAACCCGGCCCTTGTGAACGAGGTGCTGAAGGCGAAGCTGGAAGGGTGAGGCGGTGGGCAGGAGGGAACCCCCTCCGGCGCCACGCTTTCCTCACTGGACGCTGTTCTGGCCGGCGCTCAGAAGGCGGCGGGAAGCAGGGCTTCTAGTTCCTCGAAGGACCCGATCACCTGCTCCGCGCCGGCTGCCAGGAGATGCTCCCTGTGGCCTGCGTCGCAGTGGCGCCCGCCGACAAAGCCGAAGACGCGCATGCCCGCAGCGATGGCGGCGCGCACGCCGGCGGTGCTGTCCTCGATCACCAGGCAATCCGCGGGCGGCGTCTTCATCCAGCCGGCGGCATAGATGAAGACGTCCGGCGCTGGCTTGCCCTTAGCGACCCAGGACGCGCTGATGATGTTGGGGGCGAAGCGGTCATGGAGCCCGACCGCTTCCAGGCCGAGCTTGAGCTTGGCGGGATAGGCGCTGGAGGCGACGCATGTCCTGGCCCGGAGGCGGTCCAGGAGGTCGGTGATCCCGGGCATGATCCTCAGCTCGGTCGCGTAGGCGTGCTCGATCCCCTGGCGGACGCGCGTGAAGAATTCGGGCGGGACGGGCTGGCCCCAGTCGGCCTCGATGTCGTCGATCATCCCGCGCTCGGGACGGCCGGCGAAGCGGCGGATCACCTCCTCGGTGCTGATGGGGTAGCCGAGGTCGGTAAGGATCTCGCCAGTCAGGCGGCAGACCACGATCTCGCTGTCGATCAGGACGCCGTCGCAGTCGAAGATGACGAGGGCCGGCCAGGGCCGGTCCCCGCGGAGGTCGGCCTGCTGCGGGCGCTGGAGGGTGGATGGCAGGGCGTCATGCGGCATTGATATAGGTTCCGGAGGCGATCAGGTGGTCCAGGCTGCGGAGTGAATGCGTGGCGGCGGGGGGCGGGCAACCCGTCTTCTCCGTATAGGCCGCGATAGGAGCGTCCACGCGATCGAAGAAGCGCTTCTTGAACGCTTCCACCGTGCTCGGCTTCTCAGGCGTCGGGGCCTGGAAGCGGGCGAGGATCCGGCTCATTGGGTCGTCGTTGCTCAGGAAGCGCGAGAGGATCGCGACCGATGCGCCGGTGAGATAGTCGTCGGGATCGACATCGCGCACGAAACCGGCGAATTCAGGCTCGCGGCGCAGGATCACCGCGATGCCCTCGTGCATCTCTCGCATGATCTCGTCGGCGAAGGCGCGGTTCTCGGTGTTGCGCTTGAGGAACTCGTTCAGGCGCAGCTCGGAGTCGCCGTGGCTGCTCTCGAAGGCTGCCAGAGCCAACAGCCAGTGGCTGCCGTTCAGGAGCCAGTTCTTGATCCGCTTCTCGATCGCGACGTAGCGCGTGAACTCCACCCGGCCGCCTTGAAGGCGCCGTCCGAGATCCTCGGTCGCCGGCGAGAGCTCGAGCTTGAGGGAGCCGTATTCCTCGGTGCTGACCACGACGGAGGGGTGCCCTCCTTCCTGGCCTTCCTCCAGCCCGATGCAGACGCGGTCCACCAGTGCGGGCACGGGGACGACGTGGCGGCGCATCCTGTCGGAGATGAAGCGTGCCAGATCGGGATCCTCGAAGATCTCGGGGGCGTTGAGGGTGTTCTCGCAGGTAACGAGGAAGATGGCGCCGAGGCCGCCGCGCTCCCGCACCTCCGACAGGATCTCCAGCGCCTCCAGCACGGGCTGGTAATTCGCGGCGCTGATCAGGGAGGCCGTGACCACGACACCGTCCTCGGCGCGCGCGCTTCCGGACAGGATGGAGCGGACGATCGAGGCAATGTCCCGGCCGGCTTCACCGTACTCGAGGAAGCCATCGTAATGGACGACCTCGCGGCGGCCGCCCTGGTTGGCGGGCTGCTGGACGACGTAGAGCTTATCTGGGTTGTCGCGGAGAAGGTCGTTGCGCCGGCGCGGCGGGAGGGCTGTTGTGCCCGTGGGGTTCGTGCCGGATACGGCCCGATTGAGGATGAAGGATGCCGCGGCCGCCGTCTGGAAGAACGGAACGATCAGGCCCAGGCCGAGACGGCCTGCGCCAAAATGGATATGAAGCATTGATGCTCCTGGCGCGAAGCCTGGGAAGGGGATTTGCCGAGCACGCGGCGCGATGGGCCTCGTCCGCCTGGCGCCTGACGCTCACCCGAAGGGGCTGTTCGTGCTGCGGGAACTACCGGGGCGCAGGTGCGCGCTCTCCCACATAGGTTGAAGGGGCGGCGATCCGTTGATGCCGGATGCGTCATCGGCCGGCCCGGCTCCCGGGAGCCCTCCGTGCGCAGGTTCGAAGAACAGCCTTCGGGCGGGGCCATGGCGTTAGCTGCCGCCGGGCTCGTCCTCCGTCGGCAACTCGCAGCGGTTGTGGATGTCGGTTGCGGCGACCGCGGCGTGGCCCATGGCCACGACGATCTGGTTGAGGCCCCGCACCACGTCCCCGGCGGCGTAGAGGCCGGGGATGCTGGTGCGGTTGTGCTCGTCCACGATCAGCGCGCCGGCCTCGTCGTGCTCGGCGCCCAGCGCCAGGGCAAGGTCGGAGCGGACCTTCAGGCCGAGCGCGGAGTAGAGGGTATCGAAGCGGTACTCGTCGCCGCCGGCGCGAAGCGCGGCGATGCGGTCACCCTCTACGTCCAGGGCCTCGATGGATGCGGTGATGACGGCAATGTCGTGCTCGCGGGCGCGGCCCTCGTCCTCGGCCGAGAGAGGTTGGCCGAGGGTGAGCAGCGTCACATCCTTGGTGTAGCTGCGCGCGACGAAGACGGCCTCGCCCAGGCCGCGGGCGCCGTGGCCGAGCACGGCGACGCGGCGGTCGCGCGCCTCGTAGCCGTCGCAGATCGGGCAGTAGCGGATGAGGCCGCGCTGCAGGGCATCGGGGTGGTCGGGCAGGGCGGGTTCGACGTCCACGGCACCGGTGGCGAGCAGCACGCGGCGGGCGAGGATCGGGGGGCCGCCGTCCTCGAGCGCGGCGACAAAGTGGCCCTCCCGCTTCTCCAGCGCCGCAACCCGGGCGGGTTGGGGCTCGACGCCGTACTGCGCGAGGTTCCGACGCTGGCGGTCGAGCAGGGCAGGGCCCGCGATCCCCTCCGCGAAGAGGGGGAAGTTGTGGGTGTTGGGGATCCATGCCGCACGGCTGGCGCCGCCGTCCACCAGGGCAATGCGGCGGTTGAAGCGGGCGAGGTAGAGGGCCGCGGTCAGCCCGGCGGGGCCGCCCCCGATGATCAGGCAATCGACGACGCCGTCATCGGCCATGTTGCTGCTACCCCTCTGTCTGAGAGGAGGACGCACGAGGATCGTCGCCGTTTCATTCGGGCAGATAGAATGCCCGCCGCCCTAGCGCCCCAGGGAGGCGATGAGCTGGTTGTTGTAGCCCCGGATCATCCCGGGGATGAGGAAGGCATCCACGAGGACCCAGAGGGCAACCACGAAGAGGCCCGCATAGCCGATCAGCACGAAGGTCATGAGCATCGAGAGCAGCGTGATGACGAGCTGTGCGATGCCGCTGCCCGTGCGGCCCGCGTAGAAGCGGTGGGCGCCGAAGGAGCCGAGGAAGAACCAGAGAAGATAGGCCACCAGCGCCGATCGCTTGTTGGCGTCGTAGCGCATGAGGGCGGTCGCGTCGTCGAGCCCGGCGGGGCGGCTCGGCCCGGGCCCGGTGATGGGGACTGGCATGGCGTCAGGCGAATCCTCGGCGGTCATCGGCATGATGAGGCGTGACGCTGGATGCGGCCAGGGCTTCGCCGAGAGCCGCCATCTGACGGGGATGGACGCGCATCGGCATGCCGCGCGTGGGGCGCAGGGTGATGCGCATGGAAAGGCCGGGATCAAAGCCCGGCTCCGGCCGTAGCGTGACGGCGGGCAGGAGCGTGGCGAGGATGGCGGTCGCCTCGTCCAGGGCGAAGCCGGCGCCGATGCAGGTACGCGGCCCCGCGCCGAAGGGGATCCAGGCGTGGCGGTGGCGGGCCTTCACGGCCCCGGGCGCGAAGCGGCCGGGATCGAAGCGATCCGGTTCCTCCCAAAGTGCCCGGTGGCGATGAGTGGCTATGACGGGGATGAGCACGGTCGTGCCCGCCTCCAACGCCGTTCCGCCAAGTTCCGTCGCCCGTTGCGCCGTGCGGGCGATGATCGGGGCGGGCGGGTAGAGGCGCAGCACCTCCTGGATGGCCTGTCGCGTGCGGGTGAGGGCGGGGATATCTGCCGGTTGCAGCGGGGCGCCGCGCGTCACGGCCGCGATTTCGTCCAGCAGGCGCGCTTCCTCCGCCGGATGGTGGGCCAGGAGGTGGAAGGCCCAGGTGAGGGCGAGGGCCGTGGTCTCGTGCCCGGCGGTGATGAAGGTGAGGAGGTTGTCGGCGATGTCGCGGTCGTCCATCGCCGCCCCGCTCTCCGGATCGCGCGCGGCCAGGAGGTGGGCGATGAGGTCGTCGCGGCCGGAGCCGAGGCGCCGGCGCTCCGCGACCAGCCGCAGCAATTCGGCGCGGAGGTGATCCCGCGCGCGGGCGGCGCGGCGGCGGCCGGGATGGGGCGTCCAGGCGGGGGCGCCGAGGATGGCCAGGGCGATGGCCCAGCCGGTGCTCGCCAGGTACTCGGTGATGCCCGCCTCAACCCGCGCCACGTCGATGGCGCCCTGGCCGGAGAGCATCGTCTCCACAATGATGTCGAAGGTCGTTCGCATCATCTCGTGGCCGAGTTCCAGCTCGGTGCCGGGGGGCAGGGCCAGCCAGCGGTCGCGGGTGCGGGCGGCGGCCTCCAGCATTGGGGTCAGGAAGGCGCGCGCCCGGTCCGGCCGGAAGATCGGCGCAACGGCCCGGCGCTGCCGGCGCCAGCGCTCCCCGTCGGCGGTGAGAATTGCCTCGCCGAGCGCAGGGCTGAGCGCGCGGCGCATGGTGTCCGACTTCGTGAAGGCAGCCGCCTCGGTGAGGAGGACCCTCTCGATCAGATCCGGCGTCATCACGAGGAGGCGTTCCCGCCCGAGCACGCGGCGGCGGAGCATGGGCTGCTCGAAAGCGGCCTGCGGGATGGCGTCCAGCGGGTTGCGGATGATGGCCCGCAGATAGGCAAGGCCGACCAGCGGTGCCTCGGGCGGGCGGGGGCGTGCGAGGCCGGCGGGTGGCTCGGGGGCGGCGGGCATGGGATCCGGATATCGTCCTCCGGCCGCGGTGCTTCCAGGCCTGGGTGGGGTCCCTTTCCAGGCGGGCCAGGGGAGGCGATGCTCCCGGCAGAGGAGAGACCGATGATCACCCTGCACAGCTGGAACACGCCCAATGGCCGCAAGATCAGCGTGGCGCTGGAGGAGATGGGGCTGCCCTATACGGTGAAGACCGTGAACATCGGCCAGGACGAGCAGTTCCGGCCCGAGTTCCTGGCGATCAGCCCGAACAACCGCATCCCGGCCATCGTGGACGACGAGGGACCGGGCGGGCAGCCGATCAGCATCTTTGAATCCGGGGCGATCCTTCTCTACCTCGCGGAGAAGACAGGGCGCTTCATGCCCCGTGACCTCCGCGCGAGGGTGCCCGTGTTGGAGTGGCTGATGTGGCAGATGGGCGGCTTCGGGCCGATGCCGGGCCAGGTGCACCACTTCCTCATGCAGCCCGAGGGGCCCGCGCGGGACTACGGGCTGGCCCGCTACGGCAAGGAGACGCGGCGCCTCTACGGCGTGCTGGACAAGCGCATGGCCGGCCGCGACTACGTCGCGACCGAGGGGGAGCCCAGCATCGCCGATTTCGCCATCCTCGGCTGGGCGTGGCGGCACGAGCGGCACATGGTGCCCTTCGACGACCTGCCGAATGTTGGCGCCTGGTACGAGCGGATGATGGCGCGGCCCGCCGTGCAGCGCGGCTTCGAGGTAGCGCTTTCCTGAGGCGGACGCCCGGAAAGCCTGCGGGGAGGATTTGACGCGGCGCGAGGGGGTCGCTAGAAGCGCCTTCTGCAACGCCGTGTGACTTCCACTCCTGCGGAGGGGTGGCCGAGTGGCCGAAGGCGGCGGTTTGCTAAACCGTTATAGGATGTCAAGTCCTATCGTGGGTTCGAATCCCATCCCCTCCGCCATTTCAATCACTTAGCGTCTGCTGTCCCGCGTGCCTCACAACGGTTTTTGAGGCGACTGGGACACCTTGTGGGACACCCCCTCTTCGTTATGTCCTCCTATGCGGCCTGCTTGGGCGCGCTGCCTTCTGCACGAGGCATGGACCCAAACAGGGTCGGGTCGCGGCTGTAGCGCCACATGGCACCGTTTTTCCGGAGGTGCTCGACATAGATCTCAGTCGTCGTCACCAAGGTGTGGCCGAGATGCTCGGACAGCCGGAAGATGCAGGTGTCGTCGTCGACGACCGAGGCGCAGGCGAAGGCGTGACGGAGATCGTGAAGCCTGAATTCCGGAAGGGCGATGGGCGGCCGTCCGTGGGCGTCGGCAGCCCGGTTCTCCCGGGCTTGGCGCTGGCGTCGCCATTGGCCGTAGCGGATGGACACCACGGCGCTGTCCAACGGCAGCGCGGCGAACAGACGGCCCCGCTTTGGCAAGTCGGCGAGCATATTGGCCGCGGCACCGAGGCCGATAGTGCGTGTCATCAGCCCTGATGTTCAGCGCCTCCGCGAGGCGCATGCCAGTTTCCCGCAGCCAGCGGAACAGACGTGACATCTCGATCGACCAGTTCGCCACCTCTTCTATGAGTGTAGCAACCTCAGGGTCCGTCGGGGGCCGGAGCTGCTGGCGACGGTTCCCGACAAGCACCCGGCGCTCGATGAGCTTGACCGGGTTCGAGTCGATCCAGTCCTTCGATGCGGCATAGCCCATCACAAGGCTCCAGGCCGTCAGGTCGTTTAGGATCGTACTGGTCGCCCGCTCTTCATCTCGGCGCGCCTCGATAAACTCGGTTATAGTCGCCTTGCCCACGTCAGCGATGGGTATAGTCGTCGAGATGCCGGCGTCCGCGCTGTCGCTCGGCTCCCATCCGAGTGCGAGAGTGACCTGCACGAGGCTGCACGAGTAGCGCTTAGCTGCCCCAGTGGAGAGTTCGCCCGCCCGGACCCGAGCCTCCTGGTGGACGAGATAGCCGTCCACGGCGTCCTGCCAGCTCTTCGGCTGCTCGATGACCCGTCCATCGCGGTGAGCCGCGACAGCATGACCCTGCCCTGTGATGGTGGCCACCTCGGATAAGCTCCTGAGGGAGCGAGGTGCCCTGATCATGACGGCGCGGCGTGAGTTCACGGAGGAGTTCAAGCGGGAGGCGGTAGGGCTGCTGGAGAGCAGCGGCCGCCTGCTGATGCGGGTGGCAAAGGAGCTGGGGATCCAGCCTTCGGTGCTGCGCAACTGGCGAGGTCGGCTCGGATCTGATGCCGGTCGGGCTCTGGTTGCCCCTCTTCGCCTTCATCGAAGGCTTCTACAACCGACAGCGCCTCCGCTCAGCGATCGGCTACAAGGCGCCAACTGAAATGGAACAACTCGCCGGGGCCGCCTGGGCCGTAACCCGTGTCCACTCAAACAGGGGAAGGTCAGACCCGCCATCTCAAGGTCGGCCGCGACACCGGCGTCAAGGCGCGGAGTCAGGCTATGCTGGCGCTCAGAGCCATCATCGTCATCGCCCCCACCACTCTTCGCGAGCAGCTCGACCGCCTGGCCGGCAAGATGACGCTGCTTCGGCACCTTGCTGCTCTGCGTCCGGGCCCACTCACCTCGACGGCGGCCTCAGCCAAATGCAGCCTGCGGGCGATCGCCCGGCGCTGGCTGGACCTCGACGCGGAGGTGAAAGATCATGACGTCAGTCTCGGGCAGCTGACCCAGCAGCTCGCGCCCGAGCCGGCCCAGGCACGTGGCATGGGTACAGGGACCGCGGCAGCGATGCTCATTCTTGTCGGCGACAACCCCGAGCGCATCCGCTCCGAAGCGGCCCTGGCCAAGCTATGCGGCGCCTGCCCGGTCCTGGCGTCCAGCGGCAAGACCAACCGGCATCGGCTCAGCCGAGGCGCCAACCGTCAGGCCAACGCTGCCCTCAACCGCGTGGTCCTCGTCCGCATGCGGGCTCACCCGCCGACCCTTGCCTAGGTCAAGCGACGATCCGCCGAGGGGAAGAGCAAGTCCGAGATCATCCGCTGCCTCAAGCGCTGCGTGGCCCGTGAGATCCTTGGCTATCTCTCCCGCCCGCTTAGCCCTCAACTCCCACCGCCAGCGGCGCCTTGACCATTATAGGAGCATCACAACCCACAACCCTCTGCGTTCGGCCCGCTCGCCGGATCTCGCCTCTCGATATATGACGGTCTTCACTATTGATTATCATGACGAACGTCATCTAATAAGGACCGCCATGAGCGTGGGACGTCGTCAATGAGGGTCACAAGGGCTCAGGCCGCCGAGAACCGGGCGCGCGTGGTTGAGGTAGCGAGCCGCCTCTTCCGCGAGCGCGGCTTCGATGGCGTCGGCGTCGATTCCCTCATGCAGGAGGCGGGCCTCACGCATGGCGGCTTCTACCGCGCCTTCGGATCCAAGGAGGCGCTGGCGGCGGAGGCCTGCGCCGGGACGCTGCAGGCGTCGGCCGAGCACTGGTCACGCCTCATCGAGGATGCCGGGCCCGACGCGCTCGCGGCGATTGCCCAGCGCTACCTTTCACCCCGCCATCGCGACGCGCCGGGCGAGGGATGCGCCTTTGCCGCCCTCGCCGTGGAGGCGGGCCGGCGCGACGGGCCCGTTCGCAAGACTTTCAGCCAGGGACTGAAGGCCGCCATCGAGCGCTTGACGCGTGTCGTGCCCGGGCGGGGCGCGGCGGCGCGGCGGGAGAAGGCGATCGCCACCTTTGCCGGCCTCGTCGGCACGCTGGTGCTGGCCCGCGCCGCCGACGACCCCGCCTTCTCCGAGGAGATCCTGGCCGCCGGGCGCAAGGCCTTCGGCGGCACCGACTGAGGACAGCGCATGCCTGCCATCCCCTTCCACACGGCTCTGATCATCGGCGCCGGCGCCGGCATCAGTGCCTCGCTCGCGCGCCGCCTGACCGGGGCGGGGTTGGCCGTCGCCCTTGCGGCGCGTGATGCCGGCAAGCTGGCACCGCTGGCCGCCGAAACGGGCGCCGTGCCCTTCGCCGCCGATGCCGCCGACCCCGCGGCGGTCGACGCCCTGTTCCGGGCGGTGGACGCCCGCATCGGGGAGCCGGACGTCGTCATCTACAACGCGAGCGCCCGCGCGCAGGGGCCACTGGCGGAACTGGACCCGGAGGCGGTGCGCCGGGCGGTCGAGACCACTGCCTTCGGCGGCTTCCTGGCGGTGCAGCAGGCGGCGCGGCGGATGGTGCCGAAGGGCCACGGGGCCATCCTGCTCACCGGCGCGACCGCCAGCGTTAAGGGCTTCACCGGTTCTGCGGCCTTCGCCATGGGCAAGTTCGCCCTGCGCGGCTTGGCCCAGAGCGCGGCGCGGGAACTCGGGCCCCAGGGCATCCACGTGGCGCATGTCGTGATCGACGGCGGCGTGCGGAGCGAGCGACGGCCGGAGCCGCTGGACCGGCCCGACAGCCTGCTCAGCCCTGATGGAATTGCGCAGACCTATCTCGACCTGCTGCGCCAGCCTCGCAGCGCCTGGTCGCTGGAAGTCGAACTGCGCCCCTGGGTCGAGCGCTTCTGATCATGCCCGACACCCACGCGTCGACGGAAACGGGGGCGCCACCCCTGACCGGGCCTGCCCGGCCGCTCACCGCGGTGGAGCAGGAGGCCGATCGCCGCAAGGCCTTGGCGCGCGCCGCCATGCTGGGCGGGCCGGTCCTGCCCACCCTGCTGCGCTTAGTCCTGCCGACCGTCACGGTGCTGGTGGCGCAGACCGGCGTGAACATCGCCGAGGCCTACTATGTCGGTCTGCTCGGCACCGACGCGCTGGCCGGTGTCGCGCTGGTGTTCCCGGTCTTCATGCTGATGATGATGTCGGGCGGCGGCCTCGGCAGCGGCGTCGCCTCGGCCGTCGCGCGCGCGATCGGCGCGGGGCGCCAGCACGACGCCGACGCGCTGGTGCTGCACGCGGTGGTCCTCGCCGTCGTCGTGGGAGCCCTGTTCACTCTCGGCACGGTCGCCTTTGGCCCCGCCCTCTACGGTGCGCTGGGTGGCGAGAGTGGAGCACTCGACGCGGCCTTGCTGTACTCCAACTGGCTCTTTGCCGGCGCCATCCCGGTCTGGGTCGTCAACCTCCTCGCGGCGGCGCTTCGCGGCTCCGGAAACGTCCGGCTGCCAGCGCTGGTGACACTGTCGGGCGCGGTGATCCTGATCCCGTTCTCGCCGCTGCTCATCTTCGGCTTCGGTCCCGTGCCCGGTCTGGGCATCGCGGGGGCCGGCATTGCCTTCGCGCTCTACTATCTCGGCGCGGCCGCCGTCCTGCTGTGGACCATGACCAGCGGCCGCGCCGGGCTGATGCTGCGCCTGAGCCGGCTGCGGGCCGGGCTGTTCCGCGACATCCTGAAGGTCGGCCTGCCCACCGCCTTCAGCACCGTCATGACCAACCTGACGGTGATCCTCGTCACCGGCGCCTTCGGGCATTTCGGCACCGACGCGCTGGCCGGCTATGGCGCCGCGTCGCGGCTCGCCTACGTGCTCGTGCCGCTCCTCTTCGGGCTGGCTTCGGCCGTGCTCACCATGGTGGGCATCAACCTCGCGGCCGGGCAGGGGCTACGGGCCAGGCACGCGGCCGGCGCGGGCGGGCTGGTGGGCTTCGGCGTGACGCAGCTGATCGGCCTGGTGGTCGCCCTTCATCCCGAACTCTGGCTACGGCTCTTCACGGAGGATCCGGCGGTGCTGGCGACGGGCGCGACCTATCTGCAGCACATCGGTCCGGCCTACGGCGTCTTCGGCTTCGGCTTCGTGCTGTCCTTCGCCGGGCAGGGCGCGGGCAGGGTCTTCTGGCCCGTCACCGGCGTCGCGGCGCGGCTGGTGATCGGGGCCGGGCTCGGCGCGCTGTTTGTGGGCAGCTGGGGTGCGGGGATGCCCGCGCTGTCCTGGATCCTCGCCGCCTCGCTGCTCGCCTACGCCGTCATCAGCTCGATCGTCCTCGTCCAGCGCGACACCTGGCGAAGCAGCAACGCCTGAGCCATCGGGAACCCGTTCCATGCCACAAACCTCGGTTCTTCTCTGCCATCCCGTCCGCACCGCCATCGGCGCCTATAACGGCGCGCTGAAGGGAACCCCGGCAACGGATCTCGGCGCCGCGGTCGTGGCCGAGACGGTCAGGCGCGCGGGCCTGCCGCCCGACCGGGTGGGCAGCGTCGTGATGGGAAACGTCATCCAGGCCGGGAACCGCATGAACCCGGCCCGCCAGGCCTCGATCAACGGCGGCCTTCCGGTATCCGTGCCGGCGATGACGGTGAACCGCGTCTGCGGCTCCGGCGCCCAGGCGGTCGTGACGGCGGCGCTCGACATCTGGCTCGGCCACCAGCAGGTGGCGGTCGCCGGCGGGATGGAGAACATGGATCGCGCGCCCTACCTGATGGATGGCGGCCGCTGGGGCTATCGCATGGGACCCGCCGAGATCCACGACAGCATGCTGCGCGACGGCCTCGAGGACGCCTTCTCCGGCAAGCATTCCGGCTGGCACACCGAGGACCTCGTGAGCAGGGTGCAACTGACCCGCGAGGCGCAGGACGACTGGGCCGCGCGCTCGCAGAGGCGCTTCGCGGCGGCCCAGAGCGCGGGCCTCTTTGCGGAGGAGATCGTGGCGGTGCCCCTCAAGGGGGGGAAGGGCACGGCGAGCTTCGCGGCGGACGAGGCCCCGCGGCCGGAGACGACGCCCGAGATCCTGGCGAAGCTCAAGCCCGCCTTTCGCCCGGAGGGCAGCATCACCGCCGGTAATGCGCCAGGGCTCAACAGCGGCGCCGCGGCGATGATCGTGGCGAGCAGCCGCTTCGCGGAGGAGCAGGGCATTGCCCCGATGGCGAGGCTGGTCGCCTACGGCATCGCCGCCGTGGAGCCGGGGATGTTTGGCCTCGGCCCCGTGCCGGCGGTCCGCCAGGCGCTGGAGCGGGCCGGATGGAAGCTCGCGGACCTCGATCGCGTCGAGATCAACGAGGCCTTCGCGGCGGTGCCGCTTGCCGTGATGGCGGAACTCGGCCTGCCCGCGGACATCGTGAACGTGGAGGGTGGGGCTATCGCCCACGGCCATCCCATCGGCGCGACGGGCGCGGTGCTGGCCACGCGCCTCATCCACTCGATTCGGCGCGACGGCCTGCGGCGCGGCCTCGTCACGCTCTGCATCGGCGGCGGGCAGGGCATCGCGCTCGCGCTGGAAGCCGTTTGACACCCCCGAAGCCAGCGCGCGTCGCCCCGCGGAGACAAGGCCCTCCATGTCCCTCTCCCGCTAGTGTCCCGAAACTGAAGTTCGCGGTGTTTCTGCGATTAGTGGGGTGTTTCGGACGCAGAAGCGGTCGATGCTGGCAAGGATGTGGTCGGCGGACTTGGTCCAGCGGAAGGGCTTCGGGTCGGCGTTGTGGTGATCGATGAAGCGAGTGATGGCGTCCTGCAGGGCGGCGACGCTGCGGTGGATGCCACGCCTGATCTGACGCTCGGTGAGGAGCCCGAGGAAGCGCTCAACCTGGTTCAACCAGGATGAGCTGGTGGGCGTCAGGTGGACGTGCCAGCGCGGCCGCTTGGCCAGCCAGTTCCGGACGAGTGGTGTCTTGTGGGTGGCGTAGTTGTCCATGACGAGGTGCACGTCGAGATCGGAGGGCACGGCGGCCTCGATCTCGTCGAGGAAGCGGCGGAACTCGCTCGCGCGATGGCGCGGGTAGCACTTGCCGATCACGTGGCCGGTGGCGATGTCGAGGGCGGCGAACAGCGACGTCGTGCCATGGCGGGTGTAGTCGTGGCTGCGTCGTGCGGGCTGTCCAGGACGCAGCGGCAGCATCGGCTGGCTGCGGTCGAGCGCCTGGATCTGGCTCTTCTCATCCACGTCCGGCGAACCTCTTGGTTCGACGCACAGCACCAGGGCATGCGCGGGCGGCGAGACGTAGAGGCCGACAACGTCGCGCACCTTGGCCACGAAGTCCGGATCAGTCGAGAGCTTGAAGGTCTCCAGCCGGTGCGGCTGCAGGCCGAAGGCGCGCCAGATGCGCTGGACGGTGGAGACGGACAGGCCGGAGGCACGTGCCATGCCGCGTGAGCTCCAGTGTGTCGCGTCCGGCGGTTGGCTCTCCAGCGTGCGCACGATCACCGCCTCAATCCGCTCAACCTCCACCGTCCGCGGCGCACCCGACCGGGGCTCGTCCCGCAGACCGTCCAGGCGCTGCTCGGCAAAGCGGCGGCGCCATTTGGCAACGGTTACTGCATCCACGCCCAGCCGGGTTGCCACCAGCTTGTTCTGCTCGCCCTCGGCGCAGGCCAGCACGATGCGGGCGCGCGCAGCCAGCGCCTGAGCCGGGCGGCCACGGCTCGCCAGTGCCGAAAGCTCAGCTCGCTCCCCCTCACTCAGCTCCAGAGCAACTGCGCGCCGTCCCATCCCGACCTCCTGAACCGGCCGGAAACTCTCCTACCTTCCAACAGCTGAATACAAGAGCGAACTTCTGGTTCAGCATACTAGGGTCAGGACTCATTGATCCAGAAGAGGACGGTGGCGGCGAGGAGGATGGCGGACATGAAGGTGTGGGCGCAGCGGTCGTAGCGCATGGCGATGCGGCGCCAGTCCTTGAGGCGACCGAACGGGTCCTCGATGCGGTGGCGCTGCCGATAGAGCGGTCTGTCGTAGGGGATTGGCACCTTCCGAATCTTGCGTGAGGGTATGCAGGGTGTGATGCCGCGCTCGACGAGCGCCTCACGGAAGCGGTTGCTGTCGTAGCCCTTGTCGCCGAGAGGTTCCTTGGCGCGCGGCAGGCTGAGCAGCATCAGGGCTGCACCTGTGTGGTCGCTCATCTGGCCTTCGGACAGGAGCAGGACCACAGGGCGGCCCTTGCCGTCGCAGACGGCGTGCAGCTTGGAGTTCAGGCCGCCTTTGGTCCGCCCGATACGGCGGGAAGGGCCCCTTTTTGAGCAGGCTTGCGGCTGTGCGGTGCGCCTTGAGGTGGGTGGCATCGATCATCAGGCGCTCCGGCTCACCTGCTCGGCACGCAAGCCCGGCGAAGATGCGGTTGAACCTCCCGAGGCGGCTCCATCGCACGAAGCGATTGTACAGGGTCTTGTGGGGACCGTAGGCCGCCGGGGCGTCGCGCCAGCGCAGCCCATTGTGGATGACATGGAGAATGCCGCTGACCACCCGCTGATCGTCGACGCGAGGCACCCCGTGCGGGAGTGGGAAATAGGGCACGATCCGTCGGACCTGCGCCCTCGTCAGCCAGAAAAGGTCAGCCATGGCAGCACCTCCGGCTGCTGTGGAATCAGCCATCCAGATCAACCGCCAGCCCCAATTAACGGGTCCTGACCCTAGCCTCCTTGGTGAATAGCCACCTTGTCCGCTCCGCCCCTCTGCTGCAACTGGGCTAGATGTCGAGTGGCATAGGCCACTAACCTCCTAAGCGCTCGGCAAGACCGACACGCTCACCCATCACCGCGCAGGTCGCATCATAATCGACAGCCCTGTCTCTTAATTTCCGCATGCCGGTCGCACCTGCCTCGACATCGCGACCTCGCGACAGGAGGGGCCTTGATCCATTGATCCCACGTTCCATACGGCGCAGCCTTCTACATCGCCGCCGCCTCGCTGACCGGAGCCACGTTCAGCCCGCTAGGCATCATTGCCGCCGCCGCGTCGCTGCTGCCGGACATGGATCACCCACGATCTCGCCTGGGCACTCAGGTGAGGCTCATCTCCGCTTGGCATGCTCGACGAAACCGTCGAACGCTCGCCCCGGCATCAGGCTCGCCCTCTCCCATGCGTAGACCTCGGCAACGCTGCCGGGCAGGACCCCGTGGGGCAGTTCGCTCCAGTGCTCAATGCAGCGGGTCTCCAGCCAGGCGTTGGGAGCGGGCAGGTCGCCGAAGGGCAGCAATGACCTGCCAGATCTGCCGCCGGACGTCCTGGACGTTTTTCTCGACCCCCACGGTGTCCGACCGCAGGTACTTCCGGATCGTGTTCCGCGAAAGGCTCGTCCGTCGCTCGATCTCGCGGATCGGGACGCGATCCTGGTGATGCCACCGGCGGATCACGCTCAACAACTCCAGATCGATCACTCCGGTAACCCCGACCATCCGGCCGCGGAGGTGAACAGACACGGGTCATTCCTCAGCGAGGACTCCGACCCTTCCCGGGTCAGCTTTCAGTGCAAACCAAAAGGCGCGACGTCGCCTAACGCGAGGCCGGTGAGCTCACCCCGGCGCAGCGCCGCGCCAAAGCCGACCAACAAGAGCGCCCGGTTGCGCGCACCGAGCGGGGTGGTGGGGGAGGGGCAGGTGGCGAGCATCAGCCGGAGCACGTCCGGTCCGGCGGCGGCGGCCTTCCCGCGCGGGCGGGTTCCCTTGTCGCGGGCGATGCCCTCGAGAACCATGACGAGGCGCGGGTGGCGGAGGTCCAGCGCCACGCCGGCGAGGCGATGAGCGGCCCCGATGGCGGTGAGGTGAACGCGCGGGCTGGACACGGCGAGGCCGCGGTCGGCGCAGCGGACTGCGTATAGGGCGAGCGTCTCGGGGCCGCCCGCCAGCGGCTCGCGGCCGAGCGAGGCGCAGCAGGTCTCGTAGGCACTCCAGGCCGAGCGATAGGCATGACGGGTGCCCTGGCCGCGGGCGGCTCCGTCCGGCAGCACGAGGTCGCTGAAGAGGGTGGTGGAGAGGCGGAGCGCGCCGGCGGGGAGGGGAGCGGGGCTGACGTCGCTCACGGGGCCAGGAAGGGGTTCCGGATCGTCAAGCGCCCGTCAACCACCCGTCCGTGCTGCAGGTCCTCCGAGAGGAGCGTGTCACAGCCGGCCTCCAACGCCGAGGCCAGGATGAGCGCGTCATAGATGGTGTAACCCAGCGCTTCCGCGAGGCGGAGGGCGGCTTCGTGCACGGCGAGGGTGAGGGGACGCGGCGCAGGGAGGAGGGTACGAAGGGCGCCGAGGGCCTGTGTCACCTCGGGCCAGGGCCGGTGCAGTTTGCGACGGGCGACGGCAGTGAACTCGTTGAGTACCTGCACGCTGATGAGGCCGCCGCGGGCCAGCAGGGCTCTCGCCGTCTCGGAGCGGGCGTCGGGCTGCAGGGCGGCGTAGAGCAGGATGTCGGTGTCGAGGAAGGGCGGAGTCATTTGCCGCGCGCGTTGGCCTCGTCCCGCGAGAAGCGGAAGGCCTCAGGCAGGTGCCAGCCGAGGCCGCGCAGCACCTCCAGCGCCTCGTCACGGCGAGGATCGCGGTTGATGCGGAAGGTGCGAGGATCCGCCACTTCCACGGCGACCTCGTCGCCCTCGCGCAGACCGAGCGTCTCCACCAAGGCGGCGGGGAGACGGACGGCCAGGCTGTTGCCCCAACGGCTGACCTGCATGCCGGTCTCCTGTAGATATACGATCAGGAATGTATATCCTTCGCGCACGGCTGCAAGCCCTTCCGTCCTAAAAGGGGGATTAGCGGACGGAATGGAGTCGCCAGCGCGAGCAAACGGTACGGGACCGTAGGTCGGGCAAGAAGGAATAGGGGGAACAATAGGTTAGCGCTGAAGCAGGTGCGGTAAGCACGCTGTACAGATGTTATCGTGCCCAAAATAGGCCGAAAGGTGTGGTTGCCGCGGGCAGACGCCTCCTCGCCGGCTGAAGCAACCCGTGTAAGAGGCAGAAGAGGCCCGCCCGCTCACAACCCAGACGAGAAACTCGAAGAAAAGACTTAACGAGAAGTTGAGCAGACGTGGCCGTTCACTCCAATTACGTATCATTCCGTCCTTATGGAGTGATGCATGTCGACCATCACAGGCACGCCCTTCGGCGACATGGTGACGGCGATTGGTACGTCTGCGGAGGTCCAGGGTGGCCCCGCCACCATGGCGAACGACACCATTTCCGGTCTCGGCGGGTCCGACACGCTGTACGGCGGCTCGGGCAACGATGTGATCGACGGCGCCGCCGAGGGGGACTTCCTCTATGGCGAGTTCGGGGACGATACGCTGCTGGGCGGCGACGGCGACGACTACCTGAGTGGCGGTGCGGGGGATGACACCCTGTACGACGGACCGGGGAATGATACGCTCGATGGCGGCGCGGGGACCGACACCGCCGTCTCTGCGTTTGCCGCCCTGTCACCAGCCTGGCGGCGGGAGCCCGATGGAAGCTGGACGGTGGCAGGCGTGGGCGTCCTGAAGAGCGTGGAGTACGTGCAGTTCACCAACGGTGTGCTGGATCTCACGACGGGGGTGTTCCGCAGTGCAGGCCTCCAGACAGTTGCCCTGGATGCGAACGTGGCCGAGGGACAGGCTGGAACGACCACGTTCACCTTCCTGGTGACACGGACGGGACATACATTCGGCACTAGCACTGCAGACTGGTTTATTGAGGGCAGCGGAGCCAACCCGGCGTCGGCCTCCGACTTCGCCACTGGTTTGATGCCCCATGGCACCGTGATCTTCAGCCCCGGCGAGACAACCAAGACGATCGCCATCAAGGTCGCTGGCGATACCCTCGTCGAGGTAGATGAGGGCTTCACCCTCGGCTGGCACGAAACGAGTTACGGCACGGTAATTGAGGGTGCGGCAGCAAGCGGCGTCATCGGGAACGACGATGCCGTTGCTTCGGAGGTGCTGGTTGTGCCGGCTGCCATGGCCGCCGCCGTGAACACGACGATCGGCACGGGCACGGACACGCTGGTGCTGAAGATCAGCCAGGATGCCTACCAGGGTGACGCGCAGTACACGGTCAAGGTGGACGGCGTGCAGGTCGGCGGCACCATGACCGCTCATGCGAGCCACGCGCTCGGCCAGTCGGACATTGTCACCCTTCAGGGGAACTGGGGGAGCGCGGCGCACAG